>NZ_JBDMSK010000051.1:0-1255 GCF_039758815.1 Collinsella aerofaciens | reverse complement strand
CCTCTGAGAAGTTCGCGAAGCCCACTTCTCAGAGGAAGGCACCCGCCCGGAGGCGGCCCCAGCGCGAGACCGTCCCGAATGTCTACCCGCACAGTGTGGTTACGAGTGGGATAGTCAGAATGGAGCAGATGATCGACAAAAACGTGCACTGCATCATGGGGCGTGCATCCTTGCCGTATTGTAGACAGTACAGCGTACCGTTGCTGCCCACCGGCATTGCCATCTCGAGCACAAGCGTCGCGATAAACATGGGCGTCATGCCGGGCCACAAGCGCGCGACGGCAAGACATGCCACCGGCACGACAACCAGGCGAAACGCCACGGCGACATAGGCGCGCCAGTTGGTAAGCATCTCGAGCGGACGATACTTGGCGATAGACGAGCCCATGAGCAGCAGCGCCGCCGGGGTGGTCATGGTACCCACGATGGAAATCGAATCGCCCACCACGCCCCAATCGGTCCATCCCGTCAACACGATCACGAGCACAACAAGGCTCGCGATAAGGCCGGGATTTTTGCAGCAAGCCGCAAGGTTTCGCAGCTGCTTCTTAAGGCCGCCCTGTGCGCCACTAAAGAGCATGACACCGACGGTAAACATAAATATATTGAGAGGGATGAGCGCAATCGAAGCGCAGAGCAACGCCTGCTTGCCAAGCACTGCCTGAACAACCGGAAAACCGATAAAGCCGGCATTACCAAAGAGCACGGCAAAGCGATACGAACATTCAGTGCCTTTGGGCACACGAAGAGCAGCCGTGACAACGAACGCAATAACGATCGCCACCACATACATGACGACAGACAAACCCATGAGCGAAAACGTATCGGCAACGCTCGGCAGCTGCACATCATCGCCCAATGCCGACGAAAGCACCAAGCACGGCAACGCCACCTGCAGCAAAAGACGCGAAAGCTCGCGCTCAAACTCGGCCTTCATAAACCCCAGCTTGGAGATACACCACCCCAACAGGATCGGCAAAGAGACCGTCACCATCTGCAACGCCACGCTCGTAAAGCTCATCTATTCCCCCTCCTATCTATCCCACGAGGGCCGGGGCGGCCTGGTTAGGTTTGGGAAGTGGGCTTCGCGAACTTCCCAAACCTAACCAGGCCGCCCCGGCCCCGACAATGTAATCCTAGCTGACCAAAGTTAGATGCGCAGTCTCCAGGGCAGCATCAGCAAAGTCACCATTGCATTAAAAATTTTCAGCCCCGCAAAACGAAACGGCCGAGAGGGCCTGCTCCGGGCGGGTGC
>NZ_JBDMSK010000050.1:0-1506 GCF_039758815.1 Collinsella aerofaciens | reverse complement strand
GGTCGCGCGCGCAGACGTGGTGTAAGAGTGTCCTGAGGTCCGTCGCTGCAAGTCCCGATGTTACTCCTTCTTGAGGCCGCGCCTCTCGACTATCTCGTCCACTATCTCCCTGGCGCGCCGCCCGAGCGCGCGGCGCCTCCCCTCTGTCGGGGCCGGCCTGTCCGCGGGCCCGGCGAAGCCCTCGGCGGCCGAGGCCTCGGAGAACACGCGCTGCTGGGACCACTGCCCCTCGGTCTCCATGAGGCTCGCGCACGTCAGGCGCAGCATCGACTCCCTCGAGGGGAAGGACTGCACGACCCTGTAGCGGCGCTTGATCTCGCGGTTGGCGCGCTCCTGGACGTTGTTGGTGCGGAGCTTGGCCCAGTGCGCCCTGGGGAAGGCCGTGAACGCCAGCGCGGAGTCCTCGGCCCGCTCGAAGACCTCGCCGGCCCTGGCGGACACCGACGCCACCCAGGGCGCCGCCTCGGCCCACACGCAGCGCGCGAGGTCGGGGTCGTCCTGGTAGACCGCGGCGTGCACGAGGTCCCTGACGGCCGCCTTGGAGTCCTCGGGCCTGCCCGAGCAGGCGCTCTGGAGGTTGCGCTGCAGGTGCGTCACGCAGCGCTGCCAGGCGCAGCCCTGGAACAGGCGCGAGACGGCGGCCACGAGCCCGGCGTGGCTGTCGGAGACCACGAGGCGAACGCCGGCCAGCCCGCGCTCGCGCAGCCCGCCGAGGAATGCCGCCCAGGAGTCCTCGCTCTCGGTGTCGACCACGTCGCAGCCCAGGAAGTGCTTGCGCCCGTCGGCGCCCAGCCCGATCGCGGTCACGACGCCCTGCGAGACGACCGACGAGCCGACCCTGCAGCTCATGTAGGTGGCGTCGAGCCACAGGTAGCAGCACGGCGTGCCCGAAAGGTCGCGGCTGCGGAACTCCGCCACCTCGGCGTCGAGGTCGGAGCAGAGGCTCGAGACCTCCGAGCTCGACAGCGAGGATATGCCCAGCCTGGACGCCACGCGCTCGACCTTGCGGGTGGACACGCCGCACACGTACATCTCCTGCACGATGGCGGCCACCGAGGTGTCGACGCGCGACCATCGCGCGAGCATGCCCTCGGGGTAGTAGGTGCCGTGCCTGAGCTTGGGTATCTCGAGCTCCACGTCGCCCACGGCGGTCTTGAGCGACCTGGGGCGGTAGCCGTTGCGGCTGTTCTCCCTGCCGTCGCTGCGCTCGTTGCGGCCCGCGCCGCACATCTGCTGGGCCTCGGAGTCCATCAGCGCGTTCATCACGCCGCCCAGCACCCTGCACGCGAACTCGCGCGCGTCGCCGCACTCCTGCCAAAGCCTCGCCGCCTCGAGGGCCTCGTCGCGGTCGAGGCGCAGTACACTCTCTTCTTGGGGCATCGCCTTTCCTTCCATTCGTCACCTTCATTACTCCAACGACGAATTCTAGGCGGTGTCCCCTCCCTTTCAAGAAAGGGAAGAGGCGAGGCATGCCCCGCCTCTTACACCACATCTCTGCGCGCTACC
>NZ_JBDMSK010000049.1:0-1546 GCF_039758815.1 Collinsella aerofaciens | reverse complement strand
GGGGGTGTTCCTATAGTTTTGTCAACTGGGAAATGCTGCCCGCGCGACTGAATCGCGGCATGCTGACGCCAGGCCATTCGGCCGGTGGGCTCCAATCTGCTCGGTGCGCTTCGGCTAGGCGGCGTAAGGCACCCTGTCCCGCATGACCGCGTAGATGACCTTCAGCCTCTTTCGCGCCAGCGCCTTGAGCGCCTTGCCGTGCGACATGCCCCGCTCCCGGCACCTGGTGTAGTAGTCGCCCCATCTCCCCTCTGTCCGGGTAAGGCAGTTACATGAGAATATGAGCAGGTTCTTCAGCCTCTTGTTGCCTTGGCGCGATGCCGTCACCGAGGAGATCGAGGTTCCCGACTGGCGGTTGCGCGGCGCCAGGCCGCAGTACGACGCGAGCCTGTCGTGACTGGGGAAGTCTTCGATGTCGATGGAGATCGCAAGCTCGGAAGCGGTTTTGGGCCCGATGCCCGGCACCGTCAGGAGGCATCGGTAGGTATCGTCGCCCTCGAGCAGGGCGGAGATCTCCGCCGTGATCGCCTCGATCTCCGCCGAGTTCTCGGATATCCTGCGCGCGAGCAGTTTCACCGCCCGGTCCTCGGCGGCGACGACCGACGCATCCGGCCTTGTCGAGGAGGTTGTCGAGCGGACGAGGGCCTCGATCTTACCGCGCGCCGCCCCACGCGTGAGCGCCGCCGCCCTGCGGGGCCCGGCGTCGGCTACCGACCAGGCCCCGCCGAGGGATGCCATGAGCCTCAGCTGGGGCCCGTCGGACAGGTCGACCAGCGCCTCGAAGGCGGGGCACGATTCCAGCAGGATGCTGCGCAGCCGGTTCTTATTCCTAGTGTTCTCGCAGGTCAAGAAGTTCCTCTGGGCGGCCAGCGCCCTCGCCGCCGCAATCGTCGGACCTGGGTCTCCGACCGGCAGGAGCGCGTCGGGGATGCCAAGCGCCGTCTTCGCGATGACCATCGCGTCTCGCTCGTCGGTCTTGGCGTCGCCGGCGAAGAGCCTGGCGGCCCCGTGCGCCGCGAGTCCCGGCAGGTACGCCGCCGACATCCCGGCCGCCCTGGCGCGGGCGAGCGCGAGGGCGCCTATGTTGCGCGACTGGTCGACGACCACGAGCGCATCGGGGAAGCGGCCGAACAGCGAGTCCAGGTCGTCCTCCCTGTTCGCGACGGGGGCGCTCAACAGCACCTCGCCATCTCGAGTCGCGACGCATGCCCAGTGGGACGATTTCCCGACATCGAGCCCGATGACGGCTTCCGGCATTCTAATTGGTGCCACGGTGGTATCCTCCAATCGGTAGGCCGATCGGAACCCCTCCCCGCGACACCCACATTACCTGGCCGTGGCGCTTGCGCCCGGCAGTTTCCTATCAGTCGTCCGGAGCGGCGAGCGCCCCCGGTGGCAACACCCCCCGGGCCCTCTACGGGGCAGGGGCAGACGGCCATCCGGAGGCGCCCGATCGGCGGCCCCTCGGGGCTTGCCCGTATCGTAGGCAATGCGCCGAATGCTCGCCATCGAAATTTATCGATGGCCTATTTCAGACTGTAATGGG
>NZ_JBDMSK010000048.1:0-1550 GCF_039758815.1 Collinsella aerofaciens | reverse complement strand
TAGCCCCATTACAGTTTGAGTTGTCCGAAAGGGCGGCTCTTTTCCGTTGCACGGCTATACGATTGAGCCGTACCGGTGGTCGCTGGCCGACCGCCCCGGACGGCCGTCAGCCCCTGCCCCGTAGAGGGCCCGGGACGTGTTGCCGCCGGGGCGGGAGGGGCCGCGGGGAACGACTGATAGAGATGTGCCGGGCCCGGACCGGGCCACGGCCGGGTAATGTGGGTGTCGCTTCCGCGGCTAACGGCCGGCTCAAGGGAGAGGATACACCATGCCTGCAGCAGAGACGCCCGTGGCCTACCTGGGGATCGACGTCGGGAAGAGCTCGCACAGCGCGTGCGCGCTCGATGCGGGAGGAGGCGTCGCCTTCAGGGCCGAGCTGGCAAACAGGCCCGACGACATCGACCGGCTGCTCGAGCGGGCCGGCTCCGGCGCGCTGGTCGTCGTCGACCAGAAGCGAAACATCGGCGCGCTGGTCCTCGCGCGCGCCCATGCGCACGGGAACCCCTGCGCCTACCTGCCCGGATATGCCGAGAAGCAGGCCCGCGGGATGCTCCCCGGCATCGCGAAGACCGACGCCATCGACGCCGAGGTGATCGCGCGCACCGCGCTCGGCGTGCCCCGCGCCCTCAGGCCGGCGCCCGAGGAGCCCGAGGGGGCCGCCTCGCTGCGGATCCTGTCGTCGCAGCGCGAGTTCGCGTCGTCCGCCAGGACCCGCGCGAAGAACAGGCTGCGCGCGACCCTGCTCGAGGCCGACCCCGCGCTCGAGGGCGCGGTCGACCCGTCGAGCCGCTGGCAGGTGTCGATGCTGGCCGAGTTCGGCGGGGCCGCCGGGTGCTCGGCCGCCGGCTGGCGCAGTTTCTCGAACGCAGCCAGGCGCGCGGGCGCCCCCGCGGCGGGGGCCAGGAGGCTCTGGGAGGCGCTGCTGGCCTCGTCGCGCTCGGGAAGGCGGCTCCCGGCCGGCGAGGACGTCGCGGTCCGGATGCTCGCCCGGGAGATAGCCTCCCTCGACGCCGACATCGAGGAGCTCGACTCGCTCGTGGCCGACTCACTGGCGGGCGACGAGGTCTACGAGTGCCTCCTCACGGTGCCCGGGATCGGCCCCAAGACCGCCGCGGCGCTGGTGACGTCGATCGACATATCCGCCTTCAGGGGGCACGACGAGCTCGCGAGCTATTGCGGCGTGGCGCCGTCAGACAGGCGCTCCGGGAGCAGCATCAGGTCGACGTCGCCTCAGCACGGCGGGAACAGGCAGCTCAAGAACCTGCTCATATTCAGCTGCAACTCCCTCATCGGCACGGACAACAGGTTCGGGAGGTACTACGGGGAGTGCAGGGCGAGGGGGATGAGGCACAGCAAGGCGCTGAAGGCGGTCGCGAGGAAGAGGCTCAAGGTCATATATGCGATCATGCGCGACGCCGTCCCGTACGCGGCCTAGCGGGCGGCGGGATCAACCGAAGAGGAAACCAAGCGGGGGCGCCAGGCGCCCGGATGCGTCATGCCGAAATGGCGCGAAGCACGCGGTTGACAAAACTATAGAGACACGTCCCAAA
>NZ_JBDMSK010000047.1:0-1571 GCF_039758815.1 Collinsella aerofaciens | reverse complement strand
ACCTGCACTGATAATTGTTCTCGGGGGAAGCGGGCACTGCGGGGCGCGGCAACGGCGCGCGATTTCCGCGTCGCAGCGCTACCCTGATGCTGAATGCCGGGACGATGACCCACTGACCTGCTGACGCCTCTTCGGCCGTCCTCAAATCCGACCTGTCTCGCCCCGGCATCCGCGTCCCGGAGTCCTGCCATGACCTAATAGGAGCATGAGCGCGGACAATCGGACAAGCCAATTGGATTGTAGCGCTCCCGTCAGTGCAATGTCTGGGAGACCCGGGCGCGGAGCAGGCGGCAGACCGAGGGGAGCGAAAATGGAAGGCGAAACGGTCATCGCGGGCGTCGACACGCACAAGGACGTGCATGTTCTGTGCCTGCTCGACGGCCTCGGGAGGAAGATCTGGAGCGGGAGCTTCGGGGCCGACCCCGAGGGCTACGACAGGCTGGCGGAGGCGATAGGCGACCCGGGGAGCTGCATGGTCGTCGGCGTCGAGGGCACGGCATCGTACGGGGCCGGGCTGACGAGGAGGCTCGTGGAGCTCGGGTACAACGTCGTCGAGGTGCTCAGGCCCAAGAGGGACAAGGTGAGGCCCGGCGAGGGGAAGAGCGACCCGCTGGACGCCGAGCGCGCGGCGCGCAAGGCGGCGTCCGGGAGGGGCTGCTCCGTGCCGAAGTCGCAGGACGGCTGGGTCGAGGCGGTGCGCCAGCTCTACGTCGCGCGCAGGCTGGCCGTCGCGACGTCCACGTCCTGCGTGGCCTGCGCGAAGTCGATGCTCACGACGGCCCCGAGCGCCCTGAGGGAGCGGTTCAGGGGCCGCGAGCGGCCGAAGGACCTCATGCCGCTGCTCGCGCGCGGGAGGAAGGCGGGCGACGCGCTCGAGGAGAGCGTGCTGGCCTCGCTGCGGTCCGTCGCGGCGGTCTGGAAGGAGGCCCGCAGCCAGGTCGAGTCCCTCGACGAGCGCATCCGCGCGCTGCTGGAGGCGAACGCGCCCGCGCTGCTCGGCGTCGAGGGCTGCGGCACCACGACCGCCGCCGCCCTGGTCGTGGCCGCCGGCGACAACCCCGGCAGGCTGAAGGGCGAGGCGGCGTTCTCGATGATGTGCGGCGCCTCCCCGATCCCCGCGTCGAGCGGGAAGACGGACCGGCACAGGCTCAACCGCGGCGGCAACCGGCAGGCGAACTGGGCGCTCTACGAGATCGCGATCAAGCGCATGGCGTACGACGAGAGGACGAGGAGGTACGTGGCGAGGCGGACCTCCGAGGGGAAGTCCCGGCGGGAGGCGGTCCGCTGCCTGAAGCGCTACATAGCGCGGGAGGTGTACCACGTGCTCATGGACCCGAACCCCGACGGCGCCGCGCCGGAAGGCCCCGAGCTCGCGAGGATGCGCAAGGCGATGCGGGTGACTCAGAAGAAAGCCGCCGCGGAGCTCGGCCTGTCCGCAGCCACACTCGGGCACTTGGAACGGGGGAAACGACGGTCGACGAAACTGGAGAGGAGGTATTACGAGCTCCTGTGCGAATTGGAGAGAGCGCTCCCGCAAACTGCCTCTTGACAACTTATAGGAGCGTCGGTTT
>NZ_JBDMSK010000046.1:0-2177 GCF_039758815.1 Collinsella aerofaciens | reverse complement strand
CTGACCGGTGGACGGCACCGAGCCGTCAATCGACTTGAAAAAGGGGGAGGCCTCGCGGCCTCCCCCTTTTTTGCGTTACAGATGACATTCTCTAAGCAATTTAATCAATCCAATCATCCACCGGTGAATATAAACGTTCACCGTTCTGTGGCCGGTTCTCTGTTCTCAATGGACTAATATTTGCTTTAGCGCGCTGATGCGCTTGTCCTGTTTTATACGGGTTGTTTTATTGATTGTGACGGAAGGACTCACATGGCAGATGTTCATGAGCTGCTTGATACTTGGATTGCCAATGTCAAGGACGAGGAGCTCCTCGCTGAGCTCAACACAATGAAGGAGCAGGGTGACGAAGACGCCATCACCGACGCTTTCTTCCAAGATCTCGCCTTCGGTACCGCCGGTCTACGTGGCACTATCGGTGCAGGCACTAACCGTATGAATATTTATACGGTCGGTCGCGCGACGCAGGGATTCGCTGACTACCTCAATGCGACCTTCGAGCATCCGATGGTTGCCATCGCTCGCGATAGCCGCAATAAGGGTGAACTGTTCGTTAAGACGACGGCTGCCATTCTTGCGGCAAACGGCGTGACTGCTCTCGTGTATCCTAAGATTTCTCCCGTGCCGACGCTTTCCTGGGCCGTCCGTGACCTTAAGTGCTCCGGTGGCATTTGCATGACCGCTAGTCATAATCCAGCGCCTTATAACGGCTATAAGGCCTATGGCCCCGACGGCTGCCAGATCACCAGTGAGGCCGCCGATGCAATTTCTAGGGCTATCGCCGAGACCGATACGTTTACCGGCGTGAAGTCCATGGACTTTGATGAGGCTCTTGAGCAGGGTCTGGTTAATTGGATCGATGACTCCTGCCTCGAGCGTTATTATGACGCCGTTCTCGCCCGCGGCGTGACTAACCTTTCTGCCGAGGAGATTGCCGGCGCACCGCTTAAGCTCGTCTACACTCCGCTCAACGGCACCGGCCTCATTCCCGTCACGACGGTGCTCGAGCGCGCTGGCATCACCGATGTCACGGTTGTTCCCGAGCAGAAGGAGCCTAACGGCGATTTCCCGACCTGCCCGTATCCTAACCCCGAGATCCGCCAGGCCATGCAGAAGGGCATCGATCTCTGCGAGCAGGTTCACCCTGATCTGCTGCTTGCAACCGATCCCGACGCCGACCGTGTTGGCGTTGCCGTCAAGAATGGTGATGACTACCTGCTGCTGACTGGTAACGAGATGGGCGTCCTGCTGCTCGACTATATTTGCAAGACACGTGCCGCCCGCGGCGAGGATCTCACCAAGAAGGTTGCCGTTACTACTATCGTTTCTTCCGCTATGGTTGACGCACTGGCCGACGAGTACGGCTTTGAGCTCCGTCGCTGCCTGACGGGCTTCAAGTACATCGGTGACATCATTACCTCGCTTTCCGATGCTGGCGAGGTCGATCGCTTTATCTTCGGTTTCGAGGAGAGCTACGGCTATCTGGCCGGCGACCACGTGCGCGACAAGGACGCCGTGAGCACTTCGCTTCTGATTTGCCAGATGGCACAGTATTACAAGCTCCAGGGCAAGAACCTTGCCGATGCGATGCACGAGCTGTACGAGAAGTATGGCTACTATCACAACAAGACGATTTCGCTGAGCTATCCGGGCGCTGAGGGTGCGGCAAAGATGGCCGGCATCATGGCCGGTCTGCGCGAGAACCCGCCCGCGGAGCTCGCCGGTTCCAAGATTGAGGCCGTCGTGGATTACAACACCTGCGTGAACGGCCTGCCGAAGGCTAACGTCATTGAGTTCGATCTTGAGGGTGGCAACAAGGGTATTGTTCGTCCTTCCGGCACCGAGCCCAAGATCAAGCTGTACATCTTCGCTAAGGGCGCGGATGCCGCCGAGGCAGATGCAGCACTTGACGCGATCGAGGAGTCCGGTCGCAAGCTGCTGGCATAAGGTATTTAAGAGTCTATTGCTATAGATAGGCGAAAGAGGGGATCTCGGAAGCGAGGTCCCCTCCTGTTTTTAACCAGCCAGCCGAGAGTACTTATATGTGTAGGAAATGTGTACGCCCAGATTCCCGCCCCCGGGGGCCCTCCGGTCTGGCAATATATCTCCTTGCCGCGCGGCCCGGTCGAACCGGATGAGCCGCTAAGCGTGCACCTTGAGAACCGGATACTGCGAGG
>NZ_JBDMSK010000045.1:0-2581 GCF_039758815.1 Collinsella aerofaciens | reverse complement strand
TCGTACGGACGACCGTCGGGCAGCCTGTCGTACTCGCGCGGCCCCGTCTCCAGCAGCTCCTTGGCGCGGTCTGGGTCATAGCGCACATCCCAGGGAGAGCAGTAATACCATGCGGAATTGCCTCCGTATCGGGTAAGCCGCCACCGAGCCTCGGCGATTGGGACGAAGCCGAGATCGCACCACTGGTAGGCGGTGTGGTCGCGGCGGCCCTCCTGCAAGGTTTCCTCGTCGATGTGAGCCCCCCAACAATCGAGAAGGTCTTTGCGATGCTGTTCCGCGCGGGCGGCACCCTCGCTGCGCTCGCGCTCCTCGGCCTCGCGCTTCGCCTTGGCGTCGGCGCGGCGGCGGCGGTTGACCGCCTCGACGTCCTTTTTCGCCCAGGGACGCGTCTGCTCGATGTTGTAGAACATCGCGGTCGTGTTTCCGTTCGGGGAGCGCCAAGTGCGCTCCACGCCTTTTCCGAGCTGGCCTTTCTTGACATGGCGGTGCTTCTTCTCCCACTGTGCCGCGGTGCGCAGCTCGACGCCGTCAATCTCAATCATGGAGGCTCACCTCCTTGGGTAGATCGCAGTCGAGATAGACACGGACATACCTGCTCTCGCCGCAGTTCGGGTACTCGCGGGAGCGCTCCAGAACGCACCCCGCCGCCTGCATCGCGTCGGCGATGCGCTGAACCTCGTCGGTCATGCCCTCAAGACGAACCCTGACCATGACAACCTCCTTGCCGTGAACCCTGCGCCACCGTCCGTGGCGCAGCCTAAGCGTACGGCTCCGAAAAAGTCCGAAAAAGTCTAGTTATCGCAGGTCAGACGTGCCATCGCGCAGGCGCACATGCACGCGTATATTTACACGCGCGACCCCTCCAAAATATTTTTTTCGCCGGCAGCCGCGAACGGTCGGGATGCCGCGGCGGGCGGCCGTGGCCAAAGCCGCCGCCAAGGTAGCTGAAGCTACCGTCCGGCGGCTAGTGCTTGGGCTTGTGGCCGCGGGGGCGTTTCTGTTCGGCCTGCGGCGGCTCGGGCTTGCGAGGCGCGGGGTCCTCGCCCGCGAGCCTCGCCCGCTCGTCAGCGAGCTTGCGGCGCTCGATGCCGAGCCCCGCGGCCTTGAGCAGGGGGCCGGACAGCATCGCAGCGCTGTTGCCGCCCTGCAGCTGGCGAATCTTGAGGTCAAGCGCGGCAATTTGCTCGTCGAGCTGAGCGATCATCTCCGCGCGGGTATCGACCTGATCCGCGGTGGCCATGGCCACGCGGCGCTGGGCATCGGCGGCCGCGGCGGCGGTGGCCATGGCCACGCGGCGGCGCTTGGCCAGCGCGCCCCTGTGCCTGCCCTGGGCACGACCGCGCTTGGCCTTCTCGATGCGGCCGCGCTGACGCTCGAGCTCCGCGACTTCCCGTTGCAGCTGCTCGAGGGCGGCGCCCTCCTGCTGTAGCTCTGCGCGAAGGACCCGCAGGCGGGCGTTGCGGTCGCGTATCTCTTTATTCAGCTTGACGCGATCGGCGTGCCCGATTAGCCCGGTGCCGCCCTCATGCACGGTCGGCTGCTCATCCAGCCCTCTATCTTTATTGCTGCGATGGTCGATAATCTGTGCCGTGGTTCCCGTTGCGGCGGCGTGTGCCGCGAGGTGCCTGTTGGCGATCTCTGCCCAGGCCGCGCGGACGGCCGTGAGTTCGGCACTACCGACGTCGCGCGCGGCCTGACCCGAGATACGGTGCATCTGCACTGGCCTCTTACTCGTGCGGTCCTTCGTGCCCAGGCCCTCGGCCTTCGCCTGCTTCATGGTCAGGCGGCGGCCATCCTTGAAGTTATATATCTTCTCCCAGCCATCTGCCTTGGCTGCCTTCCAATCGGTTGCGCGAATGGGTGCCTGCCGCCCATGTGCATCCTGGCACAGGTACCAGCACTGCCCCTTCTCGGCCTTGGTCCTCTGGATGAAGCCCTGAGCGCTAATGTCGAGCGCGGAGACGAGTACGTGAGCGTGGGGGTTCCCGCCGCGGCCGTCGTCATGTATCGCCCAGTCGCACGCCTTCGCGGGGAACATCCCGCAGAAGTCGCGCACGCAGGCGCGGCGGCCGGCGGCATCGAGCTCGATCGGCAACGCAAACTCATAGCGCAGCGCGACGAGCTCGTTGCCGCCGCCGCCCTCGGCCCATGCCCGCTCGGCCCCGTTCCAGAGCTCGCCGCGCCCGATGGGCGGCACGCCACCGGGGAGAGACAGACCCTCCTCGACGACGCGCTCCTTCCTGGCATAGTCGCAGAGCTGCCCCGACCGCTCTTCCACAAGCGCCTGGCCCGACTGGTATGCGGCCTTCCTGACCGCGCCCGCCCCGGTGGCGGGCGAGCAGCCGCGGTAGTTCAGATGGAAGATGGCCATGCGAGTTCCTTTCAGGCAAGGGGCGCAGATGCGCCCCGCGCAGCGGCGCGGTGCGCCGTGAGCCGCGGTCGGCGAACGGTGCCCCACGGCGCGGAGCGCAAGGGAGTGCAGCGACCGCGCAGCCCGACCACGTAGACGTGAGCCGTCTCAGGCGAACGGCTTCGGTGTCGGGCGTAGGGCCGTCTGCCAAGACCGCACGCAGTGCAGGAC
>NZ_JBDMSK010000044.1:0-3198 GCF_039758815.1 Collinsella aerofaciens | reverse complement strand
GCTCCGCGACCCTTGCGTTGGCCTCGGCGAGCTGCGCCTTGGCCTCGGCCTCGGCGCGGGCGGCGCGGTCGCGCTCGACCGCAAGCGCCTCCATCAGCTCGGCGTTGCGGGACCGCTCGATTTCCAGCTGGGCGGCCAGGGAGTCAGCCAGGGAGGCCGCGGCTCGCTCGACCGATGACGGGCGGGACGGTTTCTCGGGGTTCTTCAGCGCGTCGGCGATAGCCGCCGCGGCGAAGTCATCGAGGATGTCGGTGTTCCCGTTTCGGGAAACGTGGTTTCCCAGTCCCAGTTTCCCGATGTAGTTAGCTATTGTTCGCTTGGAAACTCCCAGCTCAGCAGCTATTTCACGCTTAGTTATGCCCATTGGTCAACCTATCGTCAATCGGGAACGGTTCCCGGGAACCATCGGGGATTTTCCCGGTGGTTCCCGATGATTTTACCGTTTCCCGTTCCCGTTTTTCCCGTTCCGATGGAGCTCTTTCTATGGGGAGCACCAAGGTTCCGTCGACGGCAGCGAACTCGAAACAGGTGCGGATGGCGTCCCTGAATTCGACCATCGCTGAGTCGCACGAGCCATTCGGCCTTTCCGTCTCGGCAACTTCCTCCGGCGCATCGTGCAGCCATTTGATGACGGTCGTGCGCGAGATGCCCAGCTCTCGGGCGATGGCGCTGTGGCTGGCGTCGGGGTGCGCCGCGGCGTATTCGCGGACGAGGTCGGCCTTCGTCGGAGCCCCATCCTTATTGCGCCAGCTGCCGTTCGGATGGTCGATTTCGCGGACAGCATTCATAACTTCAACATGCTGTTTCTGCGGACGCCCGTTCCTCTTGTTTTTCGGCAGCTCGATGGCCGTACGCCGCTCTATGCGGTCGCGGGTGAGCTTGTGGATGATGGGGTCGTAGTACGCCTCGATGGCCGCGAGCGCGTGTTCCTCGGTAAAGTGGTTGTCCTCGCGCTCGGTCAGGTCCTCGAGCGTCGGCACGAGCGCGAGCGCATCGGCCTCGAGCTCCTCGTACGGGATACCGCACTTCTTTGCGTACGCCGCGAGCACGTTCAGACACCAGTAGCGGTGGTGGTCGGTGGCCTTCGTCTTGACCTCGCCGAGCCACCAGTCGTACAGGTCGCGCTTGCAGGTCCAGCGGCCGGGGGCCTTGCCCTCGACGATGCGCGCCTGGTACCACTCCGGCCAGAGCTTCTTGGCGCGCTCGATGGGCGTACGCCCGGCGGTGCGCATGAGCTCGATGAGCTCGGCGCGGTCCTTGCCGCCGCGGACCCCGGCGTATCCCAGCAGGTAGTCGAGGCTGCATCGCCAGGGTTTCCCGTCCTCGCCGTTGTGGACGAACGCCACGGCCTCGTACTTGTCCTTAATCTTCGATCCCGCGGCCTTGCCATTGAGCTTCGTGGGAGTGCCGGGCATCCTGAAGGGCTGGTAGATGCCCTGGTGCTGGACGTCCTCGAGCGTCGAGACGGTATCGCGCCAAATGTAGTCAGTGAGCATCGCCTTGATCTCCTGCACGAACGGCACGATGCGCGGGATCAGCGGGATCGGCTGGTCGAGGACGTAGTAGAGGTGGAAGCCCGTACCCGAGTTCACGAGGAAGGTCGGCTGGGGGAGGGACACCCATTTGTCCGCGGCGAACTTCGGGTCACGGCCGTTTCGGAACTGCTTCAGCATGTTCTTCAGCTCCTGTACGCCGACGCCGTCGAGGTCGATCGCGAACGCGTGCAGGAACCGGGCGTTCTCGGCGACGCGGCTCTTGCCAAAATACGACACGGGCGCGCAGAAGACGGACTCGTTCTTCCTGTTCGAGTCGACAACGCGCTCCATCACGCCGTCCAGGTCGTCGGTCAACGTAAACCGCTCGACCACGGGGACGTCGCGCTTGCGGCCCGTCTTGGTCTTGACCGTCTTGGTCCTGTTGGTGATCTGGATGGCGATGCCGTTGGGATGACCGCCGCCCTTCTCGTGCCACGGGACCTCCTCGCCGCGGGGCTGCAGAAAGCCCTCGGGGAAGATGGTCCTCCAAAAATCGTACGGGCTGACCCATTCCCAGGACGGATAGTCGGACAGAAGGATGTCGTTCTTCTCGATGTAGGCATGACGCTGATCTGCCCACCAGGCGTCATCATGCTCCGGTTTCTTCCTACGATCTGCCACTGAACACCACCCCAGATACCAGCCGCCCCCGAGGGGTAAGGCCCTGCCTTTACAGGACGTATATTATCAATGAAGTAATTGTACACCCCCGCGACAAAAAAAATCGGGCTGCGAAACCCGCGATCATGGCCCGCCCCCGAGGGGTAAGGCCCTGCCTTTACAGGACGTATATTATCAATGAAGTAATTGTACACCCCCGCGACAAAAAAAATCGGGCTGCGAAACCCGTGATCATGACCCGCCCCCGAGGGCTAAGGCTCCGCCTTTACAGGACGTATATTATCAATATATTTATTGCACACCCCTGCGGCCATCTGTATAACGTGTTTTACACCTATACGGCGAATGGTGTGCTAGAATGTATAACGTGTTATACAGATGATTGGGAGGTGCACCGTGGCAACTGCTACCGCGGCATTGAGGATGCCCGAGGACTTGGCAATCAGGTACGACCGTTTGGCGAAATCAACGGGACGCACGAAGACTTTCTACATGACAGAAGCACTCGCTGCCGAGATTGACAGGCTTGAGTACGAATACGGCTTAATGAAGAAGGTCGAGGATTATAGGGCCGGCAGGCTTGAGACCGTGACGCTCGACGAGCTGGAGGAAAGCCTTGGCTTGGCGGATTGAGATCGACAAGGACGTCCAGCGTTCGATGAAGAAGCTGGACAAGCAGATCGCCAAGAGGATCGTGGCGAAACTTCATGAGATTTCACAGCTCGAAGACCCGAGAAGCATGGGAAAGGGATTGACCGAGAACAAGTCAGGTCTCTGGCGCTATCGGGTCGGCGACTATCGGATAGTTGTCGATATCGAGGATGATGTTCTCGTCATCCTTGTTGTCGATGTTGACCACCGAAGCAGGGTCTACAGAACTCGCAGGTAGGCTGGTCGACACTGCTGACGCAACGGGGAGGGTTTTGACCCTCCCCGTTTTTTACGCTTGCCACCACGGACGCCCATCGTACGGACGACCGTCGGGCAGCCTGTCGTACTCGCGCGGCCCCGTCTCCAGCAGCTCCTTGGCGCGGTCTGGGTC
>NZ_JBDMSK010000043.1:0-3294 GCF_039758815.1 Collinsella aerofaciens | reverse complement strand
CATCCGTCGCGGTCTACGGGGCTAACGATATGGCACCGTGGGGACACATGTATGTCAATCCTGGTCTAACAGAGCCTAATGGAATGGGTGTCGCCGTTCCTAAGCTTAAAGGAATTGCCCACAGCGTTGCCGCTCGCATCGAACACATGCGCCTCGTAGCCCTCCTGGGACCCCGGCAGGGTGAACTTAAACGTAAACGTCAGATCCTTATCATTCGCATCCTTAGTGGGTGCAGTAAGACCATCATCTGCTGTCACGGTCTTAGTCACTTGCAGGCGTGCCACGCGACGATCGGTATACTGCACACCCGTTGCCGTGGTAAAGAGATGGTTGAGCTGGAGCGTGCCCAAGTCAGTACGGGTCTTGGAGGCATCGTCTATATATGCTGAATCGTTTTCTTGATAAAGAGCCATGCGGTTTACGCCCGTGTCCGCATAGATAGTAGCCAGCTTGTTGTCGCGCTTGCCACCGTCCTCGACATAGCGCAGGACGGTCTTGGCACCTTGCGTCGTCTTGTCATAGCGCATATGCATCCAGTTGTCCGTAGGACTTGTCGGGCCCCATGTCAGGCTTCCGTTGGCGTCAACGGCCGCACTCTGCAGCTTGCCCTTAATGTGCGTAAGCGTGTTGTCGATGGAATCGGGAGAGCCAAACTGCGCCAGGGAAGCAATCAGCGAACCCGGGCCGCTCATGCTGAGCACACCGTCGCCTTTCTTGCCGGCGTCCACATACACACCCGAATCGTCCACGATTACCTTGGTGATGGTGTTGTTAATCTCATGGCCATCCGGGCTTGCAGACTCACGCAAGTAGTACGTGCCCTTGATAAGGGGCGCATGATTATTCGAATCGAGCGGGAAGCATGCAGCACCCTCAATGTCATACGGATAGGTCATGCCATTTGCCTTCACGGTGTCATACGGCTCGGCACCGGGCTTGATGGCATACGTGCTGGGGCTATTGCCAGTAACGTCCTTGGCCTGGTACAGCTGAAACGTCGCGCCGTTCACGGGCTTGCCCAGGTCGTCGACCTTCTGCACAAACAGACGATTCTGGACGTTGGTGAGGTGGATCACCGTAGAGAACTGCCTGTTTATCGTTTGATATTTGACCATAGAGGTGTTGCCGATGGTTGCCCCCGCCAGAGACGATGCAGTGGTGTGATACACCGCCACGGTATATTCGGACTGGGACTTATCTTCCAACATGGCGGCGTACTTTTCGATATCGCCGGGCAGCGACCTGACCGTCACCACATAGTCGCCCTTGGTGTTGACGCCAAAGACGCTCGTGTCCGCCGATTTAGCAGCCTCGACCGCGCCCTCAATGCCGTGTTTGGAGCACAGCTTATAGCCATCGAGCGGGTTGCCCGTGACCGGCGTCCGCGCGTCTTCGCTTGTGTGTTCCTCGCCCGCACCGGTGAGCTTGAGCACGACGGCAAAGGTCGTGCCCGAGCTAATGGGGTTATTCTTATTGTCTTTTGTTTCTTTATTAAGAGAAATGGTCTCCTTGGCAGCCAGATAGCCACCGTTCAGCCACATGCGGCTGCCCGTCCATTGCGTTGTGCCGTCGGCCATGGTGACCGTCGTTTGCGGTGCAACCACCACACCACCCGAGCCACTCGCCGCAGCTTGCTTGTACTGCAGGTGCAGCTCGCCTGGCGTTGCGGTGGTCGACGAGGTCAGGCTCGAGCGGTACCCCTCGGGCAGGCCTGTCTCTTTGAGTACAAAGTAGTCGTGCCCGTCGGCATGCTGGTTATCAAATGAAAGGACGGAGCCGTCCGACTTCAGAAACACCAGCTGGCCCTTATCGTCCGTCGTGCCCTGAGCGATGGGATCGCCCTGCGCCTTCCAGTTGGCATCCGACTGATACAGAGCAAACTCGGCACCCTGGACTGCCTCGCCGTTTTGGTCGACCTTCGCGACCTCGGACGACGGCAGGGTGGTGAGGTTGAACTTAAGTTTCATGTTCGATGCGCCCGCGCCGCGCTCCAGATAGAAGAAGCTCAGTGTGTGCTTGGTGCTGTCGCTGAAGGTGTTAGGGGAGTTAATGGAAAAGTTGGAGACATCCGCACCGGCGGCTTCGTACATCGCCCTGATGGTGGTGTCTTGAATGGTCTTTTCGGGATCATTTGCGTTGTCGACATGGCCGACATGCACGTCGCCGGTGGCGAAGTTGATCTTGAGCGTCGCCTTCTCGTGAATGCCACCCAGATCGCCCACGAGTACGCCATCGATGTACACCCAGACGTCGTCGTCACCCGAGAACTCAAAGACCATATCCTCGCCTTTGGTGGTCTTGCCACCGTTAGGCTGGACAAACTCCGTGGTCATGGACATGCCAAAGTGGTGGTTAAGGTTCGTGCTTCCATCAATGATCTGCTTAGGGGAGAGGCTGTTGCCCATCTCATCAAAAACCTTTTCAGCCGAGTCAAAGGGGAAGAACTGGCCCAGATTGGTTTCGCTACTCGCATCGCCCTTATATACGCCCGCCTTATCGTAGACGTCAAAGGAGTTGGTCGTGGGGTCATACACGGCATAGTTACCGTCAGAGCCGTACGAGTCGTAGACGTAATAGCCATTCTGGAGCTGGAAGAGGCCTTTCACGTCGTTGTAGACAGCCTTACCATTCTGCTTATCGTTATTAAAGAGATAGGCCAGCGATTCATCGGTGCAATCGCCTTTCGTGCCGTATGAGGTATAGGTGCCGGCGTTGATCGCCGGATAGCCATTTACCAGCGTGTTCTTTACAAAAGAAAGGCGTCCAAAGCCATCAATGACGCTTCTGCCCGTCCACTTGTTAATGCCCGTGCCGCCACCACCATTGAACTTGAGCTGGTGATCTTTGTTGATGCCAGT
Source organism: Collinsella aerofaciens (assembly GCF_039758815.1). Taxonomy (GTDB): domain Bacteria; phylum Actinomycetota; class Coriobacteriia; order Coriobacteriales; family Coriobacteriaceae; genus Collinsella; species Collinsella aerofaciens_BP. The sequence continues at coordinate 436 of NZ_JBDMSK010000043.1, read as the reverse complement.
GTTGTTATTGCCATTTTTGTTGTTTATGTTGACGGACTTATCGTTGTCGCCGTTCACGACCCAGTAGTCGAACAAATTGACCGTAGTGCCGGTGGGATTCACCGTCTGCACGGTGTGGTTGCTAAAGGGAACTGTCTGGTCGGCCGACGCACTCGTCGCACCAAACAAGAGTGCACACGCCGCCAGCGGGACGGTAAAAATCCTCAGGACACGCTTTGCGGTATTGGTTTTCTTGCCAAAAGGCTTTAGCATTTCTCGAGCTCTCGCACACACGCGATTCATGAAGGCCCTCCCAATCCATGAGGACGGCAAGAAACAGCTCATTGTATGTGTGTCGTCGTCCCCATCGATGCAAATATACGCCCCATTACAGTCTGAAATAGGCCATCGATAAATTTCGATGGCGAGCATTCGGCGCATTGCCTACGATACGGGC
>NZ_JBDMSK010000042.1:0-3829 GCF_039758815.1 Collinsella aerofaciens | reverse complement strand
AGGAGCTGGACAGGCGGGCGCACACCTACGCCAACGATGTTGACCAGAGCGGCCGGCATGTCGGGTACCTGTGCCGCGCGGGGGACGAGAGTCCCGTTCCGCTCGAACAGGCCATCGAGCGCCGTATGGGCGAGCTAAACACGAAGAGGAAAATCAGGGACAACCAAGTTCGCGCGATGGGGTTCATCGTGTCGACAAACGAAGCGCTTCCGGACGAGGAGACGGCCAAGGAGTTTCTTGACAGGTCGGTTCAGTGGTTCGGTGCGCGGTACGGCTATGAGAACTTGCTCGCCGCCCAGATTCATCTGGACGAGGGCACCCCGCACGTGCACATCTGGATCGCCCCGGTCATCCACGGCGAGGACGGCTACGATCGCCTGTGCGCCAAGGAGCTGTTCGCGCCCGACAAGCGGCGCAAGAACGCCGAGGGCAAGTGGGAGGTGACGGCCCAGGGAACCATGAGCAGGCTTCAGGAGGACTTCTGGGAGCAGGTCGCGAAGCCCTACGGGTACGAGCGCCCAATGCGCCACGAGCTGCGCGCGAAGGGCTACAGGAGCCTTGACGCGTACAAGGTGCAGGTCGGCACCACGAGGGCGCTCAAGTCCGAGATAGAGACCCTTGAGGGCGAGAGAGACAAGGCGAAGCACGGGGCGATAACGGCGAAGCGCGAGCTGGACGGCCTTGAACAGCTCAGGGTTGAGTCCAGTGTCAAATTGGGTGCCGTGAACGCCAAGGTCGATGAAAAGCGGGCGCAGGCTGCGGAAATCGACCGCCGAATCGCGGAGAAAATGGCCGAGCTTGACCGCTTGAACGGCGAAATCGGCGAGAAAATCGAGCTGCGCAACGAGGTGGGCGAAAACCTCCAGCGCGAGCAGCGGCGATTGGAGTCGGTTCGGCAAGCGGCGGGACGGCTTGAGGAGGACGTTGAGGAGCTGGAAGCCATCGCTTCCCTCGCTGACCAGTTCGACCACGCGGGACGCTTTGAGAAGCGCGGAATCATCGATGAAATCGCTGCTCGATGCGATGGACTCCGAGGACGAGTTGAGCGGGTCGTTGAGGGAATCAGAGGAGCGGTTGGACGGCTTGAGGTGGCAATTGCGGACCTCTCCCGAAAGCTCGCGCCGAGAAGTGCGCGGATGACAACAAGGGCGCTCAAACGCGATTTGGCGGCCTTGGAGCGCGATTACGGGGAAGACGATGACAGAAGCCCCAAAGCCCGTGCTGCGGAAGCCCAGAGGGCTGCTAGGGCGCGGGATGCGAACCGTGACGATAGACCGCCGCAGCGGTCGTGGAGTCAGAGCCGCTAGAAACGAAAACGCCCGCCCAGCCTTAAGCCAGGCGGGCGGGTCGTTCGTTTGAGGTACAATTCGGCAAAGGCGAACGGGGCTCCTACCCCCCGACGCTGACACTGAGGTCACGACTCAAATGCCACCGTAGTACCACGGCCCCATTCTAGCACGCGGGCATCTGACTACAGCAAACTGGCAAACCATATCCGAGTTTGTGACCTCCCGAGACCCGGGAGGTTTTCTTTTATGAGCGGCGAAAGTAAACAAATTGATGAAGACGAGAATGGCCCCGAGAACGGCGGCATGAAATCCGGCCCTTGTCTAATAGCCGGATTTCATGCACTTTCGTGCACTTCCCCTAGCTACTACAACCCCTATAGGGGTGTAAATAAAAATACGCTGTCGGTCGATATGGTTCGACTTTCTCTTACCTTCAAGGGTGACCGTGGCGAGTGGTTGAGCCGCAAGGGAGCGCAGCTCACAGACTGCGACGAGATGAGCGCTTGGACGTCGAAAATCAGGCCGGGCGGGTGGTATGAGCTGTGGAGTTTCGCTTTGGGCGGCAGCTCGGTCGCGCTCGGCATCGGGTTTATGGAACCGTCCTGCAAAGTCAACATGCACAAGGGCTTTATCGAGTTCAACCCGAACAAGGTTGCTGGCGATAAAAGGTTCCACGGACTTCTTAAGACGCTTGGGACGTGTGTGTCCAAGGCTCGGCTCAAGCGCTTTGACCTTGCCTACGACATTCCGGTGAGCCGCTACGACTGCCGCTTAAGCAAGGACAGGCGCATGTACAAGTCCGTCATATCGAATGGCATCACGGAGTATCTGGGGGTCAAGAACACGCCCGCATACGTCAAGGTCTACGACAAGGCCGCCGAGCTGCATCTTGATACGGACAAGGTGCAGCTGACGCGCATCGAGATGACTTGTGATGGCGAGTGGACTGCGGAGCAGCTTGAGGAGCACTGGCCGCAGGTGCACGCGTGGCACAGTGAATCTGGGACAAAGGATTACATTCGCGTGATTGGAATCATGCTGGCCGAGAAAGCCGAGAGAAACGAGGACGTTGAGACGCTCATCAATATGCTTGGACGCACCAGCCGGCCAAAGGTACGCGAGTACCTGCGCACGCCGTGCGTGAAGCTGCCGGATGGAGCTGCCGCCCTGCTGCTGGCGGAAGCGAAAAGCTGGTGCGGCGCGGTAGGCGGGTCAATGGAGCAGGCGGTGACTACGGGGGCGGAGTAGTTCCGCATAGCGGATCTACGTAGCCCTCGTTCACCGGCTGCGGAATTGACGCGGCGGTCGAGCCAAAAGACAGACTGGGATAAGGGTCGATGGGCACACCTGCTCCATCGACCCTTTCCTTGCCCAAGTCTGCGAGCGCGGGAGGGCTGGATATCGGATTCCCATGGGCGAGGTACTACGACCTCGCCCATGGGAATCCGATATCCGATACCGATACCGATAGTGATTTGTGGGGTGGTTTGGAGGGGCGCGCTCATTATTTTTCGCTAACTACGTCCGAAAAATAATGTGACAAATGACAAATGACAAATCAGGTTGAGCGGGGGAGTTTGAGGGGGCTTGCCCCCTCATTCGGCGCTTGCGCCGATGGCCCGCACCTCATGAGCGACGCCGCGAATGAGTAGGGCTGGGGGGTCTCGGGGGGAACGCCCGAGCGGGTCAAGGGCGGCGCCCTTGCACGTGCCAAGCGTAGCTTGGTATAACGTGACTATACCAAATGTCGCTAACGCACCTTTAGGTGGTTCGAACTCGGGAGTTTGACATGACCGTAGCACCCTTGATTGCCATGAAGTCGACCAAATGCGAGAGCCTTGAAGCCGTGGGCAAGGAGCTGGACAGGCGGGCGCACACCTACGCCAACGATGTTGACCAGAGCGGCCGGCATGTCGGGTACCTGTGCCGCGCGGGGGACGAGAGTCCCGTTCCGCTCGAACAGGCCATCGAGCGCCGTATGGGCGAGCTAAACACGAAGAGGAAAATCAGGGACAACCAAGTTCGCGCGATGGGGTTCATCGTGTCGACAAACGAAGCGCTTCCGGACGAGGAGACGGCCAAGGAGTTTCTTGACAGGTCGGTTCAGTGGTTCGGTGCGCGGTACGGCTATGAGAACTTGCTCGCCGCCCAGATTCATCTGGACGAGGGCACCCCGCACGTGCACATCTGGATCGCCCCGGTCATCCACGGCGAGGACGGCTACGATCGCCTGTGCGCCAAGGAGCTGTTCGCGCCCGACAAGCGGCGCAAGAACGCCGAGGGCAAGTGGGAGGTGACGGCCCAGGGAACCATGAGCAGGCTTCAGGAGGACTTCTGGGAGCAGGTCGCGAAGCCCTACGGGTACGAGCGCCCAATGCGCCACGAGCTGCGCGCGAAGGGCTACAGGAGCCTTGACGCGTACAAGGTGCAGGTCGGCACCACGAGGGCGCTCAAGTCCGAGATAGAGACCCTTGAGGGCGAGAGAGACAAGGCGAAGCACGGGGCGATAACGGCGAAGCGCGAGCTGGACGGCCTTGAAC
>NZ_JBDMSK010000041.1:0-5627 GCF_039758815.1 Collinsella aerofaciens | reverse complement strand
TTGCCCGTATCGTAGGCAATGCGCCGAATGCTCGCCATCGAAATTTATCGATGGCCTATTTCAGACTGTAATGGGCGAATGGGCTTCGTGGTCTGTCTGGCAGGCTTGGCACCGGCGTTATTTAATCACGCGCACGCGATACATCGACGGAATCTGCTTGAGCGCCTCGATGGTGCTGCTGTCCAGGTGCTCGTCGGTGTCGAACATGGTGTAGGCGTTCTCGCCGGCAGACTCGTTGGTCATACGCTGCACGTTGGCGTTGTCCTTGGCCAGGATGGCCGTGATCTGGCCGATCATGTTGGGCACGTTGGCATGCAGGCAGGCAATGCGGCTTGCAGCGCGCGCCTTGCCCATGCTGCAAGCGGGGTAGTTGACGCTGTGGGCGATGTTACCGTTCTCCAGGTAATCCTTGAGCTCGCTGATGGCCATATCGGCGCAGTTGGCCTCGGCCTCGCCGGTGCCGGCGCCCGAGTGCGTGGTGATAAACGTGTTCGGCATATTGACGGTCTTGGGCGTGGCAAAGTCGCAACTAAACCAGCTGAGCTTGCCCTCGCGCAGTGCGGCGTCAACGGCGTCCTCGTCAATGATGGTCTCGCGTGCGTAGTTGATCAGCACGGCGCCCGGGGCCAGCAGGTTGATCTGCTCGGTGCTGATCATACCGATGGTGTCGGCCTTGCTGGGCACGTGCACGGTGAGATAGTCGCAGCCGCGGCAGAGGTCCTCGAGCGTGCCCACGCGCTGCACCTCGCGGCTCAGCACCCATGCGTGCTCGACGGAAATGAACGGATCGTAGCCGTAGACGTCCATGCCCAGATCGACGCAGGCGTTGGCGACCTTGGATCCCACGTTGCCCAGACCGATGACGCCGATGCGCTTGCCCTTGAGCTCGCGGCCCACAAAGGCCTTCTTGGCTTTTTCGGCATCGACCTGGATCTCGGGGTCGTCGGCGTTGTCGCGCACCCAGTTCATCGATTGCACCACGCCGCGGCTCGAGAGCACCAGCATGCCTAGGACGAGCTCCTTAACGGCGTTGCTGTTGGCACCGGGGGAGTTAAAGACGACGACGCCCTTCTTGGCGTACTCCTCGACGGGGATGTTGTTGACGCCGGCGCCGCAGCGGGCGATGGCGCGGATGCCCTCGGGCAGCTCGTAGCCGTGCAGGTCAGTCGAGCGCATCAGGATGGCGTCGGCCTCCTCGGCGGTGCTCACAAATTCGTAGCCCTCGCCAAACTCGACTTTGCCGTCCTTGGTGATGTCGTCGATGGTCTTAATCTTGCGCATGAAAAACTCCTTAGCAGGTTTGGTTTAAACAGGTGGTTTGAAGTGGCTGGTCGGCCCGCGCGTTGCGGGCTAGTTAGATCGCGGGCTCAAACTACGCTGCGTTTCGAAGTCCTTCATGTACGAGGCCAGTGCCTGCACGTCTTCCATGGTTACGGCGTTGTAGACGCTGGCGCGCATGCCGCCCACCAGGCGATGGCCCTTGACGTTTTGAATCTGGTGCTCGGCCGCGCCTGCGACAAAGGCCGCGTCGAGTTCGGCGTCGCCGGTGCGGAAGGTGACATTGGCGATGGAGCGGCTGTCGGCCTGCGTGGTGCCATGGAACAGCTCGCTGTGCTCGAGCAGGTCGTAGAGCAGGTTGGCCTTGGCCCAGTTGCGCTCGGCCATGGCGGCAAGTCCGCCGGTCTCCTCGACCCAATGGAACACCTTGCCGCACACGTAGATGCCAAAGGTGTTGGGCGTGTTGAGCATGGAGCCCTTGGCGGCCTGGGCCTTAAGGTCCATGTACTGCGGTGTCTGCGCAAAGGCGGGGCCGTCGGCGATGAGGTCGTCGCGCACGATAACCACGGTCACGCCCGCGGCGCCGGCGTTTTTCTGAGCGCCGGCGTAGATGAGCCCGTAGCGCTCGACGTCGAGCGGCTGCGACAGAAAGCAGCTCGAGACATCTGCGACCAGCGGTACGTCGCCGCAAGCGGGCAGCTCGTGGTACATGGTGCCAAAGATGGTGTTGTTCTGGCAGATGTAAACGTAGTCGAGCCCGTCGCCCGCGGCCTCGGCGGCAATGCGAGCGTTGATGTCGGCCATGTCGGGGATGCGGTCGAAGTTGGTGTCCTCGGAGCTCGCGAGCAGCACGGCCTCGCCGTACTTGTCGGCTTCTTTGTATGCCTTGTTGGCAAAGTTGCCGGTCACGATGTAGCCGGCGCGGCCGCGGCGCATGAGGTTCATGGGGATGCCCGCAAACTGCAGCGTGGCGCCGCCCTGCAAAAACAGGACGCGGTAGTTGTTGGGGATGCTCAGCAGGCGACGCAGGGTTACCTCGGCGTCGTCGATGATCTGTTGGTACATGCTAGATCGATGGCTCATCTCGAGCACGGACATGCCGCAACCGCGGTAGTCCATCATCTCGTCGGCGATCTCGGCGAGCACGCTTGTAGGCAGTGCGGCCGGGCCAGCTGAGAAGTTGTGCACACGTGCCATCTTCTAGTTCCCCCTCGTAGTCGTTTGAACGTTCGGGATACTTTAGCACAGTGCAGCGTCAGGCGCGACCGCATCACAGCAAAACCGGAGCGCGCCGCTATGATTTACAGGATGGTTACATGGGGGAGGGGTGCTTTACTCCTCAGGCAAATCCAAATCTGCGAGCGAAGGCATGAGGCTTTCTAGGCGCTTGATCTCTTCGTCGCAAATTAGCTACCTCCTGCCCGCTACGACGCGAGCGTGGCGATGACGGCTTCGTCGCCGGCGTATATTAGGGTGTTGCCGTCGGGGATGATCGTTTGGCCGTCGCGCTTGAGCATCACCACGATAAAGGGGTGCTTGCCCTGCGGCACATCGCGAAGACGCTGGCCGGCCAGGCGACCGTGGGGGGTTACGGTGACCTCGCGCAGCGTAACCTCGGCACGCTCTTCGAACGTTGGGGCGGCCATCACCAGCAGATCGCCTTCCTGGATCACGGTATCGCCGTTGGGCAGCACCGGGTGCGCCCCGTCGCGCAGCACCAGGACCACGAGCATGTCCGTCGCGCTGCCAATATCGGCGAGCGAGCGCTCGGCAAACGGATGGCCAGCACCCACCTTGAGCTTTACAAATGACATGCCGTCTTCGTCGCGATAGTCGTTAAAGGTGCGGCGCACGTCGCCGGTCGCATCGATCATATCGAGCTTCTTCGCCACCGCTGGCAGCAGCGAGCCCTGCACCACAATGCTCGACACGGCAATCACAAACACCAGGTCAAATAGGTCGTGTCCGCCGGGAACGCCGGCCACCACGGCAAAGAGGCTAAACACGACCGAAGCTGCTCCGCGCAGGCCCGCCCAGCTTACGAGCGCGACCTGGCGGGGGTTCGTCTTAAAGGGCGCCAGGAGCACGCCGACGGCGATGGGACGGCTCACGTAGAGCATAAACGCCATGAGCGCCAGGCCCGGCAGCAGCATCTGCGGCAGGCGTGCGGGCGTGACGAGCAGGCCGAGCAAGAAGAAGATCGTCATCTCGGCCATCTCGGTGAGGGTGTCAAAGAAGTGCGCCATCTCGACCTTGCCGGTGATGTCGCTCGCACCCAGCACAATGCCGGCCAGGTATACGGCCAAAAAGCCGTTGCCGCCCAGATAGCTTGGTAGCGCGTAGGCGACGATGGCCACGGCGAACAAGAAGATGGTCTGCGCGCCCTCGGCCGTTGCGTGTGCGCGTTCAATCAGACAGCCCGCCGCCCAGCCGATGGCAAGGCCCAGGCCCGCGCCCAGGATAATCTGCTTGGCCAGCAGTGCGGGAATGTTGATGTCGCCGCCGGCCGCGAGTGTGGCGAGCACGGCGGTGAGCATGTAGGCGACGGGGTCGTTGGAGCCCGATTCGACCTCGAGCAGCGAGTCGGTGCCGCCCTTCAGCGACAGGCTGTGCTCGCGCAGAACGCTAAAGACGCTGGCCGCGTCGGTGGATGCCACGACTGATCCCAGCAGCAGGCCGCCGATCCAGTCGAAGCCCAGCACGAAGTGGGCGAACACGCCGGTGATGCCTGCGGTGATGACGACGCCGAGCGTGCTCAGCAGCACCGCGGGCACGGCGACGGGCTTGGCGCGGTCGATGTTGGTGTTAAAGCCGCCGTAGAACATGATGAACAGCAGCGCCGTGCTGCAGACGGTTTCGGTGAGCGCGTAGTCGCTAAAGTCGATATGCGCCGGGCCGTTGACGCCCAACAGCATGCCGAGCGCGATAAAGATGAGCAGGGTGGGGAAGGGGAGTTTTTTGCCGACGGGTTTGATGGTCAGGCACAAAATGATGACGAGGCCGATAAAGAGAAGGATCTGGTTCATAGATGGTGTCCGCTCCTGGGTGGTTGGCGTGGCACGGTCAGTTGCCTGCGGTTATTTGTACCCAAAGATGGTTGGTTTATGGGGTTGGATTGCGGGCGTGCGCGATATCGTCATAGACGGCTGCCGTCTTTGCCTCTGCTCGGAAACCCTTTCCAGCTTTATTGCAACGGAGTACAATGGGTAACGTTTAAGTTCAACTTGAAGTTTTAGTTGCGGCACCGGGCTTCGGCCGCAATGCAAGGAGAGGCGTACCATGGCGATCTATGTGACATCTGATGCTCACGGGCACGTGCGTGCGCTTGACGAGGCCCTGTCTAAGATCTCGTTGACGTCCGACGACACGCTGTACGTGCTGGGCGACATGATCGATCGCGGGCCCGATCCGGTCGGCGTTATTAAGCTCGTGCGCTCGCTGCCCAACGCCCGCGTGCTCAAGGGCAATCACGAGCAGATCATGCTCGATGCCATCATTGGCCAGGATCCGCTCGATGCCGAGACCTGGGATATCAACGGTGGCTGGACGACGCGCGAGCAGCTCAACGACATGGAATTTGAGGCATACGAGGAGCTCGTGCGATGGATGGCCGCGCTGCCGCTCTACGCGGTGGTCGAGACTGCCGAGCGGCCGTACCTGCTGGTGCACGCCGGCATTCAGACCGAGGCGGCGCGTGCGTTTTTGCTTGAGCATGGTGTCGATTGCGGCGACGGCAGGGGAGCGGTCGATGCCGATCGCGAGCTGCTGCAGCAAATGCTCGCCGTACAGTCGTCCGATGACTTGCTCTGGATTCGCCATGGCTATTGGGATGCCCCGACGGGGCTGCTTTCTGCCGAGGGCAAGGGTTCGGTCGTGGTGAGTGGCCACACGCCAACGGTGTCGCTCGGGCGTTATTGCGAGGTCGGTGGTCTTGCGGGGCTCGATGAGGAATCGGGACGCGGGCAGATCGTGCGCTTGGGCGGCGAGGACACTGCCGGTGTGCCCGATCGCATCGACATCGACTGCGCCGCCGCCACCGGCTCCGAGTTCGGCCGCGTGGGCATCCTGCGCCTGGACGACGGGGCGGAGTTCTACGCGAACATCAACCCGGGCGAATAATCGGTGCAAGTGGTAGCTAATTTGGGACGGGACTTTTTTGACTACTTTTGCCCTTCTGCCCGCTAATTGACTTCTCTCGGACGGGGATTAAATAAGGCTCTGTTAGACCAGGATTGACATACATGTGTCCCCACGGTGCCATATCGTTAGCCACGTAGACCGCGACGGATGGGGGCAGCATGAACGCCGAAGACCTGGTCCTCAACTTCAAGAAGGACATCTCGAGCCTC
>NZ_JBDMSK010000040.1:0-5858 GCF_039758815.1 Collinsella aerofaciens | reverse complement strand
GCCGAGCGGAAGGCGCGAACCCACCGACTCGTCGAGGTCGGCGCGATCCTCGAGCAGACCTCTGGCATGACCTTCGATACCGAGGACAGCCGCCGCGCCCTGTCTGTCGCGCTGACCGAGCAGCTGCGGTACACGAACGGCCAGCCGTTCACCCGCGGCGGCCAGATCGCCGAGGCCGTCGGCATGCTGCTGGGGGCCGACGGTGAACGTTAAGGTCTACTACTCCGCCTACCGCAACGCGGACGGCGCGGCCCTCTTCTACATGGACGAAGAAAGACGCGGGGAGTTCGTCCGCCGCGGTCGGATCGAGAGTTACTACACCCGCGCGGACGGCTCAGCCGCGATCACGATGGAATGCTTCGGGGTTAGCCCGAGCGGGCTCAAGGTCGAGCTTTGGTCGAGCTGCGAGGACAGTCCCGAGGACGCGGCGGAAAACCGCAAAGCCGCGGTGGACGCCCGCGATGCCGACGGGGACGAGTTCGGGGCGGCGAGGGAGGCCGCGGCTCGCTCGACCGATGACGGGCGCGGACTCGTGCGGACCATCGCCGCGATGCCCGAACGTCTCGCGAACGCGGGCCGCGTCGCGGCGGACCCCTACGAGTTCTTCGAGATCGCGGGGGCGGCGCTCGGAATCTACCGCGTCGACGTGGACGGCGAGGTCTACTGGACCCCGAGCGAGGAGTGACGCCATGAGGATCCGAATCGACGGCACGCCCGAGGAAATCGAGCAGGCCGCCCATATTTTCGGCCCCAGCTGCGGCCCGATCAAAATCACGAAGAAGCGCGACGGCGGCAACTTCGGGTACCTCGAGGTCGACGAGTGCCAAAAGATCATCTGCCTCGATTGCGAGACCACGGGGCTCGACCCGACCGAGGACGAAATCCTGAGCCTGAGCATTGTCGACTGGGACGGCAACGTCCTTCTCGACCGAAGGTACAAGCCCGAACGCAAAACGGAATGACCCGACGCGCAGCGCGTCAACGGCATCTCCCCGCGGGCGGTGGCGAAGTGCCGCGACATCTGGGCAGACTCGACCGAGATCTGCCAGATTATCGGCGAGGCCGACGAGATCATCGGCTACAACGTCGGGTTCGACCTCGGGTTCCTCGATGCCGTCCGCATCGCGCCGTACAACTTCGGCCGCAAGCCGCGCGTGACCGACACGATGTATGAGTTCGCGAAGCTCCAGGGTGACTGGGACAGCTACCACGAGGAGTACAAGTGGTACAAGTTGACCGAGGCCGCGCAGATCGCAAAATATAAGTGGACCGACAAGGCCCACGGGTCCCTTGCGGACGCGCTGGCGTGCCTGGCGGTGCAGAAGTACGTCGACGCGGAGTGGCGGCGCCTCCGCGGGCCCGAGGGCATCCAGAGACTCTATCCCAATTTCAGGTACTGACGCGACACCGCCGCGCTGACGCGTCTTTTGGGTCGAGAATCGGTGCGAACCGAATCACGCCCCAAAACCCGCGCCATGCGACGAGATGGGGCGGGCTGTGAACCGATTCACTGCCGCGACTTGATATAATCGCAGGTAGATTGATATATAAAGGTGCCAATAATAGGCCTTATGTAAACTTGAACTGGAGCTGAGCCGCCATGACCGCATCAAACCGTGACGCGACCGAAACGACCGATGCCGCGACTTTGACCACAATCGCCGAGGTCGCCAAGGCTTGCGGCGTGTCCAAATCGACCGCGGCGCGGCGCCTCAAGGAGCTCGATCTGGCCACGGTTTCCGACCAGTCCGACCGCCGCGGCCGACAGCTGCTCCCGCCCGCGACCGCGTCGGCGCTCGCCGCGGCGCTGCTGCCGTCGGACGGCCCAGCGCCCGAGGACCCCGAGGCCGCCCGCGGCCTGCTCGAGGCGCAGGTCGAGCCGTACCGCGACCAGATCGCCGCGCTCGAGCGCGAGGTCGAGCGGCTGACCGACCAGATCGCCAACCGCGATGCCGACGCGGTCGAAGCCATAGCGCAGGCCGAGCAGCGCATCGAGGACCTGAAGCGCGAGAACGCCCAGCTCCGCGAGGACCTTGCGCTGAGCCGCCGTTTGGAAGGGTTCCACTGGCCCTGGACGCGCGACCGCATCAAGGCGCAGCACCTGCTACCAAAAAGTACCGTTTAACTGCTCGAGCTCTATCCCTAAGTCAACTCGGGCGCCCATTGAAAGCGCGGAAAATCGAAGATTTACCGCCCTTCCAACAAGCGCCACGCACCGCTCCGACGGGCTAAAAACGCCCATGAAAACCGCTCCGCGGTTTCCTACGGGCTACCCGTCTCCGCTGGGTTTTGTCGTTTCACTTTTTGGGAGAGTTTCAAAAAGTTATCCAGGGAGAGGGGGGTCCCTCTCCGAGGGCGGGCAGGGTGCATCCCATTTGGACGCGGGTGCATGAGGGCCGCGCAGGCCCTCATCAGAGCGAGCGCAGCGAGCGTGCCTGGACGATGGCCGTGCGGGTTGCCCTGGCAGGGTCGGCGGCGGGTCGGCTGGATGGATTGACCGTCCATCGGTCTCCATGCCGATGGTTAGAAGTGTTGTTATGCTGCGCGGCTTTGCCGTGGGTTGGTGACGACTTAGTTTCTTTGGGATGCGTGGTCGAGACAGACTGCGGCCGCCCCCCCCCAGTCTGACTAACACATATGAAATGCGGAAACCCTCAGCCTTCCCTTGGGTTTTACGGCGACCTTCTAGGCGATCCTGGGCTTTCCCGAGTCCTCAAACCGCCATGTGTCACGGTTTGTCGGGGCATGAGCCCTTTTACCAGAGATTTGTTTTTGATTAGCGAGGCGGCCCAACCCCCCTCGCGCCCAGCATACGCGAGCGGGGGCGCTGAGCTGCCACTTAACCGTCGCGGACATGTTGTCGAGCGTCTGCTTGGCCTTGACGCCATCGCGCCGTCATCGGGGTGTGGATCGCCAGAAGGTGGCCGATATTGCCGCCTGGGGGCGCACCGCCGACCCATGCCTGGGGGCCGACTAGTCCGCATGGACTGCTCTTCTGCATGTCACAGTCTCACGCTATTCGAGCTAAGGGCTACCTTTTTGAACGGGCATACAACCCGTGCCGACGTGGAACGGCCTATGTGTCGCTCCACAAAAAATGGGAGCCATTGAGGTGGCTCCCATTTGCGAATTCTCAGCTTGCTAATAGCGTGACCTGCGGGTTGCTGCTATGATAGACATGTCAGGCAAGCGGGGTAGTAGCTTTCCTGGCGCTGTAGAATCGCGAGTTGGTAGCTCGCCTCTACTCGTGCGAAGGTGTTGGTAGCACCAACGCACAGCCCAATAATAGCAGCAGCCCGCCCGCTACGGCGGGCAGGCTGCTATTTTTTTTGACTATTTTCGCAGGTAGATACACGTACGCTGCCGTACAAAATATGTTCAAATCGCTACAACAAAACCGAATGAAGCGCAAGGGGGCTTCCCGAACGGGAAGCCCCTTTTTTGCTATTTGCCGACGCCGATGGCTAAGGACCTGCCTTTACAGGACGTGGGGTAGAATCTTGACCGCCGCGAAACCCGTCTGCGGGCAACGCTTCGATCACCGATTGGAGCGGCCTATGAACTTGTTTCTTGAAATCCTGCGTGCCACGGCCTATCTGGCCAGCATCACCCGGTCCGTCCTGTACGCGATCCGGTGGTGGAAGGAATATAAGCAGAACGGATAGCGAAGGGAGAAAAAAATAGCCCGGCGGGCACCGGGCTATCAATTCGTTCGTACCTGCGTTGCCCGCGTTCCCAAAGTTTGACCGACTAGGAGCGGGTTTCGCGGCACAACCTGATTTTACCCGGTGGGGCGTCTCTTTTGCAGCCGCTCCACCGTTTTTTTACGCCTAGCCGCGGGCGGCGGGATTGCCGCCGCGAACGGTCATGGCCATAGCCGGCGCCAATGTAGCTGAAGCTACCGCGACGGCTAGTGCTTGGAGCCGCGGTGCTTCTGCTCAGTCTGGGGCGGCTCGGGCCTGCGCGGCGCGGGGTCCTCCCCCGCGAGACGCGCCCGCTCGTCGGCGAGCTTTCGGCGCTCGACTCCCAGCGCCGCGGCCTCCCGCAGGGGACCAGACAGCATCGCGGCAGAATTGCCGCCCTGCAGCGTCCTAATTTTGAGGTCGAGCGCGGCGATTTGCTCGTCGAGCTGAACGATAAGCTCGGCGCGGGTGTCGGTCTGGTCCGCTGCCGCGGCGGTCGCGCGCTTCCTTGCCGCGGTAGCCGCCGCGGCGGTGGCCATAGCCGCGCGGCGGCGCTTGGCTAAGGCCGCCTTGCGCTGGCGCTCGCCCTTGCGCGGTCGCGACTGCCACGAATGCTCGGCCGTGCGGCGCTTGCTCTCGAGGTCGGCGATCTCCTGCTGCAGCTGCTCGAGGGCGGCGCCCTCGTTCTGCAGCTCGGAGCGCAGGACGCGCAGGCGGGCGTTGCGCTCGCGTATCTCCTTGTTGAGTTTCACGCGGTCGGCGTGCCCGATCAGCCCCGCGCCGCCCTCGTGGACGGTCGGCTGCTCGTCCAGCCCCCTATCTCTATTAGAGCGATGGTCTATGGCCACAGCCGCGGTACCCGTGGCCGCGGCGTGCGCCGCGAGGTGCCTGTTCGCGATGCTCGCCCAGGCGGCGCGGACCTCGACCAGCTGCTCCTTCTCCACCTCGCGGGCGCTGCGTCCCTCCGTGCGGTGCATCTTGACGGGGCTCTTGCTGACGCGGTCCTTGGTGCCAAGGCCCTCCGCTCTCGCCTGCTTCATGGTTCGGCGCTTGCCGTCCTCGAAGTTGTACAGCTTTTGCCAGCCCGCGGCCTTGGCCGCGGCCCAGCCCGTCGCGGGGACCGCGATGCGCTCGCCGCCGTCGTTCTGGACGAGGTACCAGCTCTGGCCCTTCTGCGCTTTGGTGCGGGGCACGAAGCCCTCCGCACCGAGGTCGAGCGCAGACACCAGCACGTGGGCGTGCGGGTTGCCGCCGCGGCCGTCGTCGTGAATCGCCCAGTCGCACGCCTTGGTCGGGAACAGTGCGCAGAAGTCGCGCACGCAGGCGAGCCGCCCGCGCTCGTCCAGCTCGACGGGAAGGGCGAACTCGAAGCGCTTGGCCACGAGCTCCTTGCCCGCGCCCGCCTCGGCCCAGACGCGCTCGGCCTCGTTCCAGAGGGCCCCGCGGTCGATGGGCGGGGTGCCCGCGGGCAGGGCCAGGCCCTGGGCGGCGACGCGCTCCTTCCGCGCATAATCGCAGAGCTGGCCCGACCGCTCCTCCACGAGTGCCTGCCCCGACTGGTACGCGGCCTTGCGGACCGCGCCCGCTCCAGTAGAGGGCGAGCAGCCGCGGGCGTTGAGATGGTAGATGGCCATGCGAGTTCCTTTCAGGCAAGGGGCGCGGACACGCCCCGCGCAGCGGTGCGGTGCGCCGTGAGCCGCGGTCGGCGAACGGCGCAAGCGGCGCGGAGCGCAAGGGAGCACGGCGACCGCGCAGCCCCGCACGCATGGACGTGAGCCGCCCAAGGCGAACGGGCTTGCGGGTGTGGGCATAGGGCCGTCTGCCAAGACCGCACGCAACGCACCGCTTTTGCGCAGCAAAAGTGGTGCTAAGTGCGCACTACTGAAGTAGTGATATACCCCGCCCGCGTAATTTTACCGCGCGGATGGGTATATTTTCCTGCGAGGACAAACCACAACGAGCAGGAAGGGCGGTCGATATGACGGCTTCGATTGACGAGCAGATCGCACGGAAGAGGGCTGCGGCCGACAAGCAGGCCGCGAGGGCGGCGACGCTGAAGAAGGAGCTGCGGGACCTAGAAAAGAAGAAGGCCGCGGCGGAGCGGAAGGCGCGAACCCACCGACTCGTCGAGGTCGGCGCGATCCTCGAGCAGACCTCTGGCATGACCTTCGATAC
>NZ_JBDMSK010000039.1:0-8494 GCF_039758815.1 Collinsella aerofaciens | reverse complement strand
CCGGTTGTCCCCACCCGCATAGCGGGTGGTTTCTGATGCGGCGCGCTGCGCGCCCCGCACAGGCTAAAGCCTCTAACGTAAAAGCCCCGTTGGTAAAACGAGTTACCAACGGGGCTTGGACTGAAAGGTCGCGCTTAAACGAGAGGGAGCCCTAACACTCGAGACGTTTGCGCATAAGCGCGAAGGCAATCAGCGAAGCGCCGACAACGGTCATAATAAAGGCGACGGCAAGGGTTTGGTCGCCCGTGTTGGCGAGCGCACCCTTAGTAGTCTTAGCGGACGTTTTGGTTACCTTGGTCGTCGTCTGCTGACCGGGTTGGGACG
This sequence comes from Collinsella aerofaciens, assembly GCF_039758815.1. GTDB lineage: Bacteria > Actinomycetota > Coriobacteriia > Coriobacteriales > Coriobacteriaceae > Collinsella > Collinsella aerofaciens_BP. The sequence continues at coordinate 8,170 of NZ_JBDMSK010000039.1, read as the reverse complement.
GCGTCACGGGCTGCGCAGGCTGAGCCGGCTCCCCCTTGGCCTCCTCGCCCGTCACCACGTACGTCGAGAAGTGGCTCGTACGGAAGCAGAGGTAGTCGCCCTCGGTCCACGTATCCATAGCCTGAGTGGAACCATCCTCGGCAACGTAGAGCACCTTGAGATTGGTGAGCGCCTTCATGGCGGCAGTCATCTTGACACGGACGATGAAGGACATGCCTTCGTAGTCCTCGATAACCTCGCCGTCCTTGAGAAGCTTGATATCGAGCTTATCGGCAACCTTGGTAGTCCCCTGCTCAAGGCCGGAAATCGTAGCATTGGCGGCATCGGTAAGATCCGTCGGTTCCTCGACCACAAGAGAGATGCTGTTGTTCTGGGCAATGCCGGCAGCGACATTGTTCTCGGCGCTTACGCTAACGTCCGTTCCGTTGCTACCCGCAACGCCTGCAATGGTCTTTGCCGCTACGATAACGGCGCAGGTCGCGGTTTTGTCGCCACAGGTGGCGGTAATCGTGGCGGTACCGGCCTTAAGCGGCGTCACGACGCCGTCTTTGACCGTGGCGATCGACGAGTCGCTGGAGGTCCAGCTCACCGTCGTATCGTCTGCATCGGCAGGACTCACCGTTGCGGAGAGCTTTGTGGAGGCATCACCGACGGTAAAGGACAGGCTCGTCTTGTTGAGCTCAACCTTTTGGGCGGGATTGGTCACGGTCACCGAAACGGTCTGGGAGAGCGACCCTGCAGTGATGACAAAAGAACCAGAACCGGTCTTGAGGGCGGTAACGGTGTAGGAGCCATCACCGTTGTCGACAACCTTAAACGCCTTCGAAGCGCCCGTGTCATCCAGAGCAAGATTGGTCTCGTCGACCTCACCCGCAAGGGTTCCAGCAAGAGAAACCTTCACGGTGCCCTCTTCGCCCTTCTTGAGGCCGAGGACGCTCTGGTCGACCGTAAGGTTCGTTGCGGGATTAGAGACGGTCACCGCGCAATCCTGAGAATAGGTGCCGTCTTCAGTCGAAACGGTGATGGTTGCGGCGCCCTTGGAGACAGCCGCCACCTTTCCGGTTTGATCGACTGTAGCGACACTTTCGTTGCTGGACTTCCAGACAATCGTCTGGTTAGCCTCCGCGGGAACGACCGCCGCCTTAAGCTGCTCGGTTGCAGCGCCCACAAGCACGACCTTCTGCTTATCGAGCGTGATGCCCGTAGCAGGCTGAATAACCGTCACCTTGCACGTGGCGCTATGCTCTCCGTCCTCAGTGGTGACGGTAATCGTAGCAACACCTGCCTTGACCGGGGTCACGACGCCATCTGCAACCGTGGCGACCGTAGGATCGCTCGACGACCAGGACAAGTTCTTGTTCGTTGCATTATCGGGCTCAACCGCTGCGGTCAACGTCGAGGGCTCACCGCCCACAGCAAGCTTAAGGTTTGAAGCGCTGAGCTTGACGCCCGACACCTTTACAACCGGAGTGGTTACCGTAATCGCATCCGTGGTTGCAGAGACCCCATCAACCGTTGCCGTGATCGTGGCATCACCGTCACCGACAGCGGTAACAAGACCGTTAGCGTCGACGGTAAGGACGCTCTCGTTGGAAGAGGACCAAACAACTTGGCTGGCCTTGTCATCAGGGGAGACCTTTGCCTTCAGCTGCTGAGTCGTGCCTTTATCCATGGAGGTTGAGTAGCTGTCCGCAATGGAAACCGCAGTCTTTGCAGGCTCCTCGCCAGGCTTGACAACATGAACGGTCATCGTGTCGCAGAGACGACCACCCAAGTACATTGAAACCGTTGCATCGCCGTAACTATGAGGCACTAAATACCCCAAGTAACTGCCACCACTAAACATCGGTCCTTTTACCTCGAGGACATCCGGATTATCTGAAGTGAAAGAATACTTTGCGCCGGCATAGGAGTCCATCAATTCCTCAGCGCTTTTACTCAGCACGCCCTTTGGATATTCAAACCCCCTGTCACATTCCAGCCAAAGCCAATCTTTGGATATACTATCTGAACTGACCTCACAGGGAAATGTATAATCGCTCGACACAAACTTAGCCTTCGAAAGGCTCACTTCCGCAGGGTCGACAACCTCTATCTCAAAGGGATGGTCATTGCCAAGGCCATCACGAGCATGAGCCTTAACGGTGCCAGGCTTTATTGCCTTAAACGAGTTTTCACCACCGATAAGCTCAACGACATCGTTGCTTTCCAGAGAATAGGTTACAGCGCCAAAGTCCGCACCCCAATGTGCGCGCTGGCATGCCTTCAGTACTTCATTTGGAGAAACGTTGAGAATGGCAGTCAGATAATAGCTGTCCCCAACCAGCATCTTTTGCTTTTTGTTCCCACGCTCATTGAATCCGGGCTCCTGATTCTCGGTTACAACATCACATAGCTTCTTCGTCTCAACTTCACCGTTGCAATAGTCGACAAGAACCTTGGCCTCTTTAGCATCTTTCGACAACGCCTCGAGTTGCAAAGAAGCGCTTAGCTCGGAAGTTCCATATGATGAATAATTCGAATTCACCCTTGCCTGGACTTTGGAATCCTTTGAGGGGTCTTCCTTAATAACAAAATATGTGGCCGCACGGCTCTCGTCCACGGGACGAACGTCAACTCTCCCCTCTAGTAATGCATAATGCGTGTTCCCGCATTTTTGCGGACAATCATCCGTGTAACCCAGCGTTGCGGTGTTTGTTGTCGCACCAGATTGGTCGTAAGAAACGAAACTGACCTTAATTGGATTGACTTTAGCCACACTTTTAATCTTAAGAGAACCGTTTAAACTCTCGTCGGTCTTGCTCTTCAGGGTTATAGTCGTTGTGCCAACTTTGGTGGGGCTAATTGTCAATACCCAACTATGTGACTCATAACTTACCTTAGCGATATCCTCGTCAGACGATGTGATATCGATATCGCTAGGGTCAATGTGCGCCCATTCGTGATTTTTATTAAAAAAGGAAAGCCTTCCTTTCACCGTCTGTCCAACAGCGACATCAAATTCTGACCACACATCGCCTGTAGACGAATCGTATGGGAGAAACGATGCACCCATGGAACCGTCCTGCGACTCCAGCATGACAGCATCCGCATGCGGAGCGGCCACCGTCAGCCCAAACGTTGCCGCCGTTAAAGCAACACAGATGCCTGTGGCTATCCTCCAAAACCCTTTTCTCATTCCCCTAAGTCCAATCTCTCGTGAAAAAACGCAGCATTCTCCCACACCTTAAAATTGGCTTAAGGATACCCCCCCCCCGACAGTTACCGGCAAGGTAATGTTTGTCAGATGTCTCAAATTATCGGCAAGCAGCACAGTTGACGCGCATATATCGCTGACGTCCAGCTTTCTAGGTGCGCTCATGCACAAGCCCCGCTGGCAGAGCGAGCTGCGAGCGGGGCTTGTGTTGGAAAGTCGCACTCGAACGAGGGCCGCGGAGAATTGATCGATTTGACTACCTCCCCGATCGGTCAATTAGAACTCGAGCTGCTCCAGGCGATCGAAGACCGTGTCGATGCGGGTGAGGAAGTCCCACGGGTCAAAGATCTCGTCGAGCTTCTCCTGGCTGACGGTGCAGCGCGGATCGGCCTCGAGGCGCTCCTTAAAGGTAGGACCGGAGACGCAATCCTGCACCTCGTGCCACGTGGCCATGGCGTTTTCCTGCACGATGGCATAGGCATCCTCGCGGGTGATGCCTGTATCGACGAGAGCCAGCAGCACCTTGGAGGAGAAGATGAGGCCGCGGGTCTTGTTGAGATTGGCCATCATGCGGGCAGGGTACAGCTGCAGGCCGTCGATGACGCGGATGAGGCACTGGAACATGTGGTCAAGGGCGATGAAGCTATCGGCCTGGGCGACGCGCTCGGCAGAGGAGTGCGAAATGTCGCGCTCGTGCCACAGGGCAACGTTGTCGAAGGCGACCTGGGCGTTGGACTTGACGATGCGCGAAAGGCCGCAGACCTTCTCCATAGTGATGGGGTTGCGCTTGTGCGGCATGGCGGAGCTGCCCTTTTGACCCTTGCGGAACGGCTCCTCGGCCTCGAGCGTATCGGTCTTCTGCAGGTTGCGAACCTCGGTCGCAATGCGCTCGCAGGTAGCTGCCGTGGTAGCGAGCACGCCGGCAAGGTAGGCGTGGTGGTCACGGCTGATGACCTGCGTAGACAGCGGATCGTGAACCAGACCAAGGTGCTCGCAGACATACTCCTCCACGAACGGCTCGATGGAGCTGTACGTGCCGACAGCGCCCGAGATGGCACCGAAGGCGACGTTCTTGCGGGCATCCTCAAGACGGTCCAAATCGCGCTTGAGCTCCCAAGCCCAAGAGCCAAACTTCATGCCGAAGGTCATCGGCTCGGCGTGAATACCGTGAGTACGGCCGGCGCAGAGCGTGTTGCGCTCCTCGAAGGCACGGCGCTTGCAGATCTCGCCGAGCTTCTTGACGTCCTCGATGATAAGGTCGCAAGCCTGAGTGAGCTGGTAGCACAGAGCCGTATCACCCAGGTCAGAGCTGGTCATACCGTAGTGAACCCAGCGGCTGGGCTTGGGCTCGCCCTCGGGGACGTCGGCGTCGATGTACTCCTTCATGTTGGTCAGGAAGGCGATGACATCGTGGCGCGTGACCTCCTCGATCTCGTCAACCTTCTCCTTCTCAAAGTTGGCGTGGTCGCGAATCCACTGGGCCTCTTCTTTGGAAATACCGATCTTGCCGAGCTCCGCCTGGGCCTCGCAGGCCAGGACCTCGATCTCCTGCCAAATGGCGTACTTGTTCTCGAGGGAGAAGATGTGTCCCATCTCCGGGCGGGTATAGCGATCGATCATAGCGGCTCCTTTTTGGTTATTGGCACGTTGGTCGTAACCCAACCATTGTACCGTGCGCGGGTGCAAGTATGGGCAGTAGGCATTAACCTAACATTTTGTAGCATAGAGCGGCTGCGGGCGAGCCCCTCGGCCTCACGAAGCCGCGGAGGAAGACTTTGTTGAATTGGCCGTCCCCATGTCTCCCATGCTCGATGGAGCGGGCAACGGGACGTCCGCGTATTTGCTTCGCAAATCCGCACCGGCTTCAGGCGCCTGCCGGCGCCTTCGCCTGCTCGCTACAAACGCTTCGCGTTTGCTTTACGCTCGCACCCTGGCGGGTTCGAGTCCCGGCGCTTTATTGAAAAAAGCACGGCACCGTGATGGTGCCGTGCTTGCGCTTTTAACTGGAGCGGGCAACGGGACTCGAACCCGCGAGTGTCAGCTTGGGAAGCTGATGCCTTACCACTTGGCGATGCCCGCTTGTGTGTTGGCTAGTATAACGCGGTTGTCTTGTTCGATACAAGGGTGTCGATGCTTGTTTTAGCTGTGGAGAATCGTTTGAAAACCGCGCCAATTGTGGAGATGAGGACCTTTGTCCTTCTTTTCTTGCCTTCTTCTACCTGCGCTTTTATCTGATTGTTGTATTTGAACTCGATTTGTCAGAAATCGGGCAAGCTTTTGGTCAGCTTCCGGTACTTACCCGCATGAACCATGGCGGTAGCCTCATCCCAAGCGCCGCGGCCTCCCCGTGCGGCGCACGAGGGATAAGGAGCAGCCATGTCCAACGCACCCACGCACTCTGTCCACAGCGCAATCGCAACAGGTCCGCTGCTCCTGCTCCTCTTTTTTCTGATCGGCTGCCTGGCACCAGGAGCCGCACTCGCCGTCGACGGGAGTGACGCCCTTAATTTCCGCACCATAAGCGACGGTTGCGGCCCCTTCGGCGTCGGTAAATACGAGGCACAGGACACTTCGATTTCGTACTGCATGAATCAAGACTGCCCCGGCCCCAGCAAGCCGGGAGGGCCATGGCGCACATATAGCCAGGGCTGGACATGGCTCGATGACGAATTTGCCGCCATCGTCTGTCACGGATACCCCTCCAGTACATCCTTTGGCGGCCACAATCTGTCGCCCGATCTCGCTCGTGCCGCCACCCAGATTGCCGTGTGGATGCTCAACGGAACCACGCGCCCCGACGGCACCTATTCGTATACAAATAGCAAGGGAGTTGCCAGGAGCGGTAGGTTTTACGAAAACGCCGAGGCCGTAGCGGCTGCACGTTGGCTCTACGAGAGCGCTAAGTCCGGATCTATTAAGGCAGCCCCACATCGAGCCAGACGTTATCACGGCCCGGTCTCGGGCGAGGGTCGGCACCAGGACATGCTCTATGTTCTGCCCGCCGTCTCCGTATCTTTCCAAAAACAATCGTCCCAGGCTGACATCACCGCCGGCAACGACACCTACAGACTCGGTGGCGCAACCTTCGATATCTTTGAAAGTGCAGGCGATGCACGTGTCGGCACTATCCAGATGGACGAAAACGGGCGTGCACAAGCAACGCTTTTGCCCAATACGGCATATTACCTGGTCGAAACCAAAGCCCCGGCAGGTTATATCCCTCGAAGCGACCGAATAACCTTCACCACACAAAACAGCGGCGAACATGTCACTATCAACGAGCAGCCCGGCACCATCACCTTGCGTATTGCAAAAATCGATGCCGCCACGGATGCCGGCGCCCAAGTTGGGGCGTCGCTTGTGGGCGCTGAATTTACCTGCGTCTCGCAATCAACTCCCGGCTGGACTCGCACCCTTACGACCGACGAAAACGGATGGGCGATCCTCAATGACGTTCCTCTGGGCACCTTTACCATCTACGAATCGAAAGCACCCGAGGGCTATCTGATTTCAAACGACTGTTGGAGCTACACCGTCGGTGCCGAGCAACTCGGAGATACGGGCATCGTTGAGCTCGAAAGCCGTATTCCCAACATCCCCATCGCCTTTGACCTTGAAATCTCGAAGTTTAAGGACCATGGCGATAGCGATGAGTCCGGCCTTGAGCAGCCGGCGGGAGGCGTCGTCTTTGAAGTTGTCAACAATAGCTCCCAACAAGTCGTCGGCACGTTGACCACAAACGTTTACGGCTTTGCCTCCACCAAAGACCAGCCCGAAGCATGGTTTGGCGCAGGCAAGCGACCCGCCGGCGCTCACGGTGCCATTCCCTACGACCGCGCGGGCTACACCGTTCGCGAGGTTGCAGAAACGGTCCCTGAAGGATTTAAGCAAGCGGGGGAATGGACCATCACAGCAGAGCAGTCCGCAGACGGCGCCGAGCTTCAGTACATCATTGACAACCATGCCCTATCGACACACCTTCAAATCGTAAAGCGCGATGCTCAGACCGGCGGCACCGTACCGCTTGCCGGCTTTACGTTCCAGCTGCTCGATAGCCACCACGAGCCCGTCTCGCAAACATGTTGGTATCCGACCCACAATGTAATGAATACCTTCACAACCGATACAGCCGGCGCCGTCACACTGCCCGAATCACTTCATCCCGGAACATACTACGTGCACGAGGCATCGGCCAAGGAACCGTATCTGCGCGGAGAAGACCTGGAGATAACGATTCCCTCCGACAGAAATCTGACACCAGTCGCCGTCGCCTCGTTCTATGACGACGCAGCAACCGGAAGCATCGAAATCATTAAGACGGATGCTGTAGATGGGCGCACCCTCGCTGGAGCCACGTTTGACATCCGCGCTGATGGCGACATCGTGCGAACCGATGGCAGCATCGTTGCCCTGGATGGCGAAACCGTCGCCACCGTTACAACCGACGAACGGGGGCATGCGCGAGTCGACCATCTTTCGCTGGGATGCGGTACCGCCACCTACGAGGTTGTCGAGACACAAGCGCCCGAAGGCTATCTGCTCAACCCGACCCCACATACTGTGAAGTTGTCGTACGCTGACCAGCAAACGCCCGTGATCGAAGTGCGCCTTGACGTTTCCAACGACTACACCAAGATCGATGTCTCCAAAGTCGACGCGTGCGGAGGTCAGGAAGTGACAGGCGCCGAGCTTGTCCTCTGCGACTCCAATGGCAACGAAATCGATTCTTGGACCTCATCCGGCAAACCGCACCGCATTGAGCACCTTTCACCCGGCACCTACACCCTACGCGAAACGATGTCTCCGCGTACCTACGACCTCGCCGAAGAGATAACGTTTGAAGTAAAAGCCACGGGAGAAGTTCAAACCGTAGCCATGAAGGATGCCCCCATCGAGATCAGGGGGGTGTTCCTATAGTTTTGTCAACTGGGAAATGCTGCCCGCGCGACTGAATCGCGGCATGCTGACGCCAGG
>NZ_JBDMSK010000038.1:0-9933 GCF_039758815.1 Collinsella aerofaciens | reverse complement strand
ATGGCCTGGCGTCAGCATGCCGCGATTCAGTCGCGCGGGCAGCATTTCCCAGTTGACAAAACTATAGGAACACCCCCCTTGCGATGGTTTGTGTGATGGTTTGGGTGTTTGCCCAGATAAAACCTGCCAAAATAAACCTGTCCCTTTTTGGCAGGTTTGCTAGAGGAGGTTGGGATGGACAAGGCTGGATTGCGGCAGGCGGTGATTGCCCGGCGCGATGCTCTTGATTTGGATGTGCGGGCGGCAAAGTCCGCTGATATCTGCGTGCGGCTCGTTGAGCTACTGGGCCGCTCGGATCCCGCAGCCCCGCACACCGTTGCCGTCTATGCCGCGATGGGTTCCGAAGTCGATCCTGCCGCGTTTGCCGCAGCGGCCGCCAAACGCAGCTGGCGCGTGACCTATCCGTGCATGCTCTCGGCAACAGACGCCATGGCTTGTGACCAGCGCATGTGCATGCGGGCAGTTGCTGCTGCCGATGCGTCCTCGGCTCCGTTTATCGGCCACCCCACGCGAGCCTTCACGGCCACGGACATCGACAGTAGCCGCTTCCCTATCGTGCCTGCCGAAGCTCTCGACATGATCGTCGTGCCGCTCGTAGCCTTCGACCGCACCGGTGCGCGCTTGGGCTACGGCGGCGGCTGCTATGACCGCTACCTGCCCATGCTCTCACCCGCATGTCAAATCATCGGCATTGCCTTTGACGAGCAACGCGTCGACGGCGTTCCCACCGATACCCACGACCTGCCGCTACCCCACATCATCAGCGCCTGATCGCCGCTGTTTCGCACCCGCAAGATGAGCGTGGAAAATCTCCCACTTTGGGCCCCCTTACGAGCCAAAAGTGGGAGATTATCCACGCTCATTCAACAAGCGTCCAGATTTCCACGCTCGTCCGTCCGATTTTCCACGCTTGTGCAGCCAAACGCCCTGCAACTGCCTCAGCACGCACGCGGCACGCCGGCGACCTTGAGCTTGCGATCGAGCTTTGTCGGATCCCTTAGATCATCCCAGCACAAGCGCACGATCTTGCAGTTATCAAGCAGCGAAAGCCTCGACTCGCGCTGGCGCTCATCAAACTGCGCCTTCGCGAGCTTGCCCTCCTCCGCCGCCTTCTCGCTTTTAACGAATCCGTCGAACTCCCCGATAATCAGCCGGTCGCCCACACGCCACAAGTAGTCAACTCGATACGGCCGCCCCGGCTCAACCGGGTCGAACAGCTCAACTTGCAGCTCCGGCGTCTGCCAGCCGCGCTCAATCATCAGAGCACGCGCCTTGGACTCGCCACCGCTTTCCGATAGGCCATCGGCACACCGCGCAACACTTCGCGCCGTCACAACACCGCGACGATTTAAGCCAAGCTTGTTGATTGCCTCAACGAGATGCTCCTTCGACAACAGCTGCTCATGAAGCGCCGAGTCCGCAATGATCAGTCCCTCGACAAACGATGCATCGACCAGGCAATCCGTAATCGTTTGGTCGATATCGGTCACGGCAATATCCATCTGGATTGCCCGCGTTTGACGAGCATAACGATGGCGAATCACCCGAGAGCCCGGCGTCGTCGATTGCGCCGGCGCCGCGGCGATATGGATGTGCGTCAAATTGGCATGCGAAACCGAAAGGCCATAGATAACAGCCGCCGTATAGGAGCAAAACGTCCAGTCGGGATGCTTTTGCGCAAGGGCCCGCACCCGATGCAGATAACGTTGCCGAAACTTGAGCTCGGACCAATAATCCGGACGCGCATACAGCCCCGGCATGACCGCCTCTAGACTTCCCGCCGCCACACGCCGCTCAATCTGCTTTGCCTCCGCCGCCGTGCGTGCGTACACGCAGCTCATCTGCTGTTCGCACGCTTTAATGTGGCTTGTAAGTCTTTGATTCGCCGTCATGTTTCCCATGTCGCCTCCCAACTCTTGGAACGGCGCAAACGTACCAGACGGTTTCATGCGAAGTCTGACCAAATGCTGTCCGGGCGCTGACCAAATACTTGACGGTTTTGGACGTTTTAGGCTGATGGCTTATATCTGCAGGTAGGGTAGTTGTCGAGAGGTCCCTGTCTCCACAATTTGGCGCCTCTAAAGCCGTCGATTTCTTTTAAAGAAAATATGCTGTGGCTCAAAACTACCTTGTTTGCAACGTGGCCCGTATGCACTCGACGTGTAATGAGGCCGCCGGCATGACAGCTACAGAAAAATCGAGCGTGGAAAATCTCCCGTTTTTGGCCCCTTCCTCGGCCAAAAGCGGGAGATTATCCACGCTCGATTTGTAAACGTCCGAAAATCCACGCTCGTGTGTCCGAAAATCCACGTTCGTCACGCAGCGAGCACAGCAACGGCCGCAGCAGCAACCACAGCTACAGCCTAGTGCTCCTCGCCGGCGCGGGCCAGGTCGTAGGGCGTGGTCTGGTAGACGTAGTAGTTGAGCCAGTTGGTGTAGAACAGCTGAGCCTGGCTGCGCCAGACGTTGCGCGGCTCGGCGGTGGGGTCGTCGCCCGGGAAGTAATGCGCCGGCACCTGAGGGTTGAGCCCGCGCCTCACGTCGCGCTCGTACTCCAGGCGCAACGTGTCGGTATCGTACTCGGGGTGCCCAAAGACAAAGAAGCGGCGGCTGTCGGTCGACTTGACGATGTACAGGCCCACCTCGTCGGACACGGCCACGACCTCAAGCTGCGGCTCGGCCTCTACGTCCTCGCGGCGCACATCGGTGTTGCGCGAATGCACGGCATAGAAGCGGTCGTCGAAGCCGCGGACCAGCGGGCTTTGCGGCTTCACCAGATAATGCTCGAACACGCCGCTCGCCTTGGCCGGCAGGTCGTACTTCTGGATACCGTAATGATGGTACAGGCCAGCCTGCGCGCCCCAGCAAATGTGCAGCGTAGAGTGCACGTGCGTGGTGGACCAGTCCATGATCTGGCAGAGCTCGGGCCAGTAGTCGACCTCCTCGAACGGCATCTGTTCCACCGGCGCGCCCGTGATGATCAGGCCGTCGTAGTGGATGTCGCGGATGTCGTCGAACGTGCGGTAGAACGTCTCCAGGTGGCCGGCGCTCACGTGCGTGGCCTCGTGCGTCTTGGTGCGCAGCAGGTCCACTTCCACCTGCAGCGGCGTGTTGGAGAGTTTGCGCATGATCTGCGTCTCGGTGGCGATCTTGGTGGGCATGAGGTTGAGGATGAGCACGCGCAGCGGACGGATGTCCTGGTGCAGCGCGCGGTACTCGGTCATGACAAAGATGTTCTCGCTCTCGAGCTGCGCGGCGGCAGGGAGGGCGTCGGGGATGCGAATGGGCATGAATGCTCCTTACGAGTCAGTTGCAGTTATGGTACAACGACCGGCCCCATCCGCGCGAGTACATCGCCCGGCGATGCCGTCAGCGGCCCAAATCACTCCAAAAGTAGAGATTAAGGCATGCCCAAAAATCTACGGCGCTTTAGCCTAGCAAAGTGGCAGCAGGACGCTACAATGGTTCGACGCGAAAAACTCGGCCGAAAGGATACATATATGTACCAAACGCGTAAGATCGGTGTGGTCGGCCAGGGCCACGTAGGAGCGCATGTTGCCAACAGTCTGCTCATGCAGGGCATTGCCGATGAGCTGTACCTGTGCGATATCAACGAGGCCAAGGTGACGTCCGAGGTCCAGGACCTGCGCGACTCCCTTTCGTTTGTCCCGTACAACACCAAGATCGTCAACTGCTACGACCACTACGAGGAGCTTGCCTGCTGCGACGTCATCGTCAACGCCGCCGGCAAGGTCGCGCTGGCCGCCGGCAACCGCGACGGCGAGCTGTTCTTTACCACCGACGCCGCCCGCACCTTTGCCAAGCGCATCGTCGACGCCGGCTTTGACGGCATCTTCGTGAGCATCTCCAACCCCTGCGACGTCGTGTGTACCGAGCTGTGGCACCTGACCGGCTACGATCCCAAGAAGATCATCGGCTCGGGCTGCGGCCTGGACTCCGCCCGCCTGCGCACCGAGATCTCCAAGAAGGTCGGCGTGAGTCCCAAGTCCATCGACGCCTACATGATCGGCGAGCACGGCTTTAGCCAGCTGGCCGCCTTTAAGGCCGCAACCATCGCCGGCAAGAGCCTTAACGAGCTTCAGGCCGAGAACCCCGACAAGTACGCCTTCGACCACATGGAGGTCGAGGAGCTCGCACGCAAGGGCGGCTACGTAACCTACCAGGGCAAGCAGTGCACCGAGTACGCCGTCGCCAACTCCGCCGCGCGCGTCTGCGCTGCCGTGCTGCACAACGAGCACGCCGTGCTTTCGGCCTCCACGCTCATGACCGGCCAGTATGGCGAGGAGGGCATCTTTACCTCCCTGCCGTGTGTGATCGGTGCCGAGGGCGTCGAGGAGGTCTACACGCTCGACCTGTCCGAGCACGAGCTCGAGGGCTTCCACAAGAGCTGCCAGCACATCCGCGACAACATCGCCCAGCTCGACTGGTGGGACGCCGAGGCCTACGACGCGAAGTAGGCCGCCGCTTGACGCGACACCTCGCTCATACGGACGCTATGCAAAGCGGGCCGCGCCGGAAATCCCCGGCACGGCCCGCTTTTTGGCTCATGCGACACGCTCGCGAATCGAAGGTGAATGCTTTTCCCGTTACCTAGTACTGCTCGATGCCCATGTAGCGACGAATCTCGGGGCTGTGGTCGAACACCTTGCCGCGGGCGGCGCGCAGCTCGCAGCTCATGTTGTAGAAGAAGATCGGCTCCAGGAACGAACGCACGCTGGCAGGCACTTCGCCCACGCCGTACTCGAGCGCATCGAGCACCATGACTGTATCGGTGTGCGTGTTGAGGAACGCCAGCGCGCGCTCCTCCATGGGGCGGCACTCGCCCGATCCGAGCTGCACAAAGTAGAACACGCCGGGCTCGGTGGCTTCGAACGGGCCGTGGAAGTACTCGCCGGAGTGGATGTAGCAGCAGTGCTGCCACTGCATCTCCATGAGCGAGCAGATCGCCATGGCATAGGTCTGGCTAAAGTTGGGACCGGAGCCCAGGATATAGAAGAACTTGTGCTGCTGGCAGAGCTCGGCAAAGCGGGCGCCCAGCTCGGCGTTGACCTTCTCACGGGCGGCGGGCAGCAGCGCATCCATCTGCTTGAGGCCCTCATACATGTCGGCGAGTGACTCGTAGCCTTCCTGCTGGTCGAGCAACTCGGCGGCGATCAGAGCGCCAATGCCCTGCGGCACCTCGGCCTGCGACACGCCCTCACCCCACGGATAGACCCAGGTAGTCCACTTGCCGTTGTCGATCTTTGAGCCCTCGCAGTCGGTAAGGGCAATGACCTCGGCACCGGCGGCCAGCGCCATCTCGCAGCCGTCGACGACCTCCTGCGTGTTGCCGCTGTGGCTGCAGGCGATGACGAGCGACTTCTCGCCAAGACTCTTGGGAGCCATCAGGCAAAACTCGCGTGCCGTGTAGACCGTCGAGGTAAACGTGGTGGCCTCACGCTTGAGCAGCTCGTTGGCCGGCATGAGATCGATCATCGAACCGCCGCAAGCGATCCAAAAGACGTTCTCGATCTTGCCCTTGCGCTCGATAATTTCCTGAATCAGATCATGTGCGTTCATGCTGATGCCCCTCCTTGTGTGGCGGCTTTTGGCGACGGCTGCTCGTACCTGCTGTCGTTCTATGTTGTTCTATATATACCACGCATGCAGCCACGGTGGAAGCCATTGCGGTAAATTTGTTCCATGTTGTTCTATTCGTGAACGTTAGATGTCGAACACGTAGCGCGAGCCCACGATCTTTTGACGACCGAGCAGCAGGGGCCGCTCGTCCTCATCGGTAAAGTAGGCCTCCATATAGAAGAGCGGCTCGCCGACCGGCACCTCCAGCAGCGGGGCCGTCTGAGTATCGGCAAGCGCAATCTCCACGGTGCAGGGGTCGGACTTGAGCGGCGCGCGACCCGAATGCTCGGCAACGAGCGCAAAGATTGAGTTATCGGTGAGGTCCTCGTCGGCCAGCGTCTGCAGGTAGGGATGGTCGGCGAGCACAAAGGCGTTGTTCTCGAGCATGACGGGGATGCCGTCGGCCGTGCGCACGCGCTCGACCACGATAAGCTCGCAGCCGGGCTCCACGCCAAAGAACGCCGCATCCTCGTGCGTCGCCGCGACCACCGTGCGCGACACCAGACGCGCACCCGGCACCATGTCGTTGGCAGCACAACCCTCAGTAAAGCTCTGGACGTCACCCTTCTGGCGAATCTTGCGCTTGAGCTTGGGGGCGCACACAAACGTGCCCCTCCCCTGCTGGCGGTTGAGATACCCCGCGCGCGACAGCTCCTCGATGGCACGGCGCACGGTGATGCGCCCCACGCCGTAGGACTTCGCGAGCTCCATCTCGGAAGGAATGCGCGAGCCGGCCGCGTACACGCCGCGTGCGATCTCGCCTTTCAGGTCGTCCATAACCTGCTGATACAGCGGCACGGCGGATGCGCCAGAGCGGTCGGTTTTATCGTCGAATGCCATCGTTATGCTCCATTCCGCGCATGCTCGGACTCAAACTCTTCAATCGCCGCCATAAACTGCTCGCCAAAGGCGTCGGCCTTTTTCTCGCCGATGCCGTTGACCTGGATAAGCTCGTCGCGCGTCTGTGGGCGTAGGCGGCACAGGCCGCGCAGGGCCTTGTCGGAAAAGACCATGTACGGCGCCATCTCCAGCTCCGTCGAGATCTCCTTGCGGAGGGCACGCAGGCGCTCGAACAGCTCGGCATCGTCGCCAACACGCGGGCGCTGATCCAGCTCGGCCTCCTCGCGCAGCAGATCGACGGCGCGGCGGGCGCGGGCCGAGGCCTTGCGCTTGGACGCACGACGCTTAACGGTAAAGGCAAACACCTCGTCCTCGACCTCGCCGGCGCGCGGGCCCAGTCCCACGACCGGGTACTGCCCCTGCGAGGTAGCCAAATAGCCGCGCCCGCACAGCTGCCCGATGATGTCCTTAATGCGTCCGACCGATTCGCTCGACAGCTCACCATAGCCACTGTCCTGATCCAGGTTCATCTGGCGAATGCGCTCGGTGTTGCCGCCGTGGAGCACGTCGGCGATCAGCGACTTGCCAAAGCGCATGGGGCGCGTGGCCACATAGCGCACGGCGGCGCGGGCCATGTCGGTGACGTCCTCGACCTCGAACTGCGTGAGGCAATTGCTGCAGTTGCCGCAGCCCTCGGCGTCATCCGTGGCGGTGGCGCCCGCACCAGCCGCAGCAGCATGCTCGGCCGCGGCCTCGTCGCCAAAGTAGCGCAGCATGTATTCGCGCAGACAGCCGGTGGTATTACAGTAGCCCTCCATCTGGCTGAGCAGGCGATATCGATTCTGGAGTGCCAACGCGCGCTGCTCATCGTCAAGCGCCTCGTCGGCAGCGTCGCCGCGATCGATCAAAAAGCGGCGCATGCGAAAATCGTTGCCGTTCCACAGCAAATGGCAGCTGGCCGGGTCGCCATCGCGACCGGCGCGGCCCGCCTCCTGGTAGTAGGCCTCGATGCTCTCGGGCACGTTGTTATGGATCACGTAGCGCACGTTAGGCTTGTCGATACCCATGCCAAAGGCGTTGGTGGCAACCATCACCTGGGTATCGTCGTCGATAAAGGCGCGCTGGCTTTGACGACGGGCGTCGTTGCCCATGCCGGCATGGTAGCGGCCAACGCGAATGCCGCTGGGGCCCAGCGCCTCGGCAAGCTCACCTGCCAGCGCATCGACCGTCTTGCGGGTCGAGCAATACACGATGCCGCTCTCGCTCGAATGCGCAATCACATAGTCGCGCACCCACGCGGCCTTGGCCTTGTCGCCCATCTCCTCGCAGCCAAAGTAGAGGTTCTTGCGATCGAAGCCCGTCACCACCGTCGCGGGGTTTTGCAGGCCGAGCATCTGCTGAATGTCCGCACGCACGCGCTCGGTCGCCGTGGCGGTAAAGGCCGCCACGATGGGGCGCTGCGGCAGGGAATCGATGAACTCGCGAATCTGCAGGTAGGCGGGGCGGAAATCCTGGCCCCATTGACTCACGCAGTGGGCCTCGTCAATGGCCACGAGCGGCACGCCAATGCCGGCAGAACTCGCGGCCTCCTGCGCAAAGGCTAAAAAGCGCGGCTCGAGCAAGCGCTCGGGCGCCACGTACATAAGCTGGTAGCGGCCCTCGCGCGCCCGCTTGAGCACAGTGTTTTGCTGGGCCGGAGTAAGACTGGAGTTGAGATAGCTGGGCCGCGCGCCCGCCGCAAGCAACGCACGGGTCTGGTCCTCCATAAGCGACAGCAGCGGACTCACCACAAAGGTGATGCCGGGCAGCATGAGCGCGGGCACCTGGTAGCAAATGGACTTGCCGGCGCCCGTGGGCATAACACCCAGCGCATCGCGACCGGCAAGGATCGCATCGACCATGCGGTCCTGTCCCGGGCGAAACGAGGTGTAGCCAAAATAGGCGCCGAGCGTGTCGAGCGCCATCTGCTGCATGTTATCGGTCATGGTTTCCTAACGTCCAAGTCATCTGCCGCCGATTATACGCCGCCACGCGGACCGGTGCCGCGCCGCTGCCGGCCACGGGCGATGCAATCCGAAGGGAACGAGCGCGGATTTTTGGACACTTTCCGGATGAGCGTGGATAATCTCCCACTTTGAGCACGCCGTTGAGCCAAAAACGGGAGATTATCCACGCTCATTCTACGGGTAGTCATTGGGGACACACCTGAATGACCAGTCGTTTAAGAACGTTCCCAACGGCTAAGGAGTGTCCCCAGTGCCGGCCCGGCAACGTCGATGTTTTATCTCTTGACAAGCACGGAAACGTCGCTGGTTGAGCATAAGTCAGCGAAAACGCCCCTAAGCGAGCAAGGTGACGTGAAAGAGGAGGGAAGCGTACTTCGGTACGCGACCGACGATTGAACGTCAGATTGCCGCTTAGGGGCGTTTGCAGCGTCGAGCCGTTACGGCGTTTGGTAAAACGCCGTAACCAAAGGCGCAACTAGAGCTACATGACCATAACGTAGCGCGATCCCACGTAGTACTGCTTACCCATCAGGACCGGCTCGCCATTGGGGCCCGTGAAGCCGGCACGCAGGTTGAGCAGCGGATCGTGCGGAGCAATGCCCAGCTCGGCCGCCTGCTCGGTATTGGCACGAACGGCCTCGACCGTGCGGTAGCCAACCGAAACAATCGGCGTTCCGCCAACACGCTCGACCTCGGCAAAAATCGACTTGTCCTCAAGATCGGCCGTCAACAGCTCACGGTAGGCATCAAACGGCACAAAGATGTTCTCCTCAAAGATGGGCTCGCCGTCGGCCGTACGCACGCGCTTGATATGCAGCAGCAGCGCATCCTTCTGCAGGCCAAAGAACTCCATCTCGTTTTGGCGCGCCGGAACGATCTGGCGATCGATCACGTGCGCACCGGCCTTCATGCCGTTGCCGGCACACAGCGCGGTAAACGTCTGCAGCGTCGAGGCGTGAAACTGGCGATTGATGTGCGGCGTGGAGACAAAGGTGCCACGGCCCTGCTGCTTAACCAGGTAGCCGTCGGAGCACAGCTCCTCGACAGCGCGGCGCACCGTAATACGGCTCACCTCGTACTGCTCGGCTAGTTCAAGCTCGGACGGAATACGCTCCTTGGGTGCATAAACACCTTTCTCGATCGCATCCTTGATTTCGTCATAAATCTGCTGGTAAAGCGGTGCATTTTTGGGCGCAGGCATATCTGATCACTCTTATCAAAATAGCTAAATTTCTAATACGTATATAACGTCTAGTTTCATGTTACCTCATATTGATAAAACGATACACCCTCCCTACCAAAAAGCGACAGCTTCATTTTGGTAGGTTTTATCTGGGCAAACGAGAGCCCTCGAAAGCAACGGGGCTTTCGGGGGGGGCTCGTTCGGATGGGTTGCGCAGGACCGGCAAAATGCCAATACCCTACTTGCCGTCGTCCTGCTGCAGGC
>NZ_JBDMSK010000037.1:0-11794 GCF_039758815.1 Collinsella aerofaciens | reverse complement strand
CCTCTCGGCGGCCTTGCGAAAAACAAATCCAAGTTAGACCATTTCAAATGGTTCGATGTCTGCCCGGATGCGACACTGAAGTAAGTGTCCATCCTCGCAGTATCCGGTTCTCAAGGTGCACGCTTAGCGGCTCATCCGGTTCGACCGGGCCGCGCGGCAAGGAGATATAATGCCAGACCGGAGGGCCCCCGGGGGCGGGAATCCAGCACTCCATATTTTGTTCACAAATGAATAGAACCCTCAGTTGCTTCACTGAGGCCGTATTCGAAGCAGCAGCTTCTGATATTGGCGATGACCAGCTGGTTTATAGGTGTTAAGGCATCGGTCATCTCTGGAGCGCCACTTTACTCCAAAAGCATCAGCTATTTGTTTCCCGTCGGTAAAAGGCAGGTTTTGTTCGCCAAGCGTTCTTATATATAGAGAAGTTCGGGTTCGAACCCGTGGCGCGGCAACAAAAAAAGCGACCAACCGGAGTCGATCGCTTTCTTTTCTATGCTGGAGCATCCAGAGGGCGCTTCCGAACTCATTTTCTCGCTGCCATTCATGCTTTCGAAGCACCGTTCGACCTCCGCGGCCTCATGTTTTGAAGATCTGCCGTGTTTATCACTGTTATTAATGAGTGTGTGCAAGTGATCCTCATACAGATACGTGCGATTCGCCAGAGAACTGAGATGCATCTTTCTGCAGCCCTCGTTGCCTATCCTCGCATCTCTCAGGTCTTCCGGAAACTCACAAGCAGTCTTAGGGCCAATTTGTTTCTGCTTTCAGAGACTTGTTTGAGAGTTTTTAAAGACAGTTCAAAACAATAAGTGAGACACCATAAAGCAGGGCAAGATGTGCCGGATAGAAAATGTAGAAGAAATATTTGAGCTTCAGCCCTCGCTTGCCATTATAAAGATTGATGAGCAGCAACGAAACGACCGCGGCAACAACATCAGGATTAATTACATTAGCTGTAGCAAACTCAAATCCGCCGCCAACTATATGGCATGACGAAAGGAGCACTGCGCATACTGCAGCAAAGAACATCTTGGCCTTGCTGTCGTGGAATAAATAGAACGCAGCCACAAGCAGAATGCCATACACACCGCCATCTAGTTTAGTGTATTCAGCTGCCAGTGCTGTCAAAACAATCAGAGCAGTTTCTGCGATGTACCTTTTCCATTTTGAAAGACTTTGTATCTTTCCCAGAATAATCAAAAAGACCAAGGAAAGCAGGAGCTCACACATAACATTTTGTTGCCGAAGGTCAAATAGTTGCCCGGTTTGAACGAAATCGTATATGGGCTCCGCAATGATTGCGAAGACAAGCATATTTCGCAGGTACTTCTTTATGTCATGAGTATGAAAAAATCCCTCAACTATCAAAAAGCAAAATAAGGGAAATGCAATTCTGCCAAGAACATGAAGCACATCCGAAGCCTCGCTTAGAATCGCCCACTGTTCGTCTGATATCTGACTGTACGATGCGTGAGTCATGATTCCATTGGTCAGGACGATCCTGCTTACATGATCGAGAACCATCGAAATGGCTGCTATTATCTTTAATGTGCTGCCGCTAATTCCGTATTTATTTGTTTTCATTTCGTATTCCTTTCTTTGGATGGGCCGTCAGGGGTTCAGCCTGCTCCGCAGGCGGCCGCTGCGGCGCTCCGCGCCCCGACGGGTTCGAACCTGTGTCGCGGCAATAAAAAAGCGACCAACCGGAGTCGATCGCTTTCTTTTCTATGGTGGGCCGTCAGGGGTTCGAACCCTGGACCTTGGGATTAAAAGTCCCCTGCTCTGCCAGCTGAGCTAACGGCCCGCGGGTGGCATTGTACCACGGTCTGGGACTATTCCCAACTCCATTGGCCGTTCTGGAAAATCACAACTTCACGTCCATCAGGCGTAATGCCCGTAATATCGATGTCGTCCGTGCCAATCATAAAATCGACGTGCGTGCTCGAGACGTTTACGCCATGCTCCAGGAGCTCCTCCTTGGACATGTCATACCCACCCTCGATGCATTCGGGGAAACCGACACCTAGCGCGAGATGGCAGCTAGCGTTCTCGTCATAGAGCGTGTCATAGAACAGAACGCCGCTTTCGCGGATCGGAGTGTTCTTGGAAATGAGCGCGACCTCGCCCAGATGAGCGGCACCTTCATCGGTGTCAATAATGCTCGCAAGCGTCGCCTTGCCCACACGGGCATCGTAGTCCACTACGCGGCCGGCCTTGAACTTAATCCAAAAATCGTCAACCTTGTTACCGTGGTGAATGAGCGGCATAGCCGAATACACGATACCGTCGGCACGCATACGATCAGGCGAGGTGAAGACCTCCTCGGTGGGGATGTTGGGGAAGAAGGGGTGTCCATCGGGCGTCTTACCCTTGCCGCCGGCCCACTCGTGACCCTTCGTCATGCCAATCGTCAGATCGGTTCCATTTGCCGCGGTGTAATGTAGGCGGTCAAAACGATTGTCGTTCAGGAAACGCAGGTTCTTTTCGAATGCCGCGTCATGAAGCTCCCAGTCGCTCTCCGGGTCCTGGCCATCGGCACGAGCGGTGTGCAGAATCGCATTCCACAGCTTATAGATTGCAACCTCGTCGGCGTCTCCCGGGAACACCTCGTGTGCCCAAGCCACGACCGGAGCGCCGGCGATGCACCACGGATTGATGTTGTAATCCAGTCCACGGCGGAAAACTTTGCACTGCGTATTCCTCGCCTTGGATGCCGCGGCCGGCTTGGCTGGATCGATGCCCTTGAGGGCCGCAGGATCCGCACCCTCGATAAAGATAAAGCAGGCACCGTCCTGGGCCAGGGAATCCAGTTGCAGTCGCTTCCACTCGGGCGTCTGCTCAAAATAGCTTTTATCGACATGCTCGTACGTGAGCCTCGTCACGGCATCATCGGCCCAAATGACCGTCACGTGGCCAGCGCCGGCGGCATAAGCCTCCGCGACCACCACGCGGGCAAAAGGCGCGCACTCGACCGGAGACTGAACGACAACCTCCTGGCCGGGTTTGACGTTTACGCCCTTGCAGACGACCAGGCGCGCGTAGTTTTTAATCTTGGGCTCCAGGGCCTTCATGCCCTCCAGAGCCTCTTCGACCGTCAGGGCAGCTCGAATCATGTGCCACTCCATCTATCTATAGAACAGTAAAAAGGCGCGCCGCAAAAACGACGCGCCTTATATCTTAGCGATAAGTATGAATGCAAACGCTACTTCTTCTTGGAGTCCTTCTTGTCCTCCTCGGCAGCCGCACGCTCAATAAGAGCGTTAAGCTTGTTCTCGGACATGCCCTCGGCCTGCGCGCGGTACATGTTGCGCAGGGGACGAATACGAACGAAGTCGTAGATAAAATCACCCAGAATGATGACATAGGACAAAACGATGCCGACCATCTGGACGGGACTGGACACCGTACCGCCGGGAGCGAAGTAGAGCGAAGCCCAAATTGCCACGACGAGTACCATGCCGATGGCGAGCACGGCCCACCAGATACGACGGCGCTTGGTGTAGTCCTCATCCTGCTTGAGGAGGATATTCGACACCGTGTAGATACGATCCTCACGAGCACGCTGCTTGGCCTTGCGGGCGCGCTTCTCCTCCTTGGAGAGACCTTCCAGGTTTTCACCCTTCTCGAGCTCTTTGCGGCGTGCCTTAGACGAAGCCGGCACGACGCGAACGGAGCTCGCTGCCTGGCGGGCGGGTTTAGCAGATGCGGCGGACTTGCGCGCAACCCCGGTAACTTCGTGGGATTGCGTGCGCTTGTTCGTGGCGCTACGGGTACTCACTTATGCGTTCTCCTTCATGCTTGTGAACTGGGAGCCCGTGATGATCTGGAAGGCCTCGCGATAGCGCTCGGACGTGCCATCGATGACCTCGGCGGGCAGGTGCGGGGTCTCCCCCGTCATATCCCAGTTGGCTTTGAGCCAATTGCGGACGAATTGTTTGTCGTAGCTGGGCTGAATCTTGCCCTCCTCGTAGCTGGCGGCGGGCCAGAAACGGCTGGAGTCGGGCGTTAGGCACTCGTCGATCAGCGTAACCTTGCCATCGATGACACCGAACTCGAACTTGGTGTCGGCAATGATGATGCCACGGGTCGCGGCGTACTCGGCAGCGGCCTTGTAGATCTTGAGGGACAGGTCGCGAATCTGCGTGGCGATGTCCTCACCCACGATCTCGCAGCAACGCTCGAACGAAATGTTCTCGTCGTGGTCGCCGATCTCGGCCTTCGTGGACGGCGTGAACAGCGGCTCGGGGAGCTTGGAAGCCTCGGTCAGGCCCTCGGGCAGCTGAATGCCGCAGACGGTGCCGTTCTCGTCATAGGTCTTTTTGCCCGAACCGGTCAGATAACCGCGGACGATGCACTCGATAGGAATCGTCTGGGCCTTCTTGACCAGCATGGCGCGGCCTGCGAGGTAGTCACGATACTCGGCAAACTCCTCGGGAAAATCCGCCGGGTCGATGGAAACGAGGTGGTTGGGAACGATGTCGGCAAACTTATCGAACCAGAATGCCGAGATGCGGTTGAGCACCTCTCCCTTAAACGGAATCTCGTCGGGGAGAATAAAGTCGAACGCAGAAATGCGGTCGGTGGCGACCATCAGCAGGTTTTCGCCGGCATCATAGATATCACGAACCTTGCCACGGGAATCCGGACGACGCTCCATCGTTGTCACGTGAGTCACTCCTTACCTAAATACGACAGTAATGCGGGTTCTTCCCCGCACGTTCTCGCAAACTCGGAGCGGCAGGGACGAAACCCCTCCTTCACCGAATAGCGAAAAGCTAGTGCTCCATTGTAGTAGATGCCGCGTCCGCCGTGTGCTCGCGAGGCAGATGAATCGTAAAAGTCGTACCCTTTCCAAGCTCCGACTCCACGGATATGTAGCCGTGATGACGCTCGACAATCTGCTTGGTCACGGCGAGGCCCACGCCCAGGCCACCCGCCTCGCGGGCGCGACTGGCGTCGGCACGCCAAAAACGACCGAAGATGCGCGACAAATCATCCTTGGCGATACCGATGCCCGTGTCCGAAACCGCGATATCGACGTGCTTGCGGTCGCTGAGCACCGACACCACGACCCAACCCCCCTCGGGGGTATAGCGCATGGCGTTACTCAAGAGGTTGATGACGCATTGCGTGATCATGTCGGGATCTGCCTCGACAACGTCATCGTGACCCTGCGTCTCATCTGCAAAGCGCAAACGCAGGTCACGGTCGGCAAACAGGCGCTCCTGGCCGTTCACAATCGATCGCACGAACGGAACCATGTCCACCGGCTCCAGGTTGAGCGGCGCGGTGCTGTTTTCCATGCGCGACAGATCGAGCATCTGCTGCACCAGACGGGCCAGACGACGCGTTTCGGATGCGACTGTCTCCAGGTGTTCGTCGTCGGTGGGATACACACCGTCTTGCATGGCCTCGACCGTCGCAAGCATGGCCATGAGCGGCGTGCGCAGCTCGTGGGCAACATCAGAGGTCAGGCGCTTCTCGTGCTTCATATCCTTTTCGAGTGAGGTGGCCATCTCGTCGAAGGTCTCGCCCAGCTGATCGATCTCATCATCGCCGCGCAAGCCCGTACGAGCGGACAGATCGCCGTCGCGAATTTGCTTGGCCGTGCTCGTAATTCGATGAATCGGCTTGGTAAGCATGCGCGACACAAGCGCTCCGATAACGACCGAGATGCAGACGGCCACAACCGCGGCAAGGGCCATGGCGTTAAAGGTCTTCTCTCTGAATGCCGAGTCTGCCCTGGTGAGCAGGGCATCGGAGCCAACCGCCCACAATTTGACCTGACCCACGTGCTCGCCGGAGGACGTCACGATCTCAACGTTGGCAACACTATTGGAATCGGTGGGAGCAGACGAGACTGGGCTGTGCGATGCCCTCTTTCCGCTCGCATCGTCGGTCGTCGCCTGATTTTCGCGTACATCGGCAGTAGCGCTTGCCGAGGGCCACGAGTCGTCGTAGACGATGACGCCCTTTTTATTGACGACCTGCATACCAAGATCGTCGGACACCAAGCTCGATGTCGCGACCGTACGCAGCTCCCCCGCGGTCCAAGAACCGTTTTCCTCATATGACGTTGCCAACTTTTCGGCAGCGGAATTGGCGATTTCGACAATATTGGAGCGCGTGTAATCCGTAAAAACCGTGCCCCATACAACGGAGACTACGCCCACCAATACCAATACCGTCATGAGCGATGTCAGGGCAAAAGCCAGGGCCATGCGCGAGGGATAGCTCATCGTCGGCCGTGAATCGGAACGAGGCGTGTTCCAACTAGCCTTGGAACCCGCCTCGTTCTCCTGCTTATGCTTTTGCCCGATTTCAAAGCGCGCAGGTGTCATATGTGATTTCCTTTATTTCTCGTCCGACTTATCGATCTTGGTCGGAGCCTCGAAGCGGTAGCCGACACCGTGGACGGTGTAGAGCCACTTGGGCTTCTTGGGGTCGTCGCCCAGCTTGGCGCGAAGGTTCTTCACGTGGCTGTCGATGGTGCGCTCGTAACCCTCAAAGTCGTAGCCGAGCACCTTCTCGACCAGCTCCATGCGGTTGTAGACGCGGCCGGGGTGACGGGCAAGCGTGGTGAGCAGCTTGAACTCGGAAGCCGTCAGGTCGACTTCCTTGCCCTCGACCAAAATCTTGTGGCCCGAGATGTCGATGACCAGATCGCCAAAGTCGAGCACCTCGACGGCCGGCTCATCGGCCTGGTGGGCACGGCGGAACAAGGCGCGCACGCGCGCGACAAGCTCGCGCGGCGAGAACGGCTTGATCAGGTAGTCGTCGGCACCGAGCTCGAGGCCGATAATGCGGTCCTCGATCTCGCCCTTGGCTGTCAGCATAATGATGGGGACATCCGAGGTGTCGCGAATGGTGCGGCAAACGCGCTCGCCCGGAATCTTGGGGAGCATGAGGTCGAGCACGACCAGGTCGAACTGATGCTTCTCGAACTCCTCGATAGCGGACTGGCCGTCGCCCACGCCCACAACCCAATAGCCCTCGCGCTCGAGATAGGCAGCGACGGCGTCACGGATTGCCTTCTCATCCTCGACCAGCAGAATCTTTTTTGCATCTGAAGCCATAACACGGCCCCCCCTGTCTCAATTAGCTAAGAACAAGCTCATTTTAACGCACCTGAGCCCACCGGGTATCGCATGGGTGCGATAGCTCGGCGGGCGGTACTCATAGTCACAACGCGCTTATTCCCCTGTCGACGCCTTTTTAACCCCTCGGAGACTAAAGAGAGAACAAGCGAGCGGTAACCGTCTCGGGAATCCCCTGACTGTTACGCACCGTTGCGTACGTTAAGAACGAGTTCGATTTACCCGCCGTAGCAGGATAATCGCCATACTCCAAGGCTCGGTCGGGCGACAGAAGCGAGCCGTAGGTCTTAGCCGAAGTGTCAATCAAAAAATGCGACGCCTGAACTTTAACCAGGTATTTGTTTTTCCTTCCCGCAGCGCACGCGAGCGGCTCACGCGAAAGGAAGAGGTACGGCCCGCCCTCGTTACCGATATAGGTGCCCATATTGCCCAGGCTGCCCACACCGCTATACGTCGCCTCAATGGAGAACACGAAGGTGTCGCCCATATACACGGCCTCGAAAGGCGAAACCGACGAAGGCAGCACCAGCTGAGCTCGCTTCGTGTTGTTGCCGTCAGTCAGGTCGATCGCCGTCATACCGTAATAGACGCCCTCATCATTGTGCACGCGGGGCGAGATGGTCAGGATGCCGTCGCTCACACGCGGGGCGGATGCGAAACGGCCCGTTGACTTCCAAATAGTCTCAGGCTTGGACTCGCTGGGCGACTGACGGTAGCAGTACGAATCGTTACTCGTCTTGGTGCCGCCGGACGAAGGCATCTTATACCAGATGACCGACGACCCATACGCTGTGAAGAGCGGCGGATCGTAGTTTTCGCCACCGCGGTCGAGCTCGACAGCGTTGCCGGTAAGGGAGGAGCCTGCAAGGTTTTGCGCATAGAGTTTCCAGGACGCATTGGCAAAGTTCATCTCGACCCACGCGAACACGCCATCACCCGCGCGCACGTCGTAAAACGCATAACCGGTTCCCTCAATGGGATCCTCAATAAGTGTGGTAAGCGAGCCATCGCCTAGGTTGAGCACACCAAGCGTATTGGCATGCAGGGCAGAAGCAGGCGCCATCATCGCGGCAGCGTAGTCGCCATCGCAGTAGTACAGCAGCGTGCCCAGCGGCAGCGTCCACGAGGCTGCGGGCTCAAGATCGATATCGACAGCCTCGTACTCATCAGTGATCGAGACAATCTTCGAATCGTCTTTGATAACCTGCGGCTCGCCAGCGGCGTCATCACTCGTGCCCGTTTTTTTCGAGCAACCGGCCAGTACGGCAGCAGCACCGGTAGCGGCGCCACCCAGCACAAAACCTCGACGCGTTATTCCATTCTTAAAGCGATCAGCGATGCTCATTAGGCGATCTCTGCGCGAGCGGCCTCGATAGCGCGCGTAAGCTGATCGGCGCAAGAGGTCTTTTTCATACCGCAGGTATTACCGGCGAGAACCTCGATTACGCGATCGGCGGGAGCGCCCTCGACCAGCCTGGAGATGGCCTTGAGGTTGCCATCGCAGCCGCCGGTAAACTCGACGCCCAGCACCTTGCTGCCATCGTCAGAGAGATTGAGGTGAATATTGCGAGAGCATACACCCTGAGGCTTGTAGTCAAAACTAATCATTGAGATCCCCTCTCAGAAAGAAATTTCAGACGTCTATTATCCCCGCCTGGACCGACTTATTATCGCAAGCACCGATTCAACATCCTACGATGCTTGGACTAGTGGGGGCAAGATTAGCAGTCCGCGCCCTGTACGTGGACCATGCGCTTCTCCCGATACATATTGTGGTCGGCGACGCGATATACATCGGCCAGCGTATTTCCAGCCGTCTCGACGGTCGCCACGCCAATCGATGCGCTGACCGTCAGGGTCTCATCGCTTACCGCGGCAAGACCGAGACGAAGATCCTGTTCCAGCCCGAGCGCAGACTCGTTGTCAGTATGGGGGCAAACCAGCAAAAACTCGTCGCCGCCAACGCGCATCGGCAGGTAATCCGCACCAGCCACCCGCCGCAGCACGGACGCCGTCCGTCGCAGCAGTTCATCCCCCATCTCGTGACCATAAATGTCGTTGGTCCGCTTGAGATAATTACAGTCCACCATAATCACGCTCACTGGCAAGTCCTCGTTTACCAGGCTATCTCCACGCGATTCCAGATAGTTGCGGTTGCGAAGCCCCGTCAGTTTATCTTGGTATGACAGCTCCTCGGCATGCTTGACCATCGATATGTTGTGCGTCGCCACGACGACCGAATCCAGGCGGCCTTGCTCATCGCGATGCTGGGGGACAACCTGTAGCGAGTACCAAGTGCCTCGACAATCTCGCACCTCGTCAGCCAAGTACGGTACGCCCTCCATACGTTCTCGAAGCGTACTTATATCTACGAGCCCCACAACCGCTTCGCGGCTTTCGGGGCTCACGATATCCCGGCAGACCGTGTCCATAAAGTCATATGCCTCACTATGCTCGGCAAACATCTTCGCTATCGCCGGCGACATATTGATTCCCTCGATCTCGAGGGTGTCAAGATGCAAAAGGAAGGTCGAATCGTAGATGGCGCTTATGGCATTGATAATGCCGAGCTGTTTATCCTTTTCGACCAAATTGCGGTGGTCAGCGATATTTCGAGCCAACAGTACCACGACCCAAAACGCAAGGCACACCAAGACGCCGACGGCGACAAATGAAATCCTGTCAGACATGACCTCAGATTTGGGATATAGCGCAAACAGGCGGTAGTCCTTATATGCCGCACGCACGGCATATAAGGTGGTCCCCCGATATTCGATACGTGTTACGCCCTCGTCTTTCCAGTCAATTCCGCTATCGGCGAGAAGCCGGGCAAGGGTTATATCGACGGTCGAATCGTTTGAAGAAACGATTTGCGCATCGCGCATCACAAGCACTGTTGGACTCTGATGGAACGTGTTGTTCACAAGGACGTCGGCGATCGTGTATGAATAGTCATCGGCGGGCTCAGCCGCAAGGGATCGATACCCCAACGCCACCCCATCACCGTATGGAACGGCACTCACGGCAAAGTCGACACCGCGGCGCTCGACAGCGGTCGAGTAGGAAACTTTGGACCCTCGATACATCGATGCGATCGACGAACAGGCCAGCTCCTCTCGCCACAGCATGAGTGGATCGCGGCCGTCGATATCGTAATGGGCGACCATATGACCATCGGCGTCCATGACCAACATTCCCGAAAGGCTCTCGGTATGGACATATTCCTCGACCAGATCGTCGTTGACTTCAAATCGATCAGGCGGCAAGAACGTCGCAAACGACTCGAGCGCCGCATCCAAATTGTGCGTCGCCTCGGTTTTTCTTCCCTGTTCATATCGGTCATATTTTTCGCAGGCATTTTTTAAAAACACCATGGTTTCCTGGCCGAACCCAAGCGTTTTATCAAGGCAGCGATGCGTGCCAACCATATAGAGCAGACTCAGTAGGGCAACGCTGGCCACGATGCCGATGCCCACTGCGGCTAAACTCTTTCGGCGAAAGCGGCGCTCGTCATTTGTCATGATTCCGCTCCTTGCCCGCCTGTCGTCGCTCCTGCTTTGTAATTGTCCACAATGTGCTCTATCGTGCCGTCTCGATCCATGTCGGACAGTGCGGTATCGAGGTTTTTGACGTACTCCCCCTCATAGCTATCATCAAACGCGACGCCCAGGTCAACCGTCATAACGTTGCCGGCGAACACACGATAAACGCCAGGATACTGGGCAACGAGTCGATCAAGCGACTGAACGTCCGCCATCCAACAGTCGACATACCCTTTGGCGAGGGCGGCTTTGCAGAGTTCGGCAGAACCATACGATTTGATTTGCACGTCCGGCGAGATATCCAGATCCCCTGCGAGCAATCGGCGTTCGCTCACCGAGCCCGCAATCACCGCAATGGTCTTGCTTCCATCGAGATGCGCCAAGGACGTGATGCCACTCGTTTTCTTGGCGGCGACCGAAACCGTCAGGGTCAAATACGGCTCAGTCCAGTAATACTTATCCTCGCGATAACAGGGAGAATAGTCGCACCACAGGCAATCGATATCGCCGTTTTTGAGTAGGCGATCACGGTCATTCCAAGATATGTCGATAAATTGCGGCTTGATCCCCGCGCGCTTGCAGGCCTCGCGGGCGATGTCGATATCGATACCGGCGTAATCGCCCGTGGTATCGACATACACATAGGGGTCGTTATCCGTAACGCCGATTTTGAGCACAGGGAGATCATCGTCAGCCGTACTCGGCGAGGAAGAACTATTTCGATCGGTATACGTCAGGACAGCCGTACAGGCAGCAACAAGAACTATGAGCGCGAACGAGACGATGACGACTCGTTTAATACGTCTAGGCACGCGCCTCTTTTCATCGAAATGGCAGTAGAGGTTCATTTTATTACCGGGAGCTGCCGCAGCAGCGAAAAAAGCGCCTCACCCAAGATGGGCAAGGCGCCAAAGGTTGAAATGCATCCGCGAGCGGTCGAATTAGGTTAACCCTACTCGAAGCTCAGCTGCTCCCGAATGCACCCCGACCGCTGCCTCGTTCAGGCCGTTGGCGCCGACCGCGTATCTGGCGGTTTCCGACGCGCCGCACTGCACGCGACACACGGGCTGAAGTCTTTAATCAAAACCACCCCTAAAAGGGGTGGTTTGCTCTTAGGGTATAACCCTTGGATTTCCGGCACGCGTCTAAAGGCGC
>NZ_JBDMSK010000036.1:0-12819 GCF_039758815.1 Collinsella aerofaciens | reverse complement strand
GCTGCGACGCGGAAATCGCGCGCCGTTGCCGCGCCCCGCAGTGCCCGCTTCCCCCGAGAACAATTATCAGTGCAGGTCACAGACTAGTGCTCTGTCGGTGTGGTCGGGGATTCGGTAAAAATCTACTCACTTAGTTTTACGTGATGCATATTGTCTTCAACGAGACCCCAGCCGGGGCGATTCCATCGCAAATTCCGGTGACCGGGGCAGCTAATTAGGCGCCGTACGGATTCCGGTCCCTCTCTATGCGTTGGCGGATGCGGCGGTACTCGATAATCAGCAGCACCAGGAGTAGGGCCATGATGGCTAGGTAGCTCACCACAGCGCCCATCAGACCCAGCAGCTTAATCAGGATCACCGGCAGCACCACGCTTACGGCGAAACAGATCAGGTAGATCTTGGTGACGTCGCCAGCGTGGCGCAATACCGTGATGATGGCGTAGATAAAATCGATGGCCGCGGTGACGCCGCCGGCGACGACCATCAGCAGCGCCAGCGTACGGTAGCGCTCAAAGCTGAGACCGTACATAAAGCTCATGAGGGGAATACCGGGACCTGCCATAAATGCGGCGCACACGCCGGTGATGACCACGATCAGCGCCATAACGGCAACAATAATCAGGTCAAAGCGACGACGCTTGCGAGGATTAGCCCAAATGCTCGACAAGCGCAGGAGCTGCGGTTTATAGACAAATCCAATGCTCAACAGAATAGCCTGAGCTGGAAAAAACAGGGCATTAAAGTACAGCTGGTATTTGTAGGCTAGTGTTCCTTCCATCACAAACTTGGGCATGCTCTCGATAAGATTGAACAGGAATAGCGCGCCAAAGAGTGGGGCGCACTGGACAAACAGGTGGCCGACCTCGCGCAGGCTTACGCGGCGCGATTTTTCGGTCTCGAGCAGGGCGAGCGGCGCGGTGACCAGCACGAGCGAGGCGATCGCGGCGATGCCCATGGCCATGGCCGCGATGGGCATGCTACGCGTGAGGAACAGCGCCACGCTGAAGACCGCGATGACGCCGACGGAGCGTAGCGTTTGACTCATTCCAGCCAAGTAGAGCTTGTCGGCCTGCTGCAGGCGGCCTTCGTACACGTCGGCGACGCCGTCGATGACCTTATACAGGTAGACGCCCAGGCCGATCGTCGCCATCTGCGCGTCATAGCCGCGGGCGCTGCTATACATGAGGCCGCAGCCTAGGGCGAGCGCTCCGCAGATCCAACGATTGAGCTGGTAGGAGGCGAAGGAGGTTTTTTCGTCGATGTCCGAGACCTGAAAGTTGCGCACGCCGTAGTTGCACGCGATCATGATGAGCGTGCCGGTAACAAAGGCGATGGAGAACTTGCCGGCCTCCTCGGCGCCCACGAGCTGCGTCGACACAATGGTGAGCAGCGGAAACGCCATGCCCCATACGGCGGTGCCCAGGGTGTTCCAAAGATAGTCGCGACTGGTGGCGTGCTCCTCGTATTCCGCTTCCTGCATGGAGAAGCCGCCGCCGTAGACGGCGCCGAGCAGACGGTTCCACCAAGCGTTGACCATGCGGCGGACGGGGCCGGGCTTGCGATCGCGTTCGCGCCGGCGACGTGTGGCTTGGCTGCTATCGGGCCCGCCGGCGTTGCGCTGACTCAGCTCTTGGATGCGTGCGAGTTCCTCGGCAGTGTGCGAGGCAGGGAAGAGGCCGTTCTCGATGCGGCCGCCTTGGGCCTTCGCGGCGCCGTCTCTCGATGCAGCGGGGTTGGAGACGCCGTTGCGGCGGGCGATGGCGCGGCGAATGCTATCGAGGGGCGTGATGCTCAAAGCGGAGTCCTTTCTATTGCTGCGCTTTAGTATAGACGCGACGGTGTTCGCTCGTGTTTTTGAACGGATTGTTCAATAATTTCGGCGGGCGGCTGTAATTTGTCGGTAAACGTGCGGTATCCTGTTGAAGTTTTGTGACACCCCCGATGCCGCCCACGCGGTACCAAGGAGCTTCTACCTATGGACGTCGCCGCATTCTTACTGGCTCTTGTGCCGATTATTTGGCTGGTCGTGATGCTGCTGTGCTTTAAATGGCCAGCTTGGAAGGCCGCTATCGGATCGTTTGTCCTTTCGTGCTTGCTTGCCTTCGCATGGTGGCACCTGCCGGCAGCGCAGATCGCGACCGCCTCGCTCGAAGGTTTTTTGATGGCTCTGTGGCCCATCGTCCTGGTGATCATCGCCGCGGTGTTCACGTATAACCTGTGCGTTCGTACGGGCGCCATGGACGTGATCGGCAGCATGATCACCTCCATCAGCAGCGACCGCCGTCTGCTGGCGCTGCTCGTGGCTTGGTGCTTCGGTGGCTTTATGGAGGGCATGGCCGGCTTCGGTACCGCTGTCGCCATTCCCGCCGGCATGCTCGCGGGCCTGGGCTTTGAGGCCGTGCCTGCCGTGCTCATCTGCCTGCTGGCCAACGGCGTGCCCACGCCCTACGGCTCCATCGGCATCCCCACGGTGTCCGTTGCCGACCTGGTGGGTTTGGATTCCCTTCACCTAGCGACCGTTCAGCTGGTGCAGCTCGCACCGTTCTTTGTGGTGATGCCGCTATTTATTGTGCTGGTTGCGGGCCGTGTTGCCGATGACCAGGGCAATGCCGCGAGTGTGGGCGAGCGTCTGCACGGTGTTGCCGGCGTGGCGTTGCTCTCCGGCGTGTCGTTTGTCGGCGCGGCTCTGGTCGTTGCCATGTTTGTGGGCCCCGAGCTGGCCGTGGTCGTAGGATCCATCGTTTCGCTCGCGCTGACAGCTGCGCTTGCCATGCGTGCCGAGAAGTCGGGGCATCTGGACGCACGCTTTCACATGAATATCGAGGCGGGGGAGAAGCTCACCGTTAAGTCGGCGCTTTCGGCCTGGTCGTGCTTCATCCTGATCTTTGTGTTGCTGCTGGGCACGTCTAACCTGGTACCCGCCGTGCATGCTGCGCTCGCGCCGTTTGCGAGCCACGTGCAGGTGTATTGCGGTGAGAATCCCGGTACGCTTACGTTTTCGTGGATCAACACGCCAGGCGTCTGGATTTTCCTGGCGGCGTTTGTCGGCGGTGCCATTCAGGGCGCTTCGCCGCGCATGATGGGCGAGGTGCTGGTCGCGACTGTGAAGCAGATGACGCCGACGGTGATCACGATGCTTTCGGTACTGGGCTGCGCCAAGGTGATGGGCTATGCCGGCATGATTTCGTCGATCAGTGCGTTTTGCATTGCGGTCGCCGGCGGTCTCTACCCGATTCTGGCTCCGTGGATCGGCGCAGTCGGTGCGTTCGTGACCGGCTCGGGCACGTCCTCGGGCATGCTGTTTGGTCCCATTCAGAGCCAGGCCGCCACTGCGCTGGGTGTGAGCGACTACTGGATGGTCGCATTGAACGCCCTGGGCGTCGCCGCTGGTAAGATGATCTCGCCGCAGACCCTCGCCATTGGTCTTGCCGCCGTGCACGTGCGCGGTAAGGATGCCGAACTCCTGGGCGCGGTGCTGCCCTACGCTGCCGGCATGCTGGTCCTGATGAGCGCCATAGCCATGCTCGGCCAAAACCTGCCGCTGTAGTCGGCACTTAGGGACGTTCCTTATGTGCCGGCACTTTGGGAACGTCCCTAAGTGCCGGCATCCGGGGGCGCTCCTTGAATGTTGCCTGTTCAAGAGTGTTCCCAATGACTAGGCGTTTAAAAACGTCCCCAATGACTAGGCCGCTTGCCTGCGATTTTTGACCGTTGGGCGGGCTTGCCGCCCTTGCCGCAAAAACGTTTTTGCATATCGGGTACAACGGGCTTTACGTGAGTAAAGTGCGCGTCGCGTCCACGTGTCGCGTTTTTAAAGGAGGCCCCATGCCTGGTGTTACCCCTGCAGAAGTTCTGTCCAACTTTGGTATTACGCTCGTTGAAGATCCCGCCGAGAATCAACCCCGTCTGCTGGTGGACCTGCCGGCGGCAGAGCTTGTCGAGCACGCTATTCGTCGCAAAGAGGGCCGTATGGCTTCTAATGGCGCGCTCGTGATCGAGACGGGGGAGCGCACTGGTCGTTCGCCCAACGATCGTTTTATCGTTGACACCCCCGATGTTCACGACAAGATCGCCTGGGGTGCGGTCAACCGCCCACTGTCCGTCGAGAGCTATGAGGCCATCAAGGCCGGCATCGTCGACTATCTCAACGAGCGCGACGTGTTCGTCACGCGCGGCATGGCGGGCGCTGACCGCAACCACACGCGTCGCCTGCTTGTTGCCTGCGAGCGTGCCAGCCAGGCACTCTTCATTAAGCAAATGCTCGCCCGTCCGCTCGCCCGCGAAATCGCGCGCACCGGCGAGCCCGACTTCTGCGTGCTCGCAGCGCCCGGTTACCAGTGCGATCCTGCCATCAAGGGCCTCAACTCCAGCGCCGCCGTGGTCATCAACTTCCAGGAACGCGTGATTCTGGTCGCCGGCACCGGCTACTCCGGCGAGATTAAAAAGTCGATCTTTAGCGTCATGAACTATCTGCTGCCCGTCGAGGATGACGTACTGCCCATGCATTGCTCGGCCAGCATGGATCCCGTCACGCACGAGACCGCGATTTTCTTTGGCCTGTCCGGCACGGGCAAGACCACGCTTTCTGCCAACCCTACGCGCCTGCTGATCGGCGACGACGAGCACGGCTGGTCCGACATGGGCATCTTCAACATCGAGGGTGGCTGCTACGCAAAATGCGAGGGCCTGGACGCCTTCCACGAGCCCGAGATCTTCAACGCCGTCCGTTTTGGCGCCATTTGCGAAAACGTGGTGCTCGACGAGAACCGCAAGCCCAACTACGACGACATCTCGATCACGCACAACACGCGCGTGGCCTATCCCGTGGAGCACATTCCTAACGCGTGGACTAAGGGCATGGGCACCACTCCGAGCGTCGTGCTGTTTTTGACCTGCGACGCCTTTGGCGTGCTGCCGCCCATCTCGCGCCTGACGGCCGATGCCGCCATGTACCACTTTGTGACGGGCTTTACGGCTAAGATTCCCGGCACCGAGGTCGGCGTCACCGAGCCCACGCCCACGTTCTCTTCGCTGTTCGGCGAGCCGTTTATGCCGCTCGACCCCATGGTTTACGCCAAGATGCTTGGCGAGCGCATTGCCGACGGCCGCACACGCGTGTACCTGGTCAACACCGGCTGGATTGGCGGCGGCTACGGCGTGGGTCATCGCATCGAGCTGGCCTACACGCGCTCGCTGGTCGCACGCGCCCTCGACGGCACCATCGAGGATAGCGAGTTCGTGCACGACGACATCTTTAACGTCGACATTCCCACGACGTGCCACGGCGTGCCCGATGGCATCCTGGTGCCGCGCCAATACTGGCAGAGCACCGCGCGCTACGACGAGGCCGCGCACAACCTGGCGGTGATGTTCGAGGAGAACTTCGAGAAGAAGTACTCGCACCTGCCCGAGTCCGTCAAAGCCGCCGGCCCGCACGCCCAGGTGTCCGCCGAGGCCCGTCATCGCGGCCGCGGCCTGCTGGGACTCCGCCACTAGCTTCGCCGTTAGTCCATATCCACCACAAAGGGGACAGGCACCTTTGTGGTGGTTTTGCTCGTGTGGATGACTCGGGTTACAATACGCCTGACATATCGTCCCCTTCTCCGGATGGGGACAGCGCAAGCGTTCTTGTGACGGCACCGTTGGACTTTGAAGGTGGCCGTTGTGAGGGCACTTTTTGTTTAGGCGCCCTCACTCGGGCGCGCACAATGAAGGGAGAGCGTATGAAGAGCTTTATTGCCGAGGATTCATTCTGGGAGCTGTTTCCGCAGGCAGCGGTCGGTGTTGTGGTCGTGGAGGGCATGAAGCCCACGGCTCAGATTCCTCAAGAGGACGTGGATGCGATTGCGGCGTTGCTCGACCGCGCCAATATCGATGCGGAGCGTCATCTGACCAGCGATACTATCAGCGAGAACGCACCGGTCAAGGCATGGCGCGAGGCCTATCGTCTGTTCAAGACCAAAAAGGGCGCGCGTTGCTCAATCGAGAACCTGCTCAAACGCGTGCTCAAAGGCAAGCCGGTGGGCCACATTGCGCCCGCGGTGGACATCTACAACAC
Organism: Collinsella aerofaciens; assembly: GCF_039758815.1. Taxonomy (GTDB): domain Bacteria; phylum Actinomycetota; class Coriobacteriia; order Coriobacteriales; family Coriobacteriaceae; genus Collinsella; species Collinsella aerofaciens_BP. The sequence goes on along the minus strand of NZ_JBDMSK010000036.1, from coordinate 6,761 downwards.
GGTGTCGTTGACCTACGCGCTGCCCGTCGGAGGCGAGGACCTACATGCGATCGAGGGAGACCTTCGCCTGAAGGTGACCGACGGTGGCGATGCGTTCTGGCCGCTTGGCGAGGAGGCGGACGATCCGACGCTGCCCGGCGAGCTCGCCTACATCGATGATGCGGGCGCCGTGTGCCGCTGCTGGAACTGGCGCGACGGCGTTCGAACGGCGCTGTCCGATGATTCGGCCGATGCGTTCCTGGCGATTGAGTGCGTGGAGCCCGAGCGGATGGGGGATTGCCAGGCTGCCGTTGATCGTCTCGCCGAGTTGCTCGAGCGTTATCTGGGCGCTACGGTTGTCGTTAAGACGCTTGTGACCCGCGACAATCCCTGCGTGGAGCTGTAGCGACGCCTGCGGATCATGTTCGCCGGCCCAAACCACCACAAAGGTGCCTGTCCTCTTTGTGGTGGTTTTTATGTTGATGGGTTAACAAATAGGGCGTGCAGGGCTGCCGGCCGTTAAGTACGGCTAAGATGTTTACCCGTTAGCATTATGCAAGCGAAAGGCGGTCGTCTCCCATGCAGCAGAACGACGAGACACGTTTCGAGGACTTTGTCGGACTGATCAGTGGGCTCTACAAGGAGATCCAGCGCATTAAGACATCCGAGGGCGCAAGGCTGGGCCTCAAGGGCTCCGACGTGATGTGCCTGTACTATCTTGAGCGCAGCAAGGACGGCCTGACTGGCGCTGACCTGGCTCGCATGGCAGGCGTGACCCGCGCCGCCGTCTCGCGTACGCTCGCGCATCTGGAGGAGGGCGGCTACGTCGAGGTCGATGATTCGGGCGATGCCGCCGTTAAGTATCGTGCTCCGGTGCGCCTGACCGCTCTGGGCGGCGAGAGCATGAGCGAGGCGGACCGCATCATTCGCGAGGTGCTCGATACCACCGGTAAGGCTATGGGTGTGGAGCAGCGCGAGCAGATGTATGCGTCGCTGCGTACGATTCTCAACACCCTGCGCGAGCTGTAGGGCCGCCAAGGCTTTTGCTTCCAATTAACAACTGCATAGTCCTGTTTGAGCGCGTATACCGTGCCGGGGCCTTGCTGTCAAAATTCCCTGCGCGGGACCTGCGCAAGAAAGGATTCGCTATGTCCGTCCGCATTATTACCGATTCCGCAAGCGATATGTCGCCGGCCGAGCACCCGGCACTGGCCGTTTTGCCGCTGTCCGTCACCTTTGGCACCGATGTGTACATGGATGGCATCGACATCGATCACCAGCGCTTTTACGAGATGCTCGTGGAGCGCGATGAGCTGCCCAAGACCGGCCAGGTCAACCCGTACGCGTTTTCGCAGGCCATCTCCGAGGTTCGTGAAGCCGGCGATGAGGCTGTGATTATTACCGTGGGCGCTAAGCTATCAGGCACCAATCAGAGTGCCCGTACCGCACTTGCCGAGGCGCCAGGTGGCGACGTGTTCGTGGTAGACAGCAACAACGTCACCCTGGGCGAGCGCGTCCTGGTCGAATATGCGCTGCGCTTGGTGGACGAGGGCCGCAGTGCATCTCAGATCGCGGCGGCTGTCGAGGCCGTGCGCGACCGTGTGGTGGTTATCGGCCTGCTCGAGACGCTGGAGTATCTGGTGCGCGGCGGTCGTCTGTCTGCTGCGGCCGGCGCCGTGGGCACGCTGCTCAACGTAAAGCCCGTGGTGGCTGTCGAGGACGGTCTGATCGTGCAGCTGGGCAAGGCGCGCGGTTCCAAGAACGGCCGCAACCTGCTGAACCAAAAGGTCGAAAAGGCGGGCGGCATCGACTTTTCCATGCCGCTGGCGCTCGGCTATACGGGTCTTTCGGATGCGGTGCTCAAGAAGTATATCGAGGACAGCGCTGCGCTGTGGGCTGGTCACACCGAGGGCGAACTGCCCGTTCACACCATTGGCGCCACCATCGGTACCCACGTAGGCCCCGGCGCCGTAGCCGTAGCCTTCTTCCATCCCGCCAACTAACCGATCTGCCATAAACCACCACAAAGGGGACAGGCACCTTTGTGGTGGTTTATGCTTTTCCGGGTGGAAGGGAGCGAGCAATGGCGTCTGAGGGCTTTTTTGAACGGGTGTACGAGGTGGTCGAGCAGATTCCCGAGGGGATGGTCGCCACCTACGGTCAGGTGGCGCTGCTCGCCGGTCGTCCGCGGAGTGCGCGGTACGTGGGCTACGCGCTGCACAGCAATCCGCGCCCCGGCGAGATTCCCTGTCACCGCGTGGTGTTTGCCGACGGCCGTATCTGTGAGGGCTTTGCCTTTGGCGGGCCCGATGCTCAACGTGAGCTTCTGCTGGGGGAGGGTGTGGCGTTTAAGGACGACATGCACGTCGACTTGGCCGCCTGTCGCTGGCCTGCCGGACTCTAGCGGCTCTGCCGTGGTCAAAACCACCACAAAGGTGCCTGTCCCCTTTGTGGTGGTTTTCCGTTGCAGGTTTACCGGAGCTAACTTATGGAGAAGGTATGGCGGCGCATATTGACGCTAGAAAGTAAACCACGGTGAACTATATTGGTTTCAGCAACGGAGCAGGCAATAGGCGATGAAAAAGCCTGCCCTGTTGAGTTTGATTCGCATTCCTCCCCTCTGTGCGATTCAACGGTGTACTTCGGGAACAGGCCCGCTGGCAACTAACTGCCAGCGGGCCTGTTCCTGTTTGTCGGGGAGTGCGATGGACGGAGCCGAAGCGGTCCGGCTCCAAAAAAGGCGGACGCCGTAGCGCCCGCCCTATAGCAATCGAAAGCTCAAGCCAGCAGATCGGTCTAGTACACCATGCCCATGGCGTCCTGAACCTCGGCCAGGGTCTGCTCGGCGATCTCGTTGGCGCGACGGTTGCCCTCATGCAGGACGTCCTTCACATAGTCCAGATCGTTCTCGTAGCGCTGGCGACGCTCGCGGATCGGTGCGAAGTACTCGTTGACGGCCTCGGTCACGTACTTCTTGAGCTGGCCGGAGCCTCCCATGCCAATCTCCTCGGCAATTTCGACCTCGGAACGGCCGGTGCAGATGGCGGCCGTCGAAAGCAGGCCAGACACGCCGGGGCGGTTCTCGGGGTCGAACGTGATCATGCGCTCGGAGTCGGTCTGGCTCTTCTTGATGCGCTTGGCCGTCTCCTCGGCGGTCATCGAAATATTGATGGCGTTGCCGTAGCTCTTGCTCATCTTGCGACCGTCCAGGCCCGGCAGCAGCGGGGTCTCGGACAGCAGCGCGTCGACCTCGGGGAACACCTTGCCGTAGCGGTTGTTAAAGCGGCGAGCGATGGTGCGGGTAAGCTCGATGTGCGGCAGCTGGTCGCGACCGACGGGCACCACGTTGCCCTTGCAGAACAGGATGTCGCAGGCCTGATGTACCGGGTAGGTGAGCAGAAGACCGGTGAGCTCGTGGCCCGAGGCCTCCATCTCGGCCTTGACCGTGGGGTTGCGCGCCAGCTCGGCCTCGGACACCAGCGACAGGAACGGCAGCATGAGCTGGTTGGCGGCGGGCACGGCGGAGTGCGCGTAGATCATGGTCTTGTCGGGGTCGATACCGCAGGCAAGGTAGTCCATGACCATGTTGTACACGTTGTCCTGGATGTGCTCGGTGGTGTCGCGGTCGGTGATGACCTGGTAGTCGGCGATGAGTACGTTGGTCCTGGCGCCCATGTTCTGCAGCTCCACGCGGCCCTTGAGGGTGCCAAAGTAGTGACCCAGGTGCAGACGGCCGGTGGGGCGGTCGCCGGTAAGCATGGTGAACTTCTCGGGCGTCTTGGCCAGGCCCTCGCGAATGGCGTTGCTCTTTTGCAGCGCGACTTCGTAGCTGTTCTCGTTTGGCATGATTGCTCCTAACGTATGTTCATGGGTCAAGATGATAACGCGTTTATTGGAGGGGCGGGGCGTAAGTAGGCGAGGGGCGGGAGAGGGGTGGCTTGTGCGATGGGCGCGGCGCGGCCGCGCTTGGCCAACGGTGCCTTGGCACATCCTCGGCAGCTTGCCCTAGAGCTTGTGGTGGCGCTCTTCCTTACGTTCCTCAGCTGCCTGCTCCTCCTGCTTAAAGGCGGGGTCGTCGGGGGTGACGAGCTCGTCCTCGTGCGTGCGCTTGTTGTAATGGTGGCGCAGCACGGGCTCAAACAGATGTAGATGCTTGGCAAAGGCCGCCGAGCCAATGGCGAGCACGGTAAAGATGAGCACGCGCATGGGCACCTCGACCTGGTTAATCGCGGCGGCGCCGGCCGAAAGCATGATGCACCAGGCATAGATGAGCAGCACAGCCTGTTTTTGGTTGTAGCCTTCTTGGATCAGGCGGTGGTGGATGTGGCCCTTGTCGGCCTGCCCGATGCTAATGTGGGCGCGCTTGCGGCGCACGATGGCGCTAAACGTGTCGATGATAGGCACGCCGGCAACGATGAGCGGGATGATAAGCGAGGTGAGTGCGGCGGTGCGGCTCACGTTGAGCAGCGAGATGGAGCCCAGCGCAAAGCCCAGAAGCAGCGACCCCGAGTCGCCCAAGAAGATGCTTGCGGGGTTGAAGTTGTAGCGCAAAAAGGCCAGACAGGCGCCAAAGAGCGCAATGGAGAGCGCGGCGGCGTCGATGCGGCCCGAGAGAACGGCCATCGAAAACATGGTGAACGACGCGATGCCGCAGATGCCCGTGGCCAAGCCGTCGAGGCCGTCGATGAGGTTAATGATGTTGGTGAATGCCACCAGATAGATTACGGTGATGGGGTAGGCGAGCCATCCGAGCATGATCTCGCCGGGAGCAAACGGGTTGACGATGACGCCGATTTTTAGGCCGCCCATGCAGGCGATAAGCGCGGCGAGGACCTGTCCGGCCAGCTTTTGCTTGGGCGTGAGCTGGAAGACGTCGTCGATAGCGCCGGTCGCAAAGATGACGGTAAAGGAGAGCGCCAGCATGGGATAGCTAATGTGAAGGCGCGGGTGCGGCACCAGGACGGGTGGCCAGCCTAGGTACCAGGTGCCTAGGATTTGCACAATGCAGGCAACGACCAGGCCCAAAAACACCGCCGTTCCGCCCAAACGCGGGATGGGCTTGGTGTTGATGCGGCGCTTAGAAGGATAGTCGACGGCATCGAGCTTAATTGCCAAGCGCTTGACCAGGGGCACCGCGAGGAAGGTCGTGATAAAAGCCGCCGCTGCCACGCATAGGTACGGTATGTAGCTCGGGGATGAAGCCATGAATCTAAAAACCGCCAAGCGTCGAAGGAAAAGGTCAAAGGTTGCTACGCGGAAATGGCATAGCTGTCCCATGATACTCGACCGAGGGGGGTGCGGAGGTTTGCACCGTGCGATTATCACGCGCATACCAGATATTGGAATGTTGTCGATGGCTTGTCGGGATGCCGGCGGGGATCCATATGGACTGTATGGTGATTTTCGGCAAAAGAAAACCACCCCCCACGTTACGAAAATGAACCCACCTAAAACAGGTGGGTGCCCTCATCGACTGTTCCAGCGTCCTTAACAACGAAGGATACCTGTACTAGGCACGACTGTGTGGGCTCCCTAAATAAACGCGACGGTTCACCCAGTTGCTCCGCGGGGGGCGGAATACCTACATCATAAAGCGGCACTTTATCGATTCCAGTCTTGACATTACAAAAATCGTGTCGGACGATTACGGCGCCTTAGGGACGGAGCCGTCTACCCGGTCTGGCCCTTTACGTTTGAGCTGCTGAATCGTTGTTTTGGAGCATGTTTTTATGCCGACGTCGTTGACCGAACTTTTTTCGCCCGCCTGCCATTTGTGTCCGCGCCGTTGCGGTGCGGCGCGCGATGAGGGCGCGCGCGGCGTATGCGGTGCTAACGACACGCTCAGGGTGGCCCGCGCGGCGCTTCATATGTGGGAGGAGCCGCCTATCTCGGGCGAGGCCGGTTCGGGCACGATCTTCTTTAGCGGTTGCTCGCTTAAATGTATCTACTGCCAGAACCACGAGATCTCGACCGGCAATTTTGGCCTTGAGATTTCGCCTGAGCGCCTGGTCGAGATTATGCTGGAACTGCAGGACCAGGGTGCCAACAACATCAATTTGGTGACGGCGACGCACTATGCGCACCTGTTGCCTGCCGCGATTGCCGCGGCACGGGCGCGCGGGCTGGTCATCCCGATCGTCTACAACACGAGTGGTTACGAGCGTGCGAGTGCCGTGGCGGCGCTGGGCGACCTGGTCGATGTGTGGCTCACCGACTTTAAATATGCCGATGCCGGGCTTGCGCAGTCGCTTTCCCATATTAAGGACTACCCGCGCGTGGCCGTGTCGGGTCTGGCCCAGATGGCGCGCGAGATCGAGCGCCGCGGGGGAGAGTTGGTGGACGAGGACGGGCTCATGAAGCGCGGCATGATCGTGCGCCATCTGGTACTGCCGGGACATGCAGACGATTCGTGTCGCGTGCTGGACCTGGTGTGGCAGACGGTGGGCGATGTGCCGATCTCGGTCATGAACCAGTACACGCCCAATGCGCTCATGCGCGAGCAGGGCGGCGACCTGGCGCGTGCCGTGACACGCGAGGAGTACGAGCAGGTGCTCGACCATGCCGACGACCTGGGCTTTACGACGATGTTCTGGCAAGAAGGCGGAGCGGTAGACGAAAGCTTCACCCCGGCCTTCGACACCACCGGCGTCCTTACCAGCGCAAAGTAGCGCGCACACGGATGATTTTTCTGGGGCGGGGATTAAAAAAGGCTCTGTTAGACCAGGATTGACATACATGTGTCCCCACGGTGCCATATCGTTAGCCCCGTAGACCGCGACGGA
>NZ_JBDMSK010000035.1:0-13541 GCF_039758815.1 Collinsella aerofaciens | reverse complement strand
GCGCCTTTAGACGCGTGCCGGAAATCCAAGGGTTATACCCTAAGAGCAAACCACCCCTTTTAGGGGTGGTTTTGATTTAAGCGCCGGCGATGACGAGGGCTGGACGTGAGCTGTCAGTGGCCTCGGCGATCGAGGTGGCGACGGCATGGTCGGGGTCACGGTCCATCACGATGAAGTCGACATCGGCAAGCTCGGCAAAGCGGTACATGCCGCGTCCGTTAACCTTGCTGGCGTCCATGAGGGTGACGCTTTGATGGGCCGCGGCGATCATAGCCGTTTTGGTCTCGGCCATCTGGGGAAAGTCGGTCGTAAAGCCGCAGCTGGAGACAAAGGCGCCGGGGCACATGACGGCCAGATCGGCATGGACCATTTGGAGCGCCTGCATAGTGAGCGGTCCGTACAAATAACGATGGCCTTTGCGCAGCGCCCCGCCCAGCATGACGACATCGACTGAGGGCATGCTCTCGTCGATGTAATCGGCAATGGTAATGTCGGCCGTGATGACGGTGATACCGTCGCGCTGATCGAGGAGCCGGACGAACTCGAGCGCCGTGGTGCCCGAGTCGACGAGCAGCGTGTCGCCGTCATTGACGAGCTCGATGGCGCTTTGCGCGATGGCCTGCTTGGCGGCGACGTTGACATTGATGCGGCGATCCTGCGTGGAGACGGTCAGACGTTTGTGGAGTGATACGGCACCGCCGTGCGTGCGGCGCAGCTTGCCTGCTTCGGCGAGCGCGTCCAGGTCGGCGCGGGCGGTGACGGAGGACACGCCAAAGGTCTGGGCGATTTCTGCTACCTGCACCGAGGCATTATGATCGAGCATTTCCATAATGGCGGTACGGCGTTCGTCGGCAAAAGCGCGGTTGGTGGCTTGGGCCATGCTTGCTCCATTCTCGGCTAAATTTGCAGGAATTGTGTTGACTCTATTTTCGTTCATTTTCTTTTTGGGTAAGAAAACACCTTTCGATTACTTATCTTTTCTATAAAAGAAAGACGCTGAACGCCCAAAATTCAATATCGAACATGTTCACTCGGCTCAAATTTCTTCCGTTTGCTTTTCAAAAATGACTGTATTGACCTGCATGGGCTCAATATCTCGCACGTGCAAAGCTGCTGAATTTCATACAATGAGCGCAGCAAAACGCAAGGTAAAACGCCTTGTGAACAACTACGCCCGATGTCCAGATGCGGGCGAGGGAGAGGAGCAAACGCTCATGGCACTTGTTACCACCGAAAAGATGCTCAAGGACGCTCAGGCCGGCCACTACGCTGTTGGCGCTTTCAACGTCGAGAACCTCGAGTTTGTTATGGCCGTTCTGGCCGCTGCCGAGGAGACCAAGTCCCCCGTCATCATGCAGACCACCCCGGGCACCATCAAGACCGCTGGTCTGGACTACTTCTACGGCATGGTCAAGGCTGCCGCCGAGCGCGCTTCCGTGCCCGTCGCCCTGCACCTCGATCACGGCGATGGCTATGACCGCTGCATGCAGGCTTTCCGCACGGGCTACACCTCCGTCATGATCGACGGCTCGCACGAGTCCTTCGAGGATAACATTGCCCTGACCAAGTCCGTCGCCGACGCTGGCCGCGCCATGGGCGTGCCCGTCGAGGCCGAGCTCGGTAAGGTTGGCGGCAAGGAGGACGACGGTCCTGCGGTTGAGGGCGAGAGCCCCTACACCGATCCTGCCGAGGCCAAGGAGTTCGTCGAGCGTACCGGCTGCACCTCCCTCGCAATTGGCGTTGGCACCAGCCACGGCGTGTACACGAGCGATCCCCACATCGAGCAGTCCGTGGTCAAGGCCATCCGCGACGCCGTCGACGTGCCGCTGGTTCTGCACGGCACCTCCGGTGTGCCCGATGAGCAGGTTGCCGAGGCTGTGAAGAACGGCATCTGCAAGGTTAACTACGCCACCGAGCTGCGTCAGGCCTACACCAAGGGCTTCATGGCCTACATGGCCGAGAACCCCGCCTGCTTCGATCCCAAGAAGCCGGCCAAGGAGGGCATGCGTGAGATCACCGAGCTGGTTAAGATCCGCATGACCAACCTCAACTCCGTGGGCAAAGCAGAGTAACAGCAAGGGTACTCTGATCCCACCGGACGGTTTGGGCGGGTCCCGTACTTAGTTTCCAAAACGTCCTCGCGCATGAAGGCCCCCGTTGTCTCGCTTCTTCGAAGCGTTGACAACGGGGGCCTTCGCGCTGCGGAATGATTTTGGAAACTAAGTACGGGACCCGCCCAAACCGTCCTGCTCAATCGCCCTTGTGGTGTTGGGGCTGAAAGGGTGGGGCGCGGGGGTTACTTGGTTGTTAGGGTTAGCAGGTCGTTGGGGGTTTCGAGGTTGTAGGTGGCATTTGGGATGTCTTGGTGTGATCCCCATGCCGCTCTGGCAAAACTGACCCCTTCCGAAGTTGCGCATTGTTCGTCGTAGACGGTGTCGCCAACGTAGACGACGTTGCCAGGATTCGCGCCCGTACGCCGGAGATATTCGAGCATGGGAGCGGGTGCGGGTTTATGTTCGGTTGTGTCTTCGACAAGGATGATGTGCTCAAAATACTTATCGAAACCAAGGCGTGCAATTTCTTCTGCGTATTCGTCGCGCGCACGTGAGGAGACGATGCCAAGTTTGCAGCCGCTATCGGCGAGTGTTGCGATGACTTCAAGCAAACCTGGAAACACGCTGATGGTGCTTTTAAAGCTGGCGGCAACTTGGCACCAGCGATCCAACGTTGCCTGCGAGTAGATCCCAAGTTTCTCAAGGGCATCCTTGCCGGGTATGCCGAGGGCAAATTCAAGCTCGTGTCGGGGGAGCGTTTTGCCGGTTTCTTCTTGGATAATCTGGCCAAGCGATGACAGCACGCTTTCTTCTGTATCTGCCAATGTCCCATCAACGTCAAACACGATATAGTCAAAGTACTTCATATAGTAGCTCCTATCCATTGTTTGCCTGCAAGTTTGATGCAGTGACAGAAGAAGGGCTAGCGGGATTTCTGCCTGGTACTATCGAGATTCTGCCTCGCTGCTCGATAGCTCGAAGGAGTGCATCCCATTTGTTCTTTAAATACCTGGCCAAGATGGCTTGCTGTCGCAAAGCCGCATTGGCGCGCGACTGTCTGGACCGTTCGCGTGGTGTGTGCCAAAAGTTCGCAAGCACGGTTTACGCGGTATGCGCGCAGATATGCCGCCGGGGTCGTTCCTGCGCAAGCTTCGATAATGCGGTAACACTCTCTTTCGCTTACGCCGGCTGCAGATGCCATCTGGGGCACATCTATAGTGGCTGCATAGTTTGCGCGGATATAGTCCAGGATTGCCTTGAACTGTACGTCGCGGTTGGTCATCCAAGAGGCGTTGTCGGAGGAAAAGAGCGGTTCGGCCTTGGCGTAAATCTGAATCCAGAGCTCTGACAAGCTATTCCGAAGCGCCATCTCGTTCTGCGGCCGTTGAAGGTCGTGGTTAAAGGAACTCTTTAGCAAATCGATAAAGGGCATATCGTCGGGGTTGGTGGGCGACCATTTGAGCACATCGACGCCTCGACATTGAAGCAATGGGTTGATGTAGCGCTTTTGGAGACGTCCCGCGGGATCGCCGAGCATCGACGGCTGAAAGATATGCAGCATTTGAATGGCTGGCGCCGAATTGGGTGATTGCAGCGTGCTGTGCAAAACGCCGCCGTTGATAAAGCCGGCGGACCCTTCCTCAAAGCGTACGTGCTCATGAGCCGCGCGCGTTCGATAGTCAATCGCTCCCTGCTCCATGTAGAAAAGCTCAACTTCGGAATGCCAGTGCCAGGGGACGGAATTGCCCGGATAGCGAGCGAATTCTGCGCGTTCGGCAATATAGGGCCAGTCTTCGGCGGTCTCGGGAAACGCTTCCTCGCGTCCTCCGCGGTGCAATTCTATGTGACCCATGTTTCGCATGGCATCAGTATAAAGCGCGATGGGCTTAGATTGCTCTTGCCTGTTCGGGGAACGCCTTGTCTAGGGATGCTTGGAGCTTTTCGAAGGATGCTCGCAGGTTGAGTTCCTGGTCGGTTGAGCGTTTGGTTTTTGTGGTGGGGGAGTCGAGGAGGCCGTTTCTCTGTGTCGGGGGGAAGGAGAAAAGGTTTGCATGATTTAGGGATGGCTGCTGTGCTGCGTCGTTGGAAGAATGCATGCTTATGCGGCCTCCTCGATATCCACCAAAAGGTTGCGCACGGGGTGTGCTGCTAGCTCCCGTGCGTTGGCAGTATTATGCCGCGGCTTCTGCAAAGAAGCGCTAAAGAAAGGCTTAACCTGGTTTGGTGTTACGATGAAACAGCAGGTCAAGGCTATTGAGTAACACTCTTGAAAGGTTTTGAGCTTAAGGGCTTTCTAAGGTTTGTGGCGCGGATGTGGCTCGCCCGTGTGGGGCGTGTGGACGGCTCGTTCCTAGCGCTGCGGCTCTGCGGCGCGCACCTGCTCGATGACCTTTTCCATCGTGGCGTCGATGTGGTCTTTTTTGAGCTCGCATTCCCAGATGGTTATAGGCGTCCAGCCCATTTGAGTGAGTGCTGCCACGGCGGTGCGGTCGCGCTCGACGTTGCGACGGAACTTTGCCTCCCAAAACTCAACGTTGCGCTTGGGCTGGCTAGGGTTGCACTTGGGGCAGCGGTGCCAAAAACAGCCGTTGACGAAGATGGCAATCTTGCGTCCGGGGAAGGCGATGTCGGGCTTGCCGGGAACCTTCCATTCCAAACGATAACCCGTAAGGCCCGCGGCGCGCAGGCGCTGGCGAACGAGCAACTCGGGCTTGGTGTTGGCGCGCTTGTTGCCCTTCATGGACTTTTTGATGGCGGCGCGACGGCGGACCAGTTCGCGCTCGTCAGCGGAGAGGTCCGAGGTATCGATGCCGTCGAGCAGACCTGGTTTGGGGCGCTTTTTGCTACGGCGCTTAGGTGTGCGCTTGGGCTTGGTGGCGGGTTTGTCGGCTGTGTTGGGCGTGGCGTCATCGGCGGAGCTTGCCTCGAGCCGGTCTTCCTTCAGCTCAATCAGGGCATCAATGAGCCCCTTGTCGGCGGGCATCCATTCCACCGTGGCAAGCGAGGTACGCGGAATCCAGCGGATATCGAGCTGGCGGTCGTGCTTCTGGGGTTCATCGGATTCATCGGCGAGCGAGCAGTAGTAGCACTCCATGGAGAGATGGAAATCGGGGTAGTCATACTCAACGGTATAGAAATCGCGCAGGTTGGTGACTTTTACCTGCAGCTCTTCCATGAGCTCGCGGCGTACGGCGTCCTCGGGCGTCTCGCCGCGCATGAGCTTGCCACCGGGGAACTCCCAAAGTCCCAGCATGTCGCCATAGCCGCGCTGCACGGCAAGCAGCTCGTCAGATCCTTCCTTGCGAATGATCCCAGCGGCAACATGAACAGTCTTCAACAGGAGTCCTCTCTCAATATCAACACGTGGCAGGGTAGCTACCCGTACCTTACACAACGGTAAGGCAAGCGTAAGCCATATCGATGGTAGCCGACTCGTCTTCTTGCGACTATAGATGCCGTAGACTAATCGCAAGAAAGGACTCGGTATGCAAACCACGCACATGGCGACCCCGGTACTGGAGGTCGCGCATCTCGAAAAAGTATATGGAGCGCTGGGCAACGTGACCCGCGCGCTCAACGACGTCAGCTTTACCGTCAACCGCGGCGAATTTGTTGGCATCATGGGCGCTTCGGGCTCGGGCAAGTCGACGTTGCTCAACTGCGTGTCGACCATCGATAGCGCCACGAGCGGCACGATCCGCATCAACGGGCAGGACGTAACTCGCATGAAGCAGACTAAGCTTTCGCAGTTCCGCCGCGAGGAGCTCGGCTTTATCTTCCAGGACTCTAACCTGCTCGATACGCTCACGGCACGCGAGAACATCGCCCTGCCGCTCACCATTGCCCGCACAAACTCGGCAGAGATCTCGACCCGCGTGCAGGATGTGGCAGCGCGCCTGTCCATCAGTCAGGTGCTCGACAAGTATCCCTACCAGATGTCCGGCGGTCAGCAACAGCGCGTTGCCGCGGCCCGCGCGCTCGTCACCGACCCCACCATGATCATGGCCGACGAGCCCACCGGCGCCCTCGATTCCAAGAGCGCTCGCCTGCTGCTCGAGAGCCTGGAGGCCCTTAACCGCCGCCTGCGCGCCACCGTGCTCATGGTCACGCACGACAGCTTTGCCGCCAGCTACACGAGCCGTGTGCTGTTTATTCGCGACGGCAAGATCTTCACCGAGCTGCGCCGCGGCGACACCGACCGCCGAGAGTTCTTCGACCGCATTATGGAGGTCGTTGCCATGATGGGCGGTGAGGGCTCCGATGCTCTGTAAACTCGCTTGGGGTAACGTCCGCCGCGCCGGCCGCGACTACCTCGTCTACCTTTTGACGCTCACCCTGGGCGTCACGGTCTTCTATGCCTTTAACACCATCTCAATGCAGGTCGACATCGCCGGCATCGATGAAGAGGGCTTGGCGCAGGTTATGGGCAGCATGCTCGGCGACCTGACGTACTTTTTGGCCGGTGTCATGGCCTTTTTGATGGTGTATGCCAATAACTTCATCATGAAACGCCGCAAAAAGGAGTTTGGCCTGTACCAGGTGCTCGGCATGGGGCGCGGGCGCGTCGCCACGATCATGGCGCTCGAGACCGTGATAGTATCGGTCGTGGCCTTTGTCGCCGGCATTGTGCTGGGTGTGGGACTCTCCCAGCTCATGACGTTCTTTACGGCCTCGCTCTTTAAGACACAGATCGCCAATTTCCACTTCTTTTTCTCGGTGCATGCGTTCAATCTGACCCTTGCCTGCATGCTCGTAATGTTTGTGCTCACGCTACTGCTGAACCTTCGCGCCGTGCGTCGTACCAAACTCATCGAGCTTATGGGTGCCGAGCGTCGCAACGAGAGCATCAAGACACGCAACCCCTGGATAGCGATTGCCATCTTTGTCGTGGGCGCGGTGCTGGTGGGCGTGGCCTATTACCGTCTGCTACGTGATGGGTTCCCGCTAACCGCGACGGACAGCAAGCTGCAAGAGGCCATGAACCAGTTTGGTATTACGACCGCTATGGTTACCGTGGGCACCTTTGCCCTGTTCTGGGGACTCTCGGGCATGCTCATCAAGCTGCTGCAGAGCCTGCGCGGCGTGTATTGGCGCGGCCTCAACATGTTTACCGTGCGCCAGCTTGCGGCGAAGGTTAATACGGTGTGCTTTTCGATGGGCGTCATCGCGATGCTCCTGTTTTTGGCCATCACCTCGGTGACGTGCGGTATGTCAATTGCCAACGTGATGAATGAAAACCTGGAGCGCTATAACCCTGTTGACGTGTCTCAGACGTATGTCTATTACACGCCCGATACGCTCGACTACTACAAAGGGTACAAAGGGTATGTCAATCCGTCTGAGGCCGATCGCATGGTGTTGGCCGATACAACGGTCGATTTGTACCCTGCATGGCACGGCAAGGGCAAGTCGGCGGACAACAACGACGAGACCGGCAAGAAGGTCGATATCGCCGATGTTGCCGGTGAGCATGTGCAGATCGATTCGTATCTGAGTTACCCGCTTGGCGGTTCGGATCCTTCGGTGACTCCAAGTGAAATGTGCAAGGCCATGGGCGAAAAGCTTCCCAAGGCGTTCGGGGGTAGCAATGCCGATACGATGGGTCTGTTTGTGACGCCGGCGAGCCAGTACAACAAACTGCGTCAGATGATGGGCGAGGAGCCGGTGCACATCGGTCACGACCAGTATCTGCTCACGTGTGATATGGGCGGCGAGCTGGTCGACCTGTACACCAAGTATATGGCTGGCGGCCATGCCCTTACCTTGGGCGGGCATACGCTCAAGCCCGCAACCGATAAGTCGGACGAAGATGCGGCGGCCATCGCCAACTCGGCGATGGGCAGTAATCCGGGTACCGTCGTCGTTGCCGACGAGCTGTTGTCCCAACTTAATCTGCAGCCGTATTCCAGTAGCCTGCTCGTTAACTACAAACAGGGGATGGATACGACCGAGGCAGACGAGAGTATTAAATACACTGTACTCGACAATCTGCTCGTTGACGGCAAGGAGCCGGGGTCGTGGGGAACCTTCATCACACGCTCCGAGATGTACACGCAAGCAGCGCAAATGAACGGTCTAATTAGCTACCTAGCCATCTACATCGGCTTTGTATTGGTTGTTGCATGTGCGGCGATTCTATCGATCCAGCAGCTCTCCAACGTGGCCGACGGCAGCCGCAGCTATCGTGTGCTGGCACAGATCGGCTGCGACGACCGCCAGATTCGCCATTCGGTGATGGCGCAACAAGCGGTGTTCTTCCTGTTCCCGCTGGCAGTGGGCCTGGCGCACTCCTTTGTGGCACTTAAGGTGATTATCGAGTTGGTGAGCATATTCGGAAATATGAGCATCGGCGGCACCGTGGGCCTCACCTGTGCGATCTTCCTGGCAGCCTATGGTGGCTACTTCCTGGTGACGTACCTCATGAGCGCCGGCATGGTACAAGCTGCCATCGCCACCCGCTACAGCGAGTAACTCACCCAGTTTGGAATTATCGTAGGTTGAGCATAAGTCAGCGAAAACGCCCCTAAGCGAGCAAGGTGACGTGAAAGAGGAGGGAAGCGTACTTTGGGTACGCGACCGACGATTGAACGTCAGATTGCCGCCTAGGGGCGTTTGCAGCGTCGAGCCGTTACGCGGTTTGGCAAAACCGCGTAACTTCATCGTAGAAGCGCGTTTGCGGGCGGCGGATGCTCGTCTCCTGTCGCCCGCTCACCGAGGCCCGGCAATTGCCTTAATATCTTAAGGGCCTCGATTTGTCCAAGACTGAGCGAAGGAGCTCATCATGAGCGACGGAAAGAAAAAGCTTTCCTTCTTGACGGTCATCTCGACCATCATCTGCGTCGTCTTCGTTTGCGAGGCCGCCGCACCTGCTGCTGCCATTGGTAACCAGCAGTTCTTCTGGTGGATCTTCCTGATTCTGACCTTCCTGCTCCCTTATGGCATGGTCGTTGCCGAGCTCGGCACTACCTATGACGGTGAGGGTGGCATTTACGACTGGGTACGCGATGGCCTGGGCGACAAGTGGGGCGCCCGCATTTCGTACTACTACTGGGTTAACTACCCGCTGTGGATTGCCTCGCTGGCTACTATGTTCCCGGACATTTTGGGCATGGTCTTTGGCGTCGAGTTCAATCTGATTGCCAAGATTGGTATCGACCTTGCCTTTGTGTGGATTGTCTATCTTATGGGTCGCTCAAAGGCTGCCGACTCCGAGTGGGTCCTGAACGGCGGCGCCATCATCAAGGTCGCCGTTGCCGTTATCGTCGGCGCTTTGGGCATTTGGTACGCCATGGAGAACGGTTTCGCGAACGATATGTCCGCTGTCACCTTCTTGCCCGAGCTCACCAACACCAACGCGCTCGGCTACCTGTCGATCATCATCTTTAACTTCATGGGCTTCGAGGTCATCTGCACCATGACCGACGATATGGCCGATCCCGCTCGCGATATCCCCAAGGCTATCATCGTCGGCGGCCTGTCCATCGCCGTGATCTACCTCTTCGCTGGCTTTGGCATCGGCGCTGCTGTGCCGGCCGATTCCATCGATCCCGACTACGGCATGATTTATGCTGTCCAGACTATTGTGGGCGATTCCATGATCTTTAAGGTCATCTGCATCGCCTTCCTGATTACGCTGTTCGCCAACATGGCTGCCTGGTCCTTCGGCGTCAACTCCGTTGCTCGCTATGCTGCCGAACATGGCAACATGCCCAAGGTCTTCGCCTCGATGATCTCGGATGACGACATGCCCAACGGCGCCAACCTGGTCAACGCCATCGTTGCCTCCCTGGTGCTGTGCCTGCAGCTGGTTCCCATCGACGCCATCTCCAACGGTGTCTTCTGGATGCTCTTCGGTACCTCCGTTGTCTTCCTGCTGCTGACCTACATCCCGATGTTCCCGGCATTCCTCAACCTTCGTAAGAACGACCCCAACCGTGAGCGTATCTTTACGTTCCCGTTTAAGGGCGCCATGATGAAGGTCATGCTGGCTATTCCCTGCATCGAGCTGATTCTGGCTATCGTTGCAACGTTGATTCCGTTCTCTGTCGATGAGATTGGCGATAAGGTCCCGATGATCGTCATCTTCATCGTGCTCTTGCTTATTGGCGAGGTTGTCCGCGTCGTCAGTGCTAAGGGCCGCGAGACCGAGTACAAGGGTCTCACTCCCGAGCTGGCTGCTCAGCGCCTCGCTGAGGAGTCCGAGGAGGACTAGAGCACCCAGATTCGGGGCTCCAACCTTCCTCGCGTACCAACGTACGCTTCGTCGGGCTTGTCGCTCCCGACTCGGGATACTCTAGTCTCTTCGGAGGCGTGCCCAAGCAACAGGTTTGCTAACCTTTCTCTGAGGTGGGTGTGAGCTATTGCTCCGGTAACCACCGCCCGCCCCAATCTCTCTTCCGTATCCTTCGTGCGTTTTGTCTCCGCGCACCGGGTTACGTCGTCGCTTGCCGGTGCGACATCCGTGAAAACCGGTGCCAGGCGCCCCGACCTTTGCCGGGGAACGGGCGCCTACCATCTCTTGGTTTTAGGCTGCGGGTAACCCGCCCGCAGCAAGCGATCGTTCGATTTGGAGGAAATCTTATGCGTACGATCACCGAGTCCGAGTCCACCCCTAAGGCCGATGGCTTCTTTATGCCTGCTGAGTTCGCCCCACAGGATCGCGTGTGGATGGGCTGGCCCCATCGCACCGATACCTGGGCCCATGGTGCCAAGCCGGCTCAGAAGCAGTATGCCGCCATCGCTCGCGCCATCGCCGAGTTCACCCCGGTCACCATGTGCACCAACCAGGCCGACTACGCCAACTGCAAGGCCGCCTTTGAGGAAGACGAGAACGTCACCGTTATCGAGATGACCACCGACGACGCTTGGTTCCGCGACACCGCTGCCACTTTTGTTATCAATGGCAAGGGCGATAAGCGCGCCAACCACTGGCACTTCAACGCCTACGGCGGCCTCGTCGACGGCCTCTATTTCCCGTGGGACAAGGACGAGCAGATCGCCCTTAAGATAGCTGAGCTTTCCGGCTGCCGTCGTTATCGTCCCGATGACATGATCCTCGAGGGCGGTTCCATTACCGTCGACGGCGAAGGCACTGTGGTCGTGACCGACCAGTGCCTGCTTTCCCCAGGCCGCACCTGCTCTGCGGTTCTGGAGGAGGAAGAGGATCCCGAGTCCATCTGGCCCAAGTTCAAGAGGAAGTTTGAGCCCTGGAGCGAGGAACTTCGCGCCTATATGGACGAGCACCTCAAGGAGTACCTGGGTGTCGAGAAGGTCATCTGGGTTAAGGAGGGCATCGACCCCGAGGAGACCAACGGCCACATCGATGATGTCGCTACGTTCATCGCTCCGGGCGTCATGGCCTGCATCTGGACCGACGATCCCGAGTATCCGTTCTACGAGCAATGCCACGCCGTCTACGAGACCCTCTCCAACGCCGTTGACGCCAAGGGCCGCAAGATGAAGGTCTACAAGCTCTGCATGCCTGTGAACCCGCTGTTCATGGACCAGGCTTCCTGCGACACCATCGACGCCGACGAGAACGCCGAGCCGCGCGTTGCCGACGAGCCGCTGATCGCCTCCTACATGAACTACCTGGTCACCAACCACGGCGTTATCGTCCCGCAGTACGGCGACGAGAACGATCAACTTGCCGTTGACACGCTCCAGAAGATCTACGACGAGGTCTGGGGCGAGGGCGTCTACAAGTGCGTCGGCGTTCAGTCCGAGCAGGTCGTCTTCGGTGGCGGAAATATCCACTGCATTACGCAGCAGGAACCCTCGGCGTAACTGTCTGTCTTCCCGAGGTGCGGCACCTTCCCGTTCATTTGTCGCTTGCGTACCCAAAGTACGCGGCGCTCCTATTTCACGGGAATCTGCCGCACCTCAGAAACCCAGCCGGTCAAGCGGACCGACGTAGCTTGTTACCGCATTAGTCATTGGTGCCAACCCTGGCAACGATGCAGGTCGAAAAACATCAGCGAAAGCCCGCCAGAGCGAGCAAGGTGCCTTGAAGCGAGGCGGCATTGACCTTCTGGTCATGCCGCCGAAGCTGAAAGGCAGATTGCCGCTCTGGCGGGCTTGCAGCGTCGAGCCGTTACGGCGTTTGGTAAAACGCCGTAACTCTAAATCCGCTCCGCGATCTCGTGGATGATGTAGTCGGTCTTTTCCCAGCCCAGGCACGGATCGGTGATCGACTTGCCAAAGACGCCGCCGTCGACCGGCTGGTTGCCGTCCTCCAGGTAGGACTCGATCATAAAGCCCTTGACCAGCTTGGAGATGGACTCGTTGCGGCGGCAGCTGTCGAGCACCTCCTTGCAAATGCGATACTGCTCCAGCGGACGCTTGCCCGAGTTGTCGTGGTTGCAGTCGATGACCGCTGCGGGATTGGCATAGCCGGCGTGCTCGGTATAGCGCTCGGCCAGGCGTTCCAGGTGTTCGTAGTGGTAGTTGGGGTAGGTGCGCCCATCGAGACCGATGTAGCCACGCATAACGGCGTGCGCGAGCGGATTGCCGTCGCACTCGACCTCCCAGTTGCGGAAGATGAAGCTCTGGTGCGCCTGCGCGGCGTAAATGGAGTTGAGCATAACGGTGGTAGAGCCAGCAGTGGGATTCTTCATGCCGACGGGTACCGAAATGCCGCTCGACACCAGGCGATGCTCCTGGTTCTCGACCGAGCGTGCGCCCACGGCAACATAGCTCAGCAGGTCAACGAGGTACTGGTAGTTGGACGGATAGAGCATCTCGTCGGCGGTGAAGAAGCCCGTTTCCTCAATAACGCGCAGGTGCATATGGCGGATGGCCTTGACGCCCTCGAGCAGGTCGTCGGGAGCCTCGGGGTTGGGGTTGTGCAGAAGACCCTTGTAACCGGTGCCCTTGGTACGCGGCTTATTGGTGTAGACGCGCGGAATGATGATGAGCTTGTCCTTGACCTCCTCGGCGGTCTTGGCCAGTCGGTTCATGTACTCAAGCACCGAATCCTCGCGGTCGGCAGAGCACGGGCCGATGATGAGCACCTTGCGTGCGTCCTCGCCGGTAAAGACTTTGGCGACCTCGGCGTCAAATGCCTGCTTTTTGGCGGTAAGCTCGGCAGAAAGCGGCATTTCCTCGCGGATCTCCATGGGGATCGGCAGCCTGCGTTTGAATTCCATGGCCATAGGGGCCTCCTCAATCTAAAGAAAGAGCAATAAGCGTATTGTCGAGTGTTCGGCATTATCCGCTGTCGCACGCTAAAGTGCAAGCCCTTGTTACCCCGAAACCTGCCAAAAAGGGACAGGTTTATTTTGGCAGGTTTTATCTGGGTAAACGTCGGCGGATGTCGGGAGGGAGTGGCACCGCGCGCGACCCTAAGGCTGTTGTCGGTTCCCCAGGAAACACCCTGTGGGCAAAAAATGCCAAATATGAGTACGGTTGCGGTAGCGCGCAGAGATGTGGTGTAAGAGGCGGGGCATGCCTCGCCTCTTCCCTTTCTTGAAAGGGAGGGGACACCGC
>NZ_JBDMSK010000034.1:0-17098 GCF_039758815.1 Collinsella aerofaciens | reverse complement strand
TGCCCGTATCGTAGGCAATGCGCCGAATGCTCGCCATCGAAATTTATCGATGGCCTATTTCAGACTGTAATGGGCGGACACCAGCTACGGTGCCCGCCCCCCTGTATTTGATATGCTCGGTATGATTATCCCTCACAAACAATCAGAGAAATCTCGACCGCAATCGGTCGACAGTAAAGCAAATGATAAAAACGCTTGCTACGTTTATGAGACAGTCAATTAAAATCGAGATGCATTGACCATTCCCCAACGGGGTCACGCCGCAAATCCACATGAGCATCGAGGCTGGAAGCGGAAGCATGGAATTGGCCCCGATCTGTATGTAGATCGCTACGACGTTGACAAGCAACAGCATGCCAATCGAACCGAAGCCGGACCCAAAATAGGAAACAACGATTACGCAAGAAACCACGTATGCAAGGCAGGCAGCGGCAGCAAGAACAAGTCGATAGCAAAATACATGCAGGTTGAAATACTGCTGAGCATCCGAAACGATTGCGCAGTTAAGACAGTACAAAACGACACTCGACAGGACAAACGCGCCCAAAAGGGCAAAAGAAGATAGCACCACTCGCGCAACGATAGCGCACACACGCTTCCCTCCCCGAGCCTCCGACAACCCCCACGGTTCCTCGACAAAGCCCGAACTGACAAAGCGCGGCACAATGCAAGCCGCGATGAATGGAAAGAACAATGCATGGGCCAACGGGGCTACGTTGAACAGCAGACCGCGAAAAACCTCTGCATTGCCAAATAGAAGGACATCCTCCGCCGATAGCCGAAGCGTCGGGTCTGGGAAAAAACCCAAGAAACTGTTCTCACGGAGGCTACAGAACCACATCGGGAAAGAATTAAGCTGCAATATCACCATGTACGCATAAATTACCAGGATTAAGGCGTACGCCCATTTGCTCACATGCTTCAATTCTGACTGGAGAAGTCTTTTAATCTGACGAGCCATTGAGCACACCCCCAGCGCGAAAGCTCAAGAGAGCGTAAATCAATACCGATAGACAGCTGGCTGCCACGCCATATCCCAGAAGCGTCAGCTGCCCCATATCGCTATACCCAAGGGCACATCCGACTCCAAGGTACGGCCCCGGAAGGAAGAAGATCCATCGCAAGGATGGTATAGGTGCCTGAAGGAAGGCTCCGTAGAGCGTCAAGCTCATGATAAATCCAACTATCACCACGGCCCCGCTCAATACAGCGCTGCCCGTTATCCGATAGATGGTCACCGTCTCCAGCGCAACTGATATCACCAATACGGCGTTGACTATCATTGCAGGCAAAAATACAGTTAGTATGTTGTGCGAGTAGTTATGCCCTCCACGTATGATGGCTATTGCAAAAAGAAGAAGGCAAAGCGCGCTATACGCTGCGCCAATTATTAAAGCAGACGAAAATGCATGGGCTAGAGCCCCATAAAAGCGGTTGAGACCTCTTGCCGAAGAAATTCGGTGCCCCTCTTTATAGCCATGCTCCTGTAAAAGCACCAAACAAACGATGAGTGGAACGAACAGGGATGTACCGGCAAAAGCGCTGCGCGCAAGGGACTCATCAGGCGCAGAAGGATCGATTGCATTCCAGAGGAAACCAATATCCTCCCCACAAACGCCATAGCCAAAGGCGAGCAACGTTGTTCCGTTTTTTAGAAAGATGCCGAAGAGAAGGCCGAACGCCAGCATAAGCGCAAGACCAAACTTCGCCGGAAATATCCTGTGCAAACGCATCATATCTGCCTTTATGGGATGGATCGCCCGCTTCATAGCGAGACCGCCTTCATCAAGCGCCTGTAATACTCTTTTAGGGATGGCGCCTCATCCCTTATGACGTCCATCGATTCCTTTTTTAGCAGTTCACCGTCATGAAGAAACAGGCAGCTTGTTGCAACCGATGCCAGCTCATCCAAGTCGTGGCTAGAGATAAGCATGGTTTTGCCCTGCTCCCGATTCAATCGACCGATAAGGGCCCATATACTCTCGATGCCCAACGGATCCAATCCATTTGCCGGCTCATCGAAAATTAGTACGTCGGTGTCGCCCAATAAAGCCGTAGCTATATCCAGTCGCCGTTTCATTCCCAGAGAAAAACTGCTCACGCTCTTTTTCTCATCGACGTCCAGCCCGACTAGACCCAAGACACGAGGAACCTCACGTTTCTCATCGAGCCCCCATTCCGCACATCGGATCCGAAGATTCTCAGCCGCACTGAGGGATTGGTATGCTCCGCAGGAATCTGGCACATAGCCGACACGCGTCCGCATCAGGCTCAGCTCTTTTTTCGACTTGCCTCCAAAGAGCTCCACGCTCCCCGACGATGGCTCACAGAGGCCCAATACGATTTTAATAAGCGTGCTTTTGCCCGCCCCGTTTGCACCAACAAGGGCGCAGAGCTCAGACTGATGTACCTCGAAGGAAACGTCATGCAAAACGCGCCGTTTCCCGTAGCGCTTTGATACTTTTGATAGCTTTATCGCTGATGCGTTCATTGGCCTCCCGTTCCGCTTGATAGCAAAACCGCTCATATCGCTCCTTCTTTCCTTTATCGTTTTCCATAGTTATTATTGTTTTTCGATAACTCGTATTTGTCAAGATAATCTAAAAGAAAGAACCCGTGTTAGACACGAGTCCCTTCACGCTGATATTTCGTTTTAGTTGTTCGCCTTAAGCTACTCGTCACTCAAATCGACAGCGAAGACTGATGTCGGAAGCGACGCCTCGTTGCCTCCGCCATCCCGCATCTGTCTCACGACATTTTTCGCGCGCTCGACAATAAGCTCCTCAAGCTCTTTCTCGCTCACGCGCTGAATAATATCTCCCGGTTGACAATCAAGCTCATCACAGATATCGAGAAGCGTCTTTAGGCGAATAGCTTTTATCTTTCCGTTTCTAAGCTTTGAAATATTAGCCGGAGTATGCCCCGTCGCCCGAATCAGATCAGCGCTGGTCTTTCCGGTCTTAAGCAGCTGCGTCTCAAGCTCGATGATGAGATAGCTCATGTTTCCTCCTACACAAGCTCGTCAGACTGCTCTTGGAGCAGCGAGGCATAACTCCAGATCGCCGAGATAAACAAACAGACAACTGCGCCGATAAACGACCCCGCATCAAAGGTAGCGCCTTGGCAAATCTCAATAACGAAGGAATGAGGCACGATGTAAAGCTCCAGTCCGCCAATGGTGAGACTAACCGATCCATAGGCACCAACAAGCGAAACCGCGGCGTTAACAGCAAAGGCAAGCGCGAGAACACGGATAAGCCGCACATGCGTCTTGGTAAAGGGCGAGACGCCCCGAGAGATATTACGGCTGATCCCGCACAAAACGACAAGCGAAATACCCACGACGAGCGCCAGGCACAGTCCGCTTGGGATAACGATGCACCCGCCATCGAGAAGCGTCACGACACCGAAAGAATCGACAGAAGCAACGTTTGCAACCGCATACCAGATCACGTAAACAACCAACGCGGCAAAAGCGACGAGCATCCCTGCAAAAACGGCTGCCATGCAAAAACCAAGCTTCCTGATATTTTCGCCCGCCTTGGCCATACGCTGAACGCTGTTGGACATACACTCACCCTCATCGACTCTATCGTTATTCGAACAGTTTATCGAACAACGATATGGATTGCATGCGGAAAGCCCCGCCAGTGCGCATAGGCCATTCACTAATCAGAAGGGGTGAGCGTGGATTTTTGGACACGTATCGAACGAGAGTGGATAATCTCCCACTTTGAGGCCGCCACCGGGCCTAAAACGGGAGATTATCCACTCTCATAGTCAATCAAGGCTCACAGCCTCTTACTCGGCCGCCTCGCGCAGGGCCGACATCGTAGCCGCATATTGCTGCTGCAGCGCATGCATTCCCTCGCGGGCACCATCAACGGCATCGGCGCCACGCAGCGCCTCGGTCACCACGACCGCCGGCTCGTACAGATTATCGAATCCCAGGTTCTGGCTCACGCCCTTGAGCGTGTGCGCTGCCATAAACGCACCTTCGGCGTCTCCTGCCGCCATGGCGGCCTCCAGCTTGTCCATGCTCTCGTCATCCAAAAACTTGAGGGCAAAGCGGGCAAGCATTTCCCCGCCCATCAGCCGAGCGCACGCGTCGTCATAATTAGCGCCGATCTTCTCATACGCCTCACGCATGGAAATCATAAATCAAAAACTCCTTTGTTCAAACTAAATCGTGGGGAACGCAACGACGTCGGCGGGGCGTGCCAAGGTTTCGGCAATGCGGTCTTGCACCTCGAGCAGGCAGTCGAGCAGCAGCGGGTTAAAGGTGCCGCACTTACCGTCCAGGATCATCTTGATCGCTTCCTCGTGCGGGATGGCATCCTTGTACACGCGCACGCTCGTCAGCGCATCGTACACGTCGGCCACCGAAACCACCTGTGCGGCGATGGGGATATCGTCGCCCTTAAGACCGTCGGGATAACCCATGCCGTCCCAGCGCTCGTGGTGCCAACGCGCAATCTGGTACGCATATTCCAAAAGCGCATTGCCGGCGTGATGGCTGCCCAGCTCGAGCAGCATGTTGGCGCCAATCGTGGTATGCGTCTTCATAATCTCGAATTCCTCGGGCGTGAGGCGCCCGGGCTTGTTGAGGATCGCATCGTCAATCGACATCTTGCCGATATCGTGCAGCGCCGAAGCCAGGGCGATCGTGGAGCGTTCCTCATTGTCGAGGAAGATCGTGCCGCTACGCTGGACCAGATAGCCAAGCAGCAGCTCGGTCAGCTTTTCGATGTTCGTAACGTGCCTACCGCTCTCGCCGTTGCGAAGCTCCATGACGCCGGCCATGATGTCGATGAGCATGCGACTGTTCTTGACGCGCTCGTTGTACTGTTGGGACAGCAGGTTCGTCAGGCGGCGCTGTTTGGCGTACAGGCGGATGGTGTTGCTTACGCGGCGGCGCACGACACGGGAGTCAAACGGGCGGTTGATATAGTCCGAGGCGCCCAGCTCGTACGCGCGCAGAACCGCATCATCGGAATCTTCGCTCGAAATCATGATGACAGGCAGATTATCGATACCCGATCGGCGCGACAGATCGGCCAGCACCTCAAAGCCGCTTATGCCCGGCATCACAATGTCCAGCAGCACGAGCGACAACTCATCGCCATAGCGGTCGACCATGTCGAGCGCCGCACGACCGTTATCGGCCTCGAGGATGCAATGCTCGTCCTTGAGCATCTCGCTGAGAATGGCTCGGTTCATCTCGGAGTCATCGGCGATAAGCACCAAAGGCTTTTCGCTTTGGAAGGCCTCGATGGAATCGGCATCGGTCACGACCGTACCGGCTTTTGCCTTAGCGCGGCTCAGTAACTGAGCAGCGCGGCCAACGCCCTCATCGACCGTCTCGCCATGAATGCGAACGCCACCAACACATGCCGTCAAGCTCACGTACTCATGGCCCGGAATAATCGTGGAATGAACGGCATCGGACACCTGATGCAGGCGACGGGTGAAGTCATCGGAGGGAATATTGGGCATGACAACCACAAACTTGTCGCAGCCATAGCGCACAAGCTCGTCAGTCGAACGAATTCCGCTGCGTATGGCTGTCGCCACAGCACCGAGCGCAAGGTCGCCGGCATGACGGCCACACGTATCGTTGAAGGCCCTAAAATCATCAACGTCGATCATCGCAACGCCGGCATTCATGCGGGCGCTGCGAAGCTTTTCCTCGTAATATCGGCGATTGCGCACGCTCGTCAGCACGTCGGTGTAGACAAGGTCCTCTTCCGCGGCCTCTTGCTCATCAATCGGACGCACCATCAGCAAGACGTGAGGCTCGCCCTCGACCTTCAGAGGGCGTAGACGGGCGCGGTACTCAGTGCCATCATTGAGCAGTTGCTCCGACACCTCATCGGAGTCTGCCAAAGCCTCAAGACTCGACTGACGCAGACAAGGGCAGCGATCGCCGGCGAGCAAGCAGTTAGGCTCGCTCTTAATCTGATCGGCCGACAGCAAACGCACCACGGGGTAGTTCTTCGCGACACGGGCAACCTCAGCGGCAGCCTCCTCGTCGGTTAGATTGACCTCGTGATTATTGAGCATATGGGGCCCTTTCGATAGTTTCGCATGGTAGCGGTGGGTTCCAAATGCTACAAGGGTAACACCTTGTCGATGCAGGTAAGTACGTGAATGCTGTTACATTTTTATGAGTTGGCAGGCGGCGCGATTGAAGTCGCAGACGTGAGGTTTTGAGCACATTTGTTAACACGGCCGAAACGTTTGCGGGTGAAGCCTGCTTTGGCCATTGCGGGTGTTAGAGCCCCAGGATGCCACGGACAGCCCGGGCAGCCGCTGCCGGGCGATCGCGCAGACCGTTATGCGCGCCCGGGATCGTCACGAGAGGGCAATCGAGATATTCGGCAGCCGCTCGCGTGCCAGCCTCGCGGGGCGTGCCAATCGAGAGCTCGCCCAGGAGCACGGCGGCCACCGTTTTTGACGCGCGAACGCTATCCCAATCGGGAACGCAGGTCATAGTAATCCCGTATTCATTGGCCATGAAGCAACGACCATTGCGCAGGGCATGTTTGGCTTCCGCTTCGGTCGTTCCAGGAGCCTCGGGGTCCAAGTCGCCGAGGGCTCCCAAGAAAAGCCGGAGCGCCCTTGAAACCTTTCCAGCCGCAATCATATCGAGCAAAACCGGAGCTGCGCCCATGCCGACGCCTTCGGCCGACACAGCCGGCTCATGCAGAATCGCACGGTCGACGAGATGGGGTTCGGTACGAAGAAGCTCCAGCGCCACCAACGTACCGGCGCTGTGCGCAAGCACATTTGTCGGAGCGCCGACGTGTTCGATCACGGCCTGCAGGTCGGCGGCCTGAGCGGCAAGATCATAGCTGCCGTCTGCCGCTTCGCTGCTGCCACCACAGCCGCGGCGGTCGTAGGCAATTACGCGGTAGTTGCGGCTGAGCTCACAAGCGATGCCGTCGAAAAATGTGCCGTCAACACAAGCGCCGTGCACGCACACCAAGGCAGGAGTATCAGGCGACACATCCGGGCCGGCATATTCGCGACAGGCAATCGTGGTGCCCGCATTCTCGACCGTAAAATCCATGTTGTGCCCCCATCATCAATGCTCATCCAGTTGCACGTCAGCACGGTTGGATGGACCCGCATTGCTTTACGCCTTGTTAACAGATTAACTGTACCCGACCCGAGGCTTTTCATGGCACGGCATCATGAGCGACGTGAAAAAACGAAACTTGTAAAGCAAGAGCCCACACCTTGCTTTGGAGCCGATGCTATGCTTAGGCACAATTGTCTTGAGGAGCATATGCCTATGTCTACGTTTTTGAATGCCAGCCCCATCTTTGGGCCCGTTCGCAGCCGTCGCCTTGGTCTCTCGCTCGGCGTCAACATGATGCCGGCCAGCGGCAAAATCTGCACGTTCGACTGCATCTACTGCGAGAACGGCCTCAACGCCGAGCGCCCCTGCCATGAGCCGTATAACACGGCTGCCGTGGTACTCGAAGCGCTCGAGGCAAAGCTGCGCGAGATGGCAGCCGAGGGCGAGCTCCCCGATGTAATCACCTTCGCAGGCAACGGCGAGCCCACCGCCGCACCGGAGTTTCCACAGGCCATCGCCGGCGCCGTCGCGCTGCGCGACGAGCTTGCCCCAAACTCCAAGATCGCCGTGCTCTCCAACGGCACGCGCGCCGACCGCCCCGAGGTGCACGACGCGCTCATGATGGTCGACGACAACATTCTTAAGCTCGATACCGTCGACCCGGCGTTTATCCAGCTGCTCGACCAGCCCGTTGGCCCCTATGACGTCGAGCACCAGATCGAGACGTTCGCAAGCTTTGACGGTCACGTCATTATCCAGACGATGTTTTTGAGCGGTGAGTACCGGAGCAAGTCTCTCGATAACACCGGCGAGGAGTACGTTGCCCCCTGGCTCGCGGCGCTCGAGCGCATTCGTCCGCAGGAGACGACCATCTACACGGTGGCACGCGAGACGCCGGTCGCCGGCCTTGCCAAA
The DNA here is from genome assembly GCF_039758815.1 of Collinsella aerofaciens. GTDB lineage: Bacteria > Actinomycetota > Coriobacteriia > Coriobacteriales > Coriobacteriaceae > Collinsella > Collinsella aerofaciens_BP. The sequence continues at coordinate 9,099 of NZ_JBDMSK010000034.1, read as the reverse complement.
GCAGCGCCCGAGGTGCTCGACGCCATCGCCGCGCGCGTCCAAGCCCTCGGCATTCCCTGCCAGGTGAGCTACTAGCAAAACCACATAGCAGCTAGTGCCGCCATCCCGCCCCATCAGTTGCGGTGATATAGTTCCTATTTGTGCTGTTAAACCGCTTAAATCGGAACTATATCACCGCAACTTTTATGGACACGTGGGTGGGCTATACTAGCTGCGAACGAAAGGAAGTTAGCCATGTATGACAAAGGACCCGTACCCGGCCGCAACGACGCTTGCTGGTGCGGCAGCGGCAAAAAATATAAGAAATGCCATAGCGCCTTCGACGAGCGCCTCGAGCGCCTGTGGGAGGAGGGCTGGGAGGTTCTACCCCGTACGCTCTACAAGACTCCCGCCGATATCGAGGGCATCAAGCGCTCGGCAGCCATCAACGTGGGCGTGCTCGATTATGTGGGCGAGCATATCGCCGCAGGCATGACCACCAACCAGATCGACCAGATGATCTACGACTACACCGTCGAGCACGGTGGCACGCCGGCCGACCTTAACTACGAGGGCTATCCCAAGAGCGTGTGCACCTCGATCAACGACGTCGTCTGCCACGGCATCCCCTGCGATGCGGATGTGCTGCACGAGGGCGACATCATCAACGTAGACTGCTCCACGATCTTGGACGGTTACTTTAGTGATTCGAGCCGCATGTTCTGCATCGGCGAGGTCTCGGCCGAGCGCCAGCGCCTGGTCGACGTCACCCGTGCCAGCGTGGAGGCGGGTCTGGCAGCCGTCAAGCCATGGCTACCGCTCTCCGTTATGGCCGAGGCTGTGCAAAAGACCGTCGAGGACGCCGGCTTTAGCGTGGTGCGTGAGTACGGCGGACACGGCATCGGTAAGGAGTTCCACGAGGACCCGTTTGTGGGCTTTACCACCGAGGCGCCCGACGTAGACACCATCATGGTGCCGGGCATGGTCTTTACCATCGAGCCCATGGTCAACGCCGGAGCGCCCGATATCAAGATTAGCAAGGGCGACGGCTGGTGCGTGCGCACCAAGGACGGCAGCGATTCGGCCCAGTGCGAGGTACAGCTCGTGGTGACCGAGGACGGCTACGAGCTGCTGAGCTGGTAGCCGTGGATGCGCCGGATGCCGACGGGCACGCCCGTCTTGCATCCGGCGTTTTTGTTTGAACGTTTGTCTGATAAAACCTGCCAAAATAAACCTGTCCCTTTTTTGGCAGGTTGAGCGGAGAGGACTGCCTGTGAACATCCTGGTTTTGCTGCCCGTCAACGACCGTCATCGCGCAATTCTTGAGTCGAGCGCTCCGGGCGAGGACTTTATCTACACGAGCGCCGACGCCGCCACGCGCAAGCAGGTCGCCGATGCCGACGTGATCCTGGGCAACATCGACCCTGACATGCTCACGGCATGCGAGCATCTCCAGCTGTTGCAATTGCAGACCGCCGGCTATGACGACTACCTTGCCGCCGGCACCGTGCCAGCCGACGCCAAACTGTCTTGCTCGGTGGGCGCCTACGGCCAGGCCGTGAGCGAGCACATGTTTGCCATGGTCCTTTCCATGATGAAGCGCCTGCCCGGCTATCACGACTTGCAGCGCGAGCATCGCTGGGAGGATTTGGGGCCGGTTACCTCGCTCAAAAATGCCAACGTGCTGGTGCTGGGCGCGGGCGATATCGGCGGCCACTTTGCCACGCTCTGCCGCAGCATGGGCGCACACGTCCGCGGCATCAAGCGCCGTCCGCTCGTCTACCCCATTGTGTTTGAGGACATGGACGGCATGGATGCCCTGCCCGAACGCCTGGCCGAGGCAGACGTCGTCGCATCCTTTATGCCCAGCACACCCGAGACCCGCGGCCTGGCGAACGCCGAGTTCTTCGCCGCGATGAAGCCGGGCGCCTTCTTTGCCAACGGCGGCCGCGGCGATCTTGTGGTTGCCGACGACCTAGTTGCCGCCCTGGAATCAGGACATCTCGCCGGCGCCGCGGTCGACGTCACCGACCCCGAGCCGCTGCCCGAGACAAGCCCGTTGTGGGATGCGCCCAACATGCTCATCACGCCGCACGTCTCAGGTTGGTTCCACCTGGCAGCCACGCTCAACAATGTGGTCGACATTGCCGCGGAGAACCTGCGTCACCTGCAAGCCGGCGAGACCCTGCGCTGCTGGATCGAACATTAGGGTTCCGCCGTTCTAACGAACGGCGGACCACTCGACGCTGCGAGCCCGTCTGGACGGCAATCTGCCTTTCAATCGTCGGGCATGGCCAGAAGGCCAATGCCCTCCTCTTTCAAGGCACCTTGCTCGACCAGACGGGCTCTCGCTGACTTTTGTTCAACCTGCGGGGTCTGGCTGGTGCGTGCTCAGCCTGTGGGATCTGCCTGGTGTTGGCTCTGCCTATGGGCTCTCGCTGACTTTTGTTCGACCTGCGAGTTCTTCAAATTGCTAGAGCGTTGCTAAATAATTTTTTGCGTCTTCTACGCTCATTGCTGCAACGGGTGCGTGTGAACAGAGTTTGGCATCGTTGGTGACCAGGAGATCTGCCTTTGCGCGTATCGCTGCCGCAATGATTAAATCGTCTTCGTAATCGCTATGGAGCTCACGCTGCCTGCTCGCCATCCATATATCGCTCAGGTCACAGGGCACTGGCGTGGCAAGCTGCGACAGCACGCTAAGACAATCCCATGCAAGCGATGTCGCTGCCGCAGCGGCATCTTGGGAAAGCGAACCATGCTCGCGCCGATACCATGCCTTATGTTCGCTTGAAATCAAATAAAACAGGTCTTTGGACGATGTCGCCGCATACAGCAAATCAACCTGCGCCGTGCATGCATCGCGTAAAAACTCAATCGCCACCGAACGACCACGTCGTGAGGGAATGAAGTAATCGAGCCACACGTTGGTGTCAACCAAGATGCGCTTTGGAGTCTCACTCATAGAGCCAGCTCATCTCCTCGCCATAGCGATCCGCATAGGCATTCCGTTTGAGCTCTTCGTCGTCCGATGGCTGAGCCTTGACCATATCGATTCCCGATTCACAGCAAGCGGCAGCGAACAGCTTCGACCCCTGATCCATAAGCTCGAGCTTACGTTTGGCGGCCTTTTCGCGCTCGCGCTGTTCCGCCCGGGCACGACTGGGCAGCAGGATATCCTCGAGCGCACCGGGGCGATCGGCCAGCGACGCTGCAAGCTGCCAGAGCGCTCGCACCGCTTGGCTCGGCGTCATACCGGCCTTGGAGAGAGCGGCGTCCCCACTCCTTTTAAGATCGGCATCGAGACGTACGTTGATCTGAGCGGCTGTTGTGGTCATGACCCCTCCTTAATACTTCAAAATATCATAAAGCTCTATGGTAGATACGTAAAGCATATATAGCATTTATAAGCATTAGCCGTACTCTGTACACAAAAAGCCGCCGAGGCGCACTGCACCTCGGCGGCCACGTATCACCGATCTAGTTCGGTTTCACCCTTTGCATTCGCCCAGATAAAACCTGCCAAAATTAACATCCCTTTTTGGCAGGTTTTAGAACTCTACGCTTTCGGCGCCGTTGATATGGAGGTCACGCTCGTAGAAGGCGGTGAGGGCGCGGATGGCGTGCATCACGTCGCGAACGCCGCCGGTCTCGTAGCTCGAGTGCATGGCCAGCTGCGGCAGGCCCACGTCCACGGCGTGCATGCTCACCTGCATGTTGGACAGGTTGCCGAGCGTGGAGCCACCCGCCATATCGCTCTTGTTGGCGAAGGCCTGCGTGGGCACGTCGGCGTCATCGCAAATGGCCTGGAACACCGCGCGGCTAAAGGCGTCGGTGCAGTAGTGCTGGTTGGCGGCCTCCTTGATGACGATGCCGCCGTTGAGCACAACCTGGTTGCGGGCGTCGCACTTCTCGGCGTGGTTGGGGTGCACGGCATGCGCGTTGTCGCAGCTCACGAGCATCGAAGCGGCAAGCGCACGGTGGTACGACTCGTCGTCAAAGCCCAGCGATCCGTTGATGCGGCGCAGCGCGTCGGCCAAGAACGTCGACATGGCGCCCTGCTTGGTCTCGGAGCCAACCTCCTCGTTATCGAAGCAGCAAAAGACCGAAACGTCGTGCGCGTTCTCGGCACCCAAAAATGCCTGCAGCGAGGTGTAGGCGCAGGCCAGGTCGTCGAGCTTGGACGTCGAGATAAACTCGTCGGCCCAGCCCCAAATGCGCGCATCCTGACGATTGACCAGGAACAGATCGCGGCCCAGAATTTGCTCGGGCTCAACATCCAGCTCGTCGGCGATCAGGGCGTCAAAGTCACCCTGCTTAAGGTCACCAGCGCTGATGAGCGGGCACAGGTCAACGGCTCGGTTGGGAGCAAAGCTCTCGTTAACGCCACGGTTCATGTGGATGGCAAGGCTCGGAATAATGGCAACCTCGCGCTCGGTGGCAAGCAGGCGGCTCTCGATACGGTCGCCTTCGCGCACCAGTACGCGACCCGCGAGTGCCAGCGGACGATCGAACCAGGTGTAGTCGATCATGCCGCCGTAGGCCTCGGTGTTCAGGCGCAGCGTCTCGCCCGCGCCGTCGAGCTCGGGCACGGCCTTAACCTTAAACGTCGGCGAATCGCTGTGTGACGCCGTGAGTTGAAAATGATAGTCGCCGGCAACGCCGTCCTCGCCCCACGTCGCGGCCAAGTCCTCGCCCACCTTAAAGGCAACAACGCTCGAGGTGTTGCGCTGCGTGTAATAACGCCCGCCCGGCTCGATATCCCATGCCGCGTTCTCGGGCAGGTAGGTAAAGCCCGCCTCGTCGAGCTCGGCCATAATGGTCGCCGCCGTATGGAACATGCTGGGGCATGCCTCGATAAAGTCGATAAGGTCGTTGGCGGCCTCGATATCGTCGGCCGTCACATGCGCGCGCTCGGGCGTTTCCTGATCCGTCATGCTCTCCCCTTTCGCTGGGTTGATGGTCCCCTCCAGCATACCCCGCCGCGCCGGCGCCGCACTCTTCATTCCGTGCTTAATTCCGCGCCGCTCACCAAGTTGAGCCATCATGCCCGCGCTCCTTTTGCGACAATTGCGCTAACAGGACGAGAGGAGCCGTCATGAAGCCACGTAACATTGCCATCGCCTGCGGTGTCGCGGGAGTCGCCGTCGGCCTTGCCGCTGCCACCGGCATCGTTTACCGCAAGCAAATCAAGTCCGCCGCGTCGCTCAAACGCTTGACCGGCTATGCGGATGGCTATGACCTGTACGCAATCGACATCGCTTACGACTACGACCTCGACCGCATCATCGCCGTCGATGTGCGCGACGATCAGGCCTACATCGATGCTGTGGTGGCGCAGGTGTTGCCCGGCGTGCCGGCACATGTCCAGGCGCCCCAGTTTGCCTGCAGCGCTTTTGTCGCCGTAGATGCCGAAGGCCGCGTGCGCACCGGTCGCAATTACGACTTTAAGGACGACACCTCGGCGCTGCTGGTGCGCAATCACCCACGCGGCGGCTATGCCTCCATCGGCTTTGCGGCCCTCAATAACCTGGGCGCCAACACTCCACTTGGCTCCGTCGCCGGACGCGCCGCGGCGTTGATGGGCCCGTTTGCCCAGCTCGACGGCGTCAACGAATGCGGCGTGTCCATTGCCGTGCTCACCCTGGATTCCAAGCCCTGTAACCAGGACACACAGCGCCCCGTCATCAACACTTCGCTCGCCATCCGTCTGGTGCTCGACCGCGCAGCCACCACGCAGGAGGCCGTCGACCTGCTTTCTGCCTACGACATGCACGCCATGGCCGGACGCGACTATCACTTCTTTATCAACGACGCCGCCGGTGACGCGCGGGTGGTGGAGTGGGATCCGTGCGATCCCGACCGTGCATGCAAGGCGACGCCCGTACGCCAGGTCACGAACTTCTACGCCTGCTATGGCGACGAGGTGCTCCCCAACCAAAAGAACGGCGAGCTGGGCCATGGTAAAGAGCGCGCCGTCGCAATCGCCGGTGTCCTTGACGCCCATGCCGGCGCCCAAGATGAGGCAGTCGCTTGGAAGGCCCTACGCGCTGCAGCGCAAGAGCCCAATCCGGAAGACATCACCAGCAACACGCAGTGGTCGGTCGTCTTCGACAACACCGAGCCCGCTGCCGCCATCACGCTGCGCCGCCACTGGGGCGACGTCGATGCCTTCGCGCTGTAAGTAGCCAGGCCCATCGACCTTACGCTCGCCTGACGTTGCTTACATTTCTATACGCTTGAGCTAACACGTTTTACCCCCGTATCAACAGTGTGCGGGGGTAAACTTATGCGCATGTTATAACTTGCCCGGAAGGATTCATCATGCTTAGGATCGGTCTTCTTACCAGTGGCGGCGACTGCCAGGCGCTCAACGCCACCATGCGCGGCATCGTCAAAACGCTTATGACCAATAGCAAAGAGCCTATCGAGATCTATGGTTTTGAGGACGGCTACCAGGGCCTTATCTACAGCCGGTTCCGCGTCATGACGCCCGCCGATTTTAGCGGCATCCTTACCCGTGGCGGCACTATTCTGGGCACAAGCCGTACGCCGTTCAAGCGCCTGGATATTCCCGAGGCCGACGGCGTCGAAAAGGTGCCGGCAATGGTCCACACCTATCATAAGCTACAGCTCGACTGCCTGTTTATGCTGGGCGGCAACGGCTCCACCAAGACCGCCAACCGTCTGCGCGAAGAGGGCCTCAACGTTATCGCCCTGCCTAAGACCATCGATAACGACACCTGGGGCACCGAGTTGACGTTTGGCTTTACGAGCGCCATCGACGTCGCCACCAAGTGCATCGACGACATCCACACCACTGCCTCGAGTCACGGCCGCGTGTTTGTCATCGAGATCATGGGACACAAGGTTGGCTGGATTCCGCTGTATGCCGGCGTCGCGGGCGGCGCGGACGTCATCCTGATTCCCGAAATCCCCTACGACATGGACAACGTCATCAAGACCATCGAGCATCGCATGGAGACCGGCAGCCGCTTTACCATCGTGGCCGTCGCCGAGGGCGCTATCTCCAAGGAGGACGCGGCGCTGTCCAAGAAGGAATACAAGAAGAAGCTTGCCGAGCGCACGAGCCCGTCGATCGTCTACGACATCGCCAAGGAGATCGAGGCCAAGACTGGTCGCGAGACCCGCGTCGCCATCCCCGGCCACACGCAGCGCGGCGGCCAACCCGACGCCCAGGACCGCATCTTTGCGACCCAGTGCGGCGTCGAGGCAGCACTGGGATGCCTGCGCGGCGAGTTTGGCTACATGATTGCCCTGCGTGACGGCAAGATGTGCCACATGCCGCTCGAGGAGGTCGCCGGCAAGCTCAAGTTTGTCGACCCCCAGAGCGACCTGGTGCGCGAGGCCAAGGCGTTGGGCATCAGCTTCGGCGACGAATAACCTCGGCTGGAACCGCCCCCATCGGAGACCCCAAGGCTTACCTCCCAAATCGTCCTCGGACATGTCAGGACCCCGCCGTGCGCTTCGCGCGGCGGGGTCCTTCCGTCCTGCGGAAAGATTTGGGAGGTAAGCCCTGGGGTCTCCTGCGGTAACTGGGGAGGCCGAGGCTATTCGTCTTCTTGCTGCGGGTGCCTGGGCTGGAATTGAGTTGCGGTGAAATAGTTCCTGCTTAGTCCGCAAATGGCTGAATCCAAAAACTATTCCACCGCAACTTACTGAGTGGGGGCTCTTGGCTGCTACTTGCACTGACATTTGTCCTGAAATGGCTGGTCGTTAGGGATTGCTACCGGTAGTTGCGGTAGGGTTGGGGCAGATTCTAACTAGAAATGGTGGTCGCTACCGGTTGTTCTCGGCATACTCGGCTCATTCGATTACGGTCACCACATGAAAGGAACTGTCATGGATCTTGCGATGGCACAGCGCCTCGTCGATCGCCGCAAGGCTGCCGGGCTTTCTCAGGAGGCGCTTGCCGCCCAGCTGGGTGTGAGTCGTCAGGCTGTCAGTAAATGGGAGCGCAGCGAATCCTCGCCCGATACCGATAACCTTATTGCGCTCGCCGTGCTGTATGGCGTGTCGCTGGATGAGCTGCTGTATGGGGAGGCGGTGGCTAGCGCTGATGACTCACAGGCTGATGATGAGGCACAGAACAGCAACGCCGGCACCAAAGCTTCAGATAAGGCTGAAGAGGCTGAGGCTTCTACTGAGCACGCTGATTGCAGCGATAAGCCACTTGTCGATATTTCCCTCGCGCGCGGTATCCACGTCATTGATCCCAATAAAGGCGAGGAAGTCCATGTTGGCTGGAGCGGCATCCATGTGACCAACGAGCGCAAGGGCGAAGAGGTGCATGTGGGGCCGCGCGGCGTGCATATCGATACGCTTGAGGACGATGGACATAGCGTACGCACCAATGACGACGGCACCGTCACCATCGACGGCGAGACGTTTTCCAGCTGGAAGGAAGCACACGACAAGCTCGACCATCATGGCAAGCATTTCCACACCAAGGTCGGACGTGCATGGAACAAATTCCCCTTCCCTGCACTTGTTACTCTCGCCTATCTGGTGCTCGGCATTGTCTACGGCACATGGGGCATGGGGCTTTTCCTCGTCTTTCTGGTTCCCGTCTACTACGCGATTGGTGACTTCATCGATCGGCGCCACCTGTCTAAGCTGATCGAGGCCATCTACCCGGCAGCCGCCATCGCTTGGTTCCTCTACATGTGGCTCTGTTTGGGACAGCCCCATCCTGCATGGATCATCCTCATCACGATTCCCGTCATAAAGGCGCTCATGCGCTGGTGCCGCAAACAATGGAAGCACCGCAAACAGGCCTAACACGCTCCGACCCACCAGCACCCAACCGCCCCCGCCCTTCTCTTAAGTTGCGGTGAAATAGGGACTGTTTTGAGGCTCCAAAGCGCCAAACAGTCCGTATATCACCGCAACTTACAAACAACTGGGTCAGTTCCGGCACGGAGATTAGCATTGAGCTGACCGCGCGCCAAGAAAAGGGCCTATTTACTACGTTTAACTCGAGATGGCCGACCATACCCGCCTTTTCCGAAAATTGGCAAGCCCTCTACCTGCACTGATAATTGTTCTCGGGGGAAGCGGGCACTGCGGGGCGCGGCAACGGCGCGCGATTTCCGCGTC
>NZ_JBDMSK010000033.1:0-17333 GCF_039758815.1 Collinsella aerofaciens | reverse complement strand
CGGTGTCCCCTCCCTTTCAAGAAAGGGAAGAGGCGAGGCATGCCCCGCCTCTTACACCACATCTCTGCGCGCTACCCCTGTCGGGTTCGAACCGCGGCGTTTCGGTAGCAAAAAGCCCGCTACCGCGAGGGTAACGGGCTTCTCGTTTCAAATGGTGCCCCCAGCGGGATGTCCGCGTGCGGCTGACGCCGCCCGCTTTCGCCGCGTCGCTTCGCTCCTTGCGTGCTGCGCTGGAAAACGCTTCGCGTTTCCTCAGCTCCGCACCCTGTCGGGTTCGAATCCCGGCGCATGGGTAGCAAAAAGCCCGCTACCGCGAGGGTAACGGGCTCTTCAATTCAAATGGTGCCCCCAGCGGGATTCGAACCCGCGATATCCACCTTGAAAGGGTGGCGTCCTTGGCCGCTAGACGATGGGGACAGCGGGAAAGAGTATAGCAGACTTTTTTAGCCGTTCACATATCGTTGGCAAACTGAAAAACCACCACAAAGGTGCCTGTCCCCTTTGTGGTGGCGAGGCGTTAGGGGAGGAGCTTCATCGCGGCGTCGTGGGCGGCGTGCTCGTAGGTGTCGTCGAGGGGTTTGAGCGGCAGCAGGGCTGTGGCCTGCGCATCGCCGCGGCGCTCGAGGGCATGCGCGATCAGCCAGTCGGCGAGTTCGGGGTTTTTGGGCAGTGCCGGTCCGTGTAGGTACGTGCCGATGACGCCCTTGTAGATCAGACCCTCAAAGCCGTCGTCGCCGTTGTTGCCGGTACCCGTGACGACGGACGTTCCGAGTGGCGTGGCGTCTGCGTCGAGCAGGGTGCGGCCACCGTGATTCTCGAATCCCACAAAGGGCTCGGGAGCCAGATCGGTTTTGACGGCTACGTTGCCGATCAGGCGGTCGGAGCCGCGTACGGTTTCGGCGGCAATGACCCCCAGACCCTCGATGCGATCCTCGCCCATGTAGTACGAACGGCCGAGCAGCTGATAGCTGCCACAGATGGCGAGCAGCGAGCCGCTGTCCTCAACATAGGCCGCAACCTTGTCTTTTTGAGCGAGCAACTCGTGTGCCACGGCCAGTTGGTCGCGGTCGGAGCCGCCGCCCATCATGACGATATCGGCATCGGTGAGATCGAGCGCCTCGCCCATGCGGACCTCGTCCACGCGCACGGGAATGCCGCGCCAGGCGCAGCGGCGCTCGAGGGCGATGACATTGCCGCCGTCGCCGTAGAGGTTAAGGGCATCGGGATACAGGTAGACGATGCGCAGCGGGCGCGAAAGCTCGACTGGCGCGATGCCGACAGGAAGAGCGCTGCCGTCGGCACGGGCTACGGCGCGCCCGGCAACAGCGTCGGCGGTGGAACCTTTCAGCCCGTCGAGCTCCTTGACCAGCGGCGGGAAGGCCGTGTAGTTGGCGACGGCGTAGAAGGTGTCATCGGCGGCCTCGTCTGCCACGGCGCCAATTGCCTGCGCGACGTCCGAGATAATCGCGGCATCGATGCCGGCGTACTTGAGGCGTACCTGCATGTCGTGCGCACGCGTGCCTCCGGCAAAGGCGACAAGACCCGGTGTGTCGGCGATGCGCTCGAAGTCGACGTCGTAGATCCACGAGACATCGTGGCCGTCGGCGTCGTTGTCGTTGAGGAAGAAGGCGCAGAGCCTGCCGCCTGCCGTTTTAATGGACTGGATCTGGCGATCGAAGCCCACGGGATTTTTGGCCAGGTTTGCCTCGACGGTACGGCCGGCGATCTCCCAGCGGCCCATACGTCCGCCGTCGGGGACGTAGGCATCGAGCGTAGGCTGTAGAAACGCCGTGTCCACGCCCAACTCGCGTGCGGCAAAGAAGGCGGCGGCAACGTTATAGACCATGTACAGACCGTTGTAGCGTGTGGCGATGTGTACGGCAGCCGCGTCGGGCGCAGATCCAAAGACCAGGTCGAAGCCGTAGCCGTCGCAGCCGAGCTTCACGCCCGTCACACGGCGGACCAGTGCGGGGCGTGCCCAACCGCACGAGGGGCAATGGTATGCGCCAAGCTGGCCGTATTGCACGTAGTCATACTCCAGCGGCGCGTTGCACTGTGAGCAAAAGCGCGAGTCGCTAATACGGTCGGACTCGGTGTTGGTGGCGCCGTCGATGCCAAAGGCGATGCTTGCATTGGGAACGCGTGCGGCGATCGCGGCACACAGCGGGTCGTCTGCGTTGTAGATGAGCGTTGTTGCCGGCGAAAGCTCCAACGCATGGGCGATGACCTCCTGGGTGTGATCGATCTCGCCATAGCGATCTAGCTGGTCGCGGAACAGGTTGAGCAGCACGAAGTACGTCGGCTTGAGCTTGGGCAGAACGCGTACGGTGTAAAGCTCATCGCACTCAAAAACGCCCACGCGCTTGCCACCGGCTCGCTTGAGGCCGCTGCGCGCCTCGAGCAGTGCGCCCACCACGCCCGGCTCCATGTTGTTGCCGGCGCGGTTGCATACCACGGTGGCGCCGCTGGCGGCAACGGCGTCGGCGATGAGGTTGGAGGTGGTGGTCTTGCCGTTGGTGCCGGTGATCACCACGCTGCGGTCGACAAGGGCAGCGAGGTCGCTCAGCAACTCGGGGTCGATCTTCATGGCGATGCGGCCGGGAAGCACGCCACCCTGGCGCTTAAGGACGGAGCGCAGCCCCCAGCGAGCGATATCGCTCGAGGTGCAGGCAAGAGATGAGCGGAGGTTCATGAAACCGTTCCTAACGTAAACGACATGGTCGGGTCGAGTGCGTCACTAAAAACCGTAGCGGCGCGCAAATTCCTGGGCAAGCTGCGACACGTCTTCGCAGGCATTGGCCCAGGGGGCAAAGTCGGGAGTGTCCGAGATAATACCGTCCGCTTCCCAAACGGCCTGGTGCGAAAGATCCCAGGGATCGTGTGGCTCGGGCCGGCAGGGAAGGTACGGTGTCTGGTACATGGGGTTCAGTAAGAAGAACGCACCGCCCTCGCAACGGTTGGCAAACTCACGCAGCGCGCGTGTCGCCGGGCGCATCTTGTTTGTTTTGAACAGCAGAATCGTGCGGGCGAGCAGATACCAAGGAGAGTTCTCGAGCGCGTCAGCCCCGATCTCTTCCTCGAGCTGGTGGGCCAGGGCAAAAAAGCCGTCCTGGTCTTCCAGACGAGCGAGGGCGAGCAACACGGTGCCTGCGGCTCGGGTGGGGTAGCCTTCCGCCTTAAGAACACGGCGGGCGTAGTTGGCGGCAGCACGGTAGCGAGCGCTCGCCATGCACAGCTGCGAGATGGCCTCGAGTGTGTGAAGCCACCCGATAAGAGCCGGCTCGCTCACGGTGAGCTCTGCCGCCGTCACACCGTCCGTCAAAACCTTATTGGCCCAGTAGTGCGGGGCTTCCATGTCGAACCCGGGCACGCTTTGCTGCAGGTAATCGGTTGTGGTCGCCTCGAGCTTCATCAGGTCGCCCAGGCAGGCGTCAACGGGCGTGTCAGCCAGGATGATGGCGAGCAGCTGGGCATCGAGGACATACGCATCGACGCGGACAATCTTGAGCAGCTCATCGCGCATGTCGTCGAACAGACGATTGCGCGTCTGCTCGAATTCCTCGTCGCTGCCCATATCTTCGATGCGATGGAGCTCGTCGAGCAGGTGGCGATGAACACCGGCATAGGACAGCAGCGCCTGGGCATGCTCGGACTGCGCGTACTTTTGGGGATTCGCGCTAATGTCGTTATGGACAAGCTCGCGTGCTGCATCGGTGAGCTCGGGGTGCGACGCAACGTAGGCGCGCTCCAGGTAGGCGGGGATGTAGACGCTCGGATCCATTAGAGGTCTCCTCCCTTAAACGGCAAACCCTGCTCGGCCGCCCGCAGTATGCGCTCATCGATTTGGGAACGCACGATATCGTTGGTGGCGACCCAGGCGGCAAAGCTGGCGTTGTCGGGGGCGCCCAGGCCCTCCTGCAGTACCGGCGTCGCCTCGGATAGCGCAAGGACAAGCTCGTCGGTGGAGCCCGCACCCACGTTGACGCGGGCATAGACGCCATCGGGAAACTCGGTTTGGAAGTAGAGCGCCTCGGCCGCGTGCGGACACGAGCGTGCAAGGATACGCAGGTAGTGCTCGGCGCCCTCGTAGTCCAGCTCGCGCCAGGCTGCGCTCATCAGTGCGATGAGCGTCCACGGGTCCAAGTCGCGCTCCGCATCTTTGGGGCGGCGGCGCAGCGGGGTATTCGCGAGGTACGGCACGGAGTGGGCAGAGCGAAAGCGCTTGAGCTCCTCGGCGGGGTATTCGAGCTTTGCCATGGCGAGCATTGCGGTGTGGCGGACGCCGGCAGGATCGTTGGGGGCAAAGTCGAGGCTGCGGTTTGCGGCTTCGAGCGACATGCGGTAGCGGCCGCTAATGAGCGCGCGCGATGCCAAGGCGGCAAGCCAGCGCAGGTAGGGGCGGCGCATAAGGTCGCCAGCGGCCTCGCGCTCGTAGGGGTCCTGCGCCGAGGCGATCTTGAGCGCCAGATCGTGCTCCACCTCGTCGCACTTGGACACCAGATACTGCACGTATTCCTCGTTGGAGCTGGCGGTGAGGGCGGTCAGCATGCGCTGAGCGTCCCAGTTGGCCGGATCGAGCGCGGCTGCCTCGCGGAGCATGTTCTCGGCAGCTGCTTCTTCTTGCTCGGCCTGGGTATCGTCAGGGATAAAGGGAATGCGGTAGTCGACGGCCTCGACTACCTTGGCAATCAGATGCCCGGCGCGGTCGCGGTCGTGCACGATGAGCGGTGCGGGGTTGCGGGTGAATTGCTCCATCAGACGCTCTACGGCGGCACCGTCGGTGAGCGGGATATTGTCGCGGCGCAAGGCCTCAAGAACGAGGCGATGGCAATCCTCTTGAATGGGATCGAATGACATGGGGCCTCCTTTGCTGCGGTTAGGGTTCAGATGTTTCTATATAAAGTTCTAGTTTACCCGCATGTGGCACACCGGGGGTGCCGCACTTGGACTTGCACCTTTGCACCACGAAGTCGGATGTCGCACAAATGTCGGCACCATGGACGGCCGAGTGGTATCACGGTGCCGCAAACGGTCGATTTTTGGCGGCGAACGGTGCATATTTTGGAGGGGCACAGTCCTGCTCGGGATATGTAGTCAACCTTGATAAAACGTTTGCCCAGCTTGGGAGTATGAATGCCGCACAAGGGTCTTCAGGGATAGAAAAAACGTTTCATCATTGGCGGCTTTAGGTGAATAACTGACCAACCAGAACGGTAAAATAGTGTTTGTCTGAGCGTTGAGACGTTTAGACATCGCGCATTGTCATCGCCGGCAACGCGCAAACCGGTCCTAACGGAGCCAATTGGGTGCTCCGTTATATACGCAAGTCTAAGAGGGGCTTGTTTAGGAGGCACAGTATGGGACGTTTTACCAATCCTCGCGATCTGTACTTTGGTGAGGGCGCTCGCCACGAGGTGAAGAACCTCAAGGGCAAGAAGGCCATCATCGTTTCTGGCGGCAGCTCTATGCGCCGCGGCGGGTTCCTGCAGGACGTCGAGAACGACCTTAAGGAAGGCGGCTTCGAGGTCAAGCTGTTCGAGGGCGTCGAGTCCGACCCGTCCATCGAGACGGTCATGAAGGGCGCCGAGGCCATGCGCGAGTTCGAGCCCGACTGGATTATCGCCATCGGCGGCGGCTCGCCCATCGATGCCGCTAAGGCCATGTGGGTCTTCTACGAGTATCCCGAGGAGTCCTTCGACAACATCATCCAGCCGTTCAGCTTCCCTGAGCTGCGTCAGAAGGCTCATTTCTGCGCCATCTCCTCTACCTCCGGCACCGCTACCGAGGTCACCGCGTTCTCCGTCATTACCGACTACGCCAAGGGCATCAAGTACCCGCTGGCCGACTTCAACATCACCCCTGATGTCGCCATCGTCGACCCCGAGCTCACCTACACCATGCCCGCCAAGCTGTGCGCTCACACCGGCATGGACGCTCTGACCCACTGCATGGAGGCCTACGTTTCCACCTGCGCCTCTATGTTCACCGACGCCAACGCTCTGCACGGCATCCGCGAGATCGTCGAGTGGCTGCCCAAGTCCTATGCTGGCGACCATGAGGCCCGTCAGCACATGCACGAGGCTCAGTGCATCGCCGGTATCGCCTTCTCCTCGGGCCTGCTCGGCATCGTTCACTCCATGGCTCACAAGACCGGTGCTGCCTTCGAGAACGGCCACATCATCCACGGTGCTGCTAACGCCATGTACCTGGGCAAGGTCATCCAGTGGAACTCCAAGGACCCGCGTGCTGCCGAGCGTTACGCTTACGTGGCCAAGGAGATTCTGCACCTTCCCGGCGAGACCAACGAGGAGCTCATCGCTGCGCTCGTCCAGAAGATCCGCGACCTCAACGACCAGCTCAACATTCCGCAGTCCATCAAGGATTACGCAAATGGTGGCGTGAAGGTCGACGCCGAGAACCCGCAGATGGTCTCCGAGGAGGAGTTCCTCGCCAAGCTGCCCGAGATCGCCGCGAACGCCGAGCAGGACGCCTGCACGCCCGAGAACCCGCGTGAGACCAAGGCTGCCGACTTCGAGAAGATCCTCAAGGCCTGCTACTACGACACCGACATCGATTTCTAATCGACTCTTGTTATCGTAACGAGGGGCTCCGCACGTATCCGTACGGAGCCCCTTTCTTTTTTCTTTTAGAGAATGGGATAAAAATGGCTGCAATCTTCAATAGCCCCAGTAAGTATATCCAGGGTCCGGATGAGCTGGCCAAGCTCGGCTCCTATGTCGAGCCGCTCGGCGCTAAGGCCCTCGTCATCGTGACGCCTTCGGGCAAGAAGCGCGTCGGTGCCAAGATCGAGGGCGGCTTTGCCGAGGCTAAGGCTGAGCTGTTGTTTGAGGACTTTAACGGCGAGTGCTCCAAGGGCGAGGTCGATCGTCTGGTTGCGCTCGCTCGCGACAGCGGCTGCGACATCATCGTCGGCGTCGGTGGCGGCAAGATCCTCGATACCGCTAAGGCTGTCGCCTACTACTTGGGGTCTCCGGTTATCATTTGCCCCACCATCGCCTCGACCGATGCACCGTGCTCGGCACTTTCGGTGCTCTACACCGACGACGGCCAGTTCGATAAATATCTCTTCCTTAAGGCAAACCCCAACATTGTCCTGATGGATACGACGGTTATCGCGGCGAGCCCGGTGCGCCTGACGGTTTCCGGTATGGGCGATGCGCTCGCAACCTACTTTGAGGCCCGGGCGACGCATGATGCCGACGGTGGCACTTGCGCCGGCGGCAAGGGCGGAATGGCCGGCCTGGCGCTCGCCAAGCTCTGCTATGAGACGCTTATGGCCGATGGCGTCAAGGCCAAGGTCGCGCTGGAGAAGGGTGCGCTCACGCCTGCCGTCGAGCATATCATCGAGGCCAATACGCTGCTTTCGGGCATTGGCTTTGAGAGCTCGGGCCTTGCTGCTGCTCATGCCATCCACAATGGCCTGACGATGCTGCCCGAGTGCCACGGCATGTATCACGGCGAGAAGGTCGCCTTTGGCACCATCGTCCAGCTGGTACTCGAGGATGCCCCGACTGAGAAGCTCGAGGAAGTCTTGGGCTTCTGCATTGAGCTGGGCCTGCCGGTCACGATGAAGGAACTTGGCGTTGCTGAGCTTACGCGCGAGCAGGCCATGATTGTTGCCGAGGCCGCGTGCGCGCCTGAGGACACCATGTGCAACATGCCGTTTGAGGTGACGCCTGAGATGGTCGCCAACGCCATCCTGGGTGCCGACGCACTGGGTCACTACTACCTTATGGATGAGTAAACTAAGGTAAGGAAGGGGCAAAGCCGACAGATGGCTTTGCCCCTTTTTGCTATGGTGCAAAGGGGTCAGGTTACTTTGCACCAATTGTTGTTGATGAAAGGGCGGATTCTCGTATGGCGCTTCCCATGGTTTATGGTGGTCCCGGCCGGTATGTTCAGGGGCCGGGCGAACTTTCGCGTCAGGGCAGGTATTTGTCATGGTTGGGCTGCGCTGCCTATGTCTTGTTTGACCAGGGCACCGAGGATCGGCTGTGCAAGCAGATCGTCGATGGATTTCTGGACGAAGATCTAAGCGAGCCGTTCTTTAAGATTTATGATGGTCCGTGTACGGAAGAGGCCGTTGTCGAAATGGCTAAGGAAGCCCAGGCCGAGTATTGCGACATGGTAGTGGGTATTGGCGGCGGCAAAATGCTCGATATCGCCAAGGCCGTTGCGTTTTATGCCGAGTTGCCGTTGTGCGTATGCCCCACGGCGGCGTCGATGGACGGTCCGTGCAGCGTGATTTCCGATGGCGACCTGCAGGGTGTTGCAAATGCGGTCTTTAGAAACGAGCGCAATATGGCTAACGAACAGGCCAAGGTGACCAAACAAAAGCTCGTGCAGCTCATGTGCGAGGCATAGCTTGGCGCCTGATTGACCTTGTGCAATCGAGGCGGCGATAGGCATAGGCTATTTGCCGCAAAGATGCTCCGCGTGTAATTTGCCCGAGGCGTGGGCCGATAGCGTATCATTATCTCTTGCTTGTTTGCACTGCTCAGGGAGGGGCCGCGCATGGCGCAGGAACACGATCTGTTTGATGACATTATCGAGATCAGCAAGGGTTTCGACTTTCTTAAAAACCCGCTTGGCGGTGTGACCGATGCACTCGATCCGTCGGCGCCGCAGTGGAATCCTGCCGACTACAAGGAGCGTCCGCGCGGCAACACCATTCCGTGCCTGACCTGCAAAAACGAAAAGAGCGGCTGCACCGCGTGCATGGACGTATGCCCGGTCAACGCTATCGAGGTCGAGGAAGACGCCATCGAGATCCTCGACTCCTGTCGCAAGTGCGGCCTGTGCGCCGCTGCCTGTCCGACCGAGGCAATCATCTCGCCGCGCTTGGCGCCCAAAAACCTGTATGACGATATCGTCTCTGCTGCTACGAGCCACGAGACCGCCTACGTCACCTGCACGCGCGCCCTTAAGCGCATGCCGCGTGAGAACGAGGTCGTCGTCGCCTGCGTGGGCGATATTACGGCCGAGACCTGGTTCTCGGTGCTGGCCGACTATCCCAACGTGAGCGTCTACCTGCCGTTGGGCGTGTGCGATAAGTGCCGCAACACCGGCGGCGAGGACATCCTAGGCGAGGCGATTGCGAAGGCCGAGGAGTGGTCCGGCACGGGTATGGGCTTGGAGGTCGACCCCAAGAGCCTCAAGTGCCATAAGCGCCGCGAGTACGAGCGCAAGGAGTACATGGATAAGATTGCCCGTACCACGGGTCTAACCGTGACCAAGCTCAATCCAGCGACGGCAGCGCTGGCCTCGGTGACGCAAAAGCTCAAGGCCCATCGCCATCAGATTACCCAGCTGGAGCGCACGCTCAACACCATGTGCGGCACCACGACTACTAAGCGTCGCCGTTCGCTCACGCACGGGCGGCAGCTGGTGCTCTCGACGCTGCAAAACCACCCCGAGCTTGCCCAGAACATGCAGGTGAGCACGCCGGAGTGCGATTTTGACAAGTGCACGTCGTGCGGCGAGTGCGTCAATGTATGCCCCACGTTCGCCTGCGATTTGGTGGGAAGCGGCCGCTTTGCGTTGGAGTCCACGTATTGCTTGGGCTGCGGTGCCTGCGTCAAGGTGTGTCCCGAGCATGCGCTCAAGTTGGTTGAACACGATGCATCCAACCTGATCGTCGTCGATCCCGAGGCCGAGGAGAAGGCCGCCCAGAAGGCGAAGGCTCACGAAGAAGCTGAGAAGGTCAAGGCTGAGGCAAAGGCCAAACTCGGCAAGATGCTCGACCAGGTGGAAAAGCTCGCGGACTAGTTAAAAGAGCGTAAATGATGGCCGGTGGGACAGGTACTGCCCCACCGGCCAAAAAAGTTGCGGTGGAATAGTTCCTGTTTTGCCCTTAAGCTGGCCATTCTAGGAACTATTCCACCGCAACTAATAGATGGTTAGTTCATGCTGCTTTGGCGGCCGGTTCGACCGGTACCGTTGCGCGTCACGGTTTCATGGAGCAAAAAGAACCCGGGGACCTGTTTGGTCTCGGTGTATTCCATAAGGATGCCGTCGGCGTTGTAGGTCTGCCCGCGTATAACGGCAAGTGCGTTAAAGTCGTCGAGATCGAGCACGCGCGTATC
Organism: Collinsella aerofaciens; assembly: GCF_039758815.1. Lineage (GTDB taxonomy): Bacteria > Actinomycetota > Coriobacteriia > Coriobacteriales > Coriobacteriaceae > Collinsella > Collinsella aerofaciens_BP. The sequence continues at coordinate 7,227 of NZ_JBDMSK010000033.1, read as the reverse complement.
CTCGGGCGTGGGATGCTCAATCGTTACGTCGCGTTTGCCCGTGGCAATCTTAATGTCAAGATCTTCTTCGAGGTAACGATAGATCGAGTCGTTGACAATCTCGGGTGTCAGCCCCGGTACCTGTGAGCTTAGGTAATAGGAGTCGTCGGAGCACACGGCATGTCCGTCTGCATAACGGATGCGTTTGGCGCGCGTAAGCTCGCAGCCTTCGGGAAACCCGGTAATCCTGGAGAGTGCCTTGCTACAGACGAGGAGCTCAAAGACGGTGGTGACAGTCTTGAGCTCAAAGCCCCGGCTGGTCGCGATTTCCTTAAAGGTCTCGAGTCCGCCGCCGCCACGACTCTTCTCGTCACTGATGTTGCGAATGACGCGCATGCCTTTGCCTTGCTGGGGGAGCACGTAACCATCTGCCGCAAGCATCGAGATGGCGCGACGGACTGTCATGCGCGAACAGTCAAACAGCTGCGTGAGCTCAGTCTCCGAAGGCAGATAACTCTGATAGGCGTATGTGCCGTCGTCAATCGACTGCTTCACGTTGTCATAAATAGTTTGGAAGATGGCTCGCGCCATGACGGTCTCCTAGAGCTGGGTGCGTGAACGACGGATGAGGGCCGTCCGCGCAGGTGTCAATCGATTTACTTGCCGGGGTCGATTATATATTTGCCCATGGCACGCAGGGCCGGGTCTGACAGGATGGCGCCGAGTTCGTCGAGGGAGGCTACCTTTGCGACCATCGAGGATACGTCGAGCCTGCCAGAGTCGATGAGCTCGAGCGCACGACGCTGCGTATAAGGGTTAATGTAGGACGAGGTAAGCACAAGCTCCTTCTGGAAGACCTCGAAGGGCTTGACGGTGATTGTCTCATCGGGCTTGGTGAGGCCGAACATCATGACCGTAGCCTTGTGGCCGGCGATCTGGATGGCCTGCTCGATGGTGACGGGCTTGCCAACACACTCGATAACGACATCGACGTTGCCGACGCCCTCCTGCTTCAGGCGGGCCGGGACGTCCTCGTGGATGGAATCAATTGCCAGGTCGGCGCCGAGTTTGAGCGCAACCTCGCGCTTGCCTTCGACGGGCTCGAGCAAGACAACCTTGGTGGCGCCGGCGTTTTTGGCGAGCTGCATCATGAGCAGACCGATCATGCCACCGCCGATAACGACAACTGTGCTGCCGGGCTTGATGTTGCACATATCGATGCCGTGCAGACAGCAGGCGACGGGCTCGGTCATGGCGCCCTGCTCGAAGCTGGTGCGATCGCCCAACTTGTAGACTTGCTGCATATCGACGGAGCAGTACTCGGCAAAGCCGCCGTTAACGGTGGTGCCGTAACCGGTCATATGCTCGCAGTAGTGGTTGATTCCGTCGCGGCAGGGTTCGCAGCAGCCGCAGGGATGGTTTGGGTCGATGCACACGCGATCGCCCGGTTTAAAGCCAACGACGTCGCTGCCCACGGCCTCGACAACGCCCGCAAACTCATGACCAAGGATCGTGGGCGGGGTAACGTCGGCTGCACCCTTGTCGCCTTCATAGATATGAACGTCGGTACCGCAGACGCCGCAAGCTTTGACGTTGATCAGAACGTCGCGCCTGCCCACGGCCGGCTTTGCCGATTCCTCGACTCTGAGGTCGTGCTTTCCATAGAAGACCGCGCTTTTCATGGTGACTCCTTAACGTGGCGGTGAATGTTGTAATGAAGTATAGGCATGTCTATAGATATAGACAAGCACATCTAGACAAGTAGAAAAGAAAAATGAAATGCAGCCATCAGCTATGTCAGATTTAACAGGCGAAATACTGGACATATACCGTTTACGGCCAATAATCAACCGTTTACCGACCGTAGTATTTATGCTAACTTGTCTAGATAAGTGATATGATAAAAATAGAATCGCAAGAAGTCAGGGAAGCGGGCCCACCCGTCCTATTGCACGAGGTACACGCAAACGGCGCGTCTGCGGTCTCGAGTGAAGCCAAAACCGCAGCGCTCCGAATGAAGAGAGGGGGATTCCCCGTCATGATGCAAAAGATACAACGTTTCGGCGGTGCAATGTACACGCCTGCAATTCTTTTCGCATTTTCCGGAATCGTCGTCGGCCTGGGTACGTTGTTTACCACCGAGGCGATCTTTGGCGAGATGGCCACAGCGGGTCATCTTTGGTTTGATTGCTGGAATGTGCTGCTCCAGGGTGGTTGGACGCTCTTTAACCAGATGCCGTTGCTGTTTTGCGTAGCGTTGCCAATCTCGCTCGCGAACAAGCAGAACGCTCGCTGCTGCATGGAGGCTTTGGCCATCTACCTTACCTTCAACTACTTTGTAAGCACAATCTTGGGGCAGTGGGGCCCTGTCTTTGGGGTCGACTACTCTGTCGAGGCGGGCAGCGGTACTGGTCTTGCCACTATCGCAAGCATCAAAACGCTTGATATGGGCATCATGGGCGCGCTTATCATTTCAGGTATCGCCACGATGCTTCACAACAAGTACTTCGACACCGAACTTCCTGAGTGGTTGGGCGTGTTCTCGGGCTCCGTGTTCATCTATATGATCGGTTTCTTCGTTATGGTTCCGGTCGCTCTTATCGCCTGCCTGGTGTGGCCGCATGTTCAGGCTGCTATCTCCGCCTTCCAGGGATTCATCCTTTCCGCCGGTACGTTCGGCGTGGGCGTCTTTGCTTTCTTCGAGCGCGTGCTGATCCCTACAGGCCTGCACCACTTTATCTATACGCCGTTCTATTACGACAACGCGGCGGTCAACGGTGGCATCTTTGCTGCTTGGGCCAACATCCTGCCCCAACTGGCTGCCGATCCGAGCATTGCTCTTAAGGATGCCGCACCCTGGGCTGCCTATACCTGCCCTGGTTGGACTAAGGTCTTCGGCTCGCTCGGCGTCGCCATTGCGTTTTATATGACCGCCAAACCCGAGCGCAAGCAGCGCGTCAAGGCTCTGCTCATTCCCGTCACCCTTACCGCTATGCTTTGCGGTATTACCGAGCCGCTTGACTTCACCTTCCTGTTCATTGCGCCCGGCCTGTTCGTCGTCCACTGCGTGCTCGGAGCGCTCGGCTGCATGGCTCAAAACCTCCTTGGCGTCGTGGGCATCTTCGACGGCGGAATCATCTCGATGCTCTCGTGGGACTGGCTGCCCCTTTGGGCCGCACACGGTCTGCAGTACGCCATCTCCATCCTTGTCGGTCTGTGCTTTACCGCTCTTTGGGTCGTGGTCTTCCGTTTCTTGATCATCAAGTTCGACTTTAAGACCCCCGGTCGCGAGGATGACGATGTTGAGGTCGAGCTCAAGTCCAAGGCCGACTACAAGCAAAAGCAGAGCGGTGCTGCTGCTAGCAAATCGGTCGCCCAGAGTAAGGATGACGAGCGCTTGGTGCTTGCCGAGAACATCCTCGATCTACTCGGTGGCACGGACAACGTCATCGATGTAACTAACTGCGCTACCCGTCTGCGCGTTAACGTCAAGGACAAGGGCGCCGTTGCACCCGAGGCTTCCTTCAAGGCAATCGGTACGCATGGCTTGGTGGTCCAAGGCCAGTCAATCCAGGTCATCATCGGCCTTACCGTCCCGCAGGTTCGCGAGAAGTTCGAGAGTCTTCTGTAAACCATCGTCCATCGAAACAATCGGCCTTGCAGAGCCGGTATGCACCGCAAGGCCGATTCTAGAGATAAAAACTCCACTTCTAGGTAACAATTCCAAACCGTGCAGGCCGCGTACGGGGATGGATTGAGCAAGCGGCCAGAATGAGGAGGACATCATGTCCAAGAAAAACTATGCCGTGACCATTGCCGGCGGTGGCTCTACCTTCACCCCGGGCATCGCTCTGATGCTGCTTGAGGAGCGCGACCGCTTCCCGGTCAACAAGGTGACCTTCTACGACAACAACGCCGAGCGCCAGGAGACCGTGGCCAAGGCCTGCGAGATCTACTTCCACGAGAACGCCCCCGAGGTTGAGTTTAGCTACACCACCGACCCCGAGACCGCATTCTCCGGGACCGACTTCGTCCTTGCTCACATCCGCGTCGGCCTGTACGCCATGCGTGAACTCGACGAGAAGATTCCTCTCAAGTACGGCTGCGTTGGCCAAGAGACCTGCGGTGCCGGCGGTATCGCCTACGGCATGCGCTCCATCGGCGGCGTTATCGAGATCCTCGACTACATGGAGAAGTACAGCCCCAACGCCTGGATGCTCAACTACTCCAACCCCGCGGCCATCGTCGCCGAGGCTTGCCGCGTGCTGCGCCCCAACAGCCGCATCATCAACATCTGCGACATGCCGATCGACCTCATGGATAAGATGAGCCGTATGTGCGGCATCAAGGATCGTCGCGAGCTGCAGTATAGCTACTACGGCCTCAACCACTTTGGTTGGTGGAGCAAGATCTACGACAAGGACGGCAACGACCTCATGCCGCAGATTAAGGAGCACATGGCTAAGAACGGCTACCTGGACGGCATCGAGCACGAGGCCGGCAAGGAGCAGCATGTCGAGGAGAGCTGGATTCACACCTTCGGCAAGGCCAAGGATGTCTATGCTGTCGATCCCGAGACGATTCCCAATACCTACCTCAAGTATTACCTGTACCCGGACTATGTCGTCGAGACGTCTGACCCCAACTACACTCGCGCCAATGAGGTTATGGACGGCCGCGAGAAGAAGGTCTTTGGCGCTTGCCGCGACATCATCGCCAAGGGTACTGCCAAGGACGGCGGCTTTGAGCCAGATGTACATGCCAACTACATCGTCGACCTTGCCTGCGCACTGGCCGAGAACACGCTCGAGCGCTTCCTGCTGATCGTCCCCAACGATGGCGCTGTGCCCAACTTCGACCCGACGGCCATGGTCGAGGTGCCTTGCATCGTCGGCTCCAACGGCTTTGAGAAGATCTGCCAGGGCCCGATTCCGCAGTTCCAGAAGGGTCTCATGGAGCAGCAGGTTTCCGTCGAGAAGCTCGTTGTCCAGGCTTGGGTCGAGGGCAGCTACCAGAAGCTCTGGCAGGCACTCACGCTCTCCAAGACCATTCCTTCGGCGAGCGTTGCCAAGCAGATTCTGGACGAGCTCATCGAGGCCAACAAGGATTTCTGGCCCGAGCTTAAGTAAGGACTGCAGTCTCGAACTCTCACTCATCTCTGCTTCATTTGCGCCGCCGTGGCGTCCGGGTTCGCCCAGATGCTGCGGCGGCGCTATACTTATGCAGTTTGAAGTACCTGTACCAAAAGGAGCTGTCGTGTCCCTTTCCATCGGTATCGTGGGCCTGCCCAACGTGGGCAAGTCGACGCTGTTCACCGCGCTTACCAAAAAGACCGGCCTTGCCGCCAACTACCCGTTTGCCACGATCGACCCCAACGTGGGTATCGTCGACGTGCCCGATAGCCGCTTGCAAAAGCTCGCCGACATCGTTAACCCGGGTCGCATTGTGCCGGCGACGGTCGAGTTTGTCGACATCGCGGGCCTGGTGAAGGGTGCCAACGAGGGCGAGGGCCTGGGCAACCAGTTCTTGGCAAACATCCGCGAGACCGATGCCATCTGCGAGGTCGTGCGCTACTTTAAGGACCCCAACGTTATGCGCGAGGTGGGCCGCACGGGCGAGTTCGTCGACCCCGCCGGCGATGCCGACACCATCATGACCGAGCTCATCCTGGCCGACATGGGCACGCTCGAGAAGCAGCTGCCCAAGCTCGAGAAGGAAGCCAAGCGCGACAAGGAGCTCATGCCCAAGTTCGAGGTCGCCAAGCGCCTGCTTGCCTGGCTCAACGAGGGCAAGCGCGCTGCATCCATGGAGATGACCGACGAGGAGCGTGCCGCCGCCAAGGGCTTGTTCCTGCTCACCATGAAGCCCATCCTATATGTGGCCAACGTAGACGAGGACATGCTCAACGAGGACCTGGCGCCCATTGATGGCGTCAAGCCGCTGCCGATCTGCGCCAAGATCGAGGCCGAGCTTTCCGAGCTCGATCCCGAGGATGCCGCCGACTACCTGGAGAGCCTGGGCCTGGAGCAGCCCGGTCTGGACGTGCTCGCTCAGGCTGCCTACAAGCTGCTCGGTCTGCAGTCGTTCTTTACGGCCGGCGAGATGGAGGTCAAGGCCTGGACGGTGCGTCAGGGCGCGACCGCCCCTCAGGCCGCCGGTGTCATCCACACCGACTTTGAGCGTGGCTTTATTAAGGCCGAGGTCATTGGCTACGACGACTACATCGAGCTCGGTGGCGAGCAGGGCGCCAAGGCCGCCGGCAAGCTGCGTATCGAGGGCAAGGACTATGTCATGGCCGATGGCGATGTCGTGCACTTCCGCTTTAACGTGTAAGGACGACGCATATGTTTAAATATGGCAAAAAAGCTGGCTACATGGGTATTGCGCTGCTCGTACTTGCGGTGATTCCGCTGGTGGTTGCAGCGTGTGTTATCCCCAACATTGGTTCCGAGGTGGCAACAAAGTTTAATGCCGCCGGCGAGGCGACGCGCTGGGGCAAGAGCTACGAGTTGCTGGCGTTGCCGGTGCTCAACTTGCTGCTGAGCGTGGCGACGTACTTTACGGCGGGACGCCAGGCAAAGAACAATGATGACTCCGCCGCCATGGCGCGCATCGTGTGCGAGCGCTACCTGCGCAACGGTTGCATCACGGGTGTTTTCCTCAACGTGATCAACGTCTACTTTATGTATTCGGCGATTACCGGTATGGGCTTTGGCCTGGGCTTTTAGCTTGCGCCTTTAGGCAACGAGCCTGCAAGCATATTCGATGGCTGCTGCGAGGCCGCCGCTCGATCGTGGTTGAAAGACTACATCGGCGGCGGCCTCGTTTTCGTATCCAGCACCGCGAAGGCAGAGCGCGATACCGGCTTCTAAAAGGAGCGGCAGGCCGCGTTGGCTGGTTGCGATTACGGCAGCCTGATTGAGCGAGCAGCTGTGCGCTTGGCATTGGATGGCAAGTTCACCTTGCGCCGGGCAAGGGGCCAGAACGGCGGCGACGCGACTTGATAGCAATGCAAATGCTGTGCGCTCATCGGGCGAAAGGCATTCAGCTTCAACGACGACGAGCTTGGGCGGCGCGCTGTTTGTGCGAAGCGTGACTCGGTACATGCGGACCGAAGAACCCGACATAGAAAACTCCTGTGTATTCGGCAAAACGTAAACTATAGTTTACGTTTGGCTCTGTTAGACCAGAATTGACATTCTGCCTCAATCATCTTTTTGAAATTGCAAAGCTATCGACCCCTTGCCG
>NZ_JBDMSK010000032.1:0-18369 GCF_039758815.1 Collinsella aerofaciens | reverse complement strand
GCGGTGTCCCCTCCCTTTCAAGAAAGGGAAGAGGCGAGGCATGCCCCGCCTCTTACACCACATCTCTGCGCGCTACCACTGTTGCTAAGCGAATAGCATTTACATCCAAGAAGATAATGAACATAACCTATAGTATGTTCATTAAAAGTGGCTCCAATATGCCTTAAACCAGTCAGGTTGGCTGTTTTAGGGGGCTGTAGGGGTCGCCCGAACGTCATTTTGGGTGGTTTTGCCTGCTACTAAAATGGTAACAGTACTCATATTTGCCCTTTTTTGCCCACAGACCTTTGAGGTCGCGGCGAAAAGGGCTTGTTTTGATTGTTTGGCGCAGGCGCGAGGCACGGAAACGATGTCTGGAGGGGCGGAGCGGCTTGGAATTCATCCGTAGAGGTCTTCATTGGCTACGCCAGAAGTGCCTCCAGGTGCCGGCACAAAAGGAGCGCCCCTAACTGCCGCAGGGGGCGTCGGCCACGGCCGACGCCCCCTGCGGGTGTAAGCAGATTTGGCTGCGCGTTACTTGTCGGTGCCCAGCTTGTGCGGCTTGTAGGCGAGGGCATTGACGAGTGCGTCGCCGGCGGACTTGACGGCTGCCGGCTGCGGATCGTTGACGTGGTCCTCGGGGTGCACGGGCAGGTCTTTCTTGACTGCATCGTGGATCAGGTTGAGGTACTCGGTCACGCCGGTGGTCGACAGGTGCGTGCCGTCGCCGTCGAACAGGTCGTTGCGGTTGGTGCTGTACCCGTACCAGTCGATAACGCGTACATTCTTGTAGCGCGTGGCGGCGTTGGCGATGGCCTGGTTCGTGGACCCGACCCACGGCTGCGGGCTACGCGTGTTTACAAACACGACAATACGCTGCTCGCCGGCGTCGGCCATGATCGCGTCGACCTGGGCGTCCGTTACCAAACCGTTGGTGCCCAGGGCAAAGACCACGATCTTGCCGGCAAGGTTCTGCTGGATATAGCCCTCAAATGTCGCGCGGCCCGCATCAAACTGGCGGCCCTTTTCGGCATCGATATGGCTGTGCGGAAACACACCGTCAAAGGAATCAACGGCGCGTAGCGACACGGAGTCACCGATCATCAACAGGTCGTAGGAGCCATCGGGGAAGCCGTCGTTGTTCCTGTCGGTGTCGTCGGCCGCCTGCTGGTCGGTGGGCGCGGTGTTTTTGGCTTCCTTGTTCAGAACCTCGGCGCCCTCGCCGCTCAGCGCAGACGTCTCGGGCACAAAGACCAGGCCGCCCAGTGCAACGACCAACACGACAGCGCAGGCTGCGCAGGCAGGGACGTGCGCGCGTGCCCAGTTGGCGGGCGTGGTGGTGCCATCGCGGAACTCGGCGACGGTGCGGCCGAAGGCGCCCTTCCTAAACGGCGTTTCGATAAAGCGATAGGAGCACTCGGCTACGGCGACCACCACAAGTACCTGCAAGATGTACTGCCACCAGGGCGTATCGTTGATGTTAGCGACCGGGTTCATGAGCAACAGCAGCGGATAGTGCCACAGGTAGATGCTGTACGAGCGTTTGCCAATCCACACGAGCGGCTCGGCGGACAGCGCACGGGCAACCATTCCCTGGGGCTGCACGCAGGCCGCGATGACCATGAGCGTGAGGATGGAGCATAAAAGCGTGCCGCCGCGATACTGGAACGCGGTGTAGCCGTTGGTGAGCGCGACCATGGCGGCAAGGCCAACCAGGCCCACGACGCCCAACACATCGATGGATGCGGGCGAGGACCAAAAGCGCACGAGGGCGCTCGGCTGTGCCGGGGCGGTCTCGGCTGATTCGTCGGCCTTCTCGCCAGGCTTGCCCTCGGCGCTCTTGCCATGTTTGGCGGCGCCAGCCAGGCGATTGAGCCCCAAACGATGTGCGAGACGCACCGGCGCCAGGTCGCGATCGGGGATAAAGGCCATCCAGGCACCCAGCAGCAGCGAGAACACGCGGGTGTCGGTGCCGTAGTACACGCGGCTGGGGTTGGCGGCAGGGTTGTAAAGCACCATCATGGCGAGGGCAGATACCGCGGCAAGGCCCAGAACCACGCGGCGCGTGTTGGGCTTGCTCACATGCATGGATACCATGGCAAACAGCAGTGGCGGCCAAATCAGGTAGAACTGTTCCTCGATGGCAAGCGACCAAAAGTGCGTGAGCGGCGAGGGGTCGCCCAGAGCATTGAAGTACGAGACGTTTTGGGCAATCTGCCACCAGTTGTTGAAGAACAGCAGCGACGGCAAGATGTCGGGGCGCATCTTGGTGAGCATCACGTGGTTAAAGATGGTGCACAGCGCGCAGGTCACGCACACTACCGTTACCACGGCGGGGACCAGGCGACGGATACGGCGAATCCAGAAGCTCTTAAGGTCGATGCGGCCGGTCTTGGCGACTTCGTTGAGCAGCAAGCGCGTGATCAGATAGCCCGAAAGCACAAAGAAGATCGTGACGCCGAGCAGGCCGCCCTGAGCCCACGTGAGGTTGAGGTGATAGAGCACCACCGCGACGACGGCAAGCGTGCGCAGGCCGTCGAGCGCAGGAATGTAGCGGGACTTGGGACGAGCGGGCGCCTGCTGGTCGGTAGCGGACGAGCGTGTGGCGCCGGTGTTGGTCTTGGCTGCATAGGCGCCCTTGTTGGTGGGCGTTCGATGCGGGCTCGGGCCACGTCGCGACTCGCCGGTGCGGCGGTCGGCGCGCGGGCGTTCGTGCGGCGCCTGGTTATCGGGCGCGCGGCGCGGGCCGCGTGGGCTCGATTGCGGGAATTGTTCCATAACACATCATCCAATGACGAAAATAATCAGCACATATTCATTGTAGCTGCCTGCTCCTGTGAATGCTTGCTGCTGGCGCAACCTCAAGGGCGCGTTCACATCAAAGTGAACTAAAGTTATAGAGGTGCGAGAGCGCACGATCGACGGCCGACGGTGGGCATAAGGCCCGCAGATGAGGAGGTTTCCATGGCAGATCGCGGCATCGTTGCGGTGTTCGGCAGCATGAACATGGACCTTTCGGTGGCGTGCGAGCGCATGCCGCGCGCGGGCGAGACCGTCGGTGGCAGCGGTTTTATCACCAACGCCGGCGGCAAAGGCGCTAACCAGGCCGTGGCTGCCGCGCGCATGGGCGCGCGCACGCGCATGATCGGCGCGGTCGGGCGCGATGCGTTTGGCGATGCGCTGGTGGCGGGGCTTCAGGATGCCGGCGTGGACTGTGACTTTGTGGCGCGTCGCGATGACGTGGAGACGGGCACGGCGACCATCATTCGCTGTGAGGGCGACAACCGCATCGTGCTGTCGCCGGGCGCCAACCATGCGCTTGCGGGCGAGGACGTTGCCTGCGTGCTGAGGCACCTGGTGGCCGATGAGTTCGATGGCGATGCATGCGAGTTCGCTCCGGCGGCTGGCAGCGTTTTTATCGCCCAGGGCGAATGTGACCTTGCAGCGACTGCCGAGGCGCTTGTTTGCGCTCACGAGCTGGGGTTCTATACGGTCTTTAATCCAGCGCCCGCCTGTGAGTTGCCTGCGGAGGCCTGGCTTGCGGTCGACTTGGTCTGCCCCAACGAGACCGAGTGCCAGGTTCTGACGGGTATCCTGCCCAAGGACGATGAGAGCTGCGCCGCTGCGCTCAACGCCCTGCTTGCTAAGGGCGCCGGCGCTGCGGTCATCACGTTGGGCGGCGCCGGCTCGGTTACGCTCGGCGATGGCGGTGATCTGCTGCGCATGCCGGCGCTTTCAAGCACGGTAGTCGATACCACGGCCGCCGGCGATACGTTTATCGGCGCGTTGGCGGCGGCTCGTCTAGAGGGCTTGCCGCTCCTTGAGTGCATGGCCGCGGGTGCTCGCGCCTCGGCAGTGACGGTGTCGCGCCTGGGCGCGCAACAGTCGATTCCCACGCGCGCCGAAGTTGAGCGTGTGTTTGATTTAGACGATTTAGTACAAGACGGAGAAGCGGAGTAGAACAATGGCAATCAAGAAGCTGATCCTCGATCTGGATATGGGTGTGGACGATGCGATGGCGCTTGCCTATGCCATCGCGAGCCCCGAGGTGGAGCTCGTGGGCATCACCACGTGCTTTGGCAACGTGCGCGTTGAGCAATCGGCGCACAACTGCCTGGCGGTGCTCGATCTGCTGGGTCGCCCCGAGGTGCCGGTGTACCTGGGCGCCGATCGTCCCATTAAGGCGACTGAGCCCTATACACCGCCGGCGTCCACCACGCTCATCCACGGCAAGAACGGCATTGGTGGGGCGAGCGTGCCCGCGTCGCCGTACGAGCCGGTGGGGGCGACATCGGCTGATGGCAACGCTGCGGTCGATTATCTGATCGATGCCGCGCGCACCTATGGCCCCGATCTGATCTACGTGGCGACCGGTCCGCTCTCCAACCTGGCACTTGCCTTGGAGCGCGATGCGGCGGCGATGATGTCTATCGGTCGCGTGGTCGTGATGGGCGGCGCCCTGACCGTGCCCGGAAACGTGAGTGCGGGCGCCGAGGCCAACATGGCAAGCGATCCCGAGGCGGCCGATGCCGTGCTACGTTCGGGCCGCAAGCTCACTATGGTGGGTCTGGATGTGACGCATCGCGTGGTGCTCACGCGTCGCGACATTGCCGGCTGGACGGGCTCGGGCACCATGGCCGGTTGCGCATTTGCGAGCATGGTGGAGCACTACATTGGCTCGTACGAGATGAACGACCCCTACCTGGGTGGCTGCGCGCTGCACGATCCGCTTGCCGTCGCTGTGGCGATTGACCCCACGCTCGTGGGTGCGCTCGGCTGCAATCTGCGTGTTGATCTGCTGGGCGAGTATCGCGGCCGCACCATTTGCGACGAGCGCCGCCTATCCGATCCGGACAAGAGCGCGCTTGTGGCACTGACCGTGGATGCCCCGCGCTTCCTGTCTGAGTTCAAGACACGTATGGCCCGCATCCTAGGCTAGGCTCGGGATCGAAGCACGCCCATCTGCTCGATGTGGCCGCTGGCGGGCCGACATCTACCGTTCACCAGCCCGATGGTCCCCGGGGCGGGGAGAGCGCTATAATGCATTCTGCATCTTGGATTGTTACTCCTGTGTGGAGGCATGCCCAAGAGCAATACAACACGGATTGTTACGTAAGGCATGACCGCAATAGCACTGCTATTGGCTATCATGCCTTTTTCTGTGAGTGTTCTTGAAAGGAGGTTCACCATGCTTGCAATTAAAAAGCTTAACAACAACGCGGTTCTTTGCCGTGACGGACAGGGGCGAGATGTCATCGCCATGGGTAGGGGCGTCGGTTTCGGCGGAGATTTTCCTCGAGAGCTCCCTCTTTCTAAAATCGAGCATACGTTTTACGACATTGATCCTAAAGGACAAGATGTCATGAGGGATCTTCCCTCGGATATCGTGATGTTTGCGGCGAAAGTTATGGACATCGTTGCCAACGAACTGCCCTACGACCTCTCGACCAATGCGACGCTGTTCATGGCTGATCACCTGTCGTTTGCCGTTGCGCGAGCCCAAAAGGGGGTCCGCATCGCGATGCCTCTTGCCTATGAAGTGCGGGAGACGTATCCGAAGGAATACAAGGCTGCCCAGTTTATCGTCATGCGACTCGAGAAGGAGCTCGGAGAGCGGCTTCCCAAGGATGAGATTGCCAGTATTGCGATGAATCTCGTGAACGCACGGGTTGTTGAAGCCGTCAAAGCCACGGCCGAGCCCGCAAAGCAGTTCGACGATATGCTCGAGGACGTTATCGAGATTCTCGAAAGCGATTTCCGCATTATTGTCGACCGCGATTCCTTTGATTTCACCCGCTTCGCCACGCATCTGCGGTACCTGTTCAAGCGCATTCAAGCCGGCGAGTCGCTGAACAGCGCCAACATGCAGATGTACAAGAACTTTCGTGAGGAGTTTCCGCAGTTGGCAGAGTGCGTGAAGCATATCGGTTCCTATTGTCGTGAAACGTGGGACGCCACGCTCTCCGAGGAGGAGGAACTCTATCTGATGATCCATCTCAACCGGATCATCTCCAAAAAAGGATTGTAACCCGTAGCCATTCGGGGCATGACCTTTGCCGATTCGAACAGTAAGCCAAGATTGTGCAAAGGAGCCAATGATGGCAAATTACAAAAAGGTGGCAGAGCAGATTCTCTCCACTGTGGGCGGGGCGGAAAACGTGGCTTCGGTTACGCATTGCATGACGCGCCTGCGCTTCAGCCTCAAGGATGAAAGCCTCTCGAATGATGAGAAGCTTGAGGACATCTCGTCTATCATCAGCGTCGTGCACGCCGGAGGGCAGGTGCAGCTGGTGATCGGGCCCACGGTCGACAAGGTCTACGACGAGGTTTGTAAGCAGGGCGGATTCGAGGTCACGGTATCGATTGACGAGGAACTCGATGGCCCTCAGCTTAGCTGGAAGGAGCGCTTGGCACCCAAGCACCTCTTCAATCAGCTGCTCGATGCCGTGAGCGGCGCTATCACCCCGATCCTTCCGATCTTTTGTGTCGCCGGTATCTTCAAGATGCTCGTTATTCTGTTTGGGCCCGAAGGCGCCGGTTTTATGTCCGAAACGAGCGACCTGTATCGGATCCTTTCCCTGGTGGGCGATGCGGCGTATTACTACTTCCCGGTGTTTGCCGCCTATAGCTCGGCTAAGAAGTTCAAAACGAGTCCTGTGCTGGCACTGCTCATCGCCGTTGTGATGATTTACCCCGACATGCTCGCTATTGTTGAGGACGGAAAGCCTTTCAGCGTCTTCGGCATCCCCATGCAGCTCGTCAACTACACCCAGGCTGTTCTTCCGGTCATCTTGATCACCTGGGCCCAGTCCTATGTTGAGCGCTTCTTTAAGAAGATCTCGCCTGATATGTTGCGCGTTCTGATCGTACCCGTGGGTACGGTGCTCGTGATGTTGCCGGTCGCGCTGTGCCTCTGCGGCCCTGCCGTCCAATTTGTCATGGGCCTTGTGGCCGATTTCATCATTTGGCTCGCCTCTGTTGCCGGTCCCGCTGCGACCGCGGTTATCGGCGCATTCTGGAATCTGATCATCGCCACCGGCATGCACGTGCCGATCTATACCGCCATATTGCCCGCCGCGCTCCAGAACGGTTACGACGCCATCTTATACCCCGGCGCCGCGGTTGTAGCCTACACCACGCTTGCCATCGCGCTCGCCTATGGCCTGCGCGCTAAGGACAAGGAGAATCGAGCCACGGGCTGGAACTTGTTCATCACCTATGCCTTCGGTCGCGTGAGTGAGCCCATCATCTACGGCATCCTGTTTCGCGACAAGAAAGCTCTTGCCTGGAACATGATTGGTGGTGCTGTCGGTGGTCTGCTGGTAAGCCTTCTTCATGCCAACGTCTATATCTTCACTGGCGTTGGTTTCCCATGGATGAACGTGCTCATGTTTGCTCAGGATATCATCCCCGGCACCATCGGGTGTCTTGCTGGCGGTGCCGTGACGTTTGCGTTGGCGATGGTTTTTGGATTTGATGGACAGGAGAAGATGCCGTTGAAGTCCAAGAGCGGCGATTCTGAGGCCGTTGAATCCGTCGAGGCATAAGAGGCTACTGCACAAATATGCTCCCCAGCCGTTGCGCGGTCCGACCCCTTGGCCGCGCAACGGTACTGTGCTGTTGCACGGCACTTGCCGAGTCCGTTGCGTTCGACAGCGTGGGCCGGGAATTTGATAGAAAGGACGACACCATAATGTTTAGAGAAGATTTTTTATGGGGCGGGGCTCTGGCTGCAAACCAGTGCGAGGGAGGATGGAACGAAGGCGGTCGCGGTTTAGCCAATTCCGACATGCTGCCGTTTGGCGATCAACGCATGGACGTCATGCGGGGAGACCTTGATCCGCGTGCGTTGGCACCCGACAGCTTCTATCCCGCTCGCAAAGGCATTGATTTTTACCATAGGTACAAGCAGGATATTGAACTGTTTGCCCAGATGGGTTTTAAATGCCTGCGCTTATCGATCGCCTGGAGCCGCATTTTTCCCAAAGGAGACGAAGCCGAGCCCAATGAAGAAGGCCTTGCCTTTTACGAGGATGTTTTTAGGACGTGCCGCGCGCATGGCATTGAGCCTTTGGTGACGCTCAACCACTATGATGTCCCCATGCATCTCGTCGATGCGTATGGCGGATGGCGCGATCGCAGGTTGGTCGACCTGTTCGATCGATATTCGCGTACCGTGTTCGAGCGCTATCGGGGATTGGTCAATTATTGGCTGACCTTTAACGAGATCAACATCATGACGCAGGCGTGCTTTATGGCGGCGGGGATCATCTTCGAGCAAGGGGAGAATCGCTATGCAACGGTTCACACGGCCGTGCACCATGTATTGGTTGCGAGTGCCCGTGCGGTCGGGGCGTGTCATGAACTGTGCCCCGGGGCGAAGATCGGTTGCATGCTCAACGCAGGTGTCTTCTATCCGGCTACATGTGATCCGGACGATGTGCTGGCTGCGCAGGCTGAGAATCGCAGCCATTACATGTTTACCGACGTCCAGGTGCGCGGTGCGTACCCGAGCTATGTTCTCAAGGAATACGCCCGCCATGGTTTTGAGGTGCCCTATCGGGATGATGACCGCGAAGTACTGGCTGCAAACCTGGTCGATTTCGTCTCGTTTTCGTATTACTCGACGCGCGTCGCAAAAGCGCATGCGGAAGGTCAGCTCGATTCGAACCTTCTTCGCTCGGCGCCTAATCCGTATCTAAAACAGGAGCCTTGGGGGAGGTTTATCGACCCCAAAGGGCTGCGCGTCACCATGAATGAAATCTGGGATCGCTATCAAAAGCCGCTGTTCATCGTCGAAAACGGTTTGGGTGCTCCTGATGTGCCGGAAGATTCGGGTGAAATAGAAGACGACTATCGAGTTGAATACCTGCGGGCCCACATCGAGGCGATGAGGGAGACCGTCGAGCTCGACGGGGTGGAACTCATGGGATATACCTGTTGGGGCCCGATCGATTTGGTTTCGGTCGCCACAGGACAGATGCGTAAGCGCTACGGGTTTATCTATGTCGATCGAGACGATAGCGGTGCGGGCTCGTTTGAGAGACGTAAAAAGAAAAGCTTCGAATGGTACCGACGCGTAATAGCAAGCAATGGCGAAGACCTTGCGTAATAACGTTAAGATGGACAAATGCGCCCGTTGGGGGAATAGTCGTGCCACTTCGCTTGACAACAGGCTAAACTAGCTATTAAACATTTACTATTCTGTTTAGATTGAATTTGCGGTCGTTTAGTTGCCGAGCCACGGGGCGGTCAAGCCACGATGCTCGGCCGCGACCGATGCTAGGGGGAACGATGGCTAAAGCAAGCGTCCGCGAGATCAGCCGCATTACCGGCTTTTCGCCCGCAACCGTGTCCAACGCGCTCAACCGCAAGCGCAGCGTGAGCGAGGAGACCGCCAAGGTCATCCTAGAGTGCGCGCAGTCGCTTGGCTATCAGCAGTCGACGCAGCTCGAGAGCATCCAGTTTGTGCTTGCGCGCAAGACGGGCGCCATCCTGGACGAGAGCACCTTCCATCCCGCGGTCATCGAGGGCGTGGAGCGCCAGGCGCGTCGCCACGGCATGAGCACGAGCTTTGTCTCGCTCGACTTTAGCGACCTGGACGCCGTGCGCCCGCAGGTCGAGGGCCTGATCGCCGACCCGTCGGCCGCCATCGTGCTGATGGGTACCGAGCTGGGCGAGGAGGACTACGCCCTGTTCGCCGACGCTGCCGCCCACCTGATTGTGCTCGACGGCTGGAGCGATCGCCAGTACTTCGATGCCGTAGTCATCGCCAACACCGATTCGGTGCTGCGTGCCGTGGATTACCTTATCGAGAAAGGCCACAGGCAAATCGGCTATCTGGCGGGCGACCTTCGGATCCGCAACTTTAAGGACCGCGAGCGCGGCTATCGCCAAGCGCTTGAGGACGCGGATCTTGAGGCCAACCCGGCATGGCACGTCACGCTGGGTACCACGCTCGAGGGCGCTTATCACGACATGGGCGTGTGGCTCGACAACGTCTCGCGCGACGATCTGCCGACGGCTTTCTTTGCCGAGAACGACGTGCTCGCCGTGGGCGCCATGCGCGCGTTCAACGAGCACGGTATTCGCGTGCCCGAGGATGTCTCGATCATCGGCTTTGACGACCTGTCGTTGGGCGCCTTCTCCAATCCGCCGCTCACCACGGTGCACGTTCCCAAGCACGAGGTGGGCGAGATCGCGGTGCGCCGCCTGGTGGGCAACATCCGCAATCCCAAGAGCTATACCTGCAAGACGGCCGTGTCGACCTATTTTGTCGAGCGCCAAAGCGTGCGTGAGATCTAGGCAAAGGCAACGCTGGGCCGTAGGGAGGCAAAGCTCGCTAAGGCAGCCATACATAACGCTACTAAGAGAGGGTCCTTTGGGCCCTCTTTTTGATGCCCTTGTATGTTCAGTTTGTTTACATACCGTTTAGGCTGATTTCTCTACCGTCTACGGGTATTTCGCGTTAAACTTCTAAACACTGGAGTAAAACATTTAGTAAACAGAACAAAACGAAACACACGTCTGTTTACTGAACATGTGACTAGGGGAGGACGTACATGGATAAGATCAAGCTCGGTTTTGTGCCCACGCGCCGCAGTATCTTTAGCGCGCCGGACGCAATCAAGTATCGCGGCCTGACGGCTGATCGCCTGCGCGAGATCGGCGTCGACATCGTGGATATCGACGACATCAATGAAGAGGGCCTGCTGTTCGACGACAGCCATATCGAGCCCATCGTCAAGAAATTCCGCGCCGAGGGCGTCGATGGCATTATGCTGTGCCACGCCAACTTTGGCACCGAGTACGTTTGCGCTCGCCTTGCCCGCGAGCTCGGTCTACCCGTACTGCTGTGGGGTCCGCGCGACGAGCGCCCCGAGCCCGACGGCACACGCCTGCGCGATAGCCAGTGCGGCCTGTTCGCCACCGGCAAGGTCCTGCGCCGCTTCCAGGTTCCCTTCACCTACATGACCAACTGCCGCCTGACCGACCCCGAGTTCGAGCGCGGCGTTTGGGACTTTTTGGCCGTTTGCAACGTGGTCAAGACCTTCAAGCACACCCGCATCCTGCAGATGGCCACCCGTCCGTTCGACTTCTGGTCGACCATGTGCAACGAGGGCGAGCTGCTCGAGAAGTTCAACATCCAGCTTTCGCCTATCCCCATGACCGAACTTGTCCAGGCTGTGCGCGACGCCCAGGCCGACGAGCAGGCCATGGCCGCCATGCTTGCCCACATCAACGACAGCTTTGAGATCTGCATCCCCGAGGACAAGGTCCCCGCGGTCGCCGGTCTTGCCATCGCCATGAAGCGCTTGGTCGAGAAGTATGGCTGCAACGCCGGTGCCATTCAGTGCTGGAACGCTCTGCAGGACGAGCTGGGCATTATGCCCTGCGCCGCCAACGCCATCCTCAACGAGATGGGCATCCCCGTCGTGTGCGAGACCGATATCCACGGCGCCATCACCGCGCTGATGGTCGAGGCCGCCGACCTGGGCCGTCACCGCGGCATGTTCGCCGACTGGACCGTGCGTCATCCCGACAACGAGAACGGCGAGCTGCTGCAGCACTGCGGCCCCTGGCCCTGCAGCTGCGCGGCCGTCAAGCCCAAGCTCACCTACCCGCTGGCGTTCGATCACCCCGGCGCGCTGACGGCCGAGGCCAAGCACGGCGACCTCACCCTTGCCCGTTTTGACGGCGACAACGGCGAGTACTCGCTGCTGCTGGGCAATGCCCGCGGCATCGACGGCCCGGCCGGCATGGGCACCTACCTGTGGGTCGAGGTCGACAACCTCAAGCGCCTCGAGGCCAAGATCGTTGAGGGTCCCTACATCCACCACTGCGTCGCCATTCACGCCAACGTGGTGCCGGTGCTCTACGAGGCGTGCAAGTACATCGGCATCGCCCCCGACCTATACGACCCTATTGAGCAGGACGTTAAAGCTTACCTGCGCGGTGAGTAGGGTCGTGCCTACTTTGTAGCAACGAGCCGGCGCGCTACCACAGCACCCAACCTTGCGGTTCAAGCCGTCGCTTGCGTACCAAAGTACGCGGCGCTCCTCTTTCACCGCAATCTTGGGCACTGTGGAAACGCGGTGGCTCTGACTTTAGAAATTCCCTGAAAGGAGTTTTTCGTGGCAACTATCGAAGAGCTTGAGTCCCTGCGTTGGGACCTTCGCCGCGATTGCGTCGATATCATCATGGCTGGTGCCGGCGGCCACATCGGCGGTGACATGTCGGTGATCGACGCCCTCATGACCCTCTACGCCAACCACCTCAACATTTCGCCCGAGACCGTCGACGATCCCAACCGCGACCGCTTCGTGCTCTCCAAGGGCCACGCCATGGAGGCCTACTACGCGGTGCTCTGCCACGAGGGCTATCTTGACCTCGATGACGTCAAGGCCCGCTTCTCCAAGTTCGGCAGCCCCTACATCGGCCATCCCAACAACAAGCTCAAGGGCATCGAGATGAACTCGGGCTCGTTGGGTCACGGCCTGCCCGTTGCCGTGGGCATGGCGCTCGCCGGCAAGATGGACGGCCGCGACTACCGCGTCTACACCATCATGGGCGATGGCGAACTTGCCGAGGGCTCGGTCTGGGAGGGCGCCATGAGCGGCGGCAACTACCAGCTCGATAACCTGTGCGCGCTCGTGGACCGCAACCGCCTGCAGATCAGCGGCAGCACCGAGGACGTTATGAAGCAGGACTCGCAGGAGGAGCGCTGGGCCGCCTTCGGCTGGAACGTGCTCTCCATTCCGGGCAACGACGTCCAGGCCATCGACGCCGCGCTGACGCTTGCGGCCGAGACCTGCGGCAAGCCCACGGTCATCATCCTCAACACGGTGAAGGGCTATGGCTCGCCCGTTATGGAGGACAAGGCCTCCTGGCACCATCACCTGCCCAACGATGAGGAATATGCCCAGATCATCGCCGATTTCGCTGCCCATAAGGAGGCCATCAATGGCTAACAAGATCGCCAATCGCAAGGTTATCTGCGACACGCTGCTCGAGGCCGCGAAGACCGATAAGGATATCGTCGTCCTGTGCTCCGATTCCCGCGGTTCCGCATCGCTCACGCCCTTCTTTGATCAGTATCCCCAGCAGTCCGTCGAGGTCGGCATCGCAGAGCAGGACCTGGTGAGCATCGCCGCCGGCATGGCTTCGTGCGGCAAGAAGGCCTGGGCCGCCTCGCCGGCGTCCTTTGTGACCACGCGCTCGTATGAACAGTGCAAGGTCGACGTCTCGTACTCCAACACCAACGTCAAGCTCATCGGCATCTCGGGCGGCGTGTCCTACGGCGCCTTGGGCATGAGCCACCACTCCGCGCAGGATATCGCCGCCATGAGCGCGATTCCCAACATGCGCGTGTATCTGCCGAGTGACCGCTTCCAGACCGCCGAGCTCGTGCGCGCCCTGGTCGCCGACAACAAGCCGGCCTACATCCGCGTGGGCCGTAACCCGGTCGAGGACGTGTACACCGAGGACGAGTGCCCGTTCCAGATGGATCGCGCCACCTGGGTGCGCCGCGGCACCGATGTGACGCTCGTCGCCACCGGCGAGATGGTCCGCCACGCCGCGGATGCCGCCGACCTGCTGGCCGAGCAGGGCATTTCGGCAACGGTGCTCGACATGTACTGCGTCAAGCCGCTCGACGCCGAGGCCGTGATTGAGGCCGCCGGTGCCACGCGCGCCGTCGTGACGGTCGAGGAGCACAGCCCCTTCGGCGGCCTGGGTTCTATGGTCGCGCAGGTGGTGGGCGAGCATTGCCCGCGTCCGGTCAAGTGCCTCTCCCTGCCCGACGCGCCGGTCATCACCGGCACGAGCCCCGAGGTCTTCGCACACTACGGCCTGACGGGTGCCGGAATCGCCAAGACCGTTGTCGAGTTCCTCGGCAACTAGTAGAAACAGACGCTGCGCGGCCGCCAAGCACCGCACCTTGCCGTTCAAACCGTCGCTTGCGTACACAGAGTACGCGGCGCTCCTCTTTCACGGCAATCTGCGGCACTTGACGGCCGCTCGCTCCTTGTCCGTCAGGTCGTCTTCGATTTGACGGAAGGAATGGGAGAGTACATGAGCAAATACATCATCGGAATCGATCAATCCACGCAGGGCACCAAGGCGCTGCTGGTGGACGAGGGCGGCCATTTGATTCATCGTGCCGATCGCTCGCATCGCCAGATTGTCAACGAGGCCGGCTGGGTGAGCCATGATCCGGCCGAGATTGCCGCCAATGTGCTGGCCGTGGCGCGCGCTGTGGTGGAGGAGACCGGGGTCGATCCGGCCGACATCGCCGGCATCGGCATCTCCAACCAGCGCGAGACCACCGTTGCCTGGAACCGCACGACGGGCGAGCCGCTGTGCGACGCCGTGGTGTGGCAGTGCGCCCGCGCCCGCGAGCTGTGCGACAAGCTGGCCGCGCGCGAGGGCGTGGCCGAGCTGGTGCGCGACACGACGGGCCTGGTGCTCTCGCCCTACTATCCGGCGGGCAAGATGGCCTGGATTCTCGCAAACGTGCCGGCGGCTGCCGAGGCCGCTGCGGCGGGCGAGCTGTGCCTGGGCACCATCGATGCCTGGGTGGTTTGGACGCTCACGGGCGGCGCGGAGTTCCGCTGCGACTGGTCCAACGCCAGCCGCACGCAGCTCTTTGACCTGCGCCGTGGCTGCTGGAGCGAGCCGGTGTGCGAGGCCTTTGGCGTCGACGTGGCCTGCCTGCCGCAGGTGACCGATTCCGACGGCCTGTTCGGCACGACGGATCTGGGCGGCTTTTTGCCGGCGCCCGTGCCCATTCACGGCGTGCTCGGCGACAGCCACGCGGCCTTGTTTGCCCAGGGCTGCCATAGTCGCGGCATGGCCAAGGCGACCTATGGCACCGGCAGCTCGGTCATGATGAACGTCGGCAACGAGTTCGTTGCCAGCTCGCACGGGCTTTCGAGCTCGCTCGCATGGCGCATGGACGGCGTGACCGAGTACGTGCTCGAGGGCAACGTGAGCTATGCCGGCGCCGTCAAGACGTGGCTGCGCGACGACCTGGAGCTCATTAATAATCCCGAGGAAGTCACCGACTTGTGCTACGCCGCCAATCCGGCGAGTCGTGTCTACTTTGTGCCGGCGTTTACCGGCTTGGGCGCGCCGCACTGGGCGAGCGACGCCGAGGGCTGCGTCTTTGGCATGACGCGCACCACGGGTCGCGCGGAGTTCGTAAAAGCTGCAGACGAATCGATTGCCTATCAAATCTTTGACGTAATTGACGCAATGGTCGAGGATTCGGGCGCGGCACTTGCCGAGCTTCGTGTTGACGGCGGCCCCACGCGCGACGCGTACCTGATGCAGTTTGAGAGCGACTTGGTTGGCTCGCCCATCCGCATCGCGAGCAACGACGAGATGAGCGGCCTGGGTGCGGCCTGGGCCTGCGGCATTGCGCTGGGCATGTATACGCGCGATGTCGTCGACGTCTATGGGGCCCGCGGCATCGTGGAGCCTGCCATGACCGCCGACGAGCGCGCCAAAAAGATCACCGGCTGGCGCCACGCCGTAGCCGCCACCATCTCGTACACTGCCTAGCATGATTTTTCTGGGACGGGGATTAAAAACCCATCGATCCCCGCCCCAGGCAGCTCATTTGGGACGGGGCTTTTTTGACTGGTATGATTGGTGCGACCATTTGAACCAGCTAAAAGAGCCCCGTCCCAAATTGACTACCGAGAGGATCTGCCATGGAGCGCATTGCGAGTTTTTCCGTTGACCATCTGCTGCTTGAGCCCGGCGTGTATGTGAGCCGCATCGACCGCGATCCGGCGACCGGTGCTGCCGTCACCACGTTTGACCTGCGCCTGACCACGCCCAACAAGGAGCCGGCCATGAACACGGCCGAGTGCCACACCATCGAGCACCTGGGCGCGACGTTCCTTCGCAACCATGCCGAGTGGTCGAACAGCATTGTCTACTTTGGCCCCATGGGCTGCCGCACGGGCTTTTACCTCGTCGTGTTTGGCGAGGTGACGAGCGAGGAGATTCTGCCGCTCGTGCGTGAGCTGTTCGAGTTTGTCGCCGGCTTTGAGGGCGATGTCCCCGGTGCCGCTCCCGAGGAGTGCGGTAACTATCTGGACCAGAACCTCCCCATGGCAAACTGGCTCGCACGCCGCTATCTCGACCGTGACCTGGCCGATATCGATGAGAAGCACCTGCATTATCAGCAGGCGTAAGGGCTTTATCGCCTAAAACGCGCGCATTGGGCGCCTTCGCTTATGCGGGGGCGCCTTTTTGTTGAGTGGTCGGGACGAGCGTTCAAAATCGCTCATGTTTGTTCTAGAATGTTCGTATGGTCACATTTACGAACAGGAGTGAACATGCATATCTACTCTGTCTCTGATCCCGAGTTCAAGTCCTATGGCAACGTTTGGGACGACGTTCCGTCCAGCCTGACCGCTCCACTTATCGAGGCGCTCGCGGCTACGCCCATCCCCGAGGGCAGCAAGTACGTAGCAAGCGCGCCGGAGCTCGAGGGCGTCAAGGATGCCGATAAGCTGGGCTTTCTCATGTTTGGCGGCCGTCCCTTCCAGCTCGGCTGGTGCAACGGCCACAATACACGACTCAACTGCCTGGAGTATCACCGTGCCAGCGAGTTCAACCTGGGTGCGCGCGACTTTATCCTGCTCGTGGCGCATCGCTGGGAGATCGAGGACGGCAAGCTCGACACCGCGTGCGTCAAGGCGTTCCATGTACCGGCGGGCAAGGTCGTTGAGGTCTTCAACACCACGCTCCACTACACGCCGTGCATGGTCGACGACGGTGGCTTCCAGGTGATGGTCGCACTGCCGGCAGGTACCAACGGTCCGCGTCCCGAGGCTGCGGCCGACATTCCTACCGCCGGTGACAGCTACTGCTACTGGAAGGCCGACAAGTGGGTTCTCTGCCACGCCGACAGTCCCAAAGCTGCCGAGGGCGGCTACGTGGGCCTCACCGGCAAGAACCTCGACATCACCTGCGACTAACCCCAAACCACCACAAAGGTGCCTGTCCCCTTTGTGGTGGTTTGTCTGCAGCTACAGCTGACTTCGCAGGTAGTCAGCCATATAAGGAACAGCGAAACGCACATACCCGCGGCGGGCCTGTTCGATCACGCCGGCGTCGATAAGACGGCGGCGATACTTTTGCGCGTAGTCGGGTGTGACCGACATTCGCTCGGCCACATCGGAAATGCGTGACACGGCATCTTCGCCGCCTTCGTCGTCGGCCATTGCGGCGAGAAACGCGACGTCTTGGTCCGATAGCGCG
Organism: Collinsella aerofaciens; assembly: GCF_039758815.1. Lineage (GTDB taxonomy): Bacteria > Actinomycetota > Coriobacteriia > Coriobacteriales > Coriobacteriaceae > Collinsella > Collinsella aerofaciens_BP. The sequence goes on along the minus strand of NZ_JBDMSK010000032.1, from coordinate 1,113 downwards.
GCGAGCGTCGTTTCACAAACATCGTTTTCGAAATCGGCCTTTGACGCTTCGATAGCTCCGTCGACTTGCTCTGGCGTTACGCGTTTTCCGGCCTCGCAACGATTGGCGATGTTGTAGCCGATGAGCTGCAGCATATAGGGCGAACCTTGGGTTGCACGAGCGGCACGGAGGCGAAGATCGCCTGGAATATCAAGGTTGAGCTCTTCGAAAGCCCGTTGATAATATGCATCGACATCTCCGACTGAAAGCGGTTCGAGCGTGACTTTGCATGCGCGGTTGAGAAATGTCAGTACGCGGTCGTTGAGTGTCGCGGAGACTGCTCCCGGGAGGCCCGCCATGACGAGCGCGACGTTGAGTCCCTCGCCGACGAGCTCTTGATAGGCGGTGACGAGCTGTCTGATCTCGGGTGAATTTGCTTGGAGCTCGTCGATAAGGACGAGGGTGCCGTGTCCCTGCTCGGTCAGTTTGCGCGCGAGCTGCGTGAGTTTGAACTGAAAGCTCTTGGTCTCCTGCACGTCTCGTGTGAACTCGAGGCCTGCCGAGAACCCAAAAACACTTAGACTGCCGCTCGTGAGTTTGGGAAGGCGGCGTTTATTGACGTACGGCTCGCCTGCTTCCTGGATTTTCTCAACAATGCGCTCGAGCATATCCTCGGAGGCTACGGTGGGCGTGGCGACAACAAAGCCGAGCTTGCGTGCGCGATCGGCAAGTTCCCACAGCAGAACCGTTTTGCCGCTGCCTCGCTGGCCGAGCATGAGCATGGCTCGGTCTCGATTGCCCGGCTCCTGCTCAAGGCCGGAGATGAATGTTGAAATTACACTTCCTCGCCCAACGAGATAGGATGGGCGATTTCCAAATGAAGGGGAGAAGATGGTTTCAGTCATAAGTCTCCTTTCCTTTTTTTCCTATTTTTTCCTTTTTTTCCTATTCAGTCAAATTGCCTGCTGGCCGAGGGCGGCTATGTGGGATCGCCGCCCCCCCAAACCACCACAAAGGTGCCTGTCCCCTTTGTGGTGCGCCTTTGGTTGCCTTTGCCTTGGGGGGTGTTCCTATAGTTTTGTCAACTGGGAAATGCTGCCCGCGCGACTGAATCGCGGCATGCTGACGCCAGGC
>NZ_JBDMSK010000031.1:0-19314 GCF_039758815.1 Collinsella aerofaciens | reverse complement strand
CTCAAGAAGGAGTAACATCGGGACTTGCAGCGACGGACCTCAGGACACTCTTACACCACGTCTGCGCGCGCGACCCCGACAGGGTACGAATCCCGACATCATCGCAAGGCCTGTGGGCAAAAAATAGCAAATATGAGTACTGTTACCATTTTAGTAACAGAAATTTCATGCCTTCAGAAGGCGATTTAGCCGTCAGGCGTCCTACGGCGGAAAAATTGCAGACGTTTATCGGCTAAGTACTTGGACATATGTTGCGTAACACTACATATTTTGCAGATAAATAATGTTACAGGACTTGTGACAGTACTCATATTTGACGTTTTTTGCCCATAGCCCTTTATACCTAGGCAAATCGGCGGCAAAACGGGCTTCAAAGCGTCCTTCGCAATCAAAAGCCGGGGCCCACATGATGCGGACCCCGGCTCAATACCGTGACGATATGTCAGTTACGCCCTACACGTAGAACAGGATGTCGTCGTAGGTCGGGACCGGCCAGTAGTCGGCTGCCACGATCTCCTCCATGGCGTCCACGGCGGCACGCAGCGCATCCATAGCGGGAACGACCTCGTGCGCGTACACGTTGGCCTGCTCCTGGCCATCGAGGGCCTCAGCCTTCTGATGCACGGCGTCAAGCGCCTTGATGGAGTCGTTGATGGTGGTGATGCCGTTGCAGAGCTTGTTGAGCGTGTTCTGCTCGCACTGCATGGCGGCCTCAGCACCGGCAGCACGAATAGTCTCAAGGCCCTTAGCGACCTTGGTGGCATAGGCGGTAATGACCGGGCGATAGGTACGACGCGCCTCGCGAACCATCGTGGTGGCCTCGATGTTCATGAGCTTGTTGTACTTCTCGAGCTTGCAGTCGTAGCGGCACTGGGCCTCGGCCTTGGTCAGGACACCCGTCTCCTCAAAGAGCGCGATGGCCTTATCGGAAACAAAGGCGGGCAGGGCGTCGGCCGTGGTCTTGTTGTTGGCAAGGCCGCGCTTCTTGGCCTCGACGGGCCACTCATCGGAGTAGCCGTCACCGGAGAACAGGATGCGCTGGTGGTCGGTCAGGACCTTCTTGCAGTACTCGAGCGCGGCGTCCTGGAACTCATCCTCGGGCGTACCCTCAAGCGCGTCGGCGAAGGACTTGAGCGACTTGGCCACGGCGGCATCGAGCACCAGGTTGGAGTCGGAGACGTTCTGCTCGGAGCCGCAGGCACGGAACTCGAACTTGTTGCCGGTGAAGGCGAACGGGGAGGTGCGATTGCGGTCGGTGTTGTCCTGCATCAGCTTGGGCAGGGTATCGGCGCCCAGGTCGAGCACGCCGCGCGTGGCATGGACGGAAGCCTTGCCATCGATGATCTTCTCGACGACCTCGGTAAGCTGGTCGCCCAGGAAGATGGACATAATCGCCGGAGGGGCCTCGTTGGCGCCCAGACGATGGTCGTTGCCGGCCGAGGCAACGGAGGCACGCAGGAGCTCCTGATAGTTATCGACGGCCTCGATCACCGCGGTGAGGAAGACGATGAACTGCAGGTTGTCGAGCGGGGTGTCACCTGGATCGAGCAGATTCTCGGACTCGGTGCCGAGCGACCAGTTGTTGTGCTTGCCCGAACCGTTGATGCCCTCGAAGGGCTTCTCGTGCAGCAGGCAGACCAAGTCGTGGCGGGAGGCGATGAGCTTCATCTTCTCCATCATGACCAGGTTCTGGTCGATGGCCTCGTTGACCTCGCCGTAGACGGGGGCGAGCTCATGCTGGCAGGGTGCGACCTCGTTGTGCTTGGTCTTGGCGGGAATGCCAAGCGCCCACAGTTCATCGTCCAGGTCCTTCATATAGGCCGAGACGGTGGGGCGGATAGCGCCAAAGTAGTGCTCCTCGAGCTCCTGGCCCTTGCATGGAGCAGCACCAAAGAGGGTGCGGCCGGTAATGACCAGGTCCTTGCGCTTGCGGTAGGCGTCCTTCTTGATCAGGAAGTACTCCTGCTCGTCGCCCACGGAAGGAACGACCTTCTTGGGGGTCTTGCCAAACAGCGCCAAAACGCGCTTAGACTCACGCGAGAGCGCGGTCATGGAGCGCAGCAGCGGGGTCTTCTTGTCCAGGGCCTCGCCCGTGTAGGAGCAGAAAGCCGTGGGGATGCACAGGACGTCGTCCTTGATAAAGGCGGGGCTAGTGGGATCCCAAGCGGTGTAGCCACGGGCCTCGAAGGTGGCGCGCAGGCCGCCGTTGGGGAAGCTCGAGGCATCGGGCTCGCCCTGGATGAGGTTCTTGCCCGTAAACTTGGTAATGGCGGTGCCGTCGTGGTTGGGCTCCAGGAAGCTGTCGTGCTTCTCGGAAGTAATGCCCGAAAGCGGCTGGAACCAGTGCGCGTAGTGCGTCGCGCCCTTGGAGATGGCCCAGACCTTCATGGCATGGGCAACGGCGTTGGCCACATCCAGGTCGAGCGGCTCACCGCCCTCGAGGGTTGCAGCAAGGCGCTTCCAAATGTCCTTGGGGAGGTAGTCCTTCATGACTTCCTCAGAGAACACCATGGTCCCGAAGCGGTCAGTAAGATCGGCCATACGGAACTCCCTTCGTATCGGCACCGCGTGAGAAGCGGTGTTGATTACTAACGAACGAGTCATAGCTTAGACTCGCCGTGTTTCCGCGACATTACCGTTATGTTGCTGTCGCGAAACCAATCAATGAGGTTACCCTATCGAGGCGGCGTTGCCACCCTCAACAGCCAATCAACTGTATAAATAGCAGACCTCTCCCCATGGTTTAAGGGTAGTCAATTTGGGATGGAGCTCTATTAACTGGTATTTTGCATCAGATACCAGTCTTTATAGTCCGTGCCTAGATTAGCCGCTCTGTTATAGGAAATGCCGATAGCAAGGCATCTTTGATTGGTATCCCCGAATAACGAGTGAAACTCCACCGTGACACAGTGGTGCTGTAGAATCCTTACAACACATCACACTATTACGTATCTAGAGGAGCACGATATGCGCGTCGATGAGGTTTTTAAGCAGGCAGCATCCCAGGGCACCGCACCCGTTTCGTTTGAGATGTTCCCGCCCAAGGGCGAGCTGACCCTCGACACGGCTCGCGAAGTGGCAGGCAATCTGTGCAAGCTTTCGCCGAGCTTTGTCTCGGTCACCTGCTCGGCCGGCGGCTCGGGCAACGGTGCCGCCACCGCCCCCATCGCGCATATGATTACGAGCGAATTCGATACACCCTCGGTGGCACACCTTACCTGCGTGGGCCGCTCGCACGCCGATATCGCCGCCAAGATCGACGAGTATCGCACCGCCGGCGTGGAAAACATCCTGGCCCTGCGTGGCGATCTCCCTGCCGGCGCAACCGAGGACGACAAGCCCGCCTCCGACTACGCCTACGCCCGCGACCTCATCCCCGAGCTCGTCGACGCCGGCTTTTGCGTGGGCGCCGCAGCCTACCCCGAGGGCCACATTGCCTGTGAGGATCTCAACCTCTCGGTCGAACACCTCAAGCAAAAACAGGACGCCAGCGCGAGCTTCTTTGTGACACAGCTCTTCTTTGATAACGAGTGCTTCTACCGTTTTCGCGAGCTTGCCGACAAGGCCGGTATCACCGTGCCCATTACCGCGGGCATCATGCCGTTTATGGGCAAGTCGCAGATCAGCCGCATGGTCTTTATGTGCGGCGCGTCGCTGCCCTCCCCCGTCATCAAGATTCTCGCCAAGTACGAGAACGACCCCGAGAGCCTGCAGGCAGCCGGTGTAGATTATGCCGCCCGCCAGCTTTGCGACCTCAAGGAGCACGGCGCCGACGGCCTGCACCTGTACACTATGAACCGTCCTGCGATCGCCGCGACCATTATGGAGCGCCTGGGGTAATGGAAAAACCGCACATCGATACAACCGCTGTCGAAGTGCCGGCCGACCTTGCGTCGCCGGCGCTTTACCGTGTCGATGCTGCGCACCATCCCCGTGTCGACCGTGCCGAGATGCTGCGGTATCTGGGTTACGGCGGCCAGCAGATCGAGCCCGAACTGTCACGACGTATTGAGCTTGTGGTCGAGCGTCTGGAACTTGACATTGAGCCCCGTGGCGTGCGCCGCGTGTTTGCCGTCGATGCCACGGGCGTGGACGAACAAAGTGAGCCTTGCATTCGCTTGGTCGGCACCAACGTTGAGCTGCGAGGTCGCGATATCTATCGACATCTCAAAGACGCTCGCTTTGCCGCACTCATGGCTTGCACCCTCGGCATGGACGCCGAGCGTCGTCTGCGCACCACGGGAGCCCAGCAGCCCCTCGAGGGAGCCGTGCTCGACGCCGCGTGCTCCGCTTACGTGGAAGCCGCCGTTGAGCAAATGGACCAACATGTCAAGACGGACGCCGCCGCACACGGACTCGCCGGCAACTGGCGCTTTAGTCCCGGCTATGGCGACTGCCCGCTCTCGGCCCAGCGCTCGATCGTGGATGCGCTCAACGCCACGCGGCTCATCGGCCTGACCGTCACGCCCACCAGCCTGCTCATGCCCACCAAAAGCGTGACCGCGGTGATCGGCCTGTTCGACGGCGAAGTCCACGACGCCCAGACCCGCCCCACCTGCAATATCTGCCGCATGCGCAAGAACTGCCGCTTCCGCGCCGCCCGCACCACCTGCTATTCCAGCCATTAGGAGCCCTCGATGTTTACTCCGCTTATCACTCATGATTCTGACGGCACTGCATTGGCGGCACCCGTTGATGCCGCACGTCGCAACGGTGCCACGTACAAGACGCGCACGATCGACGATCTGCGCATTAAGGACGATCGCCTGCGCGCCGCCATCGAGGGCACGGGGCACTTGCTGTTCGACGGCGGCATGGGCACCATGCTGCAGGCCGCTGGCATGAAGGCGGGCGCCCTGCCCGAGCTGCTCAACTTTGAGGAGCCCCAGGTTATCACTGATATCCAACGTCAATATGTCGAGGCCGGCTGCGACGTGATCACCGCCAACACCTTTGGCGCCAACGCCCACAAGCTCGACGGTGCCGCCACCGTGGCAGACGTCTTTGCCGCGGCCGTCGCCTGTGCCCGCGAGGCCGGCGCCCGCTACGTCGCCGGCGATATCGGCCCCATCGGCGCGCTGCTTCGCCCCCTGGGTACCCTGAGCTTCGACGAGGCCTACGACCTCTTTGCCGAGGAAGTGCGCGCTGGCGTCGCCGCGGGTGTGGACCTCTTTATTATCGAGACTATGACCGACCTGGCCGAGATCAAGGCGGCCGTCCTCGCCTGTCGCGAAAACTCCGACCTGCCCGTCTTTGCCACCATGACCTTCGAGGAAGACGGTCGCACCTTCCTGGGCACGAGTCCCGAGGTGGCCGCCATCACGCTCGATGCCATCGGCGCCGACGTTTTGGGCATCAACTGCAGCCAGGGACCGGCCGAGCTACGAGGACTCGCCGCACGTATGCTCACCGTTACCGATAAGCCCATTATGGTGCAGGCCAACGCGGGACTCCCCCATGTGGACGACGACGGCAACACCGTCTTTGATATCCAAGCCCCCGAATACGCCGAGGCCGTCGCCGGCATGATCGCCGACGGCGTGAGCGTCGTGGGCGGCTGCTGCGGCACCACGCCGGCGCACATGGCGGCCCTGCGCACGCTTATCGACAACCACACGCCCAGCCCGCGCCGCCGCAAGCCCAGCATGTCGGTCACGAGCGCCCAAACGGTCGTGGACCTTCCCTGCGACGGCCACAAGATCGCCGTCATCGGCGAGCGCATCAACCCCACCGGCAAAAAGCGCCTGCAGCAGGCCCTGCGCGACGGCGACCTGGACTACGTTGTGAGCCAGGGCATCAGCCAGCAGGAACAGGGCGCCGACATTCTGGACGTCAACGTGGGCCTGCCCGAGATCGACGAGGTCAAGATCATCCAACAGGCGACCGAACAGCTCCAGGGCTCCACGCTGCTGCCGCTGCAGATCGACTCCACCGACCCCGCAGCCGTCGAGGCCGCCGTGCGCCGCTACGCCGGCAAGCCCATCATCAACTCGGTCAATGGCAAGCAGCAGATCATGGATGAGATCTTTCCGCTGGTCGCCCACTACGGCACCAACGTTGTCGGCCTTACGCTCGACGAAGGCGGCATCCCCGATACCGCCGAGGCCCGCTTCGCCATCGCCGAGCGCATCGTGGCCGAGGCCGCCCGCTACGGCATCGGCCCGGACCGCATCCTCATCGACTGTCTGGTCATGACCGCCTCGACTAATCAACGCCAGGCTGAGCAGATCCTACGCGCCATGTCCCTGTGCAAGGAGCGTCTGGGCGTCAAATGCGCGCTCGGCGTGTCGAACATCAGCTTTGGCCTGCCTGCCCGCCCGCTGCTGGGTTCGGTCTTTTTGGCCGCCGCCTTCGGCGCGGGCCTGGACGCCCCCATCATGAACCCGGGCTCCAAGCGCTTTATGGATACCGTCTACAGCTATCGCGTCCTGAGCGTTGAGGACGAGGGCTCGACCGGATACATCGAGCGCTACGCCGGCTGGACCGATCCGTACAAGATCGCCGCAAACCCGGCAGCAGCTCAGGCCGCATCGACCGACACCGTGTCCGCTGCTGGCACCGCCGGCACCGACGGCAACGACGACCCAATTCGTCGCATGGTCGTCTCGGGCCGTAAGGGCGAGATCGCGACCGAGACTGAGCGCCTGCTGGCCGACCACGACGCTATGGATCTTATCAACAACCACTTTATCCCCGCCCTCGACGAGGTGGGCGTCCTCTTTGACCAGGGCAAGTTCTTCTTGCCGCAGCTTATGGCCTCGGCCGAGGCGGCACGCGTGGGCTTCGACACCATCAAGCGCCTGATGCCCGCCGGCGAGATTGCCGACAAGGGCAAGATCTGCGTGGCGACCGTCAAGGGCGACATCCACGACATTGGCAAGAACATCGTCAAAATGCTGCTCGATAACTACGGCTACACCGTCTTTGACCTAGGCCGCGACGTCGACCCGCAAGAGGTGCTCAAGACCGTGCAGGAGCGTGACATTAAGCTCGTCGGCCTCTCGGCGCTTATGACTACCACGGTCGTCGCCATGGAGGAGACTATCAAGCTGCTTCATGCCGAGGTGCCGGGCGTCAAGATCATCGTGGGCGGCGCCGTGCTCACCCCCGAATACGCCAAGCAGATCGGCGCGGACTACTACGCCAAGGACGCCGCCGAAAGCGCGCGCATCGCCGAAGAGGTCTTTGGGCAGTAACACAACGGAAACAACCGAGCACCAAAACGTGCCGCACGCGCCACTTGGCACGTGCGGCACGTTAGAATAGATAAGACTATGCTCGTTTTGGCAGATAGGAGCGCAAGGATGGCGATCACGCCCGCAGAAATCGCGGAAACCCGCGGCATGGTTGAGGAACAGAACCTCGACATCAGGACCATCACCATGGGTGTTTCGCTCATGGGTTGCGGTGACGAGAACCTCGACCGCATGTGCACGAAGATCTACGACCACGTGACGCACACGGCTGAGCATCTGGTCGAGACCGCCGAGAACCTCGAGCGCGAGTACGGTATCCCCATCGTCAACAAGCGCGTTTCCGTCACCCCGGTGGCGCAGATCGCCGCGTGCTGCAAGGATGAGGACCTCACCCCCATCGCGCATGCCCTCGACCGCGCGGCCGAGACGCTCGGCATCGATTACCTGGGCGGCTTCTCCGCACTCGTCCAGAAGGGCATCGGCGACGCCGACCGCCGCGTCATCCAGTCCATCCCCCAGGCGCTCGCCACCACGAGCCGCGTCTGCTCCAGCGTCAACGTCGCCAGCCTGCGCGCCGGCATCAACATGGACGCCGTGCTCATGGCCGCCCAGACCATCATCGATGCCGCTAAACTCACGGCCGACCAGGATTCCGTTGGCGCCTCCAAGTTTGTCTGCTTTGCCAACATGGTCGAGGACTCCCCGTTTATGGCGGGCGCCGTCCACGGCGGTGGCGAGGCCGACGCCGTCATCAACGTAGGCGTCTCGGGCCCCGGCGTTATGGCCGCAGCCCTGGAAACGCTGCCCGATTCCGCATCGATGATGGAGGTCGCCGAGAAGATTAAGCAGACCGCCTTTAAGATCACCCGTGCCGGCGAGCTCATGAGCCGTGAGGCAGCCCGCCGTCTGGGTGTCGAGAAAGGCATTGTCGACCTGTCGCTGGCTCCCACACCCGCCATCGGCGACTCCGTCGCGCGCATCCTCGAGATTATCGGCGTGGGCACCTGCGGTGGCCCGGGCACGACCTGTGCGCTCGCCATGCTCAACGATGCCGTCAAGAAGGGCGGCGTCATGGCCAGCTCCAGCGTGGGCGGTCTCTCCGGCGCCTTTATCCCCGTGTCCGAGGACGCCGGCATGATCGCCGCCGTCGAGGCCGGCGCGCTTTCGCTCGAGAAGCTCGAGGCCATGACCTGCGTGTGCTCCGTTGGCCTGGACATGATCGCCATCCCCGGCGACACCCCGGTCGAGACCATCGCCGGCATCATCGCCGACGAGATGGCCATCGGCGTCATCAACAACAAGACCACGGCCGTCCGCGTGATCCCCGCCATCGGCAAGGGCGTGGGCGACTGCGTCGAGTACGGCGGCCTGTTTGGCCGTGCGCCCATCATGCCGGTGAACCCCAACGCCGGCACCGTGCTTGCCCACCGCGGTGGACGCTTCCCGGCACCGCTGAACTCGCTGAAGAACTAGCTGAGGGGTTCGGGCGAGGAGCCCCGGGGAGGGCAAATATATAAGGTCGCCTGCTCGGACAGTCCTGACTCGCACGGAGAGCACATTAAGTGCTCTCCGGCTCGTGCGGAACTCGCGATCGACCTTATATATTTGCCCTCCCCGGGGCTCCCGCATAACGGGACCTCGGTTGGATTCTATCCCGGTTGCAGTTGCTTCGCTCCTGCACCACTTTGCTGGTATGGCGGCTTGGCGTTGGATCGGTTCTTTCTGATATATGCTGGTTGCGGCTCTTCTTTTGGGAGGAGTCGCTTTTTTGTTGCTAGGAGGTTGGCCCGTGGTTGATGGGGAGAATCGTTCTGAGCTGCTTTCTGCGGATTGGAATGGCGAATGGATGCGCTTGCAGGCTGGTCGGCGGCGGGCTGGTGATTCTTTTGAGTGGGACAAAAGGGCTCGGCATTTTCGGCCGCTTGAAACCGCTCCGTATGCCCAGGACTTTATGAAGCTGCTGGCGTTAAAGCCTGGCGAATCCGTGCTGGATATGGGGTGTGGGGCTGGGTCGATTGCTATTCCGCTTGCTCAGGCTGGGCATCCTGTGGTTGCTGCTGACTTTTCCCCTGCTATGTTGGGCACGCTTGATGCTGGCATTGAGTACTATGGGCTCGAAGGCCGCATTACACCGCTTGAGCTTGCTTGGGATGATGACTGGGATTTGGTTGGACCGGTCGCGAAAGCGGTAGATGTTGCCTTTGCCAGTCGCTCTGTCACCACGACCAACCTAAAAGGTGCGCTTGCCAAGCTTGATCGAACGGCTCGTCGGCGTTGTGCTGTCACGATGGTCGCCAACTCCAGCCCGCGCTATGACCTGCACCTGATGAACGCCATCGGTGCCTCGGTTACCTGCAGTAATGGCTTTGTGTATGCTTTTAATATCCTCATTCAGATGGGTGCCCTGCCGCAGGTTACGTACTTTGAATCGCCTCGTCGCGATACCTTCGATAACCTTGAAGCGGGCGTAGCAGATTTTTCCCGTATGCTCGAGCATGGCAACGAGGATAAGGTTGACCGCCTGCGCGACTACATCGCTCAACACATGATTGAGAACCCCCATGCCGGTGAGCCGGGCTCCAAGGGCGTGCCGCAGGGGCGCTATATGCTCGATCATGTCCGCAAGGTTCGTTGGGCGTTTATTGCATGGGAGCCGGGCTCTGCGCCCAGCTCATAGCCCGTTCGCAGCCCGCACCGCCCACCCGCTCGGCATCCGCATTCTTTTTGAACTGGGCGAACGCGCTCCACACACCGCCGTTCCTGCGCTATCGTGGGACAGCTCACGTAGATTAAGGCCCCGTCGCGGGGCGCCCCATACATAGAAAGCGAGAACCCATGGCACTGACAGGAGCACAGGTCAAGCAGCTTCGCAGCATGGCCCATCACCTCAACCCCGCCATCATCATCGGCAAGTCCGACGTCAACGAGGGCACCGTCGAGCAGACGGTCGCCTACCTGGAGAAGCACGAGCTCGTTAAGTGCTCCGTGCTCGATGGCTCCAGCCTTTCCGCCCGCGAGGCCGCCGAAGAGCTCGCTGAGCGCTGCCACGCCGAGGTCGTCCAGGTCATCGGCCGCAAGTTCTCGCTGTATCGCGAGTCCTCGCGCAAGGACATCGAGAAGATCAAGCTCGTCTAAGAGCCAATGATCCGGCGAGCCAACACATAGCAAGCTTACGGGTGCCCAAGTACTTTGGGCGCCCGTTTTTTATCGCTCGACCAGCACGCGATTGAGCCGCCCCTCCACCAAGCGCTCGTATAGACGCCGCGTCTCGGGCTCGGGCACGCCATTGACCTGCTCCCTCAGATGGTGCATATGCCCGCTGTATAGCTCGACGATATCGCGCCGCCGCCCCGCCGCACTGTAGACGCGCATGGCGCAGCGCACCATATCCTCGCGCGCCGTTTCCTGCCGAAGCCCCGACTCCGCCAGCCAAATCGCCGACTGCAGATCGTTTTCTTCTAGAGCGGCATTGGCCCCCTTAATCATGCAATCGATGTACTTTGACTGCATAATGCGTCGCATACGCAAAAAGTAGGTGGGATTACAGCCATTGGGAACATACAGCGGTCCGGCATAAAGCTGCTCAATCTTAAGGCACAGTTCAACTAAATGGGGCCCGCGCGCACCCGTGCGATTTCCCAAAACCTCGCGGCTTATCTGGTCAAACAGCCGTACATCGGTCTTGACGTAGTCGCCGTTGAGTCCGATGCATTCATTTTGGATGAGCACGCACGACTTGCCGTCTGGCGTCGGCCCCAAGGCCGACCGGAAGCGCGATATCGTCGAGTACAGGTTGTTGCGGGCGCTATTGAACTCGGCATGGGGCCACAGCTCCATGGCCAGCGTCTCACGATCGACGAGCGCATCCATGCCCAGCGCAAGCCGCTCGGCAAGTGTCGCCGCCTTCTTGCGGCGCCACATTTTGTCCGTGATGGGAAACCCGTCGCGCTCGGCGCGAAACGCACCAAACATGCGAATCTCGATATGGTCGATGGTATCAACGGCTTCAACCTCGCCAGCCTGGAACAGACGCTCGCCCTCCCCTTCCAAATCGTCGCGCAGCGAGTACCGCGACAGCTCGCGCACGGGAAGCTTCTTGCGTATCCTGCCCGCCGGCTCGCCCAGACAATGCATGGCAAGGCGCGCAAAGAGCCGATACGATGGCTCTAGAATCCCCGCACGATTCATGGACATCCAGGCCGCAAGGTCGCTGTCTCGGCCCGCACAGGCCAAATGCAGCGCCACCATCCAGGCTTCTGCGCCACCAACCTGCGTCTGGCTTATATCGAGTAGCTCCGCTTCCTCGCGAACCGAAACCATCGAGGTGTTACGCAGATATGCCGCACGCTCCAGCAGCAATGCGTTATCGCGCATGTACGCAATCGACTCCTCGGCAAGTTTGAGCACTTGGACCGCACGGAACTTTGCATTAACCGGCCGTCCCTCTGCCAGCGACTGCCAGCCTTCTAGCAACAGGCCAAACAGCTGAATCTGGTTGTCGCGCATGCGCACGGCAAAACGATCGAGCTCGTTGAACGCCGCATCGTCGGTTACCGGCAAGCCGGAAAGGAGCCGCCGTGCCGCCAACACCATGCGCACCCAGATAGCCATCGCCTTAAGCCCACGTACGTCGAGCGCCTCCCGCACCACCGTCATCTCGTCGTCGCGCTCGTCGGTTCCCGCAAACGACCCGTCAAAGAGCTCCACCAGCATGCTATCGGCCCGTATAACAATCCCCACGATGTCGAGCTCGCAATCGTAGGCCCTGCTCGTTTTGAGCTGCTGTAGAACGCCGCCGTCATCTCCCCGTTCGGTCAGGCATCGCTTGATCTCGATATGCGCAGACAACATATCGAGTGCGGTATGGGATGTCTCGATTTCTGGCACGGCCAGGTTCGTAGGGAGCCCAAGCCCGTTGTCCCCATAGCAAACAGCTGTCAGTGTCTGGGCCACCCTCCATGAGACAGGGTCTATTTCGCAGGCCGCCCGTTCGCCCCCGCGCTCGATAACCGATGCCATATAGCGAGCGAGCTTTGTATTGGACACGCTGACCGCTGCCAGATATACGCCGAGCGCCTCGGCGGGCGTTGGCTCTGGAGCCGGATCGTCGGCATCGATCGTGCCCAGCGCCGCTCGGCAGATATCGGCCCCGTGCCCCGTCAGAGCCAGATCGACCCCATACTGCCCAGCAAGTTCAAGGACCGCTTCACGGTCCAAAAAGGCGTCCGCCAGGCCCATCGCCGCATCGCATCGGCCCGCCTTAAGCAAAATCCGGGCCGCCCTCGGAACAAGTTCGGGGCGGACCTCGGCCACCAACTTACGCAAGCGCAAGCGTCCGTTATCCTCCGTGCCCAGACACGTAAAACTCCGCTCGGCGGGATCCAAGCCAAAGATCGGGTAGTCGCGCACAAAATAGGACTGGTCGACCATCGACAGCCTCACCCCACAGGCCTCGAGTTCTGCGATATTGCCCTCGCCCATCAAAACCATGAGACATGCCACGCAAAACAGCGCATTATTGTCGAGCGAAGCCAGATCGGCAAGTGCCGCGCCATATACGTTGACAATCTCGTTTTCGAGCAGACCGGCTACGTCACCTTGGCCATACAGACCCGTCTGCAATGCCGAAACGAGCTCGGGCACGCCCTGCGTGAGCTGATAAAAGTCAAGCGATGTGCTGATCGAAAACGCCGATGCCCACGCCGAATACTCATAGGCATGCACCTTAAGCATCTGCGCATTGATCTTAACCGAATCGCCCAGCCCATGAATCAGCTGACGATTTGAAGGACGACAGGAGATAAAGACCCCTACCCCCATAGCGCGCAGGCCGCGAATCCTGTCGATGAGGTCTTCGGTATCGTGCTGATCGAGGTTTGGCACATTATCAATCGCGATAAGGGAATGCGGTTTGTCTTTGAGTTCTTCGGTAACCACCTCGAGCTGCATAAACACCTCGCGCCCAATGGCGCGATCGGCCTCGATAATCCGCACGGGGCCTCGCGTCGGGTCGCATTTAACCTCATGGGTGTACTGCAGCAGCACCGAGGTCTTCCCAAACCCATCAGGCGCGTAGAGGACTACGATGCCGGCCTTTCGGCCCTTGGCGATAAGCTCATTCATCAAGCGTTCGCGTCGCACCATATAGCCTCCGCCCAGCGGCATCAGCTCGAGGTCGTCCATACTGCTCAAATCGTTTACCATGCCCGCTCCTCAACTCGACCGTATGGACACTGTAGCCGCAAGACCATACAAGCCGCGCTATGAATAGAGCGACCTTGTGTTTTAGGTTGTCTTTTGGTACGCAAGCGGCAAGTTTTTGTACAGCGAGGGCCGATTGTTATTAATCCCCCGACTAATCGGTCTTTAAGCAGGTAAATGAGCTTGTCAGCTTGTCCCATCTAAGCGGCAGTGTAACGCAGATGAACAAGGTTCAGCCATGTCATTCAACTCGCCTAGCACCCGCTACCGTCTACGACCTTCTAGTGGCATTTTTGCATAGAATCTGGTATAGAATGAATCAAGCTGTTGGACATCCGGCATTCGTCAAGCTTGCGGCAAGATTTTGGTCAAGTGGGCGGAAAAGGATAGCAAAAAGGCCCCCGCAAAGCGGAGGCCTTAGGCAAGGCTATGTCGAGCTGCAGGATTCGCGCTACTCGCAGAGCGAAAGGGCGGCCTCGTCGGCAACGACAACGCAGTTGGTGTGCAGCTGCAGAATCGAAGCCGGGCACTCGGGCGTAACCGGACCATAGCACATGTCATGCACGGCCTGAGCCTTGGCCTCGCCATTGGCGACGACCAGGATCATGCGGGCATACATGATGGTCTGGGTACCCATGGTGTAGGCCTGACGGGGAACATCGTCGATGCTGTCGAACAGGCGGCTGTTGGCCTGAATGGTGCTCTCGGTGAGGTCGACGCAGTGCGTACCCTTGGAGAAGTGGTCATCGGGCTCGTTGAAGCCGATGTGGCCGTTGTTGCCAATACCGAGCAGCTGCAGATCCGGGTAACCGGCGGCGGCGACGATCTTGTCGTACTCAGAGCAGGCAGCGGCGGCATCGGGGTTGGAACCGTCGGGCACATGCGTGTTGTTCAGGTCAATGTTGATGTGATCGAAGAAGTTCTCACGCATGAAGTAGTGATAGCTCTGGGGATCGTCATGCGAAAGGCCGCGATACTCATCCAGGTTGTAGGTGCTGACCTCGGCAAAGTCGACGTCGCCCTTCTTGTACCAAGCAGCGAGCTGCTTGTAGGCACCGATCGGGGTGGAGCCGGTGGCAAGGCCCAGCACGCAGTCGGGCTTGAGGATAACCTGCGCCGAGATAATATTGGCGGCCTTGCGGCTCATATCCTCGTAGTCTTTAGCTTTAATGATCTTCATTACGCGTCCTTTCTCGTACAAGAGAGGCAAGGCTCCCTTACAAGCACTTGCCCGCGGCCCGCGTCGGCCGCAACCAACGTGTGCGGCCACCAGGGCGAGGTCGCGTAATGTATGTGTCTCGTGTCTAGCCGCGTCGAGGCCCCTGCCCGTCCACGGTGACCCGAAGCTGTTTAGCCTCGGACGTTTCCCATCTTGCCACGGAGGGCGTCCTCTTTCAAGGGCGCCCTCCGTAAACGTGTTTGAATTGTAGGCTAATGGCCACGTGCACTTGCTAGCGCTCGCGAGCAACGATGAGCTGGTCCATCTCTTCGACATGCACACCAACGGAGCCTTTGATGCTCGAGAACTCAACGGAGTTGCACACCAAGATGGGAACCGTCACATCGTAGCCCTCGGCAGCAATTGCCTCGCGATCGAACTCAATGAGTACATCGCCCTTATGGACGATGTCACCCACTTGCGCATGTACGGTAAAGTGCTTGCCCTCGAGCTGAACAGTGTCCAAACCAACGTGGATGAGCACGTCCAGACCATCGGCCGTGTTAAGCGCAACAGCGTGTCCCGTGGGAAAAATGGCCTCGACCTTGGCGTCAGCCGGTGCAATCACACGCGTTCCGGTGGGCCGGATCGCCACGCCCTGGCCCAAAAGGCCGGTGGCAAACGTCTGGTCGTTTACCTCGGAAAGCGGAATGACGTCGCCCGAGATGGGAGCATCCAGCGTAAGGACTCGACCACGCATACCAAAAGACCTTAGGACTTTAGTGAACATGCTCCCCCTCGGACATACCAATCAATCAAAATAACCTTAACAGTTTACCACTTGGCACCGGTTTTTGACCATTAGGGAAGTTCGCGCTTGACAACCTCGACGATGTCGTCGACAACGCGCTGGGTCAGCTCGTGCGTCTCGGCCTCGGCCATCACGCGGACCAGCGGCTCGGTACCGCTCGGGCGCACCAGAATGCGGCCGCGACCGTCAAGCTCCTTCTCGGCAGCAGCGACGGCATCCCAGATAGGCTGGCAATTGTCCAGACCAGCCTTGTTGTCGAAATGCACGTTGACGAGTACCTGCGGGTACTTCTTCATGATGCCGGCAAGGTCGGTGAGGGTACGACCGGTGCGCTTGAGCACGGCCAGCAGCTGCAGAGCCGTCACCAGGCCGTCACCGGTGGTGTTGTGCTCCAGGAAGATGATGTGGCCGGACTGTTCACCGCCGATGACGGCGCCATCCGCGAGCATGCGCTCCAGAACGTAGCGGTCGCCCACGGCGGTCTGAACCATCTCGAAGCCCTGTTCCTTCATAGCGATGGAGAAGCCCAGGTTGCACATGACGGTCGAGACGATCTCGGAGTTGGCGAGCTTGCCGCGAGCGGCAAGGTCAGAACCGCAGATAGCCAGGATGTAGTCACCGTCGATCTCATTGCCCTCGCTGTCCACGAACAGTACGCGGTCGGCGTCGCCGTCGTGGGCCAGACCGATATCAGCATGGGTGCGCAGCACGAGCTCGCGCAGGGGCTCGAGGTGCGTAGAGCCGCACTCGACATTGATGTCGGTGCCGCAGTAATCGGTGTTGATGGCATGGACCGTGGCACCCAGGCGCTGCAGCGCGGCGGGCGTGGTCTGGCAGGAAGCACCGTGACCGCAGTCGACGGCAACGACCAGGCCATCGAGCCTCAGGCCATCAAGCGTATCGATGGCGTGGTCGACGTATGCCTTGCGGGCGTCCTTCATCTTGATGATGTGGCCCACGCCGGCACCGGTCGGCAGCGTATCGGCAGCCATGGCTTCCTCGGACATGACCCAGGCGCTGATCTCTTCCTCGACAGCATCGGGAAGCTTCATGCCCTTGCGGCTAAAGAACTTGATGCCGTTGAACTCCGGCGGATTGTGCGAAGCGGAGATGACGATGCCGCCGTCGAGCTCGTTCTGAACGGTGAGCAGTGCCACGGCAGGCGTGGGGATAACGCCGCAGCAATGCGGGCGGCCGCCCTCGGCCATAATGCCGGCGGTCAGAGCGCTCTCGAGCATGGTGCCCGAAAGACGCGTGTCGCGGCCGATGCAGATATCCGGACCAAGGAACTTGGTCGCCGCGCGGCCCAGACGAAACGCGAGGTCGCACGAAAGATCGGCGTTGGCGACGCCACGGACGCCGTCGGTACCGAAGATGTTCTGGGGCATAGGATTGCTCCTTCCCTAGCAGGCGATATGCAACCGCCCACCCTAGTCGAAAAAGAAAAGCGGGACCCGCCGAGGAATCGGCAGGCCCCGCTTGTACATTGTATCTCGAAAGGAGATAAAACCTTAGCGCTTGGAGAACTGGGGAGCGCGGCGGGCCTTCTTGAGGCCGTACTTCTTGCGCTCGACCACGCGAGCATCGCGCGTAAGGAAACCGGCCTTCTTGAGGTCAGCACGGTAGTCGCCAGCGTTCAGAAGAGCGCGAGCGATGCCCAGGCGCAGAGCGCCGGACTGGCCGGAGATGCCGCCGCCATCGCACAGAGCGATAACGTCGAACTGACCGGCGGTGTCGGTCACCTTGAAGGGAGCAAGGGCGTTCTCAACGAGCTGATGACGGCCGAAATACTGCTCGGCGTCACGCTTGTTGATGGTCACCTTGCCGGTGCCGGGGACGAGACGGACGCGGGCGACGGCGTTCTTACGACGGCCGGTACCCTGGTAGACAACGGTGTTCTCAGCCATCTTTAAGCCTCCAGCTCAATCTTCGTGGGGTTCTGGGCAGCATGCGGATGCTCGGCACCAGCGTAGACCTTAAGCTTGGTCATCTGGGCACGGCCGAGGGTGGTCTTGGGCAGCATACCGCGAACGGCGCGCTCGATGACCTTCTCCGGGTGCTTCTCCATAGCCTGGCGGAAGCTCTCAGCCTTGAGGCCGCCGTTGTAGCCGCTGTGGCGATAATAGGTCTTCGTGTCGGCCTTGTTACCGGTAAGCTGGACCTTATCGGCGTTGATGACGACAACGAAGTCGCCGCAGTCGCTGTTGGGCGTGAACTGGGGCTTGTTCTTACCGCGCAGGATCATTGCGATCTGGGTGGCAAGACGGCCCAGGACAGCACCATCGGCGTCGACGAGAACCCAGTTGCGCTGGACCTCGCCCTGCTTGGCGTAGTGAGTCGATTTCGAAATCACTTAGACTCCTCCATGTACAGTACGTGTTGTTACAGAGATTCACGGGGCTCTGCAAGTAACCCGTCCATATTACCCCGCTCGCCGCCCGAGTCAACAGGTATTTTGGCTCCGACCAGAGTTTCTGCACATGTCGTCCATGGGTCATGACGTCGCGACACTAGCGCTCGACAAATGCCTCGATATCACTCAATAGACGCTTTGCCTCCTGGCGGCCCTGAATATACAGGTCGAGGAGCTTTGCCGGATCGTGCTCAACGTGGCCGACCTCGACCGGCTTTTGCGGAGCAACGACCAGCGCGCGACCCTCGCGCTCATACTTCCACAGATGCATGCGCTGGATGTTGTAGCGGTCGTGGCGCGTCTCGATAGCCTCGAGCAGGTAGGGGTAGTCGGCATAGCGAGCGCGTGCGGCTGGCATAAACTCGTAGGGCTTTTTCTCGTACGAGCGGTCCTGCGTGACAATGACAACCGCGCGATCGAAGCCCGCCTCCTCCAGCACGTGCTCGATAGGGACCGAATCGGCCACGCCGCCATCGACGTATTTGTGCCCATCGATCTCGACCGGCGGCGTCACCAGCGGCAGCGACGTCGATGCGCGCACGGCGTCGAGGTCAAGTACGGCGCTTTTGACCGGCAGGTACGCGGCGGTTCCAAAGAGCATGTCCGTCGCGACGGCGTACATCTCGATGGGGCTCGCGTCGAACGTCTCGTTGTCAAAGGGATCCAGGCGGTCCTGGACATCGTTGAAGATAAAGTCGTAACCCACAATAGAGCCCGTGGACGCAAACGATGCGGCGCCCATGAAGCGGCTGTCGTTGCAGAAAGCCAGGTTGATGCGGTTGGCACGGCCGATCTGGTGCGACTTGTAGTTCACGCCGTTGAGGGCGCCGGCCGATACGCCATATACCGCCGGAATCTCGACGCCGGCCTCCATGAGAACGTCGAGCACGCCGGCGGTAAATTGTCCGCGGAAGCTGCCACCCTCCAGAACGAGCGCGACCTTGCCGGCGTTCTTTGCCTTATCTTCTGCAGTCATATTGACCTCCTGCCGTTGCGTTTTGGCCTTCTTCTACCCAGTTTTGGAATGGAGGGCGCATAGGTTTTGGAGTTGAGGAGATGGAGCGGAAAGCGCGTCCCGTTCTGAGGGGCGATTTCGGGATGAACTTTCCGCCTGGGCTGCCATTGGGAAAGCATGTCCCACTCTACGGCTCGATTCCGGGTCGCGGTTTCCGTTTGAGACACCATCCGGAAAATGTATCCCATTCCGAGCTTAGATTCCGGGATGCGGTTTCCGTTTGAGACACCATCCGGAAACCACGTCCCAGTCTGAGTGTGGATTCCGGGACGCGCTTTCCGGCTGGGCCGCCATTGGGAAGCGCGTCCCACCCTGCGTTGCCGTAGCGTTTTCCTAACGCTCGCGCCCTGCACAGAGTTCGATTCTCCGCGGTACGGGGCTTGCGTTGAAGTGGGGCATGGGCAGCCGGAGCTCAATCGGCATCGTATCTATATGTGGTCGAGGCTTTGCGCGGAGAATCCGCGTATTTGCTTCGCAAATCCGCACCGGCTTCGGCCGCCTGCCGGCGTCCTCGCCCGC
>NZ_JBDMSK010000030.1:0-21292 GCF_039758815.1 Collinsella aerofaciens | reverse complement strand
CCTCAAGAAGGAGTAACATCGGGACTTGCAGCGACGGACCTCAGGACACTCTTACACCACGTCTGCGCGCGCGACCGCAACAGTACTCATATTTGGCATTTTTTGCCCACCGCCATATAACTAACGCCCTATAGCAAACGAAAAACAGGCCGCAGCCCATCGCTGCGGCCTGTTCGGAAGCAAAAGTGGGCGCTACGCGCTGTAGCCCATCGCTTGCAGCACAAACATGACGACCGTCAGCACCGTAATCACACCGATAGTCGCCCAAGTGAGCACATTCCACACGCGGCCGTTGCGGTTAGTGCCCATAATGTGACGGTCAGCGGCGATAACCACCTGGAACACCAGAACCACGGGCAGTAGCACGCCATTGATGACCTGTGAGGTCATCATAATCTGGAACAGATCGACGCCGGGCATAAGCACCAGCACGGCAGAGATACCGATGATGGCCGTAATGATGCCGCGATAGACCGGGGCCTCGTCCCAGCTGCGGTCGGCACCGCGCTCCCAGCCAAATGCCTCGCAGATAGCGCTCGACGTAACGCCCGGCAGCACGCAGGCAGCCAAGAAGCTCGCCGCGACCAGGCCCGAGGCAAACAGTACCGTGGACCACTGACCCGCAATAGGCTCCAGCGCACGGGCAGCATCGGCAGCATCGCTAATCTGAATGCCCGCCGGGAACAACACCGTACCGGTCGTGATGATAATAAAGCCGGCAATGACATCGGCGGCAAGCGAGCCGCTCACGGTATCGATGCGCTGCAGCACGATATCGTCCTCGCCCGCGTTCTTATCGACCACGTTGTTCTGCGCCAAGAAAATCATCCACGGCGCGATGGTGGTACCGATCGTTGCGACCACGAGCGAAACGTAGCTGGGATCATTTTGAATGTTAGGCACGACCAGGTCGACCGCGACCTCACCCCAGTTGGGGCCAGCCATAAACGCGGCGACAATATAGGTCACGAACACGCAGCTCACCAGCAGCAGAATCTTCTCGATGCGCTGGAAACTACCCGACATGGTAAGCATCCACACCAGCAGCGCCACCAACGGCACCGAGATGCTCGCCGGCACGCCAAAGAGAGCAAGGCCGCTGGCGATACCCGCAAACTCCGAAATGGTCACGGCTGTGTTGGCGATCAACAGCGCCGCCATAGCAAGCACACTCTTGCGCACGCCAAAGCGCTCGCGAATGAGCGATGCCAGGCCCTTGCCCGTGACGCAGCCGCAGCGCGCCGCGGTCTCCTGCGTCACGATGAGCAGCACAGTCATGACGGGAAGCATCCAGAGCATCTTGTAGCCATAGCTGGCGCCCGCGCTGGAATACGTTGCAATGCCGCCGGCGTCATTGCCCGAAAGCGCCGCCAGCAGACCGGGACCCATAGCGCCAAAGATGGCCGCGATGGTCAACTTTTGCTTGGTGCCCGACTTTTGCTTGGTATTTTGCACGCGACCACCTAACCCATGACCGACATGGCGAGCAGCACCGCAGCGGCGCAGTACGCTACGCACGAGATCATGACGGCAATAACGTTCATGGCGGTGCCCGACGTGTTGAGGTCATGCTCGTCACGCCAGAACAGCACCATCAGGTAAATCACGGCGCTCATGTTGCCAACCAGGCAAATGATGGCAGCGATATTAAAGCACCCGGTAAAGAGTTGCTCCTCAAACATGGGCGCATCGGGGAACGCAGCGGTGCGCACCAGCTGGGCGCACAGATAGGTCACGAGTGACAGAATCAGGCCCATGCCCGTGCTCTGGAAGAAGAACCCCAGATACGGCTTGGGCTCGTCGTCGTGACCGTCATACTCCAGGAAGTAGTTCTTGACGAACGACACCATACGCGAGGCAGCCAGCAACACGAGCGGCATGGCGCACATGGGGAACACCACCAGATGCGCGGAGTCGAGCGCCGTCCCCAGCACGGTCGCCATGATGCACGACGCGATGCCCCATACAACAACCCAGTACTGGCGATGCACGAACCAGCTGAGCACGTTCGTCGAGTCGTCCGACGCGCTATCGCCCGAGCCGACACCGGCGATCTGCAGGTCCTCCTGATGCTCCTCGGCGATAACGTCCATGGCGTCGTCGAAGGTTACGATACCCAGGATATGACGGTTCTCGTCGCAGACAGGGATGGCAACCAGGTCGTACTTGGTCATCTCGTCCGTCACGTCTTCCTGGTCCTCGTCGGGCGACACATAAACCAGGTCACGATAGGCCAGCTGACCCAGCGTGGCGTCGCGGTCGGCTACGATCAGCGTGCGCAGCGAAAGCACGCCGGTCAGCATGCCGCTCGGATCCTCGGTATAGACGTAGTAGACGCTCTCGAAGTCCTCGTCGAGCTCGCGAATCGCCTCGATGGCGTCACCGACCGTTGCCGTGGCGGGCAGGGAGACAAACTCCGAGGTCATGATGCGGCCGGCGGTGTTGTCCTCATACCCCAGCAGGTTACGAATCGCCTTCTCCTCCTTGACGCCCATCAGGCGCAGAAGCTTCTCGGCCTTCTCGTAATCGAGCTCGTCGATCAGGTCGGCTGCATCGTCCGGGTCCATCATGGCCAGCATCGACGATGCGTCGGTGTCGGACAGGCCCTCGAGCATCTCGGTCATGAGCTCGTCGTCATCGAACTCCGAGATGGCCTCGGCGGCCTGGGCAGTATCGAGCTGCGCAAACACCTGCGCACGCAGGCGCGGGTCGAGCTGCTCGATAATGTCGGCGATGTCGGCAGGGTGCAGCTCGCCGAGCGTCTTGTGCGACACCGAGAGTTGAATGTTCTTGGTCGAGCGGTCAAGCAGGTCCATGTAGGACCAAGCGATGATGTCCTCACTGAGCGGCTTGCCCAGGTGCTTCATAAAGCCTTCGACGATATGCTCGAGCGCGGGGCTGATGGCGCGTAGCAGACCGCGGGCACCGACCTCGGCGCCCAGCAGGCGCAGCTGATTTTCGCCCGACATGGAAAACTTGATGTCGTTTACGCGCACGACCTTCATGCCCTGCGTGTCGACAATCTGCTTGTTGAGCACGTCGCGGGCGAGCAGGAGTTCGGTCGGCTGCAGGTACGAAAAACGGATTTCGGTGGCCGACGTCTTAAGGTGTACACCCGTCTCGTCGATACGGTCGACCCATTTGCGCCAGCTGATCATAAACGGCGTCTTGCCGGGTCCGCGGAACGCGAGCGACGTCACGTGCGGAAAAACTTCGCCGGTAGCAATACCAAAATCGTTGACCACGCCGAGCTTTTCGCCGTCGACGTCCAAGACCGGCAGTTTGAGCATCTCACTCAGATAATTCAATGGTGCTCCCCATCATAATTCCTCCGGACGCGGCCGCGCGTGCGGCGTCCGGGGGCTTCTGGATATGTATACGCATGCGCGGGCGGCACGCCGCTCGACGCTTACACCCCGTGCATGCGCAAAAAGCACCTGCATGGGGTCATCGACTGTATGGTCGAGGTTTGGATTTCACCTGTAACCTTTCTCTTGACCCTCATTAACCGCAGTAACTATAGCATCAGCATCGCCCTGCGGCATCGAATTTATGCGCTGCACATTGCAGGCATACCAAACACTGACGCATCCGTGACATAGTCATTGGGGACGTTCTAAAATGACTACCCAATGACTACTCTGTGGTGTCGTCGTCCTCGGCAAGTTGGGGGAACACGGCGTCCTTGGGCATGGTGACCTTCGTCAGCGAGGTGAGCTTTTTGCTCAGCGACGTGTCCGTCTTGACCAGGTCGCTGAGCGTCACGATCTTGTAGCCGTCGGCAATGAGGCCGTCGATAATCTGCGGCAGCGCCTCGAGCGTCTGCTCGGCGCATTCGTCTCTATCGGTGAGCAGCACGATATTGCCCGGCGTCACCGAATCGAGCACCGTCGAGACCTGCTCGTCGGCACCGTTGAGCAGCCAGTCGCCCGAGTCAATATTCCACGAGACCACGGCGGAGACCAGATCCATCGCATCAATCCAGTTTTGCTCGTCAAAGGCAGCGTAGGGAGCACGCAGCAGCATCGTCTTCACGCCAGTCGCCGACTTAATCGCATCGGTGCCTTTCGTGATCTGTTCGCGTACCGCCTCACGGTCCTGACCCTTGAGAGAATCGTCGCTGTAGCCGTTGGATCCGATCTCGCACCCGGCATCGACAATCGCCTTGGCCGTGGCAGGCGAGGCCTCGGCCGCATCGCCCGAAAGGAAGAACGTCGCGGTGATGCCCTTTTCCTTGAGCACCTGCAAGATCTGTTTGGTAGCGCCGCTCGGACCCTCGTCAAACGTCAGCGCCACGTACTTTTTGTTGCCCTTGGGCGCCACGCTGACGCACGCAACAACGCAATCGGTGGCGGGCACAACCTCGCCGCGGTCTTGCGTCTTGCCCGACTGCTCACCAACCCACACCTCGGAGCGGCCCTGGACACCCCATGTCTGCACATACTCGATAGCGCCCGTGCCCTCGACCTTAAGCTTGGGCTCGATAACCGTAGCCTGAACCTCGTGCTTCTCGTAGGTGTTACGGCCATCCTTGACCGTCACCTTCTCGCCGCCCTCAAGTTCGCGGCTATCCCATTTGCCCTGTTTCACGCGCTTGCCGTCGACCTTCACCGACAGCTTTTCGCCCCCATGGCGCTTGAGCACGCTGTCATCGACGGCCAACAGGTCGCCTGCGTCGTAGGTGTCAGTCAACTCCTGGTCGTCGATGAGATTCTGCAGCGTAGAGCCCACGCGCACCGCGGTCTTCTGGCCGTTGAGTTCCACGTCCACGCTGCGGTTGACGTAGCCCACGACGGCAGCGATAAACAGCACGAGCGCACAGCCCACGGCAATGAGCGCATAGGGCAGGCGAGACGAACGACGGGGCGTACGGCTGTTGCCGATGCGAGCGCTGCGGTCGCTAAAGCCGCGGCTATGGTTGAGATACATCGCGCCGGGCTTACGGTGACACTTGCGCTGACCGCTGGGCAGCTGCCCCAGGTCGCGGCGCGCCGTCGGACGCGCACCCGAACGCCCGTTTAAGTTGGATCCGTTTTGGCGCATGTGCCCTCCCCCATAAACACAGCAAGCCGGAGCAACAGGTCTCCGGCTTGCCTCCCATCATTTGGTACGTCGCTATTTTGTAGCTTTTGGCGAGCCTCCGCTCGCCTTTTGGTATTCGTCCTTAAAGGCCTTGAACATGCCGCGCGTCTTGCCGAGCTGCTTGCCCAGTGCGCGACTGCCCTTGTCCACGGCAACCGATCCCTTGTCGTCGAGCACCTTGGCGCCCTTTTTGACCTTGTCGCCCACCACGACGCTGGCCTCGGCGGCCTTGGCAGCCGCACCGCCCGAATACCCGAGCGACTTGACCTCGTCCGAAACAATCATCGCGCCGTCCGCATAGCCGCGCAGCATCGTCGGCGGCACCTGCGTGTCACCAACCAAAACACTCGAAGCAGCACCGGCGGTCACATAGAATGCCTGCACGATGCCCGAGCGTGGCTTGAACTCAACGTCCGAGCAATAGCCCACGACGTCGCCCGATTCCGTGCGCACGTCCATACCGACCCAGATGATGCAATCGTCCAGGTTGATGTCGAGGCGCTTGGCGGCGGTGGCATCGTACGTGCCTTTGACGTCATCGACCGCAATGGCGCCCTCGTAGACACCAATGGCGTCGAGCGCTACGAATCGGTCGGGGCGCTCGATCATGCCCGCGATATCGGACTGGCGAACCATAAAGCCGACCACGCGCGTACCGCCCGGGGTAAAGACCGGAAAGTGAATCTTTCCGAGCTTTTTAGGGCTGCGCGGCGTGCCGTCCTTTTTGGTGCGCTTGTCCTCGGTAGGCTTGCGATAGATCTTGGCGCCGACAAAATCCCCGGCGCGCATTATGCCTCGGTCGAGGGCTCCGCAGCCTCGGTATCAGCCTCGACGGCGTTCTCGACCACGACGTCGGCGGCAGGCGTCACGTTGCCGCCCGAGATGGCGTCGTTGAGCTGCTCGCGAAGCTGGTCCATGCGTTCGCGGGCCAGGTCGACCTTGGCGCGCAGGTCATCGGTCTTGGCGTCGACCATCGGACCAAAGTCGTTGACCGCGGCACGAGCCTCCTCGGCACTGTGCTCGTAGGTGTCACGCATGTTGTCCCAGGCGTCGTTGGCGATATCGGCGGCCATGGCGCGGGTCTCGGCACCCGAGCGCGGGGCCAGAGCAACGCCGATGATAGCGCCGGCGGCAGCACCAAAGAGCGCACCGGAGACAAAGCTGAAAGTCTTTCCCATGATCATTCCTCTCCTGCGGGCACCTCGATGCCCACCGTTTGAATGCTGTCCATTATACCCGCAGCGCAACACTTGCCGTCGCGCTCATCTGCGTACGGTAAAAGCGCAGGTACATGATGGTGATAAGCGATTGAGCCTACTCCTGCGGCATAGTCGGCATGGCGACCGTGGCGGCCGGGTTCTCGCCGGCGCCATCGACGAGCGGCAGGTTGCCCTCGTGCGCCGAGCCGGACGGAGCCGTTGCCGCACCGCCAAAGACGGCCGCGGGGGCCTCGTGGTTCTCGGCGACCGCACCCTCGGTATCGATTGGCATCTGCGGCTCGTCGTCAAAGCTCGGGACGCCTTGGGGCTCCACAGACTCGGGCTCAGCAGGCGCCTCGGCAACGGGCTCAGTGTCGGCGTCGGCGGGAGCGTCGCCCTCGGGCGCATCCTCGGCCACGTCCTCGCCGTTCGCAGCGGCAACGGCCTCGTGCGGGTCCTTGCCCTCGACCTCGGCACGCATGCCCAGCACCAGGTTGCGCAGGCCTGCGACCGTGCCTTCCACGTCGGGGGCCGGCTGATCGGCGTGCAGGTACGCCCAATCCATCATAAAGGTCGCCGAAGACAGCGCACCGATGGCCAGCGCATCATCGGGACACGAAAGCTCAACCTCAAAGACACGCTCGTCATGCTCGCTCACGCGCGTGCGACCGCACGAAATGCTGCCGGCAAGACCGGTCTCGTTCATGAGCTCGACCGTCACGTGCTCCAGCAGGTGGCAAAGCTCGGTCTGGCCCATGCAGTCCTGGAACTCGCGACCCGAATCGCCCAGGCACAGATGCTTGGCAATCGCGGGCACCAGGTAGTACACGCGCGCCGTGGCCTCGATATCCTCCGAGGTCATGAGCGGCATACCGGGGTTCACCAGCACGTGCGCGCAAATCTTGTCCTCGCTGACGGTGACCTTAAGGATGTTGAACAGGCCTGCCATAACTCTCCCCTACTCGTCCTTGCCCTACTCGTCGCCATCGTGCGGATCCACAGAGCCCGCACCCGACGCCGCCGGCTTCTCTGCCGAAGACTCGGAATCCTTCTTATCGGTTTCGGCCGGAGCGATCACGCGAATGAGCGAGATGCGCTGGCCACGCATCGACTGTACCTTGAACTTGTACCCTGCGACCTCAAACACCTCTCCGATGTCGGGCACCGAGTCGCAAAGCTCCAAAATCCAGCCGGCGATGGTCTCATAATCATCGCTTTCCTCGAGCGGCCAACCAAGCTCAATCGCGTCATCGCACGAAAAACGCCCATCGACGAGCCACTCGCGACGCGAAAGACGCGTGAGGTACTTGTTGTCGGGGTCGAACTCGTCCTCGATTTCGCCGACGATCTCCTCGACGATGTCCTCGATGGTGATGATGCCGGCCGTGCCGCCGTACTCGTCCACGACGACCACGATCTGGTCGTGCGAGGTCTGCATCTCGGACAGCAGCGGCAGGATGTCCTTGGTATCGGGCACAAAGGTGGCATCGCGCAAATAGCTGGCGATGGGCTGGTCGCCCTTGCCGTCGAGCGCGGGCTGGATCAGGTCCTTGATGTGCGCAATGCCCGCGACATTGTCGGGGTCCTCGTGATAGACGGGGATGCGGCTGAAGCCGGTCTGGCGCATGGTGGACAGCACGTCAGCGACCGTCTCGTCGTCCTCGCACATGGTGGTGTCCACGCGCGGGACCATGACCTCGCGGGCAACAGTGTCGCCCAGGTCGAAGATCTCGTGGATCATGCGCTTTTCCTCGTCGAGCAGGTCGTCCTGCTCCGAGACCATGTACTTGATCTCTTCCTCCGAGACGTTTTGGCGGTCGTCGGCGCTCTTGATGCGCAGGATGCGGGCCAGGCCATCGGAGCAGGCACCGGTCAGCCACACGAGCGGGCGGGCGATCTTTTGGAACACGGAAAGCGGCCCCACGACCTGCTTGGATACGCCCTCGGCGTTAGCGAGGCCGATGCGTTTGGGCACGAGCTCGCCGATCACGATGGACACAAAGGCGACGGCGACGGTGATGATGACCGGCGCCAGGCCGCGCGCGATGGCGGAAAGCGGCGCGATGCCAAAGCTCATGAGCCATGTGGCAAGCGGGTCGGACAGGCTCGTCGAGGCGACGGCGGACGAGGCGAAGCCCACGAGCGTGATGGCGACCTGGATGGTGGCCAACAGCTGATCGGAGTCGGCGGCGAGTTGGACGGCGCGCTCGGCGCGCTTATCGCCCTCCTCGGCATCGTGCTCCAACACGGCGCGCTTAGCCGTGGTGAGAGCCATCTCGGACATAGAGAAGTAGCCGTTGATAAGCGTCAGGACGAGCGTGGTAATAAGGGAGATGGTTATGTCCATCGGGAGTTTCTCGAACCTCCAAGATTCGGGACGTTAGGGTAAAACGTTGATGGCGGATACGGCAATTGCGCCGGCGCCCAAACGAGGACGCGGGCGCGGTCGCTAGATTACGAAGAGGATCACCGCCATGAACTGGAAGATGCTGCCGGCGAGCACCCACAGGTGAAACACGCTGTGCAGATAGCGCACGTTTTTGGCGATATAGAACGGCACGCCCGCGGTGTAGCACACGCCGCCGACGGCGAGCAGGGCAAGCGCCACAGGGTTGAGCAGTGCCACAAGTTCGGGCAGCTTAAAGACAACGAGCCAGCCCATCAGCAGGTAGACCAGGCCACTTACCCAGTGCGGTTGACGCTCGCGCATAAAGCACTCGAGGGCGATGCCGATAATGGCGATGGCCCATACGGCAAAGAACAGCATAGGACCGCCGTCGTTTGCGAGCGTGATGAGACAAAACGGCGTATAGCTGCCGGCTATGAGCAGGTAGATGCAGCTATGGTCGATGATGCGAAACACGCGCTTGGCGCGAGCGGGCTGAATCGCATGGTAGAGCGTGGAGGCAAGGTATTCGAGGATAATGCTGACACCATAGACAATCGCCGCGGCCATGTGGGCCGGGCCTCCGCCGCGCAGGGCAGCAAATACGATCAGGAGTACCAGGCCCGCGATACCCAGCAGGCAGCCGACACCATGGGTGACGGAGTTCATGATCTCCTCGCCCATGGTGTAGTGTGGAACGGCCGCGGTCTTGGGTCGCGGCTTAGAACTGTCGCTCGAATCGGACATGCCGGTTACATCCTCCAACGTAAAGAGTTCTCAACACTATATCAAAGCGTCTAGGTACGTGCGAAATTTGCACCATACGTGACCCTTTGTTTACCCATTCTTTGCCTGTTGACGCATCAACGGCGAACGTCCATAATGCGCTTGCATTAAATGTTGACGTATTAACATCTTATAGGAAAGCTTCTTATGTCTCAAAACGCACGTTCCCATCGAAAGCTCAAGATAGCCGGCGTCGTTGCGCTGGTGCTCGTTGTCGCGCTGCTGGGGTTTGCCGGCAACTTTCTGTTTGACTTCGCGCTGAATCCCCGCGCGCCATACACCATGAAGATGATGCAGGACGGCAAGGACGCCGAAAAGGGCGAGCAGATGGATGCCGAGGAGGGCGAGGCACGGGCGTGGTTTAAAGAGAACCGCGAGAGCAGCAGCCTCACCGCGGACGACGGGACTGAGCTCGCCGCCTGGTATTTTGCTGCGTCGGAGAGCACACACGACTACGCCGTCTGCCTGCATGGATATACCAACGAGCCTATCGGTATGGCCCGATACGTCAAGCGATTCCACGACCGCGGCATGAACGTACTCGCACCCGCCGCCCGCGCCCACGAGCGCTCCGGCGGCGACTATATCGGCATGGGCTGGCCCGAGCGCCTCGACATCGTCGCATGGATCGAGCAAATCGTTCAGGCTGACCCCGAGGCGCGCATCCTGGTCTTTGGCGAGTCGATGGGTGCGGCAACCGCCATGAACGTCGCGGGGGAGTCTCTGCCCGCAAACGTGAAATGCATTATCGAGGACTGCGGTTATACGAGTGTTTGGGACGAGTTTTCTCTGCAGCTCAAGAACGTGTTCGGCTTGCCCAGCTTTCCCTTGCTCGATGTAGCAAACTTGGTATGCAACGTGCGCGCGGGCTACGACTTTCATAAGGCGAGCAGCGTGGAGCAACTCAAACACGCGACGGTTCCCATGCTGTTTATCCACGGCGACCAGGACACTTTTGTGCCGTACAGTATGCTCGACCAAAACTACGACGCGTGCGCCAGCAAGGTCAAGCAAAAGCTCACCATCCATGGCGCCACCCACGCCAAGAGCGCGCAGGTCGACCCCGAACTCTACTGGAACACGGTCGACAACTTCCTCGACGAGTATTTTTAGGCAAATAGTACGGTTTACTGGCCTATCTGACCCCCTAGCACTTCCGAAAAGCCGCCCGTGGGCACTGTGCTCACGGGCGGCTTTTGCTAACAGTTGTGCTACAAAGGCGCTTGTTTTGTCTAATAGCTAGGTGCTACTTGACCTCGATGAGCTCATACTCGCTCGTGCCCAGGCCGATCTTCTCGGCATGCGCGATGCACGCGCGCCAATCGGTGTCGGGATGCGTGATGCAGAAGGGGTCGCGCGCCTGCTCGCCCTCCAGATGCTCGTGATTGTGCTCCATCTTGGCCGCGCTATCGGTGAGCTCGGTGTTGGGCAGCGGCTCGGACGCCATCACGGCATCGGCACAGGCCTGGTCGATGGCGACCGGGTCGAAGCTCGCGAACATGCCGATATCGTTGACGATAGGCGTGTCGTTTTCGGGATGGCAATCGCAGTTGGGGCTGATATCCATGGCAAGCGAGATATGGAAGCTCGGGCGGCCGTCGACGACGGCCTTGGTGTACTCGGCGATCTTGCAGTTGAGCACGTCGGCTGCGGCCTCATAACCGGGCTTGATGCAGTCCTGGTTGCATGCCGCAATGCAGCGTCCGCAGCCCACGCAGCGATCGTGGTCGATAGCGGCCACGTGCACCGTGCGAGTAGCGCCGCTGGCAAGCTCGCGCTCGCGGGTGCCGTCGAACGAGATAGCGTTGTGCGCGCAGATCTTTTCGCAGGCATGGCAGCCAACGCAGTGCTCGGTCGCGACGTTCGGCTTGCCGGCGGCATGCTGCTCCATCTTGCCGGCACGGCTGCCGCCTCCCATGCCCAGGTTCTTCATGGCGCCGCCAAAACCGGCCTGCTCATGGCCCTTAAAGTGGGTGAGGCTGATCACGATATCGGCATCCATGAGCGCCTGACCGATCTTGGCCTCGTGCACGTACTCGCCGCCCTCGACCGGGACGAGCGCCTCGTCGGTGCCCTTAAGGCCGTCGGCGATGATGATCTGGCAGCCCGTGGCATACGGGGTAAAGCCGTTCTGGTAGGCGGTATCGATGTGCTCGAGCGCGTTTTTGCGGCTACCGACATAGAGCGTGTTGCAGTCGGTGAGGAAGGGCTTGCCGCCCAGCTCCTTGACGACATCCGCGACGGCGCGGGCGTAGTTGGGGCGCAAAAAGCTCAGGTTGCCCAGCTCGCCAAAGTGAATCTTGATGGCGACGAACTTGTTCTCAAAGTCGATCTGCTCAATTCCGGCGTGACGGATGAGGCGCTTGAGCTTGTCGAGCTGGCTCTCGCGAGCATGCGTGCGCAGGTTGGTGAAGTACACCTTAGCGGGTGCTGCGGGTGCAGTTGCGGTCATAGATCTATCCCCTCGGTCTATATGGCGTTACAGACATAAGAGGATGGTACCAGTTAAAGCAGAGGTAAAGTCAAGTACGGCACCTAGTCATTGGGGACAGACTTAAATGAGTGCCTCGCCACCTGGCAGCTAGGGACGTTCCTTTCCTGCCGGCAGTTGGGGGACAGTCCTTGCCAGCCTGGCCGGCGAGCCGGCGAATCGGCAAAGACTGTCCCCGATGACTGGTCGTTTAAGAACGCCCCCAATGACTACTCTTGGACTTTGAGGGCCTCGGCCAGGCTGACGCGCTTGATAGAGCGCGTGTGTAGCAGCGCCACGACCAGGTAGGTTGCAAAGCCAATGCCGACGCATGCAGCCATGGACCAAGCGGGCACGTAGATCTCGATATTGCCGTTGTAGGCGAGCAGCATCGAGCGGAAGATGGCCGTGAGCGAGCCAATAATGACCGGCAGGCTCAACACGAGCGACGTCGCCACGCACAGCGTGATCGAGCGGATGTACAGATGCGAGATCTCGCTATCACGATAGCCAAAGACTTTCATGTAGCTGATCGAACGGGCGCTGTGATCGATCACAGCCTTGGTCAGCAGGTACATAAACAGCAGGAAGATAAACACCGCGAGACCGATCATCATTCCGATCATTTTGCTCATCATACCGATGAACTGGTCGCCCACGGCGCGCATGTCGTCGGGCGTGGTGTCGCCGGCAAAGTAGCGCGAATCGAGGTCGAGCTTCTCGTCGCTCACATAGCCGTTAAAGTAGGCGGCGTCGTTGTCAAACAGCTCGTTAAAGTCTTCGATACTCATATAGATATTCATGTCCGACTTGGAGCCCCAGGCACAGTCCTTGCCCGCATACTCAAGGGAATAATGCTCGCCCTCGTACTTGTCGCCGAGCGTGACCTTCTGGCCCTCGCTCCAGCCAAACTTGTCGAGCAGGCCACCGCCAAAGACAACGCGCCCATCGCCGACGTTGCGGTCTTTCCAATAGCGCGAATCGGATGAAATACCGTAGACGGAAATCGTCTCCTCGCCATTTCTATCGCCGCGGTCGTATTGCAGCTGGTAAACGGCGTATTTCTCGGCCTGTGCGATTGCGCCTGCACCGTTGTCGATTGTATTGACCGGGTGGATATCGTCGTTGTCAGTGTCGATCTTAGAGGCCTTGTCAATCAGGTCGATAGCCTCGTCGCGGTTGCAGCCGAGGGCATCGGCAAGATCGTCAAGGCGCACGTAGAGCGCATCCTTCTTGTCCTGGACCTTGGCAAGCGCATCCTGCGCTGCAGTCAAGCTCTCGGCAGACGGAGATGCGGTCGCGGCATCGGCTGCCGTCTGCGCCGCATCGGCCGCGTCGTCAAGCTCGTCATCGGCATCCTGGGCGGCGGAAAGCAGCGCGCCGTCAACCGACTGCAAGCGCTCGAGCGCCGACCACTGCTCGCGTTCCTCGGCAGTGCCCTCGAGCTCCAGCGGAGCCTTGAGCGTGTACTGGTGCTCGGCGACCAGGCTCGTCTCCAGGTTGTCCGCGTAGTGCGTCATCGTGGGCAGAATCGCCAGGCCAAAGAGCAGCAGCAGCGATGCAAACGCAATGCCCACGAAGAGCGTGGCGAAGTTGCCCAGGTTGCGCAGGAAGATACGCAGGCGGAAGCGGGAAACAAAACCCATGCGCTCCGGCAGCTGCAGGCCGCGCTTGGTGCCCGATTTGCCACTCGCCTCGTGACGAAGGAACTGCAACGGCGTCTTGCCCATCTTGCGAAGCAGGCCCACCAGCGTGATGAGGATGAGCGCGGCGGCGGGATCCACGGCGCACTTCACAAAGATCTCCCAGCTCCAGTACACCTGGAAGGGCGGCAGGCTATACGAACCGTAATAGAGGCTGCGCATGGGCTCGGTAAAGAACACAACGCCGAGCGCAGTGCCCAAAAGCGCCGCGATCACGCCCACGATGGCGGGAAGCGCAAGGTAGTGCAGCACGATCTCGCGTCGACGATAGCCGCTGGCGAGCAGCGTGCCGATGATGGCGCTCTCCTCCTCGATGGTGGCGTCGGTAAGGACCACAAAGACGAACGCCATAATCACGATGATGATGTCGAGCAGCGTCATCCACATCATGGAGTCGCCGTCCACGTCGTCGCGCGCATAACCAATGCCCTGGTTGGAATCGGCATCGATCAGATCGTCCACGCGCGCATCGGCTTCGGTCAGTGCCTCGACCATATCCTGCTCCGCATCGGTGCGGTCCGCGGTGGAGAGATCGCGATCGGCAAAGGTGAAGGAGTAGGTGTAGGCGGGTGCGCCGCCGGCGTCCTCAAGCGCGGCAAAGCCGGCGTCGGTGACCTCGGCCACGCCATAGGTGATGGTGTTCACCGTAAAGTCCGAATTGTTGAGGAACAGCGCCTGGCTATCGGGCTGGGTCATGATGCCGCAGATGGTGTAGGTGCGGCCCTCGAGCTCGACCTTATCGCCCACGGCGAGGTCGTTGTTGGTGGCGAAGACGCGGTCGATTGCCACCTCATCGTCCGTCTTGGGCTGCCTGCCCTCACAGTAGGACGCGATATCGACCTTGGTGCGGTGCGCATAGGTGCGCAGCGTGCGCTTGGTGCCGTCGTCGCCGGCGGTCTTTTTGATGATGGCGTCGATGGAGAAATTCTTGTAGAGCGTGACGCCGCCGACGTCGTCGGCCGCATCCTCGGCCGCCTTGAGCTGGTCTTTGGTGGCCTCGAAGGAGGTGGTCACGCGGCCGTCCTCAATCGTGTACGCATCGCGCATGTCGTCGATAAGGCAGCCGATGGAATGCGCTGCGAGCAAAAAGCCCGAGGTGAGAGCGATGCTTCCGCACATAAGCAAAAAGATGCCCAGGTACTTGCCGATATTGCGGCGCAGTTCGCGCGGGAGACGTTTTGCGAGAGGTGTCATGGCGCCGCCTACCAATCGAGCTCGGCGGCCGCAACGGGCGACTCGTTGAGTTCATCCTCGACGATGTGCCCGTCGCGCAGGCGCAGCACGCGATTGGCCATGCGCGCGATGGCGGCATTGTGGGTGACAATGATGATGGTGCAGCCGTAGGTGCGGTTGACATCCTCCATGAGCTGCAAGATTTCCTTGGACGTCTTATAGTCAAGCGCGCCCGTGGGCTCGTCGCACAGCAGCAGGCCCGGGTTTTTGACGAGTGCGCGGCCGATGGCACAGCGCTGCTGCTGGCCGCCCGAGACCTGGCGCGGGAACTTGTTGCGGTGCTCGTAAAGACCCAGCGAACGCAGCAGGTCGTCGACATTGAGCGGGTTTTTGGACAGGTGCGCCGTGACCTCGATGTTCTCCTTGATGGTGAGGTCGGGCACCAGGTTGTAGAACTGGAAGACAAAGCCCAGCTCACGGCGGCGATACTCGCCCAGGTCGGCAGGCTTGAGCACCGTGAGGTCGCAGCTGTCCACCATGATGGAGCCGCCGTCAGCATCCTCCAGGCCGCCGATCAGGTTGAGAAAGGTCGACTTGCCCGAGCCCGAGGGCCCCAGCATGACGCAGATCTCGCCGCGGTTGATGGACGCGTCGATGCCATCGAGTACCGTCAGGCGCGCATCACCGTCGCCGTAGTGCTTTTTGAGATCCTTAACCTGGACATAGGCTTCCCGCGTTGCCATGGTATCCCCCATTGTTAGCCTCGTACTACTTTATGAGCGTAATAGTAAACCTTGGCGAACTATTTTGGGGCGAGAGTGGGGATTTGTTTCAGACTAGTCATTGGGGACGTTCTTAAATGACCAGTCACAAGGGACGCTCTTTCGCCGCTCGGCTGTTGGGGACGCTCCTTATCTGCCCCCGATGGCTAGTCATTTAAGTCTGTCCCCAATGAATACTTTTGGTCGTTTAAGTCTGTCCCCAATGAGTAGGTGTCTAGGCGTGGGATTTGTTGTGGGCGAGGGCTAGGCCTACGGCGGCGATGGCCGCGGCAAAGAGCACGGTGACGCCCAGATCGCAAGCGATGTCGCCCAGCACGGTGGACGTCAGGTCCGCGGCGAGCGCCTTGCCGACCGCGTCGTTCACCCAATATGTCGGCACAAAGTGCGCCACGGTCTGCACGGCCGGGCCCATCAGCGACAGCGGCATCCAAGCGCCGCCCAAAAACGTCATGAGCATGCCGAGCAGGTTGCCCACGCCATTGAGCAGCTCCTCGCGCGCACCCAGGCTCGA
The DNA here is from genome assembly GCF_039758815.1 of Collinsella aerofaciens. GTDB lineage: Bacteria > Actinomycetota > Coriobacteriia > Coriobacteriales > Coriobacteriaceae > Collinsella > Collinsella aerofaciens_BP. The sequence goes on along the minus strand of NZ_JBDMSK010000030.1, from coordinate 5,200 downwards.
AAGGGCAAAGCCAACGGCCAGCGGCGTGCACGCCAGGGCAAACGTCGCCGCCAGTGCCAGGCACACACGGCCCACGCCGACCTCGGCGACCGCGCCGGCAAAGCCCACGACGCCCATCATGCTCGACACAAACCAGATGCAGACGGTGAGCACGGCGGCGGCGGCAAACACGGCAAGCGAACGTTGGCGCTCGGAGATTGGGCCGGCATCCATACGACACACGCGCTCGGGCTCGTTCATGCCCGAGAACACCAACCCCACCGATACGATGACCGACGAGATAATCGCGTACGCGCCAAAGTTGAAGTACGACTCGAGCGTGGCGGCAGCAGCCGAGTCGACCTTGACCCGCTCGATCTGGACCTCCGCGCGCTTTGCAGCGGCATGTTCGGCGGCCTTGGCAACGTCGCCGTTGGAGGCAGTGGGCTCAAGTGCGGCTGCAGCGCCCGCGAGCGAGATCCAGCGCGAAGCCTCGGCAGACGAAAGCGCCGCCGCCATGGTGCCGGCACCGTAGGTCACATCGAGCTTGGGCAGGGACTCCCCCGCGCGGGCAGCCGCGACCAGGTCGTCCTCGAACCCCTCCGGGATAAAGAACACGCAGTCGGCGCTGCCCTTGGCGCTGTTGCTCTTGGAGAGCGCGTCCGCAAGGTCGTACGTGTCATCGCCGACGCCCGTGACCAGGTCAAACCGCGAACCTAGGTGCTTGGTGAGCGCACGTGAAAGATCACTGCCATCGCGGTCGACCACGATCACGTTGGCGTCGTAGGGCTTGTACTCGGTGAGCTGCGACGAGTTCCAGCTCACCGATGCCGCGATGAATACGCCCATGAGCGAGATGAACACCGTGTAGATGAGCAGGTAGAACGGGTGTGCCAGCGCCATGCGAAGCGCGGTCTTAAAGGTGCTCATAGCGGCTCCTTCCAAAGATCAGCGTGGCGGCGGCAACGAACAGCAGCGCCATAAGGACCAGCGCGCCGGCGCGAACGGCAAAAGGTCCCAGGTCCTCAAAGAAATACAGGCGGTTGAACATGTCGCAGATAAGCTTGACGGGATTGAGCCAGCACTCGGCCGGGCAGGCGCGGGCGACGTCGTCGGCAAGCGCCATCGCCGGCTCGCCATAGAGGCCAGCGAACAGGGCGCACGTGGTAGCAAAGCCCGTGAGGATGCCGGACTTGGACGCCTTGCCGCCCTTAACGGGAAGCGTGCCCACAAAGAGTCCCAGGCCCGTGGCGGCAAGCGCGGAAGCGGCGCCGCCCGCGAGGCACAGCCCCTCGCGCCCGCCAAAGTCGACGCCCACGACCAGGCGCACGTAGCCGATTGCGATCACCATCGAGGCGAAGGAAACCAGCCACGAGCCGACGAAGATGCCGGCCAGCGACGCCGTCTTGGAAAGACCGCCCACGCAGCGACGCGCGCCAAGGCCCGACAGATTGGGCTGCAAATCGACGACGCTCAAGGCGGCAAACTCGGCAGACATCATCGCGACCAGGCCAAAAAGCGCGTAATAGTAGATGACCGTACCGTCGGGCGTGGTGCGCGTAAGGCTCACGCGACGGGTGCCGCCCTCGAGCGACAGGGCGCGCGCAACCGCCTCGGGGTCGGCGAGTGCCGCCGGGTTGTCCTGGGCAATCTGGGACATGAGCTCGGCATTTTGTGTATACGAGCTTGCCACCGTCTCCAGGATGCTGCGATCGGTGAGCACCGTACTCGCACGTGAGCTGTCGTAACTCGATAGCAGCGTGAGCTTGGGCGTGCCCGCAGCGTCGACCGTATAGATACCCGCGACCTCACCGGCCTTGAGCGCACGGTTCGCATCGGCTGCGTCGTCGCACTCGTCGATCTCGAGCAGCTGGTCGTCGCCCCCCTTGGCAAGTGACGTCGCCACATCCTTAAAGGTCGAGGCGTCCCAGGCCTCGTCGGCGACGACGGCCACCGGCACCGGGTCGACCGTGCCGTCGGAGCTGAGGTTCGCAAACATAAACATGAACATCGTGGAAAGCGCGATGGGAAAGAGAGCGCCCCAGACCCACGTGCTCGGCCGGCGCAGCAGCGTCTTGACCGTGGTGATGATGGTGCTGAACATGGCCGCCCCCTAGTCGCGCAGCTCGCGGCCGGTGATCTCAAGGAACACGTCGTTGAGGGTCGGCGGCTCGCTCCACACGCGGCCGAGTGCCACGTCGGCGGCACGCAGCGTGTCGAGGATGTCGACCAGGTTGTGCGGGCTCGCCTCGCAGGTGCAGACGAGCTCGCCGCCGGAAAGCTCAACCGAAAGCACGTGCTCGAGGGCGCGCAGTCGCTCGACCGTGGCGGGCTCGACGGCGCCGACCTCGACGGTCACGCGCTCGCCCATCTGAATCATGCGCTTGAGCTCGTCGTTGGTGCCCTGCGCCAACACGCGGCCACCGTCCATGATCATAATGCGGCTGCAGATCTGCTCGACTTCCTCCATGTAATGGCTGGTATACACCACCGTGGCGCCCTCGTCGCGCAGGCGGCAGATACCCTCCAGTATGGCGTTTCGGCTCTGTGGGTCGACCGCCACCGTGGGCTCGTCAAAGAAGATGAGCTCGGGCTTGTGCGCGATGCCGCAGGCAATGTTGAGGCGACGCGCCAGGCCGCCCGAGAGCCTGCCGGGGCGAAACTTGGTAAAGTCGCCCAAGCCCACAAAGTCGATGGCCTCGTCCACCAGCGCGCGGCGGCGCTTGCGGTCGTTGACGTAGAGACTGCAGAAATAGTCGATATTCTCGCGCACGGTGAGTTCGTCGAACACTGCCACCTGCTGCGGCACCACACCGACGCGGCGCTTGAGGTCGTAGCGGGCGGGCGTCATGGGCTCGCCGAACAGCTCGATGGTGCCCTTGTCGTAGGCGAGCAGCTGCAGGATGCAGTTGATGGACGTGGTCTTGCCCGAGCCGTTGGGGCCCAGCAGGCCAAAGATCTCGCCGGGGGCGATGCTCAGGTTAAAGTGGTCGAGCGCAATAAGGTCGTCATAGCGCTTGACGAGGTTTTCGACGTGGACGATGTCTGTCATGAGGCGGCCCTTCTGTTGCTTGCGGCCCGGTACGATTGCATCATCGCAGGAGCCGCCGGCGCGCACCAGTGAGCTTTGTCACGAGTGCGGAGCTTGGCCGTGCGGCCTGCCGACGTCCCCGCTTTGCCGCGTGGGAGGAATGTCACGGTTGCGCAGGCGGTCCCTCCACCACGCGCGGCTTCGCGTACAATACCCGTATGAACAGGCTTTTCGACAAATCGATCGTTCTGGCGTGCTGTATTGCGGCCGCCATGGGCCTTGCTGTGGACGCTCACCTGGTCGCGGCGTTTTGCCTTGGCGTTATTGCCACCTCACTGGCCGAGGTCACACAGGGGAAACGCACCCGGCGCGCGAGCGAGGCCGCGAGCTGCGCTTACATCATCGCGGCCGTCGTCGTGCCGCCGTTTGTGCCGTTTGCGCCCCTCGCCCTCTATGACATCGCGCGACGCGTGCGCCGTGAACGCATCTGGCCCGCGCTGGCGATTGGCGCCGTGTTTGTCTGCGCGCTTGTCGCGGACCTTCGCGGCGGCGCGCTCACCACCCGAACGCTCCTGCTGACCGCCATCCTTTCGGTTGCCGCCACCTTGCTATCGCTACGTACCGCGCAGCTGGAGCGCGAACAGGAACGCATGCGTCGCACCCGCGACAAGCTGCAAGAACGCGCCCTGGCACTCGAGGCACGCAACCGCGACCTCGCCGACCGCCAGGACTACGAAGTCGAGCTCGCGACGCTCGCCGAACGCGCCCGCATCGCGCGCGAAATCCACGATAACGTGGGCCACCAGCTCACGCGCGCTTCGCTTCAAGCCGAGGCCCTACGCGTGGTCCACGCCGACGAGCCTGGCGTCGCCGCCGATTTCGCCGACGTCAAACGCACGGTTGACGAGGCGCTCCAGCTTGTGCGCACCAGCGTCCACGCGCTCAACGACAACGCCGTCGACCTTTCCGTGCAGCTCGAACGCATTGTTGAAGGCGCGCGCTCGGACGGCGGCCCGCAGATTGAGCTTGAAGTTTTGGCCGAGCATGCACCCGCCAACGTCGCCAACTGCTTTGCGGCGGTGCTGCGCGAGGCGCTTTCCAACGCCATGCGCCACGCTTGCGCCCAGACCGTCACCGTACGATGCATGGAGCATCCGTCGTTTTACCAGCTCATCGTTACCGATGATGGCGCGGACGCGACCCCGGCGAGCAGCAGCAACGTCGTAGAAGGCATGGGGCTCGCCTCCATGCGCGAGCGCGTCGAGGCGCTTGGCGGAACCTTCACCGCCGGCCTGCGCGCCGGCGCCCCCGGCTGGCGCGTGTTTGCCACCGTCCCCAAACAGCAAGGAGATGAGGACCGATGAGGCTCATCGTTGTCGACGACGACCGCTTAGTGGTCGATTCGCTCAAGATTATCTTGGGCGCCCAGCCGCAGATCGAGGTAGTGGGTACCGGCGCCAACGGCAACGACGCGGTTTCGCTCTATGCCGAACACGCACCCGATATCGCGCTGCTCGACATTCAGATGCCGGAACGCGACGGCCTATCGGCGGCGCGCGAGATCCTCGAGCACGACCCTGCGGCGCGGGTGGTATTTCTGACGACATTCTCGGATGACGAGTACATTGTGTCGGCGCTCAAACTGGGCGCGCGCGGCTACTTGATTAAAACCGACGTCGCTGCCATCCCTCCCGCGTTGACGCAGGTCATGGATGGCAAACGCGTGCTCGAGGGCAAGGCGATCGAGGACGTCGATTTTGACGGAACGGACGTTGAGGCGGGCACGCCCCGCCGGCCTGCGGCCTTTGTCAGCCTAACCGACCGCGAGTTCGAAGTCGCCGAGCTCATCGCCCGCGGCCTCGATAACAAGGAGATTGCCGCCACCGCCTATATGGGCGAAGGCACCGTACGCAACCACATCAGCTCAATCCTTGCCAAAATGGGCCTGCGCAACCGCACCCAAATCGCCATCGCCTATCTGCGAGGGTAATTACCCAACGGCCAACCGCTCCGGCAGAGCAAAATAGCTGTTATCGATTTAATGCCATTTCAAAACTATGCCGGTTTACTACGATGAATCGCCCGTCTCCGACCGCAGCAAATTGCGCGCTTGCAAAACCGACGCTCCTATAAGTTGTCAAGAGGCAGTTTGCGGGAGCGCTCTCTCCAATTCGCACAGGAGCTCGTAAT
>NZ_JBDMSK010000029.1:0-22033 GCF_039758815.1 Collinsella aerofaciens | reverse complement strand
TGGCCTGGCGTCAGCATGCCGCGATTCAGTCGCGCGGGCAGCATTTCCCAGTTGACAAAACTATAGGAACACCCCCCCGGCTTAGGAGGCTTTAACCTGAGTGGTTCGCGAGCTAGCGGGCCTGCTTTACCTTTGCCGCCGCCTCGACAAACGACTTCCACAGGTTAAAGTCGGTCTCGAGCGTCTTCCACGTGTACTCAGGGTGCCATTGCACGCCCAGGCAGAAAGGCTGGCCTTCGACTTCGATGCACTCGGGAACGCCGTCGGTTGCCTTGGCGACCAAACGCGTGCTCTTACCCAGACGATCGACGCAGCAGTGGTGTGCGGAGTTGGTTTGGATCAGCCTGTGTCCGCCAACCGCGCGGTCGAGCAGCGAGCCCGGCACGACCTCGACGGGATGCACGGGGTCGTTGAGCACGTGGGTATGGCGCCACTGCGTGCGGCCCTCGCGAGCGCCCAGGCTCGGCACGTCCATGCACAGGGTGCCGCCAGTGGCGACATTGAGCAACTGCGTGCCGCGGCAGGTGGTAAAGAGCGGCTTTTTGGCGCGGAGTACCTCGCCGACCAGCTTAAACTCAAAGCTATCGCGGATCTCGCAGCAGAGGGTGGGGTCGTAGGGTCGATCATCGCCCCAACGTTTGGGGTTGACATCGGGGCCGCCGGGAATGGCGATGCCGTCGGCGATATCGACGTAATGACGGATGACCTCAATGTCCTCGGTGATGGACATCTGCAGCGGCAGGCCGCCGGCGGCAAGGATGGCATCGACAAAGACACTTGCGATTTCCTCGTTGGGGGAGAGCGTTTCGCTTAAAAAAGGCTTCGCCTCTTCCCAGCGCGGCGCCACCAGGATGAGCGGACGGTCGGCGGGGTCGACGTTGACGTGCGGGGTGTATGACGATGAAGTGCGAGTTCCGATCATAGGTGTTGCTTTCGAGTTTGGATGGTCATGGCGAGCAGATATGGCAATTGGGCTAGTGGCCCTTGATGGAGTTGAGGAAGTCTTGGGCGCGCTTGGTCTGGGGGTGGTCGAAGAACCCGTCGGGCGTGCCGGTCTCCACGATCTGACCGCCTGCCATAAACACGACACGGTCGGCCACGCGACGGGCAAAGTTCATCTCGTGCGTAATCACGATCATCGTCATGCCCTGCTGGGCCAGACGGACCATGACCTCGAGCACCTCGTTGATCATCTCGGGGTCGAGGGCGCTTGTGGGCTCGTCAAAGAGCATGGCCTTGGGCTGCATCGCGAGCGAACGGGCGATGGCTACGCGCTGCTGCTGGCCGCCCGAGAGCTGTGCGGGCACCTTATCGGCCTGCTCGGCAACGCCCACGCGGCCCAGCAGGTCCATGGCGCGCTCACGAGCCTCCTCCTTGGACACGCCCAGCACGTCGACCGGCCCCAGCATGACGTTCTGCAGTACGGTCATATGTGCGAACAAGTTGAACTGCTGAAACACCATGCCCAGCTCGGCACGCATGCGGGCAAGATCCTTGCCTTCCTGCGGCAGGGGCTCGCCCTCGATGAGGATCTCGCCCGAGTCGATGGTTTCCAGGCGGTTGATGGTGCGGCACATGGTCGACTTGCCCGAGCCCGAGGGACCGATCACGACGACGACCTCGCCACGGTCGACCGAGAGATTGATGTCGTTGAGGACGTGCAGATCGCCGTAGTGCTTATCGACGTGTCTGAGCTCGATCAGCGGCTGATTGCCGGTGGATGAGGTGCTCTGTGCCATGGTGCTCGGCTCCTTATGACTCGAAATGGTAAAGCGTTAGCGGATGATGGTCGCGCCGGTCTTGTGCGAAACGTAGACAGCGGCCTTGTTGATCGCGACGTTGATGAGGATGTAGATGACCGCGATCACCAGATAGACTGATACGAGCGCGTCGTAGTTGGTGATGAGCACGCGGGCATTTTGCATGAGGTCGGGGTAGCTCACCACGTAGGCGACGGTGGTGTCTTTGACTACGACCACGAGCTGCGAAATCAACGACGGAATGATAAACCGAATCGCCTGGGGCAATACGATTTTAAAGGTGATTTTGGCCTTGGAGAGACCGAGCGCCTGGGCTGCCTCGACCTGACCACGCGGCACGGCGTTGACGCCGGCGCGGAAGATCTCGGCAAGTACGCCGGCTGCAGCGAGCGCGACGGGAAGCGTGAGCATCCAAAACGACGGCAGTGAAATCTTGTACTGAGGCAGCACCAAAAAGAAGAAGTAGATGAACAGCAGGCTCGGCACGCCACGGAAGAAATCGGTGAGCACGCGGCAGACCAGCTGCAGCGGCTTGATGTCGCTGGTACGGCCGAGCATGAGGGCTAAGCCCAGTACCAGCGCGATGGCGCCGGCGGTGAGCGCGACCTTTACCGTGCCCTCAAAACCGGCAAGCAGGAACTTCCAGGTGGTGAGGTGCGTAAAGAAGTACCAGTAATGGACCGAAAGCTGGCCGGTCACATAAAAGCGCTGCAGTACCAGAGCGATGAGCGCGGCCACGGCAACAAGTGAGATGGCGGTGCCGACGCGAATCTTGGCGCGCATCTTGGGGCCGGGAGCCTCGTAGAGCGCATCGCGCATGGTGAGCGCGGAGGTGGAGTGCTTGCTCATCGGAGGATCCTCACCTTCTTATCGATATAGTTGCCAATGTGGCTCACCACAAAGGCCGTGCCCAGGTAGCCGAGCGCCGAGATAAAGAACGCGGCGACGCCGCCGAGCGAGCGCGTGTTGATGTAGCTCACCACGCCGGTGAGCTCCTGCGGTTTAAGCGGCACCTGACTGCCGAGCGCGGTGGTGAGCATGACGGCGATAAAGAGGTTGGTCATGGGCAGCACGCTCGAGCGCAGCGCCTGCGGAATCACGATCTTGGCGAGGATACGGCTGAAGCTCATGCCCAGCGAGCGGGCGGCTTCCACCTGGCCGACACCGACGGTGTTGATGCCGCTCATAAAGTTCTCGGAGCCAAAGGCAGAACCCAAGAGCACTGTGGCGACGATGACGCAGGTGCGGTAGGGCAGGACGACCTTGAGCGGGGGCAGCGCATAGACGACGATAATGAGCAGCGCGATGCCGGGGATGTTACGGAAGACCTGGACATACAGGTCGCCAAAGACGCGCAGCGGCTTGAGCGGCGACACGCGCATCACGGTGACGGCGACGGCCAGCACCATGGCGATGGCAAACGACTCAAGCGTCATGCCCCAGGTTGCTAGCAGCGCGTCGATATAGTTCTGGCCATAGAGCGACCAGAGCTCGGAGAGACTCATGCGGACCTCCCGCCGGTAAGGAAAGGGGCTCCCGTGTGTACGGAAGCCCCGACAACTCAGTGAGGAAACAGTTTAGCGCAATAAAGCGCATCGTGCGTTTCCGTATGGTTTCGTAGCGGCCGTTACTAGGCTCGCTGCCTAGGCGCCGATCTCGGGCAGCTCGGGAACATTGGTGTCGCCCGTACGGTCGCCAATGCAGATCTGCCACAGCTCGGTCCAGGTGCCGTCATCCTCGATCTTCTTGAGGAAGTCGTTGACAAAGGCGACGCCGTCGGAATCGAGCGGCAGACCGATGCCATAGGGCTCCTTGCTGCCGAAGGGCTTGCCGGCAATCTTGTACTTACCGGGCTCGCGGACCAGGGCGCTCTGCTGCATGTTGTTATCGATGACGTAGGCGTCAACGCGTCCCTGCTGAAGTGCCTGGCGGGCCTCCTCGTCGGTCTTGAACTCCTGCTGGCTGGCCTTGGGAGCGAACTCCTCCAGGATGGCGGGGCCGTTGGAGCCGGACTGGACGGCGACGTTCTTGTCGGCCAGGTCGTCGACGCTCTTGATGTCGTCGTTATCGGCAAGCACCAGGATGGCCTGCTGCGTGTAGTAATAGGGACCGGCAAAGGAGACGAGCTTCTTGCGCTCGTCGGTGATGGTGTAGGTGGCAAAGACGGCGTCGACCTGGCCGTTCTGTAGGACGGACTCGCGCGTGTCCGAGGTCACCTGGGTGATCTCGATCTTGTTCTCGCCCAGAATGTAGTTGGACAGGAGCTGCGCGATGCCGGCATCGAAGCCACGGGTCTGACCGTCTTTCTCGTTGAGGAGGGAGAAGAGCGTGGAGGTCTGAACGCCACCGATCTTAAAGACGCCGGCGTCCTTGACGGCCGTGGCCCAGGTGCTGACGGCGATGGCATCGTCATCGGCCTTGGGACCGTTGTTAACGAGCTTGTCGAATGCCTTGGCGTCGAGCGTGGTGGAAGCCTCGGTACCCTCGGAGCTCTTGGAGGAACCGGCGGCGGAACCCTTGTCGGCCTCGGCGCTGGTGTCGGAGCAGCCGGCAAGACCAAGGCCGGCGACGGTTGCGAAGGTGGCGGCAACGAAGCCGCGGCGGTCGAGAACGACCTGCTGGGAGAGGTTCTTGCTCATAGGAGAACACCTTTCTCAATAAAATCCCTAGCGGTTGAGTAGAGTTATACCCCATCCCGCTCAAATGGGTCAACACGAAATAACTCAGAAACATACTTGTCTTATAGGTTATTCTACCTACCAAAAAGGGACAGGTCTATTTTGGTAGGTTTTATCTGGGAAAACGTCGGTTATTGCTGCTGAGACGGCGTTTCGCGGACGGCGTGGTCGCTCGCGGCGGTCGCTATAATGGCGGCAACGCGACGCATATATAAGTATGGAGATCGCGTATGAACGGCTATTCGTTTTTCGCGCCGCGAAAATAAAAACCTCCGCATGGGTGCTTCCCTTGCGGAGGTTTTTTACTCGTTGAGTAGCCTTACGGCCTCGGCGGCCATGTTCTCGACCGTCATGCCGTTCTGAGCGAGCAGCTCGTTGGGGTCGTAGCGGTCGGGGAAGCCCTTGGCGATGCCGAAGGTGCGCGTGCGCACGGGCGTGCAGGCCAAGTAGCACGCGACGCGTTCGCCCCAACCGCCGTCCAAGATGCCGTCCTCGAGGGTGACGACAACGCGATGCTCGGCGGCAAGGCTGTCGAGGAACTCGCGGTCAAGCTCGGTTGCAAAGCGAGGGTTGACGAGCGTGGCCTCGATACCGCACTCGGCGGCCAAGCGGTTTGCCACGCGCTCGCCCAGCTCAAAGAAATCGCCAAGCGCGAGCACGGCCACGTCGCGACCCTGGCGCACCACGTTGTAACGAACGGCGCCGTAATCGGCGTCCTCGGCAGGCGCCAAGTCGGGGCGGCTTACCAAGCCAATGCCCGGCACGCGAATCGCCACGGGATGCTCGCGGTGATCGAGCGACCAGCTCAGCATGGACAGATATTCCTCCATGCAGGCCGGCGCCAAGTAGTGCATGTTGGGAAGACCGCCCAGCATGGAAATATCAAAGAACGAGAGATGCGTCTCGGATGTGGTGCCAAAGATCGACGCGCCAAATACCAGGATGGTTGCGGGGGCGTCGTTGAGGCACAGGTCGTGCCACAGCTCGTCGTAGGCGCGCTGCAAAAACGTGCCGTACACACCAAAGACTGGCTTGGCGCCCGAGCGCGCAAGCGCGGTAGCAAAGGTCACGGCGTGCTCCTCGGCAATGCCCACGTCAACAAACTGCTTGCCTGCCGCGGCGCGAAGCTCGGGCGTAAAGCCCATGATGTAGGGCGTTGCGGCCGTGATGCCCACAACCTGCGGATCGCGCTCTATGGCAGCGCTCAGGGCCTCGCCCGTAATGTCGGCATAGGTGCGCGGCGCAGGCTCGCTCGGATGGCCCGGGCAGAGCTTGCGCCCAGTCGCCATGTCAAACGGACCTACATGATGCCAGCGCTCGGGGTCGCTCTGGGCCGGCTCAAAGCCCTTGCCCTTCGCGGTGGAGACGTGCAGCACGATGGGATGATCGATATCGCGCAGTTCCTGCAGCACGTCGACTAGGGCCAACACATCGTTACCGGCGTCCAGATAGCGGTAGTCGAGCCCCATCGCGCGGAAAACGTTGCGCTCACAGGTGCCGTTGCTGGCGCGCAGCTCGGCCAGATTGCGATACAGGCCACCGTGGTTTTCGGCGATGGACTGGTCGTTATCGTTGACGACGATGATCAAGTTGCTGTCGAGCTCGGCGGCATTGTTAAAGCCCTCAAACGCCAGACCGCCCGAAAGCGAACCGTCGCCAATGATGGTAATGACGTTGTAGCTGTCGCCCGCCAGGTCGCGCGCGTGGGCAAGGCCGCAGCCCAGGCTCACCGACGTGGAGGTATGGCCCATGGCGAACAGGTCGTGTTCGGACTCGTCGGGATTGGCAAAGCCAGAGGCCTCGCCGTAGCGTGCCGGGTCGATATAAGTGTACGCGCGCCCAGTCAGCGCCTTGTGGGCGTAGGTCTGGTGCGAAACGTCAAAGACAATTTTGTCGGTGGGGGAGTTAAACACGCGATGGAGCGCGACCGTAAGCTCAACGACGCCCAGGTTGGGGGCAACGTGCCCGCCGACGGCGGCGGAGCTTTCGAGGATGGCGTGGCGGATCTCGCCGCAGAGCAGCGGAAGCTCGGCGCGGTCGAGAGCCTTGACGTCCTCGGGCGTTGTCGTTTGCGTAAGCAGCATCGTTGTGGGTTACTCCATGCGAATCGTGCGCCGGCACTCCCTCGGCCGGCACAATTGCACAAGACAGTCTCGCACATTTTGGCGTTTGATATGTGACGGCGGCGCGGTAATTCGCCAACTGGCGGGGCAAAACGTTTTGTCCGATGCCATACTAGTAAATTCGATGATGATTTTATTCATTGCGTGCAGGCTGCGACTTGCCGCCGAGAGCCGCTGGAAGGAGGCCGCATGTCCGATACCGTTCGTGCCGAGAGTATCGCGCGCGAGGTCGACAATGCCGCCCGTCAGCTGGCCCAGGCGGGCCGCTTGGACCTGACGTGTGAGTTTATCCAGCATGGCGACGTGACGGTCTATGCGCATGTGACCTCGGTGGCGCGGGCGAGCCTGTCTTTTGCCGAGCACCTGGGCCGTGTTGGCATTTCGGTCGACCGTGCCTCGCTGCTGCGCGGGGCCCTGTTACACGATTACTTTCTCTACGATTGGCATGACCCCGACCCGAGCCATCGACTGCACGGATTTCGGCATCCGTTTTTTGCCCTGGCGCGTGCGGAGGAAGATTTTGAGCTGACGTCGCGCGAGCGGAATATCATCGTGCGTCATATGTTTCCGCTGGTGCCGGTGCCGCCGACGTGTCGCGAGGCATGGATTGTGTGCCTGGCGGATAAATGGTGCGCGCTGCGCGAGACGATTGCCGGCCGTCTGCCGCGCAAAGACAGGGCGGACGATGACGTGAGCAGCGAATCGAACGAAAAGAGGAGTGGGTAGACGGTGGGAACCGCGATCGACATGGCATTTGACGGCGCGACGCTTGCCGCCTGTCCGCTCTCGGCGCTGGTACTCTCGTTTGCCTTCTACGGTTTTTGCGGCTGGGTATGGGAGTCGACAGTCTGCGCCATGCTCAACCACGGACGCTTTGCCAACAGCGGCTTTTTGCTAGGGCCGTGTTGTCCCATCTACGGTGCGGGCGGCATTGCGTGCTGGTTGCTGCTGCGTGGAATCCCAGACGCCTCGAGCCAGTTTGTCGCTGCCGCGCTCGTATGCAGCGTGATCGAATATAGCGTGGGCGTGCTGTTGGAAAAAACGACGGGTGCCCGGTTTTGGGATTACTCGCATCTGCCGTTTAACCTGCACGGACGCATCTGCCTGTACTGGGCCTGCGCGTTTGGCCTGGGTGCACTGTGCATTTGCCGTTTAGTGGAGCCGGCATTGCTGGGGCTGCTTGGCCATCTGCCGGTGCTGATTGTGCGGCTGTCCGCCTTTATCGTCGCGGTCGCGATGATGGTCGATGCGGTGTGCTCGTTGGCCAGCTGGCGGCGTCTGTCCGATCAGCTGGAGTGTGTGCGTGCCGACCTTGCCGACCGCATCAATGAGTCGCTTGCCGATGCCTCGGACTCAATGCTCGAACGTATTCCCGATTCTACGATTGACTCGGTGGCACAGACGCACATCCGTAGCCGTGCCGTTAACGCGTGGCTGGCCGAGCTGGGTGACGCCGCGCTCGATGCCCTGCGCGAGAAGGCTTCGATGCCGACGTTTATCTCGGATGGTGCTCGCGGCCTGGCGCTCGCTGCCCGCCGCGTTGCCGATGTCGCGCCGAGCATGCCGCGTCCGTCGCTCAGTCGTCGCCTTGCCGGCAAGCGCATGAGCCGTCCGGTGCCGAGTGTGTCGCTCAGCCGTCGTGACCTGCGCTTCTTTAACGCCTTCCCGCGTCTGCGCATCAATCGTTACGAGGGCGTCATCCGAGCTACCGACCTCCGCGACCGAGCCCGCGAGCTGTTCCGCCGCTAGCCGGGACGGGCGTGTTTGCGGCTTCCTTGCTCGCGTATTTCCCGTTCGTTTCGCGCCCGTTGCCGCGCCGTTTCCAAGATTGCGGCACCGTTTCCATTCGACAACGCAGCGTTTAACAACGCCGTATCTGGTCTACACCAGTTGCCCCTCGGCCGCATCATGAGCGCCGACAACGTTCATGCGACAAAGGGGGAGCGAATGTACGATACGGGATCGACAACGTTTATGCTCATCTGCACCATGCTCGTGTTTTTAATGACACCGGGTCTGGCGTTTTTCTATGGCGGCCTGTCCAGGCGCAAAAATGTCATCAACACCATGCTTATGTGCTTTGGCGCCATTGGCCTGGTTGGTGTACTGTGGATTGTTGCTGGCTGGTCGCTGGCCTACGGCGGCGACGGTTCCAGCCCGTTTATTGGAGGCCTTGACCAGTTGCTGTGCCTACCGGTGCTCAACCAGGTGCTGCAGGCGGCCGAGGGCAATGCCACGGACGGTGCCGTCTATCCTCAGATCATCAACATCGCCTTCCAGATGGCGTTTGCCATGATCACCGCCGCTATCGTCACGGGCAGCCTGGCAGGTCGCGTTAAGTTTGGTGTCATGACGGCTTTCCTGGGCATTTGGCTGCTCGTGGTTTACGCGCCGCTCGCCCACATGGTTTGGGGCGGCGATGGCTCCTTTATCGGCGACATCATCGGAGCGCTCGACTTTGCCGGCGGCGACGTGGTGCACATTTCGTCCGGTCTTACGGGCCTGATTCTCTGCTTAATGCTCGGCCGTCGTCGCGGCTTTGGCATGGTGAGCTATCGTCCGCATAACGTGCCGTTTGTGGCGCTGGGCGCCGGCCTGCTTTGGTTTGGCTGGTTTGGCTTTAACGGCGGCAGCGAGTTTAAGGCCGACGCCGTGGCGGCGCTCGCCATCCTCAACACCGTGACGGCCAGCGCGGCGGGCATGGTCTCGTGGCTTGCCGTCGAGCGCGTGCACACCGGTCGCCCCACGCTGGTGGGTGCCAGCACCGGTCTGGTTGCGGGCCTTGTGGTGGTCACGCCGGGTGCGGGCTTTGTCGAGCCGTGGGCAGCGCTGGTCATGGGCCTGATCGTCTCGCCCGTCTGTTACCTGGCCATCAGCCATCTTAAGACCAAGTTTGGCTACGACGATGCGCTCGACGCGTTCGGTTGCCACGGTATCGGCGGCATCTTGGGCGGTGTGCTCACGGGCCTGTTCTGCGTGCCGGAGCTCTCGTGGACCGGTAAGGGCGGCCTGTTCTACACGGGCGACGTGTCGCTGCTTGTCTCGCAGGTTCTGGGCATTGTGGTGACGGTCGTTATTGTGCTGGTGCTCGACTTGGTGGTCGCCGCGGTGGTCAAGGTGCTGTTCCACGGTAGCCTGCGCGTGGACGAGGCCGATGAGGCGCTGGGCTTGGATGCGAGTCAGCACGGCGAGAGCGCATATCCTTCTTTCTCCGGACTCGATTAGCAGCGCGGCTTTCCCAAGCACCCGACCTTGCCCCTCAAACCGTCGCTTGCGTACCGAAGTACGCGGCGCTCCTCTTTCGGGGCAATCTCGGGCACTTGGAAAACCCGCGTTATTGAATGGCAATTCATTTCTTTACTAAAGAGAGGAATTCATTATGAAGAAAATTACGGCTATCGTGCGCCAGGAGAAGCTTGAGGTTCTCAAAGATGCGCTGTTTGCTGCTGATGTTCGCGGCATGACTATCAACCAGGTGCAGGGCTGCGGCGCACAGCATGGCTGGAAGGAATACGTGCGCGGCAACGAACTGCTCGTCAATACCATCCCCAAGGTGCAGTTCACCCTCATCTGCGCTGATGAGCACGTTGACGGAATTGTCGACATCATCTGCAATGCCGCCCGCACCGGTGCCGTTGGAGACGGCAAGATTTGGGTCGAGCCGGTCGAAGAAGTCATCCGCATTCGCACCGGCGAACACGGCCCGGCCGCGGTGTAGAATCGACCGTCTGCCATCCGCAACGTTAAAATGCTGCAATGAGGCACAAGACTTGCGTTGCGGATGGGCGGATTATGGGTCGCAATAAATATCCCGAGGAGACGGTCGCGAAGATTCTCGACGCGGCACTGGAGCTATTCTGCGCACAGGGTTATGAGGGGACGAGTATTCAAGATATCGTTGACCGTCTCGACGGCATGACCAAGGGCGCTGTCTATCATCACTTCAAGAGCAAAGAAGAGATTTTCAACGCCGCGTTTGATCGGGCGATGACTCCGATTGTTGAGCACCGCCGCTCGATGCTTGGCGTCGGTAATATGACCGGAGCCCAAAAGCTCAAGCGACTGTACGCTCCCGAGTCTGTTGTTCCACAAATTGAGCTATGGGCACGTATGCGTCCTGCAGCAGATCCGGTAAAAAGCTCGCGCCTACTGGCGATGCAGTACCAGGGCTCATTTGACGAGTCGGCCGATGGCTGTCTCTTGCCAGTGATCGAGGAGGGCATCGCCGACGGCTCCATTGCGTGCGAATGCCCGCGCGAAGCGGCGGAGGCCGTATCGTTGTTGGCGAATCTTTGGCTGCTGCCATTGTTCCGTCCGCTCGAGCCCAAGGAGCGAATGCTCGCTCGCGCACAATGTTTGGCGCAGATGGCTGCCGCGGTGGGGCTCGATTTGGGTAATGAAGTGCTTCAGACAACGGCGCAGATTTGGGACGTATGGGACCGCGCCGGGTGGTAATATAGATACCAACGGTATGTAATTGATTTGTGAGGGTAGCCACGGCTGCCCTTTTCAAGTCATTAAATACATACTAGTGATATGTATAGGGGGTGGGCTTATGGCTGGGCTGAGAGACGTCGGCGTCTCGTTGAAATCAAAAACAGTGCGGTCAATCAGGCTCGCGGAACTTCTGGTTGCGCAGCTGTGCACGTATTCGATGCTGTCGGCGCTGTGCTTTGCGTATCCACTTTACTTGTTCGATTGCAGTGGATCGTCAACGTTATATGGCGCCGTCGTGGCGACGGCGTTCATACCCGGCGTACTCGCAACTCCGGCTGGTGGGATCTTAGCGGATCGGGGAAGACACCGCGAGGTCTTCGTGTCCCTCGGCATTGCTCTGATGACTGCATCACTGCTGTCTATCCCCATGAAGCGCTCGTTGCCTCTTGCGGTCGTCGTAGTAGCGATACTTTGTGTTCAATATGGTGTTCAATCGCTGCTAAAGCCAATGCTCCAAATTGAGACGGTGCGTATGGCGGGTGAAGAGAAGGTTGAGCGGGCCACTGCATTGGTTTCGCAGATGACCATGGTGAGCAATATCTTGGGTCCTGTGGTCGGGACGGCAGTCTATGGGTGCTTTGGCATCGATGCTCTTTGCACAACCGCGTCGGTGGCGTTTGCGATTTCAGCTCTCTTGTTTGGGGTCGCACTCAAGCAAAACGCCTCATCTGAAACGATGAGAGACGGCGCGACTCGCACGACATGCCGAAACGATTTTCGGGAGTCGATTCGGTATCTGTTGTAAAATGCATCATTGGTCGCTGTGATTTTGCTTGCGGCAGTTTTGAACCTTGCGTTGGTTGGGCCAACGATTGGCGCTCCCATTATTGTTACAAAGCATCTCGGCATGCAATCGTCCTGCGTTGGGATAGTTGAGGTTGCTCTGGGCCTGGGTGGTCTTACCGGCAGTGGCTTGGTCGGCATTTGGCCGCATCGTTTTTCTTTCAATGGCATATGCCGATATGTTGCGATGATCTGTTTTGGAGTCGCGCCGATTATTGTTACGCTGTTGTTCGGCGTAGATGTATGCGTGTTCACCGTGTTTGCGGTTGGTTCGGCATGGGTCATGGTGTGGGCGAGCATTACGTCGGTTGAAATCATCGCGTTTGTTCAGCGGGTAGCGCCGACTGAGCTCTGCGGAAAAGTGCTTTCGGTCGTTTACATGGTCCTTTCCTGCGCAACGCCTATCGGCCAATTGACGTACGGGGTTGCATATGATCGATGGACACCGGCGATTGTATTCGCAGCCATGTTGGCGGTGCTGACGTTGACGACGGCTCTGTTTTATCGGCTGAAAAATCGATTGCGGCGATTGTCTTAACGCGCTGGGGCACCGTGAATTTGTGAAGGCGGTGGTACGCCGCGCCGGGACGGCATTGTTTGGACATGCCTCTCCTTCGTCTACAATATCGGGCAGACGAAGGAGAGGCATGTCCATGATCAAGATGTTCGCGAGTGACTTAGACGGAACGCTGCTGAACGCCCTGCACGAGGCGGATGGGACCATCCGCCGCGCCATTCGCGAGCTGACTGAGGCTGGCCTGCACGTGGTTCCCGCGACTGGACGCTCGACGTTGCCGATCGGCGAGCATGGCTTTACGGGCTTGGCGCTTGACGCCTGCTGCTCCAATGGATCCATCGTGCGCGACAGCCATGGCGAGGTGCTCAAGACTTGGACCATCGATCCGCAGGTCACTGAGGAACTGCTCAAGGCGTTCCCGGACATTTGCTTCGACTGCTCTACGCCCGACGGCATGTTCTCGAGCGGTTCGTTCGAGATGCACCAGGCGGGCTTTAAAAAGGACAGCCCCATCAAGCGTATTGTGATGCGCGGCATGCGTGCGCGTGGCGGGTACCACGAGGAACAGTACTTCGACCAGTCGATCGGTGACATCCTGCGCCACGATGTGTGCAAGATCAACTGTCGCGTGACCTCGCCCGAGCTGGAGCGCGACCTTAAGGCGTATCTGGCCGAGCGCTCGGACCGCGTGGTCAACGCGCCGTTCGATCCGGTGATGTTCGAAATCACGGACGTGGCGTGCAACAAGGGCGAGAGCGTGGCCTGGCTGGCGGGCTACTACGGTATTGCCGAGGACGAGGTCGCGGTCTATGGAGACGGCGGCAACGACATCGCCATGCTCAAGCGTTTCCGCCACAGCTACGCGACCAAAAACGGCAGTGATGCAGCTAAGGCCGCCGCGAGTGCGACCATCGGCAGCTGCATGGTCCACGCCGTCCCCAAACACATGCTCGCCACCATGCGCAAACAGAACTCCCGCACCGTCATCGAATAATGTGACAAAGGGACTGCCCCCCCTCGTCACATCCAAAATATTGCCTTTACGTGTTGATGCACACGGTGTGCAATAATACTCGCACTGTGCAATAGCGCACAGGCTGAGTAACAAGGAGGACGCTTGTCCCAGCTCGAGAAATGCGATCGCCGGTCCCTTCGCTCGCAGCGTGCCCTTCGCCAGGCACTTGCCAGCGAGCTTGCCGAAAGCGGCGATCTTTCGCGCATTAATGTCGCGTCGCTCACCGAGCGCGCTGGCCTTACGCGCCGCACGTTCTATTCGCACTACCGCGATATTCCCGACTTTATCAATCAAATCGAGGACGGCTTGCTGGCCGAGATCCGTGAGCGCATTGAGCTCATCACCGCAGCTCAGCTGCCTGATCTCTATCACAACATCGATGAGCTCGAGCCGGCGCCCGGTTCGGTTGAGCTGCTGCGTTATCTTGCGGCCAACCGCGACTTAATCGGTGCGCTGCTGGGTCCGGGCGGCGACCAGGCCTTCATTAAAAGGATTATCGACACCGCGCGTGAGGCTGTGGTGCCGCGTGCGCAGACGGGCATTTTGGGCCTGGCGCTGGGCACGTTCTTTGACTACTACGTCACCTACGTCGTGAGCGCCGAGGTCGGCATGATTCAGCGCTGGTTTGAGCGTGGGCTCACCGAATCGCCCGAGGCCATGGCGCGCATTATGACGGTGCTCGCTTTTGTTCGTCCTGGTGACCTGTATGGCCAACCCATCGATATCAACGTGCCGGAATACGGCATGAAGCTATTGAACTTGCAGCTCGAGGACGCGGCCGACACCGCCGCAACCGTCGAGTCCAACTACTAAGAGGAGAAACAGATGAGTAAACTCGTCGAGGGCATTAAGGACCGTGTGGTCGCAGCCGCACGCGAGGCCGCGCCCGCCGTGATGGACGCTGCGCAGAAGGCTGCGACCGCTGCTGCCGAGAAAGTTGCCGAGGCTGTTGCTGATGCCAAGAACGTGGCAGGGGAGGCGTCCGTCACTAGCGAGCCCGCTACCGCTACTGAGCCCGTAGCCGCCGCCCACGCCCCCGAAGGCGCGATCTTCAACCCCGAGAACGCTCGTGGCAACCTGCACTTGGGCATCGACGTGGGCTCCACCACCGTTAAACTCGCCGTGCTCAACGACGACAACCAGATCGTCTACGCCAAGTACCAGCGCCACCACACCGACGTCCGTGCCTGCGCCCGCGACCTGTTCGAGGGTGCTGCGACCGTGCTGCCGGCTGCCCAAATGACCTGCGCCATTACCGGCTCGGGCGGCCTGCTGCTGTCCCAGTGGCTCGACTTGGAGTTTGTCCAGGAGGTCATCGCCAGCAAGCGTGCCGTCGAGACCCTCATCCCGGCCACCGATGTCGCCATCGAGCTGGGCGGCGAGGACGCCAAGATCATCTACTTTGACAACGGCATCGAGCAGCGCATGAACGGCACCTGCGCCGGCGGTACGGGCGCATTCATCGACCAGATGGCAACCCTGCTGCACACCGACGCGAGCGGCCTCAACGAGCTCGCGGCCAACGCCACCACCATCTATCCCATCGCCAGCCGCTGCGGCGTCTTTGCCAAGACCGACGTCCAGCCGCTGCTCAACGAGGGTGCCCGCCCCGAGGACGTGGCCGCCTCAATCTTCCAGGCTGTCGTGACCCAGACCATCTCGGGCCTGGCGTGCGGCCGTCCCATCCGCGGCAACGTCGCCTTCCTGGGCGGCCCGCTGCAGTACCTCTCCGAGCTGCGCCACCGCTTCTACCTCACGCTCAACCTGGACGAGGAGCACCGCATCGTGCCCCAAAACGCCCACCTGTTTGTGGCGAGCGGCGCCGCCATGGCGCACGAGTCCAACAAGCTCAGCACGTTCCCGCAGCTCATCGAGGCCATCGACAGCTTGGGCGACACACAGGGTGCCGAGGTCGAGCGTCTGGATCCGCTCTTTGCCACCGACGAGGACTTTGCCGAGTTCAAGGGTCGCCACGACCAGGAAGTCGTCCCCAAGGGCAAGCTCGACGGCTACACCGGCCGCGTCTTCATCGGTATCGACGCCGGCTCCACCACCATGAAGGCCGCGCTCGTGGGCGAGGACGGCCAACTGCTGCACACCTGGTACGGCAACAACAACGGCGACATCCTGGGTACGGCCAAGGTCATCATGGCCGATTTCTACAACCACATTCCCGCGGGCTGCACCATCGGCCACGTGACCACCACGGGCTACGGCGAGGCACTGCTCATCGAGGCCCTTAAGGCCGACTCCGGCGAGATCGAGACCGTTGCGCACCTGCGCGGCGCCAAGGCATTCCTGCCCGGCGTCGAGTTCATCCTGGACATCGGCGGCCAGGATATGAAGTGCCTGCGCGTCAAGGACGGCGTCATCGAGCACATCATGCTCAACGAGGCCTGCTCGTCGGGTTGCGGCAGCTTTATCGAGAGCTTCGCCGTCTCTATGAACATGGACGTGCGCGCGTTCGCCAACGCCGCCATCCATGCCAAGGCCCCCGTCGACCTGGGCAGCCGCTGCACGGTCTTTATGAACTCGCGCGTCAAGCAGGCGCAAAAGGAAGGCGCCACGGTGGGCGACATCGCGGCCGGCCTGTCCTATTCCGTCATCAAGAATGCCCTGTTCAAGGTCATTAAGCTGCGCGACCCCAAGGAGATCGGCAACCAGGTGATCGTCCAGGGCGGCACCTTTATGTCCGATGCCACGCTGCGCGCGTTTGAGCAGCTCACCGGCGTTCATGCCGTGCGTCCCGATATCGCCGGCTGCATGGGCGCCTATGGCGCTGCCTTGCTCGCCCGCGATCGCGCTGGCGCCGACGGCACTTCGACCATCCTCTCGGCCGAGGACATCGCGCACCTCACCGTGACGCAAAAGCATGTCCGCTGCGGCCGTTGCTCCAACAACTGCCAGCTTACCGTCAACGATTTTGGCGGCGGTAGGCGCTTCATTACCGGCAACCGCTGCGAGAAGGGCGCCGGCCACAAAAAGCAGAAGACCGAGGCCCCCAACCTCTTCAAAAAGAAAAACGAGCTGCTCTTTAACCGCGAGGTGCTGAGTCCCGACGAGGCCCCGCGCGGCACCGTGGGTATCCCGCGCGCGCTCAACATGTACGAGAACTACCCCTTCTGGCACGCGTTCTTTACGCGCTTGGGCTTTAGCGTGCAGTTGTCTGACCAGTCGAGCAAAAAGACCTACCAGGCGGGCATCGAGTCCATGCCGTCCGAGAGTGTGTGCTACCCGGCAAAGATGAGCCACGGCCACGTGATGAACCTTATCGACCGCGATGTCGACTTCATCTGGATGCCGTGCGTGCGCTGGGAGCGCAAGGAGGATCCGACCGCCGGCAACTGTTACAACTGCCCCATCGTCATGAGCTACCCCACGGCGTTGGCACTCAACATCGACGAGATCCGCGAGCAGAACATCGAGTTCCTGTACCCGTTTGTGCCCTATCACGACAAGACCGAGCTCAAGCGCCGCCTGTACCAGGTGCTCGCCGTCGACCGCGTGGCCGATGCCGAGGCTGGTCGCGGTCGCGTGCGTGGACCCAAGATCACGCGCTCCGAGGTCGATGCCGCCGTCAACGCCGCCTTTGAGGCCGATGCGCGTTTCCACGAGGACATCCAGACTATGGGCGAGGAGGCTCTTAAGTGGGTCGAGGACCACGGCGGTCACGGCATCGTGCTCGCCGGTCGTCCCTACCATAACGACCCCGAGATCAACCATGCCCTGCCCGAGCTTATCTCGAGCTTTGGCTTTGCGGTCTTTACCGAGGATTCGCTTGCGCATCTCGTGAAGCCCGAGCGCCCCATCCGCGTCGTCGACCAGTGGATGTACCACAGCCGCCTGTACGCCGTCGCCCGTTTTGTGACGATGCGCAACGACCTGGACCTGATCCAGCTCAATTCCTTCGGCTGCGGCCTTGATGCCCTGACTACCGACCAAGTGCAGGAGATTCTGGAAGCCAGCGGTAAGATCTACACCGTGCTCAAGATCGATGAGGTGTCCAACCTGGGCGCCGCGCGCATCCGCATCCGCTCGCTCATGGCGGCGCTCAAGGACCAGGAGGCCGAGCGCTTGGCCGAGGCCACGGCCGCGGGCGAGGCCTACGAGCAGGGTGATGCCGCGCCGGTGACGCCTTCCATGGATGCCCCCGCGTTCGCGAGCCGTAAGTACACGTTTGCGGCGCAGCGCGAGAGTGCTTCGACCGCATGGCCCAAGGTGCCCTTTACCGAGCAGATGCGCGACGAGGGCTACACCATCCTGTGCCCGCAGATGGCGCCGATCCACTTTGACCTGGTCAAAGAGGTGTTCCGCGGTGCCGGCTACAACTTGGAACTGCTGCCCTCGACCGACCACGATGCCGTCGAAGCCGGCCTGCGCTACGTGAACAACGACATCTGCTATCCGTCGATCCTGGTGACGGGTCAGATCATGGAGGCCATCGAGAGCGGTCGGTACGACCTGTCCAAGACGGCCGTGGTCATCAGCCAGACCGGCGGCGGCTGCCGTGCCACCAACTACATCGCACTCATCCGCAAGGCCCTGCGCGAGAGCGGCCACCCCGAGATTCCGGTGATCTCGCTTTCGGCAGTGGCACTCGGCGAGGATAACCCCGGCTTTAAGATTACGCCGGCGCTGCTTAAGCAGGCAGTCTACGCGGTGCTCTTTGGCGACGTGATGATGCAGATGCTCTACCGCTGCCGCCCGTACGAGGCCACGCCCGGTGCCGCCAACGCGCTCTACGAGGAGTACATGGCGCGCGCCCGTAAACTGGCGCCCAAGTTTAACCGCCACAACTACACCAAGCTGTGCCGCGAGGCCATCCGAGCGTTCGACACCATGCCGCTCGTGGGCGAGGGTACTAAGCCGCGCGTGGGCGTGGTCGGCGAGATCTTGGTCAAGTTCCACCCTACGGCCAACAACCACGTGGTCGATGTCATCGAGCGCGAGGGCTGCGAGGCCGTGGTGCCGGGCCTGCTCGACTTCTTCCTGTACTCCATGAGCAACGCCGAGCTGCAGAAGGACGAGTTGGGTAGCTCTGCTACGACGCGCGCGGGCATGCAAGCGCTCATCAAGCTTGTGGACTGGATGCGCACGCCGGTGGAGGAGATGCTCGAGAAGTCTCGCCGCTTCGAGGCGCCCGAGCGCATCGGCACCATGGCCGACAAGGCCCGCACGGTGCTTTCGGTGTGCAACAACATGGGCGAGGGCTGGCTGCTCACGGCCGAGATGCTCGACCTGATTGATCACGGTGCGCCCAACATCATCTGCACGCAGCCCTTCGCGTGCCTGCCTAACCACGTGGTGGGCAAGGCTGTGATCAAGGAGCTGCGCCGCCAGCACCCCGAGAGCAATATCGTCGCGGTGGACTACGACCCCGGCGCGTCCGAGGTCAACCAGCTCAACCGCATTAAGCTCATGATTAGCGTGGCCAAGGAGAACATGCGCGCCGGCAAGGGCTTTAAGCTCGAGAAGGTGGCGCCGCTCGCGATGGACGAGGTCACCGGCCAGATGCGTGCCCATGACGGCTGCGTGAGCTGCGGGCCGGCCAGCGAGGAGGCCGTGGCGTCGGTCGCCGAGCGTCTGGGGCGTGGCATTAAGAAGTAACTGGCCTGCTATGGGCTAGATATGGGACAAACGGGTGGTAGCCGTACCGGCTACCACCCGTTTTTGCTGGACATATGTTGCGCAAATGACCTTGCTACAGCCTTCCGTGGGCTCGCCAGAGTTTTGGGCCGGTTCGGGCTTTGAAGACAAGTTGCTGCAGGCCCAAGGCGATTTTTCGCTCAACGCAGGCCAGCACAGTGTGACCTATCTGCCGAGCTCCGATACGGCGGCAACCGCTCGCTACCAGGTGCTACTGTACGACAACAACTTTGGTGCGGCAGAAAGCTATCCCAAGTTCGACTGGGGTCAGCTGGGCGCCGCGGTGGTGACCGACTATAGCAAGGGAACGCATTCGTTTGGGCGAATCTTTACGGTGGACGTGACCGCGCGCACCTACGAGCTTGTGGACCAGATCGCAGTGCCGTTCTCGAGCTACGTAAGTAGTGCACAGCGCGTCGGCGATTCGAATAGTATGCTCGTGGCATCGGGCCAGGCCAAGACCTTTACTGAGTACGATCGCTATGGACTGCCCATCGCCACCTACGAGATGGAAGCCGAGAAGTACATCTATCGCGTGTACAAGTACGAGCTGTAGAGCCACGCTTAGGTTTGACCAATAGAGTATGAAAACACGCCGTTCGCCGATGCCCCCTCCGCGAGTGGTAGCCATATGGTTTGATGTTAGAAACATATAGTTGTCGCCAGCCTGCTGGCGACGTTCCCCCTGATATCGGAGGTTCCAGGTATGTTTCGCGCTCCGTTAAACAACTATCGGTTGGGCTAACATGGGTCGCCGCGCTATTTCGATAACCCTTGCAGTGGTCTGCTTGGCTGTGCTACTGGGCGCTACAGGGCTGTTTGCTATAAGCCGAGAAACGTCCTATATGCAGGAATGCGCTTCCGAAGGGTTTGCCGTTGACGGTTACTATCGGGATGACAAAACGAGTCGGGAAATCCTGGCCTTTCTTGAGGAGGATGGCTGTCGATGGCAGCTGGTCGACAAAGACGGAATCTGCACAGACGGGCAGTTTAAGCGTACGAACGATCCCAATATCCTGGTATTAAAGAAGGAAAACGGCGAAGAATTCGGCACGGTTCACGTTGCGTATATATCGCGCCGACGCGAGCAGGGCCAGCTCTATCTATTTAGAGATGGCAAGGTGACCCGATTTTATCTTGTGAGCACCGATTCGGCGTTTACGGTGGAGTCTGGCGATGTCGATGCGGACGTCTGATTCACGGCAATAAAACAGCGAGCGGGGCGCGGACATGAATCGCGCGCCGCTTTTTTGCTCGCGGCCTGCGTCGCGTCTCGTTCCGACTCGCGCCTGTGCGCGCATCCATCTCACATCCCGCATCACTTCACATCGAACTCCACGCGATCGAGATCGGGCACATTAAGGTCGATGAGCTTACGGGCGACGTGACGGTCGTGCGCCCCGAGCGCTTCGCTTGTCGTCACGTGGGCGACAGTCTGGCGCTCGACAAGGCCCTCCTCGTCCCCTTCGGTAGCCGAGGTCTCGACGGCGACGGTGTAATCCTTAAAGCCTGGCAGCACCGCCGCAAGCTCGCGCGTGGTCTCGGTGACGCCGTAGCCGTCCTGCACGCCGGCCTGCGCCGAGCCAATAGACCCCGCGGTCATAACGATGCAGGGGATGGCAAAGATCACCGTGCCCACAATAATGCGGCGGCGCACCTTGCGTGACAGCTCGTCGACCTCGGCATTTTCCTCGGCGGTCACAATACCGTCGCCGTTCAGGTCGCGCTTGAGCGGCACGCGCAAAAGAAGCAGCACGGCTTCGGCAGCCAGTGCGATAAAGACCACGTTGATGCCAAACTCGTAGAGCGCCGAGAGAAACAGCGATCCGCTTGCGATGGCGATGCCGTAGCCCGCCGCGCACAGGGGCGGCATGAGCGCGGTCGCCACGGCCACGCCGGCGATGAGCGTGGCGGGTTCCTGGTCGCGCGAGTTGCCCAGGCCACCCGCAAAGCCGCCCGCGAGGGCGACGGCAAGGTCCCACACGGTGGGCGTCGAGTTGTCGATGATGGCGGCCGTGGTGGTGCCAAGGGGCGAGAGCTTAAAATACAACGTGGACGTGACCAGGCAAAAGGCCATCTGCAGCGCAAGGCTGGCAATGGCCTCGACGGTAATCTCGCGGTCGAGCGTGGCGATGCCATATGCCATGGCAAGGACCGACCCCATAAGCGGGCAGATGAGCATGGCGCCCACAATGGCGATGTCTGAGTCGATATCGAGGCCGATGCTCGCGATGAGCATGGCGATGATGAGGATGCATAGGTGGGAGCCAGTCAGACGCGCTCCGTTTACAAAACGCTTGCGGATCACGTGATAGGGCGCGCGTCCCTCGCGAATGTTGAATGCGCGCTTGAGGAAGCGGGTGATGTTTTCCATGGCTTCGCTATGAGCGGGGCGGATGCCGTGACGACGATGATGACGCTCGCGCAGTCGCTTGAGCTGTTGTTTATCGAGTTCCATGTTTACCTCGTTCCAGCGCGGTCCGCGTATCCCGCTCGTCGCCCTTACTCTACACCGTGGCGGGCGGGGTGTCTGTTGGATGCGGAATCCGATAGGGCGGATGACGCGGGAGCAAATGCAAATCATAGGCTCAATTCGATCCTGCAAGAATATGATGCACCAGCTCCTTCAAATGTGACGAAACTGTGAAGCACGAGAGCGTGAATTTCAAAAAATACGCTGGTCGCCAATGTTGCGCAACAGAATTCAAAAATCGACAGCTACCGTTTGATACGTATGGATACATCCGTGTCAAAGGGAGAAAGCCATGGCAAACTACAGTCCACAACACTTTGGGCCTCGGGCCAAGACTGTCAACGTCAAGGGCGTTGCTAACCGCGCCGTCGCAACCGTTTTGACGGCGGGCCTCATCGCTCAGCCGCTCATGTCGCCGCTGGCGGCAATCGCCGCACCGTCAACCGATAACGGTGATTCTGTTCAGGGGGGTGTTCCTATAGTTTTGTCAACTGGGAAATGCTGCCCGCGCGACTGAATCGCGGCATGCTGACGCCAGGCC
>NZ_JBDMSK010000028.1:0-22661 GCF_039758815.1 Collinsella aerofaciens | reverse complement strand
GCCCGCTCGCTACAAACGCTCCGCGTTTGCTTAACGCTCGCGCCCTGCACAGAGTTCGATTCTCCGCGGGTGGGGGGGGATCCGTTGGTGCGGGGGCATAGTTGGCAGAAATGCCGTCGGCAGCACATCTGTTTTGGGCTGGGGCTTTGCGCGGAGAATCCGCGTATTTGCTTCGCAAATCCGCACCGGCTTCGGCCGCCTGCCGGCGTCCTCGCCCGCTCGCTACAAACGCTCCGCGTTTGTTTAACGCTCGCGCCCTGCACAGAGTTCGATTCTCCGCGGTACGGACAAGAAATAAAAAGGCAGGTAGATATGAGTATCTACCTGCCTGTTGCTTATGGTGGAGGCGCGGAGAATCGAACTCCGGTCCACGAAAGCCCCCTGATTGGCGTCTCCAAGCTCAGTCGCTGGTTTTGTCTCGGACGCTTTGCGCGCAGCGACACGCTCGCGGCGTCCTAATCGGTTCGGTCTTAGCCTGCGCCATACCGATTACGTGCGCAGGAGCATTCCCCTAAAATGACGTCGCGCCGGTGTCGGGGAAATCACCGGGTTGACGCGCCGCTATAAACTAAGCAGCGAGAGCCATAGGCTCAAAAGAAGAGTTGTTGTCAATTCAATTTGACGGTACCCCTGTTTAACGAGGCGAGGAGACCTCGGCTTGCTTCCTCTCTCAGAGCTATCGTGTCGAAACCAGTCGCCCCCGAATGTCGGGAAAGTCTGGATGGTATTGGGCACGGGCACCCAACACCCGTCGACTTTTCAAAGAACATACGGGGCGAGCCCCGCTTGCGGAGTGTTATCTTACCACGTTCTGAAAGCGGACAGCTGTTCTATGCACGAGCTGTGAAGACCTCAATGTGCGCTGCACTTCGCACTTTTGCTACCGATCGCGTCACGTATATTTTCGCCAAGCACAATTGACCCGTCGAAAGGACCGTTATGGATACCAAGCAGCAACTCGTCAATGCCCTCGTAGGCCTGGGCTCAACCATTACCGAAGCTATGGATGTCATCGAGGGCTTTGTCCCCTGCGGACATCCCGCCCTCACGGTATCGAACGCACTCGTCGCGCTGGACGCTGACGATGATGCGGCTCTCGCCCAGCAGCTTGAGACCGTCGAGGGCTTTATCGACCACGTGAGCGAAAACCGCGGAGTGACCGCCTACCACGACCTCACGGTCGAGCTCGTGGGCCCCAAGGCCGATCTGCTCGCAGCAATCCGCGAGGTAGGCGCCCTTATGCAGACCGCAGGCGTCAAGAACACCCAGGTCAACGAGTGGGTCTACCGCAGCCTGGCAGCACTCGACAGCTCCGACGAAAAGGCAGCCGAGCAGCTCGCAGAAAGTCCCGCCATCAAAGTTGCACTTGCCTAAAAAGGCCTGCACCCTGGCGGTTGCGGTACCGCCCGAATGCAGGCCATAAACTCAAGCAAAAACGCTAACGCAGATACGCTTTCGCGTTGCCCAAGCTGTACGCAATCGTCGAGCCGTTGTGCAGCAGCGATGACGCTTGCGGGGTAATCGCGCCGGTAATGCCCAGTGTCAGGAGCGCCGAGTTGGTGAGCATCACCTTAGAATAGGAGCTCGTCAGACGATCAACGAGGCCCTGGCTCATGCGGCGCAGACGCACGATCGCGGCAAGATCCGTATCGGTCAGGATGATATCGGCGACCTCCTTGGCGATGTCGCTTCCGCCACCCATGGCCAGACCCACGTCAGCCAAGCCGAGCGCCGGTGAGTCGTTGACGCCGTCGCCCACCATGGCAACATGGCGGCCCTCGCCCTTAATGCGCTCCACATAGGCGTACTTGTCCTCGGGCAGCAGTTCGGCCTTAAACTCGTCGACACCCGCCTCGCGCGCAATGCGCTCGGCCGTGCGCTCCGAATCGCCCGTAAGCATAACGACATGCTTGACGCCCAGCGCATGCAGGTCGGCAATGGCCTCGCGCACGCCGGGCTTGAGCGGATCCTCGATGCCGAGCACGCCCACGACCGTGCCGTCGACCGCCAGGTACAGCGGCGACAGGCCCTGCATCTGGGACTCGATGCGCTCCTTGATGTCGGATTCGAGCTGTGCGCCCTCGTCCTCAAACACAAAATGCGCCGAACCGATGATGGCGCGACGCCCTTCGATGGACGAAGCGATGCCGTGTGCCACGATGTACTCGACGGCGGCGTGGCGCTCGCGATGCTCGAGCTCGCGCTCGCGTGCCGCATTGACCACAGCGCGCGCCACCGGATGCGGAAAATGCTCCTCCAAGCAAGCGGAAAGGCGCAGGACCTCGTCCTCACTCCAGCCATCGGTGGTGAGCACGCAAGCCAGGCGCGGCTGCGCCTCGGTCAGCGTGCCGGTCTTGTCAAAGACAATGGTATCGGCCTTGGCAAACGACTCAAAGTACTTGGCGCCCTTGACCATCACGCCCATCTTGGCAGCATCGCTCATAGCGGTCATGACGGCAACGGAACCCGTGAGCTTGAGTGCGCACGAGTAGTCGACCATCAGCGCCGCCGAGGTCTTAATGAGGCTACGCGTGGTGAGAGCGACAAGGCCCGCGAGCAGGAAGTTCCACGGGACGATCTTGTTGGCGAGGTCTTCCATGTGCGACTGGCCCTCAGACTTGAGCGAGTCGGCCGCCTGCACGAGCGAGACGATCGAGCGCAGCTTGGTCTGAGCCGTGTTGGCGCGCACGCGCACCAAGATGCTGCCGTCCTCGACGACAGTTCCAGCAAACACATCGTCGCCTGCGCTGCGCTCGACGGCAAGCGGCTCGCCGGTCAGGGTCGCCTGGTTAACCATGGCGCTCCCCTGCTCAACCACACCGTCGATGCAGATGGACATGCCGGTGCGAACGGCGACCAAGTCGCCGGGCTCAAGCTCGGTGGCGGCAACGCTCACCTCGGTGTCGCCGACGACCTTTTGCGCCTTGTCGGGCACATCGAGCAGCGAGTTGATGAGCTCGTTTTCGCTCATGGCGCGGGTGTAGTCCTCGAGCAGCTCGCCCACGTTGAGCAGGAACATCGTCTGCCCCGCGGTATCGACATCACGTTTGACAAACGAGATACCGATGGCCGAAGCGTCGAGCACAGGAACGGTCAGGCGCGGCTGCGAGAGCTCGTGGAGAGCGGCGCGCAAAAAGGTCATGTAACCGGCCACGACAAACACCGCACGCAGAGGCGTCGGCAAGAACCAGCGACGTGCGTAATGGGCGCCGATGAGTGTCGCCAGGTCCATAACGAGTTTGTGCTTGCGCGGCTCGAGTTGCATCACGTAACCCGACTTGGCATCGGCGATGGCTTGAGCATCGAGTGCGCCCAAGGCGTCGAGCACGCTCGCACGACACTGCTCGTCATATTCGAGCGCCATCTGGCCAATACGGCCATATACGCGCACTTTGCGCACGCCGTCGATTTCGCCGCCAAGCTTAAGAAGTGCATCGAGATCGCTCTCTGGCACAGGACCCGCCAATTGAAGACGGGTCCTGCCGGGAATCTCGCTAATAATCGAGAATCTCATAGTTTGTGCCTGGGAGCGTTACTCGGCTGCCTCGTCAGCAGCGGCCTCGCTCTGGGTGATGTAGGCGGCCTCGGCAACCATGTCATCGACATTGGCCTTGGCCTGCTCGACCATGTCCTGGTAGCAGTTCTTGACGCGCATACCGCACGCGATGCCCTGCACGCAGGCGTTCTTTACCGGAGCGCTGGTAAGCAGCTTGATGCCAGCCGTACCAAGCAGAAAACCGCCACCGACAAGCAGAGTGTTAAACGTCGACTTCTTCATGTTGCTTCTCCCTTTTGCCGCACAAGCGCGGCATGGTGCCTTAGCACCCGAGTTCATTAGTTTGCTCGAGCACGCTTTTGAGATTAGTTTAGTATAACTACTGTGGTCAACAACGGCTAACTTTTTGGATAATATGCGATCTAGATCGCCCGGTACTCGGCGGTTCACCCACCACGACGCAAATCCGCACCCCCACGGGTATCCGCCCCCGCCCTTGCGAATCGAAGGTGAATACTTTTCCGCGAAGTGAACGAGTCAAATCGGACCCCCGAAGCATCCGCATTTTTCGCCAACAAAACCTCAGGAAAAGCTTGGCAAAACCGCAGGAAACCAGCTCCTAAAAATGTCGATGCTCCGAGGGTCCAAATAAGGTCGTTCACTTCGCGAAAAAGTATTCACCTTCGATTTCCACAGCCCCGAATACATGACAAAGGAACGGTCTCTTTACCCCTTTCCTACAGCTGCCAGGCAGCCGCCTCCTTTTGCAGCGCAACCATGCGGGCAAATTCTCCGCCTGCCGCCTTGAGCTGCGCCGGAGTGCCCTGCTCGGCAACCACGCCATCCTTGAGCACAACGATTTTGTCGGCATTTTCCACCGTACGCATACGGTGGGCAATAACGATAACCGTCTTACCTGTAAGCAGACGGGAGAGTGCCTGCTGTACCACGGTCTCGTTCTCCACGTCCAAGCTCGCCGTCGCCTCGTCCAACAGCACGATGGGCGCATCTTTGAGCAGCGCGCGAGCGATGGAGATGCGCTGGCGCTCGCCGCCGGAGAGTTTGGAGCCGTTCTCACCGATCATGGTGTCGTAGCCCTGCGACATGCGGCTCACAAACTCGTCGCAGTTGGCGGCACGCGCGGCCGCAAGCACTTCCTCATCGGTGGCATCACGACGCCCGAGGCGAATGTTTCCCATCACTGTGTCGTCAAAGAGCAGCACGTCTTGGAACACGATGGCGTAATCACGCAGCAGTACCTCGGGATCAACGCTCGCAACATCCACACCGCCCACGGTAACCTTGCCCGCGGTGGCATCCCAAAAGCGAGCGGCCAGGCGGCTCACCGTAGACTTACCGGAACCCGAAGGACCGACCAGCGCCGTGACCTCGCCCTCCTTGGCGGTAAAGCTCACATCGGTAAGAACTTTCTCGCCGGCGCGTCCGTCCTCGCCCGCACCATAGCCAAATGCCACGTGATCGAACACCACATCGTGGCCCGCGGGCTCAAATTTCTCGCTGCCCCGCGCCACAGGCTCTTCCATGATGGAACGCATGCGCTTGGCAGACGACTCGGCGGCAAACAGCTCGGACACCAGCATCAACGCCTGGTCAAAGGGCGCATAGATACGGCTCACCATAAGCAGGAAGGCAAACATCACCAAAAAGTCGACCTGCCCGGAGGCGACCATCGCGGCACCCGTGACCAGCGTGGTGGCAATGCCCAGACGCAGGATGACAAAAGCAGAGTTGACCAAAAGCCCGTTAGCGAGCTCGCCCTTGGTGGTCTCGCGCTCCTCGGCATCGGTCACGGCGTTGAGTCCCTCAAGATAATGGGCCTCCTGGTTGGTGGCGCGGATCTCGCGAACGCAGTCGAGCGTCTCTTGAATTGCCTCGGTAACCTTGACCTTCTCGGCACGCACGCGATCGAACACCGGAGTCATGGGGCCGCGTGTTAGATACAGCACGGCAAAGGCAACGGGAACGCTCCAAAACGCCGCGATCGCCAGCTGCCAGCAAAAGAACAGCGACGCCACGAACACAATGGCGCTTGCGATGATGGCACCCCAAAGCTCTCCCAGCACGTGGCTGTAGGCGTGCTCCATGGCCTGGACGTCGCCCATGATGGTCTCGGTTAAATCGGCCAGATCACGACGACCAAAAAACGACAGCGGCAGTTTGCGCAAGCGCTCGGCGATCTCCATACGCTGCTTGCCGCACTCCTCGTAGAAGATGCAGTAGGTGTAGTAATACTGCTGCCAGTTAGAGGCAAAGAGCAACACGAAAAAGACCAGGAGGCCGCCCACGATCGGCAGCGCATCCGGCAGGTCAGCCCCGCTGGCGAGATGCTCGACAAAGCCGGCCATAACCAGGAATAAAAAGCCCATGCCGGCCATGGTAATGAGATTAGTGAGCGTGGTCCAGAAAATGCCGCGTTTTACGCCGGCGACGCCTTTATCGGATAGGAAATACTTCTTTTGGAATGAGGCGAACATTTAGGCCTCGCCTCCCTTCGTGACGGCGATATCTGCGGTCGCTGCAGTGATTTTCCAGCTCGCGGCCTGTTCGTATTCGGCCCACATCTTGGCATATAGACCCTCTTGGGACAGCAACTCGGCATGGGTACCCGACTCCTGCACGCTGCCCTGGTTGAGCACCACGATTTGGTCTGCGCCCACTACAGTCGAGAGTCGGTGCGCGATCATAATGACCGTGCGACCCGCCGCCAGCTTGCTAAAGGCGCGCTGGATGAGCGCCTCGTTCTCGGGATCGGCAAACGCCGTGGCCTCATCGAGCACCACGATAGGCGCGTCTTTAAGGATCGCGCGGGCGAGTGCCACGCGCTGGACCTCGCCGCCCGAAAGATATGCTCCGCCGGCACCGAGCATGGTATTGATGCCCTGTGGGAGCTTGGCCACAATGTCGTCGCACTGAGCTGCGGAGAGGGCCGCACGCACTTCGTCGTCAGTGGCCGTAGGCTTGGAGGCGCGCACGTTATCGGCAAGTGTTTGCCGGAACAGCTGGTTGGTCTGGAACACGAAGGCAACCTGGTCCATAAGCTCGTGCGGATCCATATCGCGAACGTCCACACCGCCTACGAGCACTCGACCCGAGGAGACATCCCAAAAACGC
Organism: Collinsella aerofaciens; assembly: GCF_039758815.1. GTDB lineage: Bacteria > Actinomycetota > Coriobacteriia > Coriobacteriales > Coriobacteriaceae > Collinsella > Collinsella aerofaciens_BP. Next base: position 16,033 of record NZ_JBDMSK010000028.1, on the reverse strand, counting down.
GGGATAAGGCTTGCGCAGGTTGACTTACCGCCACCCGAGGGACCCACCAGGGCGAGGGTGCTACCCGCGGAAACGCTAAAACTCGCATGGTTGACGGCAGGCGCTTCGGCGCCCTCGTAGGTAAAGCTCACATCCTCAAATCGTACGTCGCTGCCGGCAGGGTGCTTGGATTGGGCGGGCACGGAGAGCTGCTTGGAATCCATGACGCTTCGGATGCGAGCCAGCGAATCGGCACTCATCTGAGAGGCCTCGCCCACAAACATGAGCTTGGTCATGGCCGTCGGCACCACGGCCGAAAATATCGCGTAAAACGTGAAGTTGGCCATAAAATGCGCGAAGTCCGTCTCGCCCGGCGCCAACAGCAACGCCACGGGCAACAGGAATGCCACAAGACCATTGAGCGCGGTAAGGTTGAGTACCTGCGGACCTCGACAGAACGTGCCCGCATAGTTTTGTGCCATGTCGGCGTATTCGGCGATCGCATCGTGGAAGGCCTTGAAGGAGTAGACCGTCTGCTGAAACACCTTGACCACGGGGATGCCGCGTACGTATTCGGTGCCGGTCTTGTTCATCTTGACCAGCGCTCCCATGTAGGCCTTCATGAACTCGGCGCCTTTACCGCTCATCATGGTGGCCATGGCGCCAAACGAAACGACGACCGAGATAAGGCATGCCGCCCCCAAACGCCAATCGAGCGCGAAAAGCAGCACGAGCAAGCCCACGACCATGGCGACGGCGCCTGCGATATCGGGCAGCATGTGTGCGAGCAAAGTCTCGGTGGAGGCGGCGCATCCGTCTACAATACGGCGCAGCTCACCGGTGGCGTGCGTGTCAAAGTAGCCAAGCGGCAGCTTAAGCAGGTGCTCGCTCGTAGTCTTGCGAATATTGGACGCGCAGCGAAACGCAGACAGGTGCGTGCACATGAGCCCCACGAAATAAGCTACGATGCTTGCCAGCGCAAACCCCACGGCCCACCAACCGTACATCGCGATGTTAGTAGCTTCGCTCCAGTTGGGCGCCACGGCGATCAGATCGCGCGCGACAAGCCAAATGCACACGTACGGTCCAAAGCTCAGCAGCTGCGAGAGCGCCGAGAGCGCCATGCCCAAATACGTTAGGAATTTACGGTCGCCGGCATATGCAAGCAGCTCGCCGATACCGCCGCCTTCCCTTTTTGATCCCTTTGCCATGAGATTCCTTTCTAACGGCTTGAGAGTTAACCGTAATGAACTTATCATTGATGTGTTAGCCATGGCTCACAATCTAGCCAGGCGTGGACGTTTCCGCAAAGGAAGGGGACGCTTTTGCAAATGCGGCGGGCCGCGACCGACATAACCGAACTCTACGCACCTCAGTTTGAGCAGTTTGGCTTGAAGCTTTCCGGCAAGGGCACTGTCTTTACCGGCGAGGTAGCAAACGACCGGGCGCACGGACGCGCATGGATCATGCCTCTCTCCCCTGCCTGCATCGTCATGGAGCATTTCATCACCCCGACGCACGATATGTACCTGGCCGAATACACACCCGAACCATACGCCTGCGTGAGCGAGGTCAGCGCGCCCACGCTTACATGCATGCCCGAGGCTGGCATAACGCCCGCGAACCTTAAACCGTTGCATGGACCGTGGCCAAACAATGCCGTTTGCAGCTTTATCCAAGATAGCTGTGGCGAGGAATTAAGCCCGCTGTTTGCGGGGGAGCTTTATCACTCGCGCTCGGTACTCTTTTTGTCTGGATATTTTGACGAACTGGAGCACCGCTATCCCACCGAGTTCGCGGGAATCTTTGAGGCGTTTGCCGAGCCATGGCACGAGGAGGCGACGTCTGCCATCTGCCACGCGCTGCGCCGGATTAACGAGGACCGCGCCCGCACCGCAGGCGGACACGTCTATATGCAAGGCATTGTGGAGACCATGGTCGCGGAGCTCGCCTGTTCGCGCGCGGCCCACAAGCAGGCGCGGCAGGCGGCAGACACACGCGTCAGCATAACCATTGCCGAAGAAGCAACGGCAATGATTGAGCGCGCGCTCGACAAAGGCAGACGCGTGGGTATCAACGAGGTGGCCGAGAGGCTCTACACAAGCCGCTCCAAACTATGCGCCACCTTTAAGGCCCAAACCGGCGAGTCCCTGGGCGCCTACATTCGCAGACGCCGCATGGAGCGAGCACAGGACCTTTTGGCCGATAGCGCGCTCACGATAGCGCAGGTGGCAGAGCGGCTCGACTACCCTCAGCAGGCCGCCTTCGCCCAAGCCTTCAAACAACACACCGGCACCACCCCCACCGCTTGGCGCTCCCAACATATATAAAGAACGAGGGCGCCATCGGCACCCTCATTCACCAAATTCAATCCAGCCCACCTGACCCGAACGGCCGAGTCGTCACGGAACCGAGGGGCCGGGCGCAGGGCCTTGCCTCTCAATGAGTTCCGCACGAACAGGAGGCGCCAGTGGCGCCTCCGTCGTGAGTCAGGACTGTCCGAAATTGAGAGGCAAGGCCCTGTGCCCGGCCCCTCGGTTCCCGCTTACGAGAGCGACGTTCTCAGCAACTCGTTGAAGAGTTTCGGGTTACCCTTGCCGCGGCTCGCCTTCATGCACTGGCCCACCAAAAAGCCGATGACCTTCTGGTTGCCGTCACGATACTGCTGCGCCTGATCGGCACAGTTTGCCAGCACTTCGTCCACGATCGGCTGCAGCGCGCCGGCATCGCTCACCTGACGCATACCACGGTCGTCGACGATCTTGTTGGGGTCATCGCCGGTCTGAGCCATGGCCTCAAAGACCTCGTGAGCCTGGTTGGAGCTGATGGCATCGGTCGCCAGCAGCTTGGCAAGCGCCGCCACCTGAGCCGGCGCGATGCCGGACTCGGCGAGCGACACGCCTGCGCCCTTAAGGTAGGCGATCATCTCGTTCACCAGCAGGTTCGCGACCGTCTGGGCCTCCTTGCCAGCCATACCGGCAGCGGCGGCCTCAAAAAACTCGGCAAACTCGGGGTCGCCGGCGATTTGCTCGGCATCGGCCGCCTTAATGCCAAAGTCGGCCTCAAAGCGGGCGCGCTTGGCATCGGGCAGCTCGGGGATCTCGCCACGGCAGCGGTCGATAAACTCATCGTCCAGATCGAACGGCGCCAGATCGGGGTCGGGGAACAGACGATAGTCGTCGGCCGTCTCCTTAACGCGCATGACCACGGTGCGCTTGCGGCTGGGCTCCCAGTGGCGGGTCTCCTGGTAGATGATGCCGCCCTCCTCGAGCACCTCGGCCTGACGGCAAATCTCGTAGGCAAGGCCGTCGTGCAGGCTCTTGAACGAGTTGAGGTTCTTGAGCTCGGTCTTGGTGCCCAGCTTGGTCTCGCCGCGGCGGCGCAGCGACACGTTGCCGTCGCAGCGCATGGAACCCTTCTCCATGGAGCAATCGGAAATGCCCAGCGTCACAAAGATACGACGGAGCTTTTCCATAAACAGGCGAGCCTCCTCGGGCGTGCGCAGGTCGGGCTCGGTGACGAGCTCGATGAGCGGCGTGCCGCAGCGGTTGTAGTCGACGAGCGACTCGGCAGCGGCGGTAATGCGGCCCTCGGCACCGCCCACGTGCACCATCTTGGCGGCGTCCTCCTCCATGTGGATGCGCAGGATGCGAATGGGCACCGTGTAGGAACCGTCCTCGCGACGCTCAGGCATCTGCAGGTTGGACGCATCGTAGCTGGCCAGATGACCGGCACGCTGGTTGCCCTCGCGCATGGTCGACGTCATGGACGTGGACAGGCCCTCGGCGTTGGCCGAGGCGCTCGCCAGGCTCTGGGCCTCGGCCTCGCCAAACGCGCAGTCGGGGCGCTCGGCGGCACCGCGACCGGTCACATCCAGATCCAGGTGACCGTACATGGCAAAGGCAACCGGACCCTGCGTAGTCTGGAAGTTCTTGGCCATGTCGGGATAGAAGTAGTGCTTGCGGTAGAACATCGAGTGGCGCTGGATCTCGCAGTTGGTGGCGAGACCGGCCTTGACGATGCTCTCGATGGCGCGCTTGTTGGGCACCGGCAGGGCGCCGGGCAGGCCCAGGCACACCGGACACACGTTGGCGTTGGGCTCGTCATCGTGGCTGAGCTTGCAGTTGCAGAACATCTTGGTATCGAGTGCGGTGAGCTCGGTATGGATCTCCAGGCCGATCACGGCCTCCCAATCCTGCAGGACCTCGGAAAGCTCCTTCATTACAGCTCGCCTCCCTTCCCGGCAAAATCGGGCGCGACGGAAAGCGCGGGCGCGCCCGTGGCGGTATCGGCAAAACCGCGCTCAAGGGCGCGGGCAAACGTGAGCAGCTGACGGTCCTTAAACGCCGGGCCCACCAGCTGGGCAGAAACGGGCAGCTGAGTATCCTCGCCCAGGCCCAGCGGCACCGAGATACCACCGTTGCCGCAAATGTTGAGCGAAATGGTGTATAGGTCGGAGAGGTACATCTGCGTGGGGTCGCTGATCTCGCCAAACTTAAAGGCCGTGCGCGGCGAGGCGGGCATGAGGATGGTGTCCACCTTGGCATACGCGGCGTCGTAGTCCTGCGTGATGAGTGTGCGGGCCTTTTGCGCAGCGTAGTAGTACTTGTCGTACACGCCCGAGCTCAGCAGGTAGGCGCCAAGCATCTGACGGCGCTTGGCCTCGGCGCCAAAGCCGTGGGCGCGCGAAAGCGAGCTCTGGTCGGACAGGTTGGCGCAGCCCTCCTCCTGATAGCCATAGCGAATGCCGTCGAAGCGAGCCAGGTTGGAGAACGCCTCGGCCGGACCGATGACGTAGTAGGCGGCGATGGCGGCATCCAGGTGCGGCAGGTCGATCTCGACTAGCTCGGCGCCCTGGTTCTGCAGCTCCTGAGCGGCGCGCTGAACAGCGGCCTTGACCTCGGGCGTCAGGCCCTCGGCCTCCATAAACGCGGGAATGATGCCCACGCGCTTGCCCTCGATGCTGTCGTTGAGGTGCTCGGTAAAGTCGACGGCACAGTCCTGACTGGTGCAGTCGTACGGATCGTGGCCCGCACCGGTGAGCGCGTTCATAGCCAGCGCGACATCCTCGACCGTGCGGCCAAAGGGGCCCACCTGGTCGAGCGACGAGCCAAAGGCAACCACGCCGTAACGGCTCACGGCGCCATACGTGGGCTTAAAGCCCACCACGCCGCAGAGCGCCGCCGGCTGGCGGATGGAGCCGCCGGTGTCCGAACCCAGCGAGAGCGCGACCTCGCCCGCGGCGACGGCGGCAGCGGAGCCGCCCGAGGAGCCGCCGGGCACGCGCTCGGTATCCCAGGGGTTGTTGGTGCGGTGGAAGGCCGAGCTCTCGGTAGAGCTACCAAAGGCGAACTCGTCCATGTTGGCCTTGCCCATGGGCAGACAGCCGGCGTCGAGCATGCGCTGGACGCAGGTGGCGGTGTAGACGCTCTGGTAGTCCCCCAGCATGCGGGAAGCGCAGGTAGTACGCGTGCCCACCAGATTCATGTTGTCCTTGATGGCCAGCGGCACGCCCGCGAGCGGGGGCAGCGGCTTGCCTGCGGCACGGTCGGCATCCACGCGCGCAGCGGCCTCGAGCGCGAGCTCGGGCGCCACCTGCAGGAATGCCTGGACCCCGCCCTCGCGCGCCTCGATGGCGGCAAGGGAGGCCTGGGCCACCTCGGTAGCGGTAAAGTCGCCGGCGGCAACGCCTGCGGCGATCTGGGCGGCGGTAAGGGAATCGAAGCTCTGCGCCATTACTCGCTCTCCCCCTCTCCCAAAATGGACGGCACGCGGAAGTAACGGTCGCGCGCGCTACCGGCGTTTTCCAGCGCGACGTCGAGCGACAGATCGCGCTCGGGCTCGCGCAGGTCGTCGCCCATCACGTTGGACAGGCTTCCGATGGGATGGAATGTGGGCTCCACGTCGGGCAAGTCATATTGCAAGACGGGCTCGAGCATCTGGACGGCGTCGTTCATGTAGGACGTCATCTGGGTGAGCTCGTCATCGGTCAGTGCGATCTTTGCGTACTCGGCGATGCCGCGCACGTCTTTCTCGCTGAGTGCCATAGGCGCTCCCTTCCGCATAACAGATAAACCGCTCTAGTATACAAGGCAACGCCACTTGGAGCAGGTGCTTTACCCAAATGCAGCGAAAACGTAACGAGGGCGGCGGGTTGGCAGGCGGCGGGCTGGCGGTTCTGCAGCGAAACCGCACCGTCCATAGCGAAAACCGCGCCGTCTGTAGCGAAAACCGTCTCGCCCGCAGCAAAAGCATCACAACATTCGATGCTTTTCGCCAAAATCGAGATTTTCATCGAATGTTGTGATGGTTTGGAAGTCCCGACCGCCACAAAGGTACCTGTCCCCATTGTGGTAGTTCTGAACGATGTCCTACGCCGAGGCCTTGGCCTTGCGGCGCTTGCGGACCGCGTGGATCACGATATCCAGCAGCAACAGCACAATGGCTACGACCACAATGAGCACGGCAAACTCGCGCTTGCCCCAGTGGCGACCGGCCAGCGACTTTTGCTTGTCGACGTCCTTCTTGTTGTACTTGGTGCGCACGCAATGCACCAGCAGGCGGTGGTCGTTCACGCCGTAGGGCGTGCAGGTGACGAGCGTCACCTTGTCGGCGCCGGGCTCGATGGTCAGCGACTCCATCTCCTCGGGCAGCACCACCTCGGAGTCCACCATCTTGTAGGCGAGCGTCTTGTTCATGGTGTGCAGCAGCACCAGGTCGCCGGGCTCCAGCGAGTGGATGTCGTCGAACATGCTCAGGTTGCGCATGCCCGAGTGCGCGGTGAGCACGCAATGCGTCGAGGTACCGCCCACCGGCAGGCTCGTGCCCTCCAAGTGGCCGACGCCCGCCATAAGGACTTCCTCGCTCGTACCGTGGTAGATGGGCATGCTCACGTCGATGGAGGGGATCTCGACCCAACTCATCATGGGGTCGCGGTCAAAGATGAGCTGCTGAGCATAGGGCTCGATCTGGTCGGCCGGAAGCTCGGTGGCCTCGCCGGCAAGCTGCTCGTTATAGGAGCGCGCCTGAAGCAGAATGCGCTCGCGCTCCTCGGCAGAGAGTGCGTCCACGGTGCTGGACACCGTGCTGATCTGGTTGAACACGCCCGAGGCCTCGAGCCGGTCCAAGATCCACGGCCAGGTCATAAGGCCCACGCCGATAAGGATGATGACGATGGTGATGAGCCGGTCGGCCCAGCGCGGCAGTCGCTTGCGGCGGCGCTTAAGCTTTGGTTGAGGGCTCGAGCCGCCACTGTCCGCGGCGTTATTGCTCTTCATATGTTTGGCGCCCTGCACCATCGCCGGTCACTCCTCTACAACTCAAGTTGTCTAAACAAATAATAGCCGATTAGCGAGCTCATGCGCCGGACAACGCAGCTAGGACCGAAACGCCGCCTACGGTTCGAATTCTTGGAGACCCTCTACAGCGCTTCTTGCCATGGATATTCCTTTCCAAACATGCGATCGACTTCGAGCTGAATTCGCTCATCGTCGATTGCCGCCAAAGATAGCGCAAGCGAAATGTCGTCGACACGGGAGGAGCCGGCAAACACGGGCACATAGCGCCACACTTGGATCATCGCCGTTTCGTTATCCGGCAGCTCCCCATCTGCGACTTCGAGGTCGCTCAGTTGACGCCATGCACTTCTTAAGACGGCCTTTTGTTCCATGCCCGGCGCAGCGAGCATCGAACGCGCAGCGAGCGCCGTCTCCCCGGCGTCAACAAGATAGTCGATCTGCGGCGTCTTCCTTGCAAAAAAGACCTTCGAGACAGGCGAGGAGAGCTCTGCCATGTGCTCGCTGAGCAGAAGATCAACGGCAACAGGGAACACGACGACACGTCGCTCGCGACGCTCGCGCCTCGCGAGCCCCCTGTCAACAAGCTCGGTTATGGCCTCACTCGCGCGGCTTGCCGAAATCCCAAGCGCACGACAAAGGTCATAGGGACGATACGGCTCCTGGGCTGCTCCCCAGATTGCGGCAGCCTGTGCGTTGGGTGACATCTTGGTCGCGTGGTTGCGAAACCGGGCACCGCCCCTCTCCGTGCAGGCTGTGCCCATAAATGGAAGAAAAGCCTGTCTGCCGGGGCAAACAAACGGAATCCCTTGTGCGACCAATGCTTTGCGCTGACGTGCATCGGCATCAGGAAAAGAAACGACAACAGGAGTCTCCGCGCGCAAGGCTAGCTGACTATAGACTCTCTTAGCCTCGGGAAGCCCGACGCCAGTAGGCAAGCTTGCAAGCAAAAACGAAAAACCGTTTGCGTCAACAGCGCGGACTTCAATCGCCCGCAGATGCAGCGGCAAGCGTGCGGATCCAGGCCAAGTTTTGGTCTTGGCGGAAAGGCCTAGTGCTTCTTGTAAGTAGATTAGCGCTTCGTTCATTTCCATTGTTTTCGTTCGATTCCAGTTTGTATTGGAATTATACATAATTTTCGGAATTAGCGAGCTTCTTCTCATGCATAGGTCCGCATTTGCGTTTTCAGAATATCCCGGATCGGCGGGGCGATTCGGGATACAATGTCAATAGGAAACGACGCATCCCGCGTAAGTACTTAGGAGCGCGGGCGGCCTAGTTTTCTGGTTTTGTTAAATGCTCGGGATCCGACCCCCGGGCATTCTTATTTGCGCTTGTTGCGGCGCAAATGCCTTCTACCGTCCGCACCGCGCGTGCGCCTACGGACCTTAATCCGAACCTCATACGAGTCAAGAAACGCGATGACGAACGTACCCGCATCGGACGGTGGAGGCTGGCTGCGTTGTCCCAAAAAAAACGGGGCAGACTCCAGTGCGGAGTCTGCCCCGAAAAGAGAATGGCAAAGCAAGAACGTGGATGGACGAGAAAAGTGTCCGCAAGTCTCATGGCCATCACATCCCACCTGCCAAAGGGATGGGTGAGCGAGCGTTACTCCTGCTCGGACTCCTCAGCCTGCTTACGGCTGCGGATGAGGTGCGCCACGCCGATGCACAGCACCGCGCCACCAGCAATCCAAGTGAAGGTCACGCCGTTAAGGCCGGTGAGGGGAAGGCCAGAGCCCTTCTTGTCGACGATGGTAAAGCTGAGCTTGCCGGTAGTTGCAGTGGCCTTATTGTCCTTCACGACGCCATCTGTCGCCTCGATTACGGATTCCGTGCTAGGCTTAATGTCACCGCCGGTCTGATTAAGGTCGCGCGTGATAGTGAAGGTAACACCACTTGCCGCGGAGTTATTGTAGCCAGGCGCTGGGGTGACCTCTTTAAGGATGTAGGTGCCCTCATCGAGACCGACAACGTTAATCTTGCCGTTTGCGTCGGTCGTCAGCTTGGCCTTACCCTTATCGGTCGTCTTGACACCATTTGCCATAATAAAGGTGCCGTCAGCATCGCCCTGCTCTTGCAGCGTGAACACAACACCGGCGAGAGGCGGATTCTCAGTCTCTGAACCAACCTTGGTTACATCGATGCCATAGGTGTAGTCGTAGGCAGGATGCTCGACCGTGGTGCCGGTATCGTCGGCATGCGGATTGTTGGAATAGGTCAACGTAACTGTATTCTTCTGGGGTTTACCCACCAAGTCGCCAAACGTCGGATTAATTTTACCATCCTTGCTGTTTTCAAAAATCTTTGCAGGGTCAAGCTTGGCCTGATACTCAACAGTCACAGTAGAGTTACCGGTGACGGCAATATCGGAATTGTTCTCACCCTTGCAAACCTTAAGGTTGCCGAAATCAACCTTGAGCACGTTGTTGTCATCAAAGGTTGCGGTATAGCCAGAAATGACCTTTTTGCCGTCAATCATAACTGTCACAGCGGGGGTCGTGCTGCTGGCTTCATCAGTGAACTTGGGCGTCATGGATTTGGGAAGATTATCCGTGAAGGTGTACCTGTAGGTGCTGTAAGTGTTGATGTTCCCCGCAACGGTGCCAACGAGCTGATAGTCGATAAACTGGTCCATTCGGGAGTCTGCAGCCATGTTGGGATTTTTGAACACATCGGTACCGAAGGTGCTGCCATCCTTGTCGTCCCTGACGGCCTTGGTCACAGTGGGGACCTGCTTCTTGGGAGCAATGGTCTCAGCGGAACCGCCAACAACGGCGAAAATGGGCGAAGTAAAGGCATCGGTGTCGCGTTTGGGTGGATTAGTGCTAGTGTTGACGTCTTTAGTCACGAAGAGCCAGTAGCCGGTATTCAGACCAGTGAAGGTGCCATTGGGGCTCGTTTTGCACTCATCCGTCCCTTCAGTGATATTGGCGTCCTCCAGTGCCTTGGCGATCTTGTCGAGAGTCTTTCCGGCATCGAGCTTAGTAGTCTTGTCTGTACCTGACTTGTACTCACCTTCGGTTTTATCTTTAAGCCAGTCAGCCCACTTCTGAGCATCATTGCCGGAGGGCTTTGTAACGTCGTTAGTATCGGCAGCCCCGATCACAGCATCCCTAACGACATCTGACGCCCACTCAATGTCGGAAAGCGTCTTAGCGCCATTCCAGTTGTTAACGCCTTCCAAATCCTGCGTGACCTTGGCCTTGAAAATCTGGATACCCTTAAAGGTTGTATCCGTATAGGTCTTCTCGTCAATCTTTACATTGCCATCCGGAGCCACCGTTGGCGTGCCATCAGCAAACGCCATGGTCACCGGGGCCATGACGCCGCCGAAGCTCAGCGCTGCTGTGAGACCTGCCGTTACTGCCAGGCGTGCGATGTTCTTGTTCATGCTCATCTTCTTTTCCTCCGTTTTCCGTTTGAATCTCATTCGATCGATCATCATCTGTCTGTGTCTTAGCATCTACTTCGCTACGTCTCGCCCCGCTCTCTGTGGGGCTGCCAGCTACTCTTTATGGCTGCCACCTCCCCGCTTGACCAGGAGCGCGACCACGATGAGCGCGGCTCCGGCGACCGCTGCGGCGGCCGCGGCGTACATTGCCATATCGCCAGTCGAGGGCATAAAGCCTCCGGTGGTAATGCTAGGGGGTGTGCCGGTGGGCGTGTTGATGAGCGACGCCTCCAGGCTGCCCGTCGACCCGTCCGCGCTGTCGGCGCGCAGGGGCGACTCGGCCGTGATGGTGAGCTTGGGCTTGGCGGCGGCCACCTGGTCGACGTCCAGGCCCTCGGCCTTGACTGTCACGGAGCGCGTACCCTCAAAGGCGGTGTAGCCCTTGGGTGCCTTGAGCTCGCGGACTTCCAGCTTGCCCGAGTCCACGCCCGAGACGGTCACGCGGCCGTCCTCGCCCGTGGTGACGGTGGCCTTGCCCTCCGCATCCCACGTGCCGTCGGCCGCCAGCGTGCGGTCGCGGTCGTCTACGATGCTCAGGACCGCCCCGGCAAGCGGCTTGTCGCCGTCGCTGCCGCGCTTGGTGAGCGCGAGATCCCAGGCGTAGGCGCACGCATCGTCGCTCGGCGTGCGGGTGAAGCCGGCGTCGCCGGACTGGTCGGCAAAGGGAGAGCGCGGGTAGCGCAGGTAGACCTCGTTGGGGTTGCCCTTCGCGATGCCGTGGTTGCACGCGCTGTTGAGCGGCGCGTTGTACACGGCGACCACGCGGGCGCCCGCGGTGAAGGCGTCGGCCCCGCCGAGCGCGGCGATCAGGTCGCCGGTGCGCACGGTGAAGGTCTTACCGTCGGCCGTTACCTTGGTGGCGCACTGGGCCGTGATGTCGGTCCAGCCCTTCGCGGGGTCGGTGCCGGCGCGGCCGTCCTTACCGGCCGAGACGGCGTCGAAGCCGCCGTCCGCGCCCGCCGCCGCGTACACGCGCATGCTCGCGGCCACCTTGGAGGGGTCGAGCCCCGCGCCCATGGTGTCGACGAACCGCACCGTGTAGGTGTCGTAGGCAGCAAGACCCGCTGGAACCGTGGCCGAGAGGCGCCAGTACAGGTCGTCGGCGACCGTGGCGTCGGCGGCCTTGCCCCAGGCGGCGGTGCTGTCCTCCAGCACGTGCTTGGCCACCTTGGGAGTGGCGGCCTTGGGCTTGACGGTGACGGCGCTGCCGCCGACCAGAACCATGATCGGCGCGGTGCCGACCTCGCCCTGGGCGATGGCGTCGTCGTCGGCGACGATGAGCCAGTAGCCACAGGACAGCTCGGTCGTCGTGCCCGCGTTAAGGGCCACGGACACGGCGTCAGAGCTCTGGAGGGAACGAGCGAGCTGTGCGCTCAGCGCGCTCGTAAGGTGGGAATCGGTGTTGAGCCACTCGGCAGCTTCCTGCGCGGTGGACTGGGAATTGGGCATGCCGGCGCTGTGCAGCACAGGCAGCGCGGCGTCGCGTGCGGCGTCGCTTGCCCAGGCGAGGTCGGTGGCGATCTTGGCGTCGCCGCTGTCGTCGACGACGTTGGCGCTAAAGATCTGGTAGGCGTCGTAGCTGCGCGCCACGGTGCCGCTCACCGTGATGGAACCGGTCGAGGTCGGCGCGGCCTGCGCGGAAGCGGGGAACACAACCGCGCAGGTGCCGATCAGGAGGGCAAGCAGCGCAAACAAGATCGGGAAGGAGCAAACTTTCTTATTCACGACGCTCGCCTCCCTTCGCATTCGCCTTGCGACGAATGTGCATCCAGGCCGCAGCAGCGCAAAGCACCGCCGCGCCGGCAAGGTATGTCACAGTGACGCCCGACATACCGGAAAGAGGCAGAGTGGTGGAGTAGGTGTTGGTGAAGGTGGAGGCGGGAATGGCGTTGGGCGCGGCGTCCTTGCCGATGGTGTTACTCACGGTGTTGCCCATGTCGTCCTTCACCTGCGTGACCGTGGTGGAGGTGGTGAGGCCGGAGTACTTGCCAGTGGTCTCATCCATGACGGCCTTCACCGTGACGGCCACCTGGTACTCGGCCTTGGAGTAGCGAAGCTTGTCGATGGCACCGGTGGTAGGCGCGACCTCCTTCACCGTGTAGGTGTAGGTCTTGGCGCCAGTCGGGTTCGAATCGTCGATCTCGGCGAGGTACTTTTTGGAGAACGAGATACCGCCAAAGGATGCCACGATGTCGTTGACCTTGGTGGAGCCCGCTGCGGGAGCGACGGAAATAGTCGTCGGATCAAGCTTAGGTGCGCTATCCTTATTTGCCCCCGTAGCCTCGATGCTGAACTCGAACGGCACATATTTGTCTTTATCGCCCTTCGGCCAGTCCGTATTGCGAACAGATTTGGTCACCGGGATCTTCACGGACGTAGTGGTAAGGGCGTCGGAAATGTAGACGTTGTTCCCGTCAATCGTCGGGCTCTTTCCCTCGGTCCACGTGACGGAACCGTTCTCGTTGGACACCGTGAACTCATAAACCGTGGTGTTCAAGTTGTAGCCAAACGGAGCCTGGGTCTCAACAAGCGTGTACGTACCCGGCAGCAGACCCTCGAGCGTGAACTTGCCAGGCGCGGTGTCGGTGTCTGCCCACGTGGTATCGCTCGAAGTCGACTGGTCGCTCTCCCGGTCGATCACGGTCCAGGACTGGTCGGCCGTACCATCGGCGTCCTTTTTCTTGGTGAGCTTCCACTCAGAACCAGGCAAAGGAGTGTGTTTTGTGTCGTCCTCCGCCACCTTGGTCCAAGACACCGTACCGGTGATGATCTTGGTGTTGGGAATGGCACCTGTGGGGTTATTCTCGAACGGAACATTTTTGCCGTTCTCATCCACGTAACCCTGAACGTAGTTCGGCTTCTCGCCAGTATTGTTCATAGTGGCATAGTAGATGGTGTCTGACTTCTGGTAGCCAGCCGGCGCCGTCTCCTCTTTGATGTAATACGTGAAGTAGTTGGTATCGTTGGAATTGCCGATGTTTGCCTTCTGGTTCAGATAGTTGAACTGAAGCTTGCCATCACCCGAAGCGTAATCATTTGCGCCACCGTCAGTCACCGTCACGATAGCGTCCTTGCCCGCGACAGCATTCTCGACAGAACCATAGATAGCCCACGAGGAACCAGGAAGCGACGTGTTGCCGTTCGCCGCATCGACCTTGCTCCACGCAACGGCGGAGCCGTCGGGCGTATACGACCCAGACCACGGGAAGTTGTGACGCTCCTGATCCATATCGATGACGGAAGCCGAGTTACCCTCACCAAATGCTGCGGCAACCTTCGGGCTGTTCATTGAGAAATCGACGCCCACATAAACGCGGCCGTTGGTAGTCACATGGTCGTCGAAACTTCCGTTGGGAACGAGAATCGATCCGATCATAGCCGCCGCAGGATCGTCGTCAGTCCACTTGGCACCGGTGGCTGTGCCGCCGTATCCCCAGTCCGCGCGGTTTTCTCCCGCGATGCCGCCTCGAATGGTAAGGCTTTGCGTATCGACAAAGTTCCACATGATGGACTGGGAAGCCGTCGCGTATGCCTCGCCCAGCTCCTTGCCGGAATATTGAGTTTCGTAACCACGCGAAATCTCGGTACCGTTCCACCAAAAGCGCCAGCCATTGTGAAACTCAATATTCGAAGATCCGGTAACGTTCACAACAACCGAGGCGCCCTTGGGAATGCCCTCGAATGCGAAATCAACGCCACGATAATACTCGTTGTTGTATGTATTGCTCAGCTGAGAAGCATCGATGGTGAACACCTGCTGCATAGAGGTGTTGTCGCCCTTAAACGTGATAAGACGCTCGCTATTCTTGAAATGCTTACCATTGAGCGACGTATCGGCGCAGTCCGAATATATGGTCTTATACGACTCATCAAACACCAGGCCATAATTACAATCCGTCTTGTCGTACTTGTTGATTACGTAGTTGTTGTGATTGCTCGCGAAACCAACCTCGAGCGTGCCGGTATTTGCAAACGAGTTGAGCTGTTTCGATAGCTTCGAGAGGTACCCATCTTCACCGTTGTAGCTCGAATAATCGTTATTGTTGACATTAGTCAAATCAACAGTTTGATTGAACAGGTTGCTTTCCTGAAAGTTCTTGCCCTCGTACCAATTACCCTGCGTTGTCACCACGGATTGGCGTTTATTGTTATCGCGCCAGTATGTGATGGGGCCTGCGATCTGCGCAGTGTAGGCAAAGCCGGAAGGAGTCGCGCCCTCAGAAGATTTCTGCCGTCCGACCCAAGCGCCTTTCTCCCAAGCGCCAACGGTAGTCGTCTCCGGCGAGTCGCCGCTATAACCAACGCTCATCTTGGTGATCGCACTTTTAATTCCGGCCACCGCAAGCACGGTGCTGCCGGCGACAGGACGGAACTGGGAACCAAAACCAACGGTGCCAAAGCGGAAACCAGCACCAATTGATTGATAGGGCCAGCTCTCTTTGACTGGATTCATGGCAAGCTTGCCACGGACCAAGGTAAGGCCCTCCGCCTCAGCGGCATATGAGCCGGTGGGGGCGTTCTCCGCATCAAGATTACTAGTGTCGCTCGGCTTACCACCGATGTACATGTCGCGGCCGACGTAGGTGGCCACGCCGGGATCGGGGGTGGAGACATCGATATTCGTACCGATACCGATAGACGTGGGAACATAAATTCCCTTCTCCACGGTGGCCGTCGCTCTCGCTGAAGCCGCATTCGCACTCTGAGCCTGCCCAGCACTATTTGAAGAGCCAGCCTCGCCGCCATTGGTCTCGTCGCTATTCTGGTTTTCGGCATCCTCGCTGGTGTTATCTACAGCAGCGGACTCACTTGAGGAACCCATTACAGTTTCCTCGGTAGAAACCGTCTGGGCATCGTTGGCAATGGCCTGCGAGATCGGGGGCATGACGAGCGACAGTACCAGGCTCAACACGGAGGCTCCGCACAAAACGCCTGCCAATACACGGCGCGTCGCTTTATTACTCTGCTTAGATTTGTCCGAATTCGCTTTCATCGATGTCTCCTCCCCAAGAGACCGCGATCTTGCTCTTTCACCATCAAACGTATCTGCGCAATCTGTAATTGCGCTCGTTTAGTAATGCAATTATAACAATTGTTTAAACATCTGAGCAACAAAACCGACATTTTTGTAGCAAGTTCTCAATTCTCTTGACATTTGCTCAGATTTACCTTCGTTTATTCGCTATCTAATTTTTGTTTCTGCTGGTAATTTAGTTGCCTATTATTTTTTAAGGCTCTGTTAGACCAGGATTGACATACATGTGTCCCCACGGTGCCATATCGTTAGCCCCGTAGACCGCGACGGA
>NZ_JBDMSK010000027.1:0-22895 GCF_039758815.1 Collinsella aerofaciens | reverse complement strand
GCGGTGTCCCCTCCCTTTCAAGAAAGGGAAGAGGCGAGGCATGCCCCGCCTCTTACACCACATCTCTGCGCGCTACCTACGAATCGCTCAAATTAGGCAATTTGCTCTCGATTTTGCTGCTACTAAATTGGTGACAGTACTCATATTTGCCACTTTTTGACCACGAGGTGTTCAGAGGAGCTCTCGAGAAGCATCTAACGCTACAATAACTACCACGTGGCTGGGTTTGCCGGCCGAATGTACGATGTCGTGGGAGGGGACATGGTCGAGTTTACAAAGACGATTAAAGATCCGTTGGGACTGCATGCCCGCCCGGTTGCGCTGCTCTATGACATCATTGCCAAGCATCGTAGCGACGTGTCAGTCAGCATCGGCGATCGCCACACGGATGGCCGCGATGTCATGGGGCTCATGGCCCTCTATGGTGAGTGCGGCGAGAGCGTCGTCTTTCGTGTTTCGGGCGTAGACGAGGCTTCCTGCGTTACGTCGATCAGAAACCTCTCGCTTTAAGCATGACAGGGCGTGGTAAAGGATGGTCCTTTGCCGCGCCCTTTTGTTTCGTATGGGAAACTTTTTCGAAATCTGAATGGGGACCCTTTCCAAAAAGTTAACCACGTGTTAGTTTACTAAAGCGAACATAGGCGTGGTTAACTTTTACCGCGTCGATGTTGAGGACGAACTGACGTTAGGAGCCACTCATGTCTTGCGGACCGCAGATGCCGGCAATGCCGCTTTCGATGGTAAAAGCGGGCGAAACCGTGCGCGTGTCTCGTGTAAAGGGCAATGAGGACATGAAGCACCACCTCAAGGACCTCGGCTTTGTCGAGGGCAACGAAATCCACGTGGTGAGCTCGAGTGGCGCCAATATTATCGTCACCGTGCTGGGCGCACGCTTTGGTATCGATTCCAAGGTTGCCATGCACATCATGACCGTCGGTTAGTCTGCAGCATTTCATAAAAACCGAAAGGGGGACAAGAGGATGAAGACGTTGGGTGACGTTAAGGTGGGCGAGAGCTCCACCATCGTCAAGCTTCACGGTGAGGGTGCGCTTCGCCGCCACCTTATGGACCTGGGGCTCATCAAGGGCACTTCGTTCAAGGTCGTGAAGGTCGCACCGCTCGGTGATCCGGTCGAGATCAACGTGCGCGGCTACGAGCTTTCCATCCGCAAGGAGGAGGCCGCCGTCGTCGAGGTCCAGTAAGGACTCGTGGCGCATATTTCTGCAGATAAAGTTAGGTTTTTCTAACTTAATGCAGCATCTTTGAAGCACATTATCCAGCCTGCGCGGAGAAAGCAGCGCAGGCACACAAGGAAGAAGGATTGAATGGCGGATTCTCAGATCCATGTCGCGCTGGCGGGTAACCCCAACTGCGGCAAGACCACGCTTTTCAACCTGATTACCGGCGCCAACGGCTACGTTGGCAACTGGCCCGGCGTCACGGTTGAGAAAAAGGAAGCCAAGCTCCTAAGCGACAAGAACGTTACCATCACGGACCTCCCCGGCATCTACTCGCTTTCCCCCTACAGCCCCGAGGAGCAGTGCTCGCGCGACTACCTCATGAGCGGCGAGCCCGATGTCGTCGTTCAGGTGGTCGATGCCACCAACCTCGAGCGTAACCTGTACCTGGCGCTTCAGGTCATCGAGACCGGCCTGCCCGTGGTCGTTGCCCTCAACATGGCCGACTTGGTCGAGAAGAACGGTGACAAGATCGACACCGACAAGCTGTCCAAGAAGCTCGGCTGCCCGGTCATGATGATCTCGGCTCTTAAGAACAAGGGTATCAAGGAGCTGTTCGAGCAGGCTAAGAAGTCCGCCGCTTCCAAGGGCCAGGTGCCGGAGCACAAGTTCGACTCTTCCATTGAGGACGTTCTGACGCACATCGAGAACAACCTTCCGGCGAGCGTTCCCGCCAACAAGCGCCGCTACTACGCTGTCAAGCTGTTCGAGCGTGATGCAGACGCCTGCAAACTCATCAACCTCACTAAGGAGAAGGCCGCTCGCGTGGAACAGCTGGTCGCTCAGTGCGAGCAGGACTGCGACGACGACGCTGAGTCCATCATCACCGGTGAGCGCTATGGCGTCATCGCGCACATCATCGATGAGTGCCTCACCAAGGCCCCGGCCAAGATGAGCACTTCCGAGAAGATCGACCGTGTGGTTACCAACCGTATCCTGGGCCTGCCGATCTTTGTGGTCATCATGTTCTGCGTGTACTACATCGCCGTTTCCACCCTGGGCGGAACGGTGACCGACTTCACCAACGATCAGCTCTTTGGCACCGACGGTTGGTATGTGCTCGGTCAGGGTCGCGACGCCTACGACGCGGCCGTCGAGGCTGCGGGTGACAATGCCGACTCGGTCGACCCGGCACAGTACGGCCCCTATGTCCCGGGTATCACCACCGTGGTGCACGACGCCCTTGTGGCGGGCGGCACCGAGGACGGTGGCCTGGTCGATTCGCTGGTCTGCGACGGCATCGTCGGCGGCCTGGGCGCCATCTTCGGCTTCGTCCCGCAGATGTTCCTGCTGTTCGTCATGCTGTCCTTCTTGGAGGACTGCGGCTATATGGCCCGCGTCGCCTTCATCATGGACCGCGTGTTCCGCCGCTTTGGCCTGTCCGGTAAGTCCTTCATCCCCATGCTCGTGTCCTCGGGCTGCGGCGTCCCCGGCGTCATGGCTACCAAGACCATCGAGAACGAGAAGGACCGCCGCATGACGGTCATGACCACCACGTTCATTCCCTGTGGCGCTAAGCTGCCGATCATCGCCCTGCTCATGGGTTCCATCATCGGCGATTCTTCTACCACCGCCGCGTGGATCAGCCCGCTCTTCTACTTCCTGGGCGTCTTTGCCGTCATCGCCTCGGGCCTCATGCTCAAGAAGACCAAGCTCTTCGCCGGCCGCCCGACCCCGTTTGTCATGGAGCTCCCCGCTTACCACTTCCCGGCGATCCGCTCCTGGGCGCTGCACGTGTGGGAGCGCTGCTGGGCCTTTATCAAGAAGGCCGGCACGATCATCTTCGCCTCTACCGTCGTGGTGTGGTTCCTCTCCAACTTTGGTAGCTACAACGGCTCCTTTGGCTTCCTGCCTGCGATGGACGGCATCCCCGAGGAGTTCATGGACTACTCCGTGCTCGCCATGCTGGGCAACCTGGTCGCTTGGATCTTCGCCCCGCTCGGCTTTAGCACCTGGCAGGCAACCGCGCTGACTGTCTCTGGCCTCGTCGCCAAGGAGAACGTTGTCGCCACCGCCGGCTCGCTGCTGTCCGTCGCCGACGCGGGCGAGACCGACCCGAGCCTGTGGACCGCGTTTGCCGGCATGTTCCCCACCATGGGCGCCTGCGTTGCCTTCGGCGCGTTCAACCTGCTGTGCGCTCCGTGCTTTGCCGCTATGGGTACCATCCGCAACCAGATGAATTCCGGCAAGTGGACCGCGATTGCCCTCGGCTACGAGTGCGCCTTCGCTTGGGTGATCGGCCTGTTCATCAACCAGTTCTATAACCTGCTTGTCCTTGGGCAGTTTGGCTTCTGGACGGTTGTGGCTATCGTGCTGCTGGTCGCGATGCTCTTCCAGATTTTCCGTCCTATGCCCAAGCACGCTTGGACCGACGAGGACGAGACCAACACTGCTTCCGCTGCAGTTTCCGCCTAAGTCCGAATAAGGATCAACCCCTTTCCACGAGCCCGGGTGTCTCAGTGACACTCGGGCTTTTTGATGCAATGGGGGGACAGATTGCTTTGCTCCAGAAGTAAGATGTGGCGTTTCCGCAGATAAAACTGACCAAATTAAACCTGTCCCTATTCGGTAGGTGGAGAATGGAGTAAAGTAAGTGATGGTTAACTAGAGGAGGCTTGCTATGGCACCTATCGATATTGTTGTACTGGCTGTTATCGGCGTTGCGTTTGTCGCGGTATGCGTGCGCGTCTACCGCAAGGGCACCTGCGCCGACTGCGCTCAGGGTGGCGTTTGCACGGGGCATTGCTCCAACAAAAAGACGTGCGCCGCACTTAAGGGCGTGGACAAAATCGCCGAAGACTTGGGCCGCGGTATCAAATAAGGTCCAGATATCCAAGCGCCCCGCGAGCATCCGTTCGCGGGGCGCTTTGTGCATTTGAGGGAGAGCACGGCGAGTCGAAGAGTATTTTTGGGGTATCGTTAACTGGACTATTAATTGGCAACTTATCTATAACGGAGTAACCGCATGAGCGCTCGCGTAACCATGAAGGACATAGCCGCCGAGCTTGGCGTTTCCATCAATACCGTGCACAAGGCTCTGACGGGAAAGGCCGGCGTGAGCGAATCCGTGCGCGCCAAGGTGAACGCTAAGGCCGAGGCCATGGGCTATCACCGCAACACAAGTGCCTCAAGCCTGCGCCGCAAGGATATCAATCTGGTGTTTTGCCTGCCCCGCGCATCGCGCGAGGGAGCGTACTTTTTCCGTTACCTGTGGGAAGGCTGCAATCGCTTTGAACGGGAGGTCATCGACCGGGGCATTACGGTTGAGCGCGTTGAATTTGGCGTGGGCGGCTACGCTGATGCACTCGAGCAAATCGACGAGCGTCTGCAGGTGGGCGAGAAGATTGATGGCTTGCTCGCCTATGCGCCGGGCGACGATCGTGCGACTGAGCTTTTGGGGCAGATCGCCGAGGCGGGCGTGACGATTGAGCTTGTCGACGGCGACCGTCCGCATTTGAATCGTTTGGGTGCGAGCTTGGCCGATTATTCGACGGCAGGCAGCCTTATGGCCGAGCAGGCGGCAAACCTGGTCCATGCTTCTGGGGCCGACGCCCGCGTGCTCCTTTTGACAGGCGACCCATATACCGATTCGCACTATCTAACCGCCCGCGCCTTCCACAATTACCTGCGCGAACGTGATATTCCATGGCAGGTTGAGGATCTTGCAGGTGCCCATGCGCAAGTCAAACAACTCGAGCATGAGCTCGAAAAGCGCTTGAGTGCGCCGGACGCCCCCGAACTTATCTGTAGCGTTTTTGCCGTTGGTTCCGAAGTGGTTGCCGACGCGCTCGTCTCGACCGGCAAGGCCGGTCAGGTCATGGTGATCGGCAACGACCTGTTTCCCGAAAGTGCTCTGGCCTTGCGCCGCGGTATCTTTACCAACATCGTCTACAAGGACCCGGTGAGTTTGGCATATCGTGGCGCCAAGACCTTGGGCGAGTATCTGCTGTGGGGTAAAACTCCGGCGGAGCCCGTGCAGAAGGGTGCTGTGGAGATGGTGTTTGCCAGCAACGTCGACCGCTACTGCGAGCTTGCGGGAATTTAGCCGTTTAGTCAGGTACCCCCTCTTGCGACGTTCATTTTTTGGAGTATTCAGCAATGGCGTGTCCCGAAAGAGGTTAGGACGACTGTTTTAAGTGCCCCCGATGGCGTAATTCGCCATCGGGGGCATTTATTTATGCCGATTGGGCGCAATATGAGTATCAGATAGGGCTTCGAAGACGGTGCGCGGTGCGCTCCGATGCTGAATACTCCCAAAAATGCACGGCGGAACATGACCCACCTGGCCAAAGCGCTCAAGTTCGGTATTCGGGGACGCCTGCCAATTCGCAATACATACAAGTTACGGCTCCAGTAACCGTTGAACGGGCAAAATCGACCGTTCACTCCATGGTGGTTAGGTGAACGTTCACCTTTTAAGTCGCAATGAATTAGTATAGTGAACGTTCACCTAGAGGATAACGAGCGCATCGTGCGCCCGCTCCGCCAACAAAGGGGTTGTTTGATGAAAAACTTCATGGACGATCGGGATTTCCTGCTGAGCACCAAAACCGGTGAGGAGCTGTTCCACAACTTTGCCGAGGGCATGCCCATCGTTGACTACCACTGCCACATTTCTCCCAAGGAGATCTGGGACGACAAACGTTTTGAGAACATCACCGAGGTTTGGCTGGGCGGTGACCACTACAAGTGGCGCCTGATGCGTGCCAACGGCGTTGACGAGCGCTTCATTACCGGCGATGCCCCTGCTCGCGAGAAGTTCCAGAAGTGGGCCGAGACCCTGGGCCGTTGCGTGGGCAACCCCGTCTTTGAGTGGAGCCACCTGGAGCTTAAGCGTTACTTTGGCTACGAGGGCGTCCTGAACGGCAAAACCGCTCAGGAGGTCTGGGACCTTGCCAACGCCAAGCTCGCTGAGGCCAGCTTTACCTGCCGCAACCTGATCAAGCAGTCCAACGTCCGCATGATCTGCACTACCGACGACCCCGCCGACAGCTTTGAGTGGCACAAGAAGATTGCCGCCGACGACAGTTTTGACGTTCAGGTCGTTCCCGCCATGCGCCCCGATGCCGCCCTGCGCATCGAGCGTGGCCAGGAGTTCGCCGACTACTGCAAGCATCTCTCCGAGGTTGCCGGCATTGAGATCAGCGACTTCGAGGGCATGAAGGCCGCCATCTCCAAGCGCTACGACGTTGGCCACGAGCTGGGCTGCCGCGCTTCCGACCACGCGCTCGACTACGTTATGTACGTTCCGGCTACCGCCGACGAGATCGAGACTATCTTTGCCAAGGGCCTTGCCGCCGAGCCGCTTACCGAGGACGAGGTCCTCAAGTACAAGACGGCCTTTATGCAGTTCGTCGCCGGCGAGTATGTCCGCCTTGGCTGGGCCATGCAGCTGCACTTTGGCTGCAAGCGTGACAACAACCGCGCTATGTTCGCCAAGCTCGGTCCCGACACCGGCTACGACTGCATCTCCAACTACACGCCGTCCGACCAGCTGGCCGATTTCCTCAACTCCATCCAGGAGTCCACGGGTCTGCCCAAGACCATCCTGTATAGCCTGAACCCCATCGACAACACCATGATCGATACCGTGATGGGCTGCTTCCAGGAGGCTCCGACCGCCGGCAAGATCCAGAACGGCTCTGCCTGGTGGTTCAACGACAACGAGATCGGTATGCGCGAGCAGCTCACGGCTCTGGCTAACGAGGGCGTGTTGGGCAACTTTGTGGGCATGCTTACCGATTCCCGCTCCTTTCTGTCCTACCCGCGTCACGAGTACTTCCGTCGCGTGCTGTGCGGCGTGATCGGCGAGTGGGTCGAGCAGGGCAAGTATCCGGCCGACATGGAACTGCTGGGAGCCATCGTGCGCGACATCAGCTACAACAACGCGGTCCGCTACTTTGGCTTTGACCTGGATACCGTCGAGGCTTAAACCCGCATCGAATCACACCGAACTCGGGAGCGCCGTTGCCACACGCGGCGCCCCCGTTTTGCCTGCACGCTAACAGCAATCTAAGGAGAGACATCGATGGAGAACATCAGCTACGAGACGCTCGAGAAGATCGGCTACAAGGGCTACCTGCTGCCCAAGGACGCGCCCGAGAAGGTTCTGCAGTTTGGCGAGGGCAATTTCCTGCGCGCCTTTGTCGACCGCTTCTTTGACATGGGCAACGAGGCAACCGGCTGGAACGGCAAGGTTGTCATGGTGCAGCCCATCAGCGGCGCCTTTGGCTTTGCCGACGGCATCAATGCCCAGGATGACCTGTACACCGTGCTGGTGCGCGGCAAGGAGAACGGCAACACGGTCGACGAGTCCCGTGTGATCAGCGCCTGCAGCCGCTGCCTCAATCCGTATCGTGAGGACGACTACCGCGCCATGATGGAGGTCGCCGTCTCCGACGATTTGGAGATTATCGTCTCCAACACCACCGAGGCTGGCATTGCCTACGATCCGTCCTGCAAGGCCGACGACATGCCGCCCGCGAGCTTCCCCGCTAAGCTTGCCCAGGTGCTCCACACCCGCTGGGCCGCCGGCAAGCCGGGCGTCATCGTGCTCGCCTGCGAACTCATCGATCACAACGGCGAGGAGCTGCTGCGCATCATGAACCAGTACGTGAGCGACTGGGGCTGGGAGGACGAGTTTGCGCAGTGGATGGCCAACGACTGCACCGTCTGCACCACGCTCGTCGACACTATCGTCCCCGGCCGCATCCGCGACCCCAAGGAGGCCGCTGCCGTGGCCGAGCGCCTGGGCTACGAGGATCCTTTCCTGGCCGTGCGCGAGCCCTTCCAGATGTGGGGCATCCAGGGCGATGAGTCGCTCAAGGAGCGTCTGCCCTTCGTGAAGGCCGGCCTGCCGGGCGTCTTTGTGACCCCCGATGTCACCCCGTACAAGAAGCGCAAGGTCCGCATCCTCAACGGCGCCCACACTGCCTTTGTTCCGGGCTCCTGGGTTGCCGGCTTTGACATCGTGCGCGATTGCATGCATGACGAGACCGTTCGTGGCTTCATGAACACCATGCTCTACGACGAGGTCATCCCGACGCTTGCCGCCGATCTTGATGTCGAGGACTGCAAGGCCTTTGCCGCCGCCGTCGAGAACCGCTTCGACAACCCGTTTATCGACCACGCGCTGCTCTCCATTTGCCTCAACTCAACCGCCAAATGGCGTGCTCGCGACCTGCCCACGCTCAAGGACTATGTTGCCGAGACCGGCAACCTGCCCAAGTGCCTGGCGACGAGCCTCGCTACGCTCATTGCCTTCTATACGCAGGAGCTCGTTGCTCGCGAGGGCGATGGCCTGCACCTGCGCCGCGCCGACGGCACCGAGTACACCGCTCAGGACGATGCCTTCGTGCTCGATTTCTACGCCGCCCACGCCGGTGCAGACGATGCCGAGCTGGTGCACGACGTGCTCAGCAACGAGCAGATGTGGGGCGAGGACCTTACGCAGATCGCCGGCCTTGAGGAGTTTGTCGTCAACGCGCTTGCCGTTGTGCGCGCTGAGGGCGCCAAGCAGGCATTTGCCAACGCCCAGGCCTAAATCCTTCTGTGCGCCCGCCGGGCAACTGGCGGGCGCCCGCTGACTTCTGCTCAACCTGTAGGGTTAGGACTCTTTGTAATGAATACTATCCAGATCAATCCGGCCGACAACGTGATCGTCGCGCTGTCGCCGCTTGCCAAGGGCACCGCCGTCGCGGTTCCCGGGGTGGGCGAGGTCGTGGCCGCGGAGGATATTCCGCAGGGCCACAAGATGGCCGTGCGCGCCATTGCGGCGGGGGAGGACGTCGTCAAGTACGGTCTTCCTATCGGCCACGTGACGGGCGACATCCAGCCCGGTCAGTGGCTTCATACGCATAACGTCAAGACCAACCTTTCGGGCGAGGTCGAGTACGCTTACAACCCGACGCATCCGGTCGTTGAGCCGGTTGAGCCCGAGACCTTTATGGGTTTCCGCCGCGCTGACGGCCGTGCCGCCACGCGCAACGAGCTGTGGATCATCCCCACGGTCGGCTGCGTCAACGAGGTCGCACGTGCCATGTGCGAGCAGGCTCAGGATCTGGTCGAGGGCTCGCTGGAGGGCGTTTACTACTTCCCGCATCCCTTTGGCTGCTCGCAGACCGGTGCCGACCATGCCCAGACGCGCCGTCTGCTGGTGGCGCTCTCGCGTCACGCAAACGCTGCGGGTGTGCTGTTCCTGTCCCTCGGTTGCGAAAACTGCACGCACCAGCAGGTACTCGACGAGCTCGGTGACTTCGATCACGAGCGCGTTCGATTCCTCGCCTGCCAGGATGTAGCCGACGAGCAGGTCGAGGGTCACAAGATCCTGTCCGAGCTTGCCGACCTGGCCAAGCAGGCCAAGCGTGAGCCCATTTCTGCCTCCGAGCTGGTCATTGGCCTTAAGTGCGGCGGCTCTGACGGTCTTTCGGGCATTACCGCCAACCCCACGATCGGTCGCGTGAGCGATATGGTTGTCGCCCGTGGCGGCACGTCGGTGCTCACCGAGGTACCCGAGATGTTTGGCGCGGAGAGCATTCTGCTCGATCGCTGTGAGAGCCAGGACGTCTTTAACGCAGCTGCCGACATGCTCAACGGCTTTAAGGACTACTTTATCAGCCACGGCGAGGTCGTCTATGAGAACCCGAGCCCCGGCAACAAGGACGGCGGCATTACCACGCTCGAGGACAAGAGCTGCGGCTGCGTGCAAAAGGGCGGATCTGCCCCCATCGTCGACGTGCTGCCGTATGCCGGTCAGGCTACCAAGCATGGCCTGAACATGCTGTGCGGTCCGGGCAACGACATGGTATCCACCACGGCCCTGACGGCTGCCGGCTGCCACGTAATCCTGTTCTCGACCGGCCGCGGCACGCCGTTTGGCGCACCGGCGCCTACACTCAAGGTGTTCACCAACCAGCGTCTGTGCGACCACAAGGCCAACTGGATGGACTTTAACGCCGGCGTGGTCGCCACGGGCGAGCGTACGCTCGACGAGGCTGCCCACGACCTGTACCAGCTGGTGCTAGAAACGGCGAGCGGCAAGCTTACGAGTGCCGAGCGTCGCGGCTGCCACGAGATCAGCATTTGGAAGGATGGCGTCTGCCTGTAGCGGTAAATGGGTTCGCATAGGGCGCTATTGACCATGGCCCCGTCGGGAGTGTTTCCGGCGGGGCCATGTTTGTTCTGTCTGTTCGGGCGTGTCTTCCTGAGGGTACGGGAGCGGCGAAAACAATAAACGTTCACCTAATCGACCTCAAATTTAAACCCACTCAATACCCATGTAATCGTGATTTTTTTCAAGTCAGATGTCCGTTTAACGGCAAAAAACGACCGTTCAAGGATAATATACAAGTGAACGTTCACCTATCATATGCAATCGAGCATAATCTAGCTAAACGTTCACCCTACGAGTGGGCGATATGCAGACAGACATCGGTATGGACTCCAATGTCTTGTTACAAGACAATCGAGAAAAGAGAGGGAGCTCGATGACTAACAAGATCGGTAAAAAGCGCAAGATCACATTCTGGACGCGCTTGGGCTTTGGTATGGGCGGCATGCTCAACTCCGGTGCCCTGAGCTTTACGCACAGCTACATGGTGCTGTTCCTGTCCACGGAGTGCGGTCTGTCCGCAGGCGAGGCTGCGCTGATCAGCTCGTTCGCCATCTATCTCAACGCCATTCTGTGCCCGCTCATGGGCTTTGTGGCCGATAACTTCTACGCTACCAAGATCGGCCGCATCTTTGGCCGCCGCCGTTTCTGGATCTTGCTGGCTATCCCGATGATGGTCGCCGAGCCGCTCATCTTTGTGGCTACGCCGTTTGGTTTCCCGTACTACTTTGTGTTGTACCTGATCTACAACGTCGCGTACACGTTCTGCACCGCCAACCTGTCGCCGCTTACCATCGAGATGACCGATGACTTCAAGGAGCGTACGTACCTCACCGGCTACAAGCACCTCTTTGGTAACGCCGCCGGCTTCCTGATGGCAGCACTCGTCGGCTTTGGCTTTGGCACCTTCGGCGAGACCAACCCGTTCAGCTACTTCATTATTGCTACGATTAACGCTTCGGTCATGGCAATCTCGCTGCTCTGCGTGTACCTGTCTACGTGGGAGCACACCCCCGAGGAGGTCGCTCAGGAGAAGATCGAGAGCGTCGGCGAGGGTATCAAGAAGTTTTTCATCGACGTTATCTCTACCTTCCGCAACAAGTCCTTCCGCAAGGTCCTGTATGCGCAGGTCTCCACGAAGCTCGCCGCTGCCTGCTGGTCTGCGTGCCTGTCCTTCTTCATCGTCTACTGTCTGCAGATTCCTAAGTCCTACGAGTCCGTGATGGAGATGCCCGGCAAGGTCGTCGCTATCGTCTGCACCGCCATCTGGGTCGCCCTCATGGCCAAGAAGGGCTTCCACAAGTCTTGGTACCTGGCAAACGTCGGTTGCGCCGCGTGCATCATCGCCTACAACTACTTCGCCTTTGGTCAGATCAACGGCACCTCCACGGTCGCCATCGCCATGATCGCCTACCCCATCATCTTCGCCATCTGGAAGTTCTTCTACGTTGGCTTCCAGTATCTGCCCGATGTTCTGCTCAACTACATCCCCGATGTCGATGAGCTCATCACCCTGCGTCGTCGCGAGGGCATCTACAGCTCCGCACAGCAGCTCTGCCAGCAGATCGCCCAGGCTGTTGCCGTCAACGTATGGGCTATCGTCCTTGCTGCCTCCGGCTTCATTCAGACCGCCGGCAACAGCGACGCCGTGACCCAGCCCGCCACCGTGCCTCTGTACATCTGCGGCTACATGCTCATCGGCTGCGCCGGCTTCTTCCTGCTCGCGGCCGTCCTTGCCCGCGGCATCAAGATTGACAAGGAGCAGTGCGACATCCTTTGCGACGAGATTCACCGTGTCAAGGAGGGTGGCAAGATGGCCGACGTCAAGCCCGAGGTCAAGGCGCTTTGCGAGGAGCTCTCCGGCTTTAAGTACGAGGACTGCTTCGCTCACAACAATGTTGGCTTCCAGGACGGCAGCGTAATTCCCGCCGAGTAGGGCCAACGCATTGTCCAAACCAAAGGGCCGTGCCACCGGAGATCCACCGGCGGGTGCGGCCCTTTTTTAAAAACGAGTAGTATGAACTTCTGATTACATTTGAGGGAGAGACCCATGGAGACGAACGTTATCTGGCGCAATGCCCGCGCGGCCGTTATCGAGCTCGACGATGGCGGCTACTTTACCTGTGCCGATACGTGGGAGATCTTTGTCAACGATGAGCCCGCCGGTACCACGAATACGGTCGAGACCTATGTCGATGGCCTGGTTCCCGGTAAGCGCAACCTGGTTCGTTTTGTCTGTGGCGAGCGCGAGCTGAGCGTGGGCGTCACCACGCCGGCGGAGCCCTTTACCATCAACGTTCGCGACTGCGGAGCCAAGGGCGATGCCGAGCACGATGACACCACCAACATTCAGGCTGCCATCATGGCCTGCCCCAAGGGCGGGCGCGTGCTGATCCCCGCCGGCAACTACCGCATCAAGTCCCTCTTCCTTAAGAGCAATATCAACATCGAGCTTGCCGAGGGCGCGGTGCTGCTGGCCCGTCACGACCGCGCGGCGCTTGCCTACATTCCGGGCACGGTCACGGGCGACGAGGGCGCCGGGTATGCCGGCACCGACATGCTGCCCCTGGGCCGCTGGGAAGGCGAGAGCTTTTCGACCTACTGTTCGACCTTTACGGGCCTGAGCGTGCACGACGTGTGCATCTATGGCCGCGGCGCCATCGACGGCCAGACCGATTTTGCCGAGGACAACTGGTGGAACAAGGACTTTAAGAACATCTTCCGTCCCGAGGAGGGCCGCGAGGTCGCCCGCCCGCGCATGATCTTCCTGTCCGAGTGCGAAAACGTGAGTCTTGCCGGCTTTACCGTGCGCAACAGCCCGGCGTGGAATATCCATCCCATTCTGTGCGAGCACGTCGATGCCCTGTGCCTGTCCATCGAGGGTCCCAAGAACTCCCACAACACCGACGGTTTCGATCCCGAGAGCTGCGGTTTTGTCCGCATCCTTGGCTGTCAGTTCTCGGTGGGGGACGACTGCATCGCCATCAAGAGCGGCAAACTGGGCATTGAACCCGAGCTCCGTCCCGCCACGCACGACGTGCTGATCTCGCACTGCTACATGCACGACGGCCACGGCGCCGTGGTGCTGGGATCCGAGGCCGCCGGCGGCATCAAGGACCTCACCGTGAGCAAGTGCCTCTTTGAGCGCACCGACCGCGGCCTGCGCGTCAAGACACGCCGCGGACGCGGCAAGGACGCCGTCAACGAGGGCATCACCTTTGAGCACATTCGCATGGATAAGGTGCTCACGCCCTTCGTGGTCAACTCGTTCTACTTCTGCGACAAGGACGGCAAGACCGACTACGTGCAGTCTCGCGAGGCGCTGCCCGTCGACGACCGTACGCCCGGCTTTGGCGCCACGACGTTTTGCGATATCGAGGCCACCAACTGCCATGCGGCCGCGGCCTATATCACGGGCCTTCCCGAGAGCAAAGTGACGCGCCTGACGTTCCAGGATGTCCATGTGACCTTTGCCGCCGATGCCGAGCCCTTTGTGCCTGCCATGGCCTGCGGCGTGGAGCCCATGGTGCGCCAGGGCATCATCGCGCAGAACGTGAAAGTCCTCGACCTGCAGAACGTGCGCATCGAGGGTCAGGATGGCGACGAGCTGCAGCTGCAAAACGTCGACAAGGTTATCCGCGCGTAGGGTAGTGCTCCTGCACAAGTGAATACGGCATGTTGAGGCGTGCGACGGTCGGGTTTGCCCGGCTGTCGCACGCAATCTATAGGTGCCGGTATTGCACGGCGGGTGTTCTGTGACAGAAAGCGTAATGACAGATGAGTGGTAAAGAACAGCTCTTTGAGGTATCGCTCGAACGCGAAGGCGCGTATCGCAGCATTTCGGCGGCGCTCGAGGCGGCGGAGCGGTGTGTGCCCGATGTGACCGTGCCGGTGCGCGTGCTGGTGGCGCCGGGTGAGTACCGCGAACGGGTCGAAATTCGTCGTCCGCATGTGACGCTCGAGGGCGAGACGGCCGACAGCGTGCGTATCGTGGGAGGCCTGGGTGCCAAGATGCCTTCGGAAGATGGTAGCGGCCAGGATGGAAGACTCGGCACCTTCCGTACGTACACGGTGCTGGTCGATGCCGACGACGTGACGCTTGCGGGTCTAACAATCGAAAACAACGCCGGTGATGGGCGCGAGGTCGGCCAGGCGATTGCCCTGTATGCCGATGGTGACCGCCTGGTTGTCGATGCCTGCTGCATTAAGGGACACCAGGACACGCTCTTTTTGGGGCCGCTGCCGCCGCGCGAGGCCAAGCCGGGCGGCTTTATAGGCCCCAAGCAGTTCGCCCCGCGCCGCGTGGGGCGGCAGTATTTTCGACGTTGCCGGATCGAGGGCGATGTCGACTTTATCTTTGGCGGCGCGCGTGCCTACTTTGAGGGGTGTGAGATTCGCTCGCTCAACCGCGATATGGATGTCAACGGGTATGTAACGGCAGCCTCCACGCCTCAGGGCGAGCCGTACGGATTTGTGTTTCATGGCTGTTCGTTTACAGCCGATGAGGGCATTGCCCCCGGATCGGTCTATCTGGGTCGTCCATGGCGCGAGTGGGCCCAGACCGTTTTGCTCGAATGCTGGCTGGGCCCCCATATTTCACTCGAGGGCTGGTGGGATTGGAATAAGCCAGCGGCACATGACGGCACCCTGTATGCCGGTGGTACCCTGTTTGGCCCGGCGGGCGATACTGTCGCTTGGGTGCCGTGGGCGCATTGCCTGACCGGTCAGGATTCCGAACGCTATGCGCGTGACCGAGTGCTTGCCGGCACGGATGGTTGGGATCCCGAGGGCGGCGACGGTGATGCGGTAGAGACGGCCGGGCTATCTGCCAATGGCCGCACCGTGCACATCGAGACGTACTACGAGGACGAGCCTGCGCTGCGCGCCCGACTGAAGCGCGAAGGGCGCTCGGCCGCATTTACGGGCAAGACTCCCACAGACTTTGAGGCATGGAAGGCTGCGACCAGGACTCGTCTGTACGATATTTTGGGTCTTTCGCTTATGGACCGCGCCCCGATTGAGATTCGTGAGCTCAATCGCGTGCGGGTTGCCGGCGGCATCGTGCGTACTCATGCGGTGTTGCAGGTTGAGCACGATGTGTGGATGCCGTTTTACCTGTTGGAGCCGTCCCGCCCCAAGCTTGACGAGCGGGGACTCAAGCGTTGCTATATCTGCCCGCATGGTCACCAGGGGGCGGGTGCTGCAAGCATAGCCGGCGTTGCGGGCGTGCCGGCGGTCGACGATGCCGTGCGTAAGTTCAATTACGACTACGGTCTGCGTTTGGCGCGCATGGGTTATGTGACCGTCTGCCCCGATGCGCGTGGTTGGGGATACCGTCGTGACTGGAAGGGTCAGGGCGACGACGAGAACAGCTATCTGCGCGGTACGTGTCTGAACCAAGCACGTATGGCCGAGCCGCTGGGTCTTACGGTCGCGGGCCTCAACGCCTGGGACAACATGCGCTTGATTGATTACTTGGAGACACGCGGTGACATTGCCATGGACGACCTGGGCTGCTTTGGTTTTTCGGGCGGCGGTTACATGACGTTGTACCTGTCCGCGCTCGACCCGCGCGTGCGCAAGGCGTTTGTCTCGGGCTATCTGTACGGCGTTGATGATTCGCTACTGCACCTCAACGGCAATTGCAGCTGCAATTACACGTCTGGACTCTGGCGTCTGCTCGACATGGGCGACATTGCATCGCTTGTCGCGCCACGGCCGCTCTTGGTTCAGAGCTGCGAGAAAGACCATCTCAACGGCGCCCGCGGGCTTGCGAACGTAGACGAGCAGCTCGATATCGTTCGCGACGCCTACGCGCTGCTGGGCAAGGACGAAAACCTTCTGCACGAGGTCTGCCCGGGTGGACACCACCTGGGCGTGGCGCATCTTGCCGAGGATATCGAATGGCTCGATTCGCAAGTTGCGGAATGCGCCCACGCATAGCCCCTCGGATGTTGCGAATGAACGGTATGTACCTGTATGACCGCCGGTGTGCGGGTGAGGAGAAGAATATGGAAACGAAAAACTTGAGCGAATCGACCATCTGCTGCTTTGGCGATTCGACCACCTGGGGCGATAACGGATGCGGCGGGGGAGGCAACGATATCTCCTGGACTTCGCACCTGGGTGCGCTGCTGGGCGGCGCTACGATCGAGAACTTTGGTATTAAGGGTTCGCGTATTGCCGTCAAGGCCGACCGTAGCGATTCGTTTGTCGAGCGCTTGGACGGCATCGATCACACGGCAGATATCTGCATCGTCTTTGGCGGCGTTAACGACTTTAGCCGTAACGTGCCGCTGGGAGAGCTGGGCAGCACGGACGTGCACGAGTTCTACGGTGCGCTCGACTACCTGATCCGCACCATCACGGCGCGCTCGCCTCAGGCAAAGCTGGTGTTTATGACGCCGTGCAAGACGAGCGGCAAACACGAGAAGGATATTCCGGCAAGCAACGAGGCCAACCATCTGGGCCTGACGCAAGACGCCTATGTGCAGGCGATGCTGGAGGTTTGCGACCGCTACTCGGTGCCGGTGATCGACCTCTATGCGCAAAGCGGTATCAGCCCGTTTTTGCCGGAGCACCGCGAGCTCTACATGCCGGACGGTCTGCATTACAGCCCTGCCGGCTATGAGCGCCTGGCGCATCGCATCGCTGCGGGCCTCACCGCCGTTTGCCGTTAAAAGTTTGCCGTTCACGGGGATTATAGGGTTAACGTTCACCCTATAATCCCCGTTCGCGTTACACTAGGGGAAACGTTCACCCATCAATAACGTCAGAGGGGACAGCAATGGGTTGCAATCAGATTCTGGACCGTTATATCGAGCAGTTGATCGAGACCTCTACGCCTCAGGCGCCGGCCTGGAATATCGAAAAGCTTCGCGCCGGCAAGGAGAACACCTGGAATTACATTGACGGCTGCATGATCAAGGCGCTCATCGAGCTGTACGAGATCACCGGCGAGCAGCGTTACCTGACCTTCGCCGACGACTATATCGACTTCTTTGTCCAGGATGACGGCACCATCAAGCATTACGATCCCCAGGAGTACAACCTCGACAACGTCAACGCGGGCAAAACCCTCTACAAACTCTATGACCTGGTGGGCAAGCCCAAGTACCGTGCCGCCATGGATACCATCTATCGTCAGCTCGAAACCCAGCCGCGTACCAAAGAGGGTGTGTTTTGGCACAAGGCCGTCTATCCCAACCAGATCTGGCTCGACGGCATGTATATGGCCCAGCCGTTCTACATGCAGTACGAGCTGAGCTTCCACAACCGTCGCGCCTGTTCGGACAGCTTCCATATGTTCCAGGTCGTGCATGACCTGATGCGCAACCCCCTCAACGGTCTGTACTATCACGCTTACGACGCGAGCCGCAAGCAGTTCTGGTGCGACCCGGTCACCGGTCTTTCGGCCAACTTCTGGCTGCGCGCCGAGGGCTGGTTTGCCATGGCGCTCATCGATACCTGGGAGCTCATGCCGCCTTCGATGTCGGCCGAGAAGGACGAGATTCGCAAGATGTTCCACGACCTGATCGACGCCATGCTGCCGTATCAGGACGAGAAGACCGGCATGTGGCACCAGGTCATCAACCTGCCCAATATCGCCCCCAACTATCTGGAGGAGTCGGGCAGCGCCATCTTTGCCAACGCCATCATGAAGGGCGTGCGCCTGGGCGTGCTGGGCGAGCGCTACTACCAGTACGGCCGTCGCGCTTTTGATGGCATCTGCGATACGTGCCTGTCCGAGCGCGACGGGCAGTTGGCGCTTGACAATATCTGCCTGGTGGCGGGTCTTGGCAACACCGCGCACCGCGAGGGCACGTTTGGCTACTACATGAGCGAGCCCGTCGTCAAAAACGACGCGAAGGGCGTGGCGCCGCTGGTGCTCGCCTATATCGAGACCATGCATCATGACAAGCTTGCCGGTAAGCGCGATCCGCTCGCCCCTTCGGGCGTGTGCTCCATCGACGACCCGTTTGGCGGCTACACGCCGGGCATCAATGCGTGCAAGGAGGCCTAGGCATGGCGCAGTCGAAAGGCGCGCTGAGCGTCGGCGTGCGCCTGCACGACCTGCCCGAGGGCACGGTGGAGGAGCGCATTCGCATGGCAGGCAAACTGGGTTTCTCGTGCATCCAACTGCCGAGCAAAGTACTCTACAAGTCCTTTGGCATTAACCGTTCCGGCCTTACGCACGAACTCGCCGACCATCTGCGCGAGGTGCTCGACACCAACGGCGTGCAGGTGGCGGTGCTCGGCTGCTATAAAAACCTGGCAACGCCCGATCAGAATCAGCTGGTGGATACCTATGCCGAGTACGAGGCGTGCCTGAGGTTCGCGCGCTGGCTTGGGGGCTGTCCGGTGGGAACCGAGACGGGGCGTCCCAACGCGCAGAACAAGATGGCCGATGACCGTTTTTCGGCCGCTGCGCTCGATGCGTTTTGCAAAGGACTCGCACGCGTGTGCTCGATGGCCGAAAAGGAGGGCGGCGAGCTTCTGATCGAGCCCGGCTGGAACGAGATCGTCAACACGCCCGAGCGTTGCCGCGAGGTTCTGGAACGCGTTTCGAGCACCGCACTCGGCGTGATCTACGATCCGGTGTCGCTGCTGCACCCCGCGATCGTCGGTGAGGCTTCCGAGCAGGTGTCGCGCATGCTGCATTTGTGCGGCAGCAAGATTCGCGTGCTGCATGCCAAGGACTACGAGATCGTAGACAACGAGGACCAGGATGGCTGGTGCGATGGCTCGGGCTCTCGTTTGGTATGCCACGGCGCCTGCACGTGCGGAAACTTTGATTTTGAGGCTATTGCCGCTTGGGCCGCGGCCGCGCGACCGGGCATTATGACCGTTATCGAGAACAGCACACCGTCCACGGTCGAGCGCTCGCGCGACGAGCTGCTGCGCATGGGGCGCAGCGTGATGTGCGAGCACGTGATTCTGTAACGAAACAGTCTGGGCGAAAGAGATTGCCGTAGAGGTTCAAGAGGGGTACCGATGGCTATTCATATTGTTGAGGAAGCGAACCGCTGTCTTGGGTGCAAAAAGGCGTTCTGCCAGCTTAAAGGCTGCCCGGTGCAGACGCCTATCCCGCAGGTCATCGACCTGTTTAAGCAGCGTCGTCTGGAAGAGGCAGGTGAGCTGCTGTTCCAGAACAACCCCATGAGCGCGGTCTGCTCCATGATCTGCAACCATTCGGGCCAGTGCGAGGGCGCGTGCATTCAGGGCCGCAAGGGCGCACCGGTGCATTTTTCGAGTATCGAGAACTATATCTCGACGGCATATTTGGACCGTAAGGAGTGGAAGCCCGCGCCGTCGTGCGGCAAGCAGGTTGCCGTGGTCGGTTCCGGTCCTGCCGGCATTACCGTGGCCATTAAGATGGCCCAGCTGGGCTGTGCCGTCACGGTGTTTGAACAGCGCCCCGAGATCGGCGGCGTGCTGGAGTACGGTATCCCCGAGTTCCGCCTGCCCCGTGCGCTCGTGCAAAAGTACCGCCACGTGATGTGCTCGCTTGGCGTGCGCGTCCGTCCCTCGACCACCATCGGCGGCGCGCTGCATATCGACGACCTGCTGCGCGACGGCTACGATGCGGTCTTTGTCGGTACCGGTACCTGGCGCGCCCGCAAGCTGGGTATTCCCGGCGAGTCGCGCGGCAACGTGCTGTTTGGTATCGATTACCTGGTCGATCCCACGAGTGTGGCGATCGGTCAGAACGTGGCGGTTATCGGCGCCGGCAACGTGGCCATGGATGTTGCCCGTACGGCTCTGCGCTCGGGTGCTCGCAAGGTTACCGTGTATGCCCGATCGCGTCATATCTCGGCCATCGATGACGAGGTGGAGCTGACCGAGCTTGACGGTGCCGAGATCGTGCGCGGCAAGGCGATCTGCGCCATCGACGACAACGGTCCGGTGTTCGAGACGGCTATCTTTGACGAGGACGACAACGTGGTGGGCTACGAGGAAGAGCTCGACCATGTGTCCGCCGATACCGTGGTGATCGCAGCCTCGCAGGTGCCCAAGGACAAGCTCGTGCTTACGACGGGCGGTCTGGAAACCGACCATCGCGGCCTTCTTTCGGTCGATGAGCACGGCATGACCACCGTGCCTGGCGTCTTTGCCGCCGGCGACGTGGTCAACGGCCCGCTCACTGTGGTCCATGCTGTAGCCGGCGCCAAGCTCGCCGTCGAAGGCATGACCAGCTACCTGGGCCTCTAACCCATCCCATCCATCAGTTGCGGTGAAATACGGACTGTTTTGGCTGTCAAAGGCCTTATCTACTCCGTATTCCACCACAACTTTTTTGTGAGGGTCGGGATTGAAGGTGAGGAATGCGAGCGAGTGCGGATACGGTGGTTACTGATACGATAAGTACGTTAGCAACTGCCGCCGAGCGGCTCAAACGAAAGGAACCCTGTATGGAGTCTTCCGCCTACCCGATGCTCTTTAGCCCGATCAAGGTCGGTACGACCGAGGTCAAGAACCGCGTCTTTATGCCGCCGGTGTCCACGAACCTGGCCGATCATGGCTATGTGACCGACGACTTGGTCGATCATTACCGTGCCCGTGCCAAGGGCGGCGTGGGCCTCATCATCACCGAGGTCGTGACGGTCGAGCCCACCTATACCTATCTACCGGGTGACATGTGCTGCTACGACGACACGTTTATCCCTGGCTGGGAAAAGCTCGCCGCGGCCGTCCACGAGTATGGCTGCAAGATCATGCCGCAGCTCTTCCACCCCGCCTACATGGCCTTTAACATTCCGGGCACGCCGCGCCTGATCGCTCCGTCCTTTGTGGGCCCGTCCTATGCCCGCGAGGCGCCGCGCCCCATCACGGTCGATGAGATCCACGAGCTCACGCATCAGTTTGGTGACGCTGCTGTGCGCATGCAGAAGGCCGGTGTCGACGGCGTCGAGGTCCATGCGGCACACGCCCACGGCATGCTCGGCGGCTTTTTGACCCCGCTCTATAACAAGCGCACCGACGAGTACGGCGGCTCGCTCGACGCCCGCATGCGCTTCCTGCTCGAGGTCATCGCCGAGATTCGCGAGCGCTGCGGCAAGGACTTTATCATCGACGTCCGTATCTCGGGCGACGAGTACACCGATGGCGGCCTGACCCTCAACGATATGATCTATGTCTCGCGTCGCTTGGAGAAGGCCGGCGTCGACATGATCCACGTGTCGGGCGGCACTACCATCAAGCGCGGCTCCGCCATTCCCGCCGCCGGTACGCAGCAGGCCTCGCACGCCGCCTGCTCGCGCGAGATCAAGAAGCATGTGAATATTCCCGTTGCCACGGTAGGCCGCATCAACGAGGCATGGATTGCCGAGGAACTGATCGAGGACGGCGCCGCCGACATCTGCATGATGGGCCGTGCCAATCTGTGCGATGCCGAGTTCTGCAACAAGGCGGCTGCCGGCAACGCCGACGAGATCCGTCCCTGCATCGGCTGCCTGCGCTGCCTGAACGGCATCATGTTTGGCAAGCGCATCTCCTGCACCGTCAACCCGGACGTGGAGCGCGACGAGGCCGGCTACGAGCTTGCCGCCGAGGCCAAGAACGTGCTCGTTGTGGGCGCTGGTCCTGCGGGCATGGAGGCAGCCTACATTGCCGCCAAGCGCGGTCACAACGTGGTGCTCGTGGACAAGCAGGATGAGCCGGGCGGCGAGATGCGCATTGCGGCCGTTCCGCCGGCAAAGCAGGAGCTCACGCGCGTGATCAAGTATCAGTACCGTCGCCTGGCCGAGGCCGGCGTCACGTGCGTCTTTGGTACCGAGCTTTCGGCCGAGGACATCCAGCGCGACTACGCGGGCTACGAGGTTGTCCTGGCTTATGGCGCCGAACCCATCGCCCCGGCCTTTATGCAGGGCTTTAAGCAGGTCATGACGGCTGACGACCTGCTGGGTGGCAAGGCTTTCCCGGGCAAGAAGATCGTCATCGTGGGCGGCGGCACCGTTGGCTGCGAGACGGCCGATTACCTGGCCCCGTTGGTCAACGATCTGTCGCCGGCAAACCGCGACGTCACCGTTATCGAGATGACCAAGACGCTCGCCGCCAACGAGGGAGGCGCCGGTCGCGCGGTCCTCATCACGCGTATGCTTTCCAAGGGCGTTCACGTGCTGACCGAGGCCAAGGTGACCGAGATTACCGAGGACACCATCAGCTACGAGAAGGATGGCGAGATCCACACCATCGCCGATGCCGATACGCTGGTGCTTGCCATGGGCTACCGCCCCAACACCAAGCTGGCCGATGACCTTGCCGCTGCCGGCGTTGTCACCCACGTGCTGGGCGATGCCCAGAAGTGCGGCAACATCCGCGACGCCATCGGCGACGGCTACAAGGTCGCCTGCGAGCTGTAGGCTCTTGGCAAATAGGGGAGCGGCCGCCTTGCGGTGGCTCAAGCGATAGCCAATCAAATAAGGCGCCGCGACACATAGATTGTCGCGGCGCCTTTTGTCTGGCGGCTTGTTGGGGGGTGTTCCTATAGTTTTGTCAACTGGGAAATGCTGCCCGCGCGACTGAATCGCGGCATGCTGACGCCAGGC
>NZ_JBDMSK010000026.1:0-25526 GCF_039758815.1 Collinsella aerofaciens | reverse complement strand
CTTGCCCGTATCGTAGGCAATGCGCCGAATGCTCGCCATCGAAATTTATCGATGGCCTATTTCAGACTGTAATGGGCACCCGTCGCAAACGCTCGAATGCCCCCTCTCGTAATGTCATTTGCAATCCGCTAGCACGTGACTCGGACTGCTGCTAGCGCAACCTTTACGCGGCAAGGCGCTTGAGGACGTCGATGAGCAGCTCGTAGAAGCGCTCGGCAGAAGCGAGCTCCATGCTCTCGTCCGGGGTGTGGACATCGGAGAGCGTCGGGCCCACGGCGATGGCATCCAGGCCGTGCAGGGCCTCGGCAAACAGGCCGCACTCAAGGCCGGCGTGAATGGACTCGATGCGCAGCTCGGAGCCAAAGAGCTCGCGATAGCTCTCGACAAAGATGTCGCGGACCGGCGAATGCTCGGCATAGCTCCAGCCGGGATACTCGAACTCAAACTTGGCGTCGAATCCCAGGACATCGGCCAGCGTCTGCAGGCGGTCCTTGAACTCGTTCTGCAGCGAGGTGATCGAGGAGCGCGGGGACAGCATGATCTTGACCTCGTCATCGGAGGTGGCAACCACGCCGATGTTGGAGGAAACCTCGACGGAGCCGTCGGTGGCGACGTTGCGGCGGATCACACCGTTGGGGGCAAGACGCAGAGCGCGAATAAGGGCAAGTGCGGACTTCTCGTCCATGGCCTCGACCTCAGCGTTGTCGGCAATCTCAACCGTGCAGGTAAAGCCGGGGTCGAAGACCTCGAGCTCGGCAGTAACGTCGGCGATGATGCCCTTTGCGATCTGGGCCGCGGCCTCGGCGGCAGCGTGGTCGGCGTAGACCAGAACAGCCTTGCACTCACGGTTGATGGCGTTGTCCTTGGTGCCGCCGTTAAAGCTAACGATGGCGGGCTCGCCGGCAACCATCAGGCGGTCGATGATGCGGGCCATGATGAGGTTGCCGTTGCCGCGCTCCAGGTTGATATCGCTGCCGGAGTGACCGCCCAGCAGGCCGGAGATGTCGAGCGTGAGGGTGCTACCGGTCTTGTGCTCGCGCACGATGGGGCAGGTGTAGGTAACGACGACGCCGCCGGCGCAGCTGACGGTGGCAACGCCCTCTTCCTCGGAGTCAAGGTTAATCATGGTGCGGGCGCTAATCTGGGACTTGTCGAGCGTCTCGGCGCCGACCAGGCCAGTCTCCTCGTCGGTGGTGAATACGCACTCGAGGGCGGGGTGAACGATCGAATCATCATCGAGAACAGTGAGCATCAGAGCGACGGCAATACCGTTGTCGGCGCCCAGAGTGGTGCCGTTAGCGGTGAGGACGCCGTCCTTGACGACCAGGTCGATACCATCGGTCGTAAAGTCGTGCTCAACGGAGCCCAGCTTGTCGCACACCATGTCGATGTGGCCCTGCAGCATCACGGTCGGGGCATTCTCGGCGCCGGCAGATGCGGGCTTGCGAATGATGACGTTGTAGACCTCGTCCTGATACACATCGAGACCGCGCTCCTTGGCAAACGCGACCAGGAAATCGCTGATGCCTTTCTCGTTGCCAGACCCACGGGGGATCGCGCTGACCTCCTCAAAGAAATGGAACAGCTGGGCGGGCTCGTAGCCGGTAATCTTGTAGTCCATGGTGCCTCCTTGGCGCAACTGGTTAGACAGTAAGACATGCGACTTGTATATTCCCAGACTTTGCGTGCATAAACCAGTCGAAAACGCCGAGCGCCCTCGCATCATCGGCTAACGGTGGACCGTATAGCGTAACGGCCACAACTTCCGCAGCTCTACAAATCGAGGCGCCCTTTCCGGAGCGCCTCGATTGCGCGTATCAAATTGTCGCCACGCCCTACAGCGCGCCGGAACCGGCTTGCATCATGCCGCCGGGGCCCGAGGTCACGCCGCCGCTCACGGGCGCGGCGTTGCCGGTGTGCGGTGCCGCCGGGGCGGTATCGCCACCGAGCGTGCCCACCGGACGCGGTGCCGGGATCTCGCCCGTGCCGTGGCTAAAGACAAACTTGCCATCGGCCACGTCGCACAGGACGGTATCGCCCTCGCCCCACTCGCCAGCCAGCAGTTCCTCGGACAGCGGATCCTCGATGAGCTTTTGGATAGCACGACGCAGCGGACGCGCGCCGTTGGTGAGGTCGGTACCCTCCGCCACAATCTTGTCGTAGGCCGCATCGGTAAGCTTGATGTTCATGCCGTTTGCGATCAGGCGCTGGCGCAGATCGTCCACCAGCAGGTGCGCAATCTTGGTCAGGTTCTCGCCCGAGAGCTTCTGGAACACCACGATGTCGTCGATACGGTTGAGCAGCTCGGGGCGGAACAGGCGCTTGAGCTCGCCCATCGCGCGGCCGCGGATCTCACTCGAGGTGAGGCCCTGCTCGCCGGTGGTGCCAAAGCCAACGCTCGCATCCTGCGCGATCTCGCGGGCGCCCACGTTGGACGTCATGATGATCACGGTGTTGCGGAAGTCGACCGTCTTGCCCTGGCTATCGGTCAGGCGGCCCTCCTCCAGCACCTGCAGCAGGATATTGAAGATGTCGGGGTGCGCCTTCTCGATCTCGTCGAACAGCACGACCGAGTACGGATGACGGCGAACGGCCTTGGTGAGCTGGCCGCCCTCGTCGTGGCCCACATAGCCCGGAGGGCTACCAATGAGCTTGGAGACCTCGAACTCACTACCAAACTCCGACATATCGAAGCTGATGAGCGCGTCCTTGCTGCCAAAGAGATACTCGGCGAGCGTCTTGGCGAGCTCGGTCTTGCCCGTGCCGGTGGGGCCCAGGAAGATAAAGCTGCCGCCGGGGCGACGCGGGTCCTTGAGCGGCGAGCGGCTGCGGCGCACGGCCTTGGCAACGGCCTCGACGGCCTCGTCCTGGCCGATAATGCGCGTCTTGAGCACGCTTTCGGCCTGCAGCAGGCGGCGGCTCTCGCTCTCGGTGAGCGAGGACACCGGCACGCCCGAGGTCACGGACACGATGTCGGCAATCTGGGAGACATCGATGGTGAGCGGGCTGGCGTCGAGCTCGGCCGTCCAGGCAGCCTTGGCCTCGGCGAGCTCAATCTCGGCAGCCTTTTGCTGCTCGGTGATCTCAGCGGCCTTGTTCATGTCGTCGCTCTCGGTGGCCTCCTGCGCGGCGGCCTTAAGCTCCTCCACGCGATGCTCGGCCTCGCGCACCGGCTCGGGCGCGCGGTTGGCGGCGATGCGGGCGCGGGCGCCGGCCTCGTCAATGAGGTCGATGGCCTTATCAGGCAGGAAGCGGTCCTGAATGTAGCGGTTGGAAAGGTTCGCGGCGGCCTCGATAGCACCCTGCGTATAGCGCACATGGTGGTGCTCCTCGTAGCGCGGCTTGAGCGCGGTCAGGATCTTGACCGTGTCCTCGACGCTCGGCTCCTCGACATCGATGGTCTGGAAGCGACGCTCAAAGGCCGGATCCTTGGTGAGGTACTTACGGAATTCCTCGGCCGTGGTGGCGCCGATAATCTGGAAGGCACCGCGCGCAAGCACGGGCTTGAGCATGGAGCTCGCGTCGATGGAGCCCTCGGCAGAACCGGCACCGATGATAGTGTGCATCTCGTCGATAAACAGGATGACGTCGTCGGCCTCGGTGGCCTCCTGGATCACGTTCTTGAGGCGCTCCTCAAACTCACCGCGATACTTGGCGCCCGCAACGAGGCCCGGCAGGTCGAGCGTCCAGATGTTCTGGTTCATGAGGTTCTCGGGCACGTTGCCGGCAGCGATCTGCTGCGCCAGGCCCTCGACGATGGCCGTCTTGCCCACGCCGGGATCGCCCAGGATAAGCGGGTTGTTCTTGGTGCGGCGCGAAAGGATCTCCATCATGCGCTGGACTTCCTTTTCGCGGCCAATCACGGGATCGAGCTCGCCGTCGCGCGCCTTTTGCGTGAGGTTGGTGGCGAACTGCTTGAGCGTGTCGGTGCCGCTCCCCTTTTGCTGAGAGGCATCCGAGCCGCTAAAGAACGGCAGACCCGCACCGGGACGACCAGCACCGGCACCAGCGAGCGGACGCTTCTTGTCCTGGTCCTTGGCGGTAAGTTTCTCGATAGCCTTTTTGATGGAGGCGGACGACACACCCAGGCGCATGAGGATGTCCATGGCCATGCCGTTACCCTCTTCGACGATGCCAATCAGCAAGTGCTCGGTCGACACGTAGGTCTGGTTGTTCTCACGTGCCACGCGGAAGGAGCGCTCCATCACGCTAATGACGAGCGGCGTAAAGGCAAGCTTGGCAGCCTCGGTCTCCTCGCTGGGCTCGGGAACCGTGGTCTGGACCTCCTTGAGGGTGTCCATGATGTCGTCGTAGGAGATATCAAGCGAGCGCAGCGCCTCGGCAGCGATGCCCTCGTCCTCCTTGGCGAGTGCGAGCAGCAGGTGCTCGGTGCCCACCTTATTTGAGTGCAGATCGAGCGCCTCCTGTTTGGCCATCGACATGACCTTGCGCGCTCGATCGGTAAATCTATCTAACATGCTCGTTTCCTTACATGAGTTCATCGAAATCAAAACGCCCGCCCGTCGGCGGCGCTTTTGTCTCTTTACCCACAGGTTGTCTATGTTAACAGCTGGAGGAATATCTATAAACCCGGCTCACATGAATGCAGGTTATGACCGCATCGCGGGACTCACCGCGCGATGCGCGACAGGCGCCCCGCAAGAGAAACCCTAGGCGTCTTTCACCACGTCGGGACTCGTCGCACGCGATGCGCGATAGGCATCGGCCTCCTTGGAGACGCGTTCGAGCAGCTCGGATGTATCGACGCCCTCGACTTGCGCGACCGTTTCCACCGTCTGCATGGCGACCGCCCTCAGGTACGCGCACGCGCTGTCCCCCGGCTGCTCGAGGTCTATCTCCTCGCCGCCCTCCCGGGCAAAGCCGACCGCCATCACAAAGCCCATGATGCCCGAGACCAGAAAGCCCACCGCAAAGCTCGAATCTGCCTTGAGCTCTTCTCCGTCGGGGTGGACGATCTCTCTCACGCGGTCGATGATGATCGTATGGATGCCCTGCACGACCTGCTCGGCGACACCCGCCCTCATGGTGATGACGATGCGCCGCAGCAGGCAGCGGACGTCGCGCCGGTCGAACGCCGAAAGGTCGCCCTCGCTCGAAAAATGCCAGAGGGCATCGGTGATGAGCTCGTTATCCTGCAGCAGCTGGGCTATGGCGATGGCGACGAGTTCATCGAAATCGTGAAAATAGTAGTAAAACGTTCCGCGATTGCACTGGGCGGCGCGGGTCACCTCGCCAACCGACAGCTCGAAGATGCTGTTGTTCTCGATGAGCTCCCAAAACGCCTCGATGATACGGGTGCGCGCATCGGGCGCATCGGCGTCCTTACGCGGTCTCGCCATGCGCCTCACCGCACCTCTGCGCCTTGGCGTTCATGATGAGCATCTGAAGACGGTTCTCCACGTTGGCGAAG
This sequence comes from Collinsella aerofaciens, assembly GCF_039758815.1. Taxonomy (GTDB): domain Bacteria; phylum Actinomycetota; class Coriobacteriia; order Coriobacteriales; family Coriobacteriaceae; genus Collinsella; species Collinsella aerofaciens_BP. Next base: position 20,095 of record NZ_JBDMSK010000026.1, on the reverse strand, counting down.
CTCACGTCGGGATCGTAGTCGAGCGGCAGGAACTGCGCCGTGGGATACTGCTCCTTGAGCGCATGGATGAGCCCGCGCCCCACGACATGGTTGGGCAGACACCCGAACGGCTGCAGGATCACGAAGTTGCGGCAGCCGCGCTTGGCGTGCTCGAGAATCTCCGCCGGAATCAGCACGCCCTCGCCCGCATCGAACGTATGGTGCAGGATCTTATCGCTCGCGCGCACGAGCTCGGGCATGCGCGTCGGCGGCTCGTAGAGCGGGCTCGCCGCGCCCAGGCGGTCGCAACGGTCGTGCGCGAGCTCGAACAGGTTGTCCGCCGTGGCGTACCAGGCCTTTTCGGGCAGCGACAGGTCGACGTGGAACTCGCGCGACTGCGCATGCTTGTAGAAATAGGTCTTGCGGATCACGTCGGTCATGCGCGCCTCGATGACCTCGAGCCCGTTGTCCTCGAGGTAGCGCTCGATCTCGTGGTTGGCGCCGAGATGGAAATTGAGCAGGTACTCGCCCACGATGAGAACGGTCGGATGCGGGTTCGAGCGGTCGTACGGAACGGCGTCCATGATCGCAAGCGCGCGTTTGAAGCCCGTCGCCTGGCCTCTCAGCCCGGAGCGCTCCATGCCCTCGATAACCTCATCGAGCGCGCGGTCGAACGCAGCGTCCGCCGCGCCCTTCTCGAGCTCGTAGGGACGGATGCGCCTAAGCATAGCCTCGAGGGCATCGATCATGGGAAGACCGTAGGCGATCTGGATGCTCGGGCCAAGGCCGAGCTTGAAGCCCGGATGCGCATTGTGGGCATCGACGTCGTCGTTGGTGAGCACCGGGACATAGTCGTATCCCGCGTCGTCGAGCGCGCGGCGCAGCAGGGGCATGTAGTGCGTCAGGCGGCAGTCGCCGATATACTTGCCAGTCACCACGGCGACGTCGTGCGGGTCGTACTTACCGCTCTCGAGTGCCGCGAGCGCCTCGCCGATCACGATTTGCGCGGGGAAGCAGATGTCGTTGTGCACATAGCGTTTGCCCAGGCGGATGGCATCCTCGCGCCCGATATCAAGGGCCTCGGCGCGCACGCCCTGATTGCGCATCGCCGCGGTCATGAGCCTGCAGAACGCATGGGAGGTGTTGGGGACCAGCGCGATCTTGTCGTGCCGGTCGCGCTTGGTGTACTTGACCTTATACGGGTCGTCGAGCGGATGGACCGCGTGCACCCGGGCGCCCTCGGCACGCTCCTCCGCGCGACGACGGTTGACCGACTCGATAAACGAACGCACGCGAATGCCCATGGGACCGGCGACGTCGCTCTCATCGAGCTTGATCATCATCGGAACCTTGGAGCCCATCTCACCCATCATGCGCGCGATCTCGTCGGTGAGATACGCATCGTGGCCGCAGCCGAAGCTGCCCATCTGCACGAGCTCGAGCTCGGGCGTCGATGCGACGATGACCGCGCACGACAGCATGCGCGCATGGTAGTTGTTCACGATGTCGATGCGGCTGTTGGAAAGATCGACGTTGCAGACCCCCGGCACCGCATCGGGCGTCAGCACGGGGATGCCGCGCTCAGAGAAGAGCTTGGGCAGCCCGTGGTTGACCAGCGGGTCGTTGTGGTACGGGCGCGAAGCGATCACCACCGCGTAGCCGCCGTCCTCGTGCACGTTCTCGAGCACCTGCCTGCCGCGCAGCTGCAGCTGGTTCTCAAACGTCTCCTGCGCGCGGTCCGCCTGCTCGGTCGCCTTGGCAACCAGGTCGGCATCGATATCGAAGGTCTCCTTGCACCACGCCTTGAGCTGGCGGTTTCGGTCGCCCTCGTCGTACCAGTGGAACAGCGGCGTATCGAACGGAACGCCGAAACGCTCCTCCGGGTTATCGGAATTGCGCATCACGTAGGGGTATCCCTTTACGACGGCGCACATCCACTCGCTGGTAGAGGCGGTGTTTTCGGTGGGCACCGTCGTGATGATGGGCATGAAGATGCGGTCGACGCCGGCGTCGACGAGATTGCGGATGTGCCCGTGGACGAGCTTGGCCGGGAAGCACACGGTGTCGGATGTGACGTGCGCCAGACCGCGCTCGTACATCGCCTTGGTGCTGCGTCCCGAGACGCGCACCTTAAAGCCGAGCGTGCTGAAGAACGTCGACCAGAACGGCATGGTGTCCCAGAACTCGAGCACACGGGGAATGCCGATCGTGACATCGCGCCCCCCGCTGACGGGAACCGTGGGGTACGACTCGAACAGCAGCTTCTCGCGGTCGACAAAGAGATTGGGGGCAGCCGCGGTCCGGTCGCGCCCCGTGCCGGGTGCCTGTGCCTCGCAAGCACCCTGCGGACGCAGCTCCTCCGCCGCGGGAACCTCGCGCACGAGCTCATCCCATGAGATGGCGCCGCCGCGCGGGCAGCGATTGCCCGTGACGTAAAGCGAGCCGTCGCCAAATGCCACGACCGCGCGCTGGCAGCGGTTGTTGCACCTACGGCAGGTAACGCCGCCGAACTCGCGATGCTCGAAGCGCTCCACGGCATCGAGCCCGATAAACGACGTGCCGGCGTCGCCCTTGCGGCATTCCTCGCGCGCGAGCAGGGCGATACCGATAGCGCCCATCAGCCCCGGGTGGGGCGCACGCGTGACGGGTTTGCCCAGATACTGCTCGAATGCGCGCAGCACCGCGTCGTTTCGGAACGTGCCGCCCTGGACGACGACTTTGTCGCCCAGACGGTTGAGATTTGAAACGCGAATGACCTTGGTGAACACGTTCTCGATAATCGAACGGCAGAGACCGGCCATGATGTCGCCCGGACCCTTACCGCGCCGCTGCTCGGAAACGACGCTGCTGTTCATGAACACCGTGCAGCGGCTGCCGAGAACGGCGGGGGCTTTGGACGAAAATGCCTCGGTCGCGATATCCTCAACGGCTATTCCGAGGTTTTTGGCAAAACCCTCGAGGAACGAGCCGCAGCCCGCAGAGCACGCCTCGTTGACGACGATATCGGTCAGCACGCCGTGGTTGAGCCAGATGGCCTTCATATCCTGTCCGCCGATGTCGAGCACGAAGGTCGCATCGGGAACGCATGCGCACGCGGCGCGGGCGTGCGCGACCGTCTCGACCGTATGGTAGTCGGCGTGGAACGCGCGCGCGAAAAGCTCCTCGCCGTATCCCGTGGTGCCCACGGCATCGATCGCAAGCGTGACTCCCGCTGTCTCCCAGCGGTTCTTCAAGCTGACAAGACCCTGTTGGGCGACGTCGAGCGGTCTGCCGTTATTAGACGCGTAGAACGAATCGACAAGCTCACCCGCCTCATCGACCAGGGCGAACTTGGTCGTCGTGCTCCCCGAATCGATACCGAGCGCCACACGCACCGTCTCTCCGGGCGCATACGCATCCGGACCCTTTGCCGGCGTCTCTTTGCCATGGCGTGCCGTAAAATCCGCCTGCTCGGCAGGTGTGGCAAAAAAGGGCTGGGCAAGACGTCCCTCCCCGCTTGCGGGCGCGACCGTCTCGAGCTTATCCAGCCGGACAAAAGCGTCGGGAAGGTCGATCGGTTGGGACGATGCGAACATGTCGGTCAGCGACAGGGCGGCACCGCGCGCGACCATGATCTGCGGATCGCGCGGGACGATAACCTGATCGTCCGATAGATTCAGTTGCTCCCGGAACACGCGGACCAGTGTGGGGTTGTAGGCGAGCGTACCGCCCTCGAAGATTACCGGCGGCTCGATGTCGATACCCTGGGCCAGACCGCCGATCGTTTGGCGGGCGACCGCGTGAAGCGCCGAAAGCGCCAGGTCGGTGGTAGGAATGCCCTCGTTGAGCAGCGGCTGGATATCGGTCTTTGCGTACACGCCGCAGCGGCCCGAGACCTCGTGGACGGTCGTTCCCCGGCTTGCGAGCTGCTCGAACTCGCCCGATTCGGTGCCGACCCCCATGAGCTTTGCCATCTCGTCGATAAATGCACCGGTACCGCCTGCGCACGAGCCGTTCATGCGCATGTCGGCAACCTCGATGTCTCCCTTATCGTTGGTGCGGAAGAAGATCATCTTGGCGTCTTGGCCGCCCAGCTCGATGGCGCAGCGCGTCTGCGGATAGAACCTGCTGATCGCGAGCGCGTTGGCGACCACCTCCTGAACGTACGAGGCGCCCAGCGCGGTCGCGATATCGCGCGCACCCGAGCCGGTCACCGCAACGCGCAGTGACTCATGGGGAAAGCGCTCGGCGAGCTCGCCGAGCATGGCGCGCACGCTCGCTGTCTGACACGCCCCGTGGCGGCGATATCCCCACCACGCCTCGGTCATATCCTCGTGCATCGCGTAAACTTTGGTCGTCGTCGACCCTACGTCCAGTCCTACTAGCAACGCCATAATGCTCCGTCTCTCGCATTTTTCCCGCTAGAGATATACCACTCTACGTAATACAACAGACTGTTGTATTTAAACTCCGTATAAAAAGCGGCTGCCGAAACGCTTCAGCAGCCGCCGAATGCACCAACAGATTGTTCTGCGCGCTAGCACGTCGGGCAACGGAGCAGCACGGGCCCTCCGGTCATGCGCACCGCTCACGCCCGCGATGTCGCCGAGAGAGCTATCCACGCTTAGGGCTCCAACCAAGCAAGTCGCCCGCGCTCAGCAGATCCCTAAGCGAGCTACTCGCACTCAGGAGCCATAGCCTGCTCCAAGAGCTCGGCATGCTCCTCCTCGAAAACCGTCCCCACAGGGAAGGCGCGACGGAAGACGAAGCGGGAAATCGGACCGGCTACCAAAAGGTTCCACGGCAGCGCCATCACAAAATTATGCGGGATGTTGATCATCCAGATCGCGGGCACGGAATACAGGTTCGCAAGGATGCCGCCGGGCATGTGCGTCAGACCCTCACAGGCACCGTACAGCGACATGATGATGACCATGGGAACGACCATGCAGGAGCTGACGGCGAGCGTCATGGCAAGTGGCGAGCTCTTGCCCGGCGTGACCAAGTACTTAAAGGCGAAACCCTTGGCGAGCGGGCTGGCGACGAACCAGTCGCAGCACATGGCAAAAATGTAGGCAACGGGGAAGCCGAGCCACGCAGTGGCAACGACCTCGCCGTTGATGGCCCCGTGCTGCAGGGCAACGTTGTAGATGCTCATCCAGAGCACCATGCAAAAACACATGATAAAGGTGAACAGCAGGCTCTCTCGTTTGTTGATAGGCATAAAGGGCAGATTCCTCTCTGTGTTGTACCGCGGCGCCACGCAACAAAAACGGGCGGGCAAGATGGAGCTGTTGGAACTTCATCTCGCCCGCCCGTGGTACGCGCGTCTGCGACTACTTATGTGGTGGAACCAGCCTAGCACGAAACGCATGCGCTTCGTAAGCGTTGAGTTTATGAAGATGCAGGGCACCGATAATCCCCCGACCCCATAAGTTGCGGTGGAATACGGACTGTTTTGACCCTTTAAGCAGCAATTCAGTCCCTATTTCACCGCAACTCATTTGGTGCAAAGTAACCTGTCCCCCTTGTACCAATTAGCTGGTGTGGCGCCAGCGAGGGTCGGTGAGCGTACGCGCCACACCCAGTCCAACGGGCAGAAACGCTACGATGAGCACTGCGCGCACAAACCAGCCGAGCATATTGACCGTGTCGAAGGTGCACATGTAATACATCGAGCGATACAGATACAAGCCCGGCACCATAATGACAATCGAAGGCACCGTGAGGGCGATGCGCGGGTAGGTGAGCTTGACTTCAGCCAAGCTTGCGAGCAGCCCCGATACCAGCGCGCCGATAAACGCTGCTGCCTCGGGAGGCATTCCCGTGCTGAGGCCCAGGAAGGGAATCATCGTCGGCGCATCGACAAGGGTCAGACGCAGGGTATTGGACACGGCGCCGATCAACCCAGCTGCCGCGGCCATCTTTACCGGGCTGTTGAACATCACCGAGAAGCCGAATACGCCAACGAAGCTCATCACCACGCGCAGGAGCGTAAGGGCAAGCGGCGAAAGGCCCAGTGGGGCAAAGTCGTCCGGCGCCAGGCCAACACACTCGGCAACCATCCAACCTACGAGGGTCGCCATCACAATAATCGATACGGCATATGAAAGGCGCTCGATACCGCTTCGCATGTCGAGCTTAGCGATGTCGAGGCCTGCCGTAATGAGTGGAAAGCCGGGAATCACAAAGAGCATGGCGCCGATATAGCCTTCTTGGTGCGACATTGCCCCCGGTATGACCTGGCCAAGGCCGAGCAATGCCAGCAGATACGAAACGCAAGCGAGCGCAACGCCGGTCGTCAGCGCGCTGAACTGACCAAGGCCTTGCTTGAGAATATGGGAGCGGGCAAAGTTGCCGACACCCGCGCCCACGAACGCGCAGGCCATCTCGATAGGGCCGCCGCCGAGCAAAAAAACGAAGGCGCCACAGGCGCAGGCCGCCGCAAGGCCCTGTTGCCAAGGCGCGTAATCAGGTTTTGAACTCTCAACGGTCTTGAGCATCTCGTGATACTCGTGCACCGTGAAGCGACGACCATAGGTCTCGATTTCCTTGAGGAAACTCTCCATCATCCAAATGCGATGGGTATTGACGCCCGTTGTGGGCAAGCTGACGACCTCATTAAAGCAGTGACCATCTTCGATGCAGGTGCACTCAAACGACAGAAGACTTAAGTCAACGTGGATGGTGACACCGAGTACGGCGGCAACACGATTCATGGTATCGCGCACGCGCCAGGCACCCGTTCCGCTTGCCAGCATAAGCATGCCGGTGCGGCAGATGATGGATGATTTATCGGTGAGCGGCGCATCGACGGCAAGCTCATCGCCTGCCGTCACGATCTGGTGCCAGTCAGTTTTCATATGGAGCGCGCCGGCACGAACGCCGTGGTGCATGGGGGCCCTCGAAAGCAGCGAGTTAAGGCGCGAAGGCTGTGAGGGCTCCGCCGATTCGCCCTCGTCCTCGTCGGGCTCTTCATCGACCAGATCAAAGGAATCAAGCGGCGCTGGCTCGCGACGGTCGATCAGCTCCTCGTCCTCATCATCAAAGTAGTTGAACTGATCGAGCATGTCCTCTTCGATTGCGCGCTCGCTCGCGTCGTCCATCCCGGTGCTCCCTTCCTATCGACTAACCCCCATCCTAGACAGCGACGGCTAAAGGAAACATAAAAGAGACGGCTGTCATGCGAGCCATGCGCGCAATAGCCGTTGGATAGTCGTTTAAGAGCGTCCCTAATGACTACATCGATGTTCTAAGTATCAATCAAGTCAACGCCGCAGGTAGAGGACGGACAGCGAGCGACGTCCAGGGCGAACAAGTTGGCATGAAAAAGGCAAGGCATAGACCTTCTGGTCATGCCTTGCCTTTTGAATGACAAATTGTCGCCCTGGGCGGCGCGCAGCGTCAACTGGTTACGCGGTTCGTAGAACCGCGTAACCCCCTAGTACATCTTTGCGCCGGCGGGGATGGAGGCGTCGAGCTGGATCAGGTTGAGGCGCTCCTCACCATCCTCCTCGTGGATGGCACTGATGAGCATGCCGCAGCTGGGGATGCCCATCATCTTGCGCGGAGGCAGGTTGGTGATGGCGAGCAAGGTCTTGCCGACCAGGTCCTCGGGCTCGTAATAAGCGTGAATACCGGAGAGGATGGTGCGGTCGGTACCGGTACCGTCGTCGAGCGTAAAGTTCAGCAGCTTCTTGGACTTCTTGACGGCCTCGCATGCCTTGACCTTCACAGCGCGGAAGTCGCTCTTGGAGAAGGTATCAAAGTCGACGAACTCCTCAAACAGCGGCTCAACGGCGATCTTGGAGTAATCGAGCGTGGGCTTAAGCGACTTAACGAACGGGCTCGCGGCGTTGCCGGCCTCGGCAGCCTTGGCGGCAGCGGCACCGGACTGGAAACCCTTCTCGGGCTTCATGTGCGGGAACAGCAGCACGTCGCGGATAGAAGCCTGGTTGGTAAGCAGCATGACCACGCGGTCGATACCAATGCCAATGCCGCCCGCGGGAGGCATACCGTACTCGAGGGCGCGCACGTAGTCCTCGTCATACTCCATGGCCTCATCGTCGCCGCCGGCCTTCTCGGCCATCTGGGCAGCAAAGCGCTCAGCCTGGTCAACCGGGTCGTTGAGCTCGGAGAATGCGTTGGCGTACTCGTGGCCGGCGATGACCAGCTCAAAGCGGTGGGTCAGGCGCGGGTCGTCCTCAAAGCGCTTGGCAAGCGGGCTGACCTCGATGGGGTAATCGCACACGAAGGTCGGGTTGACGATGGTGTCCTCGCCCAGCTCATCGTAAATCTCGGCGATGATCTTGCCAGCAGTCCACTCGGGCTTGATCTCCAGGCCCTTCTCGCGCGCGGCGGCAGCAAGCTCCTCGACCGGCGTGTCGATGGTGACCTGCTTGCCGAGCACGTCGGAGACGATGTCGGTCATGGGACGGCTGGCCCACTCACCAGAAAGGTCGATGGTCTGGCCCTGGTACTCGATGACCTCGGGGTTGCCGATGGCCTTGTTAGCCGCCTTAATGACGCCCTGGGCGAGCGCCTTCATGCCCTCGAGGTCGGAGAAGGCACGGTAGGCCTCCATCGTGGTGAACTCGGGGTTGTGGGTAAGGTCCATGCCCTCGTTACGGAAGATGCGGCCGATCTCGAACACGCGCTCAAAACCACCGACGATGCAGCGTTTGAGGTGCAGCTCGGTGGCAATACGCAGGTAGCACTCCTGATCGAGCGCGTTGAAGTGGGTAATGAACGGCTTGGCCGTGGCACCACCCTGGATGGTCTGCAGGATGGGGGTCTCGACCTCCATGTAGCCGTCGGACTCCATAAAGCGACGGAAGGTGGAGAGAATCTGCGAACGCTTACGGAAGGTCTCGCGAACGTCGTCGTTGGCGATCAGGTCGACATAGCGCTGGCGATAGCGGGTCTCCTTATCGGAAAGACCGTGGAACTTCTCGGGCAGCGGACGAACGGCCTTGGAAAGCAGGGTCGCGCTCTTAGGGGCAACGGAAAGCTGGCCGCGCTGGGTACGCACGACCACGCCGGTCACGCCCAGGATGTCGCCCAGGTCGAGGGCCTTGAGCGTATTCCAGGCAGCCTCGTCCATGTCGTTGATGCGGCAGAACAGCTGAATCTCGGCAGTCGCATCGCGCACGACGATGAACATAATCTTGCCCTGACCGCGCTTGGCGACCACACGGCCGGCGATCTTCACGACGTCCTCGGTGTCCTCGCCATCGGCAAGCTCGGCGTACTTAGCCTCGATATCGGCGACGTAGTCCTCAAGCTCAGAGTGCTCGGGATAGGGGTTCTGGCCCGCCTCGAACAGGGCGGCGCGCTTGGCCAGGCGGGTGGCGCGCTCGTCGTTGAGCGTCGATGCCTGATCGGCGACGTTCTGGTTCTCTGCCATAAGTTAGCTCCTCAAACTAAAACGCTCCCCAGGATTCGGTCCCAGGGAGCGAAAACATACCTTTACGCGGGACCGTGGTCTAGCGTGCGATCTTGGCGATGGTGTAGACGCGAGTCTTGCCGGAAGGCGTAACGACCTCGACGGAGTCGCCCTCGCCGTGACCAATGATGGCGTGACCGACCGGAGACTCGTTGGAAATCTTGTGCTCGAGCGAGTTGGTCTCGGTGGTACCGACAAGCGTGACTTCCATGACCTCGCCGTTGGGATCAATCAGCGAAACGGTGGAACCGATGGAGACGGTCAGGTCGCCCGTGGTGGCAGCAACCTGAGCGTTGGCGAGGATGGCCTGGATCTCGGCAATACGAGCGGCGTTCTGGGCCTGCTTGTCCTTAGCGGCGTCGTACTCGGAGTTCTCCGAAAGGTCGCCGAACGCGCGGGCTTCCTTGATGTCCTCGACGATCTCCTTGGCGTAATCGCCCTCACGCCAAGCGAGCTCCTCGACGAGCTTCTGGCGGCCCTCAGCGGTCAGTACGATCTGGCTTGCGTCCATACGGATATCTCCCCAACTCTGATCAAACAATCAACTGTCAACAAAACGAAAAAGACCGGCTAGCCTGCGGGCAAGCCGGTCAGGTGCTCACCCCAAAGGGATGGGACTACTCTGCGTCCGCGTCGCTGTCCTCTGCCTGCTTCTTCTTGGCAGCAGCGAGCTTGGCCTCGAGCTCAGCGATCTCCTTGTCCTCCTCGGACTGCTCGACCACGACCTCCTCGGCCTGCTTGGTCTCGGCCTTATCGTCGCCCTCCATACCCTCACGGATATTCTTGACGGTAGAGCCGAGGGACTTGCCGAGCTTCGGCAGGTTCTTGGGCCCGAAGATAATCAGGACAACGACGAGAATAATGATGAGCTCAGGAGCCCTCAGTCCAAACATGTAGACCTCCACAATACAGCGAGACAAGCTCGAATGAGTATACCGCGGGTATCGCGGTATCACAACACTAGCTAAAAAAAGGGACCGCAAGAAGCGGTCCCTCCTCATGCTCTGGTCGGGTTGACTGGATTTGAACCAGCGACCCCTGCGTCCCGAACGCAGTGCTCTACCAAACTGAGCCACAACCCGTTAGCTCGACTATAGTAACAAAGATTTTCGCCGCGTGCTAGAGAAATTTTTATTTCTTTGGCGCGTCGATTTGAACCGTGTTGGGAATAAGCTCAGTCGCGCAGACCCACCAGCCATTTTGCTGGGCAGCATCGGCAAGCCTTTCGGCCGTGGCAGCGGTGTCGCAAATGGCAAACGAGCAGGCACCCGATCCGCACACATCTACAGCAACGGTTCCGTCCTGTTTACGCAGCCAGTCGAGGACCGTTTGAATCTGCGACTCCATCTGTGCGGAAATGACACCAAGGTTGTTATGGATGAGTGTATATGCCGTCTCGGCATCACCAGCACGCAAGGCAGAAGCTATCGCGCCGGGCTTGTCCGCAGGCACCGAGGCCTCGTCAAAACGTCGATAGGCTTCAATTGTCGAAACACTTGCCTCGCGCGGCTTGACCAGCACGACGGGCGTCGCGGGCAGCGCGGGGTACTCAGTTGCCAGCACGTCTCCCCCACCTACGTAGAACGCAGGACTCGCGTGCAAAAAGAACGGGACGTCGGCACCGATGCCTCGCGCAATGTCGTCGAGCGCTGGGTCGGTGCGATCAATGCCCCAGAGCTCCGCCAAGGCGACAATGACCGCGGCCGCATCCGTCGAGGGGCCGCCCAAGCCGGCGCACAATGGAATGCGCTTCTCAATCGTCACGCAGATGTTTGCCTCGCGACCATAATGCTCGGCCATAGCAACCGCAGCCCGATACGCCGTATTCTTTTGCATGGGAAAATCTGATGCCGGAACCGTCTGGACGGTCAGCGCCTGCGCCGGCGTGACCGTCACGGTATCGGAAAGACCGACGGCCGCCATCAGGGAATCGACCCTGTGGTAGCCGCGGTCATCGCGCTCGGTATGAACCCCCAGGTAGAGGTTAATCTTTGCCGGCGCGGAAAGAGTCAGGGACCGATCGGTCACCGTTAATGCTCCTCGAGCTGATTGCCGAGCGGGGTAAAGATATGCTCGCCGCTCTCGGGGTCGAACAGCTCGACCTGACCGGTGAGGACATCGATATACTGGTAGGACTGACGCGACTTGCGGCCGCGACGCTCGTCAACCTCGACGATAAAGACGGCGGGGTGGACGCTCTTGATGGTGCCCATGCGCTCGACGACGCGGGTGCGGCCCATGTTGGCCTTAACCTTGACGCGATCGCCCACCATATCGGTCAGCTTCTCGTGGATGTCGTCGACGTGATTGACTTCCATCTCTTCCATGAACAGGGCCTCCAGAAGGTGCAATTCAAAAAGGGGATAATACCCCTAAGATAGACAAAACTCTAATACTATAGCACCCTGTTACAAACACGCGCAAGTAGCTAATTTGGCTACTTACAGATTGTCGGTATCGAGGACGATGGTGAATGGACCGTCGTTGACGAGGTCGACCTTCATGTCGGCGCCGAAGATGCCATGCGCTACGTGCTCGACGTCCTCGCGCACAAGCGTCAGGAAGTACTCGTAGAGCTCGTTGGCGACATCGGGGGCGCCGGCATCCGTAAAGGACGGACGGCGACCATGACGGCAATCGGCAAACAGCGTGAACTGCGACACCACGAGCACCTCACCGTCGACGTCGGCAAGCGCCAGATTGGTCTTGCCGTTCTCGTCCTCGTTAATGCGCAAGCCCCGGAGCTTGCCCCACAGCTTATCGGCCTCGGCGCGTGTATCGCCATGGCCCACGCCCAGCAGTACCAGGTAACCGCGGCCAATCTTTCCCACGCACTCGCCGTCGACCGTCACGCCGGCGTTGAGTACGCGCTGCACCACCGCACGCACGGCCTACTCCTCGCCCGTCAGCTTGGCGGACAGATGCTCGAGCGCATGGAATCGATGGCTGATGGCGTTCTTCTCGTCCTCCGTGAGCTCGGCCATAGTCTTGCCCGGCGTATCGACCGGCAGGAACAGCGGGTCGTAGCCAAAGCCGTGATCGCCGCGACCCTCGTGCGCGATAACGCCCTCGCAGGCGCCCTCGCCATAGGTGACCAGACCATCCGTGTCGATAAGCGCAACGACGCTCATAAAGCGCGCGGTGCGGTCCTCGTCCGCCACGCCTTCCAGGTTAACGAGAAGCTTGGCGTTGTTGGCGGCATCGTCTCCGTGCACGCCCGCATAGCGCGCGCTATACACGCCCGGCTCGCCGTCAAGCGCGTCGACGACCAAGCCAGAATCGTCGGCGATGGCCATGAGCCCCGTCTCTTCGACGGCAGCCTGCGCCTTGATGATGGCGTTCTCCAAAAACGTCGTGCCGTTTTCCTCGGGGTCCTCAAAATCGCCCAGCTGGCCGAGCGCCACAAAGCGAACCTCGGGCATGACCTTGCCTAAAATGGCCTCGATCTCGGTGAGCTTATGGGCGTTGCCCGTTGCCACGACAATGGTCGCCGCCGGGTCGAGGGTGTCGATGTCGATCTTCTCAAGTGCCATGAGTGGTCTCCTTGTCTCTATAGCAATGCCGCGCCGAGGGCGACGAGGGCCTCCGCCTCTCCCCTCTCAATCAACGGCAGTCTTATACTTCGATGTTTTCCCAGATAAAACCTGCCAAAATAAACCTGTCCCTTTTTGCAGGTTAGGCGAGGGCCTGGCGCTGGAGCTCGATGAGCTCGGCGATGCCTTTGTCGCCCAGGTCGAGCAGGGCGTTGAGGCGCTTACGGTCAAAGGGCGCCTGCTCGCCGGTGCCCTGGAGCTCGATCATCTCACCGGTGTCGGTGGCGACGAGGTTCATGTCGACTTCGGCATGGCTGTCCTCGGAATAATCGAGGTCAAGCAGCGTATTGCCGTCGACAACGCCCATGGAGATGGCGGCCACCTGGCCGGTAAGCGGGATGCGCTCGATTTTGCCCGCCTCGACCCACATGGCGAGGGCGTCGTGCAGCGCCACCCAGGCGCCGGTAATGCTCGCCGTACGCGTACCGCCATCGGCCTGGATCACGTCGCAGTCGACGGTGACGGTGTACTCGCCGAGCGCCTTCATGTTGACGACGGTACGCAGGCTGCGGCCAATGAGGCGCTCAATCTCCATGGAGCGGCCCTTGCGGTTGGCGTGCTCGCGCTTGCAGCGCTTGCCGGTCGACGCCGGCAGCATGGCGTACTCCGCCGTTACCCAACCGGCCTTGGCGCCCTTGCGCCAGCCCGGCACGCCCTCCTCGATGGTGGCAGCGCACAGCACGCGCGTATCGCCAAACTCGGCCAGGCACGAACCGTGGGCGTGCTTCATAACGCCGCGGGTGAGCTTAACGGGGCGCAGCTCATCGGCGGCGCGGCTGTTGGCGCGGTTGACCTGCATGTACTCCATGGAAATATCCTTTCGGCAAAAGGTGTGGCGAAGACTTTGGCGGCGGCCTTATATCTATTTCAGTTCGTCGATATCGATATGTTCGATGCTCTTGAGCGGCTGACCAAAGATAAAGCTGCCCGCCACCGCAAACTCGGCAATGTTATCGGCCGTCGTGGCAAAACGATGCTGCGGCTCGGCGGCGACGCCCGCCAGCTGCTCGCGGCGCGTGAGGATATCGGTCAGCTCGCGCGTGGTCTCCTCGGCGGAACTCACGACGCGCACCCCAGGCCCCAGCGCATGGCGGATAGGTCCCACCAACAGCGGAAAATGCGTACAGCCGAGCACCACGGTATCGATACCGTGGTCGCGCAGTGGCTCAACCGTGGCACCCACCAGCGCACGCACGGCAGGCGTATCGAAGATGTCCTCGTTCTCAAGCCACTGCTCTTGCAGATGCGCACCCGAGGCGAGCTCGTGTTCGACAACCTCGACAAAGCTCGAAGCCGGGCAGCCATACACATCGACACCAGCATCCAAATCCTGGATGGCGCGCGTGTAGGCGCCCGAGCGAATGGTGAGGTTGGTGGCGAGCACGCCCACGCGACGCGTGCGCGTGCTGTTAATGGCGGCGCGTGCGCCCGGGGCGATCACACCGATCACGGGAACGTCGAGCACCTGCTGGGCCAGACGCAAGGCCGCAGCTGTCGCCGTGTTGCAGGCGATGACCATAATCTTGACGTCGTGCTTCGACAGCCAACGGCCCGCCTGCAACGCAAACGAGCGCACCTCATCCTCGGTGCGCGTGCCGTAGGGGCAGCGTTTGGTGTCGCCGAAGTAGTAGACGGACTCATGCGGCAGCGCCGTCGCGATGGCGCGCGCAACCGTCAGACCGCCCAAACCAGAATCGAACACGCCAATCGGGCGCGTGTCGCCTGCCGGATTCTCGATATCGGACATTACCTCACCAGTCTCTCTCGAAAAGACATATCCAAGTGCGGCGACGCCGCGCTACGAACGCGCCGCGACCAGCAGCTCTGCCGTCGCCGCCCAACCGTCGACAATTTTGCCGCGCGTAACGAAAGCGTTCTCGCAAGCAGTCAGGAACTCGGGCGCGCCGGCGCTCGTCAGGCCATTCTCGACCAGACAGAACGTGCCCACGTGATCGGCCATGTAGAAGTCGGACTCGGAATCGCCGAGCGCGAGCGTCTCCTCGCGCTCGATCCCCAGGTGCTCGCAGAAGCGCGCAATGGCGACGCCTTTGTTGAGGCCCGCGGGGTTGATGTTGAATGCGCGACCGTCCTCGACGCGATCGAGCTCGAGCGTCGTCGGCTTGGACAGATGCGTCAGGTGACCGTTACAGGCCCACACCAGGCCACAGCCGGCCTCGTCGAGAATGGCCTGCGCCTCGTCATCGGGGATGTCGCCGCGCATGCCGACGGTAACCTCGCGGTACTTGTAGCCGGTCGACATGTCGTTGTGATACTCGATCTTGTGCGGCCAGCGGGCGAGGATCTTCTCGCACACGCCAGTCTGCTCGATCACCTGGTGCGGCGTGAGACCGCAAGATGGGTCGTAGGGCATATCGCCGGTCAGATACTCCCAATCGTTGGCCTTGAGATCGTACATGACCAGGCCACCCATCTCACCAATGTAGGAGTTGAGGCCGAGCACGCGCGCATCCTCGTGGATCATGGTACGGTTGCGGCCCGAGGTGGGAACCACCTGAATACCAGCGCGGGCAAGTGCCACGACGGCCTCGACGAGTTTGGTCGAGGGGTTGCCGTCGTTGTCGCGCAGCACGCACGAGCCGGGTGCGAGCATCGTGGCATCCAGGTCGGTAAAGACGTACTTGACCTTGGCCAAGCGCTCGCGCATCTCGCCCGAAAGCTCGGCGACGGTCGGCAGGGTGTTGTGGGACATGGTTACTCCGTTTACGTAGAAGGGTTTGGGCTTAGACGGCATGTTTTGATTGAGGGAACACGTTTATGGCGACAGCGCACTCAGGGCGCCTTCGCCATCATGGTTCATTAGTCAAACTGGGTAACATCGATCAGGCGATTGGCCAACGAAAGGTCGCTCTCGATGGGCACGAACTCGTCACCCACGTGCATGAGCTCCTCGTCACCCTTTGCCAGCAGCAAGACAATGGTGGGAGCATCGGGGTTGACGTACTCCTCGCGCGCCGCCTTGAACGCCGCGTGCACAGCGGCTTCGCGATCGAGGATGATCTTGTTCGGCGTATCGTCGGGAACGTGTTCGGCAAGCTCGCGACAGACCTTCATCGGGTCCTCGTGAGCCGGGTCCTCGTTGGCAAAAATCATCAGGTCGGAATATGGTGCGGCCTCGCGCGGAAGCTGCTCGCGGCGCTCCTGCGCCTTGCCGCCGGCAGCGCCAAACACTGCAATGACTGGACTAGTGGGAAACGCGCGCTTGACCGACGAGAAAAGCGAACGGAACGAAAGCTGGTTGTGCGCATAGTCAACAACACAAATCACGCGGCCATCCTTCGACTCCACAACCTCCATGCGACCAGGCACGCGCAATTTGGAGAGGCCCTTCTTGATAGCCTCGATACCGATGCCGATCTCGTGCGCAGCGGCGATAGCGACCAGCGCGTTTTCCACGTTAAAGTCGCCCGCGATACCCAGCAGGACCTTCTCCCCCGCCTCGGACTCGTCGGCACACAGGCCATGCAGGTTAAACTCGATGTTAAAGCGGACCATGCGGACATCGCTTGCCCACAGGCTTGCCTCGGGATGCTCGACGCCAACGGTCACCAAGCGCTCGGCCGTCGACGCTGCCTCCAGCACACGGCCAACCTCTTCGGTGCCCAGGTTCACCACGGCGGTCTTTGCCTGGTCAAAGATCCTGAGCTTGCTCTCAAAATAATCCTCAAACGTAGGGTGTTCGATCGGCGAGATGTGGTCACGCCCGATGTTGAGGAAGCACGCCACGTCAAACGGCAGATTCTCGACGCGTTGGTACTTGAGCGCCTGGCTCGAGACCTCCATGACCATGGACTGGCGACCGGACTCACGGCAGTTGGCGATATGGCGCCAGACCTCGGGGGCCTCTGGCGTGGTATTGGTGCTCTCGTAGCACTCGATGCCATCGTCGGTACTCACCGAGCCGATCATGCCGCAGGACTCGCCCGCCGCTTTGATAATCGACTGGAGCATAAAAGCGGCCGTGGTCTTTCCCTTGGTACCGGTGATGCCCACGATCTTGACGTCGTGGTCGGGACGGTCGTAGACCTCCGGCGGCAACAGGGCCATGGCCGTGCGGACGCTGTCCACGACCAGCATCGCCGCGCCGTTCTCCTTCGCCAGCGGCTCCAGAGACTCGACCAGCGACTCCTCGCACACAAATGCGACGGCGCCCGCATCGAGCGCCATACTCAAAAACGCGGGCTTAAAGGCAGCGCCTTTGCAAAAGAACACGTCACCCGCCGAGACCGCGCGCGAATCAAACGAGCAGCCGGTCACGGCACGCTCGTCAACCTGCTCTGATGCGCGCAGCTCGCCGCACACATCGAGAAGCTTGGCAAGCGTATCGACCGTGGTCACGGTCGCGGAATCCGAATGGTGCATCTTTCGCCTTTCTCAGCCATTTGGCAGGGACGGTTTTTATAGTAACTGAAACGCACCCACGCAAAAACGGCTCCCGGAGGAGCCGTTACGCGCAGGCGTTCGTAAGCCGAGGCTAGGCAGCCTGAACAGCGGGCTGGTCCTCGTCGATAAAGAAGCGCTTGTACCACACCAGGAACACGAGCGGCGTATAGATCTTGCGCTGGAAATCGCCCTTGCCCGCAAAGTGCAGATCGAGCAGGTGCATGAGCTCGTCGGTATCGAAGAACTCGCTTGCCCACGGCGCGGTGAAGTACTCCTTGACATAGTCGTACCACTTTTGCTCGCGCAGCCAGTAGACAATCGGCACCGGGAAGCCCACCTTGGGACGGGTGGCCCACTCATCGGGCAGCGACTTGTTGGCAGCGTGGCGGAGTACCTGTTTGTTGCCGTTCTCGTTGATGCGGTAGCGGTCGGGAATGTGCTCGGCGAACTCCATGACTTTGCGGTCTAGGAAGGGCACGCGCAGCTCCAGCGAGTGCGCCATGCACATCTTGTCGGCCTTGAGCAGAATGTCGCCCGGGAGCCACATGTTCATGTCCAGGTACTGCTTCTTGACCAGCTCGGGCTGACCTTTCACGCGCGCATAGATGGGAGCGGCAAGCTCGAAGGCGCCATCGCCGGTGTTGTACTCGGGCTTGAGCACGCCGTCGACCTCGCGCTCCGGCCATACCAGAGCCTGTCCCAGGAACGACTTCTCGGGGATCTCGGCACCCTTGACCAGGAAGTTATGTCCCTTGAAGTACGGCATATGCAGCGCCAGGTTACCGAGCGCGCGACGGATGGGCAGCGGCACCATCTTTTTGTACTTGCGGACTGGGACCGTGTCCTCGTAGTAGGCGTAGCCGCCAAAGAGCTCGTCGGCACCTTCGCCCGAAAGCACGACGGTGACGTCCTTGCGGGCCATCTCGGCCAAGAACCACAGCGGCACGGAAGACAGGTTGGACTGCGGCTCGTCCATGTGATACTGGATGTCCTCGAGCGCACCGAAGAACTCGTCGGCGGTAATCATCTTGCGGACATTCTCGACGCCGAGCTTGTCAGAAAGTTCCTTGGCGTAGTTGGTCTCGTTGAAATTCTTGTAATCGAAGCCCACCGAGAAGGTCTTGTCGGGCATGAGGCAAGCGGCGATGTAGCTGGAGTCGACGCCGCCGGAGAGGAACGACGCGACCTTGACGTCGGCGATGCGATGGGCCTCGACGCTCTCGTGCACGACCTCGTCCAGCTCGTCGACGTACTCCTCGAACGGTTTCTCGACGGCGGAGTAATCGCAATCCCAATAACGCTCGATGTTCATCTTGCCGGTCGGGATGTCTACGGTAAAGTAATGCGCCGGCGGCAGCTTGTAGACACCCTCGAAGAAGGTCTCCTCAGTTGCCGAATACTGCAGCGTCATGTACGGACGCAGGGCCTTTTTGTTGACCGCCTTGTGGAAGTGCGGGTAGTCCAAGAAGCTCTTGATCTCGGATCCAAAGAGCACGCCCGGAGCGCCGTCGCCCGCATCGGCCATGGGATAGTAGTAGAGCGGTTTGATGCCAAAGATGTCGCGGGCGCCAAAAAGCTTGTTCTTCTTCTTGTCCCAGATGACGAAGGCGTACATGCCGCGCAAGCGATCGAGTACGGCCTCGCCCCACTCCTCGTAGCCGTGCAGGAGGCTCTCGGTGTCGGCGCCGCAGTGGAACTTATAGCCCTTGGCCTCGAGCTCGGAGCGAAGCTCCTGGAAGTTGTAGATCTCGCCGTTGAAGACGATAACGACGCTGCCGTCCTCATTGGCCATGGGCTGAGCGCCGGCCTCGGTCAGGTCGAGGATCGACAGGCGGCGGAAGCCCAGGGCAACGCGGCCGTCGATAAACTGACCGCCCATGTCGGGACCACGATGGACGATGCGGTCCATCATCTTGGTGAGCACCTCGGATTGGTTATCCGTCCCACCGACAAAACCGACAAAACCGCACATATACTATCCCCTCTGCTGTTGCTGGGCATCAAATCGAATCAGTAGCTTTTGAGTATACCCGAGGGCGTAAAGAGGGGCGGAATGTTCAGGCAATCTCAACTGAATCAGCTCCGCCGTGACACGCGACGGTTACCTTTAATGGATATGAGATGAATGAGGCGATTGTTTTGCTATACTCTCTCCGCACGGGCGATTGGCGCAACGGTTAGCGCAGGTGCTTTACACGCACAAGGCTGGGGGTTCGAATCCCTCATCGCCCACCACCGATTTGGAAACGGTCCTCGAAAGGGGACCGTTTTTTGTTTGGGCCCATTTCATGGGATTCGAACCCGCAAGGGTGCGGAGCTGAGGAAACGCGAAGCGTTTTCCAGCGCAGCACGCGAGGGCCGTAGGCCCGAAGCGAGAGCGGGCGGCGTCAGCCGCACGCGACATCCCTCATCGCCCACCACTGATTTGATAGGCTCCCAGCTATGGGGGCCTTTCTTTTTTTGGGCCCAGCGCAGAGGGATTCGAACCCGCCAGCACGTCCGTCACAAAGGCCGTGGCCAAAAAATGGCAAAAATGAGTACTGTTACTAATTTTGTAGCAGCGATTTTTGGGTTTCGCTGGGTAAATCTAGCCCTGAATCAGCGATTTGAAGCCTTTGCTAGGTCGCGCGCGCAGACGTGGTGTAAGAGTGTCCTGAGGTCCGTCGCTGCAAGTCCCGATGTTACTCCTTCTTGAGGC
>NZ_JBDMSK010000025.1:0-28573 GCF_039758815.1 Collinsella aerofaciens | reverse complement strand
GCGCCTTTAGACGCGTGCCGGAAATCCAAGGGTTATACCCTAAGAGCAAACCACCCCTTTTAGGGGTGGTTTTGATTGCTATGGGGGAGGGGCTTGTCGAGAAGTTCTGTAGGACCTTTGGGCAGGTTGTGAAGGGGGTACGTTCGCGGGCGGCAACCGACCGTCTGCTCTGCTCGATGCGGTTGATGGGCAGTCGGATGGTACTCTAATCGAGCTTCGAAACAGAAGTGACACATATGGAACGCTTCAATAAATTGCAACGTTTCAATAAACAGCTTTTTGTTTAACTGCAGCTAAAACTCTGTTACGATGCAGTCCAGGCGGGTGCCGGAATGGGACTTGGGCACGCGCGAACCTACTTGAAAGGCTACTTTTATGGCTATCGAGAAGACCTTCATCATGATTAAGCCCGACGCCGTGCGCGACCGCAAGATCGGCGAGATTGTTGCTCGCATCGAGCGCAGCGGCCTTGTCATCGAGCGCATGGAGATGACCACGCTCGAGCGCGCTACCGTCGAGGAGCACTACGCCCATCTGGCCGACAAGCCCTTCTTTGGCGGTCTCTGCGACTTTATGACGAGCGGTCCGGTCGTCAAGATGGTCGTTTCCGGTCTCTCCGCTGTTGCTAAGATGCGCACCCTCATGGGCGCTACTAATCCGCTTGACGCCGCTCCTGGTACCATCCGCGGCGACTTTGCCGTCGATGTCAACGCCAACGTGATCCACGGCTCCGACTGCCTGGAGAACGCCGAGATTGAGATCAAGCGCTTCTTTGGCTAAACCAGCTTTGACTCCTTAAAGCTGTTAGCGTGTGGCTTGGGCGCCGCAGAACTCCATCCGCGGCGCCCTTTTATTCCAAAATCTATGAAGGGGCCCGTTCGGTCATGAGTTCCGAGCGGGCCCCTGCTGTTAGCTTGTGGCACTGAGTTGTTTAGGCCTCGTCGACGACCTTGAGACCGCGCGTGTGGTCAATCTCGTTGAGGAGGTTAACGCGACGCTCGTGACGACCGCCCTCAAACTCGGCGTCGAGCCACTCGTCGACAATCATCTTGGCGAGCTCGGAGCCCACGACGCGGGCGCCAAAGGCGAGCACGTTGGTATTGTTGTGCATGCGGGAGAGCTTGGCGCTGAAGGGCTCGGAGCACACGACGGCGCGTACGCCCTCGACCTTGTTGGCAGCCAGGCTAATCCCGACACCGGTGCCACAGATGAGGATGCCCAGGTCGACGTCGCCGTTGGCAACGGCCTTACCCACCTTGTAGCCGGCGATGGGGTAGTCAAAGCTCTCGGAGGTGTCGGTGCCAAAGTTCACGACCTCGCAGCCGCGCTCCTTCAGGTGCTCGGAGATGATGTTCTTGAGCTCGACGGCGGCGTGGTCGTTACCGATACCGATCTTCATGGATGGTTCCTCTCTGGTCTGTGCGGCGCAAATGCTAAAGGTGTTTACCGCGTTCGACTGCATGATAGCGCGACTTTTGCGTAAACGCTCGAGCGTTTTTTGGTCAAACGCTTTAGCAGGCAACAAGACTGGCTTCTCGTGAATGAATGTCGTCAGTTTGCGCTTGAGCGCCGTCCGCCGGAACCATGGTTGCGGTTTTTGATGCATTGTTATCAAATAAAGGAGCTAACATTTTTTGAGAGCCTAGCCCGTTATGCAAGCAGGAGATACCTATGCCTACCGATTCCATCCGTGATGCCGCGTTTTGCGATGTTTTGAACCGCGAGCTTGTCTGTGCACTCGGCTGCACCGAGCCCATTGCCGTTGCCTATGCAGCGGCGCTGGCGAGTCAGACGCTCGGTTGCGAACCCGATCATATGGATGTTGCATGCTCGGGCAACATCATCAAGAACGTTAAGAGCGTGACCGTGCCCAACTCGGGCGGTATGCACGGTATTGAAGCCGCGGCCGTGCTGGGTGCCGTGGGCGGCGACGCCAAGAGCGCGCTCGAGGTGCTCGAGAGCGTTAACGACGAAGACCGTGCTCGCGTGGCCGAGCTCCTCGCCGACGCCGGCTACTGCGATGTGTCGCTTGTCGAGGGTGTGCCCAACCTCTACATCAAGGTGACTGCGACGGCCGGGGGCCATACCGCGATCGTCGAGATTACCGACCATCACACCAATGTCACGTGCCATACGCTCGATGGTATTCCGGTATGCGGCAAGTCGGCGGGGGAGTGCGCCGCCTGCGCCGAGCGCGTGGTGGCCGAGCGTGCGGCGGATAAGGCCGACACGCCCATGTCGATTGAGTCCATCATTGACTTTATCGAGGACGGCGACATTGAGGACGCCCGCGCTGCCGTTGAGCGTCAGATTGAGCTGAATGGCGCGATCAGTGCCGAGGGCCTTGCGCACGCTTGGGGCGCCGAGGTGGGTCGTACGCTGCTGGGTGCTCGTGCCGATGACGTCGCCTGCCGTGCCCGTGCCCGTGCGGCCGCCGGGTCCGACGCCCGCATGAATGGCTGCGCGCTGCCGGTCGCCATTGTGTGCGGCTCGGGCAATCAGGGCATTACCTGCGCATTGCCCGTCATGGAGTATGCCGAGTACCTGCGTTGCGACCACGAGCGCCTGGTGCGCGCCGTGATGCTGTCCGATCTGATCGCCGTGCATATCAAGAGCTATATTGGTGCGCTCTCGGCGTTTTGCGGTGCTATTTGCGCCGCGTGCGGCGCCGGCGCTGCGATTACCTGGCTGTGCGGTGGCACGCGCGAGCAGATTGGCGCGACGGTCTCGAATACGCTCGGTAACGTGGGCGGCATCGTGTGCGACGGCGCCAAGGCGAGCTGTGCCGCCAAGATCTCGGCTGCCGTCGATGCGGCGATTCTGGGCCATGATATGGCCATGCAGGGTCGCGGCTTCCGCGCCGGCGAGGGCCTGATCCAAGATACCGTTGAGCAGACAATCGCTAGCATGGGCTACGTAGGCCGTGTGGGTATGAAGGACACCGACGTCGAGATCCTCAACATCATGATCGGCAAAACCCAAGTGTGCTAGGACAGTTCGTCGGCTATTTGGTGCTCGTAGAAGGCTTCTACTACGGCGTTGAACTCGCGGGCGAAGTCTTCCATGGTTCCGCGCCAGGTGGCTCGGCTGGGCTTGCCTTGGCCCACAAAGGCGGTTTGGATGCCGCAATCGGGGGACGGGAAGTCGCGTTTGGGATCGTTGCCCACCATAAGGACCTCGTGTGGCTCGAGCCCCATCACCTGAAGCTGCTCTAGATAGTAGGTAGCATCGGGCTTGCAGCGGGTGGTGTTTCCCATGTGCGTCACGAGTTCAAAGGGGGCGTCGGCCAGGTCGCCCCAGCCCATGCGGCACTCGATGGCCCCCTGGGGAAAGCTGGGGTTGGTAAAGAGCGCGCAACGCAGTCCAGCGTCCTGTACGGCCTGGAGCGCGGCGTGCGCGCCCGGCATAGCGTGGGCGTTAATGACATCGTCGTTCTTGTACGGAAGAACTTCGCGGTCATAGTAGGTAAACGCCTCGTAGATGAGGGGATCGGAGAGGCAGATCCCGCATCGGCGCTCGACCTCTTCTTGGTAAAACTCAAGATTGGTGCGGTTGTCCGTGCCGCTGCGGCGATTGGCGTTGAGGTCGACCAGGATGGTGCCGAGGCGTGCCATCGTGCCACCGCGGCTGCGGCGCCCGATATCTGCGAGCATCGAAGAGACATCCTTAAAATAGCGAAGGATGAACGCGTTGAGGTTGATGCTAAGAAGCGTTTCGTCCATATCGAAAACGACTGCTTTGAGCACGCGGGCACCTTTCTCGAAAAATCGATCTAGAATCGTTGGCTCCGGATACTTTACCCCAAAGCCGAATGCCTGGCTGGTTATCGTCAAGTTGCGGAGACGTGTGTTCATAAGATTACGAAAAAGTCTCCACACGAGTAAAAAATCGCAGTTCACGCTTGAAATCGAACTCATTTCCCCGTAACCTATACGAACGTGATTGCATAAGCGTCACATTAGTATCTGTCGGCTCCCGAGTGTTCCTAAACGTTGTGTGCTTGTCGCACCCTTCTGTAGGTCCTAGCAATCGGGGCCCCGTAGTTCGAAAGGGGTCCACCTTTGAGTGAGATTCAGAACTCGTCCATTTTCTCTCTTGACGATGTCAATGAGGAGGAGATGAACAACCTCATCGACGGTACGATTACCGATTTTGATGAGGGCGATCTCGTTAACGGCACTGTCGTTAAGATCGAGCATGACGAGGTGCTCGTTGACATCGGATTCAAGTCCGAGGGCGTTATCCCGGTCCGCGAGCTGTCCATCCGCAAGGACGCTAACCCTGCAGACATCGTTGCACTCGGTGATCCCATCGAGGCTCTGGTTCTCCAGAAGGAGGACAAGGACGGTCGTCTGGTCCTGTCCAAGAAGCGTGCCGAGTACGAGCGTGCTTGGAACCGCATCGAGGAGAAGTTCAACTCCGGCGAGAACGTCGAGGGCGAGGTTATCGAGGTTGTCAAGGGCGGCCTGATCCTCGACATCGGCCTGCGTGGCTTCCTGCCCGCTTCCCTCGTCGACCTCCGTCGTGTCAAGGACCTCACCTCCTACATGGGCACCCGCATCGAGGCTCGCGTCATCGAGATGGACCGCAACCGCAACAACGTCGTCCTCTCCCGTCGCGTCGTGCTCGAGGAGTCCCGTAAGGCCGAGCGCTCCGAGATCCTGTCCAAGCTCAAGTCTGGCATGCGTCTCCAGGGCACCGTTTCCTCCATCGTCGACTTCGGCGCCTTCGTCGACCTCGGCGGTATCGACGGCCTCATCCACATCTCCGAGCTCTCCTGGAACCACGTCAACCATCCTTCCGAGGTTGTCAAGGTCGGCCAGGAGGTCGAGGTCGAGGTTCTCGACGTCGATCTCAACCGCGAGCGCATCTCCCTGGGTCTCAAGCAGACCACCGAGGATCCGTGGCGCGCACTGGTCAAGAAGTACCCCGTCGGCGCTATCGTCGAGGGCACTGTGACCAAGCTTGTCCCGTTCGGCGCTTTCGTCGACCTTGGCGAGGGCATCGAGGGCTTGGTGCACATCTCCGAGATGGCCAACAAGCACGTCGATCAGCCTTCTCAGGTCACCCACGTGGGCGACAAGGTTCAGGTCAAGGTCATGGAGATCGACCTCGACCGTCGTCGTATCTCCCTGTCCATGAAGTCCGCTGCTGAGACTCTGGGCGTCGAGATCGAGGTTACCCCGCTTCCTTCCGAGAAGAAGGACGAGGAGACCGACGCCGAGTAAATCGGTTTGACGATCACTTGTTTTAAGGGATCCGTCCGTAATGGACGGGTCCCTTTTTGCATTTGGTGCCGAGATGCACGATGCTGCCCATGCTGTCCACAGGCTATTTGGTTGTCGCTGCATGAAAAAACGCCGACATCCCGCCTCGGGGAGGAGGCGGGAACGCACCGAGTAGACGGAGGGGTGCGGAGCGCGGTCGCGTCTCGACTGACGACGTTGCCCATCGACAGGACCATTGTAGCGCATGGCGGTTCTTGGTTTATCGTGTCGAGCGTTTGCGTTGTGCCATTGCCTGCGGCAACGGTGTGTTACACTCTTGCACTGCTGAGTGGGCCAGACGGTCGCGCGATGTGCTGCTTGCAGTACGCGTGAGGAAAGTCCGGGCTCCAGAGGGCGGGATGCCGGCTAACGGCCGGGCGGAGTGATCCGACGGAAAGCGCCGCAGAAAAGAAGACTCCCACCTGCGCCGCAAGGCGTAAAGGGAAAAGCTGAAACGGTGGTGTAAGAGACCACCAGCGTCGTGGCAACACGGCGGCTTGGCAAGCCCCATCCGGAGCAAGCGCGAATAGGAACGCTATGGGCCGGCCCGGTCCGCGTTCGGGTAGCGTGCGTGGAGCTGCACGGTAACGTGCAGACAAGATAAATGACCGTTCACGACAGAACCCGGCTTATAGGCCCACTTGGCAACTATGTTGACGCTGCGAACCCGTCAGCGCGGCAATCTGCCTTACAAGCCTTCGGGCATGACCATAAGGTCAATGCCCTCGTCTTTCAAGGCACCTTGCTCGCGCTGACGGGTTCTCGCTGTTGGTGACGGCATTATTGGCGTTTCCGTTCTTGTCGGCAAGGGCAACGGTTCTGTCTTTGCCGTATTATTGAGGCTGTTTGTTGCTGCGCTTAATTTTGTTGAGGGGCTTTGTTGGACAGCTATTTTACTCTGCAATCGAATATTGAGGCTACGGGCGAGTTCGTTGACCGCAAGAGCCGGTTTATTGCCCAGCTGGTCCATATTGAGTCCGAGGATGAGGCGAATGCCTTTATCGAGATGGTTCGCAAGCGTCATTACGACGCTCGACACAATGTTCCCGCGTGGATTTTAGTCGATGGACGCGAGCGCCAGGGCGATGATGGTGAGCCGAGCCGCACGAGCGGTATGCCGACGCTCGAGGTGTTGCGCGGCGCAGAGCTCAAAAATGTTTGCTGCGTGGTGACGCGCTATTTTGGTGGCACGCTGTTGGGACCTGGTGGCTTGGTGCGCGCCTATACTGCGGCGACGCAGGCGGCGGTGGCAGCTGCTCGGGAGGCCGGGCAGATTGTCGAGATGACGAGTGTCGTGCCTGTTGACGTGCATGTGGCCTATCCGCAGTATGAGCAGGTGCTTCGTTTGGCGCAGGATTCGGGTGCCAAGGTTTCGGATACCGATTACGCGGATGCCGTGACACTTCACCTGGTATTCAAAGCGGGGGAGCAGGAGCAATTTTGCGCCAAGATGCGCGAGCTTATGGCGGGGCGCGAAGAGATCGAGGTCGGCGCTCCCAAATTTGCCGAGTTCTAACGGCGACGGCCGGCGTTTTTTTTGGATGGATCCCAAACGCGCCGGCCGTCGTTTTATGTTGCTGCCGTTTACTCGGCGAGCTGCTTTAGCACATCGCAGGCGATCTCGATGGCATCGTCGATGCAGCCGGGGCAGCTGCGGAGCGGACCCTTATCCGATCCGATGCCCTTGAGCGTGCCGCAGACGGTCGTCGTGTTCTTCTCGCCAAATCGCTTGGCAATCTCGCGCGACAGCTTGTAGGTCTGGCCTTTGGTCTTGGGGTTCTCCATGCCGTCGCTCATTACAAAGCCCATTATGGCAACAGCGCCCGAGATGGCGCCGCAGGTCTCGGTCATGCCACCCATGCCGGCGCCAAAGCCCTCGGTGAGGGTAAAGGCAGTCTGGGGGTCGAGCCCGACGGCAGGTGCGAGCGTGCAGGCAACGGCCTGGGCGCAGTTAAAGCCACGGGCGTGGTATTCGGCAGCTTGAGCCTGACAGGCGGTGATGTCGAGCTGGGCCGTATCGATTTGCTTCATCGTTGTCTCCTTGGTTACGGTGTACCCGCCTATGGTACCCGTGACGGGGTATGTAATCATCGAGAGCTTCATGTATGCCTCATTTTTATCTATCGAGCAAATGCCCAAGGCTTGAGATAAATACCCCTGATCAATTTGTCCTATAACCTACCTTGGGGATGGGTTGAGAGGGGTGCAGGGTAGCGGTATCGTGAACCGAATGAAACGTAACCCAGGCTAGGGAGCTAGATATGAGCGAGCAGACCATCGGTACCACATGTGTTCAGGGCGGCTATCACCCGGGAGATGCCGAGCCGCGCCAGGTGCCCATCTACCAGTCCACCACGTGGAAGTACGACACGTCCGAGCACATGGGCAAGCTGTTTGACCTAGAGGAGTCGGGCTACTTCTACAGCCGTCTGCAGAACCCCACGTGCGATCTCGTTGCCGCCAAGATCTGCGAGATGGAGGGCGGCACCGCTGCGATGCTCACGAGCTCGGGCATGGCTGCGAATTTCCTCGCGATTTTTAACGTGGCCGGTGCCGGCGATCATGTGGTCGCGAGCTCTGCTATCTACGGCGGTACCTACAACCTGCTCGCCCATACTATGGAGCGCATGGGTTTGACCTGTACCTTCGTTGCCCCCGACTGCACCGACGAGGAGCTCGAGGCAGCCTTTGAGCCCAATACCAAGCTCGTCTTTGGCGAGACCATCGCCAACCCCGCCCTTGCCGTGCTCGATATTGAGCGCTTTGCCAAGGCCGCGCACGACCACGGCGTGCCGCTGATGGTCGACAACACCTTCCCGACGCCCGTGATGTGCCGTCCCTTTGAGTGGGGCGCCGACATTGTCACGCACTCCACCACTAAGTACATGGATGGCCATGCGGCCTACCTGGGCGGCGTGATCGTCGATCACGGCCAGTTTGACTGGATGGCCCATGCAGATAAGTTCCCGGGTCTCACCACGCCTGACGAGAGCTATCACGGCGTGACCTATGCCGAGAAGTTCGGTCGCGAGGGCGCCTTCATTACCAAGGCCACCGCGCAGCTCATGCGCGACCTCGGCCCCATGCAGAACCCGCAGGCGGCCTTCTTCCTGAACAGCTCGCTCGAGAGCCTGCATGTACGCATGCCGCGTCATTGTGAGAACGGCCTGGCCGTTGCCAAGTTCCTGCAGAGCCATCCCAAGGTGCGCTTCGTGAGCTATCCGGGCCTGGAGGGCGATAAGTACTATGACCTGGCTCAGAAGTACATGCCCAACGGTACCTGCGGCGTTGTGAGCTTTGGCTTTAACGGTGGTCGCGCGGCGGCCGAGACCTTTATGAAGAGCCTCAAGCTCGCCCAGATCGCCACGCACGTGGCCGATGCCCGCACTTGCTGCCTGCATCCCGCTAATGCCACGCATCGCCAGATGAACGATGAGGAGCTCATCGCCTGTGGCATCTCCGCCGACATGGTGCGCCTGTCGTGCGGCCTCGAGGACACGGCCGATCTGATTGCCGACCTTGAGCAGGCACTCGAGCAGTGCTAGGCTAGCTCCGTACAAGGTGCCGATGCTGGCAGAAAGCTTCGGTGACCTTTCGTTCCGATTCCGTAGGCGGGACCCCAATCGCGGCTGTTTGCAGGCGATCGGGGCCCCGTTTTTTGCGTTAGGCCACTCGAAAGGATGGATATGGAGAAAACTGCAGAGCAGTTGCGCCGCGAGCACATTGCTCTAGAGGGCGACACCCATGGCAAGAACAAATGGGCGATTCTGTTTACCGTGCTCATCATGACGTTTATGTCGTGTCTGGATTCGACCGTCGTGACCGTGGCGTTGCCCGTGATGCAAAAGGAGCTGGGCGTGGGCCTCGACCGCATCCAGCTGGTGAGCTCGGTGTACCTGCTTGCGACATGCGTGGCTATGCTGCCGTTTGGCCGCTTGGGCGACGTGCGCGGCAAGGTGGGCGTATTCCAGCTGGGCGTAATCGTTTTTACGGCCGGCTCGCTGCTTTGCGGCCTTTCGGGTTCGCTCGAGGTTCTTATCCTGGCACGCATTGTTCAGGGCGTCGGTTGCGCGGCGGCCATGGCTAACAACATGGGTATCATCACCGAGTCGTTTCCGGCGCGCGAACGTGGCCGTGCCATGGGTATTCTCGCGACCTTTGTGGCCCTCGGCATGATGTGTGGCCCCGTGCTTGGCGGCATGCTGGTGGCAAGCTTTCCCTGGGAGAGTATCTTCCTCATCAACCTGCCTATTGGCGTGATCTCGTTTATCGTGGGGCTCTACACGCTGCCGCATGTTAAGCCGGAGGCCGGCGAGCGCCCCATGTCCCTGATCGAGGCCGCTCGTCGCTGCTTTGCAAATTCGGCCTTCACCATCAACCTTGTCTGCATGCTCATCGTGTTCGTTGGCATTGGCGCATCCGAGTTTATTCTGCCGTTCTATTTTCAGGACGCCCACGGCTTTGGTTCCGACATTTCCGGATTGCTCTTTTTGGCGCTGCCGATGGTGAATGCCTTTATCGGGCCGCTTTCGGGTACGGTTTCGGACCGTGTTGGCTGCGAGGGCCCTACGGCGGTCGGCCTGGGCGTGTATGTGTGCGGTCTCTTTGCGGTAAGCACGCTCGACGAGCGCTCTTCTATCCCTGTGATCGTGTGCTGTGTCGCGTTTATGTCGTGCGGTACGTCGGTTTTCCAGAGTCCTAACAACTCGTTGTACATGGGCTCGGCTCCGCGCGAAGCACTCGGCTTTGCGGGTAGTCTGGGTAGCCTGGCGCGTTATGCGGGTATGGCACTCGGCATTACGGTGGCGTCGAATATCCTGTATGGACAGATGAGCGTGGCGATGGGCGAGGCCGTGACCAGTTTTGTTGCAGGACGTCCGGATGTGTTCCTGTTTGGTTTCCGTTCGGTGTTCTATGTGTTGATGGCTGTGGCCGCTGTGGGCTTTGCGCTTGCCATGGTGCGTTTGGTGAAGATGCGCGCCCGCCATTAGCGTGTTGGGAGGCTGTCTGCCACGATTCGCGCCGTCCCAAAAAGACTGGTTTGTGGTGCGATGCGGCTTGTGGGACGGGCGGGGGTCGGTCCGTGGTAGACTATCGAACAACGTTTATTAATCGCGCGGTATCGTTGCCGCGAGAAGGGGTTGCGCCATGCAGGAGCTTGAGGATCGTATTCGCCATGACGGCATCGTAAAGGCCGGTAACGTCCTTAAGGTTGATGCCTTCCTCAACCACCAATGCGACGTTGAGCTGTTCGACCACATGGGCGCCGAGTGGGCCCGTCTGTTCGAGGGTGTCGAGATCAACAAGATCCTGACGATTGAGGCTTCGGGCATTGGCATGGCTTGCATCGCGGCTCAGCATTTTGGCGGCGTGCCGGTGGTCTTTGCCAAGAAGGCGCAGTCCATCAACCTCGACGGCGAGCAGTATGCCACGACCATCTACTCCTTTACCAAGCAGAAGGAGTACCCGGTCATTGTGGGTAAGCGCTTCCTGTCCGAGGGCGACAAGGTCCTGATCATCGACGACTTCCTGGCCAACGGCTGCGCGCTTGAGGGCCTTATTAAGATCTGCGAGGCTGCGGGCGCCGAAGTTGCCGGCATTGGCATCGCCGTTGAGAAGGGCTTCCAGGGCGGCGGCGATAAGCTCCGTAAGCGCGGCTTCCGCGTTGAGAGCCTGGCACGTATCGCCGATATGGACTGCGAGAACGGCGAGATCACCTTCGCCTAAGCGCGCAACACAAGCGATTGGTATGCGATGTGACAAAGGGACTGTCCCTTTGTCACATTTTTTGTATGAGGGGAGGTGTTGATATGGATGAGAATAAGATGGGATGGCGCGAGTATGCGCGCTATGCCGAGATGTCGGCCGAGGAGTTGGCGCGCGATTGCGAGGTGCAGGTGTTTCGCGCGACGGGTCCGGGCGGACAGGGCGTGAACACGACGGACTCGGCGGTGCGTATGAAGCATGGGCCCACGGGGATTGTTGTGACGGCGCGCGAGAGCCGTAGTCAGTTTCAGAATCGCGCGAGCTGCCTGCGTAAGCTGCGCGCTGAGCTGAAGCGTCGCGGGCGTCCACCGCGCCGACGCGTAATGACTAAGGTGCCTCTGCGCTCTCGCCAGCGCAGGCTCAATGACAAGCACTTCAACGCGATTAAAAAGGCCAACCGTCGCAAGCCGGGGAGCGACGAGTAGCCGATTGTTTCGCTGGTCTTGCTAGCGGGTGGGGCGCCAGACGTGGAGGGCTCCACCGAGGACGTCGACCTCGATGCACGAGGCGACAACGGGCTCGCCGTCGGCTTGGATGGGGTAGTCGGGCTCCTCGAACGTGAGCTCGGCATGACGGCAACGACGCATGCGAACCGGCGGCAGCTTGGTATGGTGGCCGTCCTTGGCCGAAAGAAACATGGGCAGGGCAACCGCACGAGGGACGGGACCGCAGGCGTAGCAGACGTCGAGTATGCCGTCGCACGGGTCGGCGTCGGGGCAGATGCGATAGCCCGAACCATAGGTGGGGCCCAGCTGAATCGCCATGATAATCGCCCTTACGCGCTCGGCGGGCGCGCCGTCAAAGCTGACGGTCATGGGGTAGTTGCGATAGCGCAGGCCAAACTGCTCAAGTCCCGAAAGAGTGTAGAGCGGAGCGCCGGCGAGGCCCGTCTTTTTGCGCAGCTCGGTGGTGCCAAGGCCGATGGCGGCATCGATGCCGACCGAAAGCGTCTGGTCGTAGTACTCAGCGGCAGCCTCGCCGCTGCCGCTTGCAGGGCTCCACGAGCGAATGCGCCCGATGTCCTGACGCTGCAGCTTGCAGGTGAGCAGCGCGCCAAAATCTTTGCCGGAGAAATCGTCGATACCGAGCGTTTGGGCAAAATCGTTGCCGGAGCCTACGGGTAGGACGGCAAGGGCGGGACGGACCGCCTCATCCTGCGTCATGAGTCCATTGACGACCTCGTGGATCACGCCGTCGCCGCCGAGTGCGATAACCGTGCGGTAGCCCTGGGCCCGTGCGGCAAGTTCCTTGGCATGTCCCATGCGCTCGGTCAGCACCAGGTCAAACTGGGATGAGCGCGCGGTCATGTCCAAAAAGCGCTGAAGGCGCTCGGCAACTTCGCGCGCCGCACCAGA
The DNA here is from genome assembly GCF_039758815.1 of Collinsella aerofaciens. Classification (GTDB taxonomy): domain Bacteria; phylum Actinomycetota; class Coriobacteriia; order Coriobacteriales; family Coriobacteriaceae; genus Collinsella; species Collinsella aerofaciens_BP. The sequence continues at coordinate 16,185 of NZ_JBDMSK010000025.1, read as the reverse complement.
CTGGGCGGCGGGGTTGGCGATGATGAGCGTGCGACCAAAATCAGTTGCGTGCATGGGGCGACTCCCGGCGTGTGACATGACGGTGCGGTCGCGCTCAGGTCGAATTGCCCTGATTGTGGCTGCACGGCGATTATTACATCTACTCTATCAGGTCGTTGTGGCGCTCGATAGCATCCGCTACCGTACCGCCCTCATCCACAATAAGCGAACGGCGCTTGGGTGAGATGATACGCTGGGCGGGGTACACGCCGCGGTGTCCGCCGGTTAGGTAGCTGATAAAGGCTACGATGACAAAGAACCCGGCAGCCGTGCCGTGGAACAGGTCGATGGCCATCATACAGGTGGTGATGGGTACGTTAAGGCCGGCGCAGAACACGCCGAGCATGCCCAGCGCCGCCAGAAAGCTGGGGTCGATTCCGACGAGGCAACCGATCCAACCGCCGAGCGCCGCACCGATGCCAAACAGGGGTGTGACCTCGCCTCCTTGGAAGCCGGCGCCCAGGGTGAGCGCCGTCACCACGAGCTTGATGGCTGCGTCGGCAAGGGTCGTGTTACCGGCGAACCCGGCGCCCGAGAGCCAGGTGGCAAGGCCGGCATACTTCCAGGCGTCGAGCATCGCGTAGGCCGCGAGCACCACGAGCGCGCCCACGAGTGCGCGAGCAATATAGTTGGTGATAAAGCGGCCGTACAGGCTCTTGACGGTACGAACCGACCAGGCAAAGAGACGTGCGGTGAGACCAAAGATGATGGCGCTGATGACTACGATGACAACCGTCCGTGGTGTCATGTTGGGAACGCTGGCGATAACATTCGCTTCGTACTCGGTACCCAGGGCGAGTGATGTAAAGTAGCCGGTAAACGAGGCGACCAGGCAGTAGATGCCCGCGGTGTAGTCGATCTTGCCGATAAAGCACATCTCCATGCCAAAGAAAGCCCCGGCAAGGGGCGAGCCGAATACGGCGCCAAAGGCCGACGAGATGCCGGCGAGCATGAGGTCGTGGTGGTCATGCTTTTTGAGGTGGGCGAGGCTCGAGATGTTGCTGGCGATGGTGCCGCCAATCTGCACCGCAGCTCCCTCGCGACCGGCCGATCCGCCCGTTAGGTGCGTGAGCGTGGAGCAGACGAAGGTGAGGACGGCCATGCGCATATGGATGAGGCGGGTGCCCAGAGCGGAGTCGATGACCAGGTTGTTACCGCGTTTGGCGGCGAGACCGTGGTTTTTGTACACCCATGCGGTGGCAACGCCCACAACGGGAAGCAGCGCGTAAATCCACGCATGCTGCTCGCGATAGTCGGTCGCGATATTCAACGAGGCCAAAAACGCCCAAGCGGCAACGCCCATGGCGAGCGAGACGATGACGACGAGTGCGAGCAACTTGGCGCTCGCGAGTAGGTTGCGGGCGTTGCGGCGCGTGTCGGCAGCCAAGAGATGCTCAGAGCGGGTGAGCTGATGCCTGCCTGCCGCGATGACGTCGTTCAGGGAGAAAAAACCGCCTTCGTCGAGCGGCTGGGAATGATCCTGCGCCTCGTTTGCGCTTTCGGGTTTGTCGTTATGAGCCATACGTTCCTCTTTTAGGTTGCAACGCAAGCATTATAAAACGCGGTAAACGCGACGAGCCGGTGGGTTGGTTTCCATTCTGTTTCGCGGCCTGCAACCGACAGGTGTATTTGCGGGTGCAGGCCGAGTCGCGGTCGTGCGTCGGGGGATTATACTGAGACAAGCATAAAGAATCGGCGCCCCTGTTGTGCGCCGTGGCATTAAGAGGTGCATATGGCAGAGAAACTCATTCCGCTGGAGGACGCGCAGTCGATTGTTCTGTCGCACGTTGCTCCGACCGATCTCGTCGAGATTCCCGTGTGGCAGGCCGCCGGTCTTCCCTTGGCCGAGGACGCGGTGGCCGATATCGACATCTCGCCGTTTGCCAACAGCGCCATGGACGGGTATGCCGTGCGCGCAGCCGATCTTGCTGCGGCCGCCGGTGACACTCCGGTGACGCTCTCCGTCGTAGGACACGAGGCCGCGGGCCATATCTTTGAGGGCACAATCGGCGCGGGCGAGACCGTCCGCATCATGACGGGCGCGCCGGTGCCCGAAGGTGCCGATGCCGTGGTGAAGTACGAGATCGTCGACGTACTCGATGGCGACGGCAACGAGGGCTCGCACGTTCGCTTCTCGGCGCCTGCCAAGGTAGGGGAGAACGTTCGCTCTGCCGCCGAGGAGGCCCATGCCGGCGATGTTGTGATGCATGCCGGCGAGGTCGTGGCTCCGGCCGGCGCCGGCCTGCTGGCAAGCGCCGGTTACGCGAGCGTGAAGGTCCATGCCGCTCCGCGCGTGGGCATTATCTCGCTGGGCACGGAGCTGGTCGCGCCGGGTGAGCTGCCGGCGCGCGGGCAGATTCGCGATTCCAACTCCTCGGCGCTGATGGCCGAGGCGCTCGATGCCGGCGCCGAGCCCGTGTTCTACGGTATTGCGCCCGACGATGAGCAGGCGATTGGCGAGCTGGTGCATCGCGCCACGCGAGAGTGCGATTTTGTCATTACGAGCGGCGGCGCCTCGGCGGGCGATTACGACTACGTGACGGCGCTCGTCCGGCGCGAGGGCGTGGTGCTGTTCGATCGCATCTCGATGCGTCCGGGCAAGGCCATCACGTTTGGCTTGCTCGGGGGCAAGCCCTACCTAGGGCTTTCAGGCAATCCGGCCGCGGCGTATGTGGGCTTTGAGATGCTCGCCCGTCCGGCGATTCGCAAGATGCGCGGCTTTGCCGAGGGCGTGCGTCCCGCGCAGCAGGCGACGCTCACGCACGGCGTGAAAAAGCGCCAGGACCGACGCTTCTTCGATCGCGCCACGGTTTTGCGCGACCCCGAGACCAGTGAGCTGTTGGTGACCGAGGCCAAGACGCAGAATTCGGCGCTGCTCGGCACGATGCAGCGGTCCAACTGCCTGCTGCGTATTGACGAAGGACCGTGCGAGCTCAAGGCGGGCGACGTCGTGGATGTCGTGCGTGTCGACCTGCCCGAGGGCACGGTGTTGTAGGAGGAAGACTATGGAGTTGAAGATTTCGATCGTGACGTGCTCGGATACGCGCGATCTTGCTCAGGACGAGGCTGGAGCCGCACTCGAGGAACTTATCGAGGCGCAGGGCTGGACGGTCGTCTCGCATGTGGTCGTGCGCGACGACGCCAGCGAGATCGGTGATGCCATTGTGGAAGCTGCCGATGAGTGCCACGCCAATGTCGTGCTCACCTGTGGCGGCACGGGACTTTCGATGCGCGACGTGACGCCCGAGGCGACGCGTGCCGTCTGCGACCGCGATGTGCCGGGTATTGCAGAGGCAATCCGTGCGTACTCCATGACCAAGACGCGCCGCGCTATGCTCTCGCGCGCCGTGTGCATGCAGCGTGGGCATACGCTTGTCATTAACTTTCCGGGATCCACGAAAGCGGCCCGCGAAAGCTGGGAGGCCGTGAGCGATCAGCTGGAGCATGCGGCCCAAATGACGGCGGGCGGCGGACATACCAAATAAGCGGTTTACCTGCGGCGGGGCGACCTGAACGGCTGCTCCGCCTTTGTTTTCCGCCGAAGCGACGCCGAGGTGCACGGCAACTCGAAACTATATTCTCTAGCGGAATAATTTCTCATTATCATTATTCGCGCTGAAGTATAATCTAGTAACAGAATAAAGCCCGCGGTGGGGTGCCCGGGTATAGCGTTCGAAAGGGTTGAACATGTTCGATATGGTTTCTCGCCGCGGTTTTGTCTCGCTTTCTGCTGCCGCTGCCGCCGGCCTTGGCCTTGCCGGCTGCTCGGGCAACAAGACGTCCGAGCCCGCTGGTTCCGATGCCGGCTCCGTCAAGTCTTCCTCTAAGAAGAAGGCTGTCGAGCTGCAGGTCTTTGCCGCCAACTCGCTCGAGAAGGCCCTGCCCGAGGTTCAGGAGTTCTACACCGAGCAGACCGGCACCACGTTTGCCGACACGCAGTTTAAGGCGTCTGGCGACCTCGTCGAGCAGATGCGCGCCGGTGCCACGGTCGACGTGCTCATCACCGCTTCCAAGGGTACCATGGACGACGCCGAGGCCGCCGAGCTCGTCGACGCCGGCACCCGTGAGGACATGTTCGTCAACGACCTCGTGATTATTCGCGCCGAGGGCTCCGACACCAAGGTTGAGGCCATCGCCGACGTCGCGAATCTGGACGGCAAGATCGCCATCGGCGACGCCAAGACCGTCCCCGCCGGCAAGTACGCCAACCAAGCCCTGGCCTCCGTGGGCCTCTACACCGGTACCGAGGGCGACGACGGCGAGTATGTGCCCGAGATCGCCGACAAGGTGGCCCTGGCCGACAAGGTCGGCACCGCTGCGTCTTACGTCTCTACAGGCGACTGCGTGGCCGGTTTTGTCTACAGCTCCGATATCTTCCGCTACGACGGCATCGAGGAAGCCTTCGTGTGCCCCGAGGATTCGCACAAACCCATCGTGTACCCGGGTGCCGTTGCCGAGAGCTCCGAGCACGCCGACGAGGCCAAGGCGTTCATCGACTTCTGTCTGACCAACAAGAAGGCTCAGAAGATTTGGGCTAAGTACGGCTTTGAGCTTTCCGAGTAGTGCGGCTTGGCGCGATAATTCCATCGTTTTGTGTTTCACTCCGTCCTTGTATTCGCTTGGAGCTTTTCGTGCTTAATAGATTCCGCATGCTTGTCGCCTGTGCTTTGACCTTCGCGCTTTGCTGGGTGCCGGGATTTGCGTTTGCCGGGGACGCCGAGGACGGGGCCCAGGTTGCTGCGACCGCTCATGGGCTTTCCTATGGAATCGAGGGTTTTGAGCGGTTGGCGAAGGGGACCGCTCGTGCCATGGAGGGCCAGCCTGAGGGCTACCGGTTTCCCGTTGACGAGGATGTGGACCTTGTAGTGGCGCCTGCTGCCGATCGCGTTGTGGCGTGGATATCGCCCAAGGCGGTCGAGAAGTATGGATTGGATCCGCAGGACAACGAGTGCGTATCGGGTCTCAAGGCCCTCGTCTGTGACCTCGACAGCGCAAACTGCATGGGAGGTGCGCGGCTGGGGGACGTGGATCTTCCTTGGTATGTCACGGCGGAAACAACGTTTGATGCCGGCGGGTATACCTATGGCTTTGATGAGCGCGGTGCGGATGGGGACCGCTATGTGGTGATTGCATCAGCCTCGGGTGATGCCAAGGGCGGCGCGCGTTGGCTTGATAGCGCTCAAATGGTAGAGGCGTCGTCTGTCATGTTGCGGGATGAGCAAGGGCCCTTGACCTCTCTGGTCTCCTTTTTGGGCGACATCGACTATCGCCCGTTTTGGGTGTCCATTAAAACGAGCGGCCTTGCCCTGGTGATCTCCCTTGCGCTGGGCCTGTTCGCCGCGTGGAAGACTATGGGTACCTCGAGTCGCATCAAGGGCCTGCTCGACTCGGTCTTTACCATCCCCATGGTGTTGCCGCCCACGGTCTGCGGCTTTTTGCTGCTTATGCTGTTTGGTCGCTCGACCGGGGTGGGCCAGTGGCTGATTGCGCACGGCGTCTCGATTGTCTTTACGTGGCCGGCGGCGGTGATCTCTGCCGTGGTGGTATCGTTCCCCCTGGTCTACCGTACGGCGCTCGGCGCCTTTGAGAGCCTCGACACGCAGATGCTTGACGCCGCGCGAACCCTGGGATGGTCCGAGCGTCGCATCTTTGCCAAGCTTATGATGCCGCTTGGGTGGCCTTCTATTGCTGCTGGTACGGTCCTCGCCTTTGCCCGCGCGATGGGAGAGTTTGGCTGCACGCTGTTCTTTGCGGGCAACTACGCCGGCATTACGCAGACCATCCCCATCGCCATCTATTTTGAGTGGATGGGCGGCAATACGTCGGTCGCGCTCTTCTGGGTCGTGGTCGTAATTGCGTTCAGCTTCCTGGTCATCCTGTTCATTAACATGTACACCGCCCATTCGCAAAAGTATCGCGAGCGGGGCCTTTCCCATGCGGGGCGCAAGCAGGCCAAAGACCTCGCCGGACAGGGTGATTCGCTCGACCCGGCGGGCGGCGATGCCCTGCGAATCGATCGCGAGGCGCTGGCCGAGCTTATGCGCGATGACGCGGTCGCGAAGGGAGGTCGATAGGCCATGTCGCTCGTTCTGGATATCAAAAAGCGCTATCCCGGGTTTGTGCTCGACATGCAGCTTGAGGCCGGCGAGGAGCGCGTGGCCCTGCTGGGCGCCTCGGGTTGCGGCAAGAGCTGTACGCTGCGCTGCATCGCCGGTGTGGAGACGCCCGACGAGGGTAAGATCGTTGTCAACGGCGTGACCTTTTTTGACTCGGCGGCGGGCATCAACCTGTCGCCCCAGGAGCGAAAATGCGCCCTGCTGTTCCAAAACTATCAGCTGTTTCCCAACATGACGGTGGCCGATAACGTATGTGCCGGTGTAAAGGATGCGGGCGACGCCGCCGCGCGCAAAAAGCTCGCCGAGCGCTATCTGGGCATTTTCGGTCTGGCCGATTTTGCCGACCGATATCCCGCGCGCCTTTCGGGCGGGCAGCAGCAACGCGTGGCGCTTGCCCGTATGGTGGCGGCGCATCCGGGCATCTTTATGTTCGACGAGCCCATGAGCGCGCTCGATTCCTATCTTAAGAGCGCACTCGAGCAGAACATGCTCGACCTGTTCGACGTCTGTAACCGCACCGTGCTCTACGTGAGCCACGACATCGACGAGGCGTGCCGCCTGTGCCAGCGCATCTGCGTGATGCACGACGGGCATGTTGAGGAGACTGGCTCCGTTGAGGATGTGGTCCGCCGTCCGCAGACGCTGGCGGCGCTGCGCCTGACGGGCTGCAAGAACACAAGCCGGGCGCGCAAGATCGGCGACGAAGAAGTTGAGGCCCTCGACTGGGGCATGACCTTTAACGTGGGTCGCGAGATTCCCGATGACGTGGCGTACCTGGGTATTCGCGCAAGCTACTTCCATGTTGACAATCGCGCTGAGCGGGGCCGCAACAGCTATGACTTGCACGTGGCCCGCGTGAGTGATTCGCGCTTTGAGCGGCTGGTGTTGCTGGACGTGCCGCGCGTCGATGCGCCCACGCGTCTGCAGTGGAAGGTCAACAAGGTGGGCATGCCTGTCGACGCGCTGCCGCAAGCAGGCGAGACGCTGCGCATGCATTTTGATGCCAGCAGGATCCATTTGGTTTGTCGATAGCGCCGGGTAATGCCGTCGGGGTATAAGCCTCGGCGGTTTTGTTTGCCGTTCGCTGAATGAGAGATGACAAACTCTTATTAATCAAGATAATAATTTATTAAACGACGGCACACGATGCTGTCGTACGAATGTCAACGGTGTTCGCATGGTCGATGACCGTTGATATAGTTGACATCAACTGGTTAAGGAGGGTGCGCACATGCCGCAGACGACATACATTTGCCGCGTTGCCGCGCGTGCCCTATATATCGCTCGGAGCCGCATATGAGCAGGTATGTTCACGGCTCCGGGAGAGACGACGCACAACTAAATAATCGACCGCAAAGCAGGTTCCCTAAAATTCCGGGTTTAGGCGCGGCTGGGTTTTCGCCATCCACCGTGCAGCAATACCGTAGCTATTCATTTTTGGTTCGAGAGGGGAACCGTTATGGCTGAAGAATTCGATTTCCATCCGATGTGGGAGAGCCTCGGCATGAATCTTGCCGACCACGATATGCTGCTGGGCGCCGTGGGCCAGATGTACGGGGACATGTTCCTGTCGCAGAACAACCGTCCCAAGTCAACGTCCTACCTGGACTTTGTGGCCACCAACATCCACAGCGGCCGTATTAAGGAGATGCTCGACAAGAAGGAGGCCGGCGAGGCCACCAAGATCGTGGGGTCGTTCTGCGTGTACGTGCCCGAGGAGATCGTGCTTGCCTGTGACGGCATTCCCGTTGGTCTGTGCTCGGGTGCCGACTGGGCAACCGATAAGGTCGAGGAGCACCTGCCGCGCAACACCTGTCCGCTCATCAAGAGCTTTGCCGGCTTTAAGCTGGGCGAGGTCTGCCCCTACATTGAGTCGAGTGACCTGGTGGTAGGCGAGAACACCTGCGATGGCAAGAAGAAGGCCTACGAGTTCTTTGCAACGCAAAAGAACATGTACGTCATGGATATTCCCAACGTGCACGACGAGTCTACGCTCGTGACCTGGAAGGCCGAGGTCAAGAAGCTCGCCGCCAAGATCGAGGAAGAGTGCGGCGTCACGATTACGCCTGAGCGTCTGAAGGCCGCCATCCACGCCGTCAATGAGAAGCGTCGCGCCCTGCAGCGCCTCGCTGCCACGCGCGCTGCCGACCCGGCGCCCATCAGCGGTCTCGACAGCCTGCTGACCGTTCAGGCCGCCTTTATGGACGACACGCCGCGTCTGACCGGAGCCATTAACGATATGGCGGCTGAGTGCGAGCAGCGTGTCGAGGCCGGCGAGGGCGTGGCGCCCAAGGGGACCAAGCGCATCCTGTACACCGGCACGCCCATGGCCGTGCCCAACTGGAAGCTGTTCAACCTCATCGAGAAGGCCGGCGGCGTCGTGGTGGGCGAGGAGTCTTGCACGGGTTCGCGCTACTACAAGGATCTGGTCGACGAGTCCGGTGAGACGGTCGACGAGATGCTCGATGCCATTGCCGAGCGCTACTTTAAGATCAACTGCGCCGTCTTTACGCCCAACGACCAGCGTATGAAGGATATTGTCCAGATGGCCAAGGACCTGCATGCCGACGGCATCGTCGACGTGGCCCTGCAGTTCTGCACGCTTTACGAGATGGAGTCGTTTGTCGTGGAGAAGGCCGCCGAGGAAGCCGGCATTCCGTTTATGCACATCACGACCGACTACGCCGGCGAGGATGCAGGCCAACTGCAAACCAGGATCGAGGCTTTCTTGGAAACCATTTAGGACTATCCGCCCTGGCGGCTTCCCTAGGCGCCCGATCTTGCCGTTCAAACCGTCGCTTGCGTACCAAAGTATGCGGCGCTTCTCTTTCACGGCAACCTCGGGCACCTGGGAAAGCCGTTTCCTTGGTTGGTTGAAAGGTTTGTTAAGGAGTTATATGTCGGAAAATAATGAGCAGCCGTTGCCGTCCACGTTTGAGGAGTTCAACGAGCAGCGTAAGGCCGCGTTTATTCGCGTTAAGGATTACAAGCAGGCCGGTAATCGCCTGGTCGGCTTCCTGTGCAGCTATACGCCACTCGAGATTATCGATGCCGCGGGGGCTGCGAGCGTGGCGCTGTGCGGCACGTCCGACGAGGTGATTCCCGAGGCCGAGAAGGTGCTGCCGGCAAATCTCTGCCCGCTCATCAAGTCGACCTACGGCTTTGCTTACTCGCAAAAGTGCCCGTTTACGTACTTTAGCGACATGGTCATCGGTGAGACAACCTGCGACGGCAAGAAGAAGATGTACGAGCTACTCAACGAGCTCAAGCGCACGCACATTCTGCATCTTCCGCAGGGTCGCGATCGCGCCTACGAGCGCGAGGGCTGGTACGAGGAGTGCCGCCTGCTCAAGGAGGAGCTCGAGGGCTTCTACGGCATCACGATTACCGATGACGACCTGCGCGCCGCCGTGCGTCGTCGCAACCGCCTGCGTGCGGCCCAGCTCGAGATGTTTGCGCTGCAGGCCAACCAGCCGGCGGCCATGAGCGGCGTTGACCTGATGAGCACTATGTTTGCCGGCACGTTCAGCTTTGATATCGAGGCCTATACACAGCAGCTGGAGCAAAAGGTTGCCAAGCTGCGTGAGGCCTACGACGCGGGCGAGCGCCCGGTCGCGGCAGATGCCAAGCGCATTCTGATCACCGGCTGCCCGGTGGGCGGCGTGATTAACAAGATCGGCCGTACTATCGAGTCCAACGGCGGCGTGGTCGTGTGCATGGACGACTGCTCGGGCGAGCGCACGGCGGCCATGATGATCGATCCGGAGGCTCCCGACATCCTGCGCGCCATCGCCGACCGCTATCTGGATATCAACTGCTCGGTCATGACGCCCAACGACGGTCGTATGAAAAACACGCTGGCCATGTGCGAGAAGTATCACGTCGATGGCGTGGTAGAGAGCGTGCTACAGGCCTGCCATACCTTCAACGTTGAGAGCGCGCGCATGCAGGAGGCCGTCGAGGGTGCGGGTATTCCGTACATGAAGATCGAGACCGATTACAGCAATGGCGACATGGGTCAGATCGAGACGCGCATCGCTGCCTTCATCGAAACCCTGTAGGTGACGGTATGTGACAAAGGGACTGTCCCTTTGTCACATGTGAGGGAGGATGCCAAGGCGCCTGAACGCGCCGCTATCTTTGATGTTTAGATTGGGAGAGAGCCATGATAGGGATCGGGATCGATATCGGATCTACGGCGGCTAAGGCTGCTGTGGTCGATGGGGAGGGTTCGGTGGCGTGGACGTGCGTGCAGCCAACCGGGTTCTCGTCGGTCGATGCGGCCGAACGTCTGCGCTGCGAGCTTGCTGCTGCCGGCTACGACGTGGCGGCCGACGACGTACGCGTGGTCGCGACTGGCTACGGCCGTGTCGCCGTGCCCTATGCGCACAAGGTCGTGACCGAGATTACTTGCCACGGCACCGGTGCCGCGCGCCTGTTTGGCGATCACGGCACGGTGATTGACGTGGGCGGCCAGGACACCAAGGTCATCCAACTCAAGGGCGGTCGCGTGGCCAAGTTCGCCATGAACGACAAGTGCGCTGCCGGCACGGGGCGCTTTTTGGAGATCATGGCCGACCGCCTAGGCATTTCCCAGCAGCAGATGGCCGACCTTGCGCGTTCCGGCGAGCCCACCAAGATCAGCAGCATGTGCACGGTGTTTGCCGAAAGCGAGGTCATCAGCCTGATCGGTCGTGGCGAGCCGCGCGAGAACATTGCACGCGGCGTGATCGACAGCGTGGTCTCGCGCGTGGCGACCATGGCCGGGCAGGCCACGGGCGCCCCGTACTACCTAACCGGTGGCCTGTGCGAGAACGCCTTCGTGGTGGAGCGGTTGGGCGAGCTACTGGGGTCGCCGGTGACCACCTCGCCCCAGGCTCGCTTTGCCGGTGCCATCGGCGCGGCGATTCGCGCCCAGGCGCTCAATTAATGCACCCGCTGCAGGCTCGCATTCATGCGTATACTGGGAGAAAATGATTGACCGAAGAGAGAGGAGGTATCGATGGCTGACGATCAGATTAAGCTCACGTCCATGACAGCCGCAAGCGGTTGAGCCGCTAAGTTGGCTCCCGGAGCCCTCGCCCAGGTCCTGGGCGACTTGCCCAATGTGCATAACGACAACCTGCTCGTGGGGTTCGATACCTCCGACGATGCGAGCGTCTTTCGCGTTGGCGATAACTTGGGTCTCGTGCAGTCCATCGACTTCTTCCCGCCGATGGTCGACGACCCGTTTCTATTTGGCCAGATTGCCGCGGCCAACTCGCTGTCGGACATCTACGCCATGGGCGGGCGGCCGAGCCATGCCATGAACTTGCTGTGCATCCCGAGCTGTCTGGGCGTTGAGGTTGCCGGTCAGATTCTGGCGGGCGGCGCCGACAAGTGCGTCGAGGCGGGTTGCTCCATCGCGGGCGGTCACACCATCAACGACGACGAGCCCAAGTACGGCCTGTCCGTGAGCGGGTTTGTCGCGCTCGACCGCATGCTCGCCAACAGCGGCGCGCGCGTGGGCGATGCGTTACTGCTGACCAAGGCAGTTGGCTCGGGCATCATCACCACGGCCATTAAGGGCGAGCTCATCGAGCAGGACGAGGCCGCAGCCATGTTTGACTCGATGCGCACCCTCAACGAGGCTCCGATTCGTCTGGCCGAGGGGCTTGAGCTTCACGGCTGCACCGACATTACGGGCTTTGGCCTGATCGGGCACGCGTGCGAGATGGCCGAGGGCTCGGGCGTGCAAGTTGAGCTTGCGTCGGGGGCGGTGCCACTCTTTGACCAGGTGCTCGACATGGCGCGTATGGGCATTATCCCCGCGGGCTCCTACCGCAACCAGGACTTCTTTGGCCCGCGCGTGGCTGCCGACGAGGACCTGGAGCCGGGCATGTTGGATGCGCTGTACGATCCGCAGACCTCGGGCGGCTTGCTTATTGCGGCGCCCGCGGTGGACGTGGATGAGCTTGCGCGTCGTTTGCATGCCGAGGGGCGCGTTGCCGCCGTTGTCGGGCGCGTGTGCGAGGCGGAGCCGGGCGGTCCTGCGGTCCGCGTTGTCCGTTAACGACACGTTTATTGAGCCATGTACCGTTCTAAAACGATTTATTCGAAAGGAAAAGCTATGTCTACCAAAATTGAAGTCAATGCCATGGGCGATGCCTGCCCTCTGCCCGTCGTCAAGACGCTCAAAGCCCTGAAGCAGCTCGATGGCGAGGGCACCGTCGTGACCTCGGTCGATAACGAGACCGCCGTCAAGAACATCTCCAAGATGGCGCAGGAGAAGGGCTGCACGGCCTCGGTCGAGAAGGTTTCTGACGCCGAGTGGCACGTGACCGTGGCGACCTCTGGCGCCGTTGCCGTGGCCGATCCCGAGCAGGATGGCGCTGCCTTCTGTGATGCCAGCGCCGGCAAGGGCAAGCTCGTCATTTCCGTCTACACCGACTGCATGGGCCGTGGCGACGACGAGCTGGGCCACAAGCTCATGAAGGCCTTCATCTTTGCCGTGACGCAGCAGGAGGAGCTGCCCGCGACCATGCTGTTCTACAACGGCGGCGCCAAGCTCACCGTCGAGGGCTCGCCGGTGCTCGATGACCTGAAGGGTCTGGCCGAGCAGGGTGTCGAGATTCTCACCTGTGGCACCTGCCTCGACCACTATGGCATTAAGGACCAGCTTGCAGTAGGCGAGGTCACCAACATGTACGTGATCGTGGAGAAGATGGAGCAGGCCGTGCGCGTCGTGCGCCCGTAGCGTATTGGTTGGAGTTGCCATGAGGGAGAAGCGCCCGGCGCTTGTCATCACGTTTCCCACCACGGCGGCCGCCATGGGGTGCGAGACCCTGTGCATTGAGCGCGGTCTTCCCGGGCGAACGATTCCCGTGCCCGGGGAGGTCGCTGCCGGCTGCGGTCTGGCGTGGAAGGCGTTGCCTGCCGATGAGGAGCTGCTGCGCAGCGAGCTTACCGCGGCGGGCGTTCCCACCGAGGGCTATACCGTGATTGATATGTGGGAGGTCGTGCGATGATCTACCTGGATAACGCAGCGACGACCATGCACAAGCCGCAGACGGTCATCGATGCCGTGACGCAGGCGATGTGCTCGCTCGGCAATGCCGGGCGCGGCGCCACGTCGGGTGCGCTCGACGCGGCGCGTACCATCCACGGCTGCCGTGCCAAGCTCGCGCGCCTTTTGGGTTGCCCGAGGGCGGACCATGTGTGCTTTACGCCCAACTCCACGGCGGCGCTCAACACCGCCATCAACGGGGTGGTGCGCCCCGGCGACCATGTGGTCACAACGGTGCTCGAGCACAACTCCGTACTGCGTCCGCTCAACCGCCTGGCAGCGGAACGGGGTGTGACCGTTGAGCATGCGGGCTGTGACGTTAACGGTGTGCTCGACTACGACGAACTCGAGCGGCTTGTCACGCCGGGTACGCGCGCCGTGGTGGTGACGCATGCCTCCAACGTGACCGGCAACGCGGTCGACGTTTCGCGTGTTGCTGCCATCGCCCATGCGGCCGGCGCGCTGGTGATCGTCGATGCCTCTCAGTCTGCCGGTACGGCGCATATCGATATGCAAGCCATGGGGCTCGACGCCGTGTGCTTTACCGGCCACAAAGGGCTCATGGGTCCGCAGGGGACCGGCGGCCTGGCCGTGGCGGAGGGCGTCGATGTGGCGCCCTGGGCCATGGGCGGCACGGGCGTGCACAGCTTCGATGCACTGCAGCCGCTTGAGTGGCCCACGCGCCTTGAGGCGGGCACGCTCAACGGTCACGGCATCGCGGGACTTTCTGCCGGTCTCGACTTTATCGAGGCGCAAGGCGGGGTCGAGGCGATTGCGGCGCGTGAGCGTGCGCTCGCTGATCGCTTTCTTGCCGGTGTGCGCGAAATCCCGGAGATCAAGCTCTACGGTGCGTTTGACCAACCCGCGCGCTCGGCGATCGTGTCGCTCAACGTGGGCGATATCGACTCTGCCGAGATCTCGGACGCGCTCATGCAAGGGTGGGGGATTGCGACGCGCCCCGGCGCCCATTGCGCCCCGCTCATGCACCGTGCGCTGGGGACCGAGCGCCAGGGCGTCGTCCGTTTCTCGTTTGGGTATTTCAACACGACCGAAGAAGTCGACACGGCTATCGATGCTCTGTGCGATTTAGCCTGCTAAAGCTGCTAGACCGTTTATACTTGCGGGATGGGTGTTTTTGCCCGTCCCGTTTTTGTTTCGACCCGAAAGGTGTGCATATGGCCTCATCCGCTCCGCGCGGTTTGCGCTCCGACCATGTTGTTACCGTCGGCATTGCGCTGTTCTCGATGCTCTTTGGCGCCGGCAACCTCATTATTCCGCCGCTGCTGGCGCTGCAGGCTGGTTCTGCCACGCCGGTCGCCATGCTCGGCTTTCTGATTGCCGCCATCGGCCTGCCCGTCATGGGTTTTATCGCCGTGGCACTTGCCGGAACGGCGCGCGAGCTTGCCGGCCGCGTGCATCCTAAGTTTGGCGAATTCTTCGTTGCGGCGGTCTATCTGGCCATCGGTCCGTGCCTGGCCATTCCGCGCACAAGCTCTACGGCGTTCGAAATGCTGGTGCCGCTGCTACCCGAGGGCGTTTCGCTCGGCACGGCGCGTCTGGTGTTTGCCATCGGGTTCTTCGTCGTCGCGTTTGTGCTCACGCTGCGCCCGGGTGTCATCACGCGCGTGCTCGGCCGCATTACGGGCCCTGCGCTCATTGCGCTTATCGTGCTCGTTGTCGGCGCCGCCGTGATCTCGCCGCTAGGACCGGCTGCTGTCCCGCAAGCTCCCTATGATGCCGGTGCTGCCGTGCAGGGCTTTTTGACCGGCTACCAGACCATGGACCTGCTCGCGTCGCTCGCCTTTGGCATTATCATCGCCGAGACCATCCACGAGCTGGGCGTTACCGATGACAAGCGCGTGGCCTTCGAGATTTCGCGCTCCGGTGTGATCGCCGGCGTGCTCATGGCCATTATCTATTGCGGCTTGGCACTTGCCGGTATGCAGCTCGGCACCGTGATGCCCGACGCCACCAACGGCGCTGCAATCCTTGCCCGCTCTGCCTCCATGCACTTTGGCCTTGCCGGCACGATCGTGGTCTTCGCCATCTTCTTCCTCGCCTGCATGAACGTGTGCATCGGCCTCATCAGCTGCTGCTCGCGCTACTTCTGCGAGACGTATGTGGTTGAAGGGGGAGCGGAGGCTTCCGAGGAGGCCATGCGCCGCCCCTTCGCGATCCTCGCCTTTGTATTCGCGGCGTTTTCGTGCGTGCTCTCCAACGTGGGCCTCGATGTGATCCTTATGTTCTCGGTACCCATGCTCAACGCTTTGTATCCCGTCGCCATTGTGCTGGTGCTTATGGGCCTGGTGCACGGCTTTTGCGACGCTCATCCACAGGTGTGGGTGTGGGTCGGCGGCGTGGTTGCTGTGCAGAGTGTGATCACCTCGGTCCGCGATGCGTTCTTTGCGGGCGCGTGGCTGCCGTTCGATGCACTGCCGCTTGCGGACATTGGAGCCGCGTGGGCGCCGGTTGCCGTGGTTGCCTTTGTGATCGGTCTGCTCCATAGTCGTTTTGTCGCACATTCGAGGAGCTAAGGCATCAATGCTTGCACAGGCGGGGAGTCTCCCCTATAATTTCCTTCGCTTTGGGACACGCAAGGTTTAGACCTTAGCTGCTCAACACCTTCGGGACGTGGCGCAGTTTGGTAGCGCGCCTGCTTTGGGAGCAGGATGTCGCAGGTTCAAATCCTGTCGTCCCGACCATATCTTGCGGGCGTAGTTCAATGGTAGAACCCCAGCCTTCCAAGCTGATGACGCGGGTTCGATTCCCGTCGCCCGCTCCATAAGATAGATGAATGGCTCTGATTCCTTTTGGGACCAGAGCCATTTTCATATACATGCCGGGACCCCACATCCCCTTCTAAGTTGCGGTGAAATACGGACTGTTTTTCGGCTTTTATGGCCCATGTAGGGTAGCGCGCAGAGATGTGGTGTAAGAGGCGGGGCATGCCTCGCCTCTTCCCTTTCTTGAAAGGGAGGGGACACC
>NZ_JBDMSK010000024.1:0-29302 GCF_039758815.1 Collinsella aerofaciens | reverse complement strand
CATTGTGGCATCCCGAGCCCGCGGAAAGAAGCTGCGCCGCGGGGGAGGCGGCCCAAATGGCTTTCTCATATCGTCTTGGGCTTCGAACCCTGCTTGAGTGCCTTGGAAAGGCCGACAAGGGCCGTGAGGAGCGAGACCATAGCGGTCAGGAGCTTCACGAGCTCGGTGAAATCGGTCATGGGCATCACCTCCCATCAAATGGAGGGCTCTGCCCGGCACGAGGGCTGCCGACAGCAAGGACGATTCTATCAGAGCGGCTGACTCCCGCCCGATATTACCATCCCACCGCGCCTGTGCAAAAAAGAGGGCCGCCAAACAGCGACCCTCCAGCGAAAGTGCACGTTATTTAGGACAGTCAAATTCTTTGAAAAACAAATGGCTGCTGTAGAATTACAAATAAGAGTCACCCGGAAGGAGCGATCGATGAAAAGCAAACGATTTGTCCTGAATGCACTTCTGGTAGTAGCAATATTGACGCTCTTCGTCTTTTCGTACTCATACATGAATCAGCCAAGATTTGGATATGCTTTATACGCTGTGTTTTCCGGCGAAACAACTTACAACACTTACAACACTATAGGCTTCATTGACGCAATCTTTTTCTATGTAGTCGGCCCCCTATCAAGCGAACTGGTCGCTTTTGTTGTCTGCTTCAACCTGAATCAACGAAGCCAGACTCATTCAGCGACTTCGGCCAAACAAGGAATAAATCTCTTCGCAATAACGATAGTTCTGCAAATTCTGACAGTGTTAATTATCGCCCTGACCGCAACAAACATTTTGAAGTATGAGTACGGACTCGTCGCAAGCTGCCTCATGGCAATTGCCACAGGTATAGCGGTTTCGCATACGAATCCGGCAAAGAAGCAGCTCAGCTAACAGGGCCTATTTGGAATCCGAATCGTCCATGGAGCCGTCGATGCCGGTTTTGGTGTCGTCCGTATTGGAATCGTCATCCTCGGGGCTTATAGGACACATTTTGTCCTATAAGCCCCGATCAATTCATACTCCTCATCCTCGCCGAATTGCGAGTATGGCAGAATCGGCACTGGATGGCAGCGCGCTAGGCCGTGTCCGCGGAGTTACCCCCTTGTTTTTATCGTAACAGCTGATTCTAGGGA
Source organism: Collinsella aerofaciens (assembly GCF_039758815.1). GTDB lineage: Bacteria > Actinomycetota > Coriobacteriia > Coriobacteriales > Coriobacteriaceae > Collinsella > Collinsella aerofaciens_BP. The sequence goes on along the minus strand of NZ_JBDMSK010000024.1, from coordinate 28,181 downwards.
CGTTTCACTGTGCCCCTTTTGGCAATTTCCTGTGCCCTTTTTGGAAACTCGAGCGCCTATCTGACCGGAGGGAAAGATTTAGCGAATTTAGGTGTACCACTTTGTGTTAGTTTGTATTTTAGACAGTACTTGTGATACGCTTTGTTTCAATCAGTAGTGGTACGATTTCGCTTGTTCAACGAAGGAGGTAATTGTCTATGGCAGTGGCCGAGGAGAAGAAAAGAATCCAGGTTACTCTGCCTCTCGAAATTTGGCGTGATCTCGATAACTACGCGAAGAGTCGCGGTGTAGCCAAGTCGTCTATGGCGGCGATCGCTATTTCCGAGTTTTTGGAGCGTGTTAAAGAGCAAAAATAGATATGAAAAAAGCCCCCTACCGGCAAGTAAGAAGGGCTTTTTCCATGTTCAAATGTGGCTTTCTGGCCTGTTACCTGCAATCCTAGCACACGTATGCTTTGATTTGGGTCCTTATGTTGAAGTACTACCAAAATACTATGGCATCACTTCGACTGATGGCTAGATAGCCTCAACGAGAGGCTAGTTTATGGATACAAGAAATTTAAAACCGGATGTGGGCGGTGGCTATCCGTGGGACACGGATAGCCACCCGTCCGGTCCCGCAAACCCGTCTGGAATGGGGACGGCGTCCGATTTCGCGAATCAGGCCGTCACAGATGCCGCCATGGCCAATAGTGAGAGTCACCGCGAGGTACTTCGCCGGGCATCGGATGAATCGTCCCGTGTCGCCCACATGGTGCAGGATATGGTCAGCGAGAAGGTCGCGATCATCAAGCCGCCATGGATGCTCGAGCTCGGTCTGCCTAGGCTCGACACCGATATTATGGGGCGGATTTGGTCGTTCCAGCGCAAGGACGTCTACAAATCAACCTGCTACATCAGCCTTGCCACCATGGCGGCGGACGTCAAATCGGATCGCTCGAATGTTAAAAAGAGAATCGACAAGCTTGTCGAACTCGGTCTTTTGATTAAGTCGCCGCGCGGGAATAACAAATCGGTTGAGTACCGGCTCGATATGACGGCGATCGCTAAGCGCAGACTCGAAGTCGAGGAGGGCAAGAAGAAGCAACGCGCTGAGAATTCGGCGAAACGCAAAGCTCAGTGGGACGCAAAGCATTCTGCCTAGTTTGAAGGGCTATGGGTTGTATGAACCCATAGCCCTATTTCTTTTCCTTACAAACTATGGGTTAAAACAACCTACAGTCTAACTATGGGTTGTTTTAACCCATAGTTAGACGAAAAATAATTTTATTGATAGGGGGTTAAATAACGGTTCTTCAGCAAGTCTATCGGTTAGGACAACCCATAGACTTGCTCACAGGGATCGCGGATGCTTTTCTGTGACGGTAGAGCTATGGGTTGAAAGAACCCATAGATAATTTAAGCCACTTTTCTGGCTATGGGTTAATTCAACCCATAGAAAGCGATCGGAAAACGCCAAAAAGTACCGAAATAGTTATTTCAACCCATAGTTTGAGCCTGTGTTAACCTGGGCCAACTTATCAACTATGGGTTGTCTCACGAGACTATGGGTTGAAATAACCCATGCCAACTATGGGTTCAGTTAACCCATGCACTATGGGTTGAAATAACCACAACTATGGGTTGAAATAACCACAACTATGGGTTCATACAACCCACCAAGTCTGACTAGAGTGAATTAGATTCACTTAGTCTGAGCTCAAGAGGGAAACAAAGAAATCCACTAGAAAGCACTTAATGATCGAACGATATACAAACAAGAAAAGCCATCGCCCTTGCCCTCCGCTCACTGCGTTCGCTCCGCGTCACTACCGCTCCTTGGCGCTCGCTACGCTTGCCCTCCGCTCACTGCGTTCGCTCCGCGTCACTACCGCTCCTTGGCGCTCGCTACGCTCGCCCTCCGGTCGCCTACGGCTCCCTGCGCGTCGGCTGCGCCTCCTTGCCCTCCGTTCGGCTATGCCTCACTTCGCGTCGCCTTCGGCTCCTTGGCATGGCCTTCGGCCAAAAGTGTGGGGGCTAACGCCCCAGCTCCCCGACTACGTCGCTGTCAGCCCTCAGCGCCGGCGTCGCCTTCGGCTCCCCGGGCGAACTAATCCCACTTAGTTGCAAGCCCTACAATTCGGCAATGACGCCGAATCCGTTTTCCGGTTGATCTGGATACCGACATTTGGTCAACCTCACTTCAATTACCGGCAGGGAGCTACAGAATCGAAAATAAGACGTCCTATCGGTGAGGTCCGACCGTTTTCTCACTGATAGATAAAACGGGGTCTTAAATCGGCTCTCAGAGGCCCATACAAAAGAAAACGGGCACCTGACGGTACCCGTGATTCCGATTAGATTTCCTTTTCGGCCAGATAGCGATCGAAAAGCTCCCGAGCGATATCGGAAACAGACTTGTCTTCCTCAAGGGCGACCTGCTTCAATCGCTTGCGGTAGCTCTCGGGAACGTATACAGACAACTGTACAAGCCTCTCAGATGCCCCTTCAAGGCCCTTTTTCGGGCGCCCGGCTTTCCGTACCTGTGGAGCCGATTTCTGGGGCTCAGATGCGCTTTCAACGATTTTCTGCTGCCTCTCCTCGGCCTTCTCCGCGGCGACATCGAAGTAGGAGGTCGCCTTTTTGAACTTTGCCATTTACAGCACCTCTTCCAGTTCGTTCAGGATGTTTTCAATCGCCTGGGCGGCCTTGCCGTTCTTGGCGATTTCATACACGGGCTTTCCCAGCGCCGCGCCCTGCTTGAAGGCCGCCGCGGTCGGTACGGTGCCCAGCACGGGAAGGTCGTCGGCCTCGAGCAGTTCGAGGAACTGTCTGTCCACGGTCTGGTTGCCGGCGAAGTTGTTGATGATGATTGCGAACGACAAGTCGGGATTGGCCTCGGTGATGACCTTGATTGTTCGCTTCATGGGCTTCAGGCCCAGCGTTCCGGGCTGCACCGGGATAATCGCGATATCCGCATTCTTGGCGTACTCGGCGGTGTCGTCGCTCAAAAAGCCCGGTGTGTCGATGACGTTCACGGCGTCCTCGTCGTCGAGCAGGTTTTTCTCGTGGTTCGCACCGCCCTGCGGGTCCAGGTTGCCGAAACCGACCTTGTGGCCGCGGCGCTCGAGGCCCCAGGCGATCTCGTCGGCGAACGTCGTCTTGCCGACGCCGCCCTTCTGGTTGACTAGCAGGATGTTCGTCGCCATGTTCTCCCCTTTCTGAATAGCGTAGTCATATATTAGCACATTAACATGTGACTACATTAAGTAATTCTAAGACGCAGGTAGAAATACGTGAGCATGTTAAGTAATTAGTATGGTACTACATTAACGTGCTCATGGATGTGGGTTGGTTTAACCTACAGTCATCAGATACGGTTACAAGGTCGCTGATTGCGAGACGGAGACCCTTCCGACCGCCGACGCGGCGAGTGGGAACGCAAGGGTAAGAACGCATCGTCGCTGAACCAGTGAGTCAGTATTCTTTAGTTGGATGATGGATATTGAAATTAATTGGCGAGATAATGTGCATATCTCATAATGTATGCGTTTCACCATGAGAGAGGGGTCTGTCATGAGCTGGAAACCGAGAAAATGCGTTATCGCCGGTCTCGTAACAACCGGTCCTGGCGGCGGCTTGTTTGCAACCGCAATGACATCGTACCGACTTTTCACTTACATGTTCTAAAAGGCGGTTTCCATGCTGTCGCAAAATCAATCGAGATACTTGAACACAATCGGCTTTGCCCTGCTTGCATTACTCTTTGCTAGCGACCTTTTGCTGAAACCGCCCAAGGAATTCGTTTCGCTTGCCATATCCTGCATTTCCGCCCTTTACTTTACGGCAACCCTATTCGTCGGGCTGAAGGAGAGGAAAAAAGGCGCAGTCGCCGCATCCGCCGTAGGCGTGATCATAGCCATTGCATCATTCTTTATCTGACACATTGGTGATTTGGGGGCGATATCGTAGGAATACGACCGGGAGAGTCGGGACCATAGGCTCCGGTAAGAACTTTTGCCATGTCCCACGCATCGAGCCCGATGATTTCCCCGCCGGGCGCCCTGATGGCCACGGCCTCCGGCGTCCGCGCGGTCTCATCGTCCGTGAGGCGGATGGGTGTGACGCTGCCGGCGTCCATCCGCCTCACGACCTCATCCCACTCATCGCGCCAGCCCGGCTTGAGCCATTTGATGACGATCGGACGCAAGACGCCAAGGACGCACGGGCGCGTCTCGAGCTCTAATACATGAGATCCCAGCTTGTAATACGTGAACATATGACTACATTAACATGGTCATGTATTACCGAGCGTTATATGCTGCGCCGGATCCGCCCGTCTGTTATCTTGGGGGCGACAGCCTCTTGCAAGGAGGCAGCCATGCTCCAGAGTGTCTTTGGATCCGATGGTCAGATCCATATTGAGAACCAGGTCAGCAGCCAACGTTTCGACCTCACCACGGCGAAGTGAAAACGGTCATCCCGACCGCTGAGAACATGAGCGCCGTCTTCGGCAAGGATGGCGTGGAGACGGAGATTCAGGTGGGGCAGATGCGCCAAACACTGGGCAAGCCTGGCCTCGATTGGCTGTTTAATAAGCACTAACGGTTGAGTTATTGCAGCATAATCGCAGCTGTAAATAGGTGACCATATGACCATGCTAACATGTGCGCACAGTCATATGGTCACAGTTGTAAATCGGTTTAATCTGTGGTCCTTAAACTGAAGCTGCCTCAACGAACCGTGGCTGGCGAGACGAAAAAGGGGAATCCATTTTGCGGGATTCCCCTTTCCGAGTCGTTGTGCGATTTGCCCTACATCTGCCCGTGGCGTTTCTTCCGGTCGAGGAAGACGCCGGCCGCCACGAGGACGGTACCGCCGATGGCGAACGTCTCGCCGATGAGTCCCGCGCAGCGGGCTCCGGGCGAGGGCTGGAGCAAGTTGATGGAAGACCTTACCGATTTGCGGAAGGTTTTGCCCAAAGAATCCGGCACCGCCGGATTCTTTTGGAACGGCCTCTCGTTTGATTGCTTTCCTATCGTTTGCCCCCAGACTGGGCGTCTAAAAAAGGCGGCCTAACCGGCCGCCCACAAATAAATAAACATTTACCGAACGTAAGAGGATAGGAACGATGCGCGTTACTCCCAGTGGCCGGCGACGTCGACAACCCAATGTTGCCCCGTAGCCTTCTGTTCATAATGTCCCTGGTCCTCTTTCGTTTCATAGGAGTCGTTTACGACAGATCCGCCGATGCCGCCGTTTTCGCCATCGTTAATAATCCAAGCATAGGCGGCATCGGATGAATCGAAGGGCCCTACCATAGTTCCACCGTGGTTTACCCAATAGCGGGGATGTGTCGTGTAAACCCAGTTGGAAACCCAAACCTGTCCATAGTCTGTCTCCCAGTGGCCCTGCTCGGCAACCCACTTCTTCTGGCTGCCGCCGTTGGAAGAGGAATTGTTGCTGCCGGAATTCTGCTTGGACTGGGAGGAATCGCCCTTGTTGTTCGACTTCGAGGAATCGGAAGACTTGTTATCCTCCTTCTTGGAGTCATCGGACTTCTGGTCCTTGCCGTCAGATTCTTTCTTCTCCTCGGTCTTGGCTCCAGAGGTTTGCGTCGCCTTTTCTTCGCTTGGCTTCTTTTTGTCTTTATTCTTTACCGCTGTGGCGGCCCTTTCCGTAGGGCCGCTTCCTTGCTTTGCAACGCTGGCACATCCAAGTTGAGGTGCCGAAAGGCACACCAGAAGCGCAACGATAATAGCCTTTGTTCTCACACCGATCTCTCCGTCCATGAAACCGGGCGTTGGACACTAGCCGATATCCAACGCCCGGTTCACTTTTACATCTGCTCGCGGCGCTTCTTTTGATCGAGGAAGACGCCGGCTGCCACGAGGACGGTACCGCCGATGACGAACGTCTCGCCGATGAGTCCCGCGCGGTCACCGGTCTGGGCGAGGCTGCCGGGCTGGGCGGTATCCGTGCCGGCGAGGTGCTTCGGGGTGTATGCCGCCTGCTGCTTTGCCGCCTCCTCTGCCTCCTGTCGTGCAATCTCATCGGAAAGCTTCTGCTCCGCTGCGATGCGGTCGGACTTCGCCTGCTCGTAGGCGGCGAGTGCCGCATCGTAGCCGGGCTGGAGCCCGTCCACCGCGGCCTGCTTCTCGTCCAGGATGGCCTTGGCGGGCGCGACCTTGGCACGTGCCTCGACTGCTGCGGCGAAAAGCGCGTTGAGGGCGTCATCCGCGTTCACATCATGGCCGGAAGCGATCGCCGCGCCGGCATCGATGGAATTCAGCTTCGACAGCTTGGCGTCTGCCTGCGCCTTCGCCTGCTCGGCGGCGGAGACCAGGGACTCGGCGGCGACGGTATCCGCCTTCGCGGCATCGAGGGCGGCCTTGGTGTCATTGACGGTCTTTACTGCATCCTGCTCGCGCTGCTGTGCCTCTGCGAGCTTCGCGGCAAGATCGGTGAGGATGTCGAGGTTCGACTGTGCGCCCACAAGATCGGTCTGGGAGCCGGTGAGCCTGTCGGCGGCAACGCCGGTGTCGGTCTTTGCGGCATCGACGGCACGCTGGGCATCCGCGAGGGCGCGTGCGGTGGCGTCCGCCTTTTGCTCGGCGGCTGCGAGGACCGCCGCCTTCTCGGCTTGGTCGGCTGCCGCCGCGTCGTGAACGCTCTTTGCTGTATCGACCGCCTTCTTGGCGTCGGCGATGTCCTGGAAGAACTTCGCGAGGTCGGCGTTCGCATCGTCCACGCCCTGCTGCTTGGATGCGGTGTTCGCCTTGGCGGAGTCCAGTTTGGACTGTGCGGTCGTTACAGCTGCGTTGGCAGCATCGAGGGTATTCTTTTTCTGCTGGACGGTCGACTTTGCCGTATCGACTGCCGCGTTGGCGACATCGAGGTCCGATTTCGCCGCATCAAGCTCGGCCTGGGCATCCGTGACGCCCTGTTGCTTGGCGGCGACATCAGCATTGGCGGCATCGACGGCACGCTGGGCATCGGCGACGCCCTGCTTCGCGGCATCGAAGTCTGCCTGTGCGGAATCCGCTGCGACCTGCTTCTGCTGGACGGTTGCGGCGGCGCCGGCGGCCGCCTGCTTCTTTGATGCGAGATTGGTCTTGGCTGCGTCGAGTGCGCTCTTGGCGTTCTTGAGGCCGTTGATATAGGAGGTCAGCTTCTGCTCGTACTCGTCGACGGACATGGGGTTCATGTTCCAACCGGAGCCTGCCCAACCCAGGTTTGCGGTATCGAAGCTGTCGGTCTTCCAGCCGTTCATGGTTCCCTTGCTGCAGACTGCCATGCCCATATAGCCGATTTCAGGGCTGATGACATGCAGGTAGTGACCGACGGTTGCGGGATATCCGGCAACCTTAAAATGCTGGTTGACATAGGATTCAATCCCGCTATGCGACTTGTAGAAATCTACGGCATCCTTACCGATTAGCCCGGTGACGCCATAGAGCTCCTTTACCGCCTGATCGAAGAAAGCCTTTTCTTGGTCCACCCACTGCGGTTTCGGATCGGTTCCATAGTTCCATGCAAGGTTTTCGCTCGTATCAAACTGCATGGAATGCCCAAACTTGATATCGGAATAGTTCGCGTTGGCAATCGCCGCCGCAATGAGCTTGTACGTGACCTGGAGCTCAGAGAGACCGACGGACTTGCGATACTCGTTGATGGACTTCATGTACGGGATTGCCGCGAGCATGTTGTCGAGACTGGTCGCGTCGAGGCTGTTTCCCACCTCGGTGTAGTCCTTGTATGTGCAGTTCTGGATGATCTCGATGGCTGAATCGGCACCCATGGCACGGAAGAAGCCGATGGCTCCCTGCTTGAGTTGCGCGTCGGCAGAATCGAGTTTTGCCTGTGCCTCGTCGACCTTCTGCTGCGCGGCGGTCACGGCGGCGTCTGCGGTATCCTTTGCGGCCTTGGCGTTCGCAAGCTCTACATCGGCGGCTGCCTTGGCGGACTCGGCGTCCTTGACAGCCTGCTTCGCGGCGTCAAGCTTGGCGACGGCGTCGGCATTCGCCTGCTTGGCCGCATCGAGGCCGGCGTTCGCGGCATCGAGAGCGGACTGGGCGGCGTTCACACCGGATTCGGCATCGGCCGCGGCCTGCTGCTTTACGGAGAGGGCCACCTGGGCATCATTCAGGTCGGCCTGTGCCGTTGCCGCAGCGGACTGTACCTGCTCGAGCTCGGACTCGCACTGGGACTGTGTCGCTTGTGCGGCAGCGAGGGCTGCCTCCGCGTCCGCGACCTTCTGTTTTGCCGCATCGTACTCCGGACCGCTGGCGCCTGCCTCCGCTGCGGCGAGGTCGGCTTTCGCCTGCTCATAGGCGGCGCTGGCTGCTGCGGCCTTCGCATCCGCCGCGTCCTTGTTCTGCTTGGCTGCGACAAGGACGGAATCGGCGGAATCCTTTGCAGACTGGGCCGCAACCAGCTTGGACTGGGCATCGGCAAGCGTAGCGTTGGCGTTGGCGAGTTCAACCTGTGCCCTGTCCACGGCAGACTGGGCGTCGCGCACAGCCTGTTCGGCGGCACTGATTGCCTCCGGGGTGGCGCTTACGGCATCTGCCTTGGCTTTATCGAGGGCATCCTTGGCATCCTGGGCTGCCTTGAGGGCGGACTGGTACGCCTCGTCCTTCTCGGACGCATCGGCCTTGGCGTCTGCGAGACCTGCCTTCGCCTGCTCGAGGTCCTTGCCGGCAGCATCGGCGGCGTCCTTGCCCTCCGCGACCTGACGGGCGTACTCGTCCATTGCCGCTCGGTCGGCTGTCGTGCCGGCGCTGACTGCCGAATCGTAGGATGCCTTGGCCTGGTCGCGGGCGGAAGCCGCCTCGTTGTAGGGACCGGCGGCCTCATCGTAGGATGCCTTGGCGGCGTCCTCCTTCGCCTTCGCCTCGTCGACCGCCTTCTGCAGGTCCGCGATGGCCTGTGCGGCGGATTTCGCGCCGGTACCGGATGCCGCGCCGGCGTGGGCGGCGATCGGCGACATCACGGCGGGGTGCTGTGTGCCCCCGTCACCGGTCTGGGCGAATGCCGTGAACGGTGAGATGAGGCTCGATCCGGTCATGGCGGCCATGGTCGCCGCGGTGACGGTCAGACGCGCGATCCCCTTCGGAGTGTGAATCTTTTTGTTTGGCAGTGCGGCGAAGTGATCGCCACCGGCAGCGAAGTGCTTTCCCTGGGTCATTGTGCTGTTCCATTCCTTTTCCGTGCCCTATCCGACTGGGCATCAGAGCGCTTTCCAATAGAGATAATTATGCGCCTTAACTGGGATTGTTGTATATAGTCCGTTGGCTTTTATACAACAATCCATGACTCTTTTTGTCATGGATACGACGCTTCAGAAATCATTCGGCATGAGATGCAAAGAGCTCCGCGCTGGACTCGGGTGCAGTCAGGAGCAGTTCGCCAATTTGATTGAAATGGATCGTTCCTACTACGCGAGCATTGAAGTGGGTCGGCGTAATGTCAGCCTCTCAAATCTCAAGAAGATTGCCGACGGATTTCAAATCAGCATTGCTGAACTCATGAGAGGCGTCAGCTAAATTTATCCGTCTCATAGTTCACAGTGGGTCTCGTTGATTAGTGCCTTAAGAAAATGGAAATCGTCCCAACGAGCTATCGTCAATCGTCCCAATAAATTACCGTCAATCGTCCCAATAAGTAATCGTTATTTGTCCCAGCGACGCAGATAGACGCTATAATTTCAAATGAATGATTGGAGGGAAAGCCGATGGATAGGTATATAGGACGTTGTGTTGACTGCTTGGTCGAGCGCGACCTTGGCATTTTTGGTGCAGTGCTCATTCAGGGGCCGAAATGGTGTGGAAAGACAACGACAGCCCAGAGATTTGCCGAGTCATCGTTATCTCTCTCCGACCCATCTGGCGGTTTTGCGGCCCTCCAGCTCGCTCGTCTCGATCCGGCCCAGGCAATTGTCGGACCGACCCCGAGGCTTGTCGACGAATGGCAGGAGGAACCGAAGCTATGGGATGCCGTGCGATTCGAATGCGATGCCAGGGGAGGGGAGCCCGGACAGTTCATTCTCACCGGATCTGCGACGCCACGAGCCGAGAACCAGCCGATGCACAGCGGTGTGGGTCGAATCGCCCGTTTGCGGATGGATACCATGACGCTTTTCGAGCTCGGTATTTCGTCGGGAGCGGTCTCGCTTGGGGCGCTGCTCGCCGGCGATCCCGTTGCGGCGTCACTCGGATCCATCGCCGGTATCGCCGGTATCGCTGATTTGCTCTGCCGCGGCGGTTGGCCCCAAGCGGTCGGTAAGACGACTGCCGACGCGATGCGGATAGCCGCTGCCTATATTGACGGTGTTTGCGAGTCTGACGTTTCGAGGGCGGATGGAGTGAAACGTGACCCGGTTAAGGTAAGGGCCTTGCTCTCCTCGCTTGCGCGCAATGAATCGACCCTTGCCGGCATGAGGTCCATCGGAAGGGATTTGGGCGTTGACGTCTCAAAGAATACGATTACCGGTTACATGGGCGCGCTGCGCCGTATCAATATCGTCGACGACGTCCCCGCGTGGCATCCGGCTCTCAGGTCGCCGGTGAAGTTGCGGCAGGGCGCAAAGCGGCACCTTGCTGACCCATCGCTCGCCGTCGCCCTCATCGGCGCGGACCCGGAGTCGTTGTCATCCGATCCGAAGACCCTTGGCTTGCTCTTCGAATCCCTCGTGCTGCACGATCTCAAGGTTTACGCGGCAGCCAGCGATGCGACCGTATCTCACTACCACGACGCTGACGACCTGGAGGTCGACGCGATTGTCCATCGTCGTGACGGCTCGTGGGCTGCCGTTGAGGTCAAGCTTGGGAGCCCCCAAGTCCCAGAGGCAGTGGAAAATCTGCTTCGACTCGAGCGAAAGCTGGTCAATCGCGGGGAGAGGCCGCCTGCGGCGAAATGCGTCATCATCGGATACGGGATGCCGTCGCACGTGACATCGGACGGCGTGGCCGTCGTCCCAATCGACGTGCTCGGCATGTAAGGGGTCAGCCCTCCGACATCCCTGCCGCCTCTCAGATTGTCTCGCTGTCAGCGTCGATGCGAAGAAGACCGTCTCGCTCACCCATCGCCTGCATGAACTCCGGAAGCGACCTCGGTGCATCCTCGCCGGGGCCTGCGATAACCGCAGAACGCCCCTTCCCGATGCGCCGCGAGCCCCTTATCGCACGCCCGTCTGTCTCAATGCGGCCTTTGGATTTATCGGTATTCACTTTTTCAGCAATGCCGTATTTACGTAATGTCGTTATTACATAGTTCTGTTATTTCGTTTTGCCGTGTGCCGGGTTTTAGGGCAGAGCCCTAAAACGTACGCCGCCGGGCGAAACGCAGTTTTGTACGGCGGCGTACGACTCTTGCGGAACCGAACTATGACACAACGCGACTGTGTCATAACGTAACTACGTAGTAGCGTAGCTGTGCGATTACGGCAAATCGAAATAACAGAACAACGTGACTGTGGAATAGCAGAACAATTGAACATTGAACTAATCGCGCCTGAAAATTTTCCGCAAGTGTCGTGCGCCGCCGTACAAAGCCCAGCGGCGCACTAGGGCTCTGCCCTAAAAACCCGGCGCCCTTGGCGGCGTTAAAAAGTGACGCAATAACGTTGTTACGTTATTGCGTTATTACACAGTTCGGCAGTCACACTTTTACATTGTTGCGGCATGACACAGTTACGCAATGTCTCCGGTGCGTCTCGGTAAAAGGTTCGCTACCGGACATCGAGGCGATCTAAGCGCGGCGATGGTTTGCCGTGAAATGTGCTGTGAGATTAAAAATCTCGCAAGAGACGCATACTTGTACCCCCATCGTAAATGTGTGTACAAATCTGCCGCCGACCCGGGCGGTTTGGCGCTTGCCAGGGCTCCGCCCTTGGACCGGGGGAAGGACACTCGCGCGCCTTGTTATTACGATAGCGGACAAGGGAGAAAAGGAGCCAGTTTCAAATTATTACGATAAAAGACACGGGTACGGCGGCGTGCGCGGTGGTACCTGCGGGAGATTATTACGATAACGGACGCAGCGGCAAACACTGAATCACGCCCCTGAGACGGTGCAAAATGGCCTTGTGAGGCCATTTTGCACGCCAGCTTCGTTCGATGTCAGACATTGAAAATGTCTGACATCGAACCTGCGGCAAAGCCGCAGCTGGGGCCACTAGTGGCCTGAAATCGCTCGCGGTACTCGCTTGTCCCACGCGTAGATGTCCGACAGCGCCGTCAGACATTGTCAAGCCAATGCTTCACAGGGATTTCTTTACAGAATTCGTATCATTCTCGCTGCCTACCCTCTTGTACATTAAACCCTTAAAGTTCATGAAGGAGCAGAAGCATGTATGTTGATGCATGGGGCTCGATCCTGTACAAAGATATCGGTATATCTCCATTGCCAGCGCAGTTCCCACAAGAGTGTTCGTAAAACAAATTGATCCCTTTGGCACGGGCATGCGGACTGTGTTCTCTTCGGCTCGCTGGAGGAAAGAGAGATAGGATTTCATATCGCTTTGCTTTTCGAGAATAGGACCAATTTCCCCATCAGCTACTCCAACAGCACAAAATGCACAGGGGATGTCCTTTTCTATACATGCTTCAAGAACTATTGACCTGGGATTGACCCCCTCCCCACTGTCTGCAGCGCAAACAAGCATTGAAGTCCTCGAAGGAACGCAACGCATGAGTTCTTCGGCAGAGCGGACGTAAGACGCAACTGGATTAAGCGAAAGATCTGGATAGCGATTAACAAGTGTTTTGGAAACTGCCTCTACTTTTGCTTCTCCTATTTCGTCGGGACCAACAAGAAACTGACGATTTACGTTTGACCTCTCAACTCGATCCCCGTCGATTAATGTAAAATGCCGAACTCCAGCAGCAGCCAAATGCTCCGCCACCACCTGCCCTATGCCGCCCATACCAACGATGGCAAGATGAACGGCGCCGATTTGCTTAAGTAACGTCAGCGGAGCGTCGGAATAATAAGACAAAAAGCGAGCTGTCCTCGAGTGGGGTGATTCCAGCTCGTATTCTTCAGTCTCTAGAAAACCAAGTTCGTTGAGCCTTAGCAAGAATCGTTGCTCGCGAGCTTCAAGGTTCGTCTCATCTATCATATTTTGTTTGGCGAGCTGCTCAAAAAGATTTGTACTCAAATCAGAGATTTTGACCCTCACTCGCGATTTTAATCCTTGCAATATAAGTTCGTTGGAATCTCTCCTGATATAAGCACTATCGTTCCAATAGAACATTTAATATCCTTTCCCTCAAGCCTTCTTCTGGAAAAGTGTTTCGCATGAAGAAGGCGCTGGAGAGTCGTCCGATCGGCAGAAAACACGCAGCCTCGCCAAACAGTTCGACGGCTCTCTCGTTAAACGCCTGGCGCGAAATCATGCCAGAAAAATACCTGCTCAAAACCGATAAATACTTTTGGAGACGCATTCGGTTGCCCAAGCCCGTCAGTAGTGCGAGTTGATAGTAGATAAAAATAGGGTCATTGAAAGTATTCGGAATTAAAAGCAGGTGTACATCCGCCCAATCCGATTGAGGAGAGAAATAATCACTCGACATGAGTTTTGGATGATACCTGCCTGACGATGCTAATTGAAGCGCTATAAGTTTTACAATCTTTTTATTGGGGTAGTATTTGTCGTATGAAATTGATAATTTCGCAGCTATCTCTCTTTGTTCATCGGATTTATTCACGCCGTAATCGAAGGAAGGATCTTTCAGTTTCGGCGACAGAAGTCTTCTGATTGCCTCTGTGTCAACGAGAGAGAGGATGTTCCTACGTCCTTCTTCGTCGGCGAAATAGCGAGAGTGCTTGTTTGAAAAAACGATAACAGCCTCTATGCCAGATAATCCATGGTGCAGCCGCGCGCTCTTGCAATAGCGCTCAATTAATAAGGGCATGTTTGTATTGCAGCTTGCCATGGTTCTTCCGAGAAGAAAACACAAGACGTCAATCCATCTATTCTCGATGCGCTTTATCGTCATAGTCTGAGTGCACGCAGCGCTGCTCAGTTTGACTTCCTGCCTTCCGATTTGCGTAACAGAAAAATCATTGACACAAAAATAGTGAGAAGAGAGGAGATGTAAAAATGGTCCCACCCTTCCTCCGGTCCGGAATGCAATGGACAGCGACTTTGCATGATTGCTTAGCGAATAGCAGTGACCATCAATTACATCTATTCTCAAAAAGAAAGTCTTTAGAAAGCCGCTGCAATTGTGATGGACGTAGTCAAGCTTCCTCCCCAACTCGACAATATGCTCATTATCATGTCGACTTGTAAACCTAATCGTCCTGTCATCATATTCAACTTCGAAAAAAGGGGAATGAGGGCATCCCGATGCATCGAGTATTACTGGAACCCCGGCGATACGCTGAATGATTTGTGACGAATAGTCATGTCCATCAAGAAGGCTCGACGCTTCGGGCAGCTCGTCAATCGATATATCAATTCTTGGAGACATGTATTCCTACCATTTTTAAAGAAACAACGGCGGTAATTGCTATCGCGATTGCGCCAATAACACCGAGCGCTATCTGAATGGGATATAACCCCAACACATATCCAAATATGGAGAAAAACATTGCAGAAAAGAGAGCCCTTACCAGAGACGCGACGGAAAGGATCGTCGCGCGGAGATCGTCCGCTATCGCGTCTTGGATTAAGTTTTCCGAAGTGATGTACACCACTTCTGGGAGAAAACAAAGCACCATGCTAAGGCCAAACAAACACAGCGGATTTGAAGCGAACCACGGAAGAATCATGAAAAGACCGGCCTCGATTAGCATCGAGCCGAGCATGGTATTTCTTTTCCCGAAACGCGATGAGAAGAAATCTGCTGCAATGTAGGCCGTCGCATTTACTGCATAGGATGCACCGAAAAAGATTCCTATTATGGAGACGGGAGCATCAAATGCGTCGAATACCAACTGATTCAAGTTGTAATAACTCCCATAGAATCCATCGAGCATGCTTGTGCCGATTAGAAGAAGCAACACCGCAAAAGCGGATTCTCCAATGCACCAGGTTTCGCGTCTGAAGACCTTGGCTGCGTCAAACCTTTCCTCCCCAGAGTTTTTGGAATGGGTCGTTTCCATCCCCTCAATGGGATACAGAAGGAAAAGCTGCAGGAGATAGAAAACGGAAACGCATACGTAGAGGGCACTCCAAGATACTTGGGCAATGAATGATCCAAGTACGATTGCCACTCCCGTCGCGATTGATTGCGCGGCAAGCAGCCGAGCGTTGATGGTGAGGAAGCGCTCTCCTTGACCGGCATTTCGGGCAATTTCATATAAAAGTGCTTGTTCGGATCCCGATTGAAGGGAGTAGGCGAGTGCCTCAACAAGGGAAAGCGCGACGAGAAAGGGGCCTGAGAGCAACAGCATGCCAGCCGTATGGAAGAAAAGCAGCAGCACGCCCACTTGAATCGAGAACTTCTTTCCAAAGAAATCGCCTATCAGCCCTGTTGGCAGCTCGAGGACGACCGTTGCAATGTTAAACAGGGCTTGATAAAGTGCGATTTCCGTGACGGACATTCCTTTCTCCGCAAGGAAAAGTAGAAACACTCCCCGATTTAAAACAAATCCCGCGAGAATGAAAAAGGCGGAATAGATGTGCAGCTGCGCAGTGGCATTCTTATTCATTTGGCACTCCTAACGACTATTTTTGTCGGGGTGCTCGCCACTGATTCGAAGCCTGAAATGTTCATAGTCTCAATGAAGAGCTGATAAAGCTTTTGAACAGGGTATCGATAGAATAGGACATCCTGCGCTCTTTCTTCTCGACGAACTATTGCCAGCCGGTCGATTTCGAAACAAGAAACCGCATAATACACACCAGCTTGATCTAGAGTTGCCGTATAGCTTTCTGCAACGGCAAATGCATCACGATCGCGACACATTTCAAAAATATCTTCAATGCTTCTACCATCTCGATGAATCATAAGGTAGGTTGCGAATTTAAAATGGTTTATCAAATCAAAATACGTATCGGCACGCGCGAGCACGTCAAGAATGTCGTAATTTTCATTTCTGACTGTGTACAGATGATTGAAATGAAGAGGTGACAGGCTGTTTGGGTCAATTCCGGCAGCAAGTAAATCTAAGTAATACTGAGATTCTTTTACGATGATATAATCCTCTTTATTCATCCCTTGAGCAACATCAGTAAGAGGCTCTGGGCTCATATAGGAAAAGTCAACGTTTGACATAAAACTGGTCGACGCGACTTCTTGAGCAAGGGCAAGGGTGTCGAGTACTTCGGAATATGTTTCTTCTGGAAAACCGATGATAAAATTGGTTTCGAATCTCATGCCAGAGGAAATGATGGATTTTACGGTAGGAATTACTTTTTTAAGATTCAGGTTTTTCCGGCAGATTCGCTGTATTCTTTGCGAGCCAGTTTCCAAGCCAACAAATACGGAGATACATCCGGTTGCCTTAAGTAGGCCAATGATCTCGGGAGTTATCGTATCGATTCGTCCCTCACAGTTGTATTTGAAATCATAATTCATTGCATATTTTTTGACTGCAAATTCAAAGAAGTACTTGTGCGATGCTAAAAAGTTATCATGATTATAGTTAATTGAAGAAAGAGTGCCGGTTTTTGCCATGCAATCGTAGACACGCTGCGAGGTTTCGAGCAGTTTGTCGACATTAAGAAATCGCGCTTTCTGACCGAGAAGCACTCTGGATGAGCAATAGTAGCAATTAAACGGGCAACCTCTACCTGCCTCAATGTTGACCACGTTCATGCCGTATGAATTGGAGTAGTCGAGTTCCGGAAGGTTGTTAATGTCGTATTCAATCAACTCGCATAATC
This sequence comes from Collinsella aerofaciens, assembly GCF_039758815.1. Taxonomy (GTDB): domain Bacteria; phylum Actinomycetota; class Coriobacteriia; order Coriobacteriales; family Coriobacteriaceae; genus Collinsella; species Collinsella aerofaciens_BP. The sequence continues at coordinate 11,363 of NZ_JBDMSK010000024.1, read as the reverse complement.
CAGAATCCCCGGTTTTAGAAATCGAATTTTTAGGTAAATCGCCCTGAGCGCCGCAAGCAATATATTCGAGTAGAAGCGGGAGGGTTTCTTCCCCATCAAAGATCGATAGAAAGTCAACCTCGGGACAATCCTGAAAAACCATTTCTCGAAGTGAAGTGATCTGGGGACCACCAAATATGATAACCGATTCGGGATGCGCCCGTTTAATAATCTTCGCTATCATGATGCCCCAGATATAAGAGGCGTTCATGATCGAAACACCAAAAACATGGGAGTCGATTGCTTTTATTTCGTCGGAGAACCACCGATAGATTTCTTTTGAAAAAGTCTTTTCTTCTTCGAGGAACTTACGCTGAAAGTCAATAACGTGAGTTGAAAATCCCGCTGCTTCAGAAACGGCCCTTAGATTCAAGATGGCCAGATTATCAACAAGGGTCTTCCTGTAGTGATTCACCGGATTGATCAGAGTGAAATCAACCTTCAACTTGAGCTCCTTTCTTTCGGGCGAATAGGAATCGCCTCCGTCACATTAAACGGAGGCGATTGTGTTATCAGACCTTAGCAGCGGCGCTGTATAACCTGATCAACATCAATGCCGAAGTCCAGAAGTTCTTCAACAGTGATCTCGATGTCGGAAGCCGATTTATCGCTGGCCAGCTCGATTTCCTCTTTCTCCATTTTCGTCACCTCCTTTTCATGTATGAGTTAAAAAACTAGTGGCTTTCTGGAAACAGCCAGGATCAATGCTAAACGATGATTTTAGATTCAACGTCGGGACCGGTTGTTTTTATGAATATGATGCCAATGCACGAACAAAAGCAGTTAGCCTTTTCAGCACTGTTGCGGCTTATGCAATCACATGAGTCCTAGGCCCTTTCGGCACCACCTGTATTGCGAATCAGCACCGCTGTCTTCCCGACCGAATATTGCCGTCAGGCACCGCTATTAAATGCATCTCCAGGCATCCCGTTACACTCGCGCCGCCATGCGGTCGACTGAACGAGGAGGTTTCACATAGACGCGATCTGGGCCGACATGGGAGAGGCCATCATGCGGCAGTGCTGCAGATGGAGCGCTGGCAATAAAAGGGCACAAGGACCAGCGTCTGCCCAGATGCCAACACATGATAACGGCGGTGCTGTTACGCGATATTCAGCAGTGTTTAAGCTAGCGGATACTCAATCACGCGCATAGCAGGAGTAACAGCACAGGTGTTCCTATAGTTTTGTCAACCGGGGAATGCCGTTCGCGAGATCGAATCGCGAAATGCTGACGCCAGGCCTTTCGACCGGCGGACTCCAGTCTGTTCGGAGTGCTGCGTTTCGACTAGGCGGCTTAGGGCACCCTGTCCCGCATGATCGCGTAGGTGACCTTCAACCTCTTTCGCGCCAGCGTTTTGAGCGCCTTGCCGTGCGGCATGCCCCGTTCTCGGCACCTGGCGTAGTAGTCGCTCCATCTTCCCTCTGTCCGGGTAAGGTCGTTGCACGAGAATATGAGCAGGTTCTTCAGCCTTTTGTTGCCTTGGCGCGATGCCGTCACCGAGGAGATCGAGGTCCTCGCTCGGCGGTTGCGCGGCGCCAGGCCGCAGTACGACGCGCGCCTGTCGTGGCTTGACTCGTCATGTTTAATCTGTTTCGTTAACTGAAATACGAAAATCTGGTTAATCAAAAAAGCAAAATCTGGTTAAATGAAAACTGTAAATTCGGTTAAACGTGCTGGTAATCAATGGTGAAAAATATGCCCAAAAAGTACTACACTCGAATTATCGAAAATGAGCTTGACCAGATGCTAGGAATATTCGGTGCCGTTCTCATCGAAGGACCGAAATGGTGTGGAAAGACAACCACAGCCGGGACCCGTGCGGCGTCCAGGCTCCTTCTCATGGACCCGTCGCGCAACTTCGAGAATCGCTTGCGTGCCGAGACGGACCCGGCGCTTGCCGTTTCCGGCGAGGTGCCGCGGCTGATCGATGAATGGCAGGAGGTTCCGAAACTTTGGGACGCGGCGCGGTTTGAGTGCGACAACCGCGGCGGCGAGCCTGGCCAGTTCATATTTACGGGGTCGGCGACGCCGCGAGACAATGAGCGGCCGATGCACAGTGGCGCTGGAAGGTTCGCTAAATTGCGCATGGATACCATGACGCTTTTCGAACTTGGGAAATCTAGCGGTGCGGTTAAGCTGTCGAGCATTATTTCTGGCGAAAAGTTCAATGGCGCTTTCGGGTCGTTGGATTCTGCCTCGATTGCCGAGTGCGTTGTTCGCGGTGGATGGCCCGCGGCGGTCGGGCGCGATGCACTGGCTGCGTCGGCGATGGCGAAGCGTTACATCGGCATAGTCGCCGAAGAAGATTTGTCTCGTGTTGATGGCTCTCGACGCGATCCCGAAAAGGTCAAAGCCGTCATCGAATCGCTTGCGCGCAATGAATCCACTTTGGCGACACTCAAGACGCTCGTAGCTGATCTTGGTGGAGAGGTATCGAGACAAACGGCGGCATCGTATATATCTCTTCTCGCTCGGGTCAGCTTCGTTCGCGATATTCCCGCGTGGAATCCAGCAATGAGATCTCCGGTGCACTTAAGAGAATCAAAGAAGCATCATCTTGCTGACCCGTCACTGGCGGCCGCTGCGCTCGGGGCGACTCCGGAGACCTTGCTGCTAGATTTCAAGACGCTTGGACTACTTTTTGAATCGCTGGCACTCCATGATTTGTGGGTTTATGCGCGAGCAAACGGGATGAGTCTCTATCACTATCACGATTCTCGTGATCTAGAGGTCGATGCAGTCATTGCGGCTCCTGGTGGGACCTGGATTCCGGTCGAAGTTAAACTCAGCTCTGCTCAAATAGAAGAGGCATCCGACAATCTTGTTGCTGTCGAGGAACGTATGGTTGCTGCTGGAAACACCCCGCCGGTTTCTAAAGTAGCGATTATTGGATTTGGATCACAAGCCTATGTTACCGCCCGCGGTGTCCAAGTTGTTCCCTTGGATGTTCTTGCGCCGTAATGCTGCGGGCGAAGTGAAATCGACGCCGCAGTTTTTAGATCTGTTTTCTGAGATCTAAACCGTGAAACTCAAAAACTCACCGTCTTGATCTTCATTTGAATCGAATTGCGCCCGCGCAAAAGTCAAAACGACTCGCGCGGGCGTTTCGTTTTTTCATATCGCATTTCATATCGCGCCAAAACAAAACGCGAGTTTTGAAAATAGATAGCGACCATCGGTCGCGATCGTAGGCGTGTGTGCACGCCGCATGAAAATCGACTCGCCATTCGATTCGTAATGCGAGCCGCGTCAGCTTTCGACAAATCCAACAGCGCTGCGAGTCACGCTAATGACTCTCCGCGCCATTGAAATTGTCGAAAGCTGTCTCAACTTTTTCGCAAACGCCATGAAAACGATTCGACGAAGTCGAATGTTTGCGTCGCAGGCGCCGCAAACCCGCTTCGCAAAAATGCAAACACTCGGCATCCCTCGCATTCGCATCACCGCTTCGCTCTCGCTACAGCGAATCTCTAACACTCAGCATCCTTCGCGTTAAAAATTCGCTTCCGCTCACGGTCTTCACGCAGTTACAACGCCGCGAGGCCTCTCGCTTGGAATGAGGCCTCTCATTCCACGTCTACACTGCGTTTCGCCCAATCACCGTTCCGGAGATTGCAAGATGTACGTAAATGGCCATAATTACATGTAAACATGAACTATGGCCATTTACGATCTTGCTTTTCCCTCCTACGGGAAAAGAAGACAGGCAAAGCTGAGTTCCGCTTTGTGCGCGAAGCGGTTTCGCCTTCGAGAAAAATTCAGCGGACTTTTCCAAATCTTGTTTCGGAGGCCACTCCGAAGATGAAGGGATAAAAATGAGACGAAGCGAGAAAGTCGAAGCGACGTTGACCGCTGAAGAAAAGGAAATTCTTCAGCGCCTCTGTGACGAAGCTGGTTGCACGGAAGCTGAACTAATCCGCTCCGTTTTGATTAGCCGTTCGATTGCTCTCGACGATCTTGAGACTGGAAAGAAAATCGAGCACGAGAAAAATAAAGCGCTGCACAACTGCAAGCGCAAACACGCTCCAAAAAAATCTGGCGAGTGCGGTGAAGCCATCGCCGAGAACGCCGAGAAACGTGACGTTTCATTTCATGTGATGCTGACCGCTCCAGAAAAAAAGGCGATCGAACAGCGGGCGGCAGTGCTTGGCATCTCTGTAAGCGAGTTGGTTCGCCGCGGTGCGATCTACGGAAAGATTGAATCATTCAATTTCGATATTGCTGAAGTTGAAAAACTCCATCATGAGTTATTGAAGGAAGGAACGAACCTCAATCAGCTGATGTACTTTGTGAACGCCCAGGGGCTTCCCGCGTACAACGAGAAAGCTGTTTTCCGCACGCTCGAAAAGGTTTACCAAAATGCTCGAAAGGTCGACCGGTTTATCGAGGAACTTGAAAAGCGTCATCACGTTGACTATGTTCCCCACGACTATCTGGCAGATGAACCAGACAATAGAAATCTTTAAGTCGGAACGCAGCCGGATCAGTTTTGCAATTGAGTGCAATTACTCGTTTAGCTATAACTACTGAGTAAAAGCGAAAAGAGACGGCAGAAGAGATTGACAGCCATTAAACAGAAAGCAGTCAGCTCGTACCCCGCCTCGCTAGCTTGGCCCTGCCCGAGTTTTCGGGGAGGTGGTCGCTATGTCCGAGCTCCGTCTTATGATCGTCGCTCTTCTTCTGGTGACCATTCTGGCCATTTTTGGCTAGGGTAAAACCCGGCCTTTAAAGACCAAAGCCGTCCTGTCTGGGACGGCTTTGTTTCCTCGATTATCAACTTCATACGGATGGATGCGGGGTTCGATACCCCGGCGGCCTGATCGGCAGGCCGCCGGGAACTCTCACTCCTCGATAAAAGCCGGCACCCGGTTAGTCCTGCGCATCTTGAAATCGTCAGTTTCGTGGGAGACGTAGAGGATGCCGTCCATCCCATCTCGCGATGCATATGAAAGGTGAACAGAACCGCAATCCGCTCCATCATCGTCGAGAAGATCGAACGAATTCGGATCGCTCGTTGCGGCCAAACGACCACTCATGCAAGAGCCATCGCCATTACAGATTTGCCATTCCATGTCTTCGCCTGCGAGAATCGCCATAGACGGCCCGGTCGCGCCATCGCTGACATACATCCCGTCTATGCCAAACCCGTTTTCAGCGCCATCGATAAACGATTGCTCGGACCTATACTTCGCGAATGATGCGCACAGCGCCATTGCAAGACCGATCGCAAGGCCAACAGCCGCTATCTTTGCATAGCTCCTGCCCATCATGTCATCCTACTTTTCGCTTGCCCAAGGAAAGGCGGAAGAAGTTATTCGTCGCTGCTTTTTTGTACACCTTCTTGACGCCGTTGACGGTCTCGTAAACAACAAACGGCTGAACCTTGTGCTCGACGTTCGCCGTCGCTTTCCAAAAGCCGGCACCGTCGATGTGAATGGAATACCCAGTCGCCGACAGATTGCGCTTTGCCAGCGGTATCGATACGCCTATGCTTCCGAGACCGTTCGGGAGCGGCACCGATACACTCACCGAACCGCCGCCAGACGGCTGGACGTTTATGGAACCGCCCCCGTCGATGTGAACGCCCCCCGGGGGCTGCCCAGCAACGTCGTGCCATCCGCTGGCTTTCGTTTGCACGCTCCCGTATACGGTGCTGTAGCTTGGGCGCCCGCGTGTCGCATAGGGCTCAACACCATCAGATGACATCGCCTCTTCTATGATAAGGGCCGCTTCTTGCTCTGCACGTTGACGCACAATCGCCTCGACATCAGATTCACTCAGATCCGGGAACGCTAGGAATTCTACGGTTTCAGAATTGTAACCATCAGCAAATGCACCATTTGGGGTGATTAGTGACAGTCCGCCCAATGCGGCTGCCGTCAGGATTGACCTGCGAGTAATAAACAGGTTTTTCGTTGTACTCATCTTCGCCTCCAAACTTCTCACCGGGGTCCTTCTGGCCAATTTTGCCCCGGCTCGGTTACTTCGGTTACTTGAGCGCTCCCATATATGCTTGTTACCCATGTACGTAATATTAATTTTGGACATATCGAAATTAATCAATGGTTGCGGGAGTTTCCGACCTCAGTGAAATGCCGCCCTATACCCACAGAATCAGTCGAGCTTGACATGTGCTCTGCGCATGAAAAGGGATCGAACTGAAGTGTCTGGCCGGACGCCAATTGTCCGGGAACTGCTTCGGATTCGACCCTCTTCTACTTTACTTCCATGGCCATGCAGCGGTCTAGTGCTCCTTGACCGGATGCTTCTCACCGAAACCACCGTCGATGCCGAAGCGGCACAGCCTGTCGATGGCACGAAGATGCTCGTCGATGGCGGTTGCGATCTGGGTGTCGACCTCGCTGTCGTGGTCGTTGAGACCGCGGACCGCCCCGTCGGCGGCCATGAAGGCCTTGATGGCCTGATTGAACTGAGCCTTGAAAGCATCGACCTTCTCGACAGCGGTGGCTCGTTGTGCCATCTCGTGCTCGAGCCGTTGAACGATTTCCTGTGTGTCGCTCATGCTGTTCCTTTCCTCGCGGGGCGTTTAACCTACTGTATCGCACCGCGCAGACACGATTTTTTCGGGCGGCGGCAAACTCCACGAAGCCGCAGGTAGACGGCTTGATGTAATCGCAAATACAGCCCAGAAAAGGAATGCCTAGATACCCGTTAGGGACATCTGCTTTCAGGCGCCTTAAAACGCATCTGGTGAGGTCGTTTTTTCGGCCTTGACCTGCGTGGTGGCACTTTGGGGTGCTCACAGCCGCGGCATGTTCTTGTAGACACCCTGGCGGTGGCCGACCCTTACGACCTCGATGACGGCTTTCCCGTCCTCGATCCTTGCCAGGATGCGGTAGACACCAACGCGCCAACGCCAACCGGAATCGGTGCCCTGAAGCTGTTTTCCATTCGGTGCGCGCCGCTGGTCCTCGCATCCGTCAAGGTGCTCCTGAACCCAGGACAGGATTATGAGCCGCTGCTTCTTCGGAATGCTTAGGAGTTGCTTGGTCGCCGCCTTAGACCATTCGACGCTGAAACTCACTCGGCCTCCATTGCCATACGCATGACGTCATCCATCGAATAGCGGGTGCCATCGTCCTCCATCAGCGCCTCGTTGTACGCCTTGATGTCAGCCGCCTCCTCGACCTTATCGAGGGCGGCGTTCCTCACGAATTCGGAAAAGGACATGCCGAGGACGCTCGCATAGGACTGGATCCAGTCCTTCTCACCATCATCGAACCTGATGGCAGTGGCACTCATGGCCATAGTTGCTCCAATCAACGTGTTACATTGTAGTACGTTGATTATACCCGTTTGTTCTGGAGCCAGTCCCAAAACGTATGCCGCGCGGCACTCGAAAACCGAACCCTCGATGCCGTGAACAGCGAGTGCCAAAACCCAGTGTCAAAACCTCCACTTGCATTCCCATGAGAAAATCAAAAGACAAGGCAGGAGGCTGAAAATGACCAGATACGGATACGCTCGCGTGAGCACGAAGGATCAGAAGCTAGATAGGCAAATCGAGGCGTTGGTCAACGCCGGCGTGCCCTATGGCCATATCTACAAAGACAAGGTCACGGGTGCCAAGGACGGCGACCGAACTCAGCAGAAGCGTCTGTTCAAGAAGATGAAGGCCGGCGATGAAGTGGTAGTCGAGTCCTGGGAGCGCCTAACCAGATCGACCAGGCAATTGCTGAACTACGACCTTATGTTCCGAAATCTCGGCGTGAAGCTAACTTCCTTGAAACAGCCGGTCGACCTCGATACCGCCTTCGGTCGATTCGTCCTCGGCACTCACGCCTGCACCGCCGAGCTCGAGCGCGACCTGATCAAGCAGCGCCAGGCCGAGGGCATCGCCGTAAAACGGAACCATGGTGGCAACGTCGGGGGCCGCCCGCGCATCGCGGACGTCAAGGCCGATGCTGCCGTGAAACTCTACCTTGCGCGGGAAACGCCCATCCCCGACATCTGCGCCGCCACCGGTATATCGAAATCGACTTTGTACCGCATCCTCCGTGAACGCGGATTGGTGGGCGTCAGAAGATAAATCCGAGTGCGCTACTATATAAGAGTGCGGTATTTCTCCAACTGAAACCCCCTGCGTGAACGCATAACGTATGACTTGAGACGCCTTTTAGAACTCACCGATCGCAGGATGACTACAAATCAACAGCGGCCGTGCATTGTTCCCAGCCATATGGCATGGCGGAGCCATGCCATTGTTGATTGGAGTGCCGCACCATGGCAGACAATCCGAGCGAAAAGAAAATCAGCGAGACATCCGGCGTGAAGGCCGTCCTCGATGAGGCTGCCGAGCGGATCGAGGCGACATGGCGGGAGAAGCTGCTGCGCGAGACTGCCGACCTCAGGACCGAGAACGCACTGCTCATGGCCCAGGTGGATGAATTCAGCCGCAAGCTCGCCGAGGCGACGGATCGGAATGAAAAGATTGAGGCCGACTGCAATGAGCGGGTCGCCTTTATAGAGGAGAAGTTCGAACTCGATACCGCGAGCCTCGAGCTCGAGAACAACGAGCTCCATGCCGCGAGCGTCAGATATCTCGCCGATGCTCGGGAACTCGACAGGCAGGTCGTCCAACTCCATGCCGAGGCCGTGGCCATGGTCGATGAGATCGAGCGACTGCGCGGCGAGCGTGACGCCGCGCTGAAAGCCCAAGCCGAGTTGAACGACGCACTCCTGGCCCAGCGCGACCTGATGGCCGAGGTCGCCGCCCTCAAGGACCGCCTTGCCGCCTCCGAGCAGCGTGCGGCCGTGGCCGAGGCCAAGATCGAGGTCATGACCCAGATGAAGATCGAGTAGGCCGCATAGCATCTAATTTTCTAGAAACCCCCTAGACCATTTCTAGGGGGTTTCTAGAACTGAGAACCGGGCGCAGCACTTTCGATCGGCACGATGTCTCGATAGACCAGACGGTGCCTGTCGTCACGCCACTCGTCACCGTGGTAGTGGCCGAAGAACCAGGCTCGGTAGCCGAGCCGGTCGTCGAGCTCGGCAAGGAATCGCTGAAGTCGGTCGCCCCGATACTTGCGTCCGCGCTCCCGGCACAACCCCTCAGCAAGGGCAGCAGGAGCCTCGTGACTCACCACGTAGTCGACCCTCCAGCCTACGCGGTCGAGCGAGGTGCGGCAGCACCCCATCTCCTCCTCGCTCGGCATCTCCTCGGGCCACCAGCTCCTCCCCTCCCTGCGATACTGCCTGTCGTTGCTCGCGGCACCGCCCATGGCAAGGACCGCGAGTCCGTCGATGTCGAACACCTCTCCACGCATCAGGTGCAGCACGCGCGGTCGCACCTCATGAACGAGGCCGCCGTTCCACTCCCGCACCGGCAGTTCTGCCAGCATCCGGTGGTTCTCGTGGTTGCCGTCTACGAAACACGTGGTCCATGGCTTCGACTCAAACCAATCGAGCCAATACCTCTCAGCATTCGAGCCGTCCCAGACAAAGCCGAAGTCGCCGGCCACGATCACCACATCGTCGCTCGTCAGAGTCCGGCCCAGCGGCCAAGACCTGAAGGCGAACCTGCTGGCCCCGTACTCGGCCCTGCCGTGCACGTCTCCTGTCACATAGATAGCCATCAGTACGCACCCCACGGCAGGAGTTTGTCCCCGAGCCTCACGATCCGGTCGTACAGCACGGTATGACGTTCGTCCGGGTTGCCGTCTCGGTGAAAATGGCCGTAATACCAGCGCTTGTAGTCCAGGCGGCCCTCGAGCTCGTCGAGGAATCCGGTCAGCCGGTCCACATCGGGGCGTTCCCAGCCTGGGTCCGGGTAGAGCGTCGGCGAGAGCATGCGCGTGGCGCAGGTATGGGTGATGACGCAGTCGACCTTCCAGCCGACCTCGTCGAGCCTTGCACGCGCGGCATCGAATTCGCGCTCATCCGGGAGCTCCTGAGGCCACCAGCTGGAATACGGCACGCGGTATTCCCTGTCCACGCTCGTGGCACCGCCCATGGTGAAGATTGTCGAACCGTCGAGCTCGAAGACCTCGCCGCGCGTCAGGCGCCGAATGGGCGAGGTGTCCGACAGGCGCTGCGTCAGCCCGCCATGCCACGGCTCCATGGGGCGCTCCTCCCAGTGATCGAAGCGCTCGTGGTTGCCGTCGACGAACAGTACCGTGTAGGGGCGCGACTCCAGCCAGGCGATGTCGGCGCATTCCTCGGCAGAAAAGCCCCACGGAAAGCCAAAGTCACCGGCAACGATGAGATAGTCGTCGCTGGTAAGACTGTCGCCGAGCTCCCAGTCGCGGAGCTTTTGCATGTCGAGCCCACCGTGGATGTCGCCCGTCACATAGACCGTCACCGAATCGCCTCTTCCCTCTTGTACGCCGCCAGCTCGCGCTCGACCTGCCTGTCGCCGGTCTCGTTGACCCACCAGGGCCATTTCACCCGGCCGCACGGCTCGTCGACTCCGGCGAACCATTCCCTCAGCTCGTCGAGGCTCACCGGGGAGTGCCCGTTGGCATCGCAACCGACGTCGTAGCGCAGAAGGCCCTGCTTGCGGTTGAACTCGTTGTACGCGCCGCCGCTGCTGTGGATGTGCCCGTGGAGGTGCCACGATCCATAGCTCATGCCCTGCCAGTCGGCCATGGGGTAATGGCTCAGGACGATCTTCTGCCCGTCGATCTTGAGCACGCAGATCGGCGGCTCCACGGTGAACGCGCCCGCGACCGCCGGCTGGGTCCAGTCCTTGTCGTGGTTTCCCGGGACGAGGTGGATGCGCCTGCAGGCGATCCGCTTGCGCAGGGCATAGGCGTCCTGGGCGGTCATCTTGAATGAGAAATCCCCCAGGATGTAGAGCTCGTCGTCCACGGCAATCCTGCCGTTGATGCCGTCGACGATGGCGTCGTTCATCTGCCAAATCGTCTCCCACGGGCGGCCGGTGAACTTCAGCACGTTCTCATGCCCGAAGTGGGTGTCGCTGGTAAACCAGATCATATTTATGTCTCCTTCTGTCGCTAAAAAACGTTCTCCTTCGAGGTCAGGAGACGTTTTATGAGCGACATGAGGTGCATATCCCTCATGTTTCAAGCTCCAATCTGCCGGATTTGCCCAACTAAAAGTTTACGCCCACGCGCGAACAGGATTTGATTTTTGAAATATGGACGAATTCCTCGTCAGGAGGGTAAAATGATGCCGACGGCAGCCCAAGTTGTGGTGAGCTGGGCAGAGCCGTTGCTTAGTAGAGTTAGGTCATCGTCTTAGCGACGGTGGCCTTTCTTTTAATATGAGAAAGCCATTGTCAATAGGCGTGTTTGTTCGAGCCCGGTTTTAAACCGGGCTTTTTCGTTTCCCGTCGG
>NZ_JBDMSK010000023.1:0-31221 GCF_039758815.1 Collinsella aerofaciens | reverse complement strand
CCGGCAAGGGGTCGATAGCTTTGCAATTTCAAAAAGATGATTGAGGCAGAATGTCAATTCTGGTCTAACAGAGCCTTCCATTAAGGCCGGCGAGACCATTCGCGTATACGACCTTAAGCAGGGCGACAGCTATAGCGTGAGCGAGCTCACCACTAAGGGCGAGGAGTCCAGTGGCAATGTGCTGGCGAGCATCGTTAACACTGTGACCGGCTCTGCCGACGAGTCGGTGCTTCCGGCTGGCTTTAGCCTCGTGAACCGCAAGGTCGGTGGCGAGAAGCAATCAGGAACCGGCAACACTATCACGGGCAAGATCGCCGCGCTCGTGGACGGAAAGATTCCCGCGAGCAACACGCTTGAGTTCATCAACAACTACAGCGCCAACCGCGTAACGCTTGACGCCCAGAATGGCCTAAGCGCCAAGAAGGTGCTCGAGGGCCGCAATTGGGCCGATGGCGATACCTTTACCGTGCAGCTTACAGCCGACGACGGCGTTCCCATGCCCGGCGTTGCCAAGAGCAAGGTGGCTACGGTTGAGCTCACCGAGAAAACCCGGACGGCGACGTTTGGCGATATTACCTATAGGAAGCCGGGTACCTACACCTATACCATCTCGGAGGTTATCCCCGGATCCGACGCCAGGGCAGACGGCATAAGCTACTCCGCTGCTGTCTATACCGCGACGGTCGTGGTGGAGGATAACCATGCCGGTGCTCTGGTCGTTAAGAGCGTGAAGATGGTGCAGGAGTGCGACGACGCGGGTGTCGACACCAAGACGGATGTTGCCGGTAAGGGCGCAACCTTCACCAACCGCTACGATACGCACGAACATAGCATCATCATCCATGCCCAAAAGAACCTGACCGACAACGCCGGGACGTTCCCGCTTGCTCAGAATACCTTTGACTTTAAGCTCGAGGGCGTGGGTGGCTATGCAGATGCCAGCGCGGTATTCAGCCTCGATACGGTCGATAAGAACATGGCGGCCCCCATGCCTCAGGGTACCGAGGGTAACACCGCGACCGTGGGCAATAACGCCGACGGTACGGTGACGTGGCCGGCGATCTCCTATACCGCCAAGGCGGATGCGGGACGTGCCTACGTTTACAAGTTCGCCGAGAATCCCGGCAGCGTTACGAGCATGACCTACGATGGATCGGTCTATTACGCCGTGGTGCGCAACGCCGAGAAGGGTGCTGGCATCCAGACTTCGATCGAGTACTACAAGATTACAGAAGACGGTTCGGTAAAGCAGCTGGACACGAACGTTACGCCTTCCTTTACCAATATATATAGCGTGGATCCCACGAGCGCGACCCTGCAGGGCCAAAAGACCGTGAGCGGTCGTGACTGGAACCAGGACGAGAGCTATACCTTTAACCTTGCCGCCGCTACGGACGATGCCAGTGCAACTGGTCTGGGTAAGACCACCGCAAAGGCAGTGACGGATGGGGCCGTTGCTATCGGCACTAACCAAGCTGTCGCCAACGCGCCCGCGTCGGGACGCGTGGCATCGTTCGCCTTTGGCGCCGAAGCCGCCCCGACCGTGACGTTCAACCGCGCGGGTACCTTTAGCTTCAACATCACCGAGGATGCTGCGCGGGATGGCCAGGCGGGCATGTCCATGGACAAGCACACTGCACGCGCGACCGTCGTGGTGACCGATCTGGATGAGTCGGGCAACCACACGGGCAAGCTGCGCGTGTCGAGCGTGACCTACGCCAACACCGGTGCCTCCGATGCGGACAAGGCCGTAACCGACAAGGCTGCCTTTACCAACGCGTACCATGCATCGGGCACCTTTGGTGGCATGACGGTGAGCAAGGCCCTTGAGGGTCGCGCCTCTATCGCGGGCCAGTTTACCTTTGCCGTGACGGGCCTTTGGTACAACGGCGTTCAGACGTCGGTCGACGGCGCCGAGGCTAGCCTGTCCAATAAGGCGGCGGAGGCCGGAGAGTCCGGTGCCGTGGTGGGCGCAAGCGGGCAAGAGAAGCTCTTTGCTCGTACGCTCACGGAGCAGGATCTGGGCCATACGTTTGCCTATCGCATTCACGAGAACCAGCCTGCTGCGGCTGCCGGCTACGCCTATGACACCGGCTACACGGGCGATGCCATCGTGCTCGTCAAGGTTCTTGCACGCAAGAACGACCCCGCTAAGCTCTATACCGTGACGACCGTGCTCAAGGGTACGGGTGTGACGGAGCTGCTGGGCGACGGCGCCGACGCGAGCGCGCTGACGGACGAAAAGATCGTCGAGCTCAAGCAAAAACCGAATACTTACGTGCAGCAGTACGATGCAAGTGAGGTCGGCGCCACAACGCCTGCCGTCTCGTTTGTGAATCGCTATGAGGCAAGCCTCGACTATGGCGCTGCTGGCGGTCTGCAGATTGAGAAGACGTTGACGTATCCCAAGGACGCGACCATTTTTGGCTCGCCTAAGAGCACGTTCCGTTATATCGTCAAGCCTGCTGACGAGACATCTGCCAGCAAGGTCGGCATTTCCACGGACGGCAGGGTCTTTGAGACCGCAAATGTCGAGGCCGACGCCCCCAAGACCGTGAGTTTGGTACCTGCGAGCGGGCTGACCTTCACTCAGGATGATGCCGGCAAGACGTTCACCTATACGGTGAGCGAGATTGACGACAAGGCGACGGGCTATACGTACGACAAGACGGTCCATACGGTTAGGGCCGTCGTAGCGGATAACGGCGACGGCACGCTCAGGGTCACGACATCGGTAAGCAAGCAGGTCGATGGCAAGGACGAGCTCGAGGGCCAGTGGGTCTATCCGTCGGGTGCAACGTCCACCGGTGTCGCGACGGTCAAATTCAAGAACACCTATACGGTCACCGAGGCGGCAACCTACACCCCGTCCGTGACGAAGGTGGTTGCCGGTGCCGATGCTCCGGGCAAGTTCACCTTTGCTATGACCGCGGCTGACGATGCTACCAAGGCTGCCATCAGCGGCAATCTCATCACCGGCTCCTCGATGAGTGCGGACAACGGCTATGTCGAGAAGAAGCAAACGAAGGAGGGCCTCAAGGACGGGGAGCACTATCAGGTTAACTTCTCAAAGCTCACCTTCAACAAGCCGGGCACGTATAAGTTTGCTATTAACGAACAGGTTCCGAATGTTCTCGGCGAGTGGAAGTATGACACGCACACTTATGTCCTGACCATTACCGTAACCGATGAGGGCGGCAAGCTTGTGGCCCGCGCCGATGGCGCGACCGGCTCGGAAGGCTTCATCTTCACCAATAGGTATCGTACCTCGACGAGCTACGAGCTCCAGGGCGGTCTGGAGATCGTCAAGACGCTCAACGGGCACGACCTGCATGCCGGCATGTTTGGCTTTACGGTAACGGGCGAAGACGCCGCCTCGACCGATAAACTCAACAAGCTGCTGCGCGCAGATGAGGGCAAGCTCACCGTGACAAACGATGAGCCGCAGGCCGATGGCACGTCCCATACCGGCATTTTGGGTGGCCTGACCTTTGCGACGGAAGATGCGGGTAAGACGTTTACTTACAAGGTTGTCGAGAATGGCGGCGGCAAGGGCGGCTATACATACGACTCCACCTATTGGATGGTAGAGATTGCGGTTAATAATCGCCGCGATGGTTCGCTCTATACCGTGACCACGGCCAAGCACTATGACGCCAATGAAGCTGAAGAGCCCCACGAGAAAAAGGTCTTCAGCTCCGAGAGCGGTACCGCCAAGGCTCAGGTGTTCTTTACCAACAGCTACGCTGCGACCGGAACATTCGACGGTCTTACTGCCGAGAAGGTAATGGATTCCGGCGACAAGATCGAGGCTGGCCAGTATACGTTTGACCTGTATGCCGAGAAGGCCGACGGCTCGCTCGAAAAGATGGATGAGGGCACGACTCAGGCGGACGAGGACGGTACCGCTACGGTCGACTTTGGTAAGGTTAACTTTAAGCTTGGCGATGCTACCAGCGGAACTCATGAGCAGACGATTGACCTTGCCGGCGCCGTCAACGATGGCATTGCCACCAAACGTCACAATGCCGACCACACCACCACCTACAGCTTTAACCTGGTGGCAAAGGAGCGCATGGCCAACCTGCCCGAGGGCGTGCGTCCCGTGGATACGTCTGCGACGTGCCGAGTGCTGCTCGAGGTGACCGACCACAACGACGGCAATCTGACGTCCAAGGTGACCTATCGCGATGGTACCGAGAAGGGTAAGATCGTCTTCCACAACACGCGTGATAAGGTCAAGACGATTGGCACGGTCGCGAAGCCCGATGTGGACATCGACGGGCAGTTGCTTTCTGTGGGCGACTCCTACGTCTATACCATCAACTGGGCCAATACCGAGGCCGATGCCGCCGGCAATCTGGTTTCGGCCAACGTGACCGTGACCGACGAGCTGCCCACGGGCGTTGTGTTCGAGGCCTTTGAGGGCGAGTTTGCCGATAAGGGCGCTGCGAGCGGTCAGTTGCTCACCTGGGACCTGGGTAAGCAACCCGCGGGCAGCCACGGTTCGGTGCGCGTGCGCGTAAAGATTACCGAGGACGCTGTGAAGGACGTCCAGGGTGCGGTCGGCACCGTTGAGAACAAAGCTACCGTAACGGTTGGCAACAAGAGCTATACCGGCGCCACGACGAACTTCGTGCCCAAGAAGTCCGAGAGCGATGCCCAGGATTCGAATGAGTCGGGTGTGGCGCTGGGCGATGAGCTCACCTACACCATCGGCTACAAGAACACCGAGGGCGCGTCTGCCACGGTGACGATCACCGATGCCGTTCCCGCGGGAACCGAGTTCGTGGAGTTCGCCGGCGACCATAAGGATGCCGGCTCCAAGGACAATGACGGCAACCTCACCTGGACATTGAAGGACGTTCCCGCCGGCAAGGAGGGCACGGTTCAGTTTAAGGTCCGCGTGACCGAGGACGCGTTTAAGAGCGGTGGCGCTTCGGGCGACATCTCCAACCAGGCGTCGGTGGCGGTCGGCAACAACCCTGCCGTCAAGACCAACACCACTACCGATCAGGTTTCTGACGGGCGCCTGACGTTGAGCAAGGCGGTCACGGCCACCGAAGGCATCACCGCTCCCAACAAGGCATTTACCTTTAAGGTGCTGCTCTACCAGGCCGATGGCACAACGCCTCTGGCCGGCACCTTTGCGTTCGCCGGTCGCCCCGACGGCACCAATGGCACTTATGTAAGCGGACAGATCAAGAGCGGTGACACAATCACGCTTAAGGCCGGCGGCTCCGTCACGGTTACCTTGCCCACGGGTACGCACTACGAGGTGCAGGAGCTCGATTCCAAGGGTGAGCTCATGACGAGCGAGGACGGCTTTGCGGTTGTCGATAAGGCGAACCCCCAGAAGGGTACCGTCGGACAGGCGACGCAGGCGGGCTTCACCAACGTCTACAGCGTGGAGTCCACGAAGGTGGAAAACGCTTTTAAGGTGCAAAAGAAGATCTTCGGACGCAACTGGATGACATCGGATGCCTTTACCATGACGCTGACTGCCCAGGGCGAGGCACCCATGCTCAAGGGCGCCAAGGACGGCGTGTCGACGATTGAGCTGCACAAGGATGCCCAGGTCGGCAACTTCGGTGCTATCGAGTACACCAAGCCCGGTACCTATACCTATATGATTACCGAGCAGTCGGGTGACGAGGCGGCACTCACGTTCTCGAAGGCCACCTATCGTGCCACCGTCACGGTGACCGACAACGGCGCCGGTAAGCTGCTTGCCAAGACCAAGATTGCACAGCTGACCGACGATGCGGGCGACGCTGCTGAGCGCACGGTCGAGGTGGCGGTCTTTACCAACACCGCCAAGACCGGCAGCCTCACCGTCAAGAAGACGGTCGTCGGCGGCGACAGCCAGCGCGAGTTCGGCTTCACGGTCGCGCTGGCCGACGGGGACGGCGAGCCCGTCTCCGGCACCTTCGGCAAGGGCGAGCACGCCGTGACGTTCACGGACGGCAAGGCGACCTTCACGCTCAGGGACGGCGGGGAGAAGACCGTCGCCGGCCTGCCCGTGGGCGCGTGCTACACCGTGACCGAGGACGCCGCCGAGGGCTACACGACCACGGTCAACGGGGCTGACGGCTCCAAGGCCGAAGGCGCCGTGACCGAGGCCGGCGCGACCGCGGCGTTCACCAACACGTACGGTACGGCCACCGAGGGCAGGGACGTCTCCACCGCGGGACTCTTCACCAAGGCGCTCGAGGGCCGCGACTGGGCGGAGGGCGACATCTTCCAGTTCTCGCTTACGGGCGAGGGCGGCGCCCCCATGCCCGAGGGCTCTGCCGACGGCTCCAAGACCGTCAGCGTGACGGCCGCCGCCGGAACAAAGGCGGGCGATAGGGTCGCCTTCGACTTCGGAGCCATCCGCTACACGCTCGATGACATCAAGGATGCCGAGTTCGCCGAGGTCGGCGGCAAGCGCGTGCGCGCCAAGATCTTCACCTACACGGTGCGCGAGGTCAGGCCCGATGACGGCTCTGCCATCGCCGGTGTGGCCTACGACGGCCACGTCGCCATGATGACGGTGACCGTGACCGACGACGGCTCCGGCAACCTCACGGCCACGACGCCCGCGATCGCGGAGGTGAGCGGCGGCGACTTCGTTAACACCTACACGACCGAGCTCGACTACTCGGCACGCGCGGGCGTGCGCCTGTCCAAGACGCTCTCCGGCCGCGCCATGGAGGCGGGGCAGTTCGCCTTCACCGTGACCGCCGACGCCGAGACGGCCGCCAAGCTCGGCCTCAAGACCGACGGGGACGCCTACGCCGTGGCCGCTGCCGATGACGGCGCGGCCGACCTGATCGACCTTATCGGCGGTGCTGCGGGTAGCGACGTGAAGTTCACCGACGCCGACGCGGGCAAGACCTACAGCTTCACCGTCACTGAGACCAAGCTCGGCGGCAAGGGCTACGCCAACGACACCGCGCCGCGCACGGTGACCATCGCGCCCGGCTACGACGCCGCGACGGGCAGGCTCACGGTCACGACCGTGGTTGCCAAGGACGGTGTCGAGGTCGCACGCAGCGAGGTCTCCACGGCAGATGACGCCGCGGCGACGCCCGCGCCCGTGACGGTCGCGTTCCAGAACTCCTACGAGGCCACCGGAACGCTCGGCGGCGAGGGCAACGTGTCAATTAACGCAACCAAGACGCTGACGGGTCGCGCCGCGGCGGCGGGCGAGTTCTCGTTCTCCGTCCGCGATGCCCGGGGCAACGTGGTCGCGACCGCGACCAACCGGGCCTCCGGCGACGGCGAGGCCGCGGGGCTCGCGTTCTCGCCCATCGCCTACACCACCGACGCTCTCGAGTGGATGGTGGCGGACGGCACCGCCACCAGGGCCGCCGACGGCTCCTGGGTCATTCCCTATACCGTATCCGAGGACGGCACGGACCGGCTGCCCGCGGGCGTGACGGCGACCGCCTCGAGCTTCGACATCACGGTCAAGGTGACCGATAACGGCAAGGGCGGGCTGGACACTGCCGTGGTCTACCCCGAGGGCTCCGGCGGCACGCTGTCGTTTGTGAACGGCTACGGCACCAACGAGGCGACAGTCGACCTCGCGGGCACCAAGACGCTGGCGCTCGGCCAGGCCGGGCTCGGCCTCACGCAGGCCGACATCGAGGGCAAGTACACCTTTAAGATCGAGCCGCTGGACGGCGCGCCCGCGCCGGTCGACGCCTCCGGCAAGACGGTGACCGAGGCGACCAACGACGCCGCCGGCAACGTCGAGCTGGGCCACGTCACGTTCAGGCAGCCGAGCGACCTCGATGACGTCGAGATCGACCGCGACGGCCTGCGCACCAAGACGTTCGCCTACCGGGTGAGCGAGTCCGGTTCGGTCGACGGCGTGGTCAACGACGTGACGGCGGCCAGGACCTTCAAGGTCAAGGTCGTCGAAGACACCAACGCGGGCACGCTCGCCGCGGAGGTCCTGCCCGCAGGGGGCACGCCCGAGGGCAAGGGCTCGTTCGAGTTCACCAACACCTACGGCGTGAACCCGACGCCGAGCTCCGTCACCGACCAGATCACAGTGAACAAGAAGCTCAAGGGCCGCGACCTGGCCGAGGGCGAGTTCGAGTTCCAGCTGGTCGAGATCGCCGCCGACGGCAGCGAGAGCGTCGCGGCGACGGGCAGGAACGCCGCCGACGGCACGGTCGCGCTCAGCCCCGTCACCTACACCGCGCCCGGCACGCACAGCTACGAGCTGCGCGAGGTCGCCGGCACGGCGGGCGGCGTGACGTACGACAGGGCGACGTACCGCGTGCGCACGACGGTCACCGATGCCGGAAACGGCACGCTCGCCGTCAAGCACGAGCTGGCGGATGCCGAGGGCAATCCCACGGGCGACGACTCGGTGACGTTCACCAACGGCTACGAGGCCGCGCCCGTCACCCTCAAGCTGGGCGCCGCCAAGGTGCTCAAGGGCGCCGAGCTCAAGGCGGGCCAGTTCAGCTTTGAGCTCAAGGGCCGGGACGGCAAGGTCATGTCGACCGCCAGGAACGCCGCGGACGGCAGCGTCACGTTCGATGCGCTGACGTTCAAGCAGGCCGGCACCTACACCTTCACGGTGAGCGAGGTCGACGACGGCCAGGCGCACGTGACCTACGACAAGGCCGTGCACAAGATCGTCGTCACGGTGAGCGACGAGGCGGCAGACGGCACCAAGACGGGCTACCTGTCGGCGAAGGTCTCCTACGAGGGCGACGCCAACGTGCCGCCGGTCTTCACCAACAGCTACGCCGAGAATCCCGGGACCCCCGGCACCCCCGAGAACCCCGGCACGCCGGGCGGCGGCTCAGACGGCGGTTCAGATAACGGCTCCGGCAGCGGCTCTAGCGGCGACGGCTCCAAGGGCGGCATGCCCGACACCGGCGACCGCGGCCTGCCGGTCGAGGCGCTCGCGGCCATGGCCGGCATCGGCGCGCTGACCGCAGCGGGCGGCGCGGTCCTGTACCGTAGGCGCCGCTAGCGATATGGACGAGTGGGGCGAATCCATCCGATGGGTTCGCCCCACTTGCCCTGCTGGACGGGAGCAGGTAAGATATACCGAGCGCCTAGCGCGTTCGATGGGTTCGGATGACGACATGTTCCGAATCTGGTCAGGTCCGGAAGGAAGCAGCCATAAGGAGCCTCTGTCGGGCATCCGAATCCATCGAGCGCACGGGCGCTTTTTTGGTGCCGTGACATGGCCCGGCCGGCGGCGAGGTATTTGGTGTCTCGCTGGTCCTCGGCTGCGCCTGCGGGATCGCTCGACTACCAAATACCTCGTCGTCGGCCGGGCCCCGTCGTCCAAAAATCACCCGTAAAGGCGCGTTTATCTAATTTAATCTATCCCTTGTGGAATGCGGCTTGCTGGTGTTGTCTGGGCATTGATGGCTATGTGGTTCAAGAGGCGGCGGTGTTGTTGCTTGAATTTTTGCAGTTAAAGAGGCCCGTTTCCCTGGGGAAACGGGCCTCTTTTGTCTCTGGGTTTGTGGATTGGCGAAGATGGTATGCTCTGGCGGCTATTTTGAGTTCTTGAGGCGGCGTACACCCGTGGCGGTTATTCCGAGGCCTGCGGCGGCGATTCCTGCGAGTGCTATTGCGCTCGGTGCTGTGTCGCCCGTGTTCGCGAGCTTGCCGGCGGTCGTATCTGCTTGCTTGCCGCTGCTCGAGTTCGCCTGCTTGGTGGAGCTTGGTAGGGCGTCTTTGCCGGTTGCAGGTGAGGCAACGGGCGGTGTCGCCTCGGCGGGTTGCGTTGAGTCGGAGGGAGGCGTCGTCTCGGTCGGTTTCGTTATCTCGGGCGAGGTGGCCTTGTCTGCCGCGGCCTTTGTCTCTTCGTATGCCTTGCAGGCGTCGTCATAGGCCGCTTGCGCCTTTTCCAAATCGCTAAGGAGCGCATTTCGCTTGGCTATGTCCTCGTCGATGTGGGCTTTAGCTTTCTCCGCCTCACTTTCGAAATACTGAACCTGTTTTTCCTGGCTTTCGAGCCGGCGTTGGTAGCGGTGAAGATCATCTTCACAAGATTCTTCTCGCCTTTGTGCCGTCATGATCTCCATGCGCAACTGCTTAATATGCTCCTTAATAGCTGTGCTGGGCTCCTCGCCGCCGAGTGCTTCAAGTGCCTTATCTAATTCTGCCTGAAGGCCGCTTGTCCGGTTGTGGGCCTCATCGTATTTGGCTTGGGCTGCATCGACGTTCGCTTGCATGGCGGGAAGGGGTTCCCTCCGTTTGGCGGCTTCCGCCACCACCATGTCGTAGAGTTCTTGAAATGCGGCAATGTCATCATCGATTTCCGCAAGTTTCTCGGGACTTGCGGCGTCTTTCGCGGCCTCGAGGTTTTTGAGCGCTTCCTGCATAGCTGCATACGCTCTTTCTTTTGCGGCGGCCGCATCTTCCGTCTGCAAGGCAACTGCACCGGTGGGGGAACTGGTTTCTGCCGCGATCGCCGTTACGGGGGCGATTCCCGCGACAAGTGCCGCGGAAAGGGCGATGCCCACAGTTGCTCGTCTTGCTCTTCTTGCGAGAATGTCGTTCATCTCGGCACCTCATTTCAAGGGTCGGCGACTAACTTGGTAGCACTAATGTAAATATACCATGCTAGTTGACCCGACACTGGCTGGGTGTGCGCGTATACCCCTCTGAAAACTGAATCCCGTTAGAAATGACGAGTTGTTTACGCTTCTTTTGGGGTGGCGGTACTATCATGGTTCGAATTGAATGTGGATGATGATAGGGAGCGCCTATACATGATTGAGCTGCTCAGGCGTTTTGGTGGTAAGTTTCGCCGGTATATGGTGATCGGCCCTGCGTGCAAGTTGATCGAAGTGATCTTTGACCTGCTTACGCCGCTGGTGATTGCGCAGATGATCGACAAGGGCATCGGTGTGCACGATGTCAACGCCGTCGTCCACTACGGTATGCTGCTTGGCGCCATGGCCGTGATCGGCATCTCGTTTACGCTTGTCTGCCAAAAGATGGCGGCGCTGACCTCACAGGGCATGGGCACCGACATTCGTGGCGCACTCTACGAACACATCAACAAGCTGAGCTATGCCGAGCTCGATCGCTTTGGCACGCCGTCGCTCATCACGCGCATCACCAACGACGTCAACCAGGTGCAGCTGGCCGTGGCGCTGGGTGTGCGCATGCTCATCCGCTGGCCTTTCCTGGCGGTGGGCTCCATGGTTGCGGCCCTCGCCATCGACCTTAAACTCGGCATTATCTTTTTGATCTGCACGCCCGCCATCGGCCTGGTGTTTTGGTTTGTCATGGCGCACTGCATCCCGTACTACAAGCAGCTGCAGGCAAAGCTCGACCGCATCGCGCTTATCTGCCGCGAGGGGCTTTCGGGCGCCCGCGTGGTCCGCGCGTTTGTGCGTGAGGACCATGAGCGTGAGCGTTTCGCCCAGGCGGCCGATGACCAGGCGCATGTCGCCATCGCGGTGGGCAGGCTCTCGTCGATTCTCAACCCCGTCACGTTTTTGGTGATGAACCTGGGCGTGTGCGCCATCCTGTGGGTGGGCGGCATTCAGGTCAACGTGGGCGAGCTCACGCAGGGCCAGGTCATGGCGTTCGTCAACTACATGACGCAGACCCTGACCTCCATCGTGTACGTCGCCAACCTGGTCGTGGTCTTTACCAAGGCGAGCGCCAGCGCGTCGCGTATCAACGAGGTGCTCAATTGCGTGCCGAGCATCACCGACGAGGGCAATCAGCCGGTTGCGCTGCCCCAGGCACCCGCGACGGACGTCGACGCCCCGGCCCCTGCGCTGAGCTTGAGCCATGCGAGCTTCTCGTTTGGCGCCGGTGCGGCCAACGCCGTCAACGATGTGACCCTGGAACTCCCACTGGGCAAAACACTCGGCATTATCGGCGGCACGGGCAGCGGTAAGTCCACGCTCGTTTCGCTTATCCCGCGCCTGTACGATGCAGGCGCCGGCAGCGTGTGCGTGATGGGCGCCGACGTGCGCGCTTGGCCGCTCGACCAGCTGCGCCATGTGGTTGCGACTGTTCCGCAGCGTGCGTCGCTGGTGAGCGGCACTATCCGCAGCAACCTGACCTGGCGCGATGAAGCCGCGACCGACGAGGAGCTCTGGGCAGCGCTCGATATGGCGCAAGCGAGCGAGTTCGTGCGCAGCAAGTCGCAGGGGCTCGATGCCCCGGTCGAGGCGGGCGGTAAGAACTTCAGCGGTGGCCAGCGCCAGCGTCTGACCATCGCGCGTGCCCTAGTGGGCTCGCCTCAGATATTGATCATGGATGACTCCGCGTCGGCGCTCGACTTTAAGACCGACGCGGCGCTTCGCCATGCCATTCGCGAGCGCAGCGTGCGCGGTGCCGTCGAGGGCGGGCTGCCGCTCACGACCGTCATCGTGAGCCAGCGCGTCTCGACCGTGCGCGACGCCGACATGATCTGCGTACTCGACCACGGCTCGGTTGCGGGTCTGGGCACGCATGATGAGCTGTACGCGACCTGCCAGCTCTATCGCGAGATTTGCCAGTCGCAGCTGCGCCGCGAGGAGCTTGAGGGCCAGCGGGGGAGCACAGCGCCCGCGTCCACCCCAGGCGCCCCGACCGCCCCCGCATCTGTCTGCGCAAAGGAGGGCTGCTAAATGAATCCGTATACTTCTTCCGGTTCGGTCGCCACGATGACGGCCAACGTGTCCGGCAACGATAACCTCAACGACCTGGGCGACGGTCCGCGCCAGCCCGGCGACCCTGAGCGCTATCCCGTGGGCGCGGTGACCCGCCGCCTGATGGGCTACGTCCGTCCGCACCGTATTTCGTTTGCGGCGTCGTTTGTGAGCGCCGCCATCTCGGTGATTCTGCAGCTCTACACACCTATTCTCATCGGCGAGGGCATCGACCTGATCGTTGCTGCCGGGCAGGTGGACTTCGATGCGCTGCTGCCGCTCGTTACCAAACTCGCGCTCGTCGTGGTGGGAGCAGCGGCCTTCCAGTGGCTGCAGGGCTATTGCGTCAACCGCCTGTCCTACGAAACGGTGCGCGACATGCGCGTGGAGGCGAGCGACAAGCTCAGCCGTATGCCGCTCAGCTTTATCGACAGTCACGCCCACGGCGACCTTATGAGCCGCGTGGTCAACGACGTCGATCAGGTGGGCGACGGTCTGCTGCAGGGCTTCACGCAGCTCTTCACCGGTGTTATTACCATCGTGGGCACGCTCGCGTTTATGCTTTCCATCAACCTGACCATGACGCTCGTGGTGGTGCTCGTCACGCCGCTTTCCATTTTTGCAGCCGGTGCTATTGCCAAGCTCTCCAACAAAAGCTTTACGGCACAGCAGCGTATTCAAGGGCAGCTCGTTGGTCATATCGAGGAGTACGTAGGCGAGCAAAAGCTTGTCGACGCCTTTGCCTATGGTCCCAACGCGCAGCTGCGCTTCGATGCCCTCAATGCCGAGCTCTACACCGCGGGCGAGCGCGCGCAGTTTATGGGTTCGCTTTCCAACCCCGGCACGCGCTTTATCAATAACATCATCTACGCCGTGGTCGCCGTGATCGGCTGCGCGGGCGTGATCACGGGCGTGCCCGCGGCGCTTACGGTGGGCGGCGTGCAGATCTTCCTGTCCTACGCCAACCAGTACACCAAGCCTTTCAACGAGGTCACCAACGTCATTACGCAGATCCAGACCGCGTACGCCTCGGCGCGCCGCATGTTTGCGCTGCTCGATGCGCGCGAGCAGGAGCTCGACGCGGAGGATGCCGTGGAACTTGCCGTCCCGCAGGGCGAGGTGACCTTTGAGCATGTGGACTTTAGCTACGTGCCCGACCGCAAGCTGCTGCAGGACATCTGCATCGATGCCAAGCCGGGCATGCGCTTTGCCCTCGTCGGTCCCACGGGCTGTGGCAAGACGACGCTCATCAACCTGCTGCTGCGCTTCTACGATATCGACGCCGGCCGCATTGCGGTCGATGGCCGTTCCTCGCGCGACTACACGCGCTCGAGCCTGCGCCGCGCCTTTGGCATGGTGCTGCAGGATACGTGGCTGTTCGAGGGCACGGTGGCCCAGAACATTGCCTACGGTTGTCCCGATGCTACGCGTGAGCAGATTGTCGAGGCCGCCAAGCGCGCTCATGCGCACAAGTTTATCGTGCAGCTGCCAGGCAGCTACGATACGGTAATCGGCGAGGACGGCGGCACGTTTAGCCAGGGTCAAAAACAGCTGCTGTGCATCGCGCGTGTCATGCTCACCGACCCGGCGATTCTGCTGCTGGACGAGGCGACCTCGAGCATCGATACCCGCACCGAGCTGCAGGTGCAGGCGGCGTTCGACGAGCTCATGGCTGGCCGCACAAGCTTTGTTGTGGCGCACCGCCTGAGCACCATCCGCAACGCCGACTGCATTCTGGTGATGCGCGACGGCCGGATTATCGAGCGCGGCACGCACGACGAGCTGCTAGCGGCAGGCGGCTTCTACGCCGAACTCTACCGCAGCCAATTCGCCCAGTGAGCAAGCCCGTGGGGCAAATTAATCAATCGACAGACGGTGGTTTACATCTGTCACGTTAGTACTAAGATATTCATCTAATAAATTGCATTAGTGGCTTTAGTTTTGGGGGAAACGAGGCAACGTGACTATGACGTGCTCTTTGGTGGTTAACAGCAAGAGCGGTAATACCAGGATGGTTTCGGGTGCGATCAAGCGCGCTCTGCAGGCTGCGGGCGTTGAGTTTGTCCATGCCGCGGCGTTGAGCGACGATGCGGATGCAGATCAGGTTGCGCTCGAGGCGCAGGGCGCCTGCGCGGCCGACACGGTGCTCGTCGGTTTTTGGTGCGACAAGGGCGCGTGCACGCCTTCGGTCGCGGCGTTGCTCTCCGCCTTGCACGGCAAGCGCGTCTTCCTGTTTGGCACCTGCGGTTTTGGGGCCGACCAGAGCTATTACCAGCAGATTATTGATCGCGTGACTTCCAATTTGGCTGGGGATGCCGAGCTTGCGGGCTGGGCGATGTGCCAGGGCAAGATGGGTCCCGCGGTCAAGCAGCGCTACGAGGCCATGCTCGAGCAAGATCCCGACAACGCGCGCTATAAGATGCTGCTCGACAACTGGATTGCTGCGAAGGACCATCCCACCAAGGAAGATCTGGATAACATGGCCGCAGCCGCCAAGAAGGCCGTACTGGGAGAGTAGCTTCGCCGTCCGCGATCCTTCGTGCAAAACAATACAAATGTGAAAGCCTCGAAGTTCTCGAGGCTTTTTTCTTGACACTTGTGGGCACAACCGCTGCAAGCGTTTGGGGCGACTTTTTCCATCACCCCGATGACGAGGCTGTTCTGGACAACACGCTCGCATACGTTCGCTGGATGTATTCAGAGTGGGAAGGGCTTTCCGGATGGAAGGGCTTTCCGGATGGATGAGGTTGCGGAAGATGCGTCCCGGAATTTGCCTTTGGAATGGGATGGAGTTTCCGGTTAAGGACCTCGGCGGAAAGTGCATCCCGGAATTTGTAGCCGAAGTGGGATGCAGTTTTCCAACGGGCCCGCAGGCGGAAACCGCATCCCACTTTGCGCATGATTTCTGGGACACAGTTTCCGCGACTCGCATGACAGGCCGCGCCTCTGCTGTGAGGCGAGGGCGAGCGGGCACCGGGTAACGTCTGTCGCGAGTTCCGCACGCAAAGAAGGCCACTTAATGTGGCCTTCGTCTTGCGCAGGACTGTCTGAGCAGCAGATGTTACCCGGCGCCCGTCCGCCCTCGTTGGGGATTGCCCGGGTAGGCGAATCGGGATGCGTCCCGCTACTTGATCTTGGTTGTACCTGGCGCCAGGTTGGGGTCGGTTTCGTTGGCCTCGGTCTGGAAGTGCTCGGTGTACACGTTCTTGCCGTCGCGGAACATCTCGTAGTATTGCATCTTGGCGTAATCCTCGCGTGCCTTGGTGGCGGCTGCTGCGGCGGCGTCGTCACCGGTGACGTTGGAGGAGAGCGCCCAGCGCAGGCTGGCGTCCTCGTAGCCGACCGAGTTGATGGCGGGCAGCGACTCGCGCAGCGTCATGTGCGCTTTCTGGTAGTCGGTCAGCGGTGCGCCGATCAGTTGCATCAGCTGGGTGGACAGGTAGTTGGTGGACAGGTCGTCGACCTCGCTTGTCTGGTCGCAGCCGGCAACGTCGTAGTTGGCCCAGATGATGTAGTCGGTCTGCCACAGACGTTCCTGGTGCGTGGCATCGTCCTCGCCGGTAAACCACTTATCGTTGAACTTGGACGGGAAGAACGGCTGGTGGTCGCCCCAGAACACCACGACCACCTTGCGATCGAGTTTGCTCAGGGCGTTGAGGAAGTAGCGAAGCGCCTGGTCGGACTGCTCGATGCACGAGACGTACTCGTCGACATCGGACAGCGTGCCGTCCTCAACGGTCTTGGCGTCCAGGTCGGTTGTGTCGATGTTGAGATGCATCTGCTTGTCGACCGGCAGCAGGCCCGTGTCGTAGCCCGAGTGGTTCTGCATGGTCACGTCGAAGATAAACTGCGGATCGGCGTTCTGGTCGAGCAACTCGAGAATCTTGTCGTAGGTAGCCTGGTCGGTCACCATGCCGCGCAGGGTGTCGGCTCCCTGGAAGTCGTTGATGGACAGGAACTGGTCAAAGCCAAAGTCCTTGTAGACGTTCTCGCGGTTCCAGTTGGTCGCGTGGTTGGGGTGCATGGCTGTGGTGGAATATCCGAGCGACTTGAACTGCTCTGCCAGGTTCCCGGTCGTTTCCATGTTGTAGATGGTGTAGGGGTACACACCCGAGCCCAGGTTGGCCATGGAGTTGCCGGTCATAAACTCAAACTCGGTATTGGCGGTACCGCCGCCGTAGGCGCTCACGTAGAGCTTGCCGCGGCTGAGGCAGTTGGACAGGCTCTTAAAGTACTGCGGGCCCTCGTAGCCGGCGCGCATATTCTGGTAGATGGATAGATCCGAGAAGGTCTCGTTCATGATGGCGATGACCGTGGGCTTCTCGCTGTCGAACTGCTCCTTTGCGGCGGCGCGCTCGTCGCTCTTGGCCGCGTCGGACTTGTCGTAGGCCTTGGCGTACTTTTTGAGCGTGGCCTTGGCATCGTCGACGGAGTAGTCGGCGGGTTTGGGCGGCTTGATGGACTGCGCCGCACTAATAAAGGCGGGCAGGTAGCCCTCGCGCCAGTAGCTCTCGAGCGGGCGCCAGGTGTAGACGGTGATGCCGAGGGTGTTGTAGTAGTCGATGAGCGTGACATGCGCGGTTACGCCGCCCAGGCACAGCACTGCCACGAGCAGGTTGGTGAGCAGCATACGCTTGGCGTTGGCGGCACCCTTCTGACGGTGCGGTGCCACCAGGCCGGCGTACTCGCACAGCAGCATGGCGATGGCGGTAAAGCCCATGGACAGCACGCAGAACAGCGAGATCGAGAAGGTGTAGCCGTTGCCGGCGACCGCGGCGGCGGTGGAGATGGCCGAAAGGTCGCCCGGCTGGATGGGCATGGATTTAAACGTGATGACGAAGAACTCGGCAATGCCCAGGACAAAGAGGGCAAAGGCCAGGACCGCGGGAGCTGCGCCGTGGCGCTGGAATAGGAAGAACAAGCCGGTCATGAGCACGGTGATGATGGCCCACTCGAGCAGGATGCACAGGGGGTAGACCCAGGTAAAGTCGTGGTTGGACGAGACTTCCATTCCCAGCAGCGCAAAGACGCCGGCGAGCAGCAGGCACAAGACAGCGGCGACGAGCGGTTTGCCCACAAAGGCGCCGCGCAGGCGGGCGAGCTTGCCGGTGGGGGCGGGGGCGTCGGGCGCGGCGAACGCAAAGACGCGCGGGGCGATGCGGCCGCGTGCGATGCTGGCCCAAGCGCAGCCGGTGAGGATGGCGTTGGTTAGGATGAGCATCACAAAGGCGAGCGGCTCGTTTTGGGCGACGAGGCCAATGGCGCCCCAAATGGTCAAAAAGAGCTGGAACAGGCCGAAGGCGACGCTCCACCCAAGAGCGCTTTTGGCAACGGTGCCCGACTGAGCGCGAATGGCCTTGGCCTCGCGCAAGACAAGGTAGACGGTCGCCGCAAGACCGACGAGCGAGATGGCGGCAGCGAACATGCTGAGACTCCTCACAAACTAAAACCTACGAAAGCGGGGGTTTACCCGATTGTTACCAAGATATGCGCTGCAATTGGTGGCTGCGCACAACAACCAGCCATATTAACGCGCACGTGTGGCGGTGTGGCGCAATGGAGTGGCGACCTGCGCGATAATGGACGGGAATTACACGGAAACGTAAAGGCTTCTTAAAGAATTAGCGAGGATGAGGCGATGAACGAGCAGGTTTGCACCAAGGCTGTGGATACGTGCGGCTATCCGGTCGAGACGACGGGCAATGCGGTGCTGGACACGTTGGAGCACCGTTCCTCCACGCGTGCCTTCGCGCGTGATGACGATGACCGTCCCGTGGCGGTGACCGACGAGCAGCGGGCGGCGATTCTGCATGCGGCGAGTCGTGCGCCGTCGGCGGGCGCCATGATGATGTATTCCATCGTGAGCATCCGCGAGCAGGCAACGCTCGACCGCCTGGCCGACCTGTGCGACCACCAGCCCATGATCGCCAAGGCGCCCTGGGCACTGATATTTGTGGTCGATTATGCCAAGTGGATCGATCTGTTTGAGCACGTGGGCTGCTTTGAGCCCGAGTTTGTCGAGCGCACGGGTAAGGCGCCCCGCCGCGCGCCGGGTTTGGGCGACTTTGCCATCGCGGCCCAGGACGCCGTGATCGCCGCGCAAAACGCCGTGGTTGCCGCCGAGGCTCTGGGCCTGGGGAGCTGCTATATCGGTGATATCGTCGAGAATGCCGAGGAAGTTGCCGAGCTGCTCGATCTGCCGCCCTATACCATGCCGCTGTCGATGCTCATCATCGGCACGCCCCGTAAGGAGCGCCCGGCAATCGCGCACCCCGTGGTGAACCTGGTGCACGAGGAGCGCTACTGCCGTGCGGATGCCGCGACTATGGATGCGCAGGTGGCCGAGATGGATGCGATGTTTCGCCCGCACGCCCGCGAGGTGGGGGAGCGCGTCGTGGATATCTACACCCGCAAGCACACGAGCCCCTTTATGGCCGAGATGAGCCGCTCCATGGAGTGGTGGTTCAAAAACTGGCTCGGAAAATGACGAATGTGACAAGGGGATAGTCCCTTTGTCACACTTCATATCGCCGCGGTGGCCTAAAGACTGTATAAATCTTTATCTAGCTGGGAAAACAGTGCATTAAAACATGGGCCGATTACCTATAATCCCTTCGAACATTAAAGTTGGGAGGAAACCGGCTTATGGAACAAAAGGCCAAGGAGGCAGCCTCGCACGCTGCGATTCCTGTGAGCATCTCGGCGATGCTCGTCACGCTGGGCGTGGTGTACGGCGATATCGGCACCAGCCCTATGTATGTAACCAAGGCGCTCGTTGCCGGCAACGGCGGCATCGGAAGCGTCACGGAGGAGTTCGTGCTCGGCGCGCTCTCCCTTGTCGTGTGGACGGTCACGCTGCTGACCACCATCAAGTATGTGCTCATCTCGCTGCGCGCCGATAACCATGGCGAGGGCGGCATCTTTGCCCTGTACAGCCTGGTCAAGCGTTGCGGCAAGTGGCTTATCATCCCCGCCATGCTGGGTGGCGCCGCGTTGCTCGCCGACGGCATCCTGACGCCGGCCGTTACCGTTACCACGGCCATCGAGGGCCTGCGCACTATCCCGGCGGTTCATGCCGTGCTGGGCGATGACCAGGGCCGCGTCGTCGCCATTACGCTCGCCATCATCATCGTGCTCTTCTTGGTACAGCGCATCGGTACGGCCAAGATCGGTCACGCCTTTGGCCCCATCATGACGCTGTGGTTCCTGTTCTTGGGCGGCACGGGTCTGTTCTTTGTCTTACAGCACCCCGCCGTGCTGCTGTGCCTCAACCCGCTCCGCGGCATCGCTTTTTTGTTGAGCCCCAACAACCACGCGGGCATCATGATTCTGGGCAGCTGCTTCCTCGCCACCACCGGTGCCGAGGCGCTCTACTCCGACATGGGCCACGTCGGCCGCGGCAATATCTACGCTACCTGGCCGTTCGTTAAGTGCTGCCTGCTGCTGTCCTATATGGGCCAGGGCGCTTGGCTTATGAACAACGCTGCCAACCCCGAGCTCATGGGCATTGCCGATCTCAACCCGTTCTACCAGATGCTCGCCCCGGGCCTGCGCCCGTTTGCCGTCGGCCTTTCCACCGTCGCGGCCATCATTGCCTCGCAGGCGCTTATCACCGGCGCATTCTCGCTGGTGTCCGAGGCCAGCCGTCTGGACCTCATGCCGCACATGCAGGTCTTCTACCCTGCCGAGACCAAGGGCCAGCTCTACATCCCCATGGTCAACAACGTCATGCTTGTCGGCTGCGTCATCGTGGTGCTGCTGTTCCAGAACTCGGCGCATATGGAAGCCGCCTACGGCCTTGCCATTACGCTGACTATGATGTGCACCACGCTGCTGCTCTTCTTCTACCTGCACGAGGAGCGCAAGCTCAAGGTTGCTCCGTGGATCTTCGCGGCCTTCTTCCTTTTGCTCGAAGGCTTCTTCTTCGTGAGCTCGCTCACCAAGTTCTTCCACGGCGGCTACTTCACCATCCTCATGGCTGCACTCATCATGGGCATTATGGTGTGCTGGTACAACGGCACGGCGGTCGAGCAGCGCCAGTTTACACTGCTGCCGCTGCGTAGCTACCTGCCGCAGCTCAAGCGCCTGCGCGACGACGACCGTTACGAGCGCATGAGCGACAACGTCGTGTACCTGACCAAGGACACCCATACCGACTACATCGACCGCGACATCGTCTACTCGATTTTGGACAAGCATCCCAAGCGCGCTCGCGCCTGGTGGTTCGTGAATGTCGAGACCATGGACGAGCCGCATACCTTTGCCTATTCGGTCGAGACGTTCGGCACCGATTACGTGTTCCGCGTGCATCTGTACCTGGGCTACAAGATTAACCAGCGCGTCAATGCCTATCTGCGTCAGGTCGTTCAGGACCTGGCTGCCACCGGCGAGCTGCCGCCGCAGACGCATGACTACTCGGTCTACAAGGATCCGGGTAACATCGGTACGTTCAAGTTCGTCCTGATCCGTAAGCTTCTGGCGCCCGAAAGCGATGTGGAGCCCAGCGAGCGTACGGCCATCACGCTCAAGTACATCATCCGCCGCGCCGCCGGCACGCCCGCACGCTGGTACGGCCTGGAGAACTCCAACGTGAGCTTTGAGTACGTGCCGCTGTTCACCAAGTTTAAGGCCGTGAACAAGATGCAGCGCCTGGCTCCCAACGAACGCCCGTAGGCGCCGACGGGTTGCACGGAGTTGGTTTTCGATGGACAAGATTGAGACCGGGGAGGCAAACATGGATGCAAAGATGCTTGATGGCCGCGAGGTGGTTGCCGAGCTGGTACGTGAGGCGCGTGTCGACGCCGCCGAAGATCGGTTCTTTACGAATCGTGCCAACATGGACATGGCCGACCGCGTGATTTCGATCGTGGCACTGGTATTTGGAGCGGTGTGCGTGTGTGCCCTGCTCGCGCACGTGCTGTTTGTCTAGCGACCGCCGGTTGCAAAGGCTATACACTTGGAACCACCACAAGGGAAACCACCACAAAGGTGCCTGTCCCTTTGTGGTGGTTTTTGTTTTTGAGAGAGGGGCGGGGCGCTGATGGACGTCCGTGCGGACGGTGATATTGCCGAGAACTTTTGGTGGCGGCGCACTACGATGACGCGTCGCGGCCCCCTGTACGATATCTGCGTGTCGGTGGGGCTGCTGGTCGCGGCGACGATTGTGGGCGCGCTGCTCGACCATCCGGGTCTCGCGCCGAGCATCATGATCGTCTATGTGTTCGCCGTTCAGCTGTGCGCATTCTTTACCTGGAGTCGCCTGTATTGCTTGCTGAGCTCGGCTGCCGCCGTGGCGCTCTACAACTTCTTGTTTGTCGACCCGCGCTACTCGCTGTCGCTTATCGACCGCGGCTATCCCGGCATGTTCTTCATCATGTTCGTGGTCTCGCTTGTGTCGAGCTCGATTGCGTTGGCCCTGCGCCGCGCCTTGGCACAGGCTGCCGCCAGCGACCGCCGCACGCATATGGTGCTCGAGACCAATCGCATGTTGCAGCGCTGCGCCGACGAGCAGCAGATCGTTCACGCCATGGCCACGCAGCTGGCGCGTCTTTCGGGCTGTCCGGTCGTGTGGTACAGCGCCGACGCCGAGGGCGATGACCTGCTGCCGCGTGCGACATACACGGCCGTGGGCGATGCCGCGCCGGTGCACGAGCTGGCGCCGCAGATGCCACCGCGGCTCTCGGCGTCCGCCTATGTGGGAACGCCGCTCGACGCCACGTTTGGCGGCTCGGCGTTTTATGGCATCTACCTGACGGTTCGCACGGGCGACGGCTTCGTGCGCTCGGGCGACCCCGCCTCGGTGGTGGGCGTGCTGGCTATCGTTGCCGAGCCCGACGTGCTGACGCATGAGGAGCGGACGCTTGCCGATGCCATCGTGAGCGAAGGCGAGCTGGCACTCGATCGCGCCCGCGCCATGGAGGCCCGCGAGGAGGCGGCGGTGCTCGCCAAAAACGAACAGTTGCGCGCCAACCTGCTGCGCTCCATCTCGCACGATCTGCGCACGCCGCTTACCAGTATTTCGGGTAATGCCGACGTGCTGCTCGACCAGGGCTCGACCGGCACCGCGGTGCTCGATGCCCAGACGCGCCGCGGCCTGCTCCTTTCCATTCGCTCGGATGCGCAATGGCTCAACGCCACCGTCGAGAACCTGCTCGCCATCACCAAGCTCGAGGGTGGCGGTATGCGCCTGTCGACCACACTCGAGCTCATGGACGATATCGTCGAGGAGGCGCTGCGCCACGTGAACCCTGCCGTGCGCGAGCACGACCTTAAGGTAGTGGCGTGCGATGAGCCGGCGCTCGTCAACGTCGATGCGCGCCTGATGGTGCAGCTGGTGGTCAATCTGGTGAACAACGCCATCGCCTATACGCCCGCGGGCTCGCATATCATGATTTCGATTAGCGTCGACGATGGACGCGTGACGTGCTCGGTGGCCGATGATGGTCCGGGCATCGCACCCGAGGATCGCGAGCGGATCTTTGAGTCGTTCTACACCGCCAACCACGGTCTGGCTGACAGTCACCGCAGCGTGGGCCTGGGTCTTTCGCTCTGCCGCTCCATTGCGCTGGCGCATGGCGGTAGCATAGAGGTTGCCGCGGCGGACCCGCACGGCTCGGTCTTTACGATTGAGCTTCCCGCCGCCGACGTTTCGTTTGATAAGGAGTAGCGCTGTGCCGAACTCTGCCGTAAAACCGCTCATCTTGGTCGTTGAGGACGACCCCGCCGTTCGCAACTTAATCGTTGCCGCGCTCGAGGCGCACGGCTTGCGCCATATGGCTGTGGAGACCGCCCATGCCGCTATCGCCGCCGCCTCGTCGCAGACGCCGAGCATTGTGCTGCTCGATCTGGGCCTGCCCGATATGGACGGCGTCAAGGTGGTGGAGTCGGTGCGCGCATGGTCGGGCATGCCGATCATCGTGGTCTCGGCGCGCAGCGAGGACGCGGACAAAATCCGCGCGCTCGATGCCGGTGCCGACGACTACCTGACCAAGCCGTTTTCGGTCGAGGAACTGCTCGCGCGCATTCGCACGACGCTCAGGCGCCTTTCGTATGCGCAAACGGGTGGTGTTGCCTCCGAGGGCTCGTTCGATACCGGTGAGCTGCATATCGATTTTGATGCCGGCATTGCCACGATGGATGGCGAGGAGTTGCACCTGACGCCGATCGAGTACAAGCTCCTGTGCCTGCTGGCACACAACGCCGACAAGGTTCTGACGCACCAGTTTATCCTGCACGAGATTTGGGGCACGGCGACCAAGAGCGACCTGGCGAGCCTGCGTGTCTTTATGGGCACGCTGCGCAAGAAGATCGAGTCCGACCCCGCGCATCCGCGCTATATCCAGACGCACGTGGGTATCGGTTACCGATTGGTCATCCAGGGATAGGTCGGCATCCGCCATCCCACTATGAGTTGCGGTGAAATACGGTCTAAATATACCTAATTCCAGGCAAAACAGTCCGTATTCCACCGCAACTTTGTCTATTTGCCTTTGGGCTTGCTGGCGTAGAACTTCTTCTTTTTGGACTTGCCGGCAGGGGAGGGTTTGCCGGCAGAGTTGGACCTGCCGTTGCCGGCCTGCGCGTGCGTGGGCACTGCCGCGCGAGGCTTGCGGACCTCGGGGTTGCGCAGCTCCTCGACACGCTCGGCAATCTCCTCGGCGCTAAAGCCGACCTCGGCCATGGCGTCCTCGATGGGCAGGCGGCGCACGATATAGCAGTGGTGCACCTTCTGGTTGCGCGCGAAGTCCTCGGGAATGGTCTGCGTCGTAATGTCCTCCAGCACGACGCCCGCGCGCGCGAGCTTGCGCGTCTCGGGGCGGAAGCCGCGCAGGTTGCAGCTAAAGATGGCGTGGCCGCCCTGTGCGAGCAGGCGCGATACGCCGGCCAAAAGCTCAACATGGTCGCGCTGGACATCCCAGGTACGGCGGCCCATCTTTGACGAGTTCGAGAACGTGGGCGGGTCGACAAAGATCAGGTCCCAGCGGTTGCGCGTCTGGCGCTGGTCGCGAATCCAGGCGAGCACGTCGTCGCGCACAAAATGATGCTGCGGACCAACAAAGCCGTTCTGGCGCATATTGCGCTCGGCCCAGTCCAGGTAGGTGTTCGAGAGGTCGACTGTCACGGTTTCCTCGACGCCGCCGTCGGCCGCATAGCAGGTGGCGGTGCCGGTGTAGGCGAACAGGTTGAGGAAGCGGCGCGCCTGTTTGGCGTGCTCGCGCACTAGGTTGCGGGTGACGCGGTGATCCAAGAAGATGCCCACATCCAGGTAGTCGTCAAAGTTGACGGCAAAGGTGAGCCCGCCTTCTTCGATGAGCGGCAGACGACGGCGCGCGATGTTGGCGCGCTCGCCCGATCCGCCCTTGCCGGCGCCCTGCTTGCCGTACTGCGAGCCGCCGCGCGAGCGCATGCGGGCCTTGGCGTGCACATGCTCGGCCGGAACATCAAGGATGCGCGGCGCGATGGCCAAGATGTCGAGCATGCGGGCCTGGGCCAGCGCGGGATCGATGGTCTTGGGCGCGGCGTATTCGGCGATGACGAGCCAGCGGCCCGGCGTCTGCGGGCAGCCCTCGTACAGGTCAATGGCGGCGGAGTAGTCGGGCAGGTCGGCATCGTAGACGCGGTAGCAGCTAACGCCCTCGCGCTTTGCCAACTTTCGACGCAGACGGGCGTTCTTGCGCAGGCGGTTGGCGAACTGCTCGGACTCCGGGATGAGCACGGGCAGCGGCTTGCCGTCGCCCAAGTCGAGCGTGGCGGTAGGTTCGGACATGGGGGTGTCGGCAGCTTCGTCCACGGCGTCCGCGCTGGTCGCAGCCTCAAACACTGCGGCGGCGTGGTCGAGCGAAGGCCAGACTTCGACGGTTGCCTCCTCGTTGTTGGGCATGATGGCGATCGAGCGTTCGGGCTCGGCGTGGAGCGCGCGGGCCAGCAATCCGTCGCGGGTGAGCGCGGCGACCGGTGCCGAAGCGAGCTCGGGCGCGCGGCGCAGCTCGCCGACCAGCGTCATGGCGTCGTGCATGAGTGAAAGCGGTGTCTCGGTGGTGTCTGCGACTACGGCGGCTCCGGCGACGGCGCCAGCATGGTCCAGCACGGTGGCGGACTTGGCGGCGCAAAAGTCGACAAAACGCTTGTAGCCGGCGCACTTGACCATGCGCTCGGCAGTCTTGCGGGCGGCGGGGTCGATGTCTACGGCCACGATGCGCGCCTGGCGCTCGCGCGCTGCCGTCTCGCGCTCGCGCGCCTCGGCAAGCAGCTGCTCCCACAGGGCGGCGTCGTGTAGCTGCCAGCCCTCAAAGCCCCAGCGCTCGCGTGCGGCGCCCGGGGCGCGGTTGGTCAGAATGTTCACGGCCTCCAGCAGCAGACCGCCGCCGGCGCACGAGGCATCGATCAGCGTGGGAAGGGCTTCATTCTCGTAATCGTCAGCCGTTAACTCGCGCTCGCACAGTGCGGTCCAGCCGACCTGTGCCAGCACCAGGGCGGCGTAGTCGGGGCGCAGCACGTGCGTACCCTCGCCGGCGCGGGTCGCTGCGGGCGGCAGACGCTTGAACAGCGGATCGCCCGAAAGGTCCAGGCTGATGCTCGCGCGGCGCTGACGCAGCGAAAGCAGCAGGTGAACATCGGGATCGGTGGCGTTGACATCGGCGCGACGGCCCGTGGTTTCGGCCAAGCGGTCGCACAATGCGTCCTTGGCGCGCAGGGCCGAGAAGCGCGTGTTGCGCAGCTGCTCGGTCACGCCGCGGGCGGTGATGGCGATGGTGGCGCCGGGGCGGATGACGGTCTCCCAGGCGATGTCGTAAACGCTGTCGTACAGTTCATCGGCATCCTGCGCCTCAAAGCGCCCGAGTACCACGAACACGCGGCTCGCCAGGCGCGACCACAGACAGGCGCGGTAGCCTTGCTCGAGCTCGCCCTCAAATGTAGCGCGGCCCTTCAGCCGGCGAACATGCGAAAGCCCGAGGCGTTTAAGCTCATCGGCGAGTGCGGACTCAAAGCCCTCGGGGCAGCTTGCGTAAAATTCCATGGGTGACCTCTCTGGTTGCGTCGCTCCATTATATGATGGATGCTTCGTTTGCCCTTATCCTCGAAAGGAACCCATATGATTGATGCGTGCTCCGAATCCGCTGTGCTCTTTTTTGACGTGGACGGCACGCTGACGTCGTTCGATCCCGACGATATGACCGATAAGGACTTCAATGCGGTCCATCCGTCGAAGGCTGTTGTCGATGCATTTGGTCGCCTGCGCAATGCAGGTCACCAGGCATTTATCTGCACGGGTCGCCCCTTGTGGCTGATTGCCGATGGCTTGCGTGCACTGAACCCGGCGGGTATCGTTGCCATGGCAGGCGCCACGCTCGAGGTCGAGGGCCGCGTGGTGCACGAGGATTGCTTTGACGAGGACGTTATCGCGGAGCTCGCGCGTCGTATTACTGTGGTGGGCGG
The DNA here is from genome assembly GCF_039758815.1 of Collinsella aerofaciens. Classification (GTDB taxonomy): domain Bacteria; phylum Actinomycetota; class Coriobacteriia; order Coriobacteriales; family Coriobacteriaceae; genus Collinsella; species Collinsella aerofaciens_BP. The sequence continues at coordinate 4,159 of NZ_JBDMSK010000023.1, read as the reverse complement.
CGAGGCGTTGTTCGAGACGAACGGTGCCACCTATTCACTTGAGCCAGTTGGTGTCGAACAGTCATTTCTGCTAGGCGCCGGCGTGGTGCACGGCGTTGATCAGATGCGCGTCGATGGCCGCTTGCGTGTAGGCAAGGTGTGCATTAACGCGTGCGACCTGGCTCGCGTAGCTAACGATGATGGCTTTATCGATCGCGAGTTTGAGCTGTGCAACACCGGTGGCCAGAATCGCGAGCTGAGCCCCAAAGGCATCGACAAGGGCTTGGGCGTGGCGCGAGCGCTGGAGTATCTGGGTCGCACCGGCAACGCGCGCACCTTTGGCTTTGGCGATTCGGGTAACGACCTGGGCATGCTCGCTGCGGTCGAGACGGCTGTAGCCATGGGCAACGCCATGCCCGAGGTCAAGGCAGTCGCCGACTACGTGACCGACGATGTCGCACACGATGGCACCGTCACAGCGATGCAACATTTCGGCCTCATCTCATGAATCTCGCCTTCTGACGTTTGCTCAAACTGCGACTCTTTGCTTTTGCATGCTCAATCGATTTATCAATCCAAACACTGAGGCGTTTATACCGTTCGCCGAGAAGATAAAAAACCGCAGCTCACACCTTGATAAACGTAGGTAAAGTGTTTAGCAGTTTAACGCCCATGTGCAAGCGAAAGGAATCAGGCAGATGGCAATCAAGGTGTTCGCTGACGGTGCAAACCTCGAGGGCATGCTCGACATGTACGAGAACGGCAACGTTCAGGGTTTCACGACCAACCCGTCCCTTATGAAGAAGGGCGGCGTGACGGATTACCGCGCGTTTGCCAAAGAGGTCCTGACCCATATCACCGATGTGTCCGTTTCGTTTGAGGTCTTTGCCGACGACGTCGAGACCATGGGGGTCGAGGCCCGCGAGATCGCTACCTGGGCCGAGAACGTCTACGTTAAGATCCCGTGCGTGACCACCAAGGGTGAATCCACCGCCGAGCTTGTCCGCAAGCTTTCCGCCGACGGCATCAAGGTCAACGTCACTACCATCTTTACGCCTACGCAGGTCGACGAGATGGTCGAGGCCGTTGACGCCGAGACGCCGTCCATTATTTCGCTCTTTGCCGGTCGCATCGCCGACACCGGCGTCGATCCCATTCCGTTTATGACGGAGTCGGTCAAGAAGGCTGCCGCCAAGCCCAACTGCGAGGTCCTGTGGGCGTCCACACGCGAGCTCATCAACATTTACCAGGCAGAAGCCTGCGGTTGCCAGATTATCACGGTGCCCAACAGCATCCTGGCCAAGCGCAAGAACATCGGCCGCGACCCGTACGAGGTCTCGCTCGACACCGTCCGCGGCTTTGCCAAGGATATCGCCTCGCTCGGCTTCCATATCCTGCCGTAACGCGAACACTGACTACGCCCCGGGCTGTTCGCCCCGGCCTTTCCTTTCCCTATCGCTCACGCGCTTCGCGAGGGTCGCGCTAGGCAAAGGAAAGGCCGGGGCTACCGGCACGAGCTTGCCAGTAGGTTGGTGATAGGCTTCCATATCCTGCCGTGGACAAAGGTACCCCCGCCTGCGCCGTGCAAATTTGAGAGTATTCAGCAAGGTAAAGGCTTTTACCAGCTGGTTGAAGCACGGAACAGCCCCCGTTTTGGCTCTGATGACGCTAAAACGGGGGCTGTTTTTGACGTTATTGTCTCTGTGGGGCGTTCGGAACGGCGGAAATTGCAGAATACTCGCGATTTTGCACGCTGCTGCAGGGGGTACCCTTGCTTTGGCGGTTTACTTCCCCTGCACCATGGTGAGGGAGATCTTCTTGCGGTCGCGATCGACCTTTTCGACCCACACCTTGACCGTGTCACCGACGCGCACCACGTCGCTCGGGTGCTTGACGAAGCGGTTGGCGAGCTTGGAGATGTGTACGAGGCCGTCCTGGTGCACGCCCACGTCGACGAACGCGCCAAAGTCCACAACGTTGCGCACCGTGCCCTTGAGTTCCATGCCGGGCTCCAGATCGTCGATGGAAAGCGCCGAGCGGCTAAAGACCACCTCGGGCGCGTCGTCGCGCGGGTCGCGACCGGGCTTCTTGAGCTCGTTGACAATGTCGATGAGCGTCAGGGTGCCGCAGTCCAGGTCGCTTGCCAGCGCCGAGATACTGCCCAGACGGCGCTCGATGTCGGGCACGCCGCCGCGGCTGAGCTCGCTTGCCGCAACGCCGGCACGCTCCAGGACGGCCGTGGCCACCTCGTAGCTTTCGGGGTGGACGCTTGTCGCGTCGAGCGGGTTCTTGCCGCCGCTGATGCGCAGGAAGCCCGCGGCGTTGAGATATGCCTTGGGTCCCAGCTTGGGGACCTTCTTAAGCTGACGGCGATCGGTAAAGGCGCCGTTTTCCTCGCGGAAAGCCACGATATTCTTGGCTACGCTCGGCGTAATGCCCGAAACGTATCCCAACAGGCTCGCGCTCGCGGTGTTCACGTCGACGCCCACGCGGTTGACGACGTCCTCCACCACGTGGCCCAGGGTGCGTGAAAGCTCGGCCTGGTCAAGGTCGTGCTGGTACTGGCCCACGCCGATGGACTGGGGCGGAATCTTGACGAGCTCTGCCAACGGGTCCTGCAGGCGGCGGCCCAGGCTCATGGCGCCACGCACGGTGACGTCCAGGTCGGGATACTCCTGGCTGGCGAGCTCGGAGGCGGAGTACACCGACGCGCCAGCCTCGTTAACGATGGTGTAGCGAAGGTTGGGCGCCTGCTCGGCAATGAACTCCGAGACGACTTCCTCGGTCTCGCGGCTGGCGGTGCCGTTGCCGATGACGATGGTGTTGACGCCGTCCTTTTTGACGAGGCGGGCGAGTTCGCGCTTGGTGCCGGCGACGTCGTGGCGCGGCTTGGTGGGGTAGACCACGCCGTGGTCGAGTAGCTTGCCGGTCTCGTCCATGACGGCGACCTTGCAGCCGGTGCGGTAGCCCGGATCGAGCGCGAGCACACGGGCGCCGCGGACGGGGCGTGCCGAGAGCAGGCCTTCGAGATTCTTGGCAAAGACGTTGATGGCCTCGGTCTGGGCGCGAACGGTGAGTTTGGCGCGGGCCTCGCGCTCCAGCGAGGGGGCCATGAGGCGCTTGTAACCGTCAGCGATGGCGGCATCGAAGATGGGAGCAAACACGCCCTGGCGACGGGGCCAGCGGCTGCCGAGGCGTGCCGTGGCGGCAGCGCCATCGACGTTCACGCGCACGCGGAGCTTGCCCTCGCGCTCACCGCGGTCGATCGCCAGCACGCGGTGGTTGGGTATACGGCGCAGCGGCTCATCATAGCTGTAGTACGGCTCGTAGGGAGTCTTTTCGGCGGGGTCGGTGGCCTCGACGACGATGTCGGCGGTGTTTTGCGTAAAGGCGCGCAGGTCGGCGACGTTCTCGGGATCTTCGGCCACCGTCTCGGCCACGATGTCGGCCGCGCCGGCAAGCGCCTTCTCGGGCGTGTCGAAGCCGGCCTCCTCGTTGATGTATGCCGCGGCGGCGTCGAGCGCGCTGCCTTTGGCCGAGGCCTGCATGATGATCATGTTGGCGAGCGGCTCCAGGCCGGCCTCGCGGGCCTTCTGCGCGCGGGTTATGCGCTTTTTGCGGTAGGGCTTGTAGAGGTCCTCGACACGCTGGAGCTGTGTGGCCTCGCGAATCTGCTGCTCGAGTTCGGGCGTGAGCTTGCCCTGGGCGTCGATGAGCAGGATGACGTCCTCCTTGCGCTGCTCAAGATTGCGCAGGTAGGACAGGCGCTCGTCGAGTGCGCGCAGGGCGACGTCGTCCATGCCGCCCGTTGCTTCCTTGCGGTAGCGCGAGATAAAGGGGATGGTGTTGCCCTCGTCGATGAGCTTGACGGCCGCCTCGACGTTGGCGGCCTTAAGGTTGAGCTCGCGGGCGAGCTGGGCGATAAGATCCATGGGACTCCTTGCGTTTAAGGTGCGTTTGCAGCACAGGGCTACCAAGGATACCACCCGTCACTTCGCCCAAAAAAGACTGTTTTGGTGCGGAGCCACGAAAGCGGCCTATCTACTACGTTTAACCCGTATGGATCGACCATCCCCCGGTTTTCCGAAAATACGCAAGCCGTTTACCTGCACTGATAATTGTTCTCGGGGGAAGCGGGCACTGCGGGGCGCGGCAACGGCGCGCGATTTCCGCGTCGCAG
>NZ_JBDMSK010000022.1:0-31542 GCF_039758815.1 Collinsella aerofaciens | reverse complement strand
CCGGCAAGGGGTCGATAGCTTTGCAATTTCAAAAAGATGATTGAGGCAGAATGTCAATTCTGGTCTAACAGAGCCTTTTTTAATGGCATTAGATTTATTTGCACAACATTTTGCTCAAGAGCAAACATCCTGTGAACGGTCGAAAATCGACCGTGAGCGGTAGGTCATTAACCGGGATGAATATCCTACCAAATTGATGAGAATATCTTAAACCCATCGGTGGTTGGAAGCGTAATGTTCAGACAACCATATTTGAATTTTCGCGCAGCTTTTAGGCATCAATTCGCCCAAATCGCTTGAGGTCACCACAAAGGTGCCTGTCCCCATTGTGGTGGTTCTCCCCCGGCGCTACAGCAGATGTTCCTCAATAAAGATCGCGATGCCGTCTTTGTCGTTACTGGCGGTTACAAAGTCGGCTGCGGAGCGGGTGGCATCGCTGCCATTTGCCATGGCCACGCCCACGCCGGCGTCAGCCACCATGCAGGTGTCGTTATCGGCATCGCCAAACACGCAGATGTTCCGGAGCTCCATGCCGTTGAGCTCTGCCACGCGCACAAGGCCGCGCGTCTTGGACACGCGCGGATCCATGAACTCGTAGAGCCGTTGCGTGGTCTGCAGAGCCGCAGCCTTAACAGTGTCGTCGGCGAGCGTCGACGCCCGCTCGATGACCTGCGGCATCGCCTCGGGCGCCATGGTAAACATCACCTTGGCCTGCGGCTCGCGCAAAAACTCGGAAAAGTCGACCACCTTGTAGGGCACGCCGTCGACACGCGACAAGTGCTCGACGCACGCATTGCTCTCGGGCACATAGAGCACGCCGTCCCGAGGGCAAACGGGCGTTGCCGGCAGGTCTGCCATGTGCTCGCAAATGCGCGCGATGGTCTCGCCCGGCAGCGGATAGCTCAGCTCGTTGATGTCGTGCGCGCGGTCGATGACCTCGGCGCCACCGCAGCCCACGAGCACGTCCACCAGGCCTTCGATACCCCAGAGCTCGTACATGGCCTCGGTCGCGTGGGCGTCGCGCCCGGTACACAGGCCAAAGAGCACGCCACGCTCGCGCAAGGCGCGGATCGCCGCCACGGTGCGCGGGGACACCGTGTGCCGGCTCGTGAGCAGCGTACCGTCGATATCGCAGAACACGGCTTTGATGTGGCTGAAGGTGACGTCCATGGGGGCCTTTCTGGGTCGTGCGGCGGTGTGGGGTGTATTCGTGAACGGCGTATATGGTATACCAAGGCGCGTACGGGGCGCTTTGGTGCAAAACCACCATAAAGGTGCCTGGCCCCCTTTGTGGTGGAAGTGACGTTTGCGGGCCAAACCATCACAACATTCGACGTTTTTCGGCATAATCGCGATTTTTACCGAATGTTGTGATGGTTTTCACTGCCTTGCGGCACGATCAAAATGCCGGCGTCCAAACAACAGCAACGCCGCGGGAACCGCCGTCACGACCATACCCGCCCCTACGAGCGTCTGCTGCACGCCAAATGTCGCCGCCAGCCACGGGGCAATCGCCAGCGGCGCCACGCCGGCGAACATGTTGCCAAAGCCCATGACCGAGTTCACACGGCCGAGTTGCTCGAGCGGCGCCGTCGTTTGCACGATGGTGTTGTGGAGCGGGTTGACGACACCCCAAGCTATGCCCAGGGCGACCTGGCCGACAAGGACCACACCCACGTACGGCGTCCCCACATAGAGCAGGCTTCCCAGGCCCACGGACATAAGTGCCACGAGCAGCGTTTTTAGGTTTACCAAGTGCGGCGGCAAGCGGAGCGCGAGCACGGCACCCAGCACCGCGCCGACACCGCATGCCGACGAGAGCCAGCCCATCCACTCGACACCGACATGCAGAACAACGCGATAGAAAAACGACTCGAGCGGATCGAAGGCTCCGTAGCCAAAGTTCGAAAGGAAAATAATGCAGAACAGCAGGGCGAGGACGCTGTTGGTAAAGACCGTCTTGATGCTGGTCGAGAAGGTGACGCGGGCGGACGTGCCGGGGTTGGAGCTTCGCCCCGCACGCTCCCCTTCCTCTGCCGAATCGGCATCCGCATGCCCGGCGACATAGCTGGTCTGCGGCCTAAAGCCCCAACCGACGACGAACGCCAGCACGGTAAAGAGCATCATGAGCGCGAACACCGTGCGCGACGACGCAGCCGCCGCGGCAAAGCCGCCCAGCGTGGGGCCAACGATGATACTCACGTTTGAAAACATGGCGATGGCGGAGTTGATGTCTTTGAGCTCGACAGGATCGTCGGTGAGGTAGGCCGGATAGGACGTGGCAATGGGCTGGGCGAATCCCATCGTAAGGCCTAAGAACACCGCGCCGAGCAGGACGATGCCGGTCGCGCTACCAAAAGCGATGATCGCCGTGCCAGTTGCGAGCGCGCCGACGATGCTCAGCAAGAAATGGCGGCGCGGACCCCAGGCGTCGAGCGCAGCGCCGCCCGCAAAGGATCCCAGGATCACGAAAACGTTCATAAACAGAACGGCCAGCGATGTCGCGACGACCGAGGCATCGTCCGCATAGGTGAGCGTTCCGATGACGCCGATAAAATAACTGGTCTGAAACCCGGTGTAGATGAGAAAGCGCATCGCCACCAAGCGCTTGGCCTGCACGGACAGCGATGATTGAGGCTTTGAGAAAAGAGAGGCGAGCATGGAGACTCCTTGTTTCATACGAATGCGGACGGCGGGCATTCGCCACCGTCTGTCAAATCAATCTATCCGCATGAAACATTAAGGACGCATCAAGCCCCTTCTCTCCGTTTTTCGCCCGTCATGAACTACTTGGTAGATTGTAAGGCATGTCCCACACATCTACTAAAGCAAAATCCACCACAAAGGCGCCTGGCCCCTTTGTGGTGGTTGCGGCGTTTACGCTGGTTGAGACTTGGCTAGGCCAGGTCGGCGCCGTTGGACTCGATGACCTTCTTGTACCAGAAGAAGCTGTCCTTGCGGCTGCGGGCGAGCGTGCCGTTGCCGTCGTTGTCCTTGTCGACGTAGATGAAGCCGTAGCGCTTCTTCATCTCGCCGGTCGAGGCACTCACCAAATCGATGCAGCCCCACATGGTGTAGCCCATCAGGTCCACGCCGTCCTCGATGGCAATCTCCATCTGCTTGATATGCTCGCGCAGGTAATCGATGCGGTAACTGTCGTGAATCGAACCGTCCGCCTCGACCTCGTCCACCGCGCCCAGGCCGTTCTCGACAATCATCAGCGGCACCTGGTAGCGGTCGTAGACCTCCTCCAGGTAGTAGCGCAGACCCTCGGGGTCGATCGCCCAACCCCAATCGCTCTTCTTGAGATACTCGTTGCCGGCGCCACCAAAGATGTTGCCCTGCTCCAGCAGCACCGGGTCGGCCGTGGCGGTGGCGCTCATGTAGTAGCTAAAGCTGTAGAAGTCGACCTTACCGGCAGCCAGCGTGGCGGCGTCCTCGGGCGAGACCTCCACGTGCACGCCTTCGCGGCGCCACACGCTGGGAGCCCACGAAGGATACGCACCGCGCACCTGCACGTCGCCGCAGTAGAAGTTCATCTCGCGCTGCTGCTTTTGGGCGGCCAGAACGTCGGCCGGATTGCACGTGTGCGGATAGCAGGCGTTGCCGGCGATCATGCAGCCGATCTTGTTCTGAGGGTCGATCTGATGGCCCATGGTGACGCACTTGGCGCTCGCCAGGAACTGATGGTGCAGGGCGTCGAAGCGCGCCTGCGGGTCGTCCCAGTCGCAGTTGCCAAAGGCCATGGGCGTGTCGGTAGCCTCGGGCACCATGCCGCCGCCCATCACGCCGCCAAAACCGCCCATGAGCAGGCAATTGATCTCGTTGAAGGTGAGCCAGTAGCGCACCAGCCCCTTGTACTCGGTCATGACGGTACGGGCGTAATTGAGGTAGAAATCGATGAGCTTGGGGTTCTTCCAGCCGCCGTAGTTTTTGGACAGGCCATAGGGCAGCTCGTAGTGGCTGAGGGTGACCATGGGCTCGATGCCCTGCTCCTGGCAGGCCTGGAACACGCGGCGGTAGAACTCGATGCCAGCCTGGTTGGGCTCGGCCTCGTCGCCGTTGGGGAAGATGCGGCTCCAGTTAATGGACATGCGGTAGCACTTAAAGCCCATCTCGCCAAAGAGCTTGATGTCGTCGAGGTAGTGATGGTACATATCCACGGCCTCGTGGCTGGGATAGTGGTACTGGGGCAGAATGCCGTCGGTAATGTGGCGCGGCTCGGAGACCGTGCCGCCCGTCATGATGTCGGGAACACCGAGGCCCTTGCCGTCCTCGTTGTATCCGCCTTCGCACTGATTGGCGGCAGTGGCGCCGCCCCACAGAAATCCATCGGGAAAAGCCATGTTGGCTCCTTTCGTACGTGTTTGGAGAGGTTGCGCGGGCGCCGAAACGGCGTCCGCAGGGTAATTTGCGTCCCGATCGGAGTTCGCGTTGAGTCGGCCGCCACGAAACCGGCCCATCTACTACGTTTAGTCGTGAACCCCCGACCACGCCGCAATTGTCAAAAATAAAACCGCAGGTAGACGGCTTGGCGGTTTTCGAAAAACCACCGTGTGGTTGGCCCCTACCACTTAAACGTAGTAGATAGGCCGGTTTCGTGGCGAGGCATGTTGCGGGACGCGCACGGACCGACCCATCGAAACTATGCCGGCTTAAGATATGCGGACGGAGCTGACGGAGACGACGTTTGCCCAGATAAAACCGACCAAAATAAACCTGCCCCTTATTGGCAGGTTCAAAACCATGCCGGTTTACGGGGCAGAACCAGTGCCCCTTGAGCATGCCAGAAACGGCAAGGACAAAACCGCAGGTAGGAGGCTTGTCAGTTTACGGAAAAACGGGGTATGGTCAGCACTCACCGTTTCAGCCCCGTAATCCGGCATGGTTTTGATTTTGGGCAGTCGCTCGGACGAGCGCATGGCATCTAGCCCCTTTGAAAAAACCGGCGGGGCGCTCCCCCCGCCGGCTTGGTACCGAGTCTTTGTCGTTTGGGCTACTTGGCAGCCTCGGGCTTGTAGGTGGCAAACTCGATCGCAAAGCCCACGGCGGCACCCACGAAAGAGGCAACGATAGCCCAGATCATGTGGTTGATGCCGTTAACACCGGAGGGGTCGATGAAGGACAGCCAGTTGAAGACGCCCAGACCACCGGACATGTACACCACGGCGCCGGAGAGACCAATGATGAGGCCGCCCACAGCAGAACCGATGCTGGCGTTGATGAAGGCCTTCTTATCGGGCAGGGCGACACCGTAGATAGCGGGCTCGGTGACACCAAAGAAGAAGGCGGAGATCATGGCCGGCAGCGCGATGCCGCGGAACTTCTCGTCCTTGTTCTTGAGATACATGGCAAAGAGCACGGCGCCCAGCGAGAAGGAGTGGGCGATAATGGAGCCCAGGATGTAGTCATGGCCCAGAGTGGACAGGTTGACCAGCGCGATAGGCACGAGCGACCAGTGGAAGCCAAAGATGACCAGGCACATCCAGAAGGCACCGACGAGGGTGCAGCCCAGGAGGGAGCCGATCATGGGCAGGCCAAACAGCAGCGCGAAGAACTCACCAAGCAGGTTGGTGATGAGCGTGGCGATGGGGCCAATGACCAGGTAGCCAAGGGTAACGGTGACAGTGACGACGATCAGCGGGGTGAAGAACATCTTCATAGAAGCGGGCATCCACTTCTTAACCCAGTGCTCGAGGGTAGAGCCGAACCAGATCATGAGAAGGATGGGGATAACGGAGCTGGTGTAGCCCGAGGCAGGCATGATAAGCGGCAGGCCCAGGAACGTGGTGTACCAAGAGAAGGTACCGGCAAAGCCGAGCTCGACGGAGCCGACAACCTCACCCGAGGTCAGAGCAACCATGGTGGGATACACCAGAGCAAAGGCGATGGCCATGCCGTTGAACTCGCTCATCTTGAACTTCTTGGCCGCGGTAAAGCCAAGCACCACGGGCAGGAAGTAGAACATGCCGTCGGCGACGGTGTAGAGCAGCGTGTAGGCGCCGTCGTTGGCAAAGCTCGGGACCAGGAAGGTAGCGAGCGCCAGCAGGCCCTTCATGATACCGGCAGCGGCGAAGGTGCCGAGCATGGGGGCGAAGATGCCCGAGATGAGGTCGATGATCACATCGGTAACGCCCTTGGGAGCGGCATCGTCGTCATCGGCGTCGACGGCGCCGCCGTCGCTAAAACCGCCGGCCTTGAGAACGGCGTCGTAGACGTCCTCGACGATGTTGCCCACAACAACCTGGTACTGGCCGTTGGCGTGCATGACCTTGATGACGTTGGGCAGCTCAGAGATCTTCTCATCGCTGGCCAGGGACTCGTCCTTGAGCTTAAAACGAACGCGGGTAATGCAGTGTGCGACGCATTTGACGTTGGACTTACCGCCAACCAGCTCTACGATCTGGGCAGCAAGATCGTCGTATTTACCTGCCATGATCTGTCCTCTCTTTTCCAAATTTCGACAAAAATATCCCCTACCGCGAGCCGGTACCTTGCCCGCAGCTAGAAACCAAAAAGAATTGTTGCGATTGCCGCCAGGCTGGCGGCCTTACTCACTCGGTCTGCGAAGCCGATCGCAGACGGTTGATATGCATCATCAGATACAAAAGCTCCTCGTCCGAGCAGCTCTGCTTAAACTCTTTCTCGAACACGCGGTTGATGGCATATGCGCACTGGTAGGCCTCGGGAAAATCGCGGGCGGCCTGCATGAACAGCGAGGAATTCTCGGTCTGCGTGCACTTACCCTTGCAGAGGCGGCGGACCAAAAAGCGCAGGTGCGCAAGAAAGCGAATGTAGCAATACGACGCCGTGTCGAGCGAGCAGCCAAGCTGCTTTTCCACGGAATGGGTCACCTCGTCGAGCACGCGGGTGCTCTTCATGATGAAGCCCATGTCCTTGGCGCGGCCCATACCGTCGACCTCGGCGTTAACGATGTGGAGCGCGATGCTCGTGGCCTCGTTCTGACCCAGCTTGGCGCCGGTGTGCTTTTGCACGATGGCGAGCGCGGCCTGACCGATCTCGAGCTCACGCGGGTAGATGAAAGCCACCTCATGCTCGAGCGGGTTGGGAGCGCTGATCTGGTCGTCGTCGCGCTGAACGGCAAACTGCAGGTGATCTGCCAGGATAAAGGGCAGGCCACCGGACAGCTTGCAACCAAGCTGCTGGGATGCGAAGCAGGCAATGTCGCTTGCCGCGAGCAGAACGTCGTCGGGAAGTGTGCCGACCATATCCTGGAGGCTCTCGGGAACGTTATAGAATTTGCGCTGGATGAGAGACTCATCGGCAAGCTCGTAGGGCATCTCGTGGAAACCGATGCCCTTGCCAAAGACAACAACCTCTCGGCCGTCATCGCTGGCGGCAAGAGCAACGTTATTGTTGATCTTCTTTAAAATGAGCATGAAAAAACTCCTCGGACATCGGCGCTAGACGACGGGGCGATATTCCTCGTCTTCTATTATGCGCAAGTGATGCCTCCCGAGGAGTAACAAACTTGTGAGCACGTGGGCGATTGTAGGATGAAACTTGCATGCAGCGTAAGCCCACCGGCACGAAAGTCCGCCGAACGGTAGGAAATCGCCCGTAAACGGTACCTGCCAAAAAGGGACAGGTTTATTTTGGTAGGTTTTATCTGGGCAAACGCTGAGGGTTGGGCTATATCCACCACAAAGGCGCCTGGCCCCTTTGTGGTAGTTTTGGCTGATGCCCCGATGCTACTCGCGCGGGGTACCGTAGGGGTTGTACAGATCTGCGAGAGCGAATGTGCTGGCGGCGGGATTAAAGTCGAGTTCGAGCACGCAGCAGTTGCCAATGCGGTTGTTCATCTTGAGCGGCTCCACGCCCACGCCGCGCATAACCTGAGCCGCTGCGGCACCATGGCTCACGCATAACACGCTCTCATGCCCAGGGCGCTGCATGAGCTCGGTGATGGTCGCCATCATGCGCTCGCGAAACTCGTCTTCGCCCTCGCCGTCATACTGCTTGTAAAAATCGCCGTACGGCAGGCGCGGATTCAAATCCTCGCTCGCACCCTCAAACTTGCCAAAGTTCCACTCCTTAAGGCCCTTGACGCGCTCGTAAGGCTGACCGGAAAACGCAAGCTCAAGCGTGTCGCACGCACGCTCGGACGTAGAGCTGTACGCATGGTCAAACGTAAGGCCACGCTCTCGCAGGGTCGCGCCGACAGTTTTTGCCTGCTCGATTCCCAGCGCGGTGAGCGGGGAATCACACCAACCCTGCTTGCGACGAAGCAGGTTAAAGAGCGTTTGACCGTGACGCATAAAGTACAGTTTTGACATGGCCCCTCCGTGGTTGCAATCGTTTGTCAGCGATTATTACACCTAAAGGTAGCTTTAAGTCAAAGGCTCTTTGGCCAAAACCACCACAAAGGTACCTGGCCCCTTTGTGGTGGAAATGACGTTTGCCCAGATAAAACCCGCCAAAATAAACCTGTCCTTATTTGGCAGGTTATGGCAGCGCAGCGAGCCGGCCCTTAAAGGTGATCTTGGATCAGGTCACAGATGGCTCGGGCGTCGTTGATGTTGATGGCCCGGGTCGCAAAGCCGGCGTCGAAGGCCTGACGCGCCAGGGCCTCGTTGCAGGCAAGGGCCAGCGTGTGGCCATCGACCAGGTCGAGCGAGCTCTTGCCGCGCAGACGGTCGACGCCGGAGCGCGCGACCACGATGTTGTCGAAGCCCTCGGTCTTGTAGCCCTCGATGATCACCACGTCGACATCGTTGTAGCGCGACAGCAGCTCGCGCGCGGGCATCTCGTCCTCCTCGCGCGTGTCGGCGTACTCCGCCCAGCGCGTGGCGCAGATGAGGCCCACGTGTTTGGATCCGGCTTGGTGATGGCGCCAGGTGTCCTTAGCGGGCACATCGATATCAAAGCCGTGATGCCCGTGATGCTTGAGCGAACCCACGCGCAGGCCGCGGCGGGTGAGCTCGGCGATAACCTTCTCGACGAGCGTGGTCTTGCCCGAGTTCTGGTAGCCGATAAACGCGATCGCGGGGACGGTCGGTGTCGGAGCTGCGGGCGCGACGGCGACGGGTGCGCTCGCGGGCGCGTTACCGTCTGCGGTGGCGGCCTCAACAGCAGCGGCCTGGCGCTCGGCGCGATCCCACACGCCCGAGCGGCCGCCCTCCTTGTGCAACAGGCGCACGTCGACGATCTCCATGCCGCGATCGACCGCCTTGCACATGTCATAAATCGTAAGGCACGCGGCACTCGCGCCGGTCAGCGCCTCCATCTCAATACCCGTCTTGCCCGTCACGCCGGCCGTAACCAGCACGTGAAAGCCAACCTGCCCGTCCGTGCGCGCCGGCGCCCAGCCCTCGGGCACGTCCTCGGCCGGCGTCCCCGCCGCAGCGATGGGCACAATGTCGCACTTGCTCTTGGTAATGAGCAACGGATGGCACATGGGGATGATGTCGCTCGTGCGTTTGATGGCCATGATGCCCGCCACGCGCGCGCAGGCAAGCACGTCGCCCTTTTTGGCGCGGTCCTGCAGCACCATGGCCTGTGTCTCGGGGTGCATGAGGATGGTGCCCTCGGCGATAGCAATGCGATGGGTCTCGGCCTTGTCGGACACGTCGACCATGCGCACCTCGCCCTTGGCGTCCACGTGCGTCAGCTCGTCGCGACGGGCGTCGCGGGCTGGCTCGGTGGCAGCACTGGCAGTCGGCTGTGCGGACGCGTCGGCGCTGCCAGCATTCGCCGCAGCCGTGACTTTGTGGGCAGACATCGCGGCCCCGCGAGCGGCCTTGGTGGCATCGGCGTACCTGCTCTTGGCCATATGATCATCCTCCGATTTGGGACATAAATCGTTGCGTGCCCTCAATTATCGCGTGTTCCTGCGGTTTGTGGGCGACGGCATCGCGCCAAATCGAAAGTACCTGCATATCATCACCACGGCGCAGCGCGTCGCGCACCGAATACTCGGCATCGCTGAACAGGCACGGACGCACGTTGCCATCGGCCGTCAGACGCAGACGGTTGCAATTCGCGCAAAAATGATTGGACATGGCGCTAATGAAGCCGACCGTTCCCGCCGCGCCCGGAAAGTGCCAATAGCGCGCGGGGCCCGCGCCAGCAGGAGCGTCGTTGATGTCGAGTGGCTCGAGCTTGCCCAGTCCCGTCGCAGCGGCCCCGGCATTGATGCGTGCCCGCAGCTCGTCGCTCGGCACGGTGTCGCTCGCGTCCCACAGCTCGGGATTGAGCGTGGGCGCATGCGGGTCCACAGCGCAATGCGAGCTCGTGTGCTCGTCGCCAATGGGCATGTATTCGATAAAGCGCAGGTGGATGGGGCGGTCGACGGTCAGACGCGCGAGGGCCGCCACATCCTGGTTGAGCCGGCGCACCACAACGCAGTTGACCTTAACGGGCTCAAAGCCCCAAGCCAGCGCCGCGTCGATGCCGGCCATGGTCTGCTCGAGTCGACCCAGGCGCGTGATCTTTCCAAACAGCGAGGGGTCAAGTGTGTCGAGCGAAATGTTGACGCGGTTAAGCCCCGCGTCTTTGAGCTGCGGTGCCAGCTTGGGCAACAGGGCGCCGTTGGTGGTAAGCGAGATGTCCTCGATCTGCGGAATCGCGCGGATGTCACGAATGAGCGGGATAATACGGCGGCTAACCAGCGGCTCGCCGCCCGTCAGGCGTACGCGGCGAATGCCCTCCCCCGCCACCAAGCGCACAAAGCGGGCGATTTCCTCGGCGCTGAGCAGCTCGTCGTGCGCGCGGGGCGCCACGCCATCGGCCGGCATGCAGTAAATGCAGCGGAAATTGCACTTGTCGGTAACGGCAATGCGCAGGTAGTTGATATCGCGGCCAAAGCCGTCATGTTGCACGTGCCCGCCCACGCAGCCCTCCCCTCATGCGGCGTTTTATTCTTCGGAAAACATAATACCGCACGGGAGAATCATGCCGACACCCGTACGACAGGACAGGTCGCTTCGAGCAAGACCGGCTTCTCAAGCCCATCCTCAGCATGCAAACCATCACAACATTCGATGCTTTTCCCGATTTTGGCAAAAAACGTCGAGTGTTGTGATGGTTTGCCTGCCCATGGCACCCCGTAGAAGGGCCGAAACGCCCCTAAAGACCGCCGCCCCAGTGCCGAATCACGAATTCTCGCAGGTCGTTCTGACGTTTCTGGAACGCTTCGCTTCGGTCGCACTTGAGCCCCATAGCGAGCGCGATGGCGTTCATCGCCCGGTGCAATTGCAGCTGATGGGCAAACTGAGTCCCGGTGAGGACGATCATCCTAAAGCCCAGCGCGCTCAGCACGGTCATACGCTCCGCATCCGACGCGCTGCGCTGTTTATCAAGATGGTCCGAGCCGTTGTATTCAATCCCCGTACCGCTCGCAGGCGCATATACGTCAATCTCGAAATACCCGGCCTTTGCGAGATACTTGAACTCGTTGGGAACATCGACCCGATGGTTGAGCTCGATCTTGGCGTATCCCAGCCCTCCCTGGGAACGTTTTGCTACGACCATGATTGCGGCGGCCGTCTCCATGGGCGACCGCGCGCCATCGTGCACGCGCTTGATCACGGCGGCCGCGCGTATAGCCCCCCTGACGAGATCGGTTCTCATTGCAATAGGCAATCAAGTCGGCAACGGTATACCTCTGCCCCATCTCGATATAATCGCCTGTCGACAGATGATTCAAATGGTATCGGGCACAGATTTCGTAGCCATATTCCAGCTGCTCGGGCTCGCTCATCCACGAACCCGCTTGGACAAAGCACATGGCCTCATCAACCACCAGAAGGCCCTCTGCCACCTCGATAAGATGCCCTGGAGGTACTGGCGCCCCAAACACGTGGCACCTAAATCCAGCCGGCGTCGAGCGCTCAAAATCGAAGTTGACGAGCGTGTCGATATGATCGAGCTCTTCTCGTGGAATACCAAGCGCAACCAGATAGTCGGTAACGATCCCAACTGCCGCTGAAGCCCTCAGCCCCTTGGCATCGAGCCCCAATTTGGGCAGGTCCGCAGTCGGCTCCGCCTCGTTGGCAAGCGAGTCCTCATCGTATAGGCTGCTTGCTCGCGAGAGCGGCTCGGACGGGCGCGCCACGTTGTGGTACAGCCAGGCAGTCTTATGGGACAGGACGATCGGCAGGTCCATGAGCCCTCCAATGGAGTCGGATAACCAACCTTATTCCCCTGCCCACGGGCCCGCACACCTTCGTGCGCAAGAAAGCGATTCCACCCGATTGAGTGGTAGAAAAACCATCACAACATTCGATGCTTTTCCCGTTATTGGCAAAAAACGTCGAATGTTGTGATGGTTTGAGGCGAGGTGAGGGGGCACGGAGGGGTCAAAGCATCGTGCTCGAACGGGTTAATCCAGCTCTTTTAAGCCATGCGCAAGCTGCCAGTACTCGCCGTGCTGAGCGAGCAGCTCTTCGTGCGTGCCGCGCTCGATGATGCGGCCGTGTTCGAGGACCATGATGGCATCGGCGTCGCGGACGGTGGACAGGCGGTGCGCGATCATAAACGTGGTGCGTCCGCGCATGATGCGGTCCATACCGCGCTCGATGAGCTTTTCGGTGCGCGTGTCGATGGAGCTCGTGGCCTCGTCCAGAATGAGCACCGGCGGGTCGGCAACGGCCACGCGCGCGATGGCGAGCAACTGGCGCTGGCCCTGCGACAGGTTGGCGCCGTCGGCCGTGACCGGCGTGTCGTAGCCTCTAGGCAGGCGGCGGATAAACGAATCCGCGCAGGCTGCCTCGGCTGCGGCGCGCACCTCCTCGTCAGTCGCGTCGAGCTTGCCAAAGCGGATGTTCTGCGCAATGGTGCCGCTAAACAGGTGCGTGTCCTGCAGCACAATGCCGAGCGATCCGCGCAGGCTGGCCTTGGCAATGTGCTTGACGTCGATGCCGTCGTACGTGATCTCGCCGTCATCGACCTCGTAGAAGCGGTTGATGAGGTTGGTGATGGTCGTCTTTCCGGCGCCCGTCGAGCCCACAAACGCAATCTTTTGCCCCGGCTTGGCAAACAGGTTGAGATCCGTGAGCACGCGGGTGCCCGGCACGTAGGAAAAGTCCACGGCATGGAAGCGCACGTCGCCGGCAAGCGGGACCAAGCCGCACGTGAGCTCGGTGCCGTCGGCAGCCACCGCGCGGCCCGACTCATCAACGGCTGCCACATCATGCAGATGCCCGTACGCGCCCACGCCCTGGCCCTTGGGAATCTTCCACGCCCACGCGGCATCGCCCGTCTGCACCAGCTCCACGCAGCCCTCGTCCACCTCGGGCTTAAAATCCATGGCGGCAAACAAGCGCTCGGCGCCGGCCAGTGCGTTAAGCAAGAAGTTGCCGAGCTGCGTAAACTGGTTGATGGGCATGGCCGCCTGGCGTACAAAGACCAGATAGCTCGCGAGCGCACCTACGTCGGCGAGCCCCTTGATGCAGAGTATGCCGCCCGCCACGGCGACGATGGCGTAGTTGGCATAGCCGATCACCACGGTCATGGGCACCATCGAGTTGGCGTAGGCCTGCGCGGCACCACCGGTGCGGCGCAGCTCTTGGTTGCGCGCGTCAAAACCAGCCACGTTGGCCTGCTCGTGATTAAAGACCTTGATGACCTTTTGGCCCGAGACCATCTCTTCGATATATCCGTCCAGGTCGCCAAGCGACGCCTGTTGGGCGGCAAAAAAGCGCTTGGAACGCATGCCCGAGTAGCGAGCGTACAGCACAATGGCCACATCGCACACGAGCGTGATAATCGTGAGCTGCCAGTTGAGGATGATGAGCATGGCCGTGGTGCCGACCACCTGGATGCTCGCCTGAATCACGTTGGCAAAGCTGTTGTTGAGCGCCTCGGAGACGGTGTCGACGTCGTTGGTAAAGAAGCTCATGATGTCACCCGAGCGCGTGCTGTCGAAGTAGCTCAGCGACAGCATCTGGATGTGCGCGAACAGGTCGCGGCGAATATCGGACACCACGCGTTGGGCCGCGCGCACCATGATCTGCGAGTAGCCCAGAGCCGAGAGCACGCCCGCGGCGTAGATGGCAGCGGTAAAGATAACCTGCCTAGCGAGCAGTTCCTCGCCGCCCGTTGCCAAACCGTTGACGATGGGGCGCACCATGTAGGTACCGGCAAGGCTCGCGATGGCGGCCACAGAGGCAAGCACACCCACCGCGAGCAGCGAAAACTTGGCGTGTCCCATGTAGGAGAGCAGGCGGCGGAGCGTCTGCGTCAGATTGGCGGGACGGGCCTGAGCGGATGTCTTAGGCATGGCGCTCACCCCCTTCCAAGGGCGATCCGCTGGGAACGCAGGAAAACGGATCATTCGCGCAGCCATCGTCGCAGCCGTCGCCGGTGTCCGCGTTCCCCGCGAACTCCATCTGCGAGGCGTAAATCTCCTGGTAGATGCTATCGCCCGCCAGCAGTTCCTCGTGCGTGCCCACGCCGTGGACACGACCGTCGTCCAACACAATAATGCGGTCGGCATCCATGACGCTCGCAATGCGCTGTGCGATGACAATCACCGTCGTATTGGGAATCTGAGCAATATGCTCACGAATCTTGGCGTCGGTCGCCATATCGACCGCGCTGGTCGAATCGTCAAAGATGAGCACACGCGGATGTTTGAGCAATGTACGCGCGATGCACAGGCGCTGCTTCTGCCCGCCCGAGACACCGGCACCGCCCTGGCCCAGATAGCCGTCGAGTCCGCCGATGCGATCCAGGAACTCGTCCACACATGCCGCTCGACAGGCGCGCAGCAGCTCCTCGTCGGTGGCATCGGGCGCGCCCCACTGCAGGTTCTCGCGCACGGTACCCGTAAACAGCACGTTCTTTTGCAGCACGATACCCACGGCGTCGCGCAGGGCAACCAGGTCGTAATCGCGCACATCGCGCCCGCCCACGAGTACGGCGCCTTCGGTGGCGTCGTACAGGCGCGCGATCAGCTGCACAAGCGAACTCTTGCCCGAGCCCGTGCCGCCGAGCACGCCCACCGTGGAGCCTGCCTCAATGCAAAGGTCAATATGCTCGAGCACATCCTCGGCAGCATCCGCGCGGTACTTAAACGACACGTCGCGAAACTCGATGCTTCCGTCGGCCACCCCGTGCACGGCAGCGGCAGCGTCGGGCGCTTGGATAAGCGAACGCTCGTCGAGCACCCGCGAGATGCGCTCCACGCTGGCAAGTGCGCGGGTGAGCAGCAAAAACACGTTGGAGATCATCATGAGCGAGTTCATGATGAGCAGCACGTAGCTCATAAAGCCCGTGAGCGAGCCCACGCCGAGCTCGCCGGCAAGAATCATGCGACCGCCGATCCACAGAATGGAAAGCGCCGCCACGTACATCGACAGCTGAAACACCGGCAGGTTGAGCACGGCGTTGCCAAAGGTCTTCGTCGCCGTGTGCGCGAGCTCGGTATTGACGGCATCGAACTTGGCCTCCTCGTGCTCGGCGCGCACGTACGCCTTGACGGCGCGCACGGCGGTGAGGTCCTCCTGCACCACACCGTTGAGATGGTCCATCGAGGTCTGCAGCTGGCGGTAGAGCGGACTGACGCGACAGGTGATAACGCCCAGTACGATCGCCAGCACCGGCAGAATAATCGCGAATACCGTAGCAAGCGGACGCGACAGCACCAGCGCATAGACCAAGCCGACGATGAGCGTCACGGGGCCGCGCACCATGGGGCGGAAGCCGTTGCCGATGGCGTTTTGGATGACGGTGATATCGGTGGTCATGCGCGTGACGAGCGAGCTGGCATCGTAGTTGTCCAGATTGCCAAAGGCGAGCGTCTGGATCTTGCGGTACTCCGCCTCGCGCAAGTTAGCGCCCAGCCCCGAGGCGACGCGAGCAGACGTGCGTGCATAGCCCAAGCCAAGTACCAGCGAACATGCGGCGCATACCAACATATACGTGCCCTGCAACAGCATGTAGTTGATGTCGCCCGCGGGCACGCCCACATCGATGATATTTGCCATGATGACCGGGATAAACAGCTCGAGCGCCGTCTCGGCCGTCACAAAGAGCACGCCGAGCATGGCATCGCGGCGGTATGCCCCCAGATAGGAAAACAAAATCTTGAGATTGCGCACGCAGGTTCATCCCCCATCAAACGTTGTTCGCAAACCCACGTATTATGGCGCGCCGTGCGGCGGTGTCAAGTGCTCCGAAATCGATTTCTGCAAGGCTAGTGCAGGCGCCATGCTCACAGGGCGCATGTCCGTATTCAATTGGAAATGAACGCGTGCGTGACTTTTTCGCCCCGCCGCCAACACAAACCTTGACTCTACAATCGTTGTAGGGTTTTCACTACACTGGTACGTAAACAGACCAAGCCAGAAAGCCCCGCCCATGGAACACGACCTCACACGCGGCAATGTCCTTAAGACCATCGCGGTCTTTGCCCTGCCTTATATGCTCTCGTACTTTTTGCAGATGCTCTACGGCATGGCCGACCTGTACATGATGGGGCAGTTTAGCGGCGCCGCCGGCATCACCGCCGTGGGCAACGGCGCGCAGACGCTCTATATCATTACCGTGACGCTCGTGGGCCTGGCCATG
The DNA here is from genome assembly GCF_039758815.1 of Collinsella aerofaciens. Taxonomy (GTDB): domain Bacteria; phylum Actinomycetota; class Coriobacteriia; order Coriobacteriales; family Coriobacteriaceae; genus Collinsella; species Collinsella aerofaciens_BP. The sequence goes on along the minus strand of NZ_JBDMSK010000022.1, from coordinate 15,009 downwards.
GGAACGACGGTTATCGTCGGCCACGCCGTGGGTTCGCGTCGGTTTGACCGCGCCGAGACCGCCATCGGCAACACCATCACGCTCTTTATGGGTGTCTCGGTGGTGCTGGCCGCTGTCCTGCTCGCACTGTGTCCGCAAATCGTGGCGCTCATTGGCACGCCGGCCGAAGCGGTCGAAGGAACCGCCGTCTACCTGCGTATCTGCTTTATCGGCATTCCCTTTATCGCCGCGTACAACATCCTCTCGGCCATCTTTCGCGGCCTAGGCGATTCGCGCTCGCCCATGTACGTGATTGGCGTGGCATGCATCATCAACATCGCGCTCGACTTTCTGTTTATCGGCCACATGGGGCTCGGCCCCGTAGGCGCGGCACTCGGCACAGTCATCGCGCAGACGGCGAGCGTGGCTCTCGCGCTCGTGTGGCTCAAGAGCCGCCGTACGCACATTCACCTCAAGCGCAGCAACCTGCGCCCCCAGCCCGAGGTGCTCGGCAGCATTCTTAAGATCGGCGTGCCCGTGGCCGTGCAGGACGGCTGCATTCAGGTGGCGTTTATGTTTATCACCGTCATCGCCAACCACCGCGGCCTAGTCGACGCCGCCGCTGTAGGCTTAGTCGAGAAGATGATCAGCTTTTTGTTTATCGTGCCGAGTTCCATGGGCGCTACCGTCAGCGCGCTCACGGCGCAAAACGCCGGCGCAGGCAAGGGTGACCGCGCGCGTCAGGTACTCAAGGACGCCATGACGATTTCGGTAGTATACGGCTGCCTGATCACGGTACTGATGTGGCTGGTGGCGCCGGCGTTTATCGGCTTTTTTGCCAAGGACGCTGCAGTAGTCACCGCCGGTACCGGCTATATGCGCAGCTACATTTTCGACGCGATCTTTGCCGGCATCCACATTTGCTTTAGCGGCTTTTTCGCTGCATACGGCAAGAGCTACATCGGCTTTGCGCACAACGTGCTGGCCGTGGTGCTCATTCGCGTGCCCGGCGCATGGCTGCTGTCGAACGCCTATTCCGACACGCTGTTCCCCATGGGCATCGCCTCGCCGTGCGGGTCGATTCTGTCGGCAGTCATTTGTGTTGTCGCGTTTACCGTGCTCAACCGGCGCGGGGCTTTTGACAAACTGGTAGCGTAGCGGTTCGTTCGTGCCATACGACGGCCGCGCCGCACGGCCCCGATATCCCTCCCCCGCCCATCGAAAGGAGCGGTCCTGTGACCGACATGCCAAGCGAACACACCGAGGGTCTGCTCCGCATTGGCGAGGTGGCACGCCTGCTCAATTTGAGCGTGGGCACGCTGCGCCATTACGAGCAGATGGGGCTGTTGGAGCCGGCATATGTCGATCCGGCGAGTGGGTACCGCTACTACGGATCGCGGCAGCTCTCCACCCTCAACACCATCGGCAACCTGCGCGTTCTCGACCTGCCGCTGGCCCAGATTCGCGAGTTTGTCACTACGCGCGATATGGATTTGATGCAACGGCAACTGACCAAGCAACAGGAGTTAATTGAGCGCAAGCGGCGTGAGCTGGAGCGCATGTCGCGCAAGATTGACCAGCGGCTTGCCTTGCTTCATGGCGCTTTGAATGCTGATCTCGACACCATTAGCGAAATCGAGGAACCCGAACTTCGCTGCGCCACGCTGCACGAGCGCGTCAATCCCACCGACGCCTATTCGCTGGGATGGCATATCCGCCAGCTTCAGCAGGGGCAGCACGAAACCTTTGCCTATCTTGGCAATCTAGGTGTGGGCATCGCGCCCGAACGCCTGGCCGCCGGCGACTTTGATGGCTACGACGAGGTCTTTCTGCTGCTCGATGACACCGATGAGTACCTGGGCGATGTTGAGACGCGACCTGCCGCGCGCTGCCTGACCATAAGTTTCCGCGGCACGCACGGGCAGGCGGGCTCGCGCTACGAGCAGCTACTCGGCTATATGCACGAACACGGGCTGGCACCCGCCGGCCCGTCGCGCGAGATCGCCCTGATCGATGACATCATCAGCGATGATCCGGCAACCTACGTGACGCAGATCACGGTGCCGGTCGCCCCAGCAAAGTAAGAACCGCCCGGAAGGCATCGTGCTTCCGGGCGGTTCTTCAATTTGGCTATCGATGCCTTACGCCTCCGGCACCTCACCAGTAGCTAAGATCTGCTCGAGCGCGTCCTCATCCAGCACGGGCACGCCCAGCTGCTCGGCCTTGGTGAGCTTGGAGCCCGCTTTGGGGCCGGCGACCAGATAGCTCGTCTTCTTGGACACGCTGCCCGAGACCTTGGCGCCGAGCACCTTGAGCGCCGCGCCCGCCTCGTCGCGGGTGCGGTTGACGAGCGTGCCCGTGAGCACAAAGGTCAGACCCGCGAGCGGCTGTGCGTCGGCGAGCTCGCCTGCCACGCCGGCGTCGGCTGCGGCTTGCGCATGAGCGGCGCCCAAGTCAACCTCGAGCGACAGGCCTGCCTGGCGCAGACGCTCCAGCACGGCAAGGTTTTCGGGCACGGCGAGGAACTGCTTGACGCTCGCCGCAATCTTGGGACCAATGCCCTCGCACTCGGCGATGTCCTCTTCGCTCGCCAAGATGAGCTTGTCGATCGACAGGAATCGCTCGGCGATGACCTCGCCCACGCTCTTGCCCACGTGGCGAATGCCCAGGGCAAACAGCACGCGACCGAGCGGCTGGCTCTTGGACTTGTTGAGCTCGGCGATGATTTTCTCGGCCGTCTTGAGGCCCACCGGAATGGGGTCGCCCTTCTTGACGCCCTTTTTGCTGTTAGAGCTGGCGTACACGCGGCCCGTGTCCAGTCCGGCGATGTCGTCGACCGTGAGCTGGTAGAAGTCCGCGACATCGTGGATTAGGCCGGCGGCGATCATCTTGTCGACGATTTCGTCGCCCAGGCCGTCCACGTCCATGCAGCCGCGGCTCACCCAGTGGAGCAGGCGCTCCTTGAGCTGTGCGGGACAGTCGATGGAAACGCAGCGGTAAGCCACTTCGCCGTCCTCATGGACCACGGGGCTACCGCACACGGGGCAGACCTCGGGCATGTGCCAGTCAACGCTGTCGGCCGGGCGCTTGTCGAGCACCGGACCCACGACCTCGGGGATCACGTCACCCGCCTTGTGCACGATGATGGTATCGCCCTCGCGCACGTTCTTGCGGCGGATCTCGTCGATGTTGTGCAGCGTGGCGCGCGCGATGGTAGAGCCGGCAACCGTCACCGGGTCGAACTCGGCGACCGGCGTGAGCACACCGGTGCGGCCCACCTGGATGCGAATTTCGCGTAGGACGGTCTGCTTTTCCTCGGGCGGGAACTTAAAGGCGATGGCCCAGCGCGGCGCACGGGCGGTAAAGCCCAGGTCGAGCTGCTGGGCGAAGCTGTCGACCTTTACGACCACGCCGTCGATGTCGTAGTCCAGGTCGCCGCGATGCTCAAGCGCCTGGGCACAGAACTCGTGAACCTCAGCCGGCGTGGCGCAGCGGGCCATGTTGGGATTGACGCTAAAGCCGGCGCTGCGCAGCCAGTCAAGGAACTCACGCTGGCTGTGGACGTGCAGCGGATCGGTATCGGCAATGGCATAGATAAAGGTGGCCAGGTCGCGGCGTGCCGTGACCTTGGGATCCTTCTGGCGCAGGGATCCGGCGGCGGCGTTGCGCGGGTTGGCGAAGGGGTCGCGACCCTCGGCATCGGCCTCTTCATTCAGACGAACAAAGCTGCCCTTGGGCATGTAGACCTCGCCGCGTACTTCGATGGTGCGCTCGCGGTCGGCGCCCATGTGGGCGAGCGCCGGCTCGGACAGGTGCATGGGCACATCCTTGATGGTGCGCACGTTGAGCGACACATCCTCACCCGTTGTACCGTCACCGCGCGTGGCCGCGCGTACGAAGCTGCCGTTTTGGTAGGTAAGCGCGACGCCCAAGCCGTCGATCTTGAGCTCGCAGGTATAGGTGACGCTGCCGGCACCGAGCGCATCCTCGGTGCGCTGGAGCCAGGCGTCGAGTTCGTCCAGATCCATGGCGTCGTCCATGGAATACATGCGTGCCATGTGCGTTACCGACGTAAACTGCTCGCTCACGTAGCCGCCCACGCGCTGGGTATAGCTGTCGGGCGTCACCAGGTCGGGATAGGCCGCCTCGATCTCCTGCAGCTCAACGAGCATTTTGTCGAAGGCGGCGTCCGTGATCTCGGGCGCGTCGAGCATGTAGTAGCGATAGGCGTGGTAATCGAGCTCGTGGCGCAGCTCGGCCGCGCGCGCGGCGGCCTGGGCATGGGCGTCGGCCGGTGCAGCGGCATCCGCGCTCGCGGGCGTTTCGGTATCGATGTCCACGCCGTCACCAAACAGGCTCGATTGCTCCATAGCGGCACTCCTTCGCTCGATTTCAAACGGATACAAGAGTACCACCGGTCACCATGGCGCCGAATAACCCTTTCGAACCGCACCGAATCGGCAGCCGCCAGACTGGGATGGATCGCGCGATTAAACCATGCCCTTGCCAGTTCTAAATGATCCGTTTTCCTCCGTCCCCAACGGATCAATAAGAAAAGAGGGGCTGTCCCGCGTTGGCGGAACAGCCCCCTCTGGCCTCGATATGTGCGAAACGGCTCGTTAATAGCCCTGACCGTAGCCCTGGCCCTGGCCCTGCTGGCCGAGCAGCTCCTCCAGGTACTGGCGCAGCTGCTCATCGGTAATACCGCCGTTGCCAGTGTCGGTTGCGCTGTCGTTCTGCTGCTGGTTCTGCAGTTCCTCGTCGGAGCCCAGCTCGACGGTGACCTTCTTCTCTTCCTTGCCGCGCATGAGCGTGATCTCGACCTTCTCGCCCACCTCGTGGCTGCGCAGCGCGATGATCAGGCCATCGGCGCTCGTGATCTCGTCGTCGCCCAGCTTGGTGATGACGTCGCCCTCCTGAATGCCGGCCTTGGCGGCAGGACCATCCTCAACGACGCTCGCCACATACGCGCCGCTATCGGTGCTCAGCTTGTTGGTGCGGGCGTTGAGCGCGTTGACGCTCGAAAGCGTGGCGCCCATGTACGGATGCACCGGAGTTTTGCCGTCGATAATCTGGTCGGCAATGTTCTTGGCGTAGTTAACCGGAATGGCAAAGCCCACGCCCGAGCTGGAGCCCGAATAGCTCTCGATGAGCGAGTTGATACCCACAAGCTCGCCATTGTCGTTGACGAGCGCGCCGCCGGAGTTGCCCGGATTGATGGCGGCATCGGTCTGGATCATGTTGGCATAGATGGTGTTACCGCTGGTAGAGCTCATGGCCGTGGAGCGATACAGCGCCGAGACGATACCGGTGGAGACAGACTGCTCGTTGCCAAACGGCGAACCGATCGCCATGACCCACTCGCCCACGTTGAGCTTGGAAGAGTCACCGATCTCGATCGGCGTGAGCTTGGAGGCGTCGGCGTCCTTGAGCTTGATGACGGCCAGGTCGCTCGAAGCGTCGTTGCCCACGAACTCGGCCTCGTAGGTGGTGCCGTCATCCATGGTCACCACGTACTGGTCATAGCCATCGACCACGTGGTTGTTGGTGAGGATGTGGCCCTCGGTATCGAGTACTACGCCCGAGCCGACGCTGCCCGAGTTGTCCGACTCATCGGCAGACTGCGAAAGCGAGCCATTCTGGCTGCCGCTCGACGTGGCGGTGATGGAAACGACGGAGGGCAGGGCCTTGGCAGAAACGGCCTCGGCCAACGTGGTGTCCTCGGAGTCGATCGTAATCTTTTGCGTCGACGAACCCGAAGCGCCCGCCGTCACGGCATTCTTGCCGCCACCGATATCGAGCGTACCGCTCATAATGAGCGCAATGACCAGCAGGGCGCCACAGGCGCAACCGGCGAGTGCCGTAATAAAGATCGGCAGCTTTTTGGTCTTGGTCTTGACCACCGTGTGCTTGTTCACGACCTGCGCACCGCCCAGCGGCTGGCCGGTCTGTGTGTCATAGGCCTGCACGTAGGGAATGTTGCTGCCGGCAGGCGTCGACTCCACCTGCACGCGCGGCTGCTGCTGAGTCTCGCCGGCATTGCCAACATCCTGGGGACGCTGGGAATCGTTCTCGCTCATAGCTGCGATCCTTTCGTCAAATAACCAAAGGCCCGCCAAACACGTGGCGGGCCATCATTGTTCACGTTGAGTTGTACCCCAATATGCGGGCGTACGTGTACGAGAACGCAATCTTTTAGGAAGGCTTAAGTTCTGCTGCAAACTCGAAAGGAGCCCGCACCTGCGTCAAAACCACCACAAAGGTGTCTGTCCCCTTTGTGGTGGAAATCTAGTCCTTAAACAGATAGCCCACGCCGCGGACGGTGGTGATGTGTGCCGCGATCTGCGGGCCCACCTTGGAGCGGATGCGTCGAATGTGCACGTCGACGGTGCGCGTGCCGCCGCAGTACTCAAAGCCCCACACGCGGTGCAGCAGCACCTCGCGGCTGTAGGCGCGATTGGGATGCGTCGCCAAAAAGCTCAGCAGCGAGTACTCCATCAGCGTCAGGTCGATGGGCTCGTTATCGAGTGTCACCTGGTAGGTAGCCAGGTTAATCTCGAGGTTATCGATGTTGAGTACATCGTCAGCGGTGACGGTCTCCTCCTCGCCCATCAGGCGCTGCGCACGAGCCTTGAGCTCGTTGGGCGTCGCCGTGGGGCATACAAAGTCGGCATGCGCGTGATTCGGCAGGCGCAGGGTACCGAGCGCCTCGTCGTCAACGATCACCAACATGGGGACGCCACCACGATCGTCAAGCCACTTGGCAATCTGATCGATGCGGTCGCTGCGGATGCCATCGGAATCGAGGATCAGCAGGTCAAAGTCGTGCGCCGCAGTTGGCGAATCGGGGGTTGCCAGGCTCACCTCGACACCCAGGGTAGTCGTCAAGCTGCGGGCAAACTCGTGGAAGCGCGTCGTGCGCGCCATGAACAGGGCACTCTTTTCGGACATATCGGCCTCCAAAGAAATGAGCTCAATCGTACTGGAACAAGCCAGCGCGATTAGGAGTTCGCCAGGTAGTGCTTGATCTCCCACTCGGTGATCGTAGACTCAAACTTATGCCACTCGTCGCGCTTCTTTTTGAGGAAGAAGCTGTGGATGTGCTCGCCGAGAGCATCCTTCATAAACTGCGAGTCATCAAACACGTCGAGCGCCTCTTTGAGCGAACGCGGCAGCGGCGCGTAGCCGGCCTCGACCATCTGACGGTCGGTAAGCTTGAGCGTCTCGGCCGTGGCCTCGGGCGGGAGTTCCAGCTTGCGCTCGATGCCGTCCAGACCAGCCGCCAGCGTGACGGCGTTGACCAGGTACGGGTTGGCCATGGGGTCGGGACTGCGCAGCTCGATGCGCGTGGACAGCGGCTTGCCGGGCTTGTAGACCGGGATGCGGACCATACTCGCGCGGTTGCGCAGGCCCCACGTGGCGTACTGCGGCACGGAGTCGCCACCCGTGGTGATGCGCTTGTACGAGTTGACCGTGGGGTTGGTGATGGCGCTGATCTCGCGCGCGTGCGCTAAGATGCCGGCCATGTAGTGCTTGGCGATTTCGGAGAGGTGGTACTTCTCGTCGTCCTCGCCCCAAAAGACGTTGTTGCCGTCGTGGTCGAACAGCGACTGATGCAAAAACATGGCGCTGCCGTCCTCGCCCGCCAACGGCTTGGGCATAAAGGAGGCGTGGCAACCGCTCTCGTAGGCCTGCTGCTTAATGATGAGTTTGGCCGTGGTGATAGCGTCGGACATGCTCAGGGCCTCGGCGTGACGCAGGCTCATGCCATGCTGCGAGCGACCGGCGGCGTGGAAGGTGTACTCCACGGGCACGGACATCTTCTCGAGCGTGAGGACCGTGTTGCGGCGCAGGTCGCGGGCGGCATCGCTCACCGAAAGATCGAAGTAGCCCACGTTGTCGAGCGGCTCGGGGGTGTGCTCGTCGGGGAAGTAGTAATACTCCAGCTCGGCACCCACGTTGAGCAGATAGCCAGCCTTCTCGGCCTTGCGGAACATGCGGCGCAGGGCATCGCGTGGGTCGCCGGCAAACGGCTTGCGATCGGGAGTGCACACGTCGCAGAACACGCGGGCGACGCCGTTGTGGCTCGGGCGCCACGGCAGGATCTGGAAGGTCGAAGCATCGGGGAACGCCAGCATGTCGGCTTCCTCGGGCGTGGCAAAGCCCTCGATGGCGGAGCCGTCAAAGCCAATACCCTCCTCAAAAGCGACCTCGAGGTCCTCGGGACTAATGGCAAAGTTCTTGAGGCGGCCGAGAATGTCGACAAACCACAGACGCACAAAGCGGATGTCACGCTGCTCTACGGAGCGGAGTACGTAATCGATGTTCTGCTGGTTCATGTCGCTCCCCTTTCTTTCGGGCGGGTTTCGACTGGTCTATATCGCAGATACTATCGCAGAAAAATGTTTCCGCAGGGTTAAAGCGTATCAAGCGCTCAAAAAACGTGCGCGAACAGGGCCGTTGCGAACGAACGGCTAGCGCGAGGTCGAAGCGCGGTGTTCGATGTGGCCGGGGATCTCGATGCGCTTGGGAGCGAGCTTTGCGGCATCGCCCACCGTAGTGGTAACGACGTCGATGCGCTCGGACAGGCGCTCGACTACGCGCTCGGCAATGGTAAGGGTGTTCTGCGCGGCCGTGGTCACACCGCCAAAGAGCACGTGGTTCCAGGGATAGTCGTCAAACGTTGCGATCTTGAGACCCGCCGGCAACGAGGGCCCCAGCTGGGCCAGCGCCTCGGTCAGGCGCAGGAAAACCAAGCCGTTGACGGCAATGAGGCCGAGCTTTTTACCCGCATAGCCGCGGATGGTCTCGTCCAGGCGACTGACACCCTCGACACCACCGTCCGCCAAGGTGACGACCTCGCCGGCCAGGCCACGGCGCGAGAGCTCGTCGGCAAACGCCTCGGCGCGTTCGCGACGCACGGGGCTGTCGTCGCTTGCCTCGGTGAGCAGGCACAGGCGCTCGCTGCCCGCAGAGGCCAAGGCGTCTACCAGGCCGGCGACCAGCTCACGGTTGTTGGAGGTCACCAGATCGACACCGCCGTCGGCAACATCGCGGTCGAGCAGCACGACGGGCAGGCGCCCCGCAGCCGCGGCGATTGCCTCGTCATTGCCGCCACAGGTGTTGACGACCAGGCCGTCCACGCCGGCATCGATAAGTCTGGTGAGCGACTCTGCTTCCTTGGCGGGGTCGTTGCCGCTAATGGCCGTCATGAGCGAGCAGCCGCGCGCGGCGGCGCTGGCGGAAAGCCCTTCGAGCATGGCGCTCGAGAACGGGTTAGCAATGTCGGCCAAGATCACGCCGATGAGGTTGGTACGCGAGCTGCGCAGATTGCGCGCGGCGGCACGTGGACGATAGCCGGTGCGCTCGATGACCGCCGCGATGCGGGCACGGGTTTCCTCGGTCATCTGCCCGGGGCGGTTGTTGAGATAGCGCGAGACCGTGGCCGGGCTCACGCCCGCCTCGGCGGCAATGTCCTTGATTCTCATCTGCGCCATAGCGCACCCCGTTTCCCAATTGTCGGCAGTCTGGGCCATTTTAGGCATTTTTTTAAAAATCTCGCTTGCAAAACGTTGTAGGTGAGTATACTACAAGTCGAAACGAAACCGATTTCGTAAACCGATTTCGGCAAACGTTGGCACGGAGGTGCAAAGATGTACCCTACCGTCTTGGCACCTCCGTGCCAACGCCATATCAAAGGTGTACGCACGAGTAAGAAGGAGCTGCGCGACCATGGGTAAAACGGTTCTTACCTTCGGCGAGATCATGATGAGGCTCTCGCCCAAAGATCATCTGCGCATTGAGCAGGCGACCGAGTTTGATGTCCGCTACGGCGGCGCCGAGGCAAACACCGCGCTTTCCCTGGCCTACCAGGGTGACAAGGCAGCTTACGTCTCCGTTGTCCCGGCCAACCGTCTGGGCGAGTGCGCCCTGCGTTCGCTGAAGGTTTACGACGTCGACACCACGCGCGTCGTGCGCCAGGGCGACCGTCTTGGCTCCTATGTGTTTGAGGTCGGCGCCTCGCAGCGCGGCAACGGCTGCGTCTACGACCGCAAGTACTCTGCCATCAACATGGCCAAGCGCGACGTCTTTGACTGGGACGAGATCCTCAAGGGTGTCGATGTCTTTTACTTCTCCGGCGTGACGCCCGCCGTCTCCGACGAGATGGCCGCCGCCTGCAAGGATGCCCTCACCGCCTGCCGCGCCAAAGGCATCACCACCGTGTGCGACGTGAACTATCGCGGCAAGATGTGGTCGCCCGAGAAGTCGCAGGCCACCATGAAGGAACTCCTGCCGCTCGTTGACATCTGCATTGCCAACGACGAGGACGCTCCTGCCGGCCTCGGTATGACCTGCGTCTCCGGCTCCCTTGCCCACGGCATCGAGGAGCGCGACACCTACGTCGAGATGGCCCGTCAGATCTGCGCCGAGTACGGTTGCAAGAAGGTCGCCTCGGTCGTCCGCAACATCTCCTGCGTCGAGCGCTCCATTTGGATGGGCATGCTCTTTGACGCCGAGAGCGGCGAGCACTGGTTCTCCCCTGCTCACGACGTGCACGTGCTCGAGGGCGTTGCCGCCGGCGACGCTTTTAACGCCGGCCTGGTCCATGCCCTCATCAATGACTTCGATCCGCAGGACGCCGTCAACTACGCGATTGCGGCCTCGATCCTCAAGCTCACCATCAAGGGCGATTCCAACCTGGTGACCGCAGACGAGATCGCAGCCGTGGCATCCGCCGCCGACGGTGGCACCCGCGTCGCGCGCTAAGCCGTCCCCATTCCGCGGGCCGCAGCTTTCCATACCCATATCTCTGCAGCCCGCTCCCCGATTCCTCCGGCCAGGTAGAACCACTTAGTCCCATTCCGGTTTTGTCTGGCATTCCCTACACGACTGGTTGCGAAGCCGGTTTTGGAATTGCTTGGACCCCAAGCAGTGCCTCCGATAACCAATCCAAAATCGGCTCCCGACCAGCACATTTGGCAATCATGCGCCTATGCGCGCCACACATCGAAAGGAACATCATGTTCGATCAGTTCTATACCACGCTTGAGTCCCTGGGCATCGTGCCGGTCGTCGTGCTCGACAAGGTCGAAGACGCCGCTCCGCTCGCCCACGCCCTTATGGCAGCCGGCATGAAGTCCGCCGAGGTCACCTTCCGCACCGCCTGCGCCGCCGAGTGCATCGCCGCCATGGCCGAGGCCGAGCCCGAGATGTGCGTCGGCGCTGGCACCGTCCTGACTGTCGAACAGGTTGAGCAGGCCCGCGCCGCCGGTGCCAAGTTCATCGTCTCGCCGGGTTACAACGAGGACGTCGTGAAGCACTGCATCGACATCGACCTGCCCGTCCTTCCCGGCACCGTGACCCCCTCCGAGGTTACCGCCGCCGAGAACCTGGGGCTCAAGGTCACCAAGTTCTTCCCCGCGGCTCAGTATGGTGGCCTGAACACCATCAAGGCCCTCGCCGCTCCGTTTGTCGGTCATCGCTTTATGCCCACCGGCGGCGTGAGCACCGCCAACGTCGAGGAGTACCTGAGCTCCAGCGCCATCATCGCCTGTGGTGGCACCTGGATGGTCAAGCCGACCCTGTTCGCCGACGGCGACTTCTCCAAGGTCGAGCAGATCGCCCGCGAGGCCATGGACGTCGTCAAGAAGGTCCGCGGCTAGGTTCAGCTCTCTATCGCGAAAGGGGGCGTGCCCTAGACCTCGCCCCCTTTCTTTTAAAGCGGCTCGGAAGCGCGCCGTTTCCGTCACGAGCAAGAACCGAAACCGTCTTGTATGCTGATAGAACGTGACGGAAGCGACACGCCCCGAGCCGCTTTGTCTACTCGGCTGGCAGTCGCGCCCAGCTGAGCCACTTCGACAAAAGCCGAGCCACCAAAACAGCTGCGGCGCCGTCTGGAGGAATGGACCCTTGCTTCCGGTTTTTTCCTCCAAGCGGCGCCGCAGCCTTTTCATGCCCCGATTGCACCCCCGCACTTGCGGTGAAATACGGACTGCTTACGCCGCCAAAGCCGCAAAACAGTCCCTATTTAACCGCAACTAATAAAGAGGACGAATTAGATTGCCGAGTCTTTGGACAGCTCAAAGTAGTCGGGATGCAAGGCGATAACCGGGCCCTGCTCCTCGGGCATTAGATGCAAATGCGTCTCTGCCAGATAGCTCGCCGTGTCGGTATCGCCCTTCTTAATGGCCTCAAGAATCCGGCGATGTTGCCCACGGATCGGTTCCCAGTCCAGATCCTGCGACACCATACGCAACCAGTTGTATCGCTCGAAATGCGTGTTGACGCTCTTCATCCAATCCCACAACATGTGGCGGCCGGCAATCTCAAAACATGTCTCATGAAACAGGTTGTCCAGATCAAAAAAGCGACGCGTTTCGCTGTGGTCGAGCGACTCGGACTCGGCAAGAATCTGCTCGAGCCGATGCTTTTGCTCGGGCGTAGCGGCCGAACAGCATTTAATGAGCACACTTCTCTCGAGTTTCTCGCGCAAGAAACAGGCATTCTCGGCGCGCTCCATGCTGATTTTTGAGACATAGGTGCCGCTTTTGGGACGAGTTTCCACCAGCTCCTGCTCACGCAGGCGCACAAAAGACTCGCGAATGGGCGTGCGCCCGATTCCCGTCTCCTTTTCCAGACCAATCGCCGAAAGGCGCGTGCCGGGCTTGAGCTCGGCATAGATGATCTTGGAGCGCAATGCGTTGTATGCCTGATCTTGCAGGCTCTGATAATGCTGGTGCTGTTCCATAAAGCCCTCGAATGAAGCCCACGGTTTGTCGAATCTCATCACGTAATACTATCGCATCCCCCATCCCCACAGTTGCGGTGAAATGGGGGCGCTGACACCCATGCACAACTTAGGTGGCTTTGACGTGACCAGACGTGACCGCCGTTATCTCGGCGCTGATCTTAGGCAACGTCGCCGACATCGCCAGCAAGTTGTTCACCCGGCACTTTGTGCGCGCCGCATTTGAAAAGTAGCACTACACGCGGGGCCAACGGGCAGCCCATGCTCACTTGTCTCTCGAGCTTGCCCTCCTCGATCAGGACAATCGTGCCGTCCGCACAGCAGGGCGAGTTCACCGTTTACCTTTTAAAAGTGAACGTTCACCTATTTTTCGGAGAATGGGAGGGTTTATTACCCTACTTCACATATACTGAGCTTGTACGAAAAGCAAGACTTATATAGATGAACGTTTCTTTTGGAAGGATTGCTATGTCTGATCTTATGGACAGCTTCCGCCTGGACGGCAAGGTCGCGCTCGTGACCGGCGCCACCTATGGCATCGGCATGGCCATTGCCGAGGCGCTCGGAGAGGCAGGCGCCAAGATTGCCTTTAACGCCCGTCACGCCGACAAGGTTGCCGAAGCCGAGAAGCACTACCGCAAGCTGGGCTTTGATGCTCACGGCTATGTTGCCGACGTCACCGACGAGGCTGTCGTCGCCGAGCTCGTTGCCAAGATCGAAGCCGATTTTGGCACCACGCCCGACATCCTAGTCAACAACGCCGGCGTCATCCAGCGCACCCCGATGCTCGACATGAGCGCCGAGGACTTCCGTCGCGTCGTCGACATCGACCTCAACGCACCGTTTATCGTGTCCAAGGCCTGCCTGCCCGGTATGATCGCCAAGGGCCACGGCAAGATCATCAACATCTGCTCCATGATGAGCGAACTGGGCCGCGAGACCATCGCCGGCTATGCCGCCGCCAAGGGCGGACTCAAGATGCTCACCAAGAACATCTGCTCCGAGTTTGGCGAGACCAACATCCAGTGCAACGGCATTGGGCCGGGCTATATCGCTACCCCGCAGACCGCGCCGCTGCGCGAGACGCAGCCCGATGGCAGCCGTCACCCGTTCGACCAGTTCATCATCGCCAAGACGCCGGCCGCCCGTTGGGGCACGCCCGAGGACCTGAAGGGCCCCGCCGTGTTCTTGGCTTCCGATGCATCGAACTTCGTCAACGGGCACATTCTGTACGTGGACGGCGGCATCCTCGCCTACATCGGCAAACAGCCGCAATAGGCTGCGGCCGCGCGGAGTGCGGCACCTTGGCGCTCAAACCGTCGCTCGCGTACCGAAGTACGCTTCGCTCCTCTTTCACGCCAATCTGCCGCACTCCGCGCGCCCTCGCCACCGTCACGCACCAGCCAACACAGGCGCTTCGGTTTGTGCGGAACTCGCGACAGACTTAACTGCCGACCGCCCGCATAGCTCATCGCGGGTTGGCTTTGCCGCCGCCCGCGCACAGAAACAAAAAACTGGAAGATTAAGTTGAAAGGTTGACTCAAATGAAGATCGCTCTGATTAATGAGAATTCTCAGAACTCCAAGAACCCTATGATCGAGGCTGCCCTTAAGAAGGTTGTCGAGCCCATGGGGCACACCGTCTTTAACTATGGCATGTATGCCGACGCCGACTCCAAGCCCCTCACCTACGTGCAGAACGGCATTCTTGCCGCCGTGCTGCTCAACTCCGGCGCTGCCGACTACGTCGTGACCGGTTGCGGCACCGGCGAGGGCGCCATGCTCGCCTGCAACTCCTTCCCCGGCGTGCTGTGCGGCCACGTTGCCGACCCGCTGGATGCCTACACCTTTGCCCAGGTCAACGATGGCAATGCCGTCGCCATGCCCTTCGCGCTCAAGAACGGCTGGGGCCAGGAGCTCAACCTCGAGTGCACCTTCGAGAAGCTCTTTGGCTTTGGTTCGGGTAACGGCTACCCCGCCGAGCGCGTTGAGCCCGAGCAGCGCAACAAGAAGATCCTCGACGGCGTGCGCGCTGTGACCATGCGCCCGCTCGTCGACGTCCTGGGCGAGATCGATCAGGGCCTGGTGAAGGGCGCCCTCGCTGGTGAGCACTTCCAGGAGTACTTCTTTGCCAACGCCACCGACGAGGCCATCATCGCCAAGGTCAAGGAGCTCTTGGGGCTGTAGTAAGGCCCACGGGGCGCACCGCCCATTACAGTCTGAAATAGGCCATCGATAAATTTCGATGGCGAGCATTCGGCGCATTGCCTACGATACGGGCAA
>NZ_JBDMSK010000021.1:0-32524 GCF_039758815.1 Collinsella aerofaciens | reverse complement strand
CGGTGTCCCCTCCCTTTCAAGAAAGGGAAGAGGCGAGGCATGCCCCGCCTCTTACACCACATCTCTGCGCGCTACCCTTTGCTAGCTGTTTCCCCATTAACATAACTGAACATGTGTGGTCTAACTAATCCTAGATAGTCGGTTTCATATGAGATTCAGCTGGTAACAGTACTCATATTTGATGTTTTTTGACCAGCAGGTCTCCCCGCCTTAGCAAATCTAAGGCAAAACGGGCTCCAGACCGCTGAATCATGCCACATAGGGCACGTCCGCAGTCCGGAACCCGGTCAAAGTTAAGTTATTTCGCTGTGTTAGGCCAAAACGTCCGACAGGATCTCGATCAGACTGTCCACGTCGGATTCCTCGCAGACGAGCGGCGGCAGGAAACGCAGCGTATGAGCACCTGTAGCGTTAATCACGGCACCGGCGGCCAGCGCGCGGGCAACAATATCATGCGCGTCGCCCGCGGCATCATCCAAATCACAGCCGAGCATCAAGCCGCGGCCACGCACCTCGGTCACGTTCGGCAGCTTGGCGAGCTTTGCCTCCATATAGGCGCCTACCTTGGCAGCATGGTCGGCATAATCGCCGCGCACGAGCGCGGAGAGCGTCGCGGCGCACGCCGCGACAGCCAAGCAGCTACCGCCAAAGGTCGAGCCGTGGTCGCCCGGCTTAAACACGTCGGCAATCTCCTTCTTTGCTACGACGGCACCCATGGGCACGCCATCGGCAATGCCCTTGGCAAGGCTCATGATGTCGGGTTCCACGCCATAGGTTTGGAATGCAAACGGCTTGCCGGAGCGGAAGATGCCGCACTGGACCTCGTCGGCTATAAGCACGGCGCCCACTTCGTGTGCCAGGTCGCGCGCTGCCGCCATAAACTCCTCGGTCATGGGGTGCACGCCACTCTCACCCTGGATCGGCTCGAGCATCACGGCACATATTTCGCTCCCCAGCTGCTTAAAGATCGCACGCAGTTCATTGATATCGTTGGGCGTACAGGCCACAAAGCCACCCGGCAGTGGGCGGAAACTATCCTGCAGCCAATCCTGCATGGTGGCGGCAATGGTCTCGAGCGTACGGCCGTGGAAGCCGCCGCGCATGCACACGATAGTGTTGCCGCCGTTACCGGCACGCTTGGCGTACAGGCGCGCAAGCTTCATCGAGCCCTCGTTGGCCTCGGCGCCGGAGTTGGCAAAAAAGGTCTCCCACACCTGCTCGTCCGCAGCCGGGGCACCAAGAGCAGCTGCCGTGGTCTCATCGCCGGCGGCAATGGCATCGGCAAGCACGCGTGCACCATCTAAGTCGTCATTGGCAAGCTTGGACAGCAGCGCCGCGACCTGTCCACGCTGCTCGATGTAGAAGTAATTGGAGACATGCATGAGCTTTTTGGTCTGTGCCTCGAGCGCCGAGAGCACAGCCGGGTCGCCATGACCTAGGCTGCACACGCCGATGCCGGCAAGAAAGTCGAGGTACTCACGACCATCGTCGCCGGTGAGCTTCATGCCGTGACCCTCGACAAACTCGACCGGAGAGCGGCCAAAGGTATGCATAACGTAATGGGATTCAAGCGATTGCTGAGCTGCAAGTGACATGGGATGCCTTTCGTTGAGCGCCGGACGGCGCAGGCCTATGGGTGCAGAAATGGGGCGGCTGCGGGTCAGTTAGACCGTCTGAAGCTTCTCGACCTCGTCGAGGTTCTCGGTCAGACGCGCAGCAAACGTCGAAAGCGGATGCGGATGCGTATCGAACTCGTAAGCCGTCTCGGTGGAATGGATCACGGTGCCGACGCCGGCATCGGTCAGCAGCTCCAGCAGCAGCGAATGCGGCGTGGTGCCGTTGATGATGTGAGCGCGAAATACGCCGCCGGCAAGCGCATCGACGGCCGCGCGCAGCTTGGGAATCATGCCCTTATCGACCTCGCCGCCGTAGAGCATTTCGTTAACCTCGTCGAGTGTTAGGTTGGAGATGAGTGAGTCTTTATCGCTAAAGTCCTTGTACAGGCCGTCGACGTCGGTCAAAAAGATCGCCTTGTGCGCGTGGAGCGCTGCCGCAACGGCACCGGCGGCGGTATCGGCGTTGATGTTGAAGAAACCGCCGTCCTCCCCCGCCGCGACGGTAGCGATAACGGGGATGTACTCGCTATCGAGTAAGCGCTCGATATAGTCGGTGTTGACGTGCGTCACTTTGCCCACGCGACCGAGCTCGGGATCGAGCGGCTCGGCGATGAGCGTGCCAGCATCGCTGCCCGACACGCCCACGGCCAGGTTGCCGTGGTGGTTGATGGCGGCAACCAGCTCCTGGTTAACCTTGCCGCCCAGCACCTCGCGCACGATATCCATAGTCGCCGGCGTGGTCACGCGCTGGCCGTTCTTAAACTCGACGGGGATGTCGTAGTGGCTCAGCGCCTCGTTGATGGCCTTGCCGCCACCGTGCACGATAACAGGGCGCATGCCGATGATCTTGAGCAGCACGATGTCGCTCATCACGTCGCGGCGCAGCTGCTCATCAACCATGGCGGCTCCGCCATATTTGATAACAACCGTCTTACCGGTCAGGTTCTTAATCCACGGCAGCGCTTCGAACAGCAGCTGCGCGGTTGCTTCGTTGGATTCGTTCGAACGACAATCGCGTGCGAATTTCATAATCTGCCTCGTCTTTCGTATCGTTATCGCGCCGTGCTCCGCTGTCCGCAATCGCGGCAAGATGCGCAGCGTGCCTGGAATCTAGGAACGGTAGTCGCCGTTAATGGAGATGTACTCATGCGTGAGGTCGCAGGTCCACACGGTCGTTGCCGCGTCGCCTGCGCCCAGGTCGGCCGAGATCACGATCTCGGGCGCCTCGAAACGTCGTAGAGCCTCGTCCTCGTCAAAGGGAACAGTCAGACCGTCGCGACAGACAGGCATGCCCATCATGTCGATGGAAACGTCTTCCTGATTAAACTTCACGCCGCACTTGCCAAGCGCCATAGCAACGCGGCCCCAGTTGCAGTCGTGGCCGGCGATGCAGGTCTTAACGAGCGGCGAGTTGGCAACGGCACGGGCGGCGATATCGGCCTCCTCGTCGTTGGCGGCGCCGGTAACGTTGACCGTAACAAGCTTGGATGCGCCCTCACCATCGGCGGCGATATTGCGCGCCAGGCTCTCGCACACCTCGTGCACGGCAAATGCCAACTCGTCAAAGGCATCGGAGCCCTCGACGATAGGCTCGGCATCTGCGGCAGCGGCGCCGGAGGCAAGCATGATGCAGGTGTCGTTGGTCGAGGTGTCGGAATCGACCGTTACCTTGTTGAAGGTCTGCTTGACGGTCGAGAGCAGCAGGGCATGAAGTGCCGCAGGCTCGACGGGGGCATCGGTGGTGATAACTGCGATCATGGTGGCCATATTGGGCATGATCATGCCCGAGCCCTTGCACATTCCGCCTACCGTATAGACATTGCCCGCATGACCCGCAGCCTCACTGACGTAGGATACAGCGTACTCCTTGGAGTGCGTGTCGGTCGTCATGATGGCGCGAGCGGCATCGGCGCCACCGTGGGCGGAGAGCGCCTCGTAGGCAGCAGGAATGGCGGTCTCAAACGTGTCGATCGGCAGAATCTGGCCAATCACACCCGTGGAGGCAACCAGAATCTGCTGGGGCTCGCAGCCGATGACCTGCGATGCGATGCTGCACGTCTCGTGCGCGCAGGCAAGGCCGGTCTCACCCGTGGCGGCGTTGGCATTGCCAGAGTTGACCGAAACACCGGCGATGATACCGTAGCCCTTGTCGGCACCGCCCAGGTTGGCACGGCTCACCTGCACGGGCGCCGCGCAAAAGCGATTGGTGGTAAACACGCCGGCACCGGGACAGGGTTTATCGGGCACGACGAGCGCGTAATCCAGACGCTCGGGGTTCTTGCGGAACCCAGCGTGGATGCCTGCAGCTTTAAAACCAGCCGCAGCCGTAACGCCACCCTCGACGGCGCGAATCTTGATATCAAACAGCTCGGTATCCATCGTCTTTATGACTCCTTATGTCAAACAAAAAAAACGGACATCGGTTGGTGCGCCATGCCAGTCGTGATCATGAGATCAGCTTAAGAGTGGCGCCCCATTCGATGCCCGACTACCAAATCGTTAACAATCGAATGTGCTACACCGGGCACGCCACTGTAGGCAAGCCTCGTCGCTCGTCAAAGCCAAAGACGATATTGGCGCACTGGACTGCTTGGCCCGCAGCGCCCTTGCACAGATTGTCGATGGCGCCCGTCGCCACCAGCACGCCCGCGCGCTTGTTGAGCGCGAGGCCAATCTGGGCAGCGTTGGTGCCGACGACCGAAGCCGTCTTGGGCTGCTGGCCGGCATCGAGCACGCGCACAAAGGTGCGACCGGCGTAGAACTGCTTGTAATGGTCGACGACATCCTCAAGAGCCAACGTGTCGAGAGCCTGCGGCGCGAGCGGCAGCGTCACCGTGGAGAGCAGACCGCGCTTGAGCGGTGCCAGGTGCGGGGTAAAGACGACGCGATCGGTCAGGCCAAGGATTTGCTCAATCTCGGGCGTGTGGCGATGCTTGCCCACGCCGTAGGCCTCCAAGTTCTCGTCGGCGCTGCAAAAATGGGTGCGGGCGTTGCAGGACTTACCGGCGCCCGTCACGCCGCTAATGGCATCGACAATCACGGGACCGTTCTCGGCCACCCAGCCCGCGCGCACGGCGGGCGCGGCGGCAAGGCTCGTTGCGGTGGGATAGCAACCGGCGCAGGCGACCAGCACGGGTTTACCGTCGGCATGGTCGGATGCGGCGGTCTCCAAGTCCTGGCAGAACAGCTCGGGCAGACCGAAGGCACGGGTCTTGAGCAGCTCGGGGCTCGTATGCTCGGCGGCATACCATGTCTCAAAGACGGACGCGTCGTTCAGACGGTAGTCGGCCGAAAGATCAAAGCAGGAGACGCCCGATGCAAGCAGCGCGGGCACCTGTGCCATGGCAGCCGTGTGCGGCACGGCAAGAAAAACCGCATCGCAGCTCTTGAGCTCGGGGGCGTCATGCGTGGTGAAAACCAGATCGCTCACGCCAGCAAAGCTCGGATACACCGCGGACAGCGGCTGGCCGGCATCGGCGTTGGACGTAATGGCAACAAGTTCAAACTCGGGATGGCCGAGCACGAGGCGAATGAGCTCGGCTCCGGCATATCCAGCCGCGCCGACGATTCCAACCTTCAAAGACATATCAGACTCCTTGTCTGCGATTTATGCACCGATGCGCATTTCGCAGCGGTCGTTATGAAGTGGGTTGAAACTTTAGCACCAAAAGATGCATGAATACGTAAATGGCTTGCATATTCATGCATTGAAACATTCCCGACACATTCGCTTGAAGGAATTGACAAATGGAGCGGGCCCCGTATTGACCGGCGCTCCTAACGGCGCCGGGCAATACGGGGCCCGCCCTTGCGAAAACCAAGTTGTTAGGATGAGCCAGCTGGCTAGAGCTCGACCGGCACCCATTCGTCGTGATTGCAGATAAAAGCCTCGGGATCCTCGACGCTAAAGAAGACGAGCGTGGGGTCGTTAGGCCCCTCATAGTGCTCGCCCAGGCGCTCTAGATGCTTCCACCCGGCTTCGCGCATTTCGCCTAAAGCCCGGTCATCCAAGCCGGCACGCCCGCGCAAGATGAGCCAGCCATGGCCCGGCCACCAACTCGTGGCCTCAAAGCGCTGGTTTTGCAGCAGCTCTTGCCACACATCTTTGGTGCGCGCTGTTACAAACCACAGCTTGCCATCCTGGATCTGCGCAAACGAAAACGGACGCACATGAGGCTGTCCGTCAACGCTCGTCGCCAAATACCATGCCGGCACCGACGTCAGATACTCCAACACCGTATTCAATCCGTCCATGTGTCCTCCTGGCGCTAGCTAATTCGGAACGGGTAGTTAATTTGAGACGCGCTAGAGCTCCAGGCGCTCCTCGCTGCCGTCGATATCACAGAAGCGCGCGGCAATGTTGCGGACCGAAAAGAAAGCAAGGCGGCCGTCGTTGGCACTCTCGTGTTCCTCGCCGATGCCCACCATGTGCTTAAAACCCGCTTGACGCACCTTGTCGCTCGCAACTGCGTCGTCCTCAAGTGCGGCCTCGCCGGTCAACACGATCCAACATTCCCCCGGCTTCCAGCCCGAGAGCTCAAACTTGGGATTCGCACTCAGCTCCGCCCACACATCCTTGTCGCGCGACGTGCAAAACCACAGCTTACCGTCATCGACCATGGCAAACGAAAACGGCCTCACGCGAGGCTGATGCCCGTCGGTCACATCGGTCGTGGCCAGATACCACGCCGGAATGCGCCTGAGATACGAACAGGCGCGCTCAAGCTGAGCCGTGCGGTCGTTGTCGGTCATAGGGGCCCCTTTCTTGCGCTCGAATCGCGCCTAAACAAGTTGAAGGTTGACGACGATGACACACGCAAGCAGCAGCGCCGTCACCACCGCAGCCAGCGCATCCCAA
This sequence comes from Collinsella aerofaciens, assembly GCF_039758815.1. Taxonomy (GTDB): domain Bacteria; phylum Actinomycetota; class Coriobacteriia; order Coriobacteriales; family Coriobacteriaceae; genus Collinsella; species Collinsella aerofaciens_BP. The sequence goes on along the minus strand of NZ_JBDMSK010000021.1, from coordinate 26,050 downwards.
CGGCGAAATACAAGCGCATGCAGGCGCGTGCGGCCCTGCTCGCCGTGATAGCAGCGTGCATCCATGGCAGCAGACAACGTCTCGGCATGACGGAACACGCCCGTGAACAGTGGAATCGCCACACTGCCGAGCATACGCACGCCGCCGAGCGGGCCACCCGTTACGCGTGCACCGCGGCTTGCCTGCGCATCGGCCGTCTGCTTCATCTCGGTGGCAAACTGCGGCATAAAGCGCAGCGCGATGCCCATGATCATGCCGAGCTCGTGCGCAGGGAGCCCCACACGCGCAAACGGCGCGAGCAGGCGCTCAAAGCCCGCGGTGAGGTCGAGCGTCGGTGTGGTGAGCGTGATGGCGCTCATACCGGCCATCATCAAGGTCAGGCGGCACGCCATAAAGGCGGCGGAATGCAGCGAGCCCTCGCTTATCTGCAGAAAGCCGAGCTGCCACAGGATGCGCCCACTCTGATCGGTAAACAAGTTGAGCACCGCGACCACGACGACGATTGCCAGCAGCGGCGCCATCGACGACAGAACGCGACGAGCCGGCACCCGGGACACGGCATAGATCAGCACGACGAAAAATGCGACAGGAGCCAGTCCGCGGAAGCCGCCGACGGTCAGCGTCGTGATTAAAAACACAAAGCCCAGGAGCAGCTTGGTGCGCGGATCCAGGCGATGGATCGCACTATCGCTCGGATAGTAGCTGCCAAACGAAAACGCCTCCATTAGCAGCCCTCCTCTCGCGCGACCGTCTTGGATTTAGCAATGTCCGCGACGTTAGAAGGACCGCCCGAGCGACCGATTAGCAGGTCCACCAACTCGTCTGCCAGCGACTCAACCGTATAGAGGCCGTCAAAGCGCAGCGGCACGCCCGCTTCCGCGAGCGCCAACGCCATGCGCTGGGCGGCGGGAACGCCCAAGCCGATCGACTTGAGCTCATCCGCATGCGCAAAAACCTGAGCGGGCGTGCCCTCGGCAAACACCGCGCCCTCGTTCATCACGACAATACGGTCGCAGCAATTGGCCAGGTCATCCATACTATGCGAAACCATGACAACGGTCAGGCCATCGCGGTGAAGTCGACCGATAAGCTCAAGGAAATCCCTGCGCGCAGCCGGATCGAGCCCCGCCATGGGTTCATCGAGCACCAGGATCTCGGGCTCCATGGCGAGCACGCCGGCGAATGCCACACGCCGTTGCTGACCGCCCGAAAGCTCAAAGGGACTCTTGTCGCCGACCGTGGAAAGATCGAGGCCCACGCGCGAGAGTGATGACTCGACACGACGGTCGACTTCATCTTGCGGCAAGCCAAGGTTGTGCGGACCAAACGCCACGTCCTGCGCCACGGTTTCGGCAAACAGCTGACGCTCAGGATACTGAAATACCACGCCGACCTTGGCCTTAACCGCAGCGGCGTCTTTCTTGTTTGATAGGTCGAGCCCCAGCGCGCGAACGGATCCCTCCTGGGGGCGAATCAAACCGTTGAGATGCTGGACCAGCGTCGACTTACCCGAACCGGTATGACCTGCCAAGCCCAGGAACTCGCCGCGACGCACCGTCAGCGATACATCGCGCAGCGCCCACGGACTACTGGGGTCGTTTCCCCAGAGAGCCTGTTTGCTCGATTTGCCCGCAGTGACCGAGCGCTTATGCCAGCGGCGGCGCTCGCGGGCACTCAGCGAGTAACTATGCGAGAGGTGCGAAATCTCGATGACGGGCTCCGACACGGCTGTCCCGTCGGTTGCAGAGGAGACGTTGTCGAGCACACGAGAATCGGATGCAGAAGGCCGCCCCGCGGTGTCTTCCCCACTCCGGTCGGCATATACCTGCGCAATCTCGGCGACCATATCCGCCTCGCGCACCTGCGCATGAACGGGCACGCCCTTCGCACGAAGCGCCGTGCCCAAGCAGCACGACGCCGGCATATCCAAGTTGAGCTGCGCAAGTTCGTCCGCCCGTGTCAAGATTTCCTCGGGCGTACCGAGCATGGCAACACGCCCCGCCCGAAATACCGCGACACGATCGGCCTCGGCGGCCTCTTCCATAAAGTGCGTAATCATCACGATGGTCATGCCGCGATCGTGCAACGCGCGGCAAGCCTTCATGAGGCCCTTGCGTCCACGCGGATCGAGCATCGAAGAAGCCTCGTCCAAGATGAGCACGCGCGGTTCCATGGCGAGCACACCGGCAAGCGCCACGCGCTGCTTTTGGCCACCCGAGAGCGCGTGGGTCTCGTGGCGCTCAAAGCCCACCAGGCCCACGCCCTTCAGCGCCTCGCGTACACGCTGTGCTATTTGTGCCGATGGCACGCCAAGGTTTTCGGGACCAAACGCAATGTCATCTTCGACAAGCGTTGCCACCAGCTGGTCATCGGGATTCTGGAATACCATGCCCGCGGTCGAACGAATGTCGTAGACCAGCTCGGGGTCGGACGCATCCATGCCGTTGACGCGTACCGTGCCCGCATCGGGCTGCAACAGTGCATTCAGATGCTTGGCAAACGTCGACTTGCCCGACCCATTGCCACCGAGGATGCAGAAAAACTCGCCATCCTCGATGTTCAGATCGACGCCGTCGAGTGCCGGTGCGGCACCGTCATAGCTAAAGGAAACGCCCCGACACTCAATCATGCGCGGCCTTTGACCTGGTCCTTTTTAGGCGTGATGAGGTTGGAGACCGCCTTGTACACCACAAGCGTCAACACCGAGTTAAGCACGGTCTTGATAAGGTTGAACGGCAGCACGGCAGGAATCATGAGCGGGGCGATCACATCGACCGAGCCATACCAGAACCATACGCCAATGGTAAGATTTGCGACCATAGACAATGCCGTAGCGGCAATAACGCCGAGCACCAGGCCAATCACGGCACCCTTATAGGTATGCATCTTCTGATAGACGATAGCCGCGGGCAGAATGTAGCCCAGCGTGGCAACCAGGTTCATAAGCGCGCCGACCCAGTCACCCGTAGTGAGCGCATGGATGACAATCGCCATGGCGGCGACGGCAGTACCGGCACCGGGGCCATATGCAAACCCACAAACCATCGCCGGCACCAGCGACGGATCATACGTCAAAAACGGCGCCGAAGGAAGGATGGGCAGCTGCACGTACATAAACAGGGCGCCCAAGGCACACATCAACGCCATGGTAACGAGCTGTTTGGTGCTCCACCTATTCGTGTTCTCAAAATGGATATGCTGCGACTGTTCAGACATAAGATCACCTGCCTCTTTCATCCGGACTCTAACCGTTGGTACTGGGATCTCACCAGTTCAGCCGGCATGCGAGCCAACGCACACACGGGTCGCGGACTCATCGGCTCGGTCGCAGACACCTCGCCTGCGCCACGGCACACCTTTGGCACCGCCCGATTTACCGCCAGTGGGGAATTCCACCCCGCCCTGAAACAGCACTTGCAAGTGTAGCACGAGCAATCGCTCGCGCAAGTATGCCGAGGGTAATTTATGATGGGAAAACGCTCCAGAAATGCGGTAGGGACAAGTTGGCGCAACAACCACGTCCTCCATCCGCCCCAAAGTAGCGCGCCTTTCGCGGCAGAGCCGCGAAACAGCGACCGGGACACGCATCCCCCACAACCACGTCCTCCTCCGCCCGCCGACCTCAAGGCCGTAAACGCAGGGAATCCGGGGGCGTGACGGGGGCTTCTCTCCGGAACATTCCGCAGGACGCAAAGAGGCTCCGCAGCGCGAAGCGCAATGCGGAGCCTCTTTGCATGTCCGAGGACGTTCCGGAGAGAAGCCCCCGTCCCGCCCCCGGATTCCCGGTGGGAGTTCTAGACCTTGTCGGCCTTAGTACATACCGCCGCCCTGCTGACCAGCGGTAGCAGCAGCGATAGCATCCTCAAGCTGAGTGTTCTTGGGCACATCGGAGACAGTAGCCTCGGTGATGAGGATCAGGCTGGCGACAGAAGCAGCGTTCTGCAGGGTGACGCGGCTGACCTTGACGGGGTCGAGGACGCCCATCTCAATCATGTCGCCCCACTCGCCGTTGGCAGAGTTGAGACCCTGGCCGGCGGGCAGCTCGGCAACCTTGTCGACCACGACAGCGCCCTCAAAGCCAGCGTTCTTGGCGATGGTAGCGACCGGAGCGGTCAGAGCCTTCTTGACGATATCGACGCCGATCTTCTCCTCGGGGTCGTCAATCTCGACAGCGTCGAGCGCAGGAGCAGCGTCCATGAAGGCGACGCCGCCGCCAGCGACAATGCCCTCCTCGACAGCAGCGCGGGTAGCCTGCAAGGCGTCCTCGACGCGGTGCTTGATCTCCTTGAGCTCGGACTCGGTAGCAGCGCCGACCTTGATGACGGCAACGCCACCGGAGAGCTTGGCCAGGCGCTCCTGGAGCTTCTCGCGGTCGAAGTCAGAGGTGGTGTTCTCCATCTCGCCCTTGATCTGAGCGATGCGGGCGTCGATGGCCTCCTTGGAGCCAGCGCCGCCGACGACGACGGTGTTGTCCTTGGAGATGGTGACGGTCTTAGCGGTACCGAGCATATCGGCGGTGATGTCAGCGACCTTCACGCCCAACTCGTCCAGGGCAGCCTGGCCACCGGTGAGGACGGCGATGTCCTCGAGGATGCGCTTGCGGCGATCGCCGTAGCCCGGGGCCTTGACGGCGCAGACGTTGAGGGCGCCACGGATCTTGTTGAGGACCAGGGTAGGCAGAGCCTCGCCATCGATGTCCTCAGCGATGATGAGCAGGCCACGACCAGCGCGCTGAACAGCCTCGAGAACAGGCATGATGTCCTGGACGCTAGAGATCTTCTGGTCGGTGATGAGGATGTACGGATCCTTCATCACGGCCTCCATGCGGTCGTTGTCCGTGACGAAGTAAGCGGAGACGTAGCCCTTGTCGAACTGCATGCCCTCGACGGTGTCGATGGTGATGTCGAACGTCTGGGAATCCTCGACGGTGATGACGCCGTCCTTGCCCACGACCTCCATGGCCTCGGCGATCTTCTCGCCGACCTCGGGGTCACCGGCGGAGATGGTACCGACGGAAGCAATCTGCTCCTTGGTCTCGACCGGCTTGGCCTGCTTCTTCATCTCGGCGACGGCGGCGTTGACGGCCTTGTCGATGCCGCGACGGATGGCCAGCGGGTTGGCGCCAGCGGCGACGTTGCGCAGACCGTCGTTGACGATGGCTTGAGCGAGCAGGGTTGCGGTGGTGGTGCCGTCACCCACGGTGTCGTTGGTCTTAGTCGCGACCTCCTTCACCAGCTGAGCGCCCATGTTCTCGATGTTGTCCTCGAGCTCGATCTCCTTGGCGACAGAAACGCCGTCGTTGGTGATGGTCGGAGCACCGAACGTGCGCTGCAGCGCAACGTAGCGGCCCTTGGGGCCCATGGTGACGGTAACGGCGTCGGCCAGAGTGTTGACGCCCTTGGCAAGCTTAGCGCGGGCATCGGTGTTGAACGTAATGTTCTTTGCCATGGTAGGTAATCCTCCAAAAGAAATGTGACTCGCGTCGCCGCTTCCGAGTCCTATGCGGCGGGCGCGTTCAAAGACGAATCAGAGATTCTGACGAGACTAGGCCTCGACGACAGCGTAGATGTCGTCGGCGCGCATCAGCAGATACTTCTCGCCGTCGACCTTGACCTCGTTGCCACCGAACTTACCATAGATGACAACGTCACCGACCTTGACGTCCATGGGGATGCGCTCACCCTTGTCGTTGACCTTGCCGGCGCCAACGGCAACGATGGTGCCGCGCTGCGGCTTCTCCTGGGCGTTGCTGGCGATATACAGACCAGAAGCGGTCTTCTGCTCGGCCTCGTCGGGCTTGACCAGAACACGATCTGCAAGCGGCTTCAAAGACGACATGCTTGTTTCCTCCTTTTTGGGCCGCGCGGTTATGCCGCGCGAATTAACCCTTTTTGTTTGCGTACGCGTTGAATGGTACCCACGAATGGCGGGTTATACAACACGGAGTCAAAAAATCTTATTTTTTGGCACTTAGATTTTCTGAATGCCGGGGGATAACTTAGCGGTGGCTCCCGTGTGGCTCCGGAGGGGCGGGGCATAAGGTTTCCTGCTCGGGCAGTCCTGCTCGCACGAAGGCCACATTAAGTGGCCTTCGGCTCGTGCGGAACTCGCGATAAACCTTATGCCCCGCCCCTCCGGAGCCACACGGGAGCCAGGTTAACTAATTCGGTCCCGGCATTCAGAAAAGTCAGTGCAGCAAAATGGCGATGCGGATAGCGACATGTGCATGGTTTTCGCTGCGCGCACGGGTCCCCTGGGGAGCACCGTGCATTTTTGGGAGTATTCAGCAAGCCAGGACGGCTGCATACGCGCCGGACATACCTTATTGGTCCCCAGAACGCCTTCAGCGGGCGGTTTTGGTCGGTGGGCAGACCCCGTTGGGACAAATGGGCGTACTTCGCGCCGTACCGGAGCCCAAAATGACGTCAATCTCCGCAACGTTACTCAGCCGCAGCGGCACCGGCAGAGCTCGCGGTGCTGAATACTCCGTTTTTTGCACGGTCCAGGCGGGGGTACATCAGGGCCAGAAAGAACATCCCGGCCTTTTTATGCAATCTGTAATGTGAAGTATGCAAAACACATGAGGTTGCACTGCTGATGTCCAAATTGAACGCACGGAGCAGCAGCACCTCAACCCCGCGCCCAAATCCAACAGAGCAGGGACGCACATGGCGGATCCTCACCGAAACGCAAACGCGGCTCGAGCGCCATCCCAAAATAAGCTGCCCGAGCCGCGTTTAACGGTAAGACATGAATACTTAGCGCTCGTAGATCAGGTTGCCGGCTAGGTAGGTGGCTTGGACTTTGGTGGCTTGGAGTTCTTGGGGGTCGATGGTGAGTGGGTTTTGGTCCAGGACTACCAGGTCGGCGTATTTGCCGGGTTCCAGGCTGCCGAGGTTTTGCTCATCGCCCGCTGCATAGGCGCTGCCCAGGGTGTAGTTGCGCAGAGCCGTTGCCGCATCGATACGCTCGCTCGGCAGCCAACCGCCCTCGGGCCAGTGGCTGCGGGGGTCTTGGCGGGTGATAGCCGTGTAGAGCACGTTCATGCTGGTAACGGCTGTGATGGGGCTATCGGTGCCGAAGGCTTGGCGGATGCCGCGCTGCTTATAGGTCGCAAACGGCCACATGATGCGGCTACGCTCCAAGCCCAGGTCTCGCTCCGGACCACCCGGGTCGAGTGTGATATGACAGGGCTGGCTCGAGGCAATGACGTTGAGTTTGCGCAGACGATCGATGTCCTCGGGCAGCAGATTCTCCAAATGCTCAAGCGTATTATGGCCGTGCTGGGGCAGGCCGTACAGGTCGGCGGCCTCCTCAAAGATATCGAGTGCGGCATGGATGGCGCCGTCGCCGATAACGTGGATGCGCACGGTGTGGCCGCGCTCCGCAGCCGCCAGAACCAGCTTGCGCATGCGCTCGACGGGAACCGTCAGGCGACCTTGATCGCCCGGGAAGCGCGGGTTGGTATAGGGATCGGTGAGATAGGCCGTGTGTTCGCTCGAGACGCCGTCGAAGAACTGCTTAAAACCAGGCGCCGAGAGCAGCGCGTTGTTCGCGTAGCGGGTCTGCAGTTCTTCTAAGCGCGATTGGTCATCCAGCAACGTGGGGAACAGATGGGCACGGATGCCCAGTTTGCCAGCTGCCTGCAGTTTGTCGTAGACGTCATCGCGGATAAAATCGCAGCCCGGCATGGGCATGAGCGACATATCGCATATCGAGGTGATGCCCTGCTCGGCCATCCGCCTCATTTGATCGGCGTAAGCGCTTGCGATGCGATCCTCGCCCAGCCACTCAAGGCAGCGCGGTAGCAGCTGCATAGCAGCTGCCTCGTGAGCAATGCCCGTGAGCTCGCCGTTTGCGTCCTTGTCGTAGCTGCCGCCCGCCGGCGGCTCACTGTCGCGCGTGACGCCGAGCGCCTCGAGTGCACGGCTGTTGAGCCAAAGCGTGTGCCCGTCGCCCGAATACATAACGCAGGGACGATCGGGGAATGCCGCATCGAGCGACGCCTTGCTAGGATGCTCGGGCGGGTCCCAACGGTAATCGCGCCAGCCCTGCGTCACAACCCAAGCGTCGTCAGGCAAGTCCTGGGAAAACTCGAGCGCGTGTTGCACCAGCGCCGCCTCGGACGTGCCCATATCCATGAGCATGTACGGCGAGGAGCCGACCGAGGTATGGAAGAAGTGCAGATGAGCGTCATGGAAACCTGGGCAGACAAACTGCTCGCCGTAGTCGATAACCGGCGTGGCGGCAGGCGCGGCGGCAATCACGTCATCGGGCGCACCGACTGCGACGATACGGTCGCCTGCGATGGCAATCGCCAGCTCGCGGGCGGTATCGATGCCGTCTTGCGCGGTAAAGACGTTCTTGGAGCGGATAATCCGATCGATATGTTGCATGGGCATCCCCATCTCTGGCAGGAAATTCAACACCCCCGAGTGTACTCCCCCGCCCTTGTAACAAAACCCCAAGCGGCAAACGGCAACTTTACCAGCCCTAGCGGCAGGTGGCATACTGGAGAGAGCCTGTACGATTTTGCGATCAACCCAGCAAGGAGCAAATCGACCATGACGAAGACCAAGGCACAGCAGATTATGGCGGCGACCGAAGTGCGAGCGGCTGACGACGTCACCGCAGCCATCCAAGATATCGCTACCGAGTTTGAACCCTATATCATCAAGCAGCGCCGGCACTTCCATAAGCACCCGGAGCTGAGCCTTGCCGAGGAGCGCACGACCTCCGACATCGCCAACCAGCTCGACGCCATGAATATCCCCTACGAGCGTCCCCTCAAGACGGGCCTGGTGGCGACCATTCGCGGCACCGCGCCCGACGCCTATCGCGAGGACGGCACGCCACGCCGCCGCATCCTGCTGCGCGCCGACATCGACGCCCTGCCCGTCACCGAGCAGACCGGCGAGGAGTTTGCCAGCGTCAACGAGGGCTGCATGCACGCCTGCGGCCACGACTGCCACATCGCCATGATGCTCGGCACGCTGCAAATCCTGCGCCATATGACCGACGACATCCACGGCGAAGTCCGCATCGTCTTCCAGCCCAGCGAGGAAAACGGCCAGGGCGCCAAGCTCATGATCGGCACGGGCGTGCTCGACGGCGTCGATGGCGCCTACGCCGCGCACATCTGGAGTGAGGTCGACGCCGGCACCGTGAGCTGCGAGCCCGGACCGCGCATGGCCAATACCGACTGGTTCCGCATCGACGTCCGCGGCACCTCGTGCCACGGCGCCATGCCCCAGCGCGGTCACGACGCCGTTATGGTTGCCGCCGAGATCGTCAACGCTCTGCAGACCATCGTTTCGCGCGAGATCAGTCCCTACGAGCCGGCCGTCATTACCGTCGGCGAGCTGCACGGCGGCACCGCGCGCAACGTTATCGCCGGCACGGCCTACCTCGCCGGCACGGTGCGCACCTACGGAGATTCGACCCACGAGGAAATGCCGGAGCTCATGCGCCGCATCGTGGAGCATACCGCGGCCGCCTTGGGCGCCGAGGCAGAGCTCACCGACTACACCATCGCCAATTACAAGGTCGAAAACGATGCCGCCTCGAGCGAGCGCTGCCGCCAGGCAGTAATCAAATGCCTGGGCCCCACCGGCCAAGGCCATTATCGCGGCACACTCTCGGGTGAGGATTTTTCAGAGTACCTGCGCCGCGTACCGGGCGTGCTCGCCTTTGTTGGCACGCGCAACCCCCAGATTGGCGCAACGTACGCCCAACATTCTTGCTTCTACAAGATTGACGAGTCGGTACTGGCCAAGGGCTCCATGGTGGCCGCCCAATATGCCATCGACTTTTTGGCCGAGCCCACACAAGAAGAGCTCGACGGCCCCACGATTGCCGCGGTCGCCGAGACCAATCCCGACCTGGCAGCCAAACTGCGCTCTGCCAAGGCCACGGCCGCCGAGGCCCGCGACGCCATGCACGATGCCCGCACCGCCCGACACGCCGCAATCAAGGGCATCCACGACGCTCGCGCCGCCGCCCGCCGCGAGGAGAAGCACAACGAGTAGTCGATCCACGACCATCTCGCAGTCATAGCCGCATCGCGATATCAAAGCGGGGGCGGACGCTTCGGCACGTCCGCCCCCGCTTATTTGTCAAGCGCTATTTCTACCGTTTCTACCCCGTCCCCAAATGGCAGGTGGCAGGGTTACTCGTCCTGCGGGTCCTCGTCGGAGCTTGGCGCAGGCTCGGGCTCAGGTGCAGGCTCGGGCTCCGGTTCCGGCATGGGCGCGGGCTCGGGCTCAGGCTCAGGCACGGGCGCGGGCTCGGGCTCGGGCGCAGGCGCCGGCGCCGCAGTGGAATCGGATACGGGCGCTGCGTCGGCGCTAAAACCAGCCGGAGCAGACTTCTTCTCAAACGGCAGCACAAAAGTCAGGACGTCGTCCTTGTCCTCGTCGGCCCACTCGCTTGCGTAGCGCGCAACCCAATAGCCAACGGCACGGTGCTTGAGCATCTTGCCAAAGACCGTGAGGAATACCGTGACAAACGCCGTCAGCACCAAGAACAATACGAGCGTGATGCCACCGCCGGTAACAAGCGCCTCAATAGCCGTAGGACGGTAGTAGTAGCTATACATACCGACAGAGGCAATGGTGCCAAAGACGAACGTCAGGATCCAGGTGACAACGTTGGCGACCAGGCCCGTCAAAAACTCGGGAAGGAACGAAGCGCAGAACAGTTTGGTCTTGTTGTGCTTAAAGGCGGCCCAGACCTTATCGAGCGAAAACGCGCTCTCGACACGACCGGTCACCGCAAAGTGCATCACGGCAATGTCGGCGAACATCTTAAAGAAGACCCCCAAGACCGCCGTGGCAATCATAGCCAGGACAAGCAGGCCAAGCGAGCCGAACAGCGCTGCCTCGAGTGCATAAGAGCCGTAATACGAATACGAGCCCGCGGCGCCAATTACCACGCTCTCCACCAGCGAAAGCACTACACCGATAACGGGAATGGCAGCGATAACCTCGAGCACGACCGAGATAACGCTCGAAAAGACTCCGAGGCCAAACGACGTGGAACGCATGAGTGGACGATCCATACCGTCATCAACCTTGAGCGACAGATCGCGACCCCACTCAATACCAAAGCCGGAACCACACACGCTCGCAATGCAAGCTGCCAAAAAGCCGATGGCAGCCGCGATACCGCCGATAACGGGAATGAACAGCACGAGCACCGACACAACACAAATCAGCGCCGGCAAAAAGGCGATCTGGCACACGCGCTGCAGCACGCCCGGCGTCTTGGTCATGTCCTCAAACGCCTGAGCCACACAGCCCTTGGACGCATTCGCCACGGGCGGTTGCGGAACAAACTGCTGGGGCTGACCCTGAGGGGCAGAGGCTGCGGCACCGGCATTGGGGGCACCACACGCACCACAGAACTTATCGTTGTCGCCCATGGGGGCACCACACTGCGAACAGAACATCGAGATCATCCCTTCGTATCTTGAGCGAATCATCTGGATCGCAAACGATGTCTTTGGCATCATTATCACCCAATGTGGGGACAAATACTCCAACATGACGCATTTGCAATGCGCAGGGCGCTATTCGATTGTTTGATAAGCTCGACCGCGTTAGTTCGTTCCGCGGAAACCCTTGCCGACGATCTCGGAGCTGTCGACAATCGTGATAAAGGCACCCGGATCGATCTCGCGCGCGTAGCGACGCAGTTGCACGGCCTCGCGACGGCTTAGCACGCTCATGATCACCGTCACGCACTTGCCCGAGAAAGCACCGTAGCCGCGGCTGATAGTCGCCGTGCGGTTGAGATGTTTGACGATAAACTCCTCGACCTTAAGGGGCTCGGAACAAATGACCGTGCAGACCTTACGAAGGTGAATGCTCTCAATGGCTTTGTCGACCACAAGCGTCTTGGCAAACAGGCCGAGCACGCAGTACAGACCGACGCGCGGACCGTACAAGAAGGCCGCGATGGTCACGATGCCGATATCGACCAACAGCAGGGCGCGGCCAATCTCGAGCGTCGTGCGACGTTTGAGGATCATGGCGAGAATGTCCGTGCCGCCCGTCGAGGCACCAATATCAAAGACGATGGCGCTGCCGAGCGCCGGCAGAATCACGGCAAAGCACAGGTCGAGCCACATATCGCCCGTCATCGAGACATCGGTCGGAATAAAGAGCTCAAACAGCGAAACATAGGCGGACAGCGCAAACGAGGCAAAGACACTCCACAGGATTGCCTTGCGCTCCAAAAAGATAAAGCCCAGAACGACCAGGACCGCATTGATAATCCACATAAAGACGCCGACGGGCAGGGTCGGGAACAGCGTGGACAGAATGACCGACACGCCCGAGGTGCCGCCAAAAGCAAAGTGATTAGGGGTTTTAAACGCGACGATGGCAAAGGCCGTGAGGATCAGGCCCAAATTGAGCTCGGCAAAAAAGCGCGGAAAGCCCGGCTCCTGGCTGCGCTTGCGACCAGCGCGCTCGCCCCGCTCGATAACATCGCGATCGACCACGCGCTCCATCGGCACTACGGGAGGACGATGCACCTCCTCGGCAGCACGCGACGCCGCCTCTGCCGCAGCGGCCTCAATTGCCCATGCCTTGCTTTCTGTTTCGTGCTCGTCGGCCATTACGGCAACCCCTCGTTAACAATTTGGAAACAATGCGCCCATTAGAGTAACGCGGAACGTGGGGATTGCAACCCCTAGTTAGACGAGCGGTATGACTACATCGGGAGCGTACAAAAACGGCCGGCCACGCTTTTGCTTGCGCGGTCGGCCGTTTAACGTTTTCGCAGATAAAACCTGCCAAAACAAACCTGTCCCTTTTTGGAAGGTTATTCGTGCTGGCTGGTGCGGTGCTCGTACTCCTCGGGGGTGATGACGTCCTCGATGCGCAGGTTGACGCCCGCCACCTCAAGGCCGGTCATCGCTGCCAGACGCTCGGTGACACGTGCCTTAACATCGTCGAAGATCGCGGGCGCATAGGCGCCGTACTCGATGATGACGGAGATGTTGACGACCACGCGATTGTCATCGGTGACCTCGACCGTCACGCCCTTGGTCAGATTCTCGGCACCAAACTGCTCCTGCACAAAGTGCATGAGGTTACCCTTCATGCCCAGAACGTGCGGAACCTCGCGGGTGGCCATGGCAACGATTTTCTCAATCACGCCGTTGGAATAGGTGAGTGAGTCCTCGGACTCGTCCGCTTCCTCGTCATCCTCATCCGTATCGGACTCGGCCTCGACGAGAGCCTCGTCCTCGAGCGTCACATCCTCAGCTTCGGCGACGACCGCCTCGTTCTCCTCGAGCTCGGTATCGGCTACATCGACCTTCGTATTAAAAGCCATGCTTCCTCCTTATGCCTGCCGCGGATGCGACAGTCGAATACATATTAGCGGCCGCTAAACAGACGGCCGAAGAAGTTGACGATCCCGTTCTCGCCATCGCGAATTTGGCCGATCACAGCGCCGATCAGCACGAAGAATGCAATGACGAGCGTATCCCACAGGCCCAACGTGAGCACCAAAACGGCGAGGATAAAGCCAGCGACGGCACCGAGCGTGGTGTTGGGATGACGCACAGCATAGCTCCAGATGGCAGCGCCCGTACCCTTGATGAGACCCATAGCCTCGTCAAAATCCGCGGCTGCCGCGTCTTGTAACTCGGTTGCCTCTGCTTTGGAATCAACAGGTTCGCTCGCCGGCGTGGCGCTCTGGTCAATCGTCAGGCGCGGCGTACGAGCGGTCTTATCTTGATTGGTATCACTCACCGGAAACCTCCACGGTCTGGACGGTAGTCTTGGACGGCAAAAAACGGACGCGCGCGGTCGTACCCGGCGCGCCGAGCATGGTATCGCAGGCTTCTTCGATGCGCTGCTGCATCGCGGTAGCCAGAGATGCCACGTCCTTATCGTCAAGCGCGATAGCCTCGACCTTAAAACGGACGTGCGAATCGTCGGGGCCTTGGACGCGAGCCTCGACATGCTCGACCATCACGCGGTCGTCGCGCTCGGCAGCAACCCTGGCGCACGAAGAAAGCGCCGCAAGGGTAACCTCGATATTGCGCTCCCCCGCCGGATGCACGCAGGACGGTTCGCGACGGGCGAACATCAGGCGGAAAAAGCTCAGCAGTACGCCGATCGCCACGACGCCGGCGCACGCCGTCACGACGATGCGCGGCATGGGGTCGCGCATCAGCAGCATAAAGCGATACGTATACGGCCCCCAAAACTGGCAGACAAGCGTACCCAGTGCCACGATGGTGGCGGCAAGATACACGATCGCTAGGGCTCGTTTGAGTACGCGCACGCGGCGCTCCCTTCAAATCTCGGCTCTCGAAATGCAGAACGGTTCGCATCATTATAAAAGAGCCGGGTCCGGTGCTCTACGCACGCGGATCCGGCTCATCTATTCCACGAGGCTTGCATGCTCGCTTCATTATGCCCAGATATGCACGGCTCAATCCGTGCTGGCGCTACTCCTCCTCGAGGGCAGCGATGACCTCGTCGGTCATGTCCATGGTGCTGTAGACGTCCTGGACGTCGTCGAGCTCCTCAAGACGGTCGATGAGGCGCTGGACCTTCTTGGCGTCGGTACCAGAGACCTCGGTCGGGGTGGTCGGGACCATGGTGGTCTCGGAACCCTTGACCTGGACGCCCTGCTCCTCGAGCGCCTTGGAGACAGCCATGACGTCGTTGGCAGCAGTCCAGACGATCCACTCCTCGCCGGCATCCTCGTAGTCCTCGCCACCGGCCTCGGCGATGGCCATCATGAACTCATCCTCGTCACCGGCAGCACCGTTGGCGATCATGGTCTCCTTCTTGGCGTTCTCGTCCAGGATCTCCTTGGCGACGACGATCTGGCCCTTGCGCTCAAACTGGAAGGCGACGGAGCCGGAGGTGCCCAGGTTGCCACCAGCGTGGGAGAAGGCGGAACGGACATCAGCGGCGGTACGGTTGCGGTTGTCGGTCAGGCAGTCGACGTAGACGGCGACACCGGCGGGACCGTAGCCCTCGTACACGATGTTCTCGTAGACGGCGGCGTCAGCACCCGAACCAAAAGCCTTGTCGATAGCGGACTTGATCTTGTCCTTAGGCATGGACTGAGCCTTGGCCTTGGCAACGGCAGCGGCGAGGCTGGCGTTGTTCTCGGGCAGCGGGTCACCGCCGAGACGGGCAGCAACGGTGATGTTGCGGCTGAGCTTGGAGAAGAGGGCGGAACGCTTGGCGTCCTGCGCGCCCTTACGATGCTTGGTTGTGGCCCACTTAGAGTGTCCGGACATACGTGTCTCCTATCGGTTTCGACCTAAAGCCCAGCGCAGATGCTCGGGCAATATAAACAAACGTCGTTATGATATACCTACTGGCCTGCGAGATAAACCCCAAAATGAAGGCGTCGTGATGATGCCCCCTTTGGTGCAAAGAAACCTGACCCCAATGCACCAAGTTAGGACCAGAGAAAGTCGCTGCGGGTAACGGTGGCGCCGATGGCGAAGGGCATGCAGGCGATGACCGGATACAGGTAGCGCATGTAGGTCGAGCCGTTGCACGGACCAATCAGGCACACGGCGAGCACCCCCAACAGCGGCACCCAGATCGCCAGCGCACGCCATGAATGACGACGCAGCAGGTAGACCACCACGGCGATCATGATCCACACATAGGTGGCCGAGCTCATGGCGAGCGAAATAAACGGGATGCGCTGCACCGCCACACGGTACAGATTGATCAGGTGGTCACACCAGCGCACCACGTTGCTGTCAACCGGATGGAAGTCGAAGTACTTGAGGTTGTCGGGACGCGCCATGATCTCGGCACTACGCGCCGTGCTGTAGACCCAGGCATCGCGCGCGCTCGGATAAAAATAACCATAGTAGTTATTGATAAGCGCCGAAATATAGCACTCGGGATCTTTCTTAAACATCTGGGCCCATACCTCAAAATAGGCATCGATGTCCTCCTGCGAGGCGTACTCGTTAAAGCAGTTCTTGACGGCATCGGACTTGTCGGGGTTGTAGCGGCGACCCAGGTTCTCGTACTTGAGCACGCGATCGATCACGGCGCGCTCCTCATCGGTCACCAAACCGTCGCAGGGTGCCTCCACGATAGTGCCGTCCTCCTTAACCGTAGGGCTGACGCCCGAGTTGAGGCCGTCGTGCTTTTGGACGAAACGAGCCGTCTGTTGGAACGGAATCGAGAGGATTTCGCGCTTGGAACCAGGCGTGATGTCGTGCGCCGGCATAAAGACCTTGGTGAAGTACATATTAGAGGCAAGGCAGAGCGCGAGTACCGCGAGGACGCCAACCCAGCGGAAGCGCGGTGTGGCGCATGAGACCGCGGTGCCCGTCTGCTTAGCCGCACGACGAGCGACATGTACATCCCATGCGCAAAACGCCGCCGCGATTACGCATCCCGCCAGGGGAAACACCAGGCCTCCATTGCGCAAAAACGTGGAACCCATGGCAGCCAGCGCAAGCAACAGCCAGTCGTGGCGCGCAAAGAGCACGGGGGCTTTCTCGCCCGCTCGCTCGACATTGGCATCACGACGGGGCAGGCCACATGCGACGAGCTTGACGGTCTGTACCAGCAGCACCAAAAACGCGTCGGCAAAGAGCACGTCTTTGGTGAGCAGGGCCGCGTAGTTAGAGAACATCGGCATAAACGCAAAGAACAGCAGGATCGTACCGCGAACCGGCAGGCTCACGCCCAGTTTGCGCAGCGACGAAATGGAATAGGCCATGCAGGCAGCCGTGATGACAAATTGAGCGCAGGTATAGATGATGAGGCCCGCGTTAGCGCTGTTGAACAGCGAAAGCCCCAGTTGAACGCACGAGCCGATAATGGCCGTGTGCACTACGGGATGATGCCCGTTGAGCAGCACGCTGGGGTTGAGTAGGCGCAGGTAGTCGCTCGTGCCATTGGGATAGTTGAACCACTGGCGAATCTGCGCACCCGTATCTCCCATAAAAAGGCCGGGCAGCGAAGCGATGAGCATGGGCGCCCAGGCGATCATAAGCACCAGGAAGGGCCCGGCAAAGGGATGGACCGAGAGCACGGCGTGAGCCACACGCCATATGCGGCCAAAGTGCGCCTCGGAAAACGGGATGCGTCGGGAGCTCAGCCAATCCAGACACTCAAAAGCCAGATAGAAGGCCACGATCGCTAGGAGCATCCAGCCCGCGCCGCCAATCCAGGCGCAGATGATGCGGGCCTTGTCGCCAAGAACAATCTCGGCCGAGTCGGTGAGGTCGTAGCTGCGGCCGAACACCATGCAGATGGCGAAAAACAGCGACGGCAGAATAATCGATGGGCGCCAGGTGTCGCCACGGCCAAAGAATACGTAGCGAAACGGCAGCGTGAGCAGGCAGGCAAGCGCAAGCAGCATGACCGCGTCGGTGTGGCCGGTAAACGAGAGAAGCACCTCGTAGCACACGTACAGCATGCCAGAGGCTTTGGGGTCAATCGCCAAGACTGCGTTGCTCGACACTGGGGCGGGATCGATGGAAAACGCCGTGGTCGCCAACAACGCGAGCAGAAATGCGATGAGCGTCTGCTTGGCGGGGTAGCGCTTAAACCAGACGATGCGGGCAGCGTCGCGCGCAGCCGTTGTGGAGAGATCGGAATCCTTCACAGTCCGAAAGCCTTTCTAGAAACCTGCCAAAAAGGGACAGGTTTATTTTGGCAGGTTTTATCTGGGGAAACGTTACGGTTCTGTCATCGTTGCCCAGCAAACCACCACAAAGGTGCCTGTCCCCTTTGTGGTGGTTAGGCGTCGAGGTAGATGCGCTGGGGTTGGTTGCGGCGACGAGCAAAGATGATGAGCGCCAGGCCCGCGATTACGAGCGGCAGGCTCAGCAGCTGACCCATGGTGATGACGCCGCCCAGCAGATAGCCCAGCTGCGCATCGGGCACACGCACAAACTCAATGAGGAAGCGGACGATGCCGTAACCCATCACAAACACGCCCATAAACGTGCCTTGGGGCAGTAGCGGCTTTTTGCGGCTGAGCACCTGCAGAATGCAAAAAAGCACGATGCCCTCAAGAAATGCCTCGTAGAGCTGGGAGGGATGACGCGGCATATCGCCCGCAGTCCCGCCAAAGACCACGCCCCATGGCAGATCGGTCGGCTTGCCCCACAGCTCACCGTTGACAAAGTTGGCACAACGGCCCAGACACAAGGCCAGCGGCGCGCCGATGACAGCAAGATCGGCCAACGTCCATGCGTCGAGTTTATACATGCGGCACACGATGATGCCGCCGATAATGCCGCCCACCAAACCGCCATGGAAGCTCATGCCGCCCTCGTTGGTGGCAAAGATCTCGAGCGGATGCGCCCAGTAGTAGCCGTCGCCGTAAAAGATGACGTAGAACAGACGGGCGCCAATGATAAGGCCAAAGACCACGCCGACCACGACACTCGTCAGGTCGTCAATCGTGATGTTAAAGCCCCAGCGACGCTGTGTGCGGTACATGACGACCGCCGTAACCAGGGCGCCGACCACGTAGGCCAGGCCATACCAGTAGATGGTGATGGGGCCCGCCGAAATCGCGACGGGATCAAGCATATGGTAGAAGTCATTGAGCATGTCGACCCTCCTACTCCCTACATACAAATGCGGCCGCGGGCCTTGCGCTCGCAGCCGCATATTTGGGCGTAACGTCTATGCGGAGTATGCCGTCCGCAGCTTTCGCATCTTAGAACGGCGCGTACTCGTCGTACAGGTCGTCGGTCTCGCCGGAGGCATTGACCTGCTCGACACGGGTAACGCCGGGCACATGCTCCTTCAGGATGCGCTCGATACCCATGGACAGGGTCAGTGCGCTCATAGGGCAGCCGGCGCAGGCACCCTGCAGCTCCAGTTTGACGACGCCCTCGTCGTCAACACCCACATACTCCATATCGCCGCCGTCAGCCTGCAGGTTGGGGCGGATCTCCTCAAGAACCTTCTTAAGCAGCTCTTCGTTAACAGCCACAGGGGCTCCTTTCTCACAATAACGCGGGCACGCCCGCGGACAGGGGCTATGTTACTACAGCCATGTACCCGCTCACGAGCCATCCATGCGCGCGGACACGACTTTCACGAGCAGTCAATTTGGGACGGGGATCTTTTAGCTGCCTTTTGTTGCCAGATGGCATTGCCACGCGCTACTGCTGAGCCTGTCCCCCGGTGCCGATGTGGACATCGACGATAACCTGGCGGTAGCTGATGCCACAGGAGTCGAGGATGCGGCGGCTGATGCGTCCATCATCGGTGTCGGCATACTTGTTGTCCAGGTAGACGACCTCGCCCACGCCCACCTGCGCCAAAATCTTGGCGCAGTCATGGCACGGGAACAGCGTGACGTAGACCGTGGAACCCTCGAGGTCCTTGAGCGAGCCACGGTAGTTGAGCACGGCGTTGGCCTCGGCATGGACCACGTAGTTGTGCTTGTCCTGCAGCGGGTCGTCGCTCGTACCCCACGGGAAAAAGTCGTCGTTGAGCGCCGAGGGCGTACCGTTGTAGCCCACCGAAAGGATGCGGTGGTTGGTGCTGGCGATGCACGCACCCACCTGCGTGTTGGGGTCCTTACTGCGGCGCTGCGCGGCGATGGCCACGCTCATAAAGAACTCGTCCCAGCTAATGACGTCCAGGCGCTTGCCTGACGAAGTTTGATGAAGATCGTCCGACATGGCAGACACCTCCGTAATCGCAATAATTTGACCCATTGTAGCAGGTGAAAGGTGGAGACGTTTGTCCCACCGGCGCCCTCACTTTTACACGCGGCGGGGCTTTTGGTTGATGCGGTAGAGCTCGGCGAGACCCCGCAGCGTCAGCGCGTCGTCTACCGTCAGACTGTGACCGACCAGCGACGCGAGCGCCTCGGCGTCGTCACCGGTAATGACGATGGGCACGTCGCCCTCCCCCGCGGCCTTGGTCGCGCGCATCTCGGCGAGCACCATGTCGAGCATGCCGTCGATGCGGGCCACCTCGCCCAGAACCACGCCCGAACGCATGGCCTCGCGCGTGTTGCGGCCGATCACATGCGTGGGTGCCGAGGGCTCGACCTGCGGCAGACGCGCCGCAGCAGCCGAGAGCGAGCGGGCGCCAAGCGCCAGACCCGGCGCGATGACGCCGCCCACAAAGGTGCCGCGCGCGTCGATGACCTCGATATTGGTCGTGGTACCCAAGTCGATCACGATGCACGGAGAGCCGTAGACGGCACGGGCCGCCACGGCGTCGGCGATGCGGTCGGGGCCGATCTCGGCCGGGTCGTCGTAGCGGACGGGCATGCCGGTCTTGAGGCCCGGCCCCACGGTGAGCACGCGCCCCGTGCAGGTGCGAAAAAGTGCCGCCTTCCACGGACGCTCGAGCGCCGGCACCACGCAACTCAGGACTGCAGCTGCGGGAACGAGCGCGCCGGGCATGCCCGCATCGGCCGCCAGCGCGGCCATGACTTGAACGAGACGCATACGCGCTTCGTCGGCCGTAATGCTCGACGGCGTCGTGATCTCGCACGTCGCAAGCGGACATTCCTGCGCCGCGGCCGAATCCTCTGCAAACAGGCCAAAGCGAATGAACGTGTTGCCCACGTCGACCGTCAATATATATGCGCACCCATTAAGCATCGTCGGCGCTCCTTTCGTCTGCCCAGCAGTATATCGCCTACCTAAACCAGTCATCCCAAAATGACTAGCTTGCGGCTATACTGGTGCGCGGTCGTTTGCGAGCTCACGCGGCGGCCCTTGGTAACCCGACTTCCCGCGCCGTATCCGTAACGGCGCTCCCGGGGGAAGCGGATATACGCAAAGGAGTTTTATATGAGCAATCCCTCGAACCGCGCCTCGATGCGCGGGCAACTCACGTTGCGCGGCGTCGTCATCGGCGTCCTTGGCTGCGTGATTATCACGGCAAGCTCGGCCTACACCGCCCTCAAGATGGGCGCTCTCCCCTGGCCGATCGTCTTCGCTGCCGTCATCTCGCTGTTCTTCCTTAAGCTCATGGGCAACGCCAGCCTCAACGAGGCAAACGTCACCCACACCATCATGTCCGCGGGCGCCATGGTCGCCGGCGGCCTGGCGTTTACCATCCCGGGCGCCTGGATGCTGGGCTATGCCGACCAGATCAGCTGGCTCGACATGTTTATCGTGGCACTCGCCGGCACCATCCTGGGCCTGCTGGCCACCGCGCTCATCCACCGTCACTTTATCGTGGACGCCGCGCTTGAGTTCCCCACCGGCAACGCCGCAGCTCAGACCCTGCGCGCGACCGAGGCTGGCGGCAAAACCGGCAAGCAGCTCTTTGGTTCCATGGCCATCGCCGGCATCTATAGCGTGCTGCGCGACGCCCTGGGCATTGTGCCCAGCATGCTGTGCACGCTCAACATTCCCGGCGTGACCTTTGGTATCTACAACTCGCCCATGCTGCTCTCCGTCGGCTTCCTCGTGGGCTTCGCCCCGGTCGCCTTCTGGTTTGCCGGCGCGCTGCTGGGCAACTTTGGCATCATCGTGGGCGGCACCGCTGCCGGTCTGTTCGACGTTGTGACTGCGCAGGGCATCGTCAAGTCCCTCGGTATGGGCCTTATGATGGGCTTTGGCGTCGCCGTCGTCCTCAAGGACATCCTGCCGCAGGTCGCCGGCATCGTCCGCGGTCTTGCCGCCGACAGCTCCACCGACACCGACGAGCAGTCGCTCATCTCGGGCTCCCTTAAGCTCGACGCCGGCATCATCGGCCTAGGCGCTGCCGCCATCGCCGTGGTCATCGCCATCGTGCTTGACCTTGGCCCCGTTCCGGCCGTCATCGTCACGCTGTTCACCTTTGTCACCACCATCATGAGCGCACAGAGCTGCGGCCAGACGGGCATCGACCCCATGGAGATCTTTGGCCTCATCGTCATGCTCATCGTGGCAGCCTTCGCACAGATCGCTCAGGTCAAGCTGTTCTTTATCGCCGGCATCGTAGCCGTGGCGTGCGGCCTTGCAGGCGACGTCATGAACGACTTTAAGGCCGGCGCTGTGCTGGGCACCAACCCGCGTGCGCAGTGGATTGGCCAGGCCATCGGCGGCATCGTGGGCGCCCTGGTCGCCGCAGCCGTCATGGTCGCGCTCGTCACCGCCTATGGCCCGGACGCCTTTGGCCCCGACAAGAGCTTTGTTGCCGCGCAGGCAAGCGTTGTCGCCACCATGGTCTCGGGCATCCCGAGCGTGCCGTGGTTCGTTGGCGGCTTTATCGCCGGCATCGTCATGTACTGGCTCGGCATTCCGGCCATGATGATCGGCCTGGGCGTGTACCTGCCGTTCTACATGTCACTCACGGCATTCCTGGGCTCCTGCGTCAAGCTCGCCTACAACAAGTGGTCCGCCCACCGCGACGCCACCGCTGGTCTTTCTGACGAGGAGAGAGCTGCCAAGGACGCCGCCTTCCAGGAACAGGGCCTGGTTGTCGCCAGCGGCCTGCTCGGCGGCGAGTCCATCGTCGGCGTTATCCTAGCGTTTGTCTCCGTGGGCTTAAGCCTGCTGGGCTAAGCTGAGCAGCTGCTCGACAGCAACTATATTGCCTACGATTTGCCCGGACGGTAGCTTTCGCGGCTATCGACCGGGCTTTTTGATACCAACGCAAAGAAAGGCCGGCGCACTGCGTTTAACAGCGCGCCGGCCTTATCGTTTGGCTATCGAGACGGTCCCGCTATGAACCGAAGTTCGTTTGCAGAATCTACGCCCGAAACGCTACATCTGCTTGCGACGACGATCGCCCAGCGTCACGCCCGCAGCCACGAGCGTAATACCGCCGATAACGAAGACCTCGCCCGCAAGCGCAGAGTCATCACCGGTCTGGGCGAGCGCGGCAGGCGCGGCCTGTTTCTTGGCAACGGGGACCTTTGCAGCGGCCTGCGCAACCTGAGGCTTGGCCTGCGGCTCAGCCTTGGGATGATACTTGTCGTACTCGGCCTGAGCGGCAGCCAAGGCATCCTTGGCATCTCCGAGCTCGGCCAGTGCAGCGGCATAGGCGTCGTTGGCATCGGACAGCTTGGCATCGGCATCGCTCAGAGCAGCCTTGAGACCAGCGGCGGCATCGACGGCGGCCTTATAGCGAGCGTAGGCAGCGTTCAGCTTGACCAGCTTCTCGTTGCCCGTCGTGCCCGCGGCAAGGGATGCCTTATGGTCGACAGCCTCAAGATCGGCCTTGAGTGCCTCATCGCTGGCAAGCTCGGCCTTGGCCTTGATGATATCGAGGTTCGCATCGACAACGGCCTCGTTGGCGGCCTCGAGCTGCTTCTGGGCATCGGCGACACCGGCGACGGCAGCGTCATAGGCGGCCTTGGCGTCGTCGACCGCCTTCTGGGCGCCGGCGAAGCGCTCGAAGGCCTTGTTTGCGGTGGCAAGCTCGTCCTCGGCGGCCTTGACCTTCTCCTGTGCGTCGGACAGGGTCTGCGTCTTGGCGGCAACTGCCTGCTTGGCGCCCGAAAGAGCGGTCGCGGCGTGCACATCTGCGGCCTGAGCCTTGTCAACGCCAGCCTGGGCAGTGTCGTCGGCCTTCTTGGCATCGTTAAGCGTGCCCTGCTTGTTCGCAAGATCCGTCTTGGCGGCATCGCACTTGGCGGTAAGGTCCTTGACCGAAGCCGTGGCGTTGTCATACGCCTCATTGGCCTGATCGGACTTTGCCTTGGCGGCATAGCGGGCGCTGCGAGCCTTCGCCTTGTGAGCAGCGGCATCGGCTGCCTTCGTCTTGCTGTCAGCAAGCGTGGCGTTTGCCTTATCGAGAGTTGCCTGGGCAGTAGCGGCCTCGCCCTTGGCGGCGTCGAGCTTGGTCTTGGGCGTCTTGACGTCGATACCCTTGAGTTTGGCTTCGGCGGCGTCGTATGCCGTCTTCGCGGCGGCGGTGCCGGACTTGGCCTTCTCGTACTCGCCCTTGGCGGTGTTCATGTTCGCATCGGCTGCGGTGAAAGCGTCCTGGGCGGCATCCTGTCCGTTTACAGCTGCGAAGTAAGCTTCCCTTGTAGTTCCAAAGTTCTTCTGCGCCTCGGCAAGCTTGCCCTGGAGCTCCTTGAGCTGCGCCTTCTGCGCCTGCGTGCCGCCCGCATTGTAGGCGGAATCGATGTAGTCGTTGAGGAGCTTCTTGAACTCGGAGACAGTGAAATCAGCCTGCGTGTCATCATCGCTGTAATCGAAGATGGTTACCTCGGAATCGGTATTCTTGCCGCTACCGGTCGCGATGCCGATGGCTCTCGTAGAGGCATCGATAATGTTGAGATAGTGCCCGCACTCGTGGTAGATGCTGTTGTAGTTCTGATAGATGTAATAGGACTCATATCGATATTTGCCGAGTTTGTCGCCATACTGCTCTACATACTTGTCGAAAATCTTCTTTTCCTGAGTATAGAGGCCGGTATAGGGCCAGCCGAGGGTATCCTCGGTCTCGCCGCCGGTATATGCGCCGCCTCCGCCAGCAAGGTTTTCACCGTTGTCGAAGTAGCAGTTCGAGTGTCCCCAGATGTTCGATGAATATGATGTATTAAGGGCGGCTGCCGCAGTCATACGGAGGCTGACGCTGAGCGCCGACTGACCGTTCGCCTTGCGGAGGTTGTTCTGGGTGTCGAGATATGTCAGGGCGTTGCGCATCTGCTCCAAGGAGAGCGGATTGGTGTCGCGAGACATATCCTGATCGACGTACTGGTCATACCAGTCGGCCTTGTCCTCAGCACCGGTCAGCATCGATACGGCATCCTGGGCGTTCTTTTTCTGTGTGGCGGTGAAATCGCTGCTGTTGCTGATGTAGGCCATAAAGCCGAGCATGCCCTTATTGATGACTTCCTGGTCAACGGTCATGTTGGACTTTAGGTCTGCAATCTGCTGCTCAAGAGCCTCAACCTGGGCATTAGCAGCGTCATAAGCCTTTTCCGCGGCGTTCGAAGCGGCGCGGGCCGCCTCCCACTCGCTGCGCTTCTGCTGACGGACCTCGACGAGTCGGTCGTACTCCGCCTTCTTGTCGGCTTCGGTCTGCTGGGCCTGCTCGCATGCGGCCTTGGCGGCGTCGCGCTTGCTGACGGCGGCGTTGTACTCCTTGCTTACCGCATCATATGCAAACTGGGCAGATGCCACGGCGGCGTTGGCGGCGTTGGCCTTCTCCTGCGCGGCGGTGACGGTAGTCTGCGCAGCCTGCAGGTTCGCCTGTGCGGTGGCGTCGGCATCCGTCGCGGCATTGAGCTCCCTCTGCGCGGTCTTGAGCTCACCAGCAGCAGCGTTCTTGGCGGCCTCAAGCGCACTCAGGTCAACACCCGTACCCGAGACGGCAGCATCGAGCGCGGCCTGCGCCTGGTTGAACTTCTGCTGGGCGTTATCGCGCGCGGTGGTTGCGGCTGCGAGAGCAGCGGCAGTCTCCTGCTTCTTGGCCTGGGCAGTCGTCAAAGCTGCCTCGGTATTCTGCTTTTCCTGCTGGGCGCTGGCCTCGGCAGCCTTGGCCTGGTCCAGATTGTCCTGTGCAGTAGTAACGGCCTTATTGGCGTCATCGAGCTTTGCCTGCGCGTCCTCGACGGCCTTCTTGGCGGCCTCGTACTCGTCCATACCCATGGCCTCGAGCTTGGCCTGGGCATCATCGAGGGCCTTCTTGGCCTCATCCTGCTTTGCCTTGGCGTCCTTGAGCGCCTGGGTCTTATCCTCGACACTCTTGTTGGCCTGTTCGAGCTGATCGTTCAGGTCGCCCAGCTTCTTCTGCTGCTGCTCGGTCTTTTCGACGGCTGCCTTAAGCTCGTCGATCTTCTCCTGAAGCGCGGCTACCTCGGCCTCGTTCTGCTCGGCGGCGTTATCGGTCACGGCCTGCGAGGCCTGATTCTTTTGCTGCTGCGCCTGCTTTTGAGACTGGCCCGCCGCGTCGGCCTTCTTCTGGGCGGCATCGTAGGCGGCCTGAGCGTCCTTGAGCTGCTTTGCCGACTCCTCGGCCAGCTGGGCAGCCGTCTTTACGACCGCTTGGTTACCGGCGGCAACGGTGTTCTCTACAGAACTACCCCATTACAGTCTGAAATAGGCCATCGATAAATTTCGATGGCGAGCATTCGGCGCATTGCCTACGATACGGGCAAG
>NZ_JBDMSK010000020.1:0-33676 GCF_039758815.1 Collinsella aerofaciens | reverse complement strand
GCCTCAAGAAGGAGTAACATCGGGACTTGCAGCGACGGACCTCAGGACACTCTTACACCACGTCTGCGCGCGCGACCACGGTTGCTAACCTAGTAACATATCAGTCTAGCAAGATAATAGACAAAGTGAAAAATATGTTCATTAACGTTGGCACGCAGAAGCCCGCTAACGGGCGTTTTGATTAATTTGAAGGCGTATAGAGGCCGCAAGGAGGTCGTTTGAGGCGGTTTTGGCTGTTACCAAAAAGGTAACAGTACTCATATTTACCATTTTTTGCCCACAGGGCCTCGAAGGGGCTGTCAATCAGGTCCCAGGGGAGGCGGCTCAGGGGCCGTAGAACAAAAACGGGGGCGCAGGTTGTCCTGCGCCCCCGTTCTCGGGCGTTATTCGTTCCCTGCGGCAGAATTTACGCCGCTTCGTCGAACTGCGAGTTGTACAGGTCGGCGTAGAAGCCGCCCTGGGCGAGCAACTCGTCGTGCGTGCCCTTCTCGACGATATCGCCGTCGCGGATTACTAGGATCACGTCGGCGTTGCGGATCGTGGACAGGCGGTGCGCGATGACAAAGCTCGTACGGCCCTGCATCAGTGCATCCATGGCGCGCTGAATAAGCTCCTCGGTACGGGTATCGACGTTGGAGGTCGCCTCGTCCAAAATCAGCGCCGGGCGGTCGGCCAAAATGGCACGGGCGATGGTCACGAGCTGGCGCTGACCCTGCGACAGGTTAGTGCCCTCCTCGTTGATCATAAAGTCGTAGCCGCCGGCGAGCGTATGGATAAAGTGGTCGCATCGTGCGGCGCGCGCAGCGGCCTCAACCTCGGCGTCGGTCGCATCGGGGCGTCCGTAGCGGATGTTCTCGCGGATGGTACCGTTAAACAGCCAGGTGTCCTGCAGCACCATGGCAAACTCGCCGCGCAGCGCCGCGCGGTCCCAGTCTCGCACGTCGACACCCTCGACGCGCAGCGAGCCGTCGTCCACATCGTAGAAGCGCTGCAGCAGCTTGATGAGCGTGGTCTTGCCGGCGCCGGTGGGACCGACGATGGCGATGGTCTGGCCGGGCTGCGCCTCGCAGCTAAAGTCGTGGATGATGGTCTTGTCGGGCGTGTAGCCAAACTTGACGTGGTCGAACTCCACGTGACCGGGGCGCTTCTCGGGAATCTGCGCGTCGGCCTTCTGCTCCTCCTCGGGCGCGGCCAGGAACTCAAAGACGCGCTCGGTGGCGGCAGCCATCGACTGCATCGTGTTGCTCACGTTGCCCAGTTGCTGCACGGGCTGCGTAAAGTTGCGAACGTACTGGATAAAGCTCTGGATGTCGCCGGGCGTGGCATTGCCGGTCAGCGCGAGCTGTGCGCCCACCACGACGACGCCCACGTAGCCCATGTTGCCCACCAGGCTCATAAGCGGCATCATCAGGCCCGACAGGAACTGCGAGCGCCAGCCACTAATAAAGAGACGGTCGTTTTGACGGTCGAACTCTTCGATCGAGGCCTCGGCGCGGTCGAACACCTGAATGACGTTCTGGCCGGCAAAGTCCTCCTCGATAATGCCGTTGACGGCGCCCAGAACCTGCTGTTGCTCGCGGAAGTACGGCTGCGAGAAGTGAATCATTACGGTCAAGATAATCGCGGCGGCCGGCAGCGTGAGCACGGTGACGCCGGTAAGCGGCAGGCTGATCGAAAGCATCATGACGAGCACGCCGATAATCTGCGTCACCGACGTGATGAGCTGCGTCACGCTCTGGTTGAGCGACTGGCCGAGCGTATCGACGTCGTTGGTGATGCGACTGAGCACGTCGCCCTTGCTGTGTCCGTTAAAGTAGCTCATCGGAACGACGGCGATCTTGGCGGCGATCTCCTTGCGCATGCGATAGCAGATCTTTTGCGTGACGCCGGTCATGAGCCAGCCCTGGATGAGGCTGCAGATAGAGCTCGCCAGGTACAGGCAGAGCAAAAAGCCGAGCGTCTTGGCGATCCAGTTAAAGTCGACATCGCCGGTACCGTTGACTTTGGCAACCAGGCCTTCGAACAGCTTGGTCGTAACCTGGCCGAGCACCTTGGGTCCCACAATGTTAAAGATGACCGAGCACACGGCAAAGGCGACGGCGGCAAACACGGCAATCTTGTGCTGGCCGATATAGCCGAGCAGCTGCCTCATGGTGCCCTTAAAGTCCTTGGCCTTTTCGCCGCGACGCATGCCGCCCATGCGGCCCATGGGACCACGCTGGCGGGTGGGCTTGGGAATCTGAGTCTTGGTCTCGTCTGCCATTAGCGCTCGCCTCCTTCCATGACGGCTGCAATTTCTTCTTGGGTAAGCCCCAGCTCCTCGGCGGAAAGCTGTGACTGTGCGATCTCCAGGTACGCCGGGCAGCTGCGCAGCAGCTCCTCGTGCGTGCCGGTGCCCACTACGTGGCCGTCGTCGAGCACGATGATCTGGTCGGCGTGCATGATGGTCGCGATGCGCTGGGCCACGACCACGAGCGCGGCGTCGGTGACGTTTTTGGCCAGCTCTTCGCGCAGGCGCGCGTCGGTCTTGTAGTCAAGCGCGCTAAACGAATCATCGAACACCACGACCTCGGGCTTTTTGGCCAACGCGCGGGCGATGGCCAGACGCTGGCGCTGACCGCCCGAAACATTGGAGCCACTCTGGCTGATGGGGGAGTCGTACCCGTCCTCGCGCTCGGCGATAAAGTCCTCCGCCTGGGCGACGTGTGCTGCCTGGCGCATATCCTCGTCACTCACCATGTCGCCGGCAAACTTGAGGTTGCTCTCGACGGTACCCGAGAACAGACGACCCTGCTGCGGAATATAACCGATGCGGCGGCGCAGCTCAGAGAGGGTCATGTCGCGCACGTCGATGCCGTCGAGCGAAATGCTGCCGCCCGTGACGTCGTACAGGCGCGGAATCAACTGTACAAGCGTGGACTTGCCCGAGCCCGTGGAACCAATGATGCCGAGCATCTGGCCGGCGTGCGTGGTGAAGTTTACGCCGCTAATGACGTCGGCGCGGGCATCGGGATACTGGAAGCTCACGTCACGGAAGGTGAGCTCACCGCGCGGCGCGCTGGCCGCGGGCAGTTTGGGCGAGACGGGGTCGTTGATGCTCGTGGGACAGGTGATGACCTCTTCCACGCGCTCGGCTGCGACCTCGGCGCGGGGCAGGATGACCGAAACCATGGTGAGGATCATAAACGCCATGACGATCTGCATGGTGTAGGAGATGAACGCCATCATGTTGCCGACCTGCATCACGCCGTCGGACACGCCCTGCGCGCCAAACCAGACGATAAGCACGGTGATGCAGTTCATGACGAGCATCATGAGCGGCATCATAAAGCTCATGGCGCGGTTGGTGTAGAGCTGCGTGGTCATCAGGTCGAGCGAAGCCTTGTCAAAACGCTCGAGCTCATGCTCCTCGCGGTTGAACGAGCGGATGGGCATAAGGCCGTCGAGCAGCTCGCGGGCGGTAAGGTTCACGCGGTCAACAAAGCTTTGCATCTTTTTGAACTTGGGCATGGTGAGGCCCATAAGCACGCCGACGACGGCCGAGACCGCGATGATGGCAACGGCGATGGTCCACTCCAGGCCGGTATGGTTGGCCAGGACGCGCATGACGGCGACGATGCCCATGACGGGGGCCATCAGACACATGCGGATAAACAGAGTTGCGGCCATCTGGATCTGCTGAATGTCGTTGGTGCAGCGTGTGATGAGCGAGGCCTGGCTAAACTTGCCCACCTCGGCCGGCGAGAAGTGCATAACCTTGTTGAAGGTCTCGCGGCGCAGGTCGCGGGCGATGGAGCAGGCGGTGCGCGAGGCCACGGCGCCGGTCAGGATGGTGGCGACGAGCGACACCAGACACAGGCCAAACATCGTGGTCGCCATGCGGCTCAGGTAGGCGTTTTGCACGTCGGCGGGGTCGATGCCCTGTGCCTTGTACTCGTCCTGTACATAGCTCACGGCGCGCTGGGTGACGATGGAGCCCGACATGGAGCCCATTTTGTCTGCCATATCGTTGGCGCCCTCGACGAGCTTGCCCTGATCGATAAGACCGCCTTCAACGCCTAGGCGCAGGCTCTTCATGGTGATCTTACCGCCGTCGGCGTCGATCTGCTTTTGCATGCTCTGCGCGGCTGCGGCCTTCTGCTGCATCTCGGCGAGCTGCTCGGGCGTCATGGCAGCCATCTGCTCGGGGGTGGGCGTGGCCTGAGCGGCACCGCCATCGCTTGTCTCGGTGGATGCGCCCATCATGTCACCCATGGAGTTGGCGTCAATACCCTGGTTGAGCGAAAGGACGACGGTCTCGGGCAGACTCATGATATCGGCGAGCTTGCTGCCGTCGGCGCGCTCATCCTCGGTTCCCTTGTACGT
This sequence comes from Collinsella aerofaciens, assembly GCF_039758815.1. Lineage (GTDB taxonomy): Bacteria > Actinomycetota > Coriobacteriia > Coriobacteriales > Coriobacteriaceae > Collinsella > Collinsella aerofaciens_BP. Next base: position 29,311 of record NZ_JBDMSK010000020.1, on the reverse strand, counting down.
GCGAATCCCGTTTTTGTCTGCCTTGCCAAACGCAGCTTCTACCGTCTTGGCGTCCTTGGCGCTCATAAAGAGTTCAAGGTCGTCGAGCGATTCGGCGCGGATGGTGTCGGGTACGGGCGAGGCGATGCCGCCTTGCTGCACACCCACGTCGACGATGTCGCTCATATAGGTAGGCAGCGCCAGATCGGCGTTGCAGCTGATTACGATAAGCACGATAGCTGCGAACAGTGCCAGGATATGCTTTTTAAAGAGCTTGAGAATCCTCACTCGGCATCTCTCCTTTCTTGATTGCGGTCGATAATTTCGTTGGCACGCCTAAGAAGGCGCACCATCTCTTGGGTATCTGTTTCGCCGAGCTGCTCGAGGAAAGCCGCGGTGCGGGCCTCGAATTCCCGACGTTTGATTTCGAGATCCTGGAATCCCTTGTCGGTCACTATGACGTGTACGCGACGACGGTCAGTCTTTGAGTGCTCGCGCTCGACCCAGCCCTTGGCCTCGAGGGCGCGCAGAATATTGGCGATGCGGGCGCTCGAGACCCAGGCGCGATCAGCGAGTTCGCTCGGCGTGAGCGAACCGCCGGCGAGTATGAGGGCGCGCATGACGGCCATCTCGCCGCCGAGGGCTTTGTCCGCAAAACGCGAAATGCGCTGATGCATGCTGCCGAACTCGGTAAGGAGCTGACGCCCAAGTTCACGGAAATCGGTATCTTCCACCGAAAACCCCTAACACTAGAAACTATTTTCGGTGAAAGATGATACCCTTGCACGCGTACCCTATGCGGTAGATTTTAGGACATGTCTAGAAAACTACCTTTAGGCGACCTCCGTGCACCGTCGGCACCAGCAAAGTTAGGGGTAGATCGTTAGGCATGTTCCATAGCCTACTCAGAGGCACTTTACCCTGATAAAGCTGGCATAACAGCTAGAGCGAACGTCGTACAAAGGCAAGGAAAAATAACATACAAATCGGTGAACGGTAGTTGTTCGCGCTCGCATTTCCTGCGGGTTTGTAAAAAACGCCCTTATGATATAAAAAAAGAAACATATAACAGCCCAGATGGAGAGGGTCGCTATGTTATCCTTCTCAAACGGATGAAATCTTGGGTTTTGGGTTGTAGTTCCAAGGTGGACAAACGTTTTTCCTGCACCAACGTGTGGTGAAGAACGGAAGAAGCCGGTAGTGCAAGCCGAACATTCAAGAATTCAATAAGCAGCGGTGTGAGAGAGCGCCGCATTACACGTAACTAGGAGCGTGGTTACACAATGCAGGAGGCATGGGAAGGCTTCAAGGAAGGTATCTGGACGGGAGAGGTTGACGTCCGAGACTTCATCCAGAAGAACTACACCCCCTACGAGGGCGATGAGTCGTTCCTCGTAGGTCCGACCGAGCGTACCAAGGAGCTGTGGGGCGAGGTTCTCGACCTGCTGCTTAAGGAGCGCGAGCAGGGTGGTGTCCTCGATATGGACACCAAGACCGTCACGGGTATCGTGAGCCACCCCGCTGGCTACATCGATAATGCCCATCGCGACAAGGAGACCATTGTTGGCCTCCAGACCGACAAGCCGCTCAAGCGCGCGCTGCACGTCAACGGTGGTATCCGCATCGCTTGCCAGGCTGCCAGCCAGCACGGCTACAAGGTCGACGAGAACGTTGTCGAGCGCTACACCTTCGAGCGCAAGACCCACAACGCTGGCGTCTTCGATGTCTACACCCCCGAGATGCGTGCTTGCCGCTCGGCTCACATCATCACCGGTCTGCCCGATGGCTATGGCCGCGGCCGCATCATCGGCGACTACCGTCGTGTTGCCCTGTACGGCGTCGACTACCTGATCAAGGACAAGGAGGCCCAGAAGGCTTCCACTCCGACGGTCATGACCGCCGACAACATCCGCGATCGCGAGGAGCTGCAGGAGCAGATCCGCGCCCTCGGCGAGCTCAAGATGATGGCCGAGACCTATGGTTTCGATATTTCCAACCCTGCTACCAACACGCAGGAGGCCATCCAGTGGATGTACTTCGCCTACCTTGCTGCCGTCAAGGAGCAGAACGGCGCCGCTATGTCCATCGGCCGTACCTCTACGTTCATCGACATCTACGCTGAGCGCGACCTTGCCAACGGTACCTTCACCGAGGAGCAGATCCAGGAGTTCGTGGATCACTTCATCATGAAGCTCCGCATGGTCAAGTTTGCCCGCACCCCCGAGTACCAGGCCCTGTTCACCGGCGATCCGCAGTGGGTCACCGAGTCCATCGGCGGCATGGGTGTTGACGGCCGTACGCTCGTTACCAAGATGAGCTACCGCTACCTGCACACGCTCGAGAACATGGGCACCAGCCCCGAGCCCAACATGACCGTTCTGTGGTCGACCCGTCTGCCCGAGAACTTCAAGAAGTTCTGCGCCAAGACTTCTGTCGCCAGCTCCTCGATCCAGTACGAGAACGACGACCTCATGCGCGTTTACCACGGCGACGACTATGGCATTGCCTGCTGCGTGTCCTCCATGCGCATTGGCAAGGAGATGCAGTTCTTCGGCGCCCGCGCCAACCTGGCCAAGTGCCTGCTGTACGCACTCAACGGCGGTGTTGACGAGGTCTCCAAGAAGCAGGTCGGCCCCAAGTATCGCGCCGTCGAGGGCGATACGCTCGATTACGACGACGTTGTGGCCAAGTACAACGACATGATGAAGTGGCTCGCTGGCGTGTACGTCAACTCGCTGAACATCATTCACTACATGCACGACAAGTATTGCTACGAGCGCATCCAGATGGCTCTGCACGACAAGCACGTGCACCGCTGGTTCGCTACGGGCATCGCTGGCCTTTCCGTCGTGGCTGACTCCCTGTCCGCCATCAAGTACGCTAAGGTCCACCCCGTCCGTGATGAGAACGGCATCATCGTCGACTTCGAGACCGAGGGCGAGTTCCCCAAGTACGGTAACGACGACGACCGCGTCGACCAGATCGCTCACGACGTTGTGCACCAGTTCATGGAGTACATCCGCATGAACGACACCTACCGCAACTCCGTGCCCACGACCTCGGTTCTGACCATTACCTCCAACGTCGTGTACGGTAAGAAGACCGGCTCCACGCCCGACGGCCGCAAGGCTGGCCAGCCGTTCGCCCCGGGTGCTAACCCCATGCACAAGCGTGATAGCCACGGCGCCATCGCTTCGCTGTCTTCGGTTTCCAAGCTCCCGTTCCGCGATGCTCAGGACGGCATCTCCAACACCTTCTCCATCATCCCGGGTGCGCTCGGCAAGGAGGACCAGGTGTTCTTTGGTGATATCGACCTTGATCAGCTGGGCGAGTAACTATTGTTAGTGCTATACTAACAATAACGATTACTGATTAGCGCGCCGGTTTCGGCCGGCGCCTATCGATCGAAGGAGACACATTATGAAGGTTTCTGAAGTTTCCGAGACTCAGGCCGATAACCTGGTCCACATGCTCGACGCTTACGCCGAGAAGGGTGGCCATCACCTGAACATCAACGTCTTCAACCGTGAGACGTTGCTCGATGCTCAGGCTCACCCCGAGAAGTACCCGCAGCTGACCATCCGCGTTTCCGGCTATGCCGTGAACTTCCATACGCTCACCAAGGAGCAGCAGGACGAGGTCATTTCGCGTACCTTCCACGACAAGTTCTAAAGGGGTTTAACTCCCGCAGGATCGCCGGGCCGCTTTGGGTTACTTTCCAAAACGTCCTCGGACATGCAAAGGGCTCCGCTGCGCGCTTCGCGCGGCGGAGCCCTTTGCGTCCTGCGGAAATGTTTTGGAAAGTAACCCAAAGCGGCCCGGCGGGGGTCCTGTGTAGTCACCCTTTAGGCGGAACTCTCCTAATTATTTGGATGAGTCGTTTACTTGCTTGTGCTGTTACCGTCTTCCCGCTGTTGTTGGGGTATGCTTTGTTCGTATGTAAACGTTTGACATGTTGATGGGGGAGGGTGCTATGGCTCGCGAGGGCGCTCGTTCTAAGGATTCTGCTAAGCCTGGCATCAAGGAAGTTGCAGCGGTGGCGGGGGTTTCGCCTACTACGGTATCTCGCGTGCTTAATAATCGCGGCTATATTAGCCAAGAGACCCGCGATAAGGTCCATGCCGCGATGGAGCGCATCAACTATACGCCCAACGATATCGCCCGTGCCATGCTCAACGGTCGCCTGAATCTTATCGGTATGATCGTTCCCTTTGTGAGCAGCCCGTTCCATGCTCAGGTTGTGCAGGCGGTCGAGCGCACGTTAGCGGAAAACGGCTTTAAGATGTTGCTGTGCAACAGCGCCAATCGACCCGATCTTGAGCGTTCCTATATTGACATGCTCCGCCGCAATATGGTCGACGGCGTCATCGTCAACTCCCTCAATATCGGTGCCGAGGCATATGCCGAGATGGGCTTGAGCCTGGTTGGCATCGACTGCGATCTTGGCGAGGGCTCTGTCCAGATTGCAAGTGACAGCTATGGCATTGGCGAGCTCGCCACGCGCCGTCTGATTGATGACGGCTGCAGGCGTATCCTGTGCCTGCGCAGCAATAGCCGCATGCGCATGCCTGCCAATAAGCGTACCGATGCCTACCTCGATGTTGTTGAGCAGGCCGGTTTGTCCGCGCTTGTCCGTGAGGTTGAGTTCGTTAAGCCCGACGACGAAAAGGGCGCGGTCGTTGCGAAGATCCTCGATGAGAACCCCGATATTGACGGCATCTTTGCGGGAGACGATACGATGGCGGCCATCTGTCTCAACGTGATGAAGCAGCGCGGCTTGAGCGCTCCAGACGATATTAAGGTCGTGGGCGCGGATGGTGCCCGCCGAACTATGACGTTTATGCCTGACTTAACAACCGTACGTCAAGATATCGATCGCATCGGAGAGCTCGCGGCGCAATCCATCATCGCTCTTATTAACGGCGATAATCCCGAATCGAATATCAAGCTTCCCGTTGAACTTATTGAGGGCAAAACCGCGTAGTTCATCCCGTGCCAAAAGAATTCCTCAAACGCCTCTGATGACCGTTCACCGGCATATGTCAACCGTTTGCCGACGACTGGAACTGCGAAAAGACGTATTGGTGTGAAAACGTTTGACATATGAAAACGATTGACATATCTTGCCATTGTACCGAGTTAGTATGTCGTGGAAAGGAAGTCTCGGATGCACAAGGTGTATTACCAGCCTGAGGGAATTTGGGTAGGCGACATCATGCCGTACGGCGAGGACGGCACGTTCTATCTCTATCATCAGCGTGACACGCGTAACCCCGAACCTTTCGGAGAGCCGTTTGGCTGGGCACTCGCTACGACCAAGGATTTCGTCAACTACAAGGACTTTGGCGAGAGCCTTGAGCGCGGCGGCGACGAGGAAGTCGACCAGTACATTTATGCCGGCACGGTGTTTAAGGTGGGCGACAAGTACCATGCGCTCTACACTGGTTGCAATCGCGATAAGGTCCGCGCACGTTTGATGAAGCAGGTTCTTCTTCACGCAACGAGCGACGACGCCGTCAAGTGGGAGAAGAACATCGCCGAGACGCTGCTTCCGCCCCAGGAGGGTTACGATGACCGCAACTGGCGCGATCCCTTTGTGCTTTGGGATGAGGAGAACGAGGAGTACATGCTCATCCTCGGCACGCGTGTGGGCGAGGACAAGCGTCTGATGACCGGCCGCCTGGTCAAGTTCACCTCCAAGGATCTGACCAACTGGGAGTTCCAGGGCGACTGGTGGAACCCGGGCCTGTACACCATGTTTGAGATGCCTGATCTCTTTAAGATGGGCGACTGGTGGTACCTCGTCTTTTCCGAGTACAGCGACGGCAACAAGACCCGTTACCGCATGTCCAAGTCCATCAACGGTCCTTGGATTACCCCCGCTGACGACTCCTTCGACGGCCGCGCGTACTACGCCGCTCGCACCGCATTCGATGGCGAGCGTCGCGTTCTCTTTGGTTGGGTTCCTACGCGTGACGAGGGCGGCGACCCCAGCTCTTACCTATGGGGTGGCACCTTTATGCCCCTCGAGATCGTTCAGCGTGCCGACGGAACGCTCGGCACCAAGCTCCCCGACAGCATGCTTGGCGCCTTTGGCGAGGGCAAGGCTGTCGAGACCTTTGAGCTTTCCTGCGAGTCGGGCAAGGTCGAGCAGGTGCTCGCCGCGGATGCCGGCTCCACCTACTTGCTCGATGCCGACATTGAGCTCGGCGGTAACGCTGCCGGCTTCTCGGTCAAGTTCGCTGAGGACGCCGAGACCGGTCTTGCCTATGAGTTCCGCGCCAACCTGCGCGAGGGCAAGCTCGAGTTCACGCCGGTTCCCCAGTACCCGTGGTTCCAGGTCAACAACATGGGCCTCGAGCGTCCGTTGTTCTTTAAGGGCGAGGGCACTCACCATGTGCGTCTGGTCGTCGACGACGACATCGCGACCATCTTTGTCGATGATGTTGCGCTCAACGCTCGCTTCTGCAACAAGCAGGGCCAGGGTGTGGCGCTTACCGTCACCGACGGTGCGCTCAAGTGCGCAAACGCAACGATCGCGTCTCTGTAGCGGCAACGAACCGTTTTATGATTTAGAAAAGGAATGGAGAGGAACATGGACTACAAGGCAGTGTCCCAGCAAGTCGTCGACAACGTCGGCGGACTGGAGAACATCGAGGGCGCCACGCATTGCGTGACCCGTCTGCGTCTGGTGCTCAAGGATACGAGCAAATACAACAAGGCCGAGCTCGAGAACATCGATGGCGTCAAGGGCGTGCTGTACAACAGCGGCCAGCTCATGATCATCTTCGGTACCGGTACCGTCAACAAGGTTTACGATGAGTTTATGGCTCTGACGGGCGTTAAGGAGATCAGTGCTTCCGAGGTCAAGGGCGCCGAGGCGGACAAGAAGGGCAAGTTCTTCTCGGTCCTCAAGGTATTCTCGGACATCTTTATCCCCATCATTCCCGCCTTCGTCGGCGCTGCAATCATCATCGGCCTTAAGTCGTTGATCGTTGCCAACGGCCTCTTTGGCATGGAGGGCAGCCTCGCCGATCACAGCGAGTTCCTCAAGAACCTCGCAAGCTTCTTTGCCATTATCGCCACCACGTTCGACTACCTGCCTGTCCTGGTTATGTACAGCGCAGTCAAGCGTTTTGGCGGTAACCCGATCCTGGGCATCCTCGTCGGTATCGTCATGGTTCACCCGAGCCTTATGAACCGCAACACGTTCGTTATGGACCCGACGGGTGCTGAGTACTGGAACTTTGGTCCGCTCTCCATTCCCATGGTTGCTTTCCAGGGCGGCGTGTTCCCTGCAATTCTGACCGCCTGGTTTATGGCCAAGGTCGAAAAGATTGCCCAGAAGTACATCCCCGAGGTCGTTTCGTTCGTCTTTGTCCCGACCGTTACCCTGATTCTTGCTAACGTCGCCCTGTTCACCGTGTTCGGCCCGCTCGGTAACCTGATCGGTGACGTCCTCGCCGGCGTAATCGATATCCTGTACAACAGGATGGGCGTCTTTGGTGCCTTTGTCTTCGACGCGTTCCTGCAGCCGCTCGTCGTTACCGGTACGCATCAGTTCATCCAGGGTATCGAGGCAAACCTTGTTGCCACGACTGGCTTCAACTACATCCAGGCCATCTGGTCGGTTTCCATCATCGCCCAGGGCGGCGGCGCCATCGGTATGTACCTCATTCACAAGAAGCACTCCAAAGAGCGCAACATCTGCATGTCGTCCTTTATCCCGACGCTGGTCGGAATCTCCGAGCCCGCTATCTTTGCTGCAAACATGCGCTATTCGATCATTCCGTTCATCTGCGCATGCATCGGTGCAGGCTGCGGCGGTGCCTTCGTCAAGCTCTTTGAGGTGCGCGCTATCGGTCAGGGTCTGACCGGCGTGCTTGGCCTGCTCATCGTCACGCCCGAGACCCTCGTGTGGTATGTGGCTGGCAATCTCATCGCCTTTATCGTGCCGATCGTCTTGATCTTTGCCTACAACAAGGCAAAGGGCGTGCCGACCACCGATGAAGAGGGCGCTGGCGCTGGCTTCGATGTCAGCTTCTAGTTGAGCCATTCAGTGCAATGTGCGGATAAGTCCATTTGAGGAAGGGCGTTCGACTCGTGTGAGTCGAGCGTCCTTCCCCATAGACGAGAAAGTCAACGGCGATGTTAAATCAAAAAAACAAGGTGACACGCGCGGACTATGAGCAGTGGCGTGCCGGACAGGATGAGACGGCGGCTCGCATCGCGTCCGACCCCGATAGGCTTCTGTTCCATGTGGAGCCTGAGCTTGGCTGGCTCAACGACCCCAACGGTTTGGTTCAGATTGGTGATACGTATCACATCTATCATCAATACGATCCTTTCGATGCTGCGCATGGCGGTCCAGTGCTTTGGAACCATCTGACGACAAAGGATTTTGTGACGTACGAGAATCACGGCCCCGTGCTGTTCCCCGATTCCGATTTGGATTCGAGCGGAGCGTATTCTGGTTCTGCCTTTGTACGTGATGGCAAGATTCACTACTTCTATACCGGCAACGTCAAGCATTTTGACCGCGATGATTACGACTACGTGTTGACGGGCCGTGAGCAAAACCAGATTCATATGGTTGCCGAGAATCCCGACGAATTGGGCGAGAAGCGCATGGCTGTTGGACCAGTCGATTACCCCGACGATATCGGTACGCACGTGCGCGACCCCAAGATCCTTGAGCACGATGGTATCTACTACATGGTTCTGGGCGCTCGTACGAAAGACGACCGTGGCTGCGTGCTTGTCTATACTTCGCGTGATTTAGGGGTCTGGAGCTATGCGACGCGCATTGAGCTGGACGAGAACTTTGGCTTTATGTGGGAGTGCCCCGATCTGTTTGAGCTCGATGGCGAGCTTATTCTCGTTTGCTGTCCGCAGGGTGTGCCTGCCGATGGTTGGCGTTACCGCAATCCGCATCAGTGCGTGTGGTTCCCTATCGAGGCCGATTGGGAGGCGCCGAGCTTTAAAATCGTCGGGCAGGGCATGCCCCCGATGGTCGATGCCGGTTTTGATTTCTATGCTCCGCAGTCCTTTGAGGATGCTGCAGGCCGGCGTTTGATGATCGGATGGTCGGGTTGCCCCGATGCGACGGCAGAAAACCCGACGGTGGCGCGCGGGTGGCAGTGCGCGTTGACGGTGCCGCGAGAGCTGAGCATGCGCGATGGTAAGCTCTGCCAGCAGCCGGCGCACGAGATTGAGAGGATGCGCGGCGACTGCGTTCGCGCGACAGGCGGTGAAACCGTTGAGGAGCCGGGCCGCCTGTTTGATCTTGTGGTTTCCTGTGAGGGCGCCAAGATGGTCGAGCTCGAGATTCGCAAGGGTGTCTTTGTGCGCTATGCAGACGGGATGCTTACCCTCGACATGGGTGACGAAGGCTATGGGCGCGACCAGAGGTCGATCGAGCTCAGCGAGCTTCGCGACCTGCGCGTGCTTTCGGACACTACGATGGTCGAGATTTTTGCAAATGGCGGCGAGGCGGCACTTACGAGCCGTACCTATTCGCCGGCGGTTTCGGCGATGGGGTTGCATGCCGAGGGTGCGGCGTCGATGGATTTCTACCGCCTCGCGCATTAACCGTGCGTGGAGCACGATTGGACTTGCCGGGTGGAATGTGTCGCAGTTGCCGCAGCGAACTACCGTTTATCGTGTATAGCTACCGTTTGCGGAGTAAGTAACACTCATTTATAAACCGTGTAAAATCTCAGTTAAGCACGGAGTTTTCCAGGGAGACGCTGTCCTTTGTTGTGTGCAAGGGGCGGCGTCTCTTTGGCGCTTGGACGCTGTTGTGCAACAGTGCGGCGGCGCGTGCCATGTATTGAAAAGCCAATGTTGAGATGGGTCGTGATGATAATGGGCAAGTACGTAATCGTGGTTGAGTCTGGGTCGGATGTGACGCCGGAGCTCTGCGAACGCTACGGTATCGTGCGCGTACCTATGCATGTCACGATTGGTGACGAGACCGTCGAGGACGGTTCGATCGATCCGCTCGAGATTTATTCACGCTGCAACGAGTTTGGCGTAATGCCCAAGACCAGCGGCTGTGCGCCGGCAGATTTTGCGCACGTATATGACCGTATCCATGCCGAGCAGCCCGACGCGACTATTCTGCATCTCGCGTATTCCGAGGCCACGACCTGCTCGCATCAGTCCTCCAAGATTGCCGCCAAGGGCCGCGACTACGTCTACTCCATGGACACGCGTTTTGTCTCGGTGGGTCAGTCGCTCGTTGTTGTCGAGGCCGCTAAGTATATCGAAGCCCATCCAGATGCTACCGTCGACGAGATCTTTGCATTTACGAATTCCGTCATGGACCGTGTGCTGTTGGGCTTTGTTCCTACCGACCTAGCCTTCCTTAAGGCGGGCGGTCGTCTGTCCAACGTGGCATTCCTTGGTGCCCACCTGCTCAAGATTAAGCCCTGCATTGAGGTGACGGACGGCAAGTTCGTGGCAACCAAGAAGTTCCGCGGCTCTATGCTCAAATGCGCCCGCGCCTTTATTGACCACATGGTTGCGAAGGGCGAGATTGACTACTCGCACATTGGCCTGGCGTATTCGGTAGGCCTTTCCGAGGAGCTGCGCGACGACATGGAAGTCTATGCGCACGACCTGGGCTTTAAGGACGTTACCTGGACTCAGGTCGGCGGCGTCATCTCGAGCCATTGCGGCCCGACCGCCTTCGGCGCGGTGCTCACGCTTAAAGCGTAAGGCCTGCGTCTATCGATTTCTATTGCCTCGGCGGCGGGCGGGTTGTGACAACCTTCCCGCCGCTTTTGCATGGGGCCAAATAGGACAATCCAATTGACCGCTAAACCGTTTCGCCATCAAGCATATAGGCTAGAATGACTCTGGCATTTATGTAGCTAAAACCAATGAGAGGCAAGGTAGCGGGAATGGCTGAGATGACGCTCGAGGGTGTGGACGCTCGTCCTGAGGACTCCGCGTTTGCCCTGGGCCGCGTGCATTCGATTGAGACGATGGGAACGGTCGATGGACCCGGCATCCGCTTTGTGGTGTTTGTTCAGGGCTGCCCCATGCGCTGTGCGTATTGCCACAACCCCGATACCTGGTCGGTTAACGGCGGCACCATGGTGACCGTCGAGCACCTGATGGACGAGTTTCAGAGCAACCATGAGTTTTACCGCAGCGGTGGTATTACGGTGTCCGGCGGCGAGCCGCTCCTGCAGCCTGAGTTTTTGGCCGACCTGTTCCGCGCCATGCACAATAACCCCGACGGCCGCGTGCATACCTGCTTGGATAGCTGCGGCTATGCGTTCGATCCCGCGCATCCCGAGAAGTTCGATGCCGTACTCAACGAGACCGATATGGTGCTGCTCGACATTAAACACGCCGATCCCGTCGAGCATAAAAAGCTGACCGGTTGCGATCCCGCACGTATTCTGGCGTTTGGTGATGAGCTTGCCCGTCGCAAGATTAAGGTCGTTATCCGCCACGTGGTAGTGCCGGGTATTACCGATACGGTGGAGGAGTGCGAGGCGCTCGGTCGCTTGATTGCCCCGTGGCATAACGTGGTCGGCCTGGAGATGCTGCCGTATCACACGATGGGTGTCGTCAAGTACGAGCAACTGGGCATTCCCTATAAGCTCGAGGGCGTGCCCCAGATGGATACCGCGCGCATGCCCGAGCTGCGCAATGCCGTTATGGCCGGTATGAAAAAGCGCCGTGCGGAGCTCAGGTCGGCCATCGGCTAACAAGCCCGTCCCAAATTGACTACCCTTTAAGATGTGCAACAAGGCGGGTTGGATCAGCGAGGACGGTTGCTATTCGACATGCGATGCGGGCCTTATCGACATCGATGGCCGTACCTATGTCATGAGCGTCATGACATCGATGCCGTGGAGCGACCGCTCGAGCGAGGTTACGGCTGCGATTGCAAAGGCTCTGTTTGATACGCGAGCTGCGCTGGCTTAGCGTGTTCGTTTGGCGAGGTCAAACAAAATGCTGGTACCATACCTTGGTTGAGAATTTCGTATAGGTTTGGGGAATGGTATGGCTACCATCGCGATTATCGGTGCGCTCGAAAAAGAGATCATGCAGATTAAGGAAGAGCTGAGCGACGTTTGCATGGTACAGGAGGCGGGCTTGAACGTTGTGACCGGCGGGCTCGACGGCCTGTCGATTGTCGCCACGACGGCGGGTATGGGCACGGTGAACGCTGCCGCCGCAACACAGCACCTCATTAGCAAGTATGCTCCGCAGGCAGTTGTGCTTTCGGGTATCGCGGGCGGTTTGAACCCCAAGCTCCATATCGACGACGTGGTCATCGGCAAATGCCTGCGCTATCTGGATACCGATACTGCGCTTATCGCCGAGTCTGCACCGGGGCTCGAGGAGTTTGGCTCGACGCCTGCGCTGGTCGATATTGCTGCCGATGTGCTTGCTGAGCGTGGGTTTGTTGATGCTTCGACAAATGCAGCAGCTTCGAACGAGGGCGCAAAGCAGTTCCTGGTCGGCACGATTGCCACGGGTAACCGCTTTGTGACGGGCGCCGCCATGCGCAACGACGCTATCGAGGCGACGCATGCCGATTGTGTCGGCATGGAGGGCGCGGCAATTGCCCACGTCGCAACCAAAAATGGTGTCGATTGCCTGGTGCTGCGCGCTATCAGCGATAATTGTGACGAGGCGTACGATGCGATTTGCGACCGCGAGTTCGACCTGTTCGAGTATGCCCGCACCGCGAGTGGCATTACGCTCGATATCGTTCGCCGTATCGCTGCTATCTATTAGCGCGCTTTTTTTGTAAGAACCTACGACCAAGGAGTGTCCATGGCCGATTCCATTAACTACCAGCTTGCCAAGTTCGTTGCCAGCTATGGCAAGGTTTCGCAGATTCCCGAGTCCACTTGCCCCGAGGTGAGCTTCGTCGGCCGCTCCAACGTGGGCAAGTCGTCGATCATGAACAAGCTTTTTGGCCGCAAGAACCTCGTCAAGGTTTCGAGCACACCGGGCAAGACGAGCAACATCAACTTCTTCGAGGCCGACGACGTGCACTTTGTCGACCTGCCGGGTTACGGTTTCGCCCGCCGTTCCAAGGCCGAGCGCGACCGCTGGGCCGAGCTCATCGGCGACTTCTTTGACTCCGAGCGCAGCTTTAACCTGGTCGTATCGCTGGTGGATATTCGTCACGACCCCAGTAAGCTCGACCATGACATGATCGACTACCTGCAGGGCAACGAGTTCAACTTTATCGTCTGCCTCACCAAGGCCGACAAGCTCAGCCGCACCCAACAGGCCCGCCAGGCAGCAGCCATCAAAAAGCAGCTCAACGTCCCTGCCGAAAACGTGATCATCACAAGCTCCCAGACCGGCGTGGGTATCGACGAACTCAAGCGCCGCATCGCCGAGGCCTGCCTCTAGTAAGGGCTCCAGCCTAGCAAGAGCCCCTATCAATAAAGGGCCATATATTTCAGCCCGGCGCCCCTTCAAAGCGTGGGTCCCTGTAGACATCCTCAGCAAGGTAGGCGCAGGGACGGTCGGGATGTTCCCTCAAAATCATTCCGCAGCGCGAAGGCCCCTTATCCGTCGCTCCGTAGGAGCAGGACAAGGGGCCTTCATGCGCGAGGACGATTTTGAGGGAACATCCCGACCGTCCCGGACAGGTATATGAGGAGGATGTCTACAGGTACTCGATTTGAGCGCCCTCGGTGTCGCACGTCAGAATATGCGTATCACACTTAGGGAACTGCTCGCGCAGCTTGACCTGCAGGAACTTTGCCACGATGGTGTCGTCAGTCACGGCCATGAGAGTCGAGCCCGAGCCGCTGATCCAGATGGTCTTGGCGCCGCCGTTAAGGCAGGTGTCGCGCACGGCGTTGTAGTCGGGAATCAGACGGCGACGATAGGGTTCCTGGATGCGGTCGTCATTGGCGGCGGCAATCAGGTCGAGGTCACCAGTCTCCAAGCCGCGCGTCATGCCGGCGATGCGGCCCATCTGCCACACGGCGGTGGAGAGTGGAATCTCCTGCGGCACAACCTTGCGCGCCTCGCTCGTATGCACCTCGTAGGGCGGAATCACGGTAATAAAACGCAGGCGATCGCTCACCTCGTAGCGCAGGCACTGGGGGAGCGAATCGGTCGGCGTAAAGGAACAGACGGCGCCGCCCAGGATAGCGGGGGCGACGTTATCGGGATGGCCCTCGACTTCGGTGGCAATGCGAACCAGCTCGGCGCGGTCGACGGTGTGGCCTGTCAGTGCGGCGGCGGCCATAATGCCGGCGACGACGCAGGTGGAGCTGGAGCCCAGGCCGCGGGCGACGGGCACGTCGGTCTGGATGTCGATGGCAACGGGAAAAGCCGGCTCGCCCCATGCAGCCAGTGCATCGACAAAGCTCACGTAGACCAGGTTGTTCTCGTTTTGGAATTCCTCGGGGCAGCCCGTGATGGTGAGTTTGTCGGCGCGCTCGAAGGTGAAGTGCGAGTAGAGGCTGACGGCCATGCCGAGGGTATCGTAGCCAATGCCCAAGTTGGCGCTTGTTGCTGGGACGGTGATCTTGATCATGTGAGTCCTCCTGGCGTGCCTGGCTGTTTAGTTCGTTGCTCGGGCAGTCCTGCGCAAGACGGAAAGCACATTAAGTGCTTTCCTTTGCGTGCGGAACTCGCGACGAACTAAACAGCCAGGCACGCTATGCACGTTCGTCATCATCCCGGTAGGTATCTGATAAAAGAAGGTGCGCCGGCTTTCGCCGGCGCCTTATAAGGGGTTTAGTTGGTTGCTATCTTTTTTGCAGCCTGCTCGACGTAGCTCGCCATCTCATCGACGTCGCAGACGTCTTCGAAGCGGACGGGCTTGGACTCGAGCTCGGCTAGCTGGACCGGGGCAACCGTGTTGGTTGCCTGCTCGAGCACACGCATAGCCTCAAAATCATCCTCGGGAACATCGAGGCCCAGGGCGTCGCAGCAGGCGCGCGGGAACTTGTAGGGGCTGGCGGTCGAAAGCAGCACGCGAGCCTTAGCGCCCTCGGCGGGGGCGACCTGCTCAAAGACGTGATAGCCGCAGGCGGTGTGCGGGTCGATCACGTAGCCGTTGGCGTCCCAGCAGCTCTTGATGGCAGTGCGGACCTCGTCCTCGCTGGCCCAGCCGCAGCCAAAGACGCTCTGAATCTTGGCTAGCAGCTCGGCGGGCACCTCGTAGCGACCCGTCTGCGCCAGCTGCTCCATAAGGCCGGCAACGAGCTCGCAGTCGCCATCGGACAGGAAGTACAGCATGCGCTCCAGGTTGGAGCTGATGAGGATGTCCATCGACGGCGAGATGGTTGTGAAGAACGGGCGGTTGCGGTCGTAGACGCCGGTGGTCAGGAAGTCAGCGAGCACGTTGTTCTTGTCGCTGGCCACGACGAGTTTGGCGACGGGCAGACCCATGCGCTTGGCGTAGTAGCCGGCCAGGATATCGCCAAAGTTGCCGGTCGGTACGCAGAACTCCACGGCATCGCCGGCCTCGATGGCGCCGGCGCGCAGCAGCTGCGCATAGGCGGCAAAGTAGTAGACGACCTGCGGCACCAGGCGGCCGACGTTGATGGAGTTGGCGCTCGAAAGCACGGTGCCGGCGGCTTCAAGGCGCTCGGCCAGCTCCTTATCGGCAAAGATGCGCTTGACGGCACTCTGGGCGTCGTCGAAGTTGCCGCGGATGCCGCAGACGGCGACGTTGCCGCCCTCCTGCGTGGACATCTGCAGATTCTGCACGCGGCTGACCTTGCCCTCGGGATAAAAGACGGTGATGCCCGTGCCCGGGGCGTCGGCAAAGCCGGCGAGTGCTGCCTTGCCTGTGTCGCCCGACGTGGCGGTGACGATCATGATGCGCTCGGCGCCGCCGTCCTTGGCGGAAGTGCGGGCCATCAAGCGGGGGAGCATCTGCAGGGCGACGTCCTTGAAGGCGCTCGTGGGACCGCCAAAGAGCTCCATCACATAGGTCTGAGGGGCGTCAGCGCCCGGCGCAGCGTCGAGTTTGACGAGCGGCGTAACCTCTTCACTCGCGAACGTGCCACGGTATGCCTCGTCGACACACGCCGAAATTTCTTCGGCCGTGTAATCATTCAGTAACATTCCCAACACATCTTGAGCGATTTCAAAGTACGATTTATCTGCAAGCGAGCTGATATCGACCTGCTGGGTGCCGAGCTCGTCCGAGACAAACAAACCCCCGTCGGGAGCGATGCCGGTACGGATTGCCACCTTACTTGAGCACGATAAAGTGCGTCCTCGTGTACTATGATAAGTTCCCATATAACACTGCTCCTCGGATGCCTTGGTCCCAATCGGTGAAACCATGGTATCAGAGCGCGCAAAATAGGTTCGCAGAGGCTTTTTAGAAAGGTAACCTCCAGCCCATGATTAAGATTGCCAAGTTTGGCGGCTCGTCGGTCGCCGACGCCGAACACTTCAAGAAGATCAAGGCCATCGTCGATGCTGACCCGGCTCGCCGTTTTGTGGTGGTTTCCGCCTGTGGTCGCCGCTTTAAGGGCGACACCAAGGTGACCGACCTGCTCTACCTGGTTAACGCGCACGTTAAGTACCACGTGTCGTGCGAGGAGCTGCTCGAGGACATCGGCCAGCGCTATTTTGATATCGCTGACGAGCTGGAGCTCACCTATCCCATCCGTGAGGAGTTCGCGGCTTTTGCCGAGCGCGCCCGCTCGGGCGGTTACTCCACCGAGGAGCTCGTGAGCCGCGGCGAGTACTTCACCGCTCGCCTGATGGCCGAATACCTGGGTCTGCCGTTCCTGGACGCCGCGACGGTTGTGGCGTTCCATCACGACGGTACGCTCAGCATGAATCGCACCTCCGAGCTGGTGCAGGAGTACGGCCAGCAGGGCGGCTTTGTTATGCCCGGTTTCTACGGCGCGACGCGTGAGGGCCAGATCAAGCTGCTCGACCGTGGTGGCGGCGATATTTCCGGCTCAATCCTGGCCAAGTGCCTGGGCGCCGACCTGTACGAGAACTGGACCGACGTTTCGGGCTTCTATTCTGCCGATCCTCGCATTGTTCCCGAGGCTCAGCCCATTGCGCGCGTTACCTACGAGGAGCTGCGCGAGCTTTCGTACATGGGTGCGAGCGTTCTGCACGAGGAAGCTGTGTTCCCCGTGCGCGAGGCTGGCATTCCGCTGGTCATCAAGAACACCAACGCGCCGCAGGACCCCGGCACCATCATTAGCGAGACGGCCGATGAGGGCGAGGCCGAGCCCATCATTACCGGCGTGACCGGCAAGCGCGGTTTTGTCGCCATCAACGTGGCTCGTGACCGTACCAAGCCCCGTGTCGGCTTTATGCGCCGCGCACTTTCGGTGTTCGAGCGCTATGACGTTTCCGTCGAGCACATGCCCACCGGTGTCGACCGCTTTGGCGCCGTGGTGCAGGAGAAGGATGTGCACGATTCGCTGTACTCGCTCGTGGGCGACATCCAGCAGGAGGTCGAACCGCTCGAGATCGAGGTTGTCGAGGGCTTGGCGCTCATCGCGACCGTCGGCCGTAACCTGCGCGGCCGCGCAGGTATCTCGGGCCATCTGTTTGGCATGCTTGGCCAGGCCGGCGTGAGCGTGCGTATGATTTCGCAGAGCTGCGACGAGATCAACATCATCATCGGTGTCGAGGAGAAGGACTTCGACCTAGCGATTCGGACCATTTACCGTGCCTTCTCCGATGAGAACGGCATTGTGAAGGTCTCCGACCTGGAGGCTTCCGCGCCGGTCGATCCCGCTCTGGCTGCGCTCCACAAGTAGCTGCTATCTCGGTGGATTTTTGGGATAAGTGCCAAAAATCAACTGCGGGGCGTTTCGTTTCGGTTTCGTTTCGGCGGGGCGGGTTTCGTGCCCGCCCCGTTCTTGTATACACTGGCAACAATTATCGGCCTGCTCGGCGTGCGGGCAAAAGCCACAACCTTTAAAGGGGGAAGCATGAAACAGTACACGGTTGCTATTTTGGGCGCGACGGGAGCCGTGGGCACCCAGATGCTCGAGTGCCTCAATGAGCAGGAGTTCCCGGTCGGCAAGCTCAAGCTGCTAGCGAGCGCACGCTCTGCGGGCAAGACCGTCGAGTTCCGCGGCGAGCAGATCGTGATTGAGGAGGCTTGCCCCGAGGCCTTTGAGGGCTGCGACATTGTGCTTGGCGCCGCCGGCGACGATATCGCAAAGGAGCTGCTGCCCGAGGCCGTCAAGCGCGGCGCCGTCGTGGTTGACAACAGCCACGCCTTCCGCATGGATCCCGAGGTGCCGCTGGTCGTGCCCGAGATCAATGCCGATGACATCAAGTGGCATCACGGCCTGATCGCCAACCCCAACTGCGCGACCATCATCGGCTTGGTTCCCACGTGGCCGCTGCATCAGCTCGCTGGCGTGAAGCGCATGATCGTTTCGACGTACCAGGCGGCTTCGGGCGCTGGCGCTCCCGGCATGGCCGAGCTCGAGGCTCAACTGGCCGCCCTGGGCCGTGGCGAAGAGATTCCCGAGCCGCGCGCTTTTGCCGCCCAGTTGGCGAGCAACCTGATTCCGCAGATCGGTGGCGTCAAGGAGGAGGGCTTTACCTCCGAGGAGATGAAGCTGCAAAACGAGGGCCGCAAGATCATGCACCTGCCCGAGCTGCGCGTGAACTGCACCTGCGTGCGCGTGCCCGTGCTGCGCTCGCACTCCGAGAACATTACGCTCGAGTTCGAGCGTGACATTACGGTTGACGAGGCCCGTGTTGCGCTGGCTGCCGCTCCGGGCGTGAAGCTGGTTGACGATATGAGCGCCGAGGATGCGCACGATCGCTTCCCCATGCCGATGGACACCTCCGACCAGGATTTGATTTGGGTCGGCCGTGTGCGTCGCGACATCTCGAACCCCGAGGCCGCGCGCGGCATCACCTTCTGGTGCTGCGGCGACCAAATCCGTAAGGGCGCGGCAACCAACGCCGTCCAGATTGCTAAGCTGCTCTGCGAGTAGTGCGACCTGTCCGGCGGGGTCCGGGCTTAGTTTTCAGAACGTCCTCGACCATGTGTGGCGCCTTGTCCTGCTCCTTCGGAGCTGCGGACAAGGCGCCACACTGGTCTGCGGAGTGTTCTGAAAACTAAGCCCGGCCCCCGCCTGCGGCGACTCGGCTGCGAGCGGCCTGCGATGGGGCCGTTGCTGGTTGGGGCCGCTGGGCTGATGTGGGGGCACGTGGTTGTTGCGGGCCCTAGTCCCGGCGGCGGCCTCGGCGCTTTGCGCCTGCCGCCTTGGGGGCCGCGGAGCGCGGCCGGCAGCTGCGACGCGTTGCGCCTGCTGCCTGCGGGGACTTTGGGGTCGTGCGGCAGCTGGGGCGCTGTCGCGCCTGCTGCCTTGGGTGACTTTGGGGTCGATTGGGGTTGTCTGCACAATTCGCGGTATTATGTTGCGGAGTTTTGAAAGGAGCCGCTGGTGGTCACGACGACATTTGCTTCGCCTTTGGGCGAAATCTTGCTTGCCGCTGATGGCCGCGGTCTGACGGGGCTTTGGTTTGAGGGGCAGGAGCACTTTGGTTCCACGCTTCTCCGGGAAGACTCCGAACATGTTGAAGGCGCCGACGCGGTTTCCGGTACCGGTGGCATGTCGTCGGTGAGTCCGGCAAATGGTGTGGCCTCTTCGGTGCTTGAGCGTTCATGGGCTTGGCTGAATGCTTATTTTGCGGGGCAGGAGCCTCGGTTTACGCCGCCGTTGCATTTGATTGGTACGGCGTTTCAGCGCGAGGTTTGGTTTGAGCTGCTTTCTATTCCGCGTGGCGAGGTCGCTACGTATGGCGAGATCGCCCAGCGTGTAGCGGCTCGACATCGTGTGCCGGGAAATGAAGCGCCCGCTGTGTCTCCTCGTGCGGTGGGGGCTGCGGTCGCGCGTAATCCCATTTCGATTATCGTGCCGTGCCATCGCGTAGTTGCCGCCGATGGTTCGCTCAACGGATATGCCGGCGGGCTTGACCGCAAGGAGTGGCTGCTTCGGCTTGAGGGCGCGTACGAGGAGTAACGCTCGAGCACTTTGCATAACTAGGACGCCGTGAAAGGACGAGTCACTGTCCCTTCGCGCCCGGCATGCGTCAAAGCGCTCGACACGTGCGCCTTAAGTTTGGCTAAGCCATATTCTGCGCATTTAAAAATGTGCAGGTTGAGCAGCTAGGGCTGCGCTAAGGCAGCTGGCGGTGCGCTATCATCGGCAGTATCGAAACCTGTATAGCCGTGCGCCAAAGGAGCAACTATGAAGCTGATGCTTGCCGAGGACGAACCTGGTCTCTCCCGCGCCCTCACCGCGATTCTTCAACATAGCGACTACGAGGTCGATACCGCACTCGACGGTCTGACGGCGCTCGAATATCTACTCGCCAACGACTATGACGCTGCAATCCTGGACATCATGATGCCCGGCATGGATGGTATCGAGGTGCTCAAGCGCACACGTGAGGCCGGCAAACGTCTGCCCATCATTATGCTTACGGCAAAAAGCGAGGTGTCCGATAAGGTCGAGGGCTTGGACGCCGGCGCCAACGATTACCTGACTAAGCCGTTCGCCGCCAAGGAGCTACTTGCTCGCATTCGTGCCATGACGCGTGCCGCCACGGCAATTGACGCCACGACGCTCAGCGTGGGCAACGTGCGCCTCGACACGGCATCGTGCACGCTTGCGGGTCCCTTGGGTGAGGAGCACCTGGCCAATCGTGAGTTTCAGCTTATGGAGCTCTTTATGCGCAACGCCGGCACGCGTATGCCCACCGAACGTCTGATGCTCGAGGTTTGGGGCGAAGACGCGCCCGAAGGCGCCAATGTGGTGTGGGTCTACATCTCGTACCTGCGCAAAAAGCTGACGGCACTGGGTGCCGACCTGGCCATCCGCGCGTCGCACAACCAGGGATATTCGCTCGAGGTTGTCGAGGAAGGAGAACGGGCGTGAGCGTGCGCACGTGGTGCAAGCGCATGGCGGCGAAGCTCGGCATGGGTGTGGGCTCGGGTAATCCGGGGCGCGCCGATGCTGCCAGTGCAATGGGCCGTCGCCTGCGTCGTAAGTTCATCCTCGTTGCCATGGGCGCTGTGACCGTGGTGCTCACGCTCATCATCGCTGGCATCAACATTGTCAATTATTCGCATGTTTGCAAGATGGCCGATGCACGACTGGACTATATCCTGGCAGGCAAGGATGGCATTGATGGGGAGGACGAGCCTAAGACCGGTCCCGGTCAGGATGCGGTTGCCGGCAAGGTTGCTACCGGTAACCGGGCGGCCGTTCGCGATGTGCATTTTGAAGGCATGACGGCGGAGTCTCCCTTCGACACGCGCTACTTTACGGTGTCGATTGCCGGCGGGCAGGTGACCGATGTCAACACGGCCCGCATTGCCGCGGTAGGTGCCAAGCGTGCCGCCCGCATCGCTGCAGGACTATATTCCAAGGGTTGGACTTCGGGCTTTTCTGGCAACTACCGTTATACGGCTACGGTTCAGGGCGACAAGACAACCTATGTGTTCGTGGACTGTTCGCGCGAGCTTGCAAGTTTCCATTCGTTTTTGAGCGCGAGTGTGGCAATCAGCTGCATTGGCTGGCTGGCGGTGCTGGCAATTGTAACGGTCGCCTCGGGTGCGGTGATTCGGCCGATGGTCGAGAGTTATAGCAAACAGAAGCGCTTCATTACCGATGCAAGCCACGAGATCAAAACGCCGCTGGCCGTGATTGACGCCGCCAACGAGGTCCAAGAGATCGAGAGCGGCGAGAGCGAGTGGACGCAGAGCATTCACGAGCAGGTCGCGCGGCTGACGGCGCTCACGGAGCGTCTGGTGTTCCTGGCGCGTATGGACGAGGGTTCGGCCGGCTTTACTATGGCGACGATTGATCTTTCGGAGGCCGTGGACACGGCTGCGACGCCATTTGAATCGGTGGCGGTTTCGCGCGGAAAGCGGCTGTCGACGTCGATCGCGAGCGGTGTGCGGGCCCATGCCGATGCCGCGGCAGTGGCGCAGGTTGTTGAGCTGCTGCTGGACAACGCCACACGCTACGCAAGCGAGGACAGCGTGATCGAGCTGAGCCTGCGTGCCGTTTCGCGCGGTGCGGGCAAAGGCTCGGCCGAGCTTGTCGTATCGAATGCTGTTGATGAGCTGCCCGAGGGCGACCTGGACCGGCTGTTCGACCGCTTCTATCGTGCGGACGTGTCGCGCAGCTCCAAGACAGGTGGCTCGGGCGTGGGGCTGTCCGTCGTGCGCGCCATCGCCGAAGCCCATGGCGGATCCGCCACCGTATCCGGCCACGATCATCAGATCACCTTCACCGTCCGCCTCTAAAACCTGCCAAAAAGGGACAGGTTTATTTTGGCAGGTTTTATCTGTGCAGACGGCAGCGGAGGCTGGCGGTGATCGGCGCCATGAACGCCACCGACCCAAATAAACGCACCTCTAACTGCTAAAATATGGACATCGTTGTTCGGCTCCCGAAGGAAAGGAGACGGTCATGCAGTACGAGATCGGCGGAGGGGCTTTCCCGGTTGTTACGTGCAACCTTAGCGACGGCGAATCCATGATCACCGAAAGCGGTGCCATGGTCTGGATGACCCCCAACATGGAGATGTCCACCTCGGGCGGTGGCATAGGCAAGATGTTCTCTAAGGCTTTTTCGGGTGAGGCGTTGTTCCAAAACATTTGGACCGCGCACGGCGATGGCATGATTGCGTTTGGCTCTTGCTTCCCCGGCCGCATTATACCGATCGAGATTGGCCCTGGTAAGAGCTGGATTTTGCAGAAGCGTTCGTTCCTTGCCGTGGAAAGTGGTGTTGAGCTGAGCATCCACTTTAACAAGAAGGCAAAGACCGGCGTCTTTGGCGGCGAGGGTTTTATCATGCAAAAGCTCACGGGCTCGGGTATTGCCTTTGCCGAGATCGACGGCGACCTAGTTGAGTACGAGCTTGCTGCTGGCCAGCAAATGATTGTAGATACCGGCAACGTGGCCGGCTTTGAGGAGACGGTGAGCATCGACGCGCAGATGGTCAAGGGCGTCAAAAACATCATGTTTGGCGGTGAAGGCGTGTTTAACACTGTGCTCACCGGTCCGGGGCGCATCTGGCTGCAGACAATGCCTATTTCCAATCTTGCGGCAGCAGTGGCTTCGATGACCAACAACAATAACTAATCGTGTATAGGATGACGCGCGCGGCGGGCCTGGCCTGTCGTGCGCGTTTTTTGGTGGCAAACGCCCTGTTTATCGGGTGCGGCTGTGCTCCTGCAGTGCATAGATCGACTTATCCATGTTGAACAGGTAGGCCACGACGCAGACAATAAAGAACGTCGGCAGACTGCTAAAGCCAAAGACCTCGCAGCCAATAAAGATGGGCGCGAGCAGCGTGTTGGTGGCGCTGCCAAAGACGGCGGCGTATCCCAGCGCGGCGCAGAGCTCGACGGGCATGCCGAGAATTCCGGCGAGCACGACACCCAGGCTGGTTCCGATGGAGAACAACGGCGTCACCTCACCACCTTGATATCCTGCGGCAAGCGTGGCGATGGTGAGTGTGAATTTGAGCGCCCAGTCCCAAGGCATGATGGTGACCTTGCCGTCACCGTTGAGCGCCGCCGATATCAGGTTGGTGCCAAGGCCGCAGTATCGCCCCTGCCACAGCACGAACAGAATCGCCGACAGCGCAAGGCCCATAACGGCAATGCGTATGTAAGGGCTGGGGAGCAGCCGCGCCGCAAGGGTCTTGGCGTGGGCAAGGCACCAGGCAAAAGCGCCACCCACCATGCCAAACGCGATGCCCAGCAGCGCCAGCCGTCCAAGACCGGGGAGGTCGAGCGCATACGAGGCGGTAACGGCGACCTCGAACTTCTCGAGCCCCAGGGCGCCCGAGGTCATGCTTGCGGCAAGTGAAGCCGTAAGCGCGGGAAACAGCGCGCGGTATTCCATGCGTCCGGCGACCAGCACCTCGACCGCAAAGACCGTGGCGGCGAGGGGCGTTCGGAAGAGTCCGGCAAAGCCGGCGGCCATGCCGATAAGCAAAAACGTGTTGCCGGGTTCTCGGAAAGGTAGACGTCGGCCGATCCAATGCGAGACGGTTGCGCCGATCTGCACGGCTACGCCTTCGCGTCCCGCGCTGCCGCCAAAGAGATGCGTGGCCCACGTGCTCAGCATAATGAGCGGCACCAGACGCGGGGAGATGGCGTCCTCGCGTCCGTGACCTACGTCGAATACTAAGCTCATGCCCCGATCGGTGCCTTTGCCCCAGGTGCGGTAGGCAAATACGATGGCCAAGCCCATGAGGGCGAGGAAGGGAAGGAGCAGTACGATGTGCTCGTCACGGAAGGCGCCAATTGCCAGGAGCACACGACCAAAAAGGGCACAGATGGCGCCAACGATAACGCCGATAGGGATTCCGACGGCGCCCATGAGCACGAGACCGCTATAGGTGTTGACCAGGCGTTTGATTCTGCTCGAAGCGCTGCTTTCTGACATTTTGCTTTCCGACACTTGCTCTCTTGATAGAAAAAGAGCTGGAGTTGCGCATCGTTGAGAGGCTTTCCAGCTTTAGCAAAACAAACTTATAAGATGCGACGGGCCGCGTCAAGATAATTACCGGACGGCCTAGGAGGCGGCTGGTTGGCTGGCTTAAAACCTAGCGCGTGAAATGACGCCCCACGCTATTCAGCGCGCTTGATAGGATGACGAACCACGGTCTTAAGTTTCTCCGGTGCGCATTTGCGTGGATCGGAGAGATAGATTTCGTGATGTAAACGGGTGTCTGAGAAGTCGGGAACATAGCCCAGCTCGGTCGTGTATTCATGCATAGCGTCTACGGTCGCCGGTTCGTTGTCGTAGGGCCCGGTGTGCATGCATTGAACGCAGAGACCCTCGTCAACTTTAAGCAGTTCGACGGCGGAAAAGTCCAGTTTCTTTTTGGTCGTGGCTTCCGCGACTGCCCAGCCAAAGTCATCTCGGGTGACGAAATCAGGCAGGCGGATGCACGAGATAAAGTTGAAATTGTCCTTGTGTACATAATCGATGTCGCCGCTCGGGGACTCTTGCCACCAGAAACCCTCAAGCGGCGGTACCACAAAGTCGAAATAGCCCTCGATACTCCTTGAGCCTTTCTTCGACATCTTGACGGTATAGGCGATGCCGTAAAGTAGCGGCAGGGCGTTTTGATACTCGCCACCTTCGGTATTTGGGTCGCCCTTTCCGCGAACGGCAACGTAGCTCATAGGCGGGACTGTTACGATACTCGGCTTGCTTGCAGGTTTGTAGAGCTCCTTGCATTCCTTCTTAAAGTCGAACGCCATGTTGGCCGCCTTTCTGCGTATTGGCCTGCTTAGATAGTTGAATCATATCATAGAAACGAACAGCTGTTCGAATTATTTGGCTGACAGATTGAGATGCGTGCGTTGTGTTTGGCGGTCGGCCTGACCCCGTCGATGATTTCTCGGCCTCCCCGGCGCCTCATCTATAGCTGCCGTTTCCCCATATAAAACATGCCAAAATAAACCTGTCCCTTTTTGGTCGGTGCGAAATGGGTAATACTAAAGAGTTATCCGACCAGATGGGAATTAATCGATGGCCTATATCGAATTCAAAGACGTCATCAAGGCATACGGCGAGGGCGACGCCCGCATCCACGCGCTCGACGGCGCGAGCTTTACGGTCGAGCGCGGCGAGCTCGCCATCATTCTGGGTGCTTCGGGCGCCGGCAAGACCACGGCCCTCAACATTCTGGGCGGCATGGACACGGCAACTTCTGGCACCGTGACGGTGGACGGGCGTGACGTGAGCTCTGCCAACGAGGCTCAGCTTGTGGAATACCGTCGCGCTGACGTCGGCTTTGTCTTTCAGTTCTACAATCTGGTCCCTAACCTGACGGCGCTTGAGAACGTCGAACTCGCGGCGCAGATCTGCCCCGATTCGCTCGATGCCGAGCAAACGCTTCGCCAGGTTGGCCTGGGCGACCGCCTCGCTAACTTTCCGGCGCAGCTTTCGGGCGGCGAGCAGCAGCGCGTATCCATCGCCCGCGCGCTGGCTAAGAACCCCAAGCTGCTTTTGTGCGACGAGCCTACGGGTGCACTCGACTACAAAACTGGCAAGCAGATCTTGCAGCTGCTACAGGACACTTGCCGCAAGCAAGGCATTACGGTCATCATCATCACCCACAACTCTGCGCTGGCGCCCATGGCCGATCGCCTGATCCGCTTTAAGAGCGGCCGCGTGGAGAGCGAGACGGTCCAGCAAAATCCTGTGCCCATCGAGACGATCGAGTGGTAGCGCCCATGAATCAGGACCGCCAAAACAGTCAACGCCGCGACGCGCAGAACACGGAGCGCGAGCAGGATTTTACGACCTACCGTACCGCCCAAAGCTCAAACGATATGGTGCCGACGGTTTTTCGCCGTGGCATCTACCGCACGATTCGCGGCAGCCTCAAACGCTTCTTGTCTATCGTTGTGATCACCGCGCTTGGCGTGAGCGTGATGTGCGGCCTTAAGGCGGGCTGCGAGGACCTGTGTGATTCGGTCGACGCCTATTTTGACCAGCAGAATGTCTATGACATCAACGTGCAGTCGACCTATGGTCTGACCGATGACGATCTTGCCGCGATCCAAGAGGTCGATGGCGTCGAGACGGCCGAGGGCATCTATACCGAGACCGCCTATACCGCCGTGGGTACGACGCGCGAGCGTGTCGTCGTACAGAGCCTCTCCAAAGAGAATATTGACCAACAGGTGCTAGTACGCGGCGAGCTGCCCGAGACTTCGGGCGAAGTGGCAGTGACCTCACGTTTTTTGAAGGCTTCGGGCAAGAAAATCGGCGATACGGTGAGTTTTGCCGCCAATGATGCGAGCTCGTCGAACCAAAGCGCCAAGGACCAGTTTGCCGATGGGGACTACACCATCACGGCCGAGGTTCTCGATCCTACCGACGTGAGCTCCGACTCGACAGTCAACGCCTTTCGCGCTGCTTCGACTGCGGACTACAAGTTCTACGTGAGCGAGGATGCCGCGACATCTTCTTCCTACTCCGCTGTCCACGTGGTCGTCGAGGGAGCCAAGAGCCTCAACTCCTATTCGGATGCCTACTCGGCAAAGATCAATGAGGTCAAGGGCAATATCGAGAAGATCCGCGAGGAGCGTGAGAAGGCGCGCGCTCAGGAGCTGACGGTCGACACACCGGCGAGCTTGGACGCGGCTGAGCGTCAGGCGAATATGGTCTTTGGGATCGAGCAGGACAACATCAATCGCATGGCCGAGGGCAGCGACGAGCGTGCGCAGGCGCAAACCGACCTGGACCAGCGCCGCGCCGCCGCCGACCAGCAGTTTGCCGATGCCCGCGCCGAGCTCTCTGACCTAGGCGAATGCACCTGGTACATCCAGGACCGCGGCAATATCGCAAGCTACTCGAGCGTCGAGAGCGATAGTTCTTCGATCGAGGCCATCGCCACGGTGTTCCCGTTCATCTTCTTTATCGTCGCCGTGCTTATCAGCCTCACCACCGCCACCCGCATGGTCGAGGAGGAGCGCACGCTTATTGGCCTGTACAAGGCGCTCGGCTATTCACGCGGGCGTATCCTGTCCAAATATGTGGACTACTCGCTGTGGGCGTGTCTGATCGGTGGCGTGCTCGGCAATATCATCGGATTTGTGGGTCTGCCGCTGTTCCTGTTTACGGTGTTCGACGACATGTACTCGCTGCCCCAGATGTTGCTTTCGTACGACATCGTGTCATCACTCGTGTCGGTAGCGCTGTTTGCCGTGGGCGTGGTGGGCGCCACGATTATCGCCTGCCGCCACGAGATGGCCGAGACCCCAGCCTCGCTCATGCGCCCCAAGGCCCCGCGCGCCGGCTCGCGCATTCTGCTCGAGCGCATCGGCTTTATCTGGCACCGCATGGGCTTTTTGAACAAGGTCGCTGCACGCAACTTATTCCGCTACAAAAAGCGCGCCTTTATGACCATCTTCGGCATTGCGGGCTGCACGGCGCTTGTGATTTGCGGTATGGGCATCCGTGATACGTCGGTCGCGTTGTCGCCCAAGCAGTACGGGCATATCACGCGCTATGACCTGCTGGCGGTTGCCAATCCCGATGATTTTTCGCAGACGTGCGCGGCACTGGATGAGCGCAGTGCAGCCAATGATTCCAACGTGACTGTGACTTCGACGCTGCCGATTATGACCGACAACGTCACCTTTACGTTTGGCGGTAAGAGCGAGACTGTGCAGCTGATCGTGGTGCCCGATGACCGCACGAACGACCTGGATGACTACGTGCGCCTAGAGGACGAGTCCAAAGAACCGCTCGCCCTGCGTGACGGGGATGTGTATTTGAGCAAGAGCTCTCAGCTGGTGCTGGGGATCAAGCCGGGCGATACGGCACACGTCCAGGATTCGTCGCTCAATGTTGCCAAGGTCAAAGTCAGCGACATCTCGCTCAACTATCTGGGCAACACGCTTTACATGACGCAGGGCACCTATGAGCGCGCGTTCGGTCGAAGTGCACGCCTTAACGGCGTCTTTGTGCTGCTTAAGGGTTCGTCGGCCGACCAGATTGCGTTTAGCAAGAATCTTAAGAGTGACGGTTGGCTTACGATTTCGAGTACGGCCGAGCATTGGGAAAACTATGAGGCGAACTTTACGATTATCAATTCGGTCGTGGTGCTCGTGACCTTTATGGCGGCGTGCCTGTCGTTTGTGGTGGTGTTTACGCTGTCCAACACGAATATCTCCGAGCGCGAACGCGAGCTGGCGGCCATCAAGGTGCTGGGCTTCCGCCGTGGCGAGGTGCACCACTACGTCAACAAGGAGACGTTGATCCTCACGGCGATCGGCGCTGCGCTGGGCGTGCCGCTGGGCGGCTTGCTGGCCGAGAGTTTTACGTACATTTTGCAGATGCCGTCGCTGTATTTTGATGTTGAGGTCGAGCCGCTGAGCTACGTGCTATCCGTGCTTCTGGCCTTTGGCTTTACGTTTATCGTCAACCTCGCCACCAACCGTACCCTCAACAAGATCGACATGGTCGGCGCCCTCAAGAGCGCCGAGTAACCTGCCAAAAAGGGACAGGTTTATTTTGGCAGGTTTTATCTGGGCAAACGCCGGACAACCATTATGTGGCCCGGCGTTTGTCCCGTCAAACGGGCTTTCCATTTGCCTTTCATTCTATTTGGTTTTCGCTCACAGGCGTGGATGAGAGGCTCTCTTTAGCCTTCGAGATTGGGCTTGTATGGGTCGTATGCCACAAAATGGGCCTATCTACTACGTTTGCTACCACACCCTCGACCATGACAAAGATTATGAAATTAAAACCGACGCTCCTATAAGTTGTCAAGAGGCAGTTTGCGGGAGCGCTCTCTCCAATTCGCACAGGAGCTCGTAATA
>NZ_JBDMSK010000019.1:5020-33719 GCF_039758815.1 Collinsella aerofaciens | reverse complement strand
TTGCCCGTATCGTAGGCAATGCGCCGAATGCTCGCCATCGAAATTTATCGATGGCCTATTTCAGACTGTAATGGGGCGTCGATAAGCGCCAAGAGATTACACAGCCAGTCATAAGCAAACTTGTTGCCAACGGCGACGGAAAAAACCGAGCCAAAGCACGGGCCAATACGCAAGGGGCCTTCTCCTATACCATCGACGCCAAAAATGAGTCGAGCACCTGGGTCGACGAGCTGACCATCACCGACGACCTTGAGTGTGCCAAAGATGGCGCAGCGAAACTTGTTGCCGTTGAAACCCCTATTGCGGTCGGTGATCTAAACGGGCTGTGCAACGTGTGGTATCGAACGTCTCCGGCAGGAACAAGCGATACGGGCAAGCAGGTCAATGCAACGCTTGACGACGGGCATCGCAATCCTTGGCTCGAAACGGAAGAGGTTACAAAGCTGCTGGGCGACGATGTGCGTCTCGTCGATTACGACGGGTGGCACCTATGGAAAGCAGATATCCCGACGGACAAGTCCGTCACGCTCGATACGAAAGAGATTGATCTTACGGACGACTCCGTCATCACGGGCATCCGTTTTGAATACGGTGCGGTAGCCGCCGACTTTACAACCAGAAGCGAGGCGGGCTCTTGGACCCGGGATGACCTTAAAGACGAACACGACGATCTCGACGATGCCAAGGCGGCCCTTAACTCGGATGCCCGAGGCGTAGTCGTGCACATGCAGGCAACGTCGTCCTATACGCCCCAAACCGCACTTGCCAACAGCGCGCGCGTCGATCTTTGCCGCAACGGCGGTGGCGATAAACTCGAGGCGCATGATGAGGACCGCGTCATCCAACGATGCGCCCTGCCTCAGAACCTGCCGGCAACGGGATCTGTTCCCGTCGCCGCATGCATCACCGCGCTTCTGACCTCGGGCGCTGCAGCCATATGGTTCGCACGCCTTAGGTCAGCCGCAAAGAAGCGTTAGCACGATAAAAAAGCGGGCGAGCCAGTCTCCCGGCTCGCCCGCCTTGGGCATAAACGATGAATCGGCTATTCAGCAGATGACGAACCGCCATCGATGGCTGCCTGATCAGACTCGGAAATACCGTCGGCACCCAAACTTTGCTCTTGCTCCACCTCTTCGTTCATTGTCGTCTCGGGCGTCGAGCCCTTAACGCCAACGACATACGCGGCCCCAAAACCCAATGCGATAGCGATCAGGGTCAAAATCAGATAGATGGGCCAATGGCGCTTGATGTACGAAAACACGCTGACTCCTTAGCGGGTCTGTCTACGAACGACGAATGACCTCGGTCACGACCTCGGACACCGTAGCGATATTGGTCGGATTGACGTTGTACGGCAGGTCATCCTCGGTGCGAGCGCAGGCAAGGCGCGGGCCGTCCACACCGGCGATCGTAAGGGCGCGACGGCTCGCCTCGAGCGCTGCGGATGCATCGGTTTTTGCATAGGGCATCTCGAACGCGCCGCAATCGACGTGGAACGACTTACACACCTTGCTGACAAGGTTCATGATGCGGCGATCGCCCTTAAACAGCTGCTGCTCGCCCTCGACCGTTACCACCGAAAGCCTGCCGGCACCGATAGACTCGAGGTTGATGAAGAACACACCGCGGAGCTTGTCACGATGCGAGGCCAAAAACGCCCTCATGCCGGCGCCGTCGCAATCGGACGCGCCCGTTGCGACGAACCAGATATCGTGGCCGAGCAGCTCATCGTCACCCATGGAGGCAACGGCCGAGAGCATATCCTCGGCAGAAGCACCATCGGAAGAGGTGGCGCCGCCCTTCCAACCGTCGTCGTCATCCTCGAAGTTATCCCACGAGCCAATGCCGCGGCCAGACTTCTTGGCATCGTAATCGTCCTCGACGCCCAGCCAGTCGCTCATGCTGTCCTGCTCGTTCTTCTTTTTGCGACCGAACAAGCCACCCAGGCCACGCTTCTGCGGCTTGGCGCCCGTCGAAGCAGGAGCCGAGATGGTCTCGAGCGGCTGTGCGCCCGAGGAGATGGGCATGGGGGCCGCGACCGGTGCCGACGTGGGCTCGGGGCCCTGCGCCGTCGCAAAGGGATCATTTGTCTGTGCCGAAGGATCGGGAAGATCGAACAGCGACGTGCGGGATGCGACGTTGGCCTGTTGCATCGAAGGCAGCGACGGATCGGGGACCGAGGCCAGCGGCGACGAAGAGGGCGCAGGCGCGGAAGCCGGATCGGGGATATTCATTTGCTGGCGCGGAGGCACCTGAGACGAAATCTGCGCCATGAGGGAGTCAACTGTCTCGTCCTGCGTGGGAGCGACATTGGCCACCGTGGCACCGGGGTCGCTCGGCGCGGGCATGGTAAAGATCTGCGTAGAATAAGGCCTGGACTCATCCGTCTTGGGAGCCTCGTCGATCGCAGGGGACTCCTGCTCCATAGCAGGAGCCTCGGCCTGCTCGGGTGCGCTGGCCTCAACGGAATCGGCCTCGTCGACAACCGAATCATCGGCGGCATCCTGGGCATCATCGGAGATGGGAAGGGGCTCGGCAATTGCGGTGCCCTGCTTCTCAAACGTCATCGTGGCATCGAATGACATGGTGCCATCGACCGGCTGCTGCGCCTCAAAGGACGTCGTAGCCTCGGCAACGTCTGCGGATGTCGGCTGCGGAGCCTCGAAGGACGTCGTGGCGTCGGCGACATCGACAGGCTTCGGCTGCCCGGCCTCACTCTGCTCGAACTCCTGTGCCGCACGCTCACGCTCGGCCTCGGCGGCCTGCTGCTGGGCGATGGCCTCCCGCTCGGCGGCCTCGCGGGCAGCGGCGCGCTTTTCCTCAAAGTCGTCGACGAACTTCTTGCCCTTCGCAAGGGCGCCCTTAAAGAAGCTAGAAGCGCTGGCACCAATCGAGGAGAACGCGGAAGCGATATCGGCATGGGGCGTTGTCGAGGGAAGCTCGGCCGAGAAATCGGTGTCACTCTCATAGGACACGCGCTGCGGGTACTCGTCATAGTCTTCGTCGGCGGTCTCGGCTTCAACCTGTGCCGGAGCGGCAGGCGCCAGAATATCCAGACCGGCTGCAGAATCGAGCGCGGGCTTTGCGTCAGACTCCGCGGCAGCAACAGGGGCAGCGACCGGCTCGGCGGGAGCAACAGCCGTATTGGCCGCGGGCGCAGGCTCCTGTGCAACGGGAGCAGGCTCCGGCTCAAACGTCGGCTCCTCGCCCTCTTCGTAATCGAGCGCGCAGGACTCGGAAAGCATGCCGAGCGCACGGATGGCATCCGAACCAAAGCGGATATTGCCGGCGGCATTGCGATAGAGCTTGGGCTTGGGCTCAGCGGCTTCGACCACCGCGGGCTCCTCCGCCGGCTCGTCGGCGGACGTTTCCTCGGTGGGCACTTCGGCCTGGGCGGTCTGGTCTTGAGCCTCGGGCGCGATAACGCCGATCAGCGTCTCGTCGGCAGAGGCACCCTCAAAACCATCGATCTGTCCATCAAAAGCCTCGTCCTGCTCGGGTGCGTCGACAGACGCCACCGGCTGGCCAAACTCGTCCTCGTCGTAGGAAGGTTCCTCATATTCAATGGTGTTGCCGTAGTCGTTTTGCTGCTGGGCCGCGGCATACTCGGCCGCCGCGCGCGCCATTTCCTCGGCGCGACGCTTCTGCTCGCCAAAATAGGTATCGAACGGAATGTCGTCGGGGAACTCGTTTTCGCCCTGATAGGGGGCAACGTTGTCCATGACACCGAGCATGGCGGCAACAGAGGACTTGTTGCACACCGCGCCAGACGTGTAGGGAAGCACAAAACGGTTGGAGATGATATTGGCGGCATTGGCCAGTGCCACAAGGGAGGCCAAAATCGCGACAACCCACAGCAGCACCTTGAGCACGCCGGGGAGCGGCAGGATACGCAGGATGGCGACAGCCGCGGGCGCGATCGTGGCGACAGGCAGGAGCTTAGCGATGAGCGCGCGATACGGAGCGTAGGGCTCGCGAGCAAGGAGCTCGGCACGGGGGGAATCATAGTGGGCCACCACGACGACCGGGCGGTTGCGCGGAGACGCAAGCGGGCCCGAGGCCTTGTGATAGGCGATGACATTTTGGCTCACACCGGTCTTTCCCAGGCGCGAAACCACGGGATGCCCCGTGCGCTCGAGCACGTAGAGCACGGCGCCGACAATGGCCAGCAAGGTGCCGACCAAGCCGATACCGCCGTCGATGCCCATCAGCAGGGCGCCGGCAAACGCCAGAATACCGGTAACAGCAAACGCCAACCTGCTGGGCGCGGGAGCATTAAATTCCTGCACCTCGGGGTCAAAGCCGTGGTTGCGGAAAATCTGAGCGATATCCTCGGCAGCCAGGCGCTCTTCTTCACTGCACGCCGGCGTAATGCCGGTGTTCTGCAGCAGGTGGTTAATATAGTTCTGGGTGTTCGCCATGTGCGCTCCACATCCATAATCCGACAAATAGGCCCAATGCATGCACATTAGAACCGTATATAGTCGAAAGTATACCCCGAGCGAGCGCAAACGACCGAATTCGGGCCATCTTAACGCCGCGAGCGGACAAGGATATAGCCTAATCTCCATATCGGACTAAAATCATGGCATCAAACGACCTTCTCATGCGAGGATTCTATGACGGCAAGCGACGCGACCGCGACAATTAAAAAGGGGGCACCCGAGCCCGGTTTCGATAAAACGGCTCAGCGCATCCTCAACCTTTTCTTTGTACTCAACAGTTCTCCCGAACCGTTGACGACCGAGCAGATCGTCCTGGATTCCGATTTGGGATACGGCTCGGGCAATATCGACTCGGACAAACGCAAGTTCCGCCGCGATCGCGACAAGCTGCTCGAACGCGGCATCGTTATCAGGGAGGTTCGTGCTGCCGGAGCACAGGAAACCGAGGAGAGCGCGTGGACGATCGACCGCGAGCATACGTTTGCCGCGGGCGGTCTCATCACCGCAGACGATGCCGACATCCTGCTCAATGCCATCGACCAGACACTCGCGGCAGGCTCATCCGCCTTTGCCGCGCCGCTTGCCGACATTCGCTCCAAGATTGCCTACCTCACCGGCATGTCGACGACAGGAGAGGCACCGATCCGCCGCTCTCCCGCCGTCGATGCGGTATGGAGCGCCTTTGCCGAGCGCTGTGCGCTGCGCTTTTTGTACCAAAACGGGCGCGGCGAACAACGCGAGCGGACCGTTTGCGTCTACGGCATGTTCGAGCGCGAGGGTACGGCATACTTCTGCGGCCTCGACAATGCCACCGACAATATCAGAACATTCCGCTGTGACCGCATCATTCGCGCCTGGAGACCTTCGAAAGCCTACACCATTCCTGCGGATTTCAACCTCAACGATTACTTATTCTTTGAGTTCGATTTTGCCGACCGTCCACCCGTTGCGGCTACGTTCTCGTTCGCGCGTGAGGCGCAGGCCGATATGGTCAGCGGTCTCACACGCGGACGAGGCGAACTCACGCGCACCGAAGCAGAGTGGACCTGGACCGTTAACGTGCGCGACCTTGAAGCCGCAGCCTCATTTTGCATGGCCCATGCCATGGATGGCATGAGGCCCGTCGCCCCCGATTCTCTCAGGCAGGCGTGGAATAACCTCATCGAAAGGACGGTGCACGAGCATGCCCGTGCGTAAACTCACCAGCGAGCAAAGACTCTCGCGCGCCATCGACATCATGGAGGCCCTCTACGCCGCCGGCGAGAATGGCATGACACGAGACGAGCTTTGCAGCCGCTTTGATATCACGGGGGCATCGCTCGACGAGATTCTCGAGATCGTCTCGACGCTTGCGGACCGAGAATCGGGAGCACGTATTATCTGCGAACGCCGCGGCGAGTGCGTGGTCCTCACCGGTGACGCAGGGCGCGTGCTACCGCTGCGCCTGAGTGCCGCCGAGGGCGCCGTGCTCAACCATGAACTTGAATCATTGGGGATCGAACCCCAAGCGGCGGCTCGAATACGGCGCGCCCTTCTTCCCAAAGAGCTCGGCTACAACCAACGCGTCTTTGACACCGTCGCCCACGGATCGCACTGGCAGCAGCTGAGCTGCGCCATTCGGGACGGCGTTCGCTGCCGCATCTCGTATCGCTCGATGGATGACACACAAGCGCGCGAGCGTTTGGTCGACCCCTCGCGCATCACAACAAACGGCGACCAAACGTATCTGATTGCCTGGGATGTCGCGGTCGACGAACAGCGTACCTATCGTATGGATAAAATCGAGAGCCTGGTCTTGACCGACGACTCCGTCGTGCGCCACGCACCGGAGCCCGCGACCCTCCACGACTCCCTCGCCCAGGCGGAGCGGAGCGCGAAGCTTCTCATGCCGCGCGCCTTGGCAGAGCGCCTAGACTGGCCCGGCATTATGTCGATTGAACCCAATGGGGCAGACAGCTCAACAGTGAACGTGCGCTACGGCTCCGAGTGCTGGCTGTTTAGCCAGGTAATCGCAGCGGGCGGGGCCATCCGCATCTTGGATGACCCCGCCCTGTCAGAGCGTCTGCGCGATATGGCAAAATCCCTCGTCTGTCCGCTTTAGTGGCGCCGCTCGTGGCGGGCGCGCCACAGCTGTAGATAGTGCCCGATTTGTGCCGACTCGATGCGCTGATAGGAACTCGTAGGCAGCGACGTTAAGAATTTCTTGCCGTAGCCCTTCGTCACCAGGCGCGGGTCGGCCAAGATAAGTACGCCACAATCGGTCGATGAGCGAATGAGGCGACCGGCTGCCTGCTTGACCTCGAGCACGGCCTCGGGCAGCGAATAGCGCGCCCAAGCGCGGTCTTCGCGCAGATTGCGCTCGCATGAGAGCGGGTCTGTAGGACTCGAGAACGGCAGCTTGGGGATGATGACGCAGCGCAGCGTCTCGCCGCTGGCGTCAAACCCTTCCCAAAAGGCCTTAAGCGCAAAGAGCGACGAGGTCGGTTCGTTGATGAAGCGATCGCGCAGACGGCGAGGAGACGAGTTGCGCTGCTGGCAGTTGAGTTCCAGACCCGCACGAGCCATCTTGGGCTCGACGCGAGCGTACAGCTCCTCCATGTCACGCCTGTTGGTGAACAGTGTGAGCACCGAGCCGCCCATGGCAAGATGAGCGTCGACCAGCACACGCTCGAGCGCCGAAAGATAGCTCTCACGATCGCGCGGATCGGGGATATCGCCCGCAACGACTACAGCCATATTCGAATCGAAGTCGTAGCTCGAATCCAAGTGCAGCGACGATGATGTCGAGGCGCCGATGCGATCGAGGCCGACGGCGTGGTTAAAGTGCTCAAAGCTCTTGGAAACCGTCATGGTCGCCGATGCGAAGATAGCCGTGTGGACCTCGGGCAGCCACTCGGTTGCCAAGGCCTCGCCAATATCGATGCGCTCCGCAGTCATCGACTCGCCCCCGGCACGCAGCCTGCGATTGACTTGCAACGAGTACACGTAGTGTTCGTCGGTACCGTCAATGATGAGCTTGAGGTTCTCGACCAGCTCATGCAGGCGGCGCGAGATATCACCCAGGTCGACAACAACCTCGGGCTTGTCGGCGGCGACGGCTTGTACCAGCGCGTCGACGCTCTTGTCCGCTTGCTCCAATGCGTCGATGGCAGTGTAGGCCGATTGTAAGAAATCATGCCAGTCGTCAGATTCGCGCAGCTCGGGGCCAATCCATAGGTTCGCATTGTCATAGCCCCCGCGCGCACGGCGGCCGAGCTCGCGAATGCCGTCGAACACATCGGCAATCGCCATGCTCGCGCGCGCAACCGTCGACGTCGCCTTGGCGGTAAGACCCAGGTAGAGCGTAGAGCCCTCCGAGGTTGCCAAATCGCGGGAAACCTGGCTCAGCGCACCGGTGCTCGAGCCACCCAGGCGCTCAAACAGAACGCGCGATTCATCCGCCGACACCACGCGCGCCCATTGACGGCGTGCCTCGCGCTCGATGGAGTGGGCCTCATCGATCACCCAGTGACGAATCGGAGGCAAGATTCTGCCCTCGGCCGCAACGTTGCGGAACAGCAGGGAATGGTTGGTGACCACCACATCGGCATGCGCCGCGCGACGGCGGGCGCCGTGGACCAGGCATTTATCGGGGAAAAACGGGCATAGACGGCGGGCGCACTCGCGCGACGCCGTCGTAAAGTCGGGACGGTTGACGCTGCGCCAGCGAATACCGAGCGAGTCGAGGTCGCCATCAGCCGACTGACACACGTACGCCATGATGACCGCGACTGCCGTAAGCGTGTCGGCAGGATCACGCTTGGTCGTAATTTCGACTTGGCCGCGGCTCATGCGCTCAAGTTTGCGCAAGCATGGATAGTGGTCATAGCCCTTGAGGGCGCAAAACGATAGGCCTCCGTCCAGCTGCTCGGCAAGTTTGGGCAGCTCATGATACATGAGCTGGTCCGCAAGATTATTCGATTTAGTCGCGATACCAACCGTGATGTTGTTGCGGCGTGCGGCCTCGGCAAAAGGCACCAGGTAAGCCATCGATTTGCCGACGCCTGTGCCCGCCTCAATCACGCGATGCGTTCCCGTAACGAGTGCGTCACGGACCTCGAGCGCCATTGCGATCTGCTCATCGCGCGGCTCGTACGTGGGGTACATGCGATTAACCAGACCGCCCGGGGCATAGTCCGCCTCGATTTCCTCGCGGCTCGGCATCTTAAGGACCGGTAGCTCGTCCGCATCAACGCGATCATCGGCCCGATCGGCCTTGAGTACGTCGGCGCGGGCGGCGCTGAGAGAGAAGATGGAACCGGGGTTCTGCCCCGCCAAGAATGAGAAGATAGGACGATAGGACCAAGGCACATCCGGATGCATGTCGGCTAGGCGCGCCATGAGGCCCTGGGGCAAGTCGGTGAGCGCCACGAGCAACACACGCCATACGCCACACAGGGCGTCGACGTCGGCATTGGCACGGTGTGATACCGAGTCACAGCCAAACAGATCGGCCATAAAAGACAGCTTGTGCGAGGCCAGGCGCGGAAGCGCGATGCGCGACAGCGCCAGCGAATCGATCCAGATATCGCTCACGTTGACGCCGCCTTTGACCGACTCGATAAACGAGCGATCGAACGTGGCGTTATGTGCGATCACCGGGCAACCACCGACAAAATCGGCGAGAGCGGCGACGGCCTCAGCGGCCGACGGGGCATCTGCCACATCGGCATTTGTAATGCTCGTGAGCTCGGTAATCTCGGCGGGAATTAGCTGCTTGGGATGCACGAAGGTATCGAAGCGGTCGACGATCTCGCGGCCCGAAAGACGGGCCGCCGAGATCTCGATCAGCTCGTTGTCCTGCACCGAAAGACCTGTGGTCTCGGTATCGAGGACAATCACATCTTCCTCGATAAGGCCGAAGGACTGCGTTTTGGCGCGTTCGGCAAGCGTGGCATAGGAGTCGATGACAAACTGCGGCGTTCCTGACGAAACCGCGTCCTCGATTAGCATGCAATGCCCGCTCGACGAAGGCCCATACGGATCAGGCTGTCACAGACCTGCGGGAACGTCATGTCGTCTGTGTGGCGAATCTCATCCGGATACAGCGACGTATCGGTCATGCCGGGAATGGTGTTGGTCTCGAGGATGACGGGGCCGTCCTCGCTCACGATAAAATCGCTGCGCGAGATGCCCAGGCAACCGAGGGCCTTGTGAGCAGCACAGGCAAGCTCCTGAGCGCGAGCGTAATTCTCGGGTGAAATCTGCGCCGGAATACGATGGATGTCCGTAGGGTCGACATACTTCACGTCCAGATCGTAGAACTCACAGTCCTCGGGCTTGCGAATCTCGACAATCGGCAGGGCGCGCACGTCGTCCTCGCCGTACACGCCGACGGTGATCTCGGTACCCTCGATGCACTTCTCGACCAGCACTTTGTCGCCGTACTCAAACGCCTTGGCAATTGCCGCGGGCAGCTCGGAGGGCTCATGGACCAGGGAAATGCCATAGCTGGAACCGTTGACGGCCGGCTTCACAAAGCAGCGCTCGCCACAGACCTCGACGATATGATCGATATCGACTTCATCGCCCACCTCGAGCGCAAGGCCGGGGGCAATGGGGATGCCCGCCTTGGCGTATAAGAGCTTAGAGACCTCCTTGTCGGCACCGCAGGCGCTGGCAAGCACGCCCGAGGCCGTGTAGGGGATACCCAGGGTCTCCATGGCACCCTGCATGGCGCCATCCTCGCCGCCGGCACCGTGCATGGCGATAAACGCCACGTCAAAGCCGCCGGTCGCCATGGTTACCATAAAATCATCAGCGGCCGTGTCGAGCAGCTCCACCGAGGTGTAGCCGGCTTCCTTCAGTGCCACCACAACGTTCTTTCCCGAATTGAGCGAGATCTCGCGCTCGGCGGAATGACCGCCCGCCAAGACCGCTACGTGCATGTTCTCTAGGCTTTTACCCGGCATGGGCAGACTCCTCCTCTATAATTTCTGCAGCTGATACCATATTGTAGCGATACCCTCTACGTTTCCCCAAAATCGAAAGGCTTCCATGAATCCCAGGACTAAATCTCAGGACATTCGCGACTTGAGCCAAAACGATATTCGCGAGCTCGTGGCCGAACTTGGCCAGCCAGCCTTCCGCGCGAAGCAGCTCATCGAATGGGTCTTTGAGAAGAACGTTTGTTCGTTTGACGATATGACCAACCTTCCCAAGGCTTTCCGCGAGCAGCTTAAAGAGGCTTTTGCCTTTGACACGCCGACTGAACTAACCAAGCAGGTTTCCAAAGATGGCTCTCGCAAGTATCTGCTCGAGTACCACGACGGCGTTTCCGTCGAGACTGTCGGTATGCCCCGTCGTAACAAGCTTTCCGTCTGCGTTTCCACCCAGGCTGGCTGTGGCATGGGCTGCGCCTTTTGCGCTACCGGTCTCAACGGCCTCAAGCGCTCTCTGACCGCTCA
The DNA here is from genome assembly GCF_039758815.1 of Collinsella aerofaciens. Taxonomy (GTDB): domain Bacteria; phylum Actinomycetota; class Coriobacteriia; order Coriobacteriales; family Coriobacteriaceae; genus Collinsella; species Collinsella aerofaciens_BP. Next base: position 22,828 of record NZ_JBDMSK010000019.1, on the reverse strand, counting down.
AGAGATCGTCGACCAGGTACTTCATGTATCCAACGACTTTGGCGAGCGCGTCACGAGCGTTGTCTTCATGGGCCAGGGCGAGCCGTTTGCCAACTACGACGAGGTTCTCAAGGCGTTGCGAATCCTCAACGACCCCGATGGCATCGGTATCGGTGCTCGTCACCTCACCGTCTCTACCAGCGGCGTTATTCCCGGTATTCGCAAATTTGCCGACATCCCCGAGCAGTTCACGCTTGCCGTTTCCCTGCATTCCGCCATCCAGTCGACACGCAATAAGCTTATGCCCGGTGTTAAGAAGTACACGCTACTTCGCCTTCACGAGGCGCTTCAACTCTACACCGAGAAGACTGGCCGCCGCCCGACCTATGAGTATGCCATGATCGAAGGCGTCAACGATACGAATCCCGAGATGCAGGCGCTCTGCGACTTCTGCGAGGGAACGTTGTGCCACGTTAACCTGATTCAGCTTAACGACATCGAGGGCAGCCCGCTCAAGCCGTCCCCGATTCATAAGGTTGAGGATCTTCAGCGTCGTCTTGAGTCCCGTGGCATCGAGACCACGATTCGTAACTCCCGTGGTAACGATATTGACGCCGCTTGCGGACAGCTGAAGCAGCGCTTCAAAGTTCAGAAGAACGCATAGGGGAGTCGCACCCCAAAACGTTTCATGTGAAACATCGAACGGCCCCGGTTACAGGAGATGCAACCGGGGCCGTTTTATTTATTGACCTTAATTTTGAATCAGCTGCTACCTGTCCCATTTTTTACGGCCAAAATAAGGGGTCCTTGCCTCGTGAATCAGACAAGGACCCCTCAAAATATGCTAAGTAATTATTAGGTACCTAATAGCCTACATTTTCCCATTGGTTACTAACCCAACCTTGATTAATCTTGGGATTCTTCGTTACCTGAGCCGTACGCATGGCAACATCTTCTGTCATAACATCCATTTTCTTCTTGGATGTATCGACAATATCTTGCGCACTACGAAGCAAACGACCTCGAAGTTCATCGTCTGTCGCGATCTTATAGCCAGCAAAGGCACCAGCCGCGACAGTCGTCGCCAATGCAATCGCAGTTAAAATCCTATTCCTCATCTTGGCCTCCTTGATCAAACTGAATCATTTCGCCAAGAATACGAGAGAGCTCTTCCTCGTCTTTAAACTCAATCTCAATCTTATTCTTTCCACGCGAGCTCTTAACACGCACGTTGGTATTAAATACCTGACGAAGCACACGAGCAGCCTTTTTAAAAGACTGAGGCGTTGCAGGCCTAGGCGTCTTAGGTGTCTCTCCGGCAGAAAACAACGGAGCAAGATTTTCTGTCGCTCTTACGGAAAGGCCCTCCGCAACAACTTTCTCTGCAAGTCGAATTCGTGCATCCTCATAGGGAACTGCAAGAATCGCACGTGCATGACCAGCAGTAAGTTTGCCCTCAAAAATCATCTGCTGAACTATTTCGGGGAGATCGAGAAGACGCAGCGAGTTTGTAATTGCAGAGCGTGACTTGCTTACTGCCTTCGACAATGCCTCCTGGGTCATACCGCTGGCATCGATGAGCTGTCGATAGCCCTTAGCCTCTTCGACGGGATTCAGATCAGAACGCTGAAGATTTTCGATAAGAGCAAGTGCCAGCATCTCTTCATCATTAACGTCTTTAATGATGACAGGCAGTTCCTCAAGACCAGCAAGCTTTGACGCCTGGTAACGACGCTCGCCAGCGATGATCTCATAGCCGTTTCCACGCTTGCGAACCAATAGCGGCTGCAAAACGCCATGTTCTTGGATTGACTCGCTCAACTCGCGAAGTTCAGTTTCGTTAAAGTGAATTCGCGGCTGATTAGGGTTGGGAACAATATCCTCAATAGGTAGCTTTGTTTCAGATGCGGCATTTGAAGCCGACACAGCCGAACCACCGGTCTCATACTCGGCCTCTGAGACCAAAGCATTGAGTCCACGTCCCAATCCGCCACGTTTCTTTACACTAGGCACGCTTGATCACCTCTTTTGCAAGGTTCATATAAGCTTTTGCACCTTTATTTTGAGGTGCATAGGTAATTACCGGTTCTCCAAAAGACGGAGCTTCTGAGATTTTAACCGTACGGGGAATCAGCGTCTTAAACGCCTTATCACCAAAGTACGATTGAACCTCCTCAACAACCTGATTCGATAGAGAAGTACGCGAGTCATACATGGTCATAAGCACACCGTAGGTGTCTAAGCCCTTGTTCAGACGTGATTTGACCATCTTCATTGACTCAAGCAGCTTCGTAACGCCCTCGAGTGCGTAATACTCACACTGGATCGGAATCAAAACGCTATCTGCTGCAGTCAAGGCATTGATAGTAAGCAGGCCGAGCGAAGGAGGACAGTCAATGAAAATGAAATCGAACTCGTCCTGAATCGGCTCAAGCAAATCTTTAAGGCGGGTTTCACGAGCGATTGCGCTTACGAGCTCAATTTCCGCGCCTGCAAGCTGAATTGTAGCCGGAATTACGAATACCTTTTTGCAATTTGTATCAAGAACAAGCGATTCTGCCGGCACATCATTCAACAATGCATCATAGATGCAGTGATCAAGGTCTTCTTTTTCAATTCCGAATCCACTGGTGCTGTTTCCCTGCGGATCAAAATCGACAATCAGTGTCTTACGACCCTGCTCACCCAGTGCTGCTGCAAGGTTTACAGCCGTCGTTGACTTACCGACGCCGCCTTTTTGATTGATGATTGCAATGATACGCGTGTCTTTTGCGCTCTTAGAACGCTTAACGTCGCGAAATCCCACGGTCCCTCCTGGTGTGTATTAAAGCTGTCAAACGGAGGATGTTTCACGTGAAACATTCCGAATCGATATCAACCGCCATATTTCACGTGAAACACTGCAAGTTGTTAGTATCCATTATGTTTCACGTGAAACATCTAGGCAAGCGGATTCTTCTTTGCCACGCCATTTGCACGAGGCAATGAGACGGATGCTGGATGACTCTTCTTAAGAACAATGAACTCCCTGTGACCCAAGCCTTCAGGCAAATCAATTGCGTCATTCAGAAGCAAAGTGAAGCCGCAAATCTTAGCTGCTGACATGCCGGAAGCAAGCTCCTCATCCGAAGGATTGCCCTTGGTTATAACAAATAGCCCTCCATCCTTCAGATACGGAGCCGCATACTCAACAAGAATCGGTAGAGGGGCCAGTGCGCGGGCAGTTACAACAGAGAACTGCTTCTTATGGCTTCGAGCATATTCTTCAAGACGATCATGGACTGCATGGCCATATTTCAATCCGAGAGCATGAACAAAAGAATTGACAGCATCAACCTTTTTGCCAACAGAGTCAATATAAGTAGCTTTACGATGCGTGGTTATCGTTAATGGAATACCAGGGAAGCCTGCGCCTGTTCCCATATCGAGCAAAGCTCCATCAGGAGCCTTATTGACATAAGGAAGCAAAACAAGTGAGTCGAGGATATGAAGTACCGCAGCATCTTCAACGTTAAGAATACGAGTGAGATTGGTTGTCTTATTTGTTTCCAGAACCAAATCCAAATGCTGGATACATTTCCTCAGCTCAGCATCAGTTACGCTCAAGGAATACTCTTTGCAATAGGAAGTTAGACGGCTGAGCATCTCGTCAGTCTGCTGATCAGTAAGTACAAACAACAGAAGCTCCTTTCTGACAAAAATCAGTGTATCGAGAACTTTTGACAAAAAAAGGGGACGTGGAAACCACGCCCCCTTAGCATAAGCTCGAGTAGATTATCGAGCAACAATCACCACATGGCGATCAGGGTCAGAACCCTCAGAATGGGTATCGACAGCATCATTGCCACGAAGTGCAATATGAACCAGTCGGCGCTCATAGGCATTCATGGGCGGAAGCGAAACACTCTTATGGGTACGGATGGCACGCTCGGCGGCCGACTGAGCCATTGAGGCAACCTTGTCCTGACGACGGCTCTTGTAGCCCTCAACGTCAACCACAACCGGATACCTAAAGCCAAGCTTGCGGCTCACCAGCAAAGAGAACATGACCTGAAGAGCATCAAGGGTACGACCATGACGGCCAATGAGAACAGCAAGATCAGGAGCGGTAACATCCAAAATCAGCTCGCCCTCGTCGCCCTCGTACTCATCAATAGGAGAGTTGGCGGCATCGAAGTGCGAAAGGATGGAACGCAGAATGGAAATCGCAACATCGGCAATGGTGTCGAGCTCCCCATCGGTCAGCTCTTCACCGGCCTTGTAGCGCTGTGTAATCTCGGGATAATCGCCCGCAATCTGCGGGGCAACCTCCTCAAGCATATCCTCGATGATCTCTTCAGACATAACGTACTCCAAAAGTTAGGTACCTAAATAAGATTGATATCCCGACTACTTCTTCTTGTGCGGACGCGGCTTCTTCTCGCGACGGGTAACCTCGACCTGCAGCGGAGCGTTCTTGAGGCGCTCCTCCTCATCGGCCTTGGCCTTGTCGATAACCTTCTGCGTCACGAAGATCTGCTGGATAACCTGCCAGGCAGAAGACACATCGTAGTACAGCAGAACGCCGACGGGCAGGCTCCAGCCCATCCAAAGCATCATGACGGTCATGACGACAGCCATCATGCGCATGCTCTGGGCCTGCTGACCAGTCTGATTGCGGGACATATACAGCTGCGGAATCAGGGTCAAGACAGCAAACAGGATCAGGCAGATCAGCGCAGGCAGCGCAACCATAAAGCCATCGGCAAAAGAGGCGCTCGGCGTGGTGGTCAGATCGGGCAGGATGTTAAAGAACGAGAACGTGCCCTCGTTAAAGTACTGCGGCAGGTTGCGCAGAAGCGTGAACAGGGCGATAAGGATGGGCATCTGAATCAGAAGCGGCAGGCAGCCGGCCAGCGGATTGAACTTGTTCTCGCTGTAGAACTTCTGCATCTCCTCGGCCTGACGCTGGGGGTCGTCGGCGTAGCGCTCCTGGATCTCGAGCATCTTGGGCTGCAGCACCTGCATGCGAGCCGTCGACTTGGTCGACTTGAGCATAAGCGGCGTCAGCAGCAGACGGATGATGACCACCAGGATGATGATGGACAGGCCCCAGTCGACCGCAAAGGTCTGGATGAGCTTGAGCAGCTCGAAAAGGATGTTAACGATCCAATCCCACATGTAAGTTTTCCTCCGATAGCGAGTGCCCGCTAAGGCACAGGGTCATAACCGCCGACGTGCAGGGGATTGCAGCGAGCGATGCGCCTCACGGCAAGCCAGCAGCCTCTCAAAACACCGTACTTCTCAATCGCCTGGATAGCGTATTGTGAGCACGTTGGGTAATAAATGCAGGCGTCAGGCAATAAGGGCGAAATAACCTGTTGATATATGCGAATAGGAGCGATGGCAACACGTCGCAAAACGTGATTGCTCATCGCTCCTCCCCGGCAACGCCGGCGCGTTTCATAAGCGAACGCAATGCCTTGTCCATCTCCTGCGGCGAGGAAACCCTCGTCTTGGGAGTCGCGAACAAGATGATGTCATAACCCGCAACGGGAAATCCACAGCTGCGGGCGGCCTCGCGCATCACACGCTTAGATCGGTTGCGCACGACAGCACAACCGAGTCGTTTAGCACCAACGAAGGCGACCCTTCCGGAGTCGCCTTCGCCAACCGATTCACATATGGTCATTCGAATCAGAGGGTGATTGAAACGACGCCCCTGACTGAACACATGCTCGAAATCTTGCCGAGACTTAATAGTCTTCATGCGAGATGTGTGTATCGCTGCTAGACAGTGAGACGCTTGCGGCCCTTGGCGCGACGACGGGCGAGCACGGCACGACCACCCTTAGTGGCCATACGGGCACGGAAGCCATGGGTCTTGGCACGCTTACGCTTATTAGGCTGATACGTACGCTTCATCTTAAGTTCCTCCTGCTGCATTTCGAGTGTCCGCGGGGGCGCGGACGCAGATATAGACACGTGAGCTTGAAGATTGTAGGGAAATCAATGTTCAAATGTCAAGAAATCAAAGGTGAAAGGTTGCAAAGAGTACACGGTTCCCCCATAAGCAGAACCGGCATTTGAGGCAGCAGGCAACTTTTCACGAAATTTCATCGAGTTTTCAACAGGTCATGTTGGAAATGTTGAGAACTTTTCGCCCGTTTTCCAAAGTTTTCGACAGGTTTTGAAAACTTGTCGAAAGATGAGAAACATTGCGCGGTGAGCTACTATTTGTTCAAAACCTTTTGAAAGATTGCGAGCGGCATGTCTGACGACTTCTACACCATGGTCGATTCCGGTGATCCGGCACCCGACAACGAGCACATCACCGGCGTGCGCGAAGAACGCAACGAGAGCGAGCAGGTCACCGCACAAGCACCGAAGGCCATGTATGCAGCGCGCATCGCGGTCTACGACGACATGCTGTCGACACCGCGTGTCATCGTCATCGAACCGCAAGACGTCCGTACCTACCTGGAAGAGACAACCAACACCGTCTACCAGTGCATGAAGGAGCAGGGAGGACGCATCTCGTTGATGGTTATCCGCGAGATTGTCGAAAACTTTATCCACGCGCATTTTGCAGAGCCCATCATCTCGATTCTCGACGGCGGCGACACCATCCGCTTTGCCGATCAGGGTCCGGGCATCGACGACAAAGAGCGTGCCTTCGACTTTGGCGTAACCAGCGCAAACAGCAAGATGAAACGGTATATCCGCGGCACCGGCGCCGGATTTCCCATGGTACAGGAGTACTTGGAAAACGCCGGCGGCGCCGTCTCCATCGAGGACAACATGGGCAACGGCACCGTCGTGACGGTAAGTCTGAACCCCAAGCGCGTGCAGGAAATCGAGCGTGCTGGCGGGCGCGGGGCAGCCGTGCGACCCGAAGCAGAGCAGCAGGCACATCCCATGCCGGGCGCCTTCACGCAGCAACCCGCAACGATGCAACAGGTGCAACAGCAAATGGCCCCCATGCAGCAGCCTGGCATGGCCCCCACGCAAGAGCCCCAGGCACCCTCGGGCGCGATTCCGCAGAACATACCCGATGCAAGGCCAGCGATGGGCCAGGATGCGGGATCCTTACAGCAGATGGCAGGCGCATCGGCCGCACAGCAGATGTCCTATCAACCGAACCCGCAAGGGTATCCGGCTCAATACGCGCCGCAAACGGGATATGCGCAGGCATACCCCCAGCAATACCCGCTGGGATACCAGCAGCCGTACCAACAGATGCCCCAGGCGCAGTACAACCCATGGGCCCAGCAGATGCCCCCGCAGCCTTACCAACAGTGGCCTCAAAGTTTTCAACAGCAGCCGCTGCCCATGCAGAGTTCTCAACAACCAGCAGCTCAAATGATGTATCCTAATGCGGCGAATCACTATGCACAGCCGCAGCAAAACGTATTTGTGAGCGAGCGCGGCGAAGCGGCACTGGGCTATCTGGCTCAAAACCAGGAGTGTGGCGCAACCGACCTGGCACGAGCGTTTGGAAACTCAGCGCCCACGTGGTCGCGAACGCTCAACGACTTGGCACAAGCCGGCTTGGTAATCAAACATGGCCAGAAATATCATCTGACCGAGATAGGCAGCGCTCGCGTGCGAGCCCAAAGTTAAGGAACGGGAGAAACAGTGGACGAGGAAGCAAGCATCATCCTGGGGGATGCCATCGCCTTTTGTCAGCGCGACGGCCAAGATGCACGCCTCATCAATATGCTGGGACAATCGCGCGCCGTGAGCTTAACCGAGGACACCTTGACGATTGAGGCCCCCTCACGATTTGCCATCGCTCAGCTCAAAAAGCATCAACCGACCATCGAGGCGTACCTAGAAGAGATAGCCTTTGCGCCGATCGCGCTCAATATCGTGGCACCGCAAGGTGCCTCGGCAAATACGGCCCCGGTCACTCACCCGGTAGCGACCGACACCGCAGCGGCAACGCCGGCGCCCGAGCCTCGACGCGACGATGTTTCCCGTGAAACCATGGCACCGCAGCCGACTGCTTCGGTCGCACCGGCGGCAGAGCCAGCCCCCTCGCCCATCCCGACCGCCACGCATATGCCCGTCGCACATGAGGCGACACCCGGCGAGGAATCGGGCATTGCAATCAAAAACACGTTGTCCGCCGACGATTTCCGCCGCATGATGACCCAAATGAACGGCAGGCCACCGGCGAAAAGCGCGAGTTCGTCCGCAACGCCGACAGCACCTTCGGCGGCGGCCCCGGCGGCAGTCGAGAAAAACGCAGACGGGGCACCCCTCGCAGCGAATTCGAAATTCACGTTTGAAAACTTCGTCTTCGGACCGGAGAACAGTCTTGCCTACCGATCGGCGCTCAAATTCGCCATGCTTGCAGACACGCCCGGTACCTGCACGTCGCTGTTCATCTACGGCAAATCGGGCCTGGGCAAGACGCACCTGCTGCTCGCCATCAAAAATGAGCTGGCAGAGAAATCGCCCGAGATCAAGGTGAAGTACGCCAACTCGCAGGCATATCTGGACGACTTGATGACGGAATTCGACCGCCAAAAGAAGAGCAACGCCCCCATTATGCAGGCGTACCACGGCGTCGACGTGCTTATCATCGATGACATCCAGAACATCATTGGCAAGCGCGCGAGCGTGGATTACTTCTTCCAGTTGATGGACGAATTTATCCGTAACAACAAGAAGGTCGTGATCGCCGCCGACCGCGCCCCCAAGGACCTTAATATGGACGAGCGCCTGACCAGTCGCTTTAATGCCGGTCTGCTGTGCCTGGTGGCGGAGCCCAGCTACGAGATGAAGTACAAAATTTTGCAGCGTTATTACGAGAACACGATCGCCGCCGCACCCGAGGCAGGCAACGACTCGCTGCTGGCGGCCTACGGGGGCGGCGGCGGGCATCTAACCGACGCGCACTTTAAACACATGGCCGAGGTCTCGGGCACCAACATCCGCGAGCTCGAGAGCTTTTGCGAGCGTTGTGCCGGCGAAGCGGGCGATCGCGAGCGCGAGGGCGGGGAGCTCACCTTTGACGACATCGACGCCATCGCCAACCAGTACTTCGACACATCGGCCAAGAAGATCAATGTGCAGACGGTCCAGTCCGTCATCGAGGAGCAATACGGTGTGACGCACGAGGAACTCATCGGGCCTCGCCGCAACGCCAATATCGCCAAGGCGCGCCATATCGCTATCTACCTGGCGATTGAGATGTGCGAGATGACGACGACGGCCGTGGGCGCCGAGTTTGGCAACCGCAACCACTCGACCGTCAGCACGAGCTATAAAAAGGTTCAGAAGATGATTCAGGAAGACCGGACTGTTACCGAAGACCTCAAGTCGCTGCGCGATAAAATTACACTGCGCTCGTAGGTAAATGGACACACCTGTTGAAAACTTGTCGAAACGACGGTTATAAGGTGTCGAAAACTCGAGCCGCGGTGATGAAAAGTTTTGCGCAGGTTTTGAACGTGGAAAACATACCCGGTTGCACACAGGTTCCTGTCGATTCTCTTTTTAGGGCTGACCTGCACTTTTAGGAGTAATCAACAGTTTCGTCAGTACTATTACTATTATTAAGATATTTATATCTATAGAAAGGTATTAAAAGATGAAGTTCACCGTCAGCCAGAGCTCGCTTACGCAAGCCATCGGCGTCGTTATGAAAGGCGTCGCTTCGGCATCCACCCTTCCCATTCTGTCGGGCGTGCTCGTTAAGGCACAAGACGGCATCTTGGAATTCCAGACCTCCAACTACACCATCTCGATTCGTCACCGCATTGCGGCTCATGTCGAAGAGGAGGGCGAGATGGTGATTCCCTGCAAGATGCTCTCCAACATCACCAAGACCCTTCCCGATGCCCCGGTCACCTTTGAGCTGTCCGAGCGTCAGGTTTTGATTGGCTGCGAGAAGAGCTCTTTTCGCCTCAACACGCTCGATGCCAACGACTTTCCCGAGTTCCCGGCATACGCCATCGAGAGCGCCGTCGAGCTGCCGACCGATATCCTGTCCGAAATGGTGAGCCGCGTATGGCGCGTCACCTCGACCGACAAGGCCCGCCCCATCCTGGGTGGCGTGCACATGAAGGTTGAGAACAACACCGTGCGCCTGGTCGCGACCGATTCCTTCCGACTGGCCGTGTGCGATACGCAGGTCGAGACCTCGACTCTCGAAGGTTCCTTTGAGCTCAACGTGCCTGCCGACGCCTTCAACGACGCACTGAGCATCATGGCGAGCCAGGCGACCATCATGATCGGCGCAACCGACACCCAGGTTGTCTTTGAGGCCGGCAACACCACCTACGTGTCGCGCCGCATCGAGGGCGTTTATCCCAATTACAAGCAGCTCATCCCCGATTCGTGCGTGACGAGCGTCAAGATCGACGTGGCCGCCTTTAACGCCGCCCTTAAGCGCGTGGCCGTTATCGCGAGCGCCAACCCCGCTGTCAAGTTTGAGATTGACGTCGAGAACGGCCAGATGGGCCTGTCCTCCATTTCCAACGATCAGGATCTGGCGCAGGAGACGATCGATGTCGAGGCCGAGGGCGAGTCGGGCACCATCGCCTTCAACTACCACTACATCTTTGGCTGCCTCAATGCCCTGTCCAAGGAGAAGGAGATCACGCTGGAGCTCAAGAGCTATTCGCAGGCTGGCATCTTCAAGTCCTACGACAAGATCAACTACCTGTACCTGGTCATGCCGGTACGCATCTAGCGCTACCCATGACCATGTTCGCACGCGATCTTTCCGTTACGCGCTATCGCAGCTTCGACAGTTACCGCCTTGCTCTGAGCGACGGCGTGACAGTGCTCGCAGGTCCCAACGCGGCGGGAAAGACCAACCTCATAGAGGCGCTGCAGCTGCTGACGAGTGGCGCCTCGTTTAGGCATCCGACCGCAGCCGAGCTCGTGCACGACGGCGTGGGCTCATGCAAGGTCGAGCTGAGGCTCGAAGGCGATGGGCGCGTGCTGGACATGGGGCTGAGCGTGGAAGACGGCAAGCGTTCGTTTAGCCGCAACGGCAAGCGCTGCGCTGCGGCCGGCGTGCGCGGGGTACTGCCGAGCGTTTTGTTTTGCCCGGACCACCTGGATATGGTCAAGCGGGGTGCCAGCGTGCGCCGCACCGCACTCGATGACTTTGGCGTTCAGCTGAGTGCGCGCTATGCCGATCTGGCTAGTGCCTACGGGCGCTGCGTGACCCAGCGCAATGCCCTGCTCAAGGAGACCTGGTGCTGCCGCGAGATGCTCGGCGCCTGGAACGAATCGCTCGCCCGCGCCGGTTCGGCCCTACTCGTGCATCGTCTGGCTCTGCTCGACCGGCTGTCGGGCCATGTGCGCGACGCCTATGGCCGCGTGGCATCCGGCGAGCCCGCCGGCGTGTCCTATGTGTCCACGCTTGGCGACTTGCCTCGCACAGAGGATCGCGACGAGCTCAGGGGCTGGGCGTATGAGCGCATGCTCTCGGCGCTCGATGAGCGCGCCGACGAGGAGATCCGCCGCGGCGTGACGCTCGTGGGTCCGCATCGCGACGAGATTGAGTTTTCCGTCGCGGGCCGATCGGCCCGTTCATTTGCCAGCCAGGGCCAGCAGCGAACGCTGGTGCTTGCCTGGAAGGTGGCAGAAGTGGCCGTGGCGCGCGATATCCTGGGCACCGCGCCGCTGCTGCTCTTGGACGACGTGATGAGCGAACTCGACGCCGGGCGTCGAGGCGCTTTTCTGCAGCTGATCGGTGATGATATCCAGACAGTCATAACCACCACCAATCTGGGGTATTTTACCGATGACCTGCTTGATCGAGCCAAGGTGGTGAGCATGGGTGAGACGTGCTAATTACGAGCGCGAGAACGGAACGGTTGCCTTTGGCGGCTTTTTGGATGCCGAGCGTCAGCGCATCCTGGCGACCGCGACACCTGAGCGCCGCGCGCAGATGGAGGCTGCAGAGGAATCTCGTGCGGTCTATCACGCCTGGAATGCGGTGTGCTCGGGCACGCGCGAGGGACGCCATGTGACGGGCCTGCGCTACCTGCCCGAGTCCAACGAACTGCTGGTGTACCTCGATTCGCCCTCATGGACGCAGGAGATGACGCTTTTGCGCGAGATTATCCGTGCGCGCATGGAGCGCGCCGGCGCGCACGTCGACGGCCTGGTGTTCAAGACGACCGCCCCCGGCCACACACCGCCCGCTGCAAAAGAGCGCCTGCGTCCGGCCGTGGCCGAGCGTCCGCCGGCTCCGCATGCCGACCTCAGCGGTGCCGAGCGTGCCGAGATCGAGCGCCAAGTGGCACCCATCGAGGACCAAAAGCTGCGCGAGGCCCTCGAGAACGCCATGAGAGCCAGTGCCGAGTGGGCCAAGGGCGTGCAGAGCAAAAAAGAGCCTTAAATCGCATCTGGTGGCCTTGTAGAGCCAAATACCCTCGTTCCCGAGGGTATTTTTTTACGATAAACTAGTAAGGCTGTACACATTTTCTTAACTGAAGGAGGACGTGTGGCAAACGAAAACGATTACGATGGCGGCGAGATTAAGATTCTCGAAGGTCTCGAGGCCGTTCGTAAGCGCCCGGGCATGTACATTGGCTCGACGAGCGCCAGCGGTCTTCATCACCTGGTGTGGGAGATCGTTGACAACTCCGTCGACGAGGCCATGGCCGGTTTCTGCACCGAGATCCAGGTGACGGTCCACGCCGACAACTCCATCACGGTCGTCGATAACGGGCGCGGTATCCCCGTCGACGAGCATCCCATCAAAAAGATCCCGACGCTCGAGGTCGTCATGACGATCCTGCACGCCGGCGGTAAGTTCGATAACTCGGCCTACAAGGTCTCGGGCGGCCTGCACGGCGTGGGCATCTCCGTCGTCAACGCCCTGTCCAAGCGTGTGGTCGTACGGGTATGCCGCGATGGCAACATCTACGAGATGGAGTTTTCGCGCGGCAAGACCGTCAAGAAGATGGAGGTCGTGGGCACTTCGGAGACGACGGGTACCACTGTCAGCTTCTGGCCCGACGACGAGATCTTCGAGACCTGCATCTACGATTTCGACACGCTGCACAACCGTCTGCAGGAGACGGCATTCCTCAACAAGAACCTCAAGATCGTGCTGACCGACGAGCGCGAGGCGACTCTCCATGTGGAGGAGTTTTGCTACGCCGGCGGCATTATCGACTTCGTTAAGTTCCTCAATGAGGGCAAGGATGTCCCCGAGGCCTTTAAGGAACCCATCTATATTGAGGGCAAATCGGATCCGGATGCGCCCGTGACCAAGATGGGCGAGGTCGAGGTGTCCTTGCAGTGGAATAGCGGCTACGGTGAGAACGTCATGTCGTTTGCCAACGACATCTACACCCCCGAGGGCGGCATGCACCTCGAGGGCTTCCGTACCGCACTCACCCGCGTGATTAACGATTACGCTCGCAAGCAGAACCTGCTCAAGGAAAAAGACGCCAACCTGACCGGCGACGATGTGCGCGAGGGCCTGTCGGCCGTTATCTCGGTCAAACTGCCCGATCCGCAGTTTGAGGGCCAGACCAAGGCCAAGCTCGGCAGCTCCTATATGCGCGCGCTGACGCTCAAGATCGTGACCGACGGGCTTGCCGATTACCTCGAGGAGCATCCCAAGCCCGCTCGCGAGATCGTCAAGAAGGCCCAACAGGCCTGCAAGGCGCGCAACGCCGCCCGCAAGGCGCGCGAGGCGACCCGCCGCAAGAGCCTGCTCGAGACGGCGTCGCTGCCCGGCAAGCTCGCCGACTGTTCGGTGCGCGACGCCGAGTTGACTGAGCTCTTTATCGTAGAGGGCGACTCGGCAGGCGGCTCGGCCAAGGATGGCCGTCGCCGAGACATCCAGGCGATCCTACCCCTGCGCGGCAAGATTTTGAACGTCGAGCGCGTGGGCGATCATCGTGCGTTTTCGAGCGACACCATCCAGTCACTCATCACCGCGATCGGCTGCGGCGTCACGACGGGCGCCGGCGACGGCGGCGACTTTGACATCACCAAGGCGCGCTACCACAAGATCATCATCATGACCGATGCAGACGTCGACGGTGCGCACATCCGCATCCTGCTGCTGACGTTTTTTTACAAGTACATGCGCCCGCTGATTGACGCCGGCTACGTTTACGTCGCGTGCCCGCCCATCTTTGGCATCAAGGCGCGCAACAAGATTCACTACGTGTATCCCAACGGCCGCCAGCCCGAAGACGAGATCCTGCGCGACACCATCCAGAGCCTGGGACTGAACCCCGACGACAACGACGAGGACGGCAAGGCCAAGGACGGCAAGATCACTAAGAAGCGCAAGGGCTACACCGTCCAGCGTTATAAGGGCCTGGGCGAGATGGACCCCAAGCAGCTTGCCTCGACGACGATGGATCCCAAGACCCGCATTCTGCAGCGCGTGTCGATCGAGGACGCCGTGGTGGCGGACCGCGCCGTGCGCGAGCTCATGGGTTCCGAGGTCGGCTATCGCCGCGAGTACATTGAAAAACACGCGCATGATGCACGATTCCTTGATGCTTAAGAGGAGGTAACGTGGCAGACGATATCAACAATAACGAGGGTATGGACGAGGCCAGCGACGCCGGCATGCCCGACGATCTGAAGCGCCTGCTCGCCCGCGCCGAGCAGGGCGAGGACGGCGATCCGGATGCCTATAACCCCGATGCCGATGATGATGAGGAAGAGGATGACGACGGTGAGCTCGAGGAGAGCTTTGGCGAAGTCGATCGTGGTGCCTCGGCCGGCGAGGATATAAACGGCGGCCAGCTCCAGATTTCAGAGTTCGGCCGCGAGATGAAGCAGTCGTTCATCGAGTACTCGATGTCGGTCATCACGGCGCGCGCCCTGCCGGACGTGCGCGATGGCTTAAAGCCGGTGCACCGTCGCATCCTGTACGCAATGAACGAGAGCGGCATCTACCCCAACCGTCCGCACAAGAAGTCGGCCTGGACGGTCGGCGAAGTTATCGGTAAGTACCATCCGCACGGCGACTCCGCGGTCTATGAGGCCATGGTCCGCCTGGCGCAGTGGTTCTCCATGCGCACGCCGCTCATTGACGGTCACGGCAACTTCGGCAACATCGACGGCGACGGCGCCGCCGCCATGCGTTACACCGAGAGCCGCCTGGCGAAGCCCGCCATGGAGCTCTTGCGTGACCTGCAGAAGGACACCGTCGACTGGCAGCCCAACTACGACGAGTCGCTCGCCGAGCCCCAGGCGCTGCCTGCGCGCTTCCCCAACCTGCTGGTCAACGGCAGCCAGGGTATCGCCGTCGGCATGGCCACCAACATCGCCCCGCATAACCTCACCGAGGCGATCGAGGCCACCTGCTACCTGATCGACAACCCCGACGCCACCGTCGACGAGCTCATGCAGATCATGCCCGGTCCGGACTTCCCCACCGGTGCCATCATCATGGGTAGCGCCGGCATTAGGCAGAGCTACGAGACCGGCCGCGGCTCCATTACCGTGCGCGCCAAGGCCCACGTGGAATCCACCAAGACCGGCCGCAGCCGCCTGGTCTTTACCGAGATTCCCTACATGGTCAACAAGGGCACCCTGCAGGAGAAAATCGCCCAGCTCGTCAATGACAAGCGCATCGAGGGTATCTCGGATATGCGCGATGAATCCAACCAGAAGGGTATCCGTCTGGTCATCGAGCTCAAGAAGGGCGTTATCCCTCAGGTCGTGCTCAACAACCTGTACAAGTACACCTCGCTGCAGACGACCTTTGGTGCCAACAACCTGGCGCTTGTCAACGGCGTTCCCAAATGCCTGAGCCTGCGCGAGATGCTGCAGCACTACATCGACCACCAGGTCGACGTCGTCACCCGCCGCACCCGCTTTGACCTCAAGAAGGCACAGGCGCGTGCCCATATCCTCGAGGGCTACCTGATGGCTCTCGACCATATCGACGAGGTCATCAGCATCATCCGCTCCTCGCAGACCGACTCTGAGGCCAGCAGCCGCCTGATCGAGCGTTTTGGCTTTACGCCCGAGCAGACCACGGCCATCCTCGAGATGAAGCTGCGCCGCCTGACCGGCCTGGAGCGTGACAAGATTCAGGAAGAGCTGGACGGCCTGCGCCGCGCCATCGCCTACTACGAGGACCTGCTGGCGCACGAGGAGAAGATTCTGGGCGTCATCAAGGAAGAGATGCGCGAGATTTCCAAGAAGTTCGGCGACAAGCGCCGCACCGAGATCAGCCATGTCGAGAAGGACCTGGACGTCGAAGATCTGATTGCCGACGAGGACATGGTCGTGACCATCACCCACACCGGCTACGTCAAGCGCATCCCGGTGGCCGCCTATCGCGCCCAAAAGCGCGGCGGCAAGGGCGTGTCTGGCGTCAACCTTAAAGAGGACGACGTTATCGACGAGATGTTTATCGCGTCCACGCACGAGTACGTGCTGTTCTTCTCGAGCAAGGGCAAAGTCTATCGCCTGAAGGTGCACGAGCTGCCGGTTGGCACGCGCCAGGCGCGCGGCACCGCGATCGTCAACCTGCTGCCTTTCGAGGAGGGCGAGAAGATCGCGAGCGTCATCAGCTGCCGCGAGTTCCCCGCCGACGAGTACCTGATGTTTGCCACCAAGAGCGGCATGGTCAAGAAGACCGTGATGAGCGCCTACGACCGTAGCCGCCGCGACGGCCTGATCGCCATCAACCTGAGGGACGACGACGCGCTGCTCGCTGTACGTCGCGTGCGCGAGGGTGACAAGATCATCATGGCAACCACCGCGGGCAAGGCGATTATGTTCCCCGAGGACCAGGTGCGCGCCACCGGTCGCGATACCAGCGGCGTCCGCGGCATTGGCATGAAGGAAGGCGTGAGCGTTCTTGGCATGGAAATTACCAACGGTAACGGCGACCTGTTCGTCATTACCGAGCGCGGCTACGGCAAACGCACGCCGGTCTCGGATTACCCGGAGCAGAACCGCGGCGGTCAGGGTGTCTACACCATCCAGATGACCGAGCGCAAGGGTAACCTCGCAGCCATGAAGACGGTGGGCCCGCAGCATGAGCTGTTCATCGTGACGGAGGGCGCGACGGTCATTCGCGTCAAGACCGATGAGATCAGCCAGACCGGTCGCGCCACCCAGGGCGTCAAGATGATGACCGTCGACGATAACGACCGCATCTGCGCCGTAGCGCGCATGACGGCCGCCAAAGAGAAGCCCGAAGGCGAAGGTGCAGCCGACGTCGAAGAGGCCCCAGTCGACCTAGGCGACGGCAACGACATGCCAGAAGATCTCCTCGACGAGTAAGAGGCCCTAGCTGGTAGAAAATATCAGACCCCATATATCGGCGGTCGGCGCACTGCGCGCCGACCGCTTTTTTTGAAAACCTTTGAACCCCGCGTCGGCCCCGGCTGCCCGGCGGCATGCGAAGTCGATCGCGAGTTCCGCACGAGCCGGAGAGCACTCAATGTGCTCTCTGTGCGAGTCAGGACTGTCCGAGTAGGCGACTTCACATGCCGCCGTGCGACCGGGGCGAACACCCTTCAAAGATTTTAAAAAAAGTTGTTGACGCGCGCGTAACGACTCGTCTAATATATCCCTTGCGCGATGGACCTGTAGCTCAGTTGGTTAGAGCGTCCGGCTGATAACCGGGAGGTCACAAGTTCGAATCTTGTCAGGTCCACCACTTTCTTTCGCAATAAACACCCCAGCGAGAGCCGAGTCGCCGCTGGGGTGTTTATTACTGTCTCCGTGGGGGTTTAGCTCAGCTGGGAGAGCGCGGGCTTTGCAAGCCTGAGGTCAGGGGTTCGATCCCCCTAACCTCCACCATGATGGACCTGTAGCTCAGTTGGTTAGAGCGTCCGGCTGATAACCGGGAGGTCACAAGTTCGAATCTTGTCAGGTCCA
>NZ_JBDMSK010000019.1:0-4921 GCF_039758815.1 Collinsella aerofaciens | reverse complement strand
ACCATCAAAACTGTGAAGAGCCCTGGGGCATTGCCTCGGGGCTTTTTTCTTGTCTGCGATAAATCTCATTTTGGTTTTGTGTGCTGTGCGAAAGTTTGGGTAGTATAGCTATTCAATGCGGCGGACTGCCGCGTGTTAACCGCTACGTACCGGAGGTGTTCCATGGTTCGTGTCGACATAGAGACCATCGTCATGGCCGCCGGTCCCGTGCCATCGCTTATCGTGCTTCGCGAGCGCTGCAGCAAATCGGACTCGCCCGCGCCACTGCGTTCCCTTTCCATTCAGACTGGTTCGTTTGAAGCTGCTGCCATCAGCCGCGGCATCGATAGCGGTCGCGCCGAGCGCCCGATTACCCATGACCTGTTGCTCGATACTGTTGGTGCCCTGGGTGCCAAGCTCGAACGCATCGAAATCGTTCGCGCCGAGCCGCCCGTGTTTTACGCGACGGTTGTCGTGTTGGCCGATGGCAACGAGCATAAGATCGATGCGCGTCCGAGCGACGCCATCGCCCTCGCCGTACGCAGTAATGCCCCCATGTTCGTTGAAGACGACATCATGAATCGCCTGGGCACCGTTTCTGCCCATGCCGAGGAAGTCGACGACGAGCGAGAGTTCGAGAAGTTCGACGAGTTCGTCCATACGCTCTCCCCCGATGACTTCTAAATGCGGGGCGTCCAGGCTACGGAGCGTTCGCTGATGGCCGGCGGTATGTCGGCTGAGGCGGCGACCATTGCGCGCGAGGCCCAGATGCGCTCGGAGGCTTCTGAGGCGGCTCGCATTGCCTATGTGACGCAGGCCCGCACGCTTCGCGAACGCCGCGGCTCGTTTATCAAGATGGTTGTCGTCTCCGCCCTTGTCGCGGCAATCTGTTCGCGCCTTCGTGGTACAGTTGGTGCGCTTGGGTTTTCGATCTCTACGGGCCTTATGATCTGGGGCGTGGTCGATGCGGTCATGCTGACCAGTCAGATCAAGGTACTCGACAAGCGTGCGATGGATATGATGCGCGCCCGCGACGCTGCCGCTAAGATCGCTGCTGAGGCACAAGAACTGTAACGACGCCAGACTCGATGGGAAGGTCTAAAGATGGCACAGGATATGCAGGACGCCGGTAACGTCTCCGCCGAGCTCGACGCCATGGTGTGCGATCTGATCGGCGCGTTCTTGGACGACCTTGCCGCCGGTGAAAACCCTGGCGTGGTCGTGGCAATTGAGGACGCCGCTTCCAACCGTTATCTGGCGGCGCTCGACGAGGACGGCGAAGAGGCGTGCCTCGAGGCGGCCACCAACTTTATCTCCGAGCACAAGATGGGTCTTAAGGACGAGGGCCTGGGCCGTATCGCTCGCTATGCCATCGGCTACACCGGCTGCGTCGAGATTGACGGCGGCTATCACGATGCTCTGCTCGTGAGCTTCTTCGAAACCACGCTCGAGAGCGGTTTTTCGGCATATGTGCTGTATGAGGGCATGGGCGCCGGCGATGGTTTTATGTGGAGCGACCCTGAACCTGCAGGTGAGGAAACCCCTCTCATCTAAAATCGCTAAAATAAACGAGTTTTCGGTAAAAGGCTCAATATTCCCGCCGAGCGTTGCATTGCTGGGTGGGTCGCATACGCGTGCCGGTTGTATATAGATAGAAGATAGGGGAACTACATGCGCGTAGACAATCTGAGGAACATCGCCATCATCGCTCACGTCGACCATGGCAAGACGACGATGGTCGACAAGCTCCTGCGTGCCACGGACGCCTTCCGTGCCAACCAGCAGGTCGAGGACCGCGTCCTGGATTCCAACGACCAGGAGCGCGAGCGCGGCATTACGATTCTCGCCAAGAACATCTCTATCGAGTACAAGGACGTCAAGATCAACGTCATCGACACCCCGGGCCACGCCGACTTTGGCGGCGAGGTCGAGCGCGTGCTGCGTATGGCCGACGGCGCCCTGCTGCTGGTCGACGCCTTTGAGGGCCCCATGCCCCAGACCCGCTTCGTGCTGCGTCACGCTATCGACACCGGCCTTAAGATCATGATCGTCATCAACAAGATCGACCGTCCGGGCGCCAACCCCGAGAAGGCCTACAACGACTGCCTGGACCTCATGGCCGACCTGGGCGCCACCGACGACCAGCTTGAGTTCGCCATGGAGCACGTGGTCTACGCCAGCGCCATGAACGGCTTTGCCCGTCTTGACCCCAACGACGGCAACATGGACATGTACCCGCTGCTCGATATGATTATCGACGACATGCCCGCGCCCGAGGTTGACGAGAACGCCCCGCTGGCCATGCAGTGCGTGACCATCGACCACTCCAACTTCGTCGGCCGCATCGGTATCGGCCGCGTGTACTCTGGCGCCATCCACCAGGGCGACCAGATCCTGGTTGTCAAGAACGACGGCTCCAGCGCTACCGCCACCGTCAAGCAGCTCTTTACCTTCGACTACCTGGGCCGTACCGAGTGCCAGGAAGTCGGCGCCGGCGACATCGCCGCTGTCGTGGGTATCGACCGCACCGATATCGGCGATGTCTACACCGATCCCGAGAACCCTGTCGAGCTCGAGCCCATCGAGATCGACCCGCCGACCCTGTCCATCGTCTTTGAGGCTTCGACCTCCCCGCTTGTCGGCCGCGACGGCGACATCGTGGGCGCCCGTCAGCTCAAGGAGCGCCTGTTCAACGAGGCCGAGAACAACGTGACCATGAAGATCGAGGAACTCGAGGACAAGAGCGGCGTCGAGGTCTCGGGCCGCGGCATTCTGCACCTGTCCGTTCTGATGGAGTCCATGCGCCGCGAGGGCTTTGAGTTCCAGGTCGGCCGTCCCCGCGTTCTGTTTAAGAAGGACGAGAACGGCAACAAGATGGAGCCCGTCGAGCAGGCCGTCGTCGAGTGCCCGGACGAGTACTCGGGCAAGGTCGTTGAGGTCTTCGGCACCTCCGGCGGCATCATGACGAGCATGGATACCTCGGGCATCGTGACGCACCTCGAGTTTAAGATTCCGACCCGCGGCATCATGGGTCTTAAGAACCGCATCATGAACGTCACCCACGGCGAGGGCGTGTTCTACCACACCTTCCTGGAGTACGGCCCCTATGCCGGCGAGATTGGCAACCGCCAGAACGGCGCAATGATCTCTATGACCACCGAGAAGGCCGTTGCCTATGCCCTGGGTACGCTGCAGGAGCGCGGTCAGCTGTTTGTTGAGCCAGGCACCGAGTGCTACGAGGGCATGATCGTGGGCGAGCGCAGCAAGGCTGGCGACATGGTCGTCAATATCGCCCGTACCAAGAACCTGGGCAACCAGCGCTCCTCGACCTCCGATATCTCCGTTCAGCTGGTGCCGCCCCGCACCTTCTCGCTGGAGGAGGCGCTGGAGTACATCGCCGACGACGAGCTTGTCGAGATCACTCCCAAGAACATCCGCCTGCGCAAGCGTCTGCTCAACGCCACCGACCGCAAGAAGGCTGCCGTTCGCGCCGGCCAGGTCAACAAATAAGCGCTGGGCTTTATAGCGACTAACAAGAAAGGGCGTCGACCATCGCGGTCGGCGCCCTTTTTGTGCAGTGGACAGGTTCGTTTGCACCACAGCTGGGGCGGTTATCCCTCCGAGCGGCTTTCCGGTCAAAGTTAAGTTGTTTAAACATATACATAATTCTACAGAATATAACTGCTTTAATGCAAACCCGTTAACAGGTAAATACCAACTGGTATTAAATTAAAAGACCTCTTTACCTGCGGTTTACATGACTGGTATCTATATTATATTTTATGCATTGTGGCATAGACGAACCGTCTTAGAAGTTGCTCCCCAATGGGTTCTTGCAATGCGCTAGGCAGGTTCATGTTGATGTTGGGGTTTGTGTTCGATCCGACGATTCGCCGTATTCCACACTGTGTTGTAGGAATTAGGGGACAACTATGGACGCACACCGCTCGCGGTCGCTGGGTATGGCGGCCCTGGTCTTCATTTTGATTAGCCTCACCGCCGCTGTTTTTCACGGTGCAGCCCCAGTGCGCGCCGAGGACGTGACGACGCCGACGCCGATTGTGATCAACGGCGATACGGCGGACGTTACGGTTGGGCTGTATGCCGATAAGGGTCGTCAGCAGCCTCTCGGTAAAGAGGGCTCACCCTCGATTACGACAGCCGATACTATCTACGGTTTTATGGAAGCTCGTTTTCATGAGAATTGTGGGCCTACACCTGAAAGGCTTGAGACGATTTATACCTTTCCCGACTCGATTGTTGTGAACGAGAACGAGGGCGGTATCTTAAGGACGGATGATACCGAGAATGCACAAAGGATGGGAACTTGGTACATAAAGGATAACAAGGTCGTTTTTAATTACGATGCCAGCTATCTCAGCGGTCATCCCTCTTCGCTCTATGTGCGCGTCAATTTCGAGTTTGAGCTTAAAGACAAAGATGTAGATGACGGCGAAAAAGTCGAACTGAAATTTCCAGGCGTTGGCGAAACTGTGCCGATCGAGATTCAAGATGGCGCAGTTGATGGAAACAAATCAGGTGTCTTTTCCCAAGATAGCAGTACCGGAAATGCCAAGATAACTTGGACTATTAATCTGAGTGTTACGTCGCACGCAACGGATGTAAAACTGGTCGATACGCTCGGTGACTACCTGGACTTTGAGCAAAGCAGCTTCAAGCTCGATGGAAATCCTCTTGGTTCGTCCGTGAGCATCGAAGAGCGAACTGCAACGTTGCCGCTAGGTAACCTTTCTCAGGGCGACCATACCGTTACCTACGAAACGACAGTTAGCAAGAACTTGTCTCTTTCTAATGGCACACCTACGCAAGGTAGGAATAGTGTGCAAACAACCTGGGGAAAAGCAAAGGCTCTGTTAGACCAGGATTGACATACATGTGTCCCCACGGTGCCATATCGTTAGCCCCGTAGACCGCGACGGAT
>NZ_JBDMSK010000018.1:0-34852 GCF_039758815.1 Collinsella aerofaciens | reverse complement strand
CATCGCGCCGAGAGTACTGCGGGGTCAGCCCGTGGGAGGCCAGGGCGCCGCTGACCGGTGGACGGCACCGAGCCGTCAATCGACTTGAAAAAGGGGGAGGCCTCGCGGCCTCCCCCTTTTTTGCGTTTACGGGCTTTTGTCTCACATAGTAGCTGTGTTTTATAACCCTCGTTTGTCGCATCTTCTGCGAACGGGCTACAATAACTTAGTCTGTGCGATATGGAGGTGAACATGGCTGAAGCTGGTATCGGCGTTGATATCGTCGAGATTTCCCGCATGAAATCAATTCTTGAAAAGACGCCGTCGTTTGCTCGGCGTGTGTTTACCGAAGAAGAGCGTGCGTATTGCGATGCATCATCGCGTCCCGCTGCTCACTATGCGAGCCGCTTTGCTTCGCGCGAGGCGGTACTTAAAGCTCTCGGCACGGGTTTTAGTCAAGGCGTGGGTCGCAAGGATGTTTCGGTTACGCGTGATAAACTCGGCAAACCGAAGGCGCTGCTTTCGGGCCGTGCTCTCGAGATCGCTCAAGAACTGGGTGTTGTTGAGGTCGCTCTTTCCATTACGCTTACAGGAGACTTGGCCGTTGCGAATGCCATCGCGATTACCGAAGATGCTCGGCCTAAGCCAAAAGAGGAAAAGGTGAGCACCAAGAAACGCGTAGCGCAGACATTTAAAGAGGCTCGCTCTGTTTTAGATGAGCTTGAGCAGCTGCAGAATTCAGCATTGACGGAGCACCTGGGCGATGCTTCGCAAGATACGCTAGGAGCATAGATGAAACCGGTTTTGAGTACCGAAGAAGTCGTTCGTCTCGAGGATATCATCGAACGCGAAGGGACTTCGAAGGCCGAGCTTATGGAGCTAGCGGGTGAGTTTGCCGCCAACGAGGTCTTGAAGCTCAATCCCGATCGGGTTCTCGTTCTGGTCGGTTTTGGTAATAATGGCGGCGACGGTTGGGTTGCCGCCGATATCCTGAGCCATAAGGGTGTGGACGTGGATATCGTTTCTCCGGTTGAGCCGGATGAGATTCCTGCTGCTCTGGCACGTCATGTTGCTCGTCGTACTGCCGGCCGCGATGTGCACGTTTGCGTCGGCCCCTCGCGTGACGAACTCGAGGTTTTGATCGATAAGGCCGATGTTGTTGTCGATGCCATTTTTGGTACCGGTTTCCACGGAAATCTGCGTGCGCCGTTCTCCATCTGGATTCCTACGGTCAATGAATGCGCCGATTGTGTCGTATCCATTGATGTTCCCTCGGGCCTGAATGCCGAGACGGGCGTTGTTGATGACGACTGCATTCGTGCCGAGCATACGGTGACGATGATTGCGCCCAAGATTGGTCTGTATAGCGCTGATGGTCCTGAGTATGCTGGCGATTTGATCTGCGGCAATCTTTACGACCGTCTTGACGAGGTCATCGATGATGTCGACCACGCCGCCGAGATTGTCGAGCCCGGTGACTTAGTTGATTACTTTGCCCCACTACCTACGAATATCGATAAGTATTCCCGTGGCTCTGTGCTTATTGTCGCCGGATCTGCGCAATATCCTGGTGCTGCCATTATGGCGGCCAAGTCTGCAGCTCGCGCGGGTGCTGGTTACGTGGCAGTCGCGGCTCCTGACGCCTGCGCCAATCTTATTCGCATGGCACTTCCTTCGATTCCCGTCTTTGCTATTCCGTCTGATTCCCGCGGCTCCTTTGGCGCCGCTGCGCGCATGACTGTGTGCGAGATTGCAAAGAAGTACAGCTGTGTACTGTGCGGTCCCGGTATGACGACATCTGCCGGCGCTATGCAGGTGGTTTCGGGCTTGCTCGAGCTTGATGTGCCGCTTATCTTGGACGCCGATGCACTCAACTGCCTTGCTAAGATTGCCATTGACGGTATTGATAGTAATCCCGAGATGTATCGTCGCGAGCAGCCGTTGGTTATGACGCCGCACTATCGTGAACTTTCGCGTCTGGTTGCCGGTGACGAGGTGAACGACCTTGGTACTGCGATTGCAGCCGCGCAGAAGGTTGTCTGGGCTGCAGGCTCTGACAATCTGGTGGTCATTGCCAAGGGGCCGACGACGGCTATCTGTGGCGTTGAGCGTGTGCTGCTGCCGCTCTCGGGTCCGGCTTCTCTGGCAACTGCCGGTTCGGGTGATGTTCTCGCGGGTATTTTGGCCGGCACGCTTGCCACCATGCGCGACGAGATGGATCGTTGGGAGTTGCTGTATTCGTACGCCGTCGCACTTCACAGCTACGCCGGTTTTGCCGCGGCGACGGAGTATGGTGAGAAGAGCGTCATCGCGACCGATCTTATCGACTTGATCGGTCCGGCCATGGAACTGGCGGCAAAGGATGCGCTCGAAGATCTGGGAATCATGGACGAAGGGTCGGATGACTAATCATGAATAAAGCCGATTTGACGCGCTGGTCCTGGGTCGAGATCGACCGCGGGGCGCTCCGTCGCAACACGAGGGCCTATAAGAACTTGCTGAATCCACGTCAGCGCCTGTGCTGCGTGGTCAAGGCCGATGCTTATGGTCATGGAGCTGTTGAGTGCGCCAAGATCATGTATTCGGCCGGTGCCGACATGTTTGCCGTGGCGACGGTTAACGAGGGCGTTGAGCTCCGACAGGGCGGGATTACGAAACCCATCCTCATCCTAAGCGAGCCGCCTATCGAGGCCATTCCGACGTTGCTCGAGTTTGATATCATGCCTTCGGTCTATACGTCTGATTTTGCTCTTGCGTATGGCGAATGTGCCGTCGCGGCGGGCAAGGTGGGCAAGTATCATCTCGCCATCGAGACGGGCATGAACCGCATCGGCGTACATTACACGCAGGTGCTCGACTTTGTCCGCGGTATAAATTTCCATCGCGGTATTCAGTGCGACGGCGTATTTACGCACTTCGCCACGGCCGATGAACCTTCGGGCTGGGACTACAAGCTGCAGTGTCAGCGCTTTACCGAGGCCGTTCAGGCCATTAAGGATGCGGGTTTTGAGTGCGGTATCGTGCACTGTGCCAACACGCCGTCCTCGATGCTCGACCCCTCGATGCATTTTGATATGATCCGCGCCGGCGTTGGCTTGTATGGCATGCAGCCGTGCGAGCTGAGTGGCCGCGTGATGCAGCTTGATCCCGTTATGAGCGTCCATGCGCGTGTGACGCGCGTGGCACACCCTGCGATGGGTGAGGGCGTGGGCTACGGTTTTACCTACCGCGTACCGCGTACGCGCGTTCAGATCTGCACGCTGCCGATCGGTTATGCCGATGGCCTATCGCGTACGCTTTCCAATCGTATGGATGTGCTGTATCGCGGCGAGCGTGTGCATCAGGTTGGCAATATCTGCATGGACCAGTTTATGGTCGCCATTCAGTCCAACCCGGCACACGAGATTCCCGAGGCCGAGTATGGTGACGAGATGATCATTGTCGGCCGCGATGGCGATGCCGAGATCACTATGGACGAGATGGCCCGACTGCGCGGAACGATTAACTACGAGGTCGCCTGCGGCTTTGGCATGCGTCTCGACAAGGTCTACGTGTAGGAGCCGCTATGGGCGTCATGCACATCCCCGGCCATACCCATCAGGCACCACGTGAGGTCGCACTCGAGGAAATTGAGGCCGTTCTGGGCGATTGTCACCTCTGCCAGCTCTACCAGTCGCGTCACAATATCGTGTTTGGCGTGGGAAACCCCCGCGCTCGCGTGATGTTTATTGGTGAGGCGCCGGGCCGCAATGAGGATTTGCAGGGCGAGCCCTTTGTGGGGGCGGCAGGCGAGGACCTCAACGGCATTTTGTCGCTGGCGGGCCTCAAACGCGAAGACGTCTACATTGCCAACGTGCTTAAGTGCCGCCCGCCGGGAAACCGCAATCCGCGTCCCGAGGAAGTGCTGGCTTGCTCGCCGTTTTTGCGTGAGCAGATTCGAAGCATCTGGCCCGATATTATCGTGACGCTCGGCAACCCCGCGACGCACTTTGTGCTTAAGACCGAGATTGGCATTACTAAGCTGCGCGGCAGGTTCCACCAGATGGGGCATTTTGTAGTAATGCCCACGTTCCATCCGGCAGCAGCGCTGCGCAATCCGGCGTGGCAGGAGCTGCTGGAGGAAGACTTTAAGATGCTGGGCGACTATCTGGAGCGACATCCCGCACCAGAGGACGCCTCGGAATAATAAGGAGCATATATGTCCCTGGAGCGCCTGGGGGTAGGTACTTACAAAACGACTTGCGCTGCCGATACGGAGTACTTTGGCGAGCTAATTGCACCGTACCTTGAGGACGGCGATGTGCTCATCCTGACCGGTGGCCTGGGAGTGGGCAAAACTCACTTTACCAAGGGCGTCTCGCGCGGGCTGGGCGATGGGCATATGGTTACGAGCCCTACGTTTGCGCTCATGGCCGTTCACGATCAAGGTCGTATTCCGCTGTTTCACTTTGATCTATACCGCCTGGAGCATGCCTACGAGCTCGAGGATACGGGCATTTTCGATGTGCTGGGCTATGAGGGTGCTTGCCTGCTGGAATGGGGCGAACAATTCCAGGACGAGCTGACGGATGAGTATCTTTCGGTGACGCTCAAGCGTGATGAGGGCGACAGCGATGTGCGAACGATAACGCTTGAGGCGCACGGTGACCGCGCAATGGAGCTTTCCCATTTGATTGATAGGGCTGTACAAGATGAGCTTGCATAACGACAACGCGCTGGTGGTGGCGCTCGATACCTCGACCGACATGCTTGCCTGCGCGGCAAGTTGGATTGATGGGCAGACGGGCGAGACGAAGCTCGTGAGTGGCGACCACATGTGTCGCCGTCACGCCAACGTTGAGCTCGTGAATACCGTTGATGGCGTGCTGGCTCAAGCCGGTCTGGATCGCAGCGATGTTGGTTGCTATGTGGTCGGCCGCGGCCCGGGGTCCTTTACGGGTGTGCGCATCGGCATCTCCACTGCCAAGGGCCTCGCGCGTGGTGCCAATGTTCCGCTGCTGGGCGTGTCGACGCTCGACGCCTGCGCTTGGACGGCGTGGAAGGCTGGCGTGCGCGGCAAGCTTGGTATCTTGGCCGATGCTATGCGCGGTGAGGTATATCCGGCGCTGTATATGCTGGTCGATGAGGGTCCCGAGCGTCTGTTTCAGCGCGAGCGCGTGGTCAAGGCCGCCGTGGCGCTTGATGAGTGGCGTCAGACCGCGGGCTGGGATCAGGTTCAGCTAACTGGTGACGGTCTCGTGCGTTATGGCAAGCTGCTGGGTGAGGACGAGACGGCACGCTGCGTGGAGCGAGGCCTGTGGTGGCCCTCGGGCGAGGGCCTGCTGATGGCGCACGCCGCAGGCGATGGCGATCCCGCTCGCGTCTTGCCGATCTACACGCGCCTTTCGGACGCCGAGGAAAACGAGCGCAAGCGCCTGGGCCTTGCCGAGAGCGCGCAGAGTGAGGTGACAGGTGTTGCCGACGAGCTCGCTGGGCGTCATCTGCAATTCCGCCCCATGGGCGCGGCGGATGCCGAGGGCGCGAGCGCACTGGAGACCGCCTGCTTTGAAGGCGCCGGACACGAGGCGTGGACGCCGGGCATGTTCCTGTCCGAACTGGGCGAGGACGTCGCTGCGCCGCGTAGTTGGTGGGTGGCACACGACGACGGCAAGCTGCTGGGCCTTGCCGGCGGTATGGTCTTGGACGGTGATGTGCAGATTCTGGATGTCGCCGTCGATCCGGCACATCGCCGTGAGGGCATTGCCCGCAAGCTGCTGTCGCACGTGAGCTATGATGCCCAGATGCTCGGCTGCACCACGGCTTCGCTCGAAGTCGAGGACGGCAATGAGGGCGCGATTGCGCTTTATAACGCTCTGGGCTTTACCGAGGCAGGACGGCGCCGCGGCTACTATGGTGCCGGCAAGGATGCCATCGTCATGACGGCTCCGCTGCCCCTGGTGCTTCCGGTCGACAATGCTTCGCCCGAGCCGACGGCGGCAGAGCAGCGCGTATGGCCGCTGCCTGCGCCCGGGCGCTCCGAGGGGGAGCGTGCCGAAATTGAGCGCCGCCGCCTGGTGCTCGCTATCGAGAGTTCCTGCGACGAGACGGCCGTGGCGATTATCGATGCGGATGGCAATATGCTGGCCAACCAGGTATCGACACAGATTGATTTTCATGCCCGCTTTGGCGGCGTGGTGCCCGAGATCGCCTCGCGCAAACACGTTGAGGTGATTGTGAGTGTCGTGGATGCGGCGCTCGAGGATGCCGCAGCATCGCTTGGTCTTGAGGGTGGAGCCATTGCCCCCAGCGAGCTTGCCGCCGTGGGCGTGACACAGGGTCCGGGCCTGGTGGGCGCCCTCGTGGTGGGCGTTGCCTTTGCCAAAGGCTTTGCCTACGCTGCCGGTAAGCCGCTCGTATGCGTCAACCATCTGGAGGGGCACCTGTTTGCCAACTTGCTGGCGCAGCCCGACCTCAAGCCGCCGTTCATCTTCACGCTTGTCTCGGGCGGGCACACCATGCTCGTGCACGTGAAGGCGTGGGGCGACTACGAGGTGCTCGGTGAGACGCTCGACGACGCCGTGGGCGAGGCCTTCGACAAAGTGGCCAAGGCGCTGGGCCTGGGCTATCCCGGTGGCCCCATCATCTCTAAGCTGGCCGAGACGGGCAACCCCAAGGCGATCGATTTCCCCCGTGCGCTTAACAGCAGGGGGGACTACCGCTTCTCGCTTTCGGGCCTCAAGACGGCGGTGACGCTCTACATCGAGCAAGAGACCAAGGCCGGGCGCACGATTCACCTTCCCGATCTGGCGGCTTCGTTTGAGGCAGCTGTCTTTGACGTGCAGTACAAGAAGGCCAAAAACGCACTGCACGCTACCGGATGCAAGGAATACTGCATCGGTGGCGGCGTCTCGGCCAACCCGCATCTGCGCGAGATGATGATCAAGAAGCTTGGGCGTCAGGGGATTCGCGTAACGGTGCCGCCCTTGTCTGCCTGTACCGATAACGCAGCCATGATCGCGGAGGTCGCTCGCCGTCAATTCGACCGAGGTGAAATCTCGCCGTTCGACGTCGACGCCGATCCAAATATGACGCTGTAGCTGGTATGGCGCGGTCCCCGGACGGAGGGGCCGGATATAAGGTTTCCTGCTCTACAGTCCTGCGCAAGACGAAGGCCACATTAAGTGGCCTTCTTTGCGTGCGGAACTCGCGATAAACCTTATATCCGGCCCCTCCGTCCGGGGACCTTTCTGTATCGATATAGCTTCTGGGCTGGTTTGGCGTCGACAACGTCCGGCTCCCGCGGCTCTCAGGGGCATCTCTCATGCAAAAACTGTCGTGGGGTAAAGTCCGAGGTCAGTGGCGTTTTATACCGAGAAATCCAAAAAAGTTGAAAATTCATTACAAATTTGCGTTGACTTTAGGTAACTAAAGTTTCATACTCCTTTTCAACCACTGGGGGATGTGAACACGCACGGATCGTTCGCATCATGATTGAAGAGGATTTCTTAGACATGTTCACGCATCAGCTAAACATTATCAGCGTAGTAATTATCTGATGCGGGTTAGCACATACAGCTAGCCCGTACGATAACGGGCGGCTGATGAAGATGAGGGCCGTCGAGCGCAACCGACGGCCCTCATTTTTTATGTCTAGGAAGTTCTTTTTAGAGGAGGAAATGTAATGAACGGAGTTTTGCTCATGGTTGTGGCCGCGGCGGTGCTCGCCTGCGGCTATCTGGGCTATGGCCGATGGCTGGCCAACAAGTGGGGCGTTGACAAAGAGGCCCTCACGCCGGCCAAGCGCATGAAGGACGGCAAGAGCTTTTCGCCCGTCTCCGCCTTCACCGCGTTCTCGCACCAGTTCAGCTCGATCTGCGGTGCTGGCCCTGTTACGGGTACGATCGTCGCCATGGCCTTTGGCTGGCTGCCCGTCGTGCTCTGGGTCCTCGTCGGCGGCATCTTCTTTGGTGCCGTCCACGACTTTGGTGCTCTGTACGCTTCGATGAAGAACAACGGCAAGTCGCTCGCTCAGCTCATCGAGAAGTACATCGGCAAGACCGGCCGGCGCCTGTTCCTGCTGTTCTGCTGGCTGTTCTGCATCATCGTCATCGCCGCTTTCACCGACATGGTCTGCAAGACGTTCATGTTCACCCCGGCCGTTGACGCTTCTGGTGCTGCTACCGGTGCCATCGACTTCACCAAGTCCTATGCCGCCGGCTGCGCTGGTACCATCTCCATCCTGTTCACCTTCGTCGCTATCGCCTTTGGTTGGGCCCAGAAGAAGTTCAACCTCACCGGCGCTGCCGAGTTCGTCACCGGCGTGGTCCTCATGGTTCTCATGTTCGCCGTCGGTATGCAGTTCCCGGTCTACCTGGATAAGTTCCAGTGGTTCGCCGTCGTCATGGTCTACCTGGTCTTTGCTGGCGCTATGCCCATCCAGATGCTCAAGACCCCGCGTGACTACCTCACTTCCATCATGATGATCGTCATGATCGTCTGCGCTGTCCTCGGCATCGTCGTCCTGGGCGTCAACGGTCAGGCCACTATCACCGCTCCGGTCTTTACCGGCTTCTCCACTGCCTCCGGCATGATGTTCCCGGTCCTGTTCGTCTCCGTCGCTTGCGGTGCTCTCTCCGGTTTCCACAGCCTCGTTTCTTCCGGCACCTCTTCTAAGCAGGTCGAGAAGGAGCAGGACGCCGTCAAGGTCGGTTACGGCGCCATGATCGTCGAGTCCTTCGTCGGCATTCTTGCCATCATTGTCGCCGGCATCATGTTCTCCGACATGAACACCGCCGGTACCGGCGCCCTCAACGCCGGTGTCGCTTCCACCCCGTTCCAGATCTTCGCCGCTGGCATCTCCCGCGGTATGCAGGCCTTCGGTGTTGACGGCACGCTCGCTACCGTCTTTATGACCATGAACGTCTCCGCTCTGGCCCTGACCTCGCTCGACGCCGTCGCCCGCATCGCCCGCACTTCGTTCTCCGAGTTCTTTGCCCAGACCAACGATGCCCTGGCCATCGAGTCCAAGGCCGGCTACATGAAGGTTCTCGGCAACCCCTGGTTCGCCACGGTCGTTACCCTGCTTCCCGGTCTCGCCCTCGCTTTTGGTGGCTATGCCAACATCTGGCCGCTCTTTGGTGCTTCCAACCAGCTGCTCGGCGGCATGACCATGATCACCCTCGCCGTGTTCTGCAAGTGCACCGGCCGCAAGGGCTGGATGCTCTACGTGCCCGTCGCCTTCCTGCTCTGCTGCACCTTCACCTCGCTGGTCCAGAGCGCCATGGGCTGCATGACCGCCGTCCAGGCCTACGGCTTCTTCGGCACCATCCCGGCTACCGCCACCACGGCCGCTGTCTCCGTCGCCGCTACCAAGGGCCTGCAGCTCGTCTTCGCCGTCCTGCTGATGGTCCTGGGCCTCATCGTTGCCGTCAACTGCCTCAAGGAGTTCTTCGGCAAGGAGGCCGGTTCCATGCCCGACGAGGAGCCCGAGTGGTCCGAGATGGGCAAGGCCGAGTATGGCCGCGCCGCTGCTGCCGAGGCTCCCGCCGACGCCGAGGCTGCCAAGGCCTAGTCAGCTTGATGGACTAACCGTTCCATCCATATGACTCGGAAAGACCGGGTCCGCAACGACGCGGACTCGGTCTTTTTTCTTGCGAGAACGGGTGATGCAAGGGCGTCCTCGCAGATGTTTTGCGTGGATAGGCTCGCGCGTTGTACCATATAAACGTATATGTGTACATATGAAAGGGGCCCCGTGGCCAAGACGGTATATTCCGATAACCAAAATAATGTCGATGCCCTGGCTGAGCGTCTGAGCAGCCAGACGTCGCTTTCTGCCGAGCGCGCCAAGCTGGTTGCCTACGACCTGCTCTGCCGCAAGGCACTCAAGATCAAGTCGAGCGCGCTGGCGCAGATTTTCCGCTCCGTCGATAAGGAATGCGACACCAAGGCGATGCGCGACGAACTCATCGCGGCAAAGATCGTTACCAAGATCGAGGGCAGCGGCATTAACGGCCGCCCTGCCTTTTACACCATTAATGTCGAGATTAACGATGCCCAGGAGCAGCCCGTCGAGGTTGCCGAAGAGACCGTCGAGGACGTTGTCGAGGCGCCCGCTTCGGTGGAAACGGCTCCGCGCGAGCATGTCGATACCGACGAGCTGCTTGACGAGAGCGTCGTTCGCGCCTTTACGGCCAAGGCCGGCCGCGGCGGTTTTGGCGGGGGTGGCAAACGCGATGCACAGCGCCGTGCCCAGCAGGAGCGCTTCCGTCGCGCCGTTGCTCAAAAGGATGAGCTCGATACCGAGGCTGTTGAGACCGAGGTTGCTGTCGAGTCGCAGAAGCCCGCGCAGGAGCAAAAGCCCGTGAAGGTCCAAGAGCCCAAGCGTTGTCGCGGTGCTCACTTTAAGGCTGCGCAGCGGGATGTCGCGCATGAGGTTGAAGAGCCTTCCGAGGTTGCAGACGATGCTGAGGAGTCTGCCAAGAGAGCTCCGGCTTCGTGCCGTCCCGGCCGCGGTTTTGCGGGACGCGCGTATCCCGTAAAGCGTCAGGAGAAGGGCGAGCCGGCTTCGACCGCTCAGGCTGAGAAGGCCAAACAAACCGAGAAAACCGTTGAGCCGGCGGCTCGCGAGCAGCAGCCTTCCGAGTCGCCGGCTACGGCTGACACCGAGGTCAAAGCTCAACAGTCCGCTGATAAGCAGGTGGGGGAGAGCGCCTCAAGCAAGCCCCGCCGCCGTCATCGTGGCGGCCGTGGCTCAAATGCCGAGGCCGCGGCCGAGAAGGCGACGCAAAACAAGAATGCGAAGGCTGAGACTCCGGTGGAACAGCCCAGGCGCCAGCCGGCGAGGGGGGACAAGCCCGAGCGCTCGCAAAAGGGTCCGTCCGCGCCAAAGCAAGAGCGCAAAGCTCAGGTAGATTCCAAGCGCAAATCCCAGGCGCAGCCCAAACCGACTGCAAACGATGCGACCGCCCAGCAGCCTGAGCCGCCCGCTCATGGCGAGGTTTCGGCGTTTGCTCTGGCCCGTGTCCTGGGCAGGCAGCTGCTCAAGATCGTTCCCACGCCTACGGCGCTCTCCAAGATCAAGGAGCAGCAGACTCAAATTGTTAAGGTCGAGGGTAAGGACGGCAAAAAGGCTCCGCAGCGCACTCAGCACAACGAGATGTCCAACCGCAAGATTGCCGAGGAGATTGCGATCATCCAGGCTTGGATAGAGCAGAATCGCGGCGCCGACACGCCGGTCGCTTCGCGTCGCCAGCGCGCCTACCAGATTTTTAACGATGAGAAGGCCTTTGACGGCAAGCATGGCGAGCGCCTGATTCGGCGTATGACCGAAAAGGGCATCAGCATGCAGGCGATTAAGGTCGCCCCCAACCGCCCCGTGCACTTTACGGGTTTCTTTACGCTGGGCGCCGACAAGCCGTTCATTATGGTCGAGAACCTGGACACCTATGACGAGATCGTCAAGCTCCTGCGCGGCCGCAAGCACGCCAAGCTTTTTGGCACCAAGGTGGGTGGCGTGATCTTTGGCGGTGGCTGCAAGGCGAGCGTCTCGCATGCGTTGGACGATTATCTGGCCGAGATCGGCTATCGCTTTAACTATGTCTACTACGTGGGCGACATCGACCGAGAGGGTGCGCGCATTGTCGAGCAGGCCCGTAATGCCAATGTCGTTGAGATTCGCCTACATGCCGGTATGTATCGCGCCATGCTCGCCGAGCACAAGCGTCGCGTGAAGGCCGGCGGAGAGTGCGAGCCCGCGGCTGCCAACCAGGGCGTGCCGCAGAACCTGGCGGCGACGATCAAAGATCTGCCCATGGTCACGCGCGTGCAGTTCCGCAACGTGCTGCGCGAGGGCGGACGCATTCCGCAGGAGATTCTGATGACCGCCGACTATCGGGATGGCGACTCGGGAAGCTTCGACCGCATGCTGAATAATTAGTTCCGCCGGCCCCGGGAGAGCGGGGACACCGGCTTAGGTTTCCTGCTCTACAGTCCTGCTCACGACGGAGGCCACATTAAGTGGCCTCCTGTTCGTGCGGAACTCGCGATAAACCTAAGCCGGTGTCCCCGCTCTCCCGGGGCCTGTGGTTACTTGGTTGTTGCATACGGCTCGCTTTTCGGAACTGGGCTGATAATTCTAGATGTAAGGCGCTCTTGGTTGATATGGGACGGAGGGATTCCGCGTCCGCCTTTTCGGCGGCCGCGCCCCGCTGCGTCGCTTCGCTCCTTGCGTGCTGCGCTGGAAAACGCTTCGCGTTTCCTCAGCTCCGCACCCTTGCGGGTTCGAATCCCTCCGCTTGCTCACAAGAAAAGCCTCCCGATCGGCTATGCGTTCGAGAGGCTGGTTTCTTTGGCTGGGACGGAGGGATTCGAACCCCCAACAGCCGGCACCAAAAACCGGAGTTCTACCGTTGAACTACGTCCCAATGTGTGGTGTTGCCCAAAAGCAACTCGTCTAGTTTACCTAATCTGCGAGGGCATCGCAAACGCCATCGAGCAGGCGTACGGCGAGTGTCTGCGCATCACTTGCGGTGAAGGTTCCGTTGTAACGCGTCATGCCCGTGAGCTCAATGCGGATGCGCGCAGGTTTTTGTTGCGCGGCGACATTGGCGGTGCGGATGCGCTGTGCCAGGTTGTGACACTCGGCAAGGGCGATCGTGGCGCGCGGCGCTGCACCTGCGGGCAGCTCATCGCTTGCGATCTCGAGTACCAGATCAACGTCGGTCGGAACCTCGGAATCGCAAAGCATCATGCCGCTGCTGTCGGTCGTCGCCGTGGCGATGTTCCACATGCGCGATGCAACGCTACGCGCGATGGGGTCCTCGCCAATGACGGCAATCTGGAAACGCTCGAGTACGTTGGCCGCGCGGGCAAAACCGATGCGCGACTCGGCCTCGATAACCGAGGGCTTGCCCTCCCACACGTGATGCAGGCGGTTGATATAGGCGTAGGTATCCTGGAATGCCATGCCATCGGCAAACAGGCCGACATTTTCTTGGAACTGCTGCAGAGCGGCCTCGGTGTGCGGGCCAAAATAGCCGTCGTCCTCACCGCAGGCAAAGCCCAAAACGTTGAGCGCTCGCTGCAGGGCCTGAACGTCGGCGCCATGGAAATTGGGCATGCGCAGATAGAGCGTGCGGTCGCCCAGCTTATACGAGGCGTCTACCAGGGCGCTCCAACAGGGGATATCGACGGCACAGCCAGCGGCAAGGCCGCTATCGAGCCTAAAGGTGCCAACAGCCTGCTCGGTGGTGGTGCCAAAGCACTTGTCGGAGACCTCGGCGTCATCGATTGTATAGCCAAGCTGCAGAAGGCGGGACTGGACGTCCTCGACGGCTGCTCCCTGCATGCCCGTTGTAATAGGTTCCATGAACGAACCCCTTTCGGCGTACCATTCGTACTATTTGAGCGTGTGTCGGATAGACAACGCAAAGGGATGCATAAACATGCACTCAACAGTGTAGCAAGTTGTACCCAAATATGCTGCTGACAGGTTTTATTACCCCCGCTAGTTAAGGCGCTCCACAAAGAAATCTGCCATGGAGTCGAACAGCTCGCGTGCGTGCGGATCAAGCTCAACGTTCTCGATGGCCGCTTTCGCCTTGGCGGTCAGGTCGAGCGCGTAGGCGTGGGCGAAATCGATGGAGCCGGTCTCCTGGAAGATCTCCACGGCGCGTGCAAGCTGCGCGGGATCATCGGTGCCCGAGGAAAGAATCGCCTCGACCTCGTCGTGATAACGCTCGTCTGACAGGGCGTGCACGGCGACGAGGGTGCGCTTGCCCTCGGTGATATCGGTGCGGAAGTCCTTGTTGGCGGCCTCCTTGGTACCGATCAAGTTGAGCAGATCATCTTGGATCTGGAAGGCAAGGCCCGTGTGCAGGCCAAAGGCGCGCAGTGCCTCAATCTGCTTCTCGCTGCCTCCGCCAATGATGGCTCCGGCGGCAAGTGGCGTAGCTCCGCTGTAGTACGCGGTCTTGTGCGTCGCCATGTTCAGATAATCGTCGACCGAGATGTCAAAGCGCTCGTCGCGGACCCAGCCCAAGTCGAGCGCCTGGCCCTCGATGGTGCGAACGATCATCTCGGTGAGCTCGTGGAGCACGCGGAGTTTCACGTCTGCCTCGAGCGTGGGGTCGTCGAGAACCGTCTTGGTGACCATGGTGAGCGCCAGATCGCCGCAGTTGATGGCAAGGCCAGTGCCCTCGGTAAGGTGCATGCAAGGCTTGCCGCGACGCAGCTGGCCGTTGTCGGCTATGTCGTCATGGATAAGCGCTCCCGACTGAAAGTGCTCGATAGCTGCCGCCGCGCTGCGGGCGCTCTCAAAGCTGCCACCTACCGCGGTGGCGGCGAGCATGCAGATGAGCGGGCGGTGGCGCTTGCCGGCATTGGCCGTAAATGTCGAGAGCGGGGTATACAGGTAGCGCTCGATATCGGCAGAGGTCGCCTGTCCGTCAAAGAACGTGGCCAGATAGTCGTTGATCTGGTCAAAGTGCTGGGCTAAAAAGCTGGTAAACGGACTGGACACGGGTTCTCGCATTCTTTCTTAGGTTGCATCGTTGCGGTGTGCAGATACCATATTGCCACATTGGAGTTGCCGGCGCGTCTGTTTTGGCGATTTGGGGAAACGGGACGCGTGCGCGTGCCGGCTGCTTATATAAGCCTAAAGTGCTCGAGCGCCTTGACGACGCCATCTTTGTCGACCGAGTCGGTGATGTAGTCGGCGCGCTTTTTGAGATAGTCCGGCGCATTGCCCATGGCGATACCGACATCGACGGCGTTCATCAGCGAGACGTCATTGCTGGCGTCGCCGATGCCGTATA
This sequence comes from Collinsella aerofaciens, assembly GCF_039758815.1. GTDB lineage: Bacteria > Actinomycetota > Coriobacteriia > Coriobacteriales > Coriobacteriaceae > Collinsella > Collinsella aerofaciens_BP. Next base: position 20,078 of record NZ_JBDMSK010000018.1, on the reverse strand, counting down.
CGGTTCCGTGGTGGGGATCGAGGGCGTCGAGTACAGACTGGATGCCCCCGCGCTTCGTGCATTCGCGGGGCGAGATTTCGGTTACCTCGAGTTCGAGCTCGTTAAAGCACAGCAGCGGCTCAAGTGCCTTATCTTGAGCGATGCGGCTGGCGAGCGATGTAGACATCAAGATCTTGTAGGCACTGTAATGTTGCAGCTGCGTGACTGCGTCGCCCAGGGTGCGCGCGTATCCGGGGGCATCGGGGGCATCGGCACTCATGCGCACGACGCCGTTGAGGCCCTCAAAGCGGATGACCTCGCCCGACTGCTCAAGATAGGGGGCAAGGCGCTGCAGCATGCCGGGCGTCATCGACAGATCGCGAATTGCGTGTCCGTTGATCTCGGCGTAACCGCCCGCAAGACAGACGATGCCGGTCCAGGGCAGCTCAAGAAGTTTGGGGTGGATGCAGCTGAGGGTGCGCCCTGTGCAGATAAAGGCCATGTTGCCATTTGCAACGAAATCGCGGATGGCCTGCGAGACCGCCTCGTTGGGATAGGGGGACAGGTCTCGCTCGCTCTCGGGAAGCTCTTGTGCCACTCGAGGGTCTTGCCACGCGAGCGTGCCGTCAATGTCGAAGAAGCAGATATCGCCGTGCTTGTGGGTTGGGCTGGCGACAGGGGAGGCCGAGGCGGTGGGCACAAATCCCGGCTCGAGGCCCATGATCTGGTCAAAATGCTCTTTAACGCGGGGAACGGAGATGCCGATGACCACCTGGGCGGTCTTGCCCGTAATGATGAGGCCTTTGGCGCCCGCTGCGACAAAGGCCGCGTTGTCTGCGACGATGGAAGGGTCCACGACTTCGACGCGCAGCCGCGTGGCGCAGTTGGTTGCGCCCGCAATATTGCCAACGCCACCTAAAAGCTGAATTACCCGCTCAGCGAGGACGTGATCTTGATCGGATTGACTATTGACCTCGTCATTGGGAGATTGCTCTTTGGCAAAGCCGCTTCCCGTTAAATGATCGATTGCCGCGCGATTGGCGACATGATCCTCGCGGCCCGGCGTCTTAAGGTCATAGATCAAGATGAGTGCTCGAAAACTCACAAAAAAGATGAGGCTAAAGGCAAGGCCGATACCGAGCGCCAAAAGATAGGCACCGGCATGCATGCGCATGAGCGGAATAAAGTTGAAGGCTGCCATCTCCATGAGGCCGCCCGAGAAGATGCCGACGATGCCAAAGAGATTCATGGTTGTGGCAAGGCAAGACGATAAGACGGCGTAGAGAAAAAAGAGTCCGGGGTGGGTGAACATAAAGAGAAACTCGAGTGGCTCGGTAACGCCGCAAACCACCGAGGCGATGATGGCGGGAACAAGGATGACCCTGAGGCCGGCGCGGCGCTCTGGTTTTGCGGTGGAGTAGAACGCGGCTGCGATGGCAGGAAGGCCAAAGAGCTTGACCCAGCCAGTGGCGGTAAAACCGGCCCACGGCGCAAGCTCATTAAGGGGGCGCGTGCTATGGGAGAGGATGGGGAGCAAGTTGCTCCACGTGGCGTAGATGCCGTCGTTAATGACCAGGTTGTCGTAGTAGATCGGCATGTAGAGCAGGTGGTGCAGCCCCATGGGCTCGAGTGCTCGCTCCAAAAACACAAAGATACCCACGCCGAAGGGGCCGACGCCCGCAAGTGCGTGGCGCAGCGTTTCGGTCACAGCGTATACGAAGGGCACGATGGCGGCCGAGATAGCGGCAAGGGCGAACACGGCAAAAAAGCTGATGAGGTAGACCAGCGAGGAGCCCGAGAAGGTGCCGAGCCAATCGGGAACCTTGGCATCGTAGAAGCGGTCATGGATGGCGACGACGGTTGCCGATACCGCCAGCGGGCCGATAATGCCGGTGTCGAGCGTCTTGATGCCGTCGATGACGGTGATACCGTTGGCGGGGGTCAAAGATGACGGGTACTTAAGTCCAAGGTTGTCTCCGCTCAGCTTAATGATCTCGCTCAAAAAGAAACAATAGGCAAAATAGGCCACGAGTGCCTCGAGGCAGCAGCGTGCCGGTTGCTTTTGGGCAAGACCGATAGGCAGCGCTACGGCAAAAAGGAGCGGGAGGCGTTTAAAGACCGTCCATGAGCCGCGCTGGATGATAGCCCAAAAAACGTACCAAGGGGTTCCGTATACGGCGAGATCGCCGACGATGTCCGCAGTCGTTGCGAGAGCGGAGACGCCGACCATGAGGCCCGATATAGAAAACAGCATGGCGGGAGCGAACATTGCCCCGCCAAAGCGTTGGATTTTTTGCAGCATGTTCTGCCTTCCGAATATCGAAGCGCGTTGCGCGTGGGGGAACGTTTAAACAATGGATTCATTGTAGAGGACCAGACGATTGTCGTACCGGCAGTTTTGAGCGAAACCGATTTGGGCACGACAGAAACCGTCAACGGTTAAATCCTGTCGCTTTACCGATATTCGGTTTAAACAACTTTGAGAAATGCTATCGTGCCTAGCCGGAAATAAATAATGTAGAGGTGAAACAATGCCAAAAGCGATATACGAAGGAATCTACCGCGAGATCCGTTCGCGCATCATTAACGGGACCTATGCGTTTCAGGAGATGCTGCCAACCGAAGCCGAGCTGACCGCGGAATTTGGCTGCACGCGCAATACCGTCCGTCGCGCCTTGGGTATGCTGGCCGACCAGATGTTTGTGCAGCCCATACACGGCAAGGGCGTGCGCGTTATTTGGCTTAAGGGCGAAACCGACATGTTGGGCGCACTCGAAGAGGTTGAGTCGTTTGGCGAGTTCGCAAAACGCAACAATGCCGTCGCATCGACCGAGGTCAAGTCTTTTGAACATTTGATTTGCACTGAGCAACTCTCTCGTCGCCTGGGCTTTAAGGTGGGCGAGGAGCTGATTCGCGTAGTGCGTGTCCGAAGCCTCAACGGCAGCGCGCGCCAAGTGGACCATGGCTACTTTTTGGAGTCGATTGCCAAGGGCCTGACGCCCGAGGTCGCCGAGAAGTCTATCTACGACTATCTGGAGCACAAGTGCGGCGTCAAGGTGATGGCGAGCCGTCGTACGGTGAGTGTCGAGCTCGCCAACGATGAGGACTGCAGCTACTTGGACCTTGGCAAGTACAATTGTGTCGCCGTTATGGAGAGCCAATCGTACACCTCGGACGGTATCTTGTTCGAGGTCACGCACGCCCGTACGCACCCCGAGATCTTCCATTACCGCGTCAACTCCAAGCGATAGCCGGCTAGCTCGCAGCCTGACGAGGCTTATGCCCTCAAAGAGAAAACGCCCGGTCAAACCGACGATGCATCGGCTTGACCGGGCGTTTTCTCTGCATTCGATAACAAATAATTGTTTATACAAAACTTGTCAAGTATCAAGTTTAATACTACCGTTCACCGAAGTTTTTCTACCGCTCTAGTAATACTTGTTCAAACAAGTAGCCAAATAGCGTATCGTACAAATCAGCAAAAGGGGCAAAGTCCCCGAGCCAATCTCCGAAGGCGGCGGCAAAGGGTGCCGCCACGGTGTGAAAGGGTGGATTGTAATGAAGAACGAAATGAGCAGAAGGCAGTTCCTGGGCTTTGCTGGTTCCGCGGCTGCGGTTCTTGGTCTGGGCCTCGTGGGCTGCGGTGGCTCCGCCGGCTCCGGCTCTTCTGCTTCTGGTGACGCTGCCGAGGTCTACTTCCTCCAATTCAAGCCCGAGGTCGACAAGGAGTGGAAGGAGATCGCCAAGGCGTACAAGAAGGAGAAGGGCGTCGAGGTCAAGATCGTGACCGCCGCCTCCAACACCTACGAGGAGAAGCTCAAGTCCGAGATGTCCAAGAGCTCCGCTCCGACCCTGTTCCAGGTCAACGGCCCCACCGGTCTTAAGAACTGGAAGGACTACTGCGCCGATCTGTCCGATACCAAGCTCCGCGGTGAGCTCATTGACGACTCCCTGGCTCTGCAGTCCGACGGCAAGGATCTGGGTATCGACTGGGTCCAGGAGAGCTACGGCATTATCTACAACAAGCAGCTGCTCGAGAAGGCTGGCTACAAGGCCGAGGACATCAACTCCTTCGACAAGCTGAAGGCTTGTGCCGACGACATCCAGGCCCGCAAGGACGAGCTTGGTGTTGAGGGTGCCTTTACTTCCGCCGGCATGGATGACTCCTCCAGCTGGCGCTACACCACCCACCTCGCCAACCTCCCGCTCTACTACGAGTTCGAGAAGGAGCACAACCAGGAGGACGACGAGATCAAGGGCGAGTATCTCGACAACTTCAAGCAGATTTTCGACCTGTACATCACCGACTCCACCTGCGATCCTTCGCAGCTTGCCTCCAAGACCGGCGACGATGCTACCAACGAGTTCGCAACCGGGAAGGCCGTCTTCTATCAGAACGGTTCTTGGGCCTACGCCGACCTCACCAAGGCCGGCATGACCGATGACCAGCTCGGCATGCTGCCGATCTACATCGGCGTCGACGGCGAGGGGAACCAGGGCCTGTGCTCCGGCGGCGAGAACTACTGGTGCGTGAGCTCCCAGGCTTCCGAGGATGCCCAGAAGGCCACCGAGGACTTCATGTACTGGTGCGTCACCGCTGACACCCCGACCAGCATCATCGCCGACAAGATGGGTCTGACCGCTCCGTTCAAGAGCGCCAAGGAGACCACCAACGTCTTCTCGCAGCAGGCCGTTGCCATGGCCAAGGACGGCAAGAAGACCGTCGCTTGGGACTTCGTCTACATCCCCTCTGAGGAGTGGAAGAAGAACCTCAAGCAGGCTCTGATTGCCTATGCTGCCGACAACACCAAGTGGGACGGCGTCAAGAACGCCTTCGTCGATGGCTGGAAGACCGAGAAGGCTGCTTCCGAGTAAGTAGTTGCTGCCCAAGCTATCTGATTAGCGACAGGGGGCGGGCAGACGTAGGTTTGCCCGCCCCCTGCATATTGAAAGGACCCTTCTATGGGCAAAGCACTCAAGCGCTGGTGGCCGCTCTTTATGCTGCCCACGTGTCTGGCGTTTATGATCGGGTTCGTGATTCCCTTTATCCAGGGTCTCTATCTCTCGTTCTGCCAGTTTATTACCATCAACAACACGCACTTTGTCGGTATCGAGAACTACGTGCGCGCACTGTCCGATCCGCAGTTTGCCACGTCGTTCTTCTTTACCGTGGCGTTTGCCTTCCTGTCGACGGTGCTCATCAACGTGATTGCCCTCGCCATCGCGCAGGCGCTCACCCGCAAAGCGCTCAAGGGCACCAACATCTTCCGTACGATCTTCTTTATGCCTAACCTGATCGGCGGCATCGTGCTGGGCTACATTTGGCAGATTCTGATCAACTGCCTGCTCTCCAACGTGGGTGCCCAGCTCATCGCCCTTAACTCTGCTGCTGGCTTCTGGGGCCTTATCATCCTGACCCTGTGGCAGCAGGTCGGCTACATGATGATCATCTACATCGCTGGTCTGCAGTCCATTCCGTCCGACTACATCGAGGCCGCCAAGGTCGACGGTGCCACGGCATGGCAGACGTTTTGGAAGGTTAAGATCCCTAACCTGATGCCGACCATCACCATCTGCCTGTTCCTGTCCATCACCAACGGCTTTAAGCTGTTCGACCAGAACCTCGCCCTTACCGGCGGTGCCCCCGCGCACTCCACCGAGATGCTCGCCCTGAACATCTACAACACGTTCTATTCTCGTGCCGGTATCGCATGGCAGGGCATTGGCCAGGCCAAGGCAGTCATCTTCTGCATCCTGGTCGTAGCCATCTCCATGATTCAGCTTAAGGCCACGAGGTCCAAGGAGGTGCAGCAGTAATGAAACGCGATAAGGTTATCAACCGCGCGCTCTCAATCTTCTTTACGATTCTGTCGCTCGCGTGGATCTACCCCGTGTTCATGATCGCGCTCAATTCCTTTAAGAAAGCGACCGCAATCAGCACCACCACAGCGTTCGATCTGCTCACGCCCGAGACGTTCAACGGCCTTGCAAACTACTTGCACGCTCTTAACGAGCAGGGCTTTGCCTCGGCATTTATGTACTCGCTCATCATCACAGTCACGTCGGTCGTGCTGATTTTGGTGTGCTGCTCCATGTGCGCTTGGTATGTGGTTCGTGTCAACAACAAGATCTCGAACTTCTTCTATTACCTGTTCGTCTTCTCGATGGTCGTGCCCTTCCAGATGCTCATGTTCACGCTGTCCAATTTGGCGGACCGCATCGGCTTCAACACGCCGTTCAACATCTGCTTTATCTATCTTGGCTTTGGCGCGGGCCTGGCGGTCTTTATGTTCGCCGGCTTTGTAAAGAACATTCCGCTCGAGATCGAAGAGGCGGCCATGATCGACGGCTGCAACCCGGTTCAGGTGTTCTTTAAGATCGTCCTTCCCATCATGAAGCCCACCTATCTTTCGGTCGGCATTCTCGAGACCATGTGGGTCTGGAACGACTATCTGCTGCCCTACCTTACCCTCGACTCCACCAAGTACAGGACCATTCCTATCTTGATCCAGTACTTCCGCGGCGGCTACGGCCACGTCGAGCTCGGTCCCATGATGGCCTGCATCATGATGGTCGTTATCCCCATCGTCATCATGTACATCCTCTGCCAGAAGTACATCATCGACGGCGTGGTGGCGGGTGCCGTCAAGGGCTGATGCCGTAACTGTTTTGCAAGTTTCTGCGGCGCCCCTCAGCGCGGCGCCGCATATCGAAAGGTAAAGACATGGCCGAGATCGTTCTCAAACATGTTCAGAAGGTGTATCCCAACAACGAGTCCAAAAAGAAGGGCTTCTTTGGCAAAAAGAAGAAGACCGAGGAGAAGAAGCACAACCTCAAGGTTACCGAGGACGGCGTGCTCGCGGTGGAGGACTTTAATCTCACCGTGCATGACCAGGAGTTTGTCGTTCTCGTTGGCCCGTCTGGCTGCGGCAAGTCCACGACGATGCGCATGGTCGCTGGCCTGGAGGACATCACTTCGGGCGACGTGCTCATCGACGGCAAGCGCGTCAACGACGTGGCGCCCAAGGACCGCGACATTGCCATGGTGTTCCAGAGCTATGCTCTGTACCCCAATATGACGGTGTACGAGAACATGGCGTTTACGCTTGAGCTCAAGAAGGTCCCCAAGGACGAGATCGACCGTAAGGTTCGCTCTGCTGCCGAGATCCTGGGCATTACCGAATACCTCGACCGTAAGCCCAAGGCGCTTTCGGGCGGCCAGCGCCAGCGTGTCGCCATCGGCCGCGCCATCGTGCGTGATCCTAAGGTCTTCCTGATGGACGAGCCGCTGTCCAACCTGGACGCCAAGCTGCGTAACCAGATGCGTGCCGAGCTCATCAAGCTACGCCACGAGATCAAGGGCACGTTCATCTACGTCACCCACGACCAGACCGAGGCCATGACCCTCGGCGATCGCATCGTGGTCATGAAGGACGGCGTCGTACAGCAGATTGCCACCCCGCAGGAGGTCTTCAACCATCCCGCGAACATCTTCGTCGCCGGCTTTATCGGTGTGCCGCAGATGAACTTCTTCGATGCCCAGCTGGTGCGCTCGGGCAACGGCTTCACCGTCAAGACCGAGGATATGAACGTGGCGCTCGCCCCCGAGACCTGCGCTCAGCTTGCTCTCAACTGGGACGGCGGCGACGTGAAGGAGATCACGGCCGGCGTGCGCCCCGAGCAGATTCTGCTTGCCGACAAGGACGAGGAGGGTGCGCTCCAGGGTACCGTCGAGGTGACCGAGCTCATGGGTTCGACCGAGCATGTCCACGTGACCGCTCCTGATGGCCAGTTCGTCCTGATCATTCCCGTTGTCGACCTTGAGGTCAAGCGTGCGCTCAAGGCGGGCGACCCCATCTGGTTCAAGTTCGAGAAGAACGCGACCCATCTCTTCGATAAGGTCTCTGGCAAGAACCTTATCTAGGCCCGGTGCATCCGGGCCCTCCCTTTGGGCGACTGCGGTATTGCCATCCTTTTGCCGCGGTCACATATAAGGCTCCCCTCCCGTCCACTGGGCGAGAGGGGAGCCTTTCTTTGTGTTGGGGTTGTCTGGCCGGTCGTTTGTCTCGATCTGTAACGGGTAGGGCCGTTTTGATTGAGTAGTTGTTATAGATTGAGATTGTTTGGTCGAGTCGGGTCACAGGGTAACGTGCGGGCACAAAAAACGGAGCCGTGTTGCCACGACTCCGTTTCTCAGGAGGATGGGTAAGGGAAGCGAAATTAGTTCAGGTGCCAGATCTCGTCGTTGTACTGGGAGATGGTGCGGTCGGACGAGAAGGTGCCGGCGTTGGCGATATTGATGAGCGCCTTGCGCATCCAGGCGTCCTGGTCCTCGTAGTCGGCCAGCACGCGCTCCTTGGTTTGGATGTACTCCTCAATGTCGAGCAGGGCCATAAACCAGTCCTTGCCCTTAATGTCGTCGTGCAGGCGCTGCAGGCGCTCGGCGTTGCCGGTCGCCATAAAGGCGGGGTTGGTGATGAAGTCCACCAGCAGTTTAATGCCGGGCTTGCGGTAGAGCGCACCGGCGTCATAGGCGCCGTCGGCGTAGAGCTGCTCGACCTGTTTGGACGAGGCACCAAAGGTATAGATGTTCTCGTCGCCCACGAGCTCGGCAATCTCCACGTTGGCGCCGTCAAGCGTGCACAGGGTTAGGGCGCCGTTGAGCATGAACTTCATGTTGGAGGTGCCGCTCGCCTCCTTGGAGGCCAGGCTGATCTGCTCGGAGATATCAGCGGCGGGGATCACGCGCTCGGCGGCGGTGACGTTGTAGTTCTCGATCATGACGACCTGCAGGTAGGGAGCCACGTCGGGGTCGTTTGCAATCCACTGCGACAGCGTCAAGATCAGATGGATGATGTCCTGCGCGATAGTGTAGGCAGGCGCCGCCTTGCCGCCAAAGATGATGGTGACGGGGTGCTTAGGTCTGTTGCCGTTCTTGATATCGAGGTACTTCCAGATGATGTAGAGCGCGAGCATCTGCTGACGCTTGTACTCGTGGATGCGCTTGACCTGGACGTCGATGATGGCGTTGGAGGGAATGGTCACGCCCTGCTCGAGCGCCATGAACTGGCGCATGATGGCCTTGGCCTCGACCTTGGTGGCGGCCAGGCGCTCAAGAACGTCCTTGTCGTCGGCGAAATTGGCGAGTTTGCTCAGATCGCCGGTGCTGCGCCAGTCGGTGCCGATCACATCGTCGAGCAGGCTGGCGAGCGCGGGGTTGGCCCCATGGACCCAGCGGCGGAAGGTGATGCCGTTGGTCTTATTTGAGAACTTCTCGGGGTAGATTTCGTAGAACGGATGGAGCTCGGTGTCCTCCAGGATCTTGGTGTGCAGCGCGGCGACGCCGTTGATGGAGAAGCCAAAGTGGATGTCCATGTGGGCCATGTGGACGGTGTCGTGCTCGTCGATGATGGCAACGCGCGGGTTGTCGTGCTCGGCCTTGGCGACCTCGTCGAGCTTGACGATGATGTCGGCGATGGCAGGGGAGACCTTCTGCAGGCTGGCGAGCGGCCACTTCTCGAGCGCCTCGGCAAGAATCGTGTGGTTGGTGTAGGCGACCATGGAGCGCACGATGGTAACGGCCTCGTCAAACTCAATGTCGTGCTCGGTGGTGAGCAAGCGAATGAGCTCGGGGATGACCATGGTGGGGTGCGTGTCGTTGATCTGGACCACGGCGTAGTCGGCCAGATCGTGCAGGTTACTGCCGCGCTCGACGGCCTCGTCGATCAGGAGCTGGGCGGCGTTGCTCACCATGAAGTACTCCTGATAGATGCGAAGCAGGCGGCCCTGCTCGTCGGAATCGTCGGGGTACAGGAACAAGGTGAGGTTCTTGGCGATCTCGGTCTTGTCGAAGTCGATGGAGCTGCCGGGGACCAGGCCGTCGTCGACGCTTGCCAGGTCGAACAAGCGCAGGCGGTTCTTAGTGGGCTGGCCGTAACCGGGCACATCGATGTTGACGAGCTTGGAGGTGACGGCAAAATCACCGAACTCAACGGTGTAGGAGCGGTCGTCATCGATTAGGATATCCTGCTCGCCGAGCCACTCATCGGGAACGGCCTTCTGCTGGTTGTCGACAAAGCGCTGACGGAACAGGCCGTAATGGTAGTTGAGGCCCACGCCGTCGCCGGTGAGGCCCAGCGTGGCGATAGAGTCTAGGAAGCACGCAGCCAGACGGCCCAGACCGCCGTTGCCGAGCGAAGGCTCAACCTCAAACTCCTCGATTTTGTTGAGGTCGTGGCCCGCGGCGACGAGCTGCTCCTTAACCTCGTCGTAGATACCGAGGTCGATCATGTTGTTGATAAGCAGCTTGCCGATCAAAAACTCGGCAGAGATGTAGTAGAGCTTTTTCTTGCCGTTGTTGAGCGGGCAGGCGGCGGAGCGCTCCTGCACGAGCTTGACCAGCAGCTTGTAAATGCGACGGTCGTCGAGTTGCTCAAGCGAGGTGCCAAAAGACTGCTCGGCGAGTTCCATGAGGTTAATTTGGGGCATGTTTTCTCCTGTGATGGGTTGTTTCATGTCTGCAATTCATAAGAAGCCCGCGCGAGGGGATTGGGGTGGCCTCGCGCGGGGAAAGCGAACGCGTCCACACGATGGGGTGGGGTCGGGCGCGGTTGCTCCTATTGGGGAAGCTCGATTTCGGTTTCCGACGGGATGCGGAAGTAGGTCTCCGTCCAGTCAGTAAGCTTGTGCTCGAGCTCGCGGGTGATGGCGCCATCGAGCATGCGCCAGGTCCAGTTGCCGCCTAGGGTTGCGGGGGTGTTGATGCGTGCCTCGTTGCCCAGGTTGAGCAGATCCTGCATGGTGTAGATGCAGGTGTCGCTTACGCTGGCGGCGATGGTGCGGTTGAGCGCGTCGGCCATGGACTCGCCTGCCTGCTGATGGGTGTACAGGGCCGCCTGCTCGCGCTGGCGTGGGGTGGCCGTTCCCTCAAACCAGCCGCGAGCCGTCTCGTTGTCGTGCGTGCCCACATAGGCGACGGTGTTGGCAATGTAGTTGTGCGGCAAGTAGTACGAGTTGGTGCCCTCAAAGGCAAACTGCAGGATCTTCATGCCGGGGAAGCTCGTGGTGTCGCGCATCTCGATAACGCCGGGGGTGAGGAAGCCCAGGTCTTCGGCGATGATGGGCAGCGTGCCGAGCTTTTCCTCGAGTGCCTTGAAGAGCTGGAGGCCGGGGCCCTGCGTCCACGAGCCGTAGGAAGAATCGGGCGAGGAGAACGGCACCTCCCAAAAGGCCTCGAAGCCGCGGAAGTGGTCCAGGCGGATGATGTCGTACATGTCGAGCGCGGCGCGGATGCGGCCCTCCCACCAGGAGAAGCCATCCGCCTCCATGGCGTCCCAGTCGTAGATGGGGTTGCCCCAGTACTGGCCGGTGGCCGAGAACTGATCGGGCGGCGTGCCGGCGACGCTGACGGGATTGCCGGCGGCGTCGATCTTAAAGAGCTCGGGCGTGGCCCACATCTCGACGGAGTCGCGCGAGACGTAGATGGGCAGATCGCCGATGACTAGGATGTCGCGCTCGTTGGCGTAAGCCTTGAGGCGGCTCCACTGGCGATCGAAGAAGTACTGCGTCATCTGGTGGTAGAGCATGCGCGCGGGATGGGCGGCGCAGACCTTGGCAGAAGCCTCACCGCGGGTACGGAGCTCTGCGGGCCACTCCCAAAATGCCTTGAGACCGCACTCCTCCTTGACGGTCATGAACTCGCAGTAGGGGATGAGCCAGTCTTCGTTGGTTTGGACAAACTCGTCGAAGTCGGCCGGCTTGTCGGCGGCAAAGCGCTCGGCGGCGCGGTCGAGAATCTGACGACGGCCACCAAAGATGGCGCCATAGTCGACATTGCTGGGGTCGGAGCCCAGGTACACGCCGTCGATATCGCGCTGCTCCAGGTAACCTGCCTCGATGAGCTCGGCAAAGTCAATGAAATTGGGATTGCCCGCACGGGCCGAGAACGACTGATAGGGCGAGTCGCCATAGCTCGTCGTCGTAAGGGGCAGAATCTGCCAATAATGTTGTTTGCACGAGGCGAGGAAATCGACAAAGTCATAGGCGTTCCAGCCAAAGCCGCCGATGCCATACGGTCCGGGCAGAGACGAGATGGGCATGAGAACACCGCTTGCACGCTCCATGGATGTGCTCACCAACCTTCTTGTTGTGGGATCGGCCTGCAGATGGGTGAACAGCCCGTCCCGAGTTTAGAGTCGATGTCTCTATTGTAGAACATGTTGTTTAAACATGTATAGGCAAGATGATAAAGTTGGTCGATTTTTGGCGAATGGTTACATGCCATGAAAAAGCCCCGACCTCACGACGTGAGATCGGGGCAAGAACGCTATGTAGGTTTTTTGCTACTCGGCGTCGGCGAAGCCGTTGGGGTTATGGCTCTGCCAATTCCAGCTGTCACGGCACATATCCGCGATGTCGTACTGGGCCTTCCAACCCATCATGCGCTCGGCCTTGGAGGCATCGCACCAGTTGGCGGCGATATCGCCGGCACGGCGCTCGCGGATCACGTAGGGCAGCTCCTTGCCGCACGCCTTGGAGAAGGCGGCGACGACCTCGAGTACCGAGGTGCCGGTGCCGGTGCCCAGGTTAAAGATCTCGACGCCGGTTTTGCCGTTCATCCAGTTGAGGGCGGCAACGTGACCAGATGCCAGGTCGCAGACGTGGATGTAGTCGCGAACACCGGTGCCGTCGGGGGTGGGGTAGTCGTTGCCAAAGACCTGAACGGCCTCGAGCTTACCGACGGCGACCTGGGCGACGTAAGGCACCAGGTTGTTGGGGATACCCTTGGGATCCTCGCCGATCAGGCCCGACGGATGGGCACCGATGGGATTGAAATAACGGAGCAGCACGACGTCCCACTCGGGGTCGGCGGTGTGGACGTCCATGAGGATCTGCTCAATCATCCACTTGGTCCAACCATAGGGGTTGGTCGCGGGCTTCTTGGGGTCTTCCTCGGTGACGGGCGGATTGTCCGGATCGCCGTAGACGGTCGAAGAGCTCGAGAAGATGATGGACTTACAGCCGTGGTTGCGCATGACATCGATGAGCACCAGGGTGTTCTCGATATTGTTGTGGTAGTACTCGACGGGCTTGCTCACCGACTCGCCAACGGCCTTAAAGCCGGCGAAGTGGATGACGCGGTCGATCTGGTGGGTATCGAAGATCTTGTTCATCGCATCGCGGTCGAGCACGTTGGCCTCGTAGAAGGTGAGGTTCTTGGCGGCCTCGTCGCCCACGATGGTCTTGACGCGGTCGATGGCAACGGCGCTGGAGTTGGAGAGGTCATCGACGACGACAACCTGGTAGCCACCCTCGAGCAGCTGAACGACGGTGTGCGAGCCGATAAAGCCGGCGCCGCCGGTAACGAGGACGCAGGTGTCTTTGGGGTCGAGTGCTTTGGACATGTAGTCTCCTATCGAATCAGGAACACTTCTTGAGGGGAGTATAGCGCAGCTGGGGGCGCCCAAAACACGCGGGGCAGGAAAACCAGAGGATTGATGTTAACGTACTCATAGGGTGTTATTTGCATAATCCTTACCTTTGGTGTGGGACGTATTTGCGAGCCGCTGACCATGCTTTTCCAGCCGTTCGTGGAAATAGTTGGGACAAGCGCGATGTGCGTTAATATGTTTGAGTTGAGCGACATATAAATAAGCATGTAACGGAGTACATATGTCACCAAACAACGATTCCATCTTTACGCAGGAGCTTTCGCGCCGCACTGCCCTTAAGGCTCTTTTCGGCGCCGCTTCTGCGGCTGTTCTTTTTGGCCTGCCCGCCCGCGCCCATGCGGCTGAGGCCAGTCAAGAAACCACCGACAAACTGAATGCCGCCCAGGCCCAGCTCGACGAGGTCCAGGCTCAGCTCGACAGCATTGCCAATGAGTACGCGGCGCTCGCCAACAAGAATGCCCAGACCCTCAGCGATATCGAAGGCGTGCAGGGTCAGATCGACGACACCCAGGAGCAGATCGACACCAAGAAGTCGGAGCTCAAGAAGAAGCGTAACGACCTTTCCGATCGCGTTGCCGCCAGCTACAAGTCGGGCGGTACCAATATCCTGTCGTTGCTGCTCGCTTCTGGCTCGTTTGAGGAGCTCGTCGCCAACGCGCATTACGTCGAGAAGATCAACAAGAGCGACCGTGACGCCATCGAGGACATCCAGACCATCCAGAAAGAGCTCGATACACAGAAGTCCGAGCTCGAGTCGCAAAAAGCCGACTTGGAGAAGCTCAAGGACCAGCAGACTGCTCAGATGCAGGACATGCAGGCCAAGCAGCAGGAGGTCCAGACGGTTCTGAACGGCCTCTCCGACGATGTCAAGGAGCTCATGGCCCAGCGCGATTCCGAGATTCTTGCTGCCGCTCAGGCTGAGGAGGCTGCCAAGAAGGCTGCCGCTGCCGCGGCTGCCGCAAACAAGAACAATTCCTACTCGGGTGGTTCAAGCTCGGGTGGCGGATCGTATGCGCCCGGAACTCCGCAGCAGAATGCCGGCTCGGGCAAGCAACAGGCCGTCGTCAACGCGTGCTACTCCACGCCTTCGCCGGGTCAGAATTGGTGCGCGGCGTGGGTTACCAACGTGTTCCGTAACGCCGGAGTGGGCTACTTTGGCGGCAATGCGTGCGACATGTTTAACGCCTGGTGTTACAGCTCCAATCGTTCGGCGCTGCAGGTGGGCATGATCGTGGCCGACTCGTCGCACAGCGGCACCGGTACGCCGGGTCTGCTGTACGGACACGTGGGCATCTATGTTGGCGGCGGCATCGTTATGAGCAACGAGGGCGCCATCACGTCGAGGTCGCTTGACTCGTTCATTGGGTTCTACGGCACTGGCTCTGGCGTGCGCTGGGGCTGGCTTGGCGGTATTGCGCTGTCGTAACGATAAGTTGGGCCGGGACAGTCCGAGAGGTATAAGGTTGCCTGCTCGGACAGTCCTGCTCGCACGGAGAGCACATTAAGTGCTCTCCGGCTCGTGCGGAACTCGCGATCAACCTTATACCTCTCGGACTGTCCCGGCCCTCTCGGGTCCTGAGCGCGACACACCGGACTGGTTGTCTGAATAAAAGAAAGTGAAGGCCCCTTTCGGGGCCTTCTTTTTTATAGGAATTCTCCGACTCGGTGGACTTCGGGTTCGAGGTCTACGTCGAACTGCTGCTTTACCTCGGATTGGATGTGGCGGATGAGTTCGTCGACGTCGGCGGCGGTGGCGTGGTTGGCGTTGACGATGAAGCCGCAGTGTTTTTCGCTCACCTGCGCGCCGCCGACAGCATGGCCGCGCAGACCGGCATCCATGATGAGCTTGCCGGCAAAGTAGCCCTCGGGGCGCTTGAAGGTGGAGCCGGCGCTCGGCATGTCGAGTGGCTGCTTGTCCTCGCGGCGCTGGCGGTAGTTGTCCATGTCGGCCTTGATCATCGCGGCGTTGCCCGGGGCGAGATTGAAGGTGGCCGAAAGCACGATAAAGCCGTCATCGGCGATGCGGCTCTTTCGATAACCCAGGTTGAGCTCGTCGACATCGAACTCGATGATATTGCCGCTGCCGCGGGTGCCGTCGTCGAGCTGGCGAGCGGGTTTGTAGACGCGCACGGACTCTAGCACATCGGCCATGCAGGCACCGTAGGCACCGGCGTTCATGTAGCAGGCGCCGCCGACCGATCCGGGGATGCCCGAGATGGGCTCCATGCCGGTGAGGCCGGCCTCGGCTGCCGCCGCGGCGACATCGGAAAGCAAGGCGCCGGCTGCCGCCGTGACGTGCGTGCCATTGACCGTAATGTCGGAGAGGCCCTCGCCCAGCGCTACGACGATGCCGCGGATGCCCTTGTCGCCGACGAGCAAGTCGGAGCCGTTGCCCACGATGGTGAGTGGCAGATCGCAGCGATAGCAGGTATCGAGCGTGGCGACGAGGCCCTGCTCGGTATCGGGCGTGACAAAGACGTCGGCCGGGCCGCCGATCTTAAACGTGGTGTGCTCGCGCATGGGCTCGCTCATCAGCACGTTGTCCTCGCCGGCAACGCCAGCGAGCGCGCACAGCAGGTCCTCGTTAAAAAAGTCGTTCTCGTGCATACGAATATCCGCCTTTTGGTGGTCGTTGTCATCAATCGATTGCAATATACCCCACCCGGACGGATTTGGTGCGCTGGCGGCGATAAAACAGCCGTCCACCGGATTGGTAAAGTGTTTATCACCGAGGTAGAGGGGTAGTCGCTATACTTTCAAGAGATTGCGCGTAAACCCGGAAGGAGCGAGATGGCCAACAAAGTCACCCTCAAGCAGATCGCCCAGGAGGTGGGGCTTTCCCCCTCGTCGGTCTCGCTTGTTCTCAATAATCGGCCCTGTCGCATCTCGGAAGAAAACCGCAAGCTCATCAAGGAGGTCGCGGCGCGCAACCACTATGTTCCCAACCAGATTGCGCGCAGCCTGGTCATGCGCGAGTCGCGCACGCTGGGCCTTATCGTCCCTAACATCGAGAGCCGCTTTTTTGCCTCGCTCGCCGGTAGCCTGGAAAAGCGCTGCCGCGAGGACGGCTATGCGCTCTTCATTACCAGCTCGGGCGGCAGCGCCGATGACGATCTGGAGCTGCTGCGCCAGCTGGTGACGCGCGGCGTTGATGGCGTCTTTCTGGTGGTGGGTGACGAGTTCTCCGACGACCGCGCCCTGCGCGAAGAAGTCAGCCACCTGCCCATCCCGGCGGTAATGGTCGACCGTGCCATTGAGGGGCTCGAGTGCGACAAGGTGATGTTCGACCACGAGATGGGCGGCTATATGGCCACCCGCTATCTGATCGAGCAAGGTCACCGTCGCATCGCCTGCTTGGTTAATGCCCGCCGTTCCAATACGGGTCGCAAGCGACTTGCCGGCTATGAGCGCGCGCTGCGTGAGGTTGGCCTGCCGATCGATGCACGTTTGGAGTTTGAGAGCGAGTACTACATTCCGAGCGCATACGAGGCCTCGGAGGCGGTGCTCGCAACTGACGCCACTGCCGTGTTCGCAAGCTCGGATAACATTGCCCTCGGTTTGCTCAAGCGCTTGCACGAGATGGGGAAGAGCATCCCGGGCGATATCTCGGTGGTGAGCTATGACAACTCGGCGGCCGACGTTCTCTTTGAGCCGGCGCTGACCGCGATTGAGCAGGACCCTGGTGTCCTTGCGGAGCATGCTTTTGGCTGCATGTCCAAGCGTCTTGCCGGTAGGGGCGGCAGGCGTGCCGAAGAGGTCGTTCTGGAGCCGGAGCTTATCGTTAAGGGCAGCGTGCTCGAGCTTACTAAACACAACTAAACACGTTTATCAATTTGCAGAGATCGAATGTGGAGCACCTGTGACGGGCAATGCCGCAGGTGAATGTCGCGTTTTGTTGATCGATGCGATTGATAAGGGTGGTAAAACGTTTTTTCATCATGATAAAACGTTTTAGCAAATATACTAGTCCCAACGAAAGGTTGCCGTATCGGAGGGTGACCACACAGCGAAGGGACATAAACAATGGCTAAAACACTGGGGACGCCGTGGCAAAAGCTGGGCCACGAGGTGCCGGCTTCCGAGCTCGAGGGCGTCGACCTGTATTGGCGCGCATCGAACTATCTGTCCGTCGGTCAGATCTACCTTCGCTCTAACCCGCTAATGCGCCCCGACTTTGTTGATGAGAAAACCGGTGAGGTGCGCGACTTTGGTCGTCCGGACGTTAAGCACCGCCTGGTTGGCCACTGGGGTACCACGCCCGGCATCAACTTCCTGTTCGGTCACGTCAATCGTCTGATCACCGACCACAACCAGAATGCTATCTTCTTGATGGGCCCTGGTCACGGCGGCCCCGCCGGTACTGCTCAGTCGCTGCTCGACGGCACCTACCGCGAGATTCGCCCCGACATCACCAATGACGAGGCCGGCCTGCAGAAGTTCTTCCGCCAGTTCTCTTATCCCGGCGGCATCCCGAGCCACTTTGCGCCCGAGACGCCCGGTTCCATCCACGAGGGCGGCGAGCTCGGCTACACGCTCAGCCACGCTTACGGTGCCGTCATGGACAACCCGAGCCTGTTGGCCGTGGCCGTGGTGGGCGACGGCGAGTCCGAGACCGGCCCGCTCGCGACCTCTTGGCAATCCAACAAGCTCGTGAACCCGGCAACCGACGGCATCGTCCTGCCGATCCTGCACCTCAACGGCTACAAGATCGCCAACCCCACCATCCTCGCCCGCGTGTCCGACGAAGAGCTCACCAAGTTCTTTGAGGGCATGGGCTATAAGCCGCACTTCTTTGTCGCCGGCTTTGACGACGAGAGCCACGCAAGCATTCATGCGCGTTTCGCTGCCCTGTTTGAGCAGGTCTTTGACGAGATCTGTGACATCAAGGCCACCGCGCAGGCCCAGGCCGCCTCAGGCGAGACCGTGGTTCGCCCGGCCTACCCCATGATTGTGTTCCGTACGCCCAAGGGCTGGACTTGCCCCAAGCACATCGACGGCAAGAAGACCGAGGACTCCTGGCGCGCGCATCAGGTGCCGCTGGCGAGTGCCAAGGACACCCACGAGCACTTCCGCGTGCTGCGCGAGTGGCTGCGTTCCTACAAGCCCGAGGAGCTCTTTACGCCCGAGGGCCAGGTGCGCCCCGAGGTGACGGCCTTTATGCCGACCGGCGAGCTGCGCATCGGCGCCAACCCCAACGCGAACGGCGGTAAGGTGCGTCGCGAGCTCGAGCTGCCCGATATTCATGCCCACGAGGTCCCCGTCGCAACTAAGGGTCATGGCTGGGGCTCCACCGAGGCCGCCCGCGTCTTTGGTGAGTACACTGCCGACGTCCTTGCCAAGAACATGGAGGATTTCCGCATCTTCGGCCCCGACGAGACCGCGTCCAACCGTCTGCAGGCTGCCTACAAGGTGACCAAGAAGCAGTGGGATGCCGGCTTCTACGAGGACGAGGCCAACGACGAGCTGCTGGCCGGTTCCGGTAAGGTTGTCGAGCAGCTGTCCGAGCACCAGTGCGAGGGTTTCCTCGAGGCCTACGTGCTCACCGGCCGCTCGGGTGTGTGGAGCTCCTACGAGAGCTTTGTCCACGTGGTCGATTCCATGGTCAACCAGCACTGCAAGTGGCTCGAGGCCACCAAGCGCGAGATTCCGTGGCGTGCTCCCATCAGCGGCCTCAACATTTTGCTGTCGAGCCATGTCTGGCGCCAGGACCATAACGGCTTCTCGCACCAGGACCCCGGCTTTATCGACCTGCTGCTCAACAAAGCCAACGACACGCACATCGTGAACGCATACTATCCGGCCGACGCCAACATGGCGCTTGCCGTTGCCGAGCGCGTCTACCAGTCCACCGACTGCGTCAACGCCATCTTCTGTGGCAAGCAGCCCGCCCCCACCTTCCAGACGGTCGACGAGGCCAAGTCCGAGCTCGCCGAGGGCATCGCGACCTGGGAGTGGGCGTCGACTGCCGACTCGCTCGCCGAGGCCGACGTCGTGGTCGCCACCTGTGGTGACGTGCCGACGCTCGAGGCCCTGGCTGCAACCGATATGCTGCGCAAGCTGGGCATTAAGGTGTGGTTTGTCAACGTGGTCGATCTGCTCAAGATTCAGAACGTCTGCGAGAACGATCAGGCCATCAGCGATGAGCGCTGGGCTGAGCTGTTCGGCTGCGGTGAGAAGCCCGTCCTCTTCGCCTTCCACGCCTATGCCGGTACGATTCGCCGCCTGATTTGGAACCGCCCCGGCCACGATGCCTTCCGCGTCCACGGCTACGAGGAGAAGGGCTCCACGACCACGCCGTTCGACATGCTGCGCCTGAATAACATGGACCGCTGGGCCCTGGCCGCCGACGTGTTGCGCATGGTCGACGCCGATAAGTTTGCCGAGCAGATTGATGAGTGGGAGGCCTTCCGCACCGAGGCCTTTGAGTTCGCGTGCGACGAGGGTTTCGATCACCCGGCCTTTACCGACTGGGTCTGGCCCGACGCCGCAGCCGCAACTGCTGCCGACGGCGCGCTTTCCGCAACGCAGCTAACTGCCGGCGACAACGAATAGCATCCGGGACGGTCTCGCGCTGGGGCCTGCTCCGGGCGGGTGCCCTTCCTCGGGGAAGTGGGCTTCGCGAACTTCCCCGAGGAAGGGCACCCGCCC
>NZ_JBDMSK010000017.1:0-47120 GCF_039758815.1 Collinsella aerofaciens | reverse complement strand
TATTACGAGCTCCTGTGCGAATTGGAGAGAGCGCTCCCGCAAACTGCCTCTTGACAACTTATAGGAGCGTCGGTTTTTTATTTCGCGAAATTCGGTATGGTTGAGGGTGATCGGTTAAACGTAGTAGATAGGCACATTTCGTGGCGAACGAATCAAGCTAAGGTGCAAAAAGTCCCCCGTCCCAGAAAAATCATTGGCAACGTAGCAAAATGCCCCGCGGGCAGGAGGCTGCTCGCAGGGCAAAGAAGAGGGGTTTATTTGTGGCGGACCGAGGGGCAGGGGCCCGGCATGGGGTTTCTGCCGCGGCCTGTCCTAAGGTGCTACAGCTCGACGAGCTGGCCGGTCTCGGCGGCCTCCTTGATGGCGTTGAGAAGCGTGAGCGTCTTGACGTTGTCGGCGGGGGTTACGACGGGCTCGACCTCGCGGCGGACGACCTTCACAAAGTGCTTGAGCTGCATCTTGTGGGGAAGCGCCGGGTCGACGGCCGGGATCTCCATCTGCAGCGGCTTGTGCCAGTTGGAGGCGCCGTCGTAGGAGAACTGGTGCAGGCGGGGCAGCGATAGAGCGCCCAAGGTACCGCCAATAAAGTAGGCATCGGCGTCGAAGGGGCGGTACTGCGGGTCCTCGCGAGCGGTGGCTTCCCAGTTCCAGGGGCTGGCGGTGGCGTCGGAGATGGTCATGCTCGCAAGCGCGCCATCGGCAAAACGGACGTTGACCACGGCGGAGTCCTCGGTCTCAAAACCGCGGGCGGCGCTGGACTGCATGCCCTGGACGGCGACGGGCTCGCCCAGCAGGTAGCGGAGCAGGTCCACGTCGTGAACCAGGTTGACCAGAATCGGGCCGGCACCCTTCTTGCGGCGCCACTCGACATCGAAGTACTCGTCATTCTTATAGATCATGTAGTGGAAGCTCGACACGGTGAGCTTGCCCAGCTCGCCGGACTCGATGATCTCCTTGGCCTTGTTGACGAAGGGGTTGTGGCGACGGTGCTGACCCACGAGCACGGGCACGCCGGCGGTCTCGGCCTCGGCGGCGAAAGCCTGGGCATCCTCGAGGTCGTTGGAGATCGGCTTTTCGACCAGCGGCACGATGTTGCGCTTCACGGCCTCGCGGGCAACGCCCAGATGCAGGTCGTTGGGGGTGGCGATGATGACGGCCTCGGGCTTGACCTCGTCCATCATCTGGGCGGGATCGGTGTAAAACGGCACGCCGGCGGCCTCGGCCGTGGCACGGGCGCCCTCAAAGGCGTCGGCGATGGCGACGAGCTCGGCCTCGGGCTCCTCGGTGACAAAGCGGATGTGGTTGCGGCCCATGGCGCCGGCGCCGATAACGGCAATGCGGACGGGGTTGAGCTCAGACATTTCGACTCCTTAATACTGGTGACCGGTGGAATGCGACAAAGGGACTGTCCCTTTGTCGCATCGGTAAAACTAGGCGGACTTCTTCTTGCTGTCGGAGACCATCATGTAGACGGTGAGCACGACGGCGATGGCGGCAATCACAATGGCGCCGTAGAAGGACTGCTGGTAGGCGGCGCTGCCGGCCTCGGCGTGATACAGCACGGCGGTGATGGGCTGGCTGATCCAGGTGGAAGCGGCATAGCCCAAAAACATGATGCCGTAGTTGACGCCGATGTTGCTGGTGCCAAAGGCGCCACCGGTGAGCGGCGGGTAGATGACGAGCAGGGCGCCAAAGCTAAAGCCGAGCAGGGCGAGCGCCACAAAGAACATGCTCTGCGTAAAGCTCATCGACATGATGACGAGCGCGACGATGGTGACGACAAGGCTGATGAGCAGCGACTTGTAGGCACCGAGCTTGTCGATGATCTGGCCAAAGGACAGACGGCCGACCAGGTTGGCGCAGGTGTTGACGGAGACGACCACGCCGCCGAGGGCGACGGCCGCGGCGCTCGTGGGGTCGGCGAAGAGCTGGACAGCGGCGATGGAGGCAACCTTGCCCACGAGCAGGGTGCCCGCGGTGGCGGCGAAGGCGAAGGTGGCGATGAGGACCCAGAAGCGCGGGGTTTTGACCATCTCGCCCGGGGTGAGGTCGCCGAAAGTGCCGGCGTGCGCGCCGCCCTTGGGGGCCTCGAAGCCCTCGGGCAGCCAGCCGGCCTCGGGGGCCTTCAGGAACAGGGCGGAGGCGGCGATCGTCACAAAGAAGATGACGCCGAGTGCCTTAAGGGCGCCAAAGATGCCCAGGCTCGGGATGAGCAGCGAGGCGAGCACCGGGGACAGCACGGCGGGGCCGTCGGTCGAAGCGGCCAGGGTGATGCCGGAGGCGAGGCCCTTTTTGTCGATGAACCACTTTTGGCCGGTGGTGAGCGCGGGGTTGTAGCCCAGGCCGTTGCCGATGGCGGCGACGAGCGAGAACCACAGGTAGAACTGCCACGGCTCGGTGACGGTGCCGGACATGAACCAGCCCACGCCGTAGCACACGGCGGCAGCGATCACGACGTTGCGCGGGCCGATCTTATCGGAGATGCGGCCGGCGAAGATGCCCGTCACGGCCATGATGGTCTGAAAGACCGGGAAGGCCCAGGTAAGGGCGCTGGACCACTCGGGGTAGACGGCGAGCAGGTTCTTGGACACGACGGAGTACAGCGCGATGGAGCTGATGAAGAACATGGTGACGCACGCGGCGGAAAGCACGACGGCGCGACCCTTGTTGGAGTTGGTGGAAGCCATGGGACTCTTTCTAATCGATGCGGGGGGAGGGGAGGGGCAAACGCCGCTGAGGTGCTTGCCCCGCGCCCCTTTCTACCGGGTTGGTTTACTGGTCGGTCGGCTTGGCGACGCCGGACTCATCGGACCAAAGCTCGACACCCTTGTTCTTGAGGTAATTGTCGGCAAAGGCGCGGCGGCCGCCGGGCTTGGCGGTGAGGTCGCCCATCATGTTGGAGAAGCCGCCGTCGACCTTGATGGCGTCGCCGGTGGTAAAGTCCGAGCGCTTGGACGCCAGGAACATGACGGCGTTGGCGATATCGCTGACCTCGCCGATGCGGCGCGTGGCGATGAGGCGGCTGCGGCTCTTCTCGACCTCGGGATCGGCGTAAAAGCTTGCCGACATGGGTGTCTTGACAAAGCAGGGCTCGACGCAGTTGGAGCGGACGCCGTAGGGGCCCCACTCGGCGGCGAGCATCTTGGACATCATGTTGACGCCCGCCTTGGTGGAGCTGTACACGCCCGAGAACGTCTCGGGGGAGTGGCTGGCAACGGTCGAGATGTGCACCAGGCGGCCCTGGCCGGCCTTGATCATCTCGCGACCAAAGCGCTGCGAGGTGATGAAGTAGCCGGTGAGGTTGACGTTGAGCACCTGCTCCCAGTCGCTTAGCGGCAGGTCCTCCATGGCGGCGAAGCGCAGGATGCCGGCGGTGTTGACGAGAACGTCGACGCGGCCGAAGTTGGCGATGGTGGCGTCGACGGCAGCCTGAACCTCGGCCTCGTCGGTGGCGTTCATCTTGTAGCCCTCGGCGTGGATACCAAACTCGGCGGCGAGGTCGGCGGCTGCTGCCTTGACCTTCTCCTCGTCTAGGTCGAGCAAGACGACGTTGGCGCCGTTGCGGGCGAACTCGCGGCAAATCTCGACGCCCATACCGCCGAGCGCGCCGGTCACGGCGCAGACATCGCCCTCGAGCTTAAGCCAATTGCTCATAGGAACTTCCCTTCTTGTGCCTCCCGGTGGGTCGCTCCCATTAATCGACCCACGTGGTTTTCGCTGGTTATCGTATGCTTTGCATTTGCGCAGGTGAATTGCATATTTGTTAGAATGGCGTTAACCATAGGTTTACACTGTGCGATGCAGTTTATTCTCAATTGAGCGCATGACCTGCGAAAACAACCTCCTGTGGCACCATGTGGCCACGGGCGCGAAAACGGGAGATTGACGTGTACGATCGACGACTTGAGGCCATATCGGCCGCCGCGGAGCTGGGAAGCTTCTCGCGCGCGGCGGCAAAACTACGTGTGTCGACCCCGGCTCTCGTCAAACAGGTGTCGGGGTTCGAGGCCGAGTTTGGCATCACGTTGTTCGAGCGCTCGCATTCGGGCGTTAAGGTGACGCCGGCGGGTGCGCTGCTGGTAGACGATGCGCGCTCGATCATGCGTCAGTCCGAGGATGCGTTGCGCCGTGCCCGACGCGCAGCGGGCGATGGCGGCGCCGTGCGTCTGGGCGTGTCGATGATGTGCCCGGGGTGCCAAACGCTGTCGATGTGGCCGAGTGTGCACGAGCTGGAGCCGTCGCTGCGCTTTGAGATTGTGCCGGTGAGTGACCTCTACGATGAGCGCGAGACCGTCATGCGCAGTCTTGGTCGCGAAGTGGATGTAGTGCAGTCGAGTTTTTCGACCCCGCGCTGGGGCGACGCCTGCCAAAAGCTCCTTATCGTCAACGTACCGTTTTATATTGATGTGCCGCGCACGAGCCCGCTTGCGCGCAAGACGCGCATCACGGTTGCCGACCTGGAGGGCATGCGCCTGCGCGTGCTCCGTCACGGCAACGACGCTATGGACAGCCTGCGCATCGACCTGTTGGCCGACGGCGGCGTGGACGTGATCGACGTGGATAGCTTCGACTTTGCGCTCTTTAACGAGGCGGAGGAAAAGGGCGATGCGGTGCTCACCTGCGGAGCGTGGTCGGGCGTGCACCCGGCCTTTGTGGGCGTACCGTTTCTATGCGGTCGCGAGGTGCCGGTCTATTTGCACTACCCGCTCGAGCCCACCCTCCAAGTCCAAAAATTCGTCAACGCCATGGCCCAACTCCTCAACTAGCTCATTTGGCGCGGGTAGTCTTTTTGGGACGGGGCTTTTTTAGCTACTTTCGCCGCCCTGCCTGCGCACCCTCAAAGTAGTCAAAAAGCCCCGTCCCAAAAAGACTAACAAAACGAGGCCCTGGCCAAACGGCCAGGGCCTCACTAACCTTTATTCCGTTTTAAACAACGGGCTGATTGCGCGCAGGAGGGTGCCCCGGGGCGGCGGGGTATTTCCTCCGCGCGCAGTTTCGCAGCGAAGCGAGAATGTTTGAGCACGGAGGAATTACCCCGACGCCCCGGGGCACCCTCCGTCAGTAACCGTTCCTACTCCAGCTCAAACGCACCCGTGTACAGCTGGTAGTAGTACCCGCGCTTGGCGATCAGCTCGTCGTGGTTGCCGCGCTCGATGATACGGCCGTGGTCCAGACAGATGATCGCGTCGGAGTTGCGCACGGTGGACAGGCGGTGTGCGATGACAAACGTCGTGCGGCCCTCCATGAGCTTATCCATGCCCGCCTGCACGATGGCCTCGGTGCGGGTGTCGATGGAGCTCGTGGCCTCGTCTAGAATCATCGCCGGCGGATCGGCGACGGCGGCGCGGGCGATCGAGATCAGCTGGCGCTGGCCCTGCGACAGCTGTGCGCCGTTGCCGGTGAGCATCGTGTCGTAGCCGTCGGGCAGGCGGGTGATAAAGTCGTCTGCGCCCGCGAGCTTGGCCGCCGCGATGCACTCCTCGTCGGTCGCATCCAGGTTGCCGTAGCGGATGTTGTCCATCACGGTGCCGGTGAACAGGTTCACGTCCTGCAGCACGACGCCCAGCGAGCGGCGCAGATCGGCCTTGCGGATCTTATTGACGTTGATGCCGTCGTAGCGAATCTTGCCGTCGGCGATGTCATAGAAGCGGTTGATGAGGTTGGTGATGGTCGTCTTACCGGCACCGGTGGCGCCGACAAACGCGACCTTCTGACCCGGCTTGGCAAACACGGACACGCCGTGCAGGACCTCGTGGTCGGGGGTGTAGCCAAAGTCGACGTTGTCCATGACCAAGTCGCCGCGCAGCGGGACGTACTCGATCTCGCCGGTTGCGCGGTGCGGATGTTTCCACGCCCACATGCCGGTGTGGTGGTCAGCCTCCTCGAACTCCCAAGTCTCGGGGTTCACCTGTGCGTTGACGAGCGTCACGTAGCCTTCGTCGGCCTCGGGCTTCTCGTCGATGAGCTCAAAGATGCGGTCGGCGCCGGCGAGGCCCATGACCACGGCGTTGATCTGCTGTGAGATCTGGCCGATCTGTCCGCAGAACTGCTTAGTCATGTTGAGGAACGGCACCACGACGGCGATGGACAGCGCCATGCCCGAGATGCTCAGGTTGGGCACGCCCAGCGCCAGGAAAATGCCGCCCGCCAGTGCGACCAGCACGTAGAGCAGGTTGCCCAGGTTCATAAGGATGGGCATGAGGATGTTGGCGTACATGTTGGCCTTCTGGGAGACCTCGAAGAGCTTTTCGTTGCGCTCGTCAAAATCGGCCTCGGCGGCAGACTCGTGGCAGAACGCCTTGACGACCTTCTGGCCGTTCATGACCTCCTCGATATGGCCCTCGACCACGCCGAGCTCGGTCTGCTGCGCAATGAAGAAGCGCGCGGAGTTGGAGCCGAGCAGCTTGGTCATAAAGGTCATAAAGGCGACGCCGGCGATGATGACCAGGCACATCCACACGCTGTAGTACAGCATGATAAAGAACACCGTGACGATGATGATGATCGTCATGAGCAGGTTGGGCAGCGACTGGCTGATCATCTGACGCAGCGTGTCGATGTCGTTGGTGTAGTGGCTCATGATATCGCCGCGCTGGTGCGTGTCGAAGTAGCGGATCGGCAGGTCCTGCATGCGGTTGAACATCATCTCGCGCAGCTTCTCCAGCGAGCCCTGCGTGACGATAGCCATGGCGCGGTTCCAGAAGAGCGAGGACAGGACGCCGACGCCGTAGATGCAGGCGAGGGTGGTCACGAGCTGTGCGATCTTGGGCTGCGCGGCTTCCCAATCGCCCGACTGCCACGATTCGCCAATAATTTGCAGGGCGCTCTGCAGGAAGGTCGCGCCGATGGAGTTGATGATGGCGCAGAGCACCACGCCGGCGACGACGAGGGGCAAAAGCACGGGATAGAAGCCAAAGAGCGTCTTGATGAGGCGCGACATGGTGCCGCCCTTGCGGTTGAGCGCGCGCTCGGCGGTCGTTGCCTTACTCATGGGCCTCGCCTCCTTCCTGGGTCTGAGCTTGCGTTGCGGTCATGTCGGTGTTGTCTGCCGCCGTGTTCGCGTCGCCAGAGACGTCGTCGGCGTCTTGCGTACCTTCGGCAGACATCTTGTTTTGCGAGGTAAAGGTCTCGCGGTAGATCTCGCTCGTCTTAAGCAGCTCGTCATGGTTGCCGATCTGCGCGATGCGGCCGCCCTCCATGACGATGATGCGGTCTGCATCCTGTACGGAGCTAATGCGCTGGGCGATGATGAGCTTGGTCGTGTTGGGCAGATAGCTTGCCAACCCTGCGCGAATCTTGGCGTCGGTCTTGGTGTCGACGGCGCTAGTGGAGTCGTCCAGGATCAAGATCTTGGGGCGACGCAGCAGGGCACGCGCAATGCACAGGCGCTGCTTCTGACCGCCCGAGACATTGGAGCCGCCCTGCTCGATCCAGGTGTCGTAACCCTTGGGGAAGCCGTCGACAAACTCATCGGCGCAGGCCAGATGTGCCGCCTCGCGGACTTCCTCGTCGGTGGCGTTCGGGTCGCCCCAGCGCAGGTTCTCGGCGATGGTGCCGCTAAACAGCACGTTTTTCTGTAGCACCATGGCCACTTGGTGACGCAGTGCGTCCAGGTCGTAGTCGCGCACGTCCATGCCGCCCACGCGCACGGTGCCTTCGGTGGCGTCGTACAGGCGGGCGATGAGGTTAACGAGCGTGGACTTGGCCGAGCCGGTGCCGCCGATGATGCCGATGGTCTCGCCGCTCTTAATGTGCAGGTCGATATCGTCGAGCGCCTGGCGCTTCGCATGCGCGGAATACTTAAAGCTCACGTGGTCAAAGTCGATGGAGCCGTCGGCAACCTCGAGCACGGGCTCGGCGGGATCGGCGATCGTGGGCTCGGCGGCCAGCACCTCGGTAATGCGGTGCGCCGATTCGTCGGCCATGGTCACCATGACAAAGATCATCGACAGCTGCATCAGGCTCATGAGGATCTGAAAACCGTAGGTAAAGATCGAGGAGAGCTGGCCCACGTCGAACAGCGTGCCCTGGCTCGTGATGATGAGCTTGGAGCCCAGGTAGATGATGACGACAAACGCGCCGTTGACGCAGATGTTCATCATGGGGTTGTTAAAGGCGAGCAGCTTCTCGGCGCGGGTGAAGTCCATCTGGACGTCGCGTGCGGCGGTCGCGAACTTCTCCTTCTCAAAGTCTTCGCGCACATAGCTCTTGACCACGCGCATGCCGGTGACGTTTTCCTCGACGGACTCGTTAAGGGCGTCGTACTTGTGGAACACGCGCGAGAAGATGGGGCGCACCTTAAAGATGATAAAGAACAGTCCAAAGCCCAGTAGCGGAATGATGGCCAGGTAGACCATGGCGACGCTGCCGCCCATGATAAACGCCATGGTAAAGGCGAAGATCAATACCAGCGGCGCGCGCACGGCGATACGGATAATCATCATAAAGGCCTGCTGCACGTTGTTGATATCGGTGGTCAGGCGCGTGACGAGCGAGGAGCTCGAGAACTCATCGATGTTGGCAAAGCTGAACGTCTGGATCTTGTAGAACAGGTCGTGACGCAGGTTCTTAGCGAAGCCGCAGCTCGCATGGCTGCAGGTGACGCCGGCAGCGGCGCCAAAAGCAAGCGATGTCAGCGCGATGAGCACCAAAAAGCCCGCGGTGGGAAGCATCTCGGCCACGGTGGCGCCGTCTTTGATGGCATCGATCAGGTTGGCGGTGATAAATGGAATCAGCATCTCGCAGAGCACCTCGCCAAGCACGAGCAATGGCGTAGCAACGGTGACTTTCATATAGTCGCGGATGCTTCCCATGAGGGTTTTAATCATCCAGTTCCTCCCAGGTTACACGGATTTTCTCGAGCATTTCGGCGAGCTGCTCGCGCTCGTCGTGGGTGAGGGCACTAAAGGCTTGCTCTCTAAAGCGAATGCGGGCCGCCTGGTCGATGCGGGCGTTTTCCCGGCCGGTTTCGGTCAGGCGAATGGTGAGCTGCCGTCGATCCTTGGGGTTACGGCTGCGCTCGATGAGGCCGTTGAGCTCGAGCTTGGACAGGATCTCGGAAAGCGACCCCGGCTTGAGGTCAAAGTGCATGCCGAGTTCCTGCTGCGACATCTCGCCGCCGGGTTGCTTGGCCAGCAGGCAGATGATGGGCGCCTTGCCGGACACGCCTCCGCCATGAAAATGCATGTAATGGCCGCAAAAGCCCAGGCCGCTCAGGATGCGCTTGGCGAGTTTGTCTTCGGCGCTGACCGCTTCGGGTATGTCTACCGGTTGCGACGGGTCACCGCCAGGCTCATGCGGAAGGACGAGTGGTTCAACACACATATCTAAGCTTCGCTCCTTTCTTTAGTTAGGTAGTTGAATTGTTTTGTGCCTAACCAATTTAGGAGCACGGTAAATAAATGTCAAGGTACCAAACTTATTATGTTCGAGCGGCACTTAGGGACGTTCCTTATGTGCCGGCATTTGGGGACACTCCTTGTGTCGACTAGTCATTTAAGAACGTCCCCAACGACCAACTCCCTCCTTCCCGTAACCTTTCCGCAACAATTCGTCCTCTGCGGTGCCAGCGCCCGTTCACAACGTCCCCTGCGCTACACTTAGTCGCACTGTGGCGCTGCCGCGCCGCGCCCGAAACAAGGGAGACCCTCATGAAGAATACTCAGCTGCTGCTGGTTAACGATATGTGCGGTTACGGCAAGGTCGCGCTTTCCGCCATGCTGCCGGTGCTGTCGCACATGGGCTACCGTATCCACAACCTGCCGACGGCGCTCGTTTCTGACACGCTCAACTACCCCAAGTTCTACATCCACGACACCACCGAGTACGTGCGTCAAAGCCTCGCTATCTGGGAGGAGCTCGGCTTTGAGTTCGACGCCATCTCGACCGGCTTTATCGTGACCGAGGAAGAGACGCGCATCATCTCGGACTTTTGCCACCGCCGTGCGCAAAAGGGCACCAAGGTGTTCGTCGATCCCATCATGGGCGACAACGGCAAGCTCTATGCCGGTGTGCCCGAGTCCACGATCGGTCTCATGAGGCACCTGCTCGAGTGCGCCGATTACGCGGTTCCCAATTACACTGAGGCCTGTCTGCTCACCGATACGCCTATTGCAGAGCAAATCACGCCCGACGAGGCTCGCGTTCTTGTGAACGCCGTGCGTGAGCTGGGTGCCAAGTCGGTGGTCATTACGAGCGCCGTAGTCAATGGCACGAACGCGGTTATCGGTTACGACCATGTGGCGGGGGAGTACTTTACGATTCCCTTTGAGCTCATTCCGGTCTATTTCCCGGGCACGGGCGACACGTTCTCGGCGGTGCTCGTCGGCCGCGTTATGGCAGGCTGGAGTCTGCAGCGCGCGACGTTCGATGCCATGCGTGTGGTGGCTGAGCTTATCGAACGCAATGCCGACCAAGAGGACAAGTCGGCCGGCCTTCCCATCGAGGCCTGCCTGGACGTGATCGACCATGAGTAACATTGGCGAGGGCGGCGTCAAGCCTGCGGGCGAGAACAGGCCGCTCGGCGCGCCGCGTGGCAAGCGGCCGCGTATCCGCGTGAGCTGCGTGGACCAGCTGGGGACGTGCCGCTGCCACCACGGTCACAAGCCGGGCGACGTTTTTGACTTTGACCGCGATCGCGGCAAGATGTGCGCCATGGCCTGCCATGTGGGCTTTCCCTATATCGATATCCTGCGCTATGGCGGAACCGTGCCTGGCAACGAGCCCGGCACGGCAAAGTTCTGCTGCCCCGAGGTCGATACTCTGAACGTCTGGCTTGCCGAGATCGTCGACGAATAGGTGAGCGTGGATTTTCTCCCGTTTAGAGCGCACTTGAATGCTCAAAGTGGGAGAAAATCCACGCTCATTTTTCATGCGGGAGATTATCCACGCTCGTTTCGCGCCGAAGGCGTGGCCTGCGACCTCGCTTTCCTACAGCTGCTCGAGCATAGCGGCGCAACCGGCGAGCACGTCGCGGTAGGTGGCATCGAAATTGCCGGTGTACCAGGGATCGGCCACGTCGCCGGGGCGCCCGGTCCAATCGAGCAAGCGCGTAATCTTGCCGTCGGGGTCGTCGCCAAAGATGCGACGCAGGCCACGCGCGTTCTCAGCATCCATATAGACAATGTGGTCCCAGTTGCCATACTCTGCTCGACGCACCTGGCGGGCACGGTGCGCAACGACGGGAATCCCGACTTCGCGCAGCTTGGCGACCGTGCCATGATGCGGCGGGTTGCCGATCTCCTCAGTTGAGGTCGCTGCGGAATCGATGACAAACTCCGCCTCGCGCCCAGCGCGGCGCACGAGCTCGGTAAACACCGACTCAGCCATCGTCGAGCGGCAGATATTCCCATGACAGATAAACAGTACGCGTTGCATATGCGGTTTCCTTTCGATCGCCATCATCGAGCTCGAGTATCGCATCTGCGCTTACGCTCTCGCCCGCTTGCGCTCCCAGCGAGCCAACTTAATCGTCACCAGCGTAAGCGCCCAGGCCACAAGCGAGAACGCGGCACCAACCGCGCCAACGTAGGCAATGCCAACGCTGCTCACCACGGCGCCGCCCACTGCGGTGCCAAACGAAATGCCGACGTTAAACGCCATGGGTTCTACCGAGCTCGCGAGTACCATCGATTTGGGATGGCGGCTGCGCGCCACGTCCATAAAGTGCGTGATGCATGACACCGAGAACAGGTACATGAGCAGCGCTAGGCTAAAGACAAAGACCAGCGCGAGCGGCATGGTGTCGCCCACGGCAAACAGCCCGAGTAACGCCGCAGCTTGCAGCACAAACGTCACAAGCAGTGCCTTCATGCCAAAACGTGCGTCGATCCATCCGCCCAGGATGTTCGAGATCAGGCAGAACACGCCGTAGGCCATAAGCGTGGTGCTCGCCTGAACAGTGCCCATACCCAGCACCTGCTCAAGATAAGGCGTAACGTAGCCGTAGAATACATAGACCGAACCCACGCCAAACAAAAAGATAAGCATGCCGGTGATGATGCTCGGTTCGCGTAGCAGACCCGCCTGCTCGCGGAAGGTAGCGGGTTCGTCGGTCTGTCCGGCGCGCGGCATAAACGCCACGAGCGCTCCGCAGATCAAAACGGCAAAGGTCAGCGTACCGTACATGGCCACGTGCCAATCGAGCGTGTCGGCCACAAACTTGCCGATCGAAGTGACAAAGACCATCGCCACGGAAAACGCGCCGTACACGACCGAGATGGCAAGCGAAGTTTGCTGCGGGGACAGCAGCTCGGGGATGTACGTCACGCCCACGGCGAGCAGCGCGCCCGAGACGGATCCCAGGACAATGCGCGAGATAAAGAGCACCTGGAAGTTGGGCGCCAACGCCATGACCAGATTGCCGAGCACAAAGATAATGCTGTAGCACACGAGCAGCTGGTAACGACGGAAGCGCCCCGTGCTGAGCGCAAGCACCGGCGTCGCGATGGCGTAGACCAGTGCAAAAACGCTGACGAGCTGGCCCGCAGCGGCAAGCGATATGCCGAGTTCCGTCGCCAAGTCACTTTCGATGCCGATGACCACGAACTCGGAGCAGCCGAGCGAGAATCCCAGCAGCACGAGCAGCGCCAGGCAGAGCCTGGTGCGCGCGGGGGAGAGCGCGGCGGCGGTTGACTTACTTTTAGGCGTGGTTGCGGCGGTCAAGGTTGTCACTCCAATGTCGCATGAATAAGCGGGATTCAATCCCTGCAACTCTAACAGAATGTGTCAGGTGCCTGCCTCCTTTGTCGCAGGCTGCGCTTGCCTGTATAGTCGCAATACAGGCGAAGATGGTCTCAGGTACATTGCGGGCGACAGGAGATCCCATGGGTATGCACACGACAAAGGTTGTAGTGGGCGAGGGCAAGTTTGCGCTCGAGGCCCAGTTGACGGTGACGCCGCGAGGCATGGCGGTGTACGCCTGCTCGCCGGAGTTTGCGCACCTGGGCGCCACGGCGCAGGCCATTCCTCGCCCCGAGCCCGGCCGTACGGCGACGGTGAGCATCCTGGCCGTTCCGTGCCATCGAGACGAGATCCCGGCGCACGATATTGCGGCGGCGCTGGCCACGCGCTTTGGCGTGCCGGTAGTTGCAAGCACGGGTTTTCATGTGGAGAACGCGACCGCGGACGACTTGCGGCGCATGCTCGATACCACCAAGGAACTCATCGCCGCGCTCGAGGAGGCC
The DNA here is from genome assembly GCF_039758815.1 of Collinsella aerofaciens. GTDB lineage: Bacteria > Actinomycetota > Coriobacteriia > Coriobacteriales > Coriobacteriaceae > Collinsella > Collinsella aerofaciens_BP. Next base: position 33,936 of record NZ_JBDMSK010000017.1, on the reverse strand, counting down.
GCAGCCCGCATTCTGCGCGCCGGCTGGGATGAGGGCGGCGCAGGCGCCGAGGTCGTGGCGGTCGATGCCGCGACCGGCGAGGCGCTTGGCCCCGTCGACCGCATCGAGGCCCATACCGGCGAGGGAATCCTGCATCAGGCATTTCTGACGCTTCTGGTCGAGGGCCAGGGCGAAGACGCGCGCCTGCTGCTCTGTCGTCGCAGTCCGCTCAAACGCCTGTGGGGCGGGGTGCTGGCCGATGGCTGTGCCGGCCATCCGCTCCCCGGGGAAGACGTCGCGGCCGCCACGGCACGTCGCATCAACGAAGAGCTTGGCATCACGCGCGAGCCCGATCAGCTCAAGCACCTCGGACACGTGGTGTACCGTGAGGACCACGGCGACGGCCGCTGCGAGTGCGAATGGTGCGAGGCGTTCGCAGCCCATGTTGAGCCGGGCGAGCTATGCATCAACCAAGAGGAGATCTCGGAGGTGCGCCGCGTGGCCCCGTCCGAGCTCGACGGCTACCTGCAGGGTCGCCCCGAGCAGCTGGCCCCCTGGCTTCGCGAGGCCCTCAGCGACCCATCCATCCGTACGGCCCTCGCTATGTAACAAAGGTACAGTCCCTTTGCCATATCCAAACCGTCACAACATTCGATGAAAATCTCGAAAACGAGGAAAAGCGTCGAATGATGTGATGGTTTTTTGTCCAGGGGATCGCTTCTCATCCAAAAAATCCCGCTTGACTGTATTGCAACAACACAGCGCAACGTAAGGGGTGTCCGATAACGGGCGCCCCTTTTTAAGTGGCAACGTGGCCGCGAATCCGGAGCGCCCCCAACAAGAAAGGTGGGGAGATGGAAGCGGAAAAGAAGGCGTTTAAGATCACCAAGCGCGAAATTGGCTTTGTGCTGGGTATCGTTGTCTTTTTGCTGGTGAAGTTTCTTCCTTTGGCGGAGCTGAGCTCGACGGTCGAGCTTACGGTCGGCGGTCAGACCTGTCTGGCGTTGACGCTCGCCACGGTGGTGTTCTGGGCGTGTGGCGTGGCACAGCCGGGCTTTGTGGGCCTGCTCTATTGCGCGCTGCTCGTTCTGTTCAAGGTGTGCGTGGACGACACGGGTGCCGCGAGCATCTCGGCGACGGTCGCCTCCACGTTTAGCTCGTGGACCAAAGCCACCATGTGGCTCGTCATCGGCGCCTACCTCATCGCCAGCGCGGTCAAGGAGTCGGGCCTGGGCGAGCGCATCGCCTATGCGTTTATGCTCAAGTTCGTGCGCGATGCCAAGTCGCTCATCATCTCAATCTTCGCGCTCACCTTTGTGCTGTCGCTGCTGATCCCGCATCCGTTCCCCCGCGCCTTCCTCATCCTCGCCGTCGTCTCGGTCATCGCCGAGTCCGCCGGCTACGGTGACGATGACCGCGGCAAGCTCGGATTCCTCGTGTTTGCCGCTGCCGCCCCGGGTTCCATGTTCTTCCTGACGGGCGACTCCACGCTCAACCCGCTTGTTGCGCAGTACAGCGCCGAGGCCGGCGGCATGAGCCCGTCCTTTATCGACTGGTTCCTGTACATGAGCGTGCCCATGCTGGTTGCGCTGCTGTGTACCCTGTTCTTGGGCCTCTTCCTCTTTAAGCCCAGCAAGGAGCTCGTCTACGATCGCGAGCGGATCGTGGCCAAGCAGGCCGCGCTCGGTAAGCTCTCCGTCAAGGAGATCCGCACCATCGTGTGGCTTGTCATCGCCATCGCGCTGTGGCTCACCGTCTCGGGCGATTACATCGGCTGGGTGACACTTGCCATCGGTGTCGCGCTCGCCATGCCCATCATCGGCGAGGTCCTTACCCCCGCCAGCTGGAACGCTGTCGACATCAAGTCCCTCATGTTCCTGACGGCCGCCATGGCCGTGGGTTCCGTGGGCGGTGCCACCGGCATGAACGCCTGGATCGCCGATGTCGTGCTTCCCAGCTCCGTGCCCGAGAACATCTTCCTGTTCGCCCTGCTTGTCGCCGCGCTCTCCATGATCATCCACATGTTCATGGGCTCGGTCATGGCCGTGCTCGGCGTGTGCGTGCCGGCGTTCATCAGCTTCGCGGCCGGCTCCAGCGTGAGCCCGCTCGCCGTGGCGCTCATCGTCTTCACGTCCATCAACATCCACTACATCCTGCCGTTCCACAACCTGCCGATCCTTATCGGCGAGGGCAAGGACGCCGGCGGCTACACCTCCAAAGAGGCTATGCGCATGGGCATTCCCCTCACTGCGGTCGTCTTTATCGTCGTGCTGGTCGAGGCCGCCTGGTTCCACCTCTTTGGCCTGATGTAAGCGGTCGAGCGCTTGGGCTGTAAGCAGCCGAGTGCTCGAACTGCGAGTGGCCGAGCGTCCCATCTATGAGCGCCGCGGCCCCACTACGTTACCCAGCCCGGCGGCATCCTCGCCGCCGGGCACTCTCCCGAAAGGAGCACGCTATGTCCACTACCGATGCTTCCCAGATCCACGACCTGCGCTCCGCACTCGACTTTTTGCGCAAGATGCCGGGCCAGCTGCTCGAGACCGACACCCAGGTCGATCCCGATGCCGAGGTTTCGGGCGTCTATCGCCACGTCGGTGCCGGCGGCACCGTTATGCGTCCGACCAAAGAGGGTCCGGCGATGGTCTTCAACAACGTCAAGGGCTTTGACGACGCCAAGGTCTGCATCGGCATGCTTGCCAGCCGCAAGCGCGTTGCCGCCCTGCTCGACCTGGATGAGGAGCACCTGGGCCTCGAGATCGGTAAGCGCTTCGAGAACCTGATCGCGCCCGAGCAGATCGCCGAGGGTGCGCACGTCGACTGCCAAGAGGTCGTGTACAAGGCGACCGACGAGGGCTTTGACCTGCGCAAGATCGTTCCCGCTCCTACCAACACGCCCGTCGACGGCGGCCCCTACATCACCATGGGCCTCGCCTACGGCACGAGCCCCGACGGCTCCCAGTCCGACGTGACCATCCACCGTTTCTCCTGCGTCGACAAGGACAAGCTCGCCATGTGGATTACCCCCGGCAGCCGTCACCTGGGCGCGTTCTTTGACGAGTACTGCCAGCGTGGCGAGGATATGCCCATCTCCATCTCCATCGGTTTGGACCCCGCCGTGTACATGTGCTGCGGTTTTGAGGCTCCCACCACACCGCTCGGCTTCAACGAGCTGCAAATTGCCGGCGCCCTGCGCGGCCACGCTGTCGAGCTTGCCGACTGCGTCACCGTTCCGCAGAAGTGCATCGCCAATGCCGAGTACGTGCTCGAGGGCTACCTCATGCACGACGAGACCATCAACGAGGACGTCAACGGCCACGGCTACGCCATGCCCGAGTTCCCCGGCTACACCGGCGGCGCCAAGGTCTGCCCGGTGATCAAGATCACCGCCGTCACCACGCGCGTCAATCCCATCATGGAGAGCTGCATCGGCCCTTCGCACGAGCACGTTTCCATGGCCGGCATCCCCACCGAGGCTTCCATCTACAAGATGGTCGAGACCGCCATCCCGGGCCGCCTGCTCAACGTCCACGCTGCCCCCTGCGGCGGCGGCAAGTTCGTTGCCATCATGCAGTTTAAGAAGTCGAGCAAAAATGACGAGGGCCGTCAGCGCAACGCCGCCATGCTCGCCTTCTCGGCATTCTCCGAGCTCAAGCACGTCATCCTTGTTGACGAGGATGTCGATATCTTCGATATGAGCGACGTGATGTGGGCCATGACCACGCGCTTCCAGGCCGACGTCGACCTCATCACCATCCCCGGCTGCCACTGCCACGTGCTCGACCCGTCCAACGACCCCGCGTTCGACCCCACGATTCGCGAGCACGGCATCGCCTGCAAGGCCATCTTCGACTGCACGGTCCCGTTCGACCTCAAGAAGAACTTCATTCGCTCGCAGTTCATGGAGATCGACACAGACAAGTGGGCCAAGGAGATTGCTTTCTAGTAAGTAGCCCTACCAAGTAGTTAAGGAGCCGTCATGCCTGAGTCTTCTGTCCGTCCCCGTCGCATTGTCGTTGGCGTGTCTGGCGCCAGCGGTGTCGCGCTGGGCCTTGAGTGCCTCAAATGCCTGCGTCAGGCCGGTGCCGAGTCGGCGCTTGTCGTCACGCGCGGGGGAGAGATTACCATCGAGCAGGAGCTCGGCATGACGCTCGACGAGTTTGCGTGCCATGCCGATGTGGTCTACGACAACAAGAACATCGGCGCCGCCATCGCAAGCGGCACCTATCCGGTCGACGGCATGATCGTGGCGCCCTGCTCCATGAAGACGCTCGCCGGCATCGCGAGCGGCTACAGTGAAAACCTGTTGCTGCGCGCGGCCGATGTTCAGATGAAAGAGCAGCGCCGCCTGGTGCTCATGGTGCGCGAGACGCCCTTCAGCGCCATTCATGTCGACAACATGGCGCGCCTTGCGCGCGTACCGGGCGTCATGCTCATGCCGCCCATGCTCACGTTTTACAACGGCCCCGCCACGCTCGATGACGCGGTGCACCACATCGCCGCCAAGGCGCTCGAGGCCGTCGGCGTGTCATGCGCAAACTATAAGCGCTGGTCATAGGCGTCTTTAGGGTAGGATACGAGTAGTGTTTGAGCCCGCTGCCCCTGTGGGCGGCGGGCTTTGTGCGCAAAAAGGATGTGTCGGGAGGACCTATGCAGACGGGCATGTATGCGATTAGCGAGATGGCGAGTTTGTTTAACGTTTCGCGCCAAACGCTCATCTACTACGACAAGATCGGCCTGTTTAAGCCCGCCGTGGTTAACGAAAAAGGCTACCGTTTCTATTCGCCCACGCAGATCCCGCTCATGCGTCTGATCTGCATGCTGCGCGACCTAGGGCTCGAACTCGATGAGATCGACCGCCTAGCCTCGACGTTCGACATTAGCGAGATGACCGACCACCTGCGCTCGCGGGTGCAGGCGCTCGACGAGCAGATTGCCGGGCTCAAAGCCGAGCGTGCGAGCGTGCAGGAGCGTCTGAGCTTTTACGACGAGGCAGTTTACTGGCGCGAGCGGGAGGGCAAGCCGGAGCTCAAGCAGTTCGAGCGCCGCTACGTGGTCTTTGAGGAGTTCCCGGGCGATATCGAGCGTGGCCGCTCGATGCTTCATCCCACGCTCATGCGGGTGATTTTGCGCATGCGTGCGTTGACGGGCACGCGCCCCATGCGTGGCTGGGGCGCCATGCTGCGTCGCGAGGCGCTGCATTCCGACGACCCCATTGCCGGTGCCGGCTCCTTTGCCGTGCTGCCGCGCGGTGCCGAGGAACTGCTGCCGAGCGATCCCGCCGAGCTGGCAGAGATCGGCATCGAAGTGCTGCCCGAGGGCACATACCTGTGCATGAGCCGCTGGGGCATGCCGTACGAACCCGAGGGCATCCGCGCCGTCGTGGCCTGCATGGACAAGCACGCGCTCCGGCCTATCGGCAACGCTTTCGACTTTTGCTACCTCGATACCACGAGCTACGACGAGTCCCACCAAGAGGACTTCTGCTGCATCCAAATCCCCGTCGCCCTCTAGATGTGACAAGGGGACTGCTCCTTCGTCACATTCGTGGTGTGGCTGCTGCCCAAACCGTCACAACATTCGATGAAAATCTCGAAAACGAGGAAAAGCGTCGAATGTTGTGACGCTTTTCCTGTCTGTGCCGGCGAGCTCCCGTGCCATCTGGGGGTATAAGGCTGGCAAATGTTTATTTGCGAGGCTTAAGGGGCGCCCCGTATGGATATCGATAACTTTGAATGGTGGTATAGCGAGGGCGAGGCTCCGGACGAGGAGTGGGACGCGCCCGCGCCGCGTGACGTGTCGAGCGACGAGGACGAGGCCGGCAACGATGCTGCTGTCGAGCCTGACGCCGCCTCCGATGCCGCCGAGCCCCTGACCTTTGAGCAGGCTTGGGCCCAAGCCGAGGCCGATGAAGCTAAGGCCGATGCCACGGCCACACTCGGTGAGCCGGCGGACATGTCCATCTCGCCGGCCAAGATCCCGCAGCCGCGCCATAACATCGACCCCGGCAGTACGGCATCCTTCAGCATTCTCGACGTGCCCTCGCAGGGTGCCCAAGCACCCGCGCCCACACGTCGCCCCGACCTGGCTCGCGAGGAGGACGCGGGCCGTCGCTCTCCGCTCGGCCCCATCCTCATCGCCTTCATGGCCGGCGTTATCGCATGCTCGGTAATTGGAAACGTCTGGAGCCATGTTGAACAACAACGAAAAGACGCCGCCAAGGTCGAGATGTCCGTCGAACAATCGCTCAGCCGCACGCGCTCGGTGCATGTATCGGTCGAGGTCAAGGACGGTGCGACATGGGACACCGCCCGCGGCGATAGTCAGATGCTCATCCACATCGTGGGCCGCACGCTCAGGGGGCAGGCGATTGACGAGTATCAATATGTCAACTCCGCTGGCGACGGCATCGAACTCAAGCCCGGCGACTACGAGCTCACGGTCGACGAGCCGCCCGTCGCCACCGATGGCACGCGCTTCCGCGCCTCAAAGCGCATGGTTCCCGTGAGCTTTAACTCGCAGGCGCCCGATACGGTCGACAGCACACCGCAGGGCGGATTCGACCTTTACGCAATCGCTCAATAACTGCGCCTGCCGCCTCACCTTGCCGCCAAGAGTGGCACAATAGCCCTCGACACTATTGTTTACTTTTGGAGGAAGTAGCATGTCCACCGTCACCACCATCAAGCGCGGCGGCCTCACCGCGGCCATCGATTCCATGGGAGCCCAGCTCACGAGCCTTGCCCTCGACGGCAACGAGTATCTGTGGCAGGGCGACCCGGCCTTTTGGGGCAAGCACGCGCCCATTCTGTTCCCCATCGTGGGATCGCTGCGCAACAACACAGCGACGTCTGCGGCTGGCACCTGCGAGATGCCGCGTCATGGCCTCGCGCGCATCGTCGAGCACAAGCTGGTCGAGGTCTCCGAGGACGGCTCGTCCGTCACCTACGAGATCACCGATACGCCCGAGTCGCTCAAGGCTTTCCCGTTCCACTTTAAGCTCAACATGACCTATGCCCTGACCGGCGACGCCACCCTTACGCAGACCTTTGCCGTCACCAATACCGGCGACGTGGACCTGCCGTTCTCGGTGGGCGGTCACCCTGCATTTAACGTGCCGGCTCCCGGTGCCGAGGACGAGACGTTCGAGGATTACGAGCTGGCATTTACCGAGGCTTGGACCAACGAGGCCCCCATCATCACGCCCGATGGCCTCATGACGTTCGAGGGTAGCTACAAGGCGCCCGATAGCTCTGACGTGCTGCCCATCACGCACCGCAGCTTCGATAACGATGCCATCATGTTCACCGATACCCCGGGCTCCACGCTCACGCTGCGTGGCCGCAAGTCGGGCCACGGCGTCAAGATCGACTTTGAGGGCTTTAAGTACATCGGCGTGTGGTCTGCCGCCAACGACGCCCCGTTTGTGGCGCTCGAGCCCTGGACCGGTCACACCACCATGGACACCGAGGACGACGTCTTTGAGCACAAGGTCAACACCATTACGCTGGCGCCGGGCGAGACGGACGTCCGCAGCTTTAGCGTCACTTTGCTCTAGAGGTTCCGCCATTCTGACGAACGGCGGACCAGTCGACGCTGCGCGCCACCCGGAGCGACAATTTGTCATTCAAAAGGCACGGCATGACCAGAAGGTCTATGCCGTGCCTTTTTCATGCCAACTTGTTCGCTCTGGGTGGCGCTCGCTGGCATTGTCAAAACATCGACGTTCCCAATGACTACCGTGTGTCTATTAATTTTTCGAGCTTGTGCTGCGCTGCTGGTCGCTGGCGTATCCTGTTAAGTCGTCAGCATACGATTCAACAGGGAAGGCAGATTATGCATTCTCCCCAACAGCGCGGCATGCAGACCCAGCCGGTATGCAGCCGTCGCATCTTTTTGGGTAGCGCTCTCGCTGCGAGCGCTTCCGTCGTCGCCGGCGCGCTCGCCGGCTGTCAGCGTCCGTCCACGCTCAAGGTGGTTCAGCCCACGACGGGCGGCGGTCGCGACGACCTGTCCGATTCCGTGATCGGCAAGGACAAGATCCGCATTGGCATGGAGGCGGCCTACGCCCCGTACAACTGGCAGGTTTCCGAAGCCAGTGAGTACACCATCCCCATCGACAACGTGCAGGGCGCCTATGCCGATGGCTACGACGTACAGATCGCCAAGATCGTCTGCAAGGCCCTCGGTGGCGAGCCCGTTGCCGTCAAGCAGAGTTTCTCGGGCCTTATCGATTCGCTCAACAACGGCCAGATCGACCTCATTATTGCCGGCATGAGCACCACGCCCGAGCGCGAGGAGTCCGTCGGCTTTTCCGATCCGTACTTTATCGGCTACTTTGGCCTGTTCGTAAAAGAGGGCTCGCCCTACCAAAGCGCGACCAAGCTCAGCGACTTTAGCGGCGCCACGGTGCTCGGCCAAAAGGACACGATGCTCGACACCGTCATCGACGAGATCCCGGGCGTCGTTCACAAGAATCCGGTCGATTCGGTGCCCACGGTGTTTTCGAACCTGCTGCAGGGCACCTGCGACGCCGTGACCTACAACACCGAAAACGAGAAGGGCTATATGGCCCAAAACCCGGGCATCGTGCCCATTCGCTTTGCGGAGGGCGAGGGCTTTAAGCAGGAGGTCACGTCAAACGTCGGCTGCCGCAAGGGCTCGGACAAACTGCTTAAGCTCATCGACAAGATACTCAAGGGCATTAGCCAAGAGGAGCGCGACCAAATGTGGGACGCGTGCCTCGATCGTCAGCCGGCATAGGGAGGCAGCATGAAAACCATCAATCGTCTGGCCTCCTTTATCAAGGCCGACCATCGCTATGTATATCTGGGCACGAGTGTTATCGCGGCGCTCGGCCTGGCGTTTAGCCAACGTAACCCCACGCCGCTGAGCTTCTTGGCGCCCACCGGAATCTTCCAGGACTGCCTTTGGGCGATTCTTTGGGCTTGGCTCGTCGTGTCGGCGGCGGCGCTGGTCACCAAACTCATGCACTGGAACGACTATCGCGAAACGTCGCCGTTTGCTTCCGAGCGCTTCCGTCGCGGCGCGCGCCTGGGCAGCTACGTCGTGGTCGCCATCGCGGCGATCTTCTTTGTCGACCGCTGCGTCATGTCATTTATCGACCTGGTGCAAGTGAGCATTGTCTCGGACTCCAACCCCAGCGACTTTTTGTCGAGCCTGGTCTACATGACCTACAAGAGCGGCGACTTCTTTATCCGCGGCATCGAGATCACCATCGCACTTGCGACCTTCGGTACCGTCATCGCCTTTTTCCTGGCACTGCTCTTTGTGTTCCTGCGTATTCAGACGTTCGATCGCGTGGACAACGACCTAGTGCGCTTCTTTAAGAGCATCGGCCGCGGCTTTGCGACTGTCTACTCCACCATCGTGCGCGGCACGCCCATGATGGTTCAGGGCCTGCTCATCTATTACGCGGGCTTCACCGTTTTGCGCGGCATGGGCTTCGAGACCGCCCAGGCCAACCAGATCTGGAGTACCTTCACCGCCGGCCTTGTCACCATCTCGCTCAACTCCACCGCCTACATGATGGAGGTCCTGCGCGGCGGTATCGAGTCCATCGATCCCGGCCAGGCCGAGGCGGCGCGCTCGCTGGGTCTGTCGCAGTGGCAGGCCATGCGCAAGGTCGTGTTCCCCCAGGGTATTAAAAACGCGATCCCCGCACTCACCAACGAGCTCATCATCAACATCAAGGACTCGTCGGTGCTTTCGGTCATCGGCGTGTTCGACCTCATGTACGCCACCACCACTGTCGCCGGCGTGTACTACCGCCAGATGGAGGTCTACTGCGTGGCGCTCGTGGTTTACCTGATCCTGACGCTCGTGGCGAGCCGCCTGCTCGAGGCCTTTGGCAAAAAGCTCGGCGCCGAGGCCCCGGCAACGCTGCCCAGCTCCAACTAGGCTCAAGACGAGGAGAATCATCATGGCAGATACCGCCACTACTGGCACCGCGGCCGCCGCACAGACCAATGAGCCGCTCATCCGCGTCGAGGGCCTGCGCAAGAGCTTCGGCTCGCTCGAGGTGCTCAAGGGCATCGACCTGTCCGTTAACCCCGGCGAGGTCGTTACCATTATCGGCGCCTCGGGCTCGGGCAAGTCGACCTTCCTGCGCTGCCTCAACTTGCTCGAGACCCCGGACGCGGGCCATATCTGGTTTCACGGCCAGGACCTTACGGCCGAGCGCTGCAATATCAATAAACTCCGCGAGGACATCGGCATGGTGTTCCAGGGCTTTAACCTGTTCAACAACATGGACGTGCTCGACAACTGCACGCTTGCGCCCGTCACGCTCAAAAAGATGAGCAAGGCCGAGGCCGAGAAGGTCGCGATGGAGCATCTGACGAGCGTGGGGCTCGAGAAGTTCGCGCATGCCGCCGTGGGTCGCCTGTCCGGTGGCCAAAAGCAGCGCGTGGCCATCGCGCGCGCCCTGTGTATGAATCCGCAGATCATGCTGTTTGACGAGCCGACCTCCGCACTCGACCCCGAGATCGTGGGCGAGGTACTCGAGGTCATGCGCAAGCTCGCTGCCGACGGCATGACTATGGTCGTCGTCACGCACGAGATGGCCTTTGCCCGAACCGTGTCCGACCGCGTGATCTTTATGGATAAGGGCGTGGTGCTCGAGGATGCCGCGCCGGCCGAGCTCTTCGGCAACCCCAAACACCAGCGCACTCGCGAGTTCCTCTCTCGCTATCTCGAGGACAAATAACCGACCGCAAACGCTTGCGTTGCAGGGCCGCTCCCGTGGGGCGGCCTTTGTCGTCACAATCGAAAGGATGGCATGGCCGAGGTTTGGCACTTCTTTGCGCATGAGGACGATTTTGCCGATATAGACGAGGCAGGCGCGTGCGAGCGCTTGGGCCGCGTGCTGTCGTTTCCGACCATCTCGAGCATGGATGCCGAGGCGGTGGACTGGCAGCCCTTCGACGACCTGCGCGCCTATATGCAGCAGGCCTGGCCGCACGTATTTGCGGCGGGCGAGGTCGAGCTTATCGACCATTCGCTGTTGGTGACACTTAGCGGTTCCGACCCTGCCCTCAAACCCGTCATGCTCATGGGCCACATGGACGTGGTCCCCGTGGTGCCCGGTACCGAGGCCGACTGGACGCATGCCCCCTTTAGCGGGCACGTGGACGACACCTATATCTGGGGCCGCGGCGCGATCGACATGAAGGACCAGGTCGCAGGTATTCTCGAGGCTGTCGAGTATGCGCTGGCGCACGGCTGGCAGCACGAGCGCACGCTGCTCCTGGCCTTTGGCCAGGACGAGGAGACAACGCAGTACGGTGCAGGCGCCATCGGCCGCGCGCTCGAGGAGCGCGGCATTGAGCTTGAGTACCTGATCGACGAGGGCGACTACCGCATCGTTTCGGCTGCCGAGTACAGCGCGGGCGAGGGTTGGCTTATGCATGCCGGCCTCGCGGAGAAGGGCTATGCCGATATCGTGCTCAAGACAAAGAGCGTGGGTGGACATTCTTCCAACCCCTACGGTGGCACATCACTCGAGGTGCTGAGCCGTGCTATCGCCACAATCTGCGATATCGAGTGGCCGACGCGCGTGACCGACTTGCTTGCCGCCCAGCTTGTCGAGTTAGGGCTCTACACGGCCGATGAAATTGCCGCCAACGGGGGCGCCATTGTCCGCGATTGCCTTGCCAGCAAGAAGCTCTATCCGCTGGTGACGACCACCTGCGCGCCCACGCAAATCGAGGGCGGCAGCACCGGCGCCAACGTAATGCCGCAGGATATGTGGGCCAACATTAACTTCCGCATGCTCGAGGGCACGAGCGTGGCCGACGTTGTGGCGCGCTGCCGTGAGGCAATTGCCGCAACGGACCTTGCCGGTCGTGTCGAAGTGGAGCTGGGCCCCGGCAGCTCCGAACCCTCGCCGTCCCCGCGCATCGGTGGTCCCGGCCTCGAGGCGGTTCGCTCCATCGCTGCCCGCTATTTCCGTGATCCAAAGGGGACGGAGGAAAATGGATCATTCGAGCCAGTGGCAATTGTGCCCTCGACCGTGATCGGTGCGACCGACGCTGCCAACTACCAGCACATTTGCCCTGAGTGCATTCGCTTCTCGGCCTTTGTGGTTGATGACGACGAGTGTGATCGCGGCGTCCACGGCACCAACGAGCGCATCACCCGCCGCGCCTACCTCCAGGGCATCCGCTTCCTCGTCGCTCTGCTTCAGACGCTCTAGAATGCGAAAAAGCGACAGTCCCTTTGCTAGCCGTTGGGTAGCCGTTGGGGACGTTCTTAAACGACTAGTCGTTAAGGAACGTCCCCAACGGCTACGTCCACTCATTCCGTGCGGGTTATATGCAGGTTTGCCTGCGCACGCTATCATGTATGGGTTAGACCGCAACTATGTACCCCATACGCGAAGGGATGCGCATGTATCTGAAGATCGACATGTTCTAGCCGGGCTTACCCCCGCAGTGGCGCCGCGCGCCCCATCAACTCTGCCGATTTTCACCTTCACGCATATAAAGGAGTCCCGCCATGCGCGACAAGCTCGAAAAGATCATCAAGGCCTACGAGGAGCTCGAGAAGAAGCTCTCCGACCCGGCCGTCGCCTCCGATATTAAGGAGTTCACGCGTCTCAACAAGGAGTACGCGCACCAGTCCGACCTCATCGCGGCCTCGCGCGAGTACATCGGCGCGCTCGATGACATCGAGGCCGCCAAGGAAATGCTCCGCGACACGACCGACGCGGACGAGAAGGAGATGCTCCAGATGGACATCTCCGAGAACGAGGCCAAGCTCCCCCAGCTCGAGGAAGATATCAAGTACATGCTCATCCCGAGCGACCCCAACGACGACAAGAATACCATCGTCGAGATCCGCTCCGCCGCCGGTGGCGACGAGGCGGCCATCTTTGCCGGCGATCTGTACAAGATGTACCAGCGCTTCTGCGAGTCGCGCGGCTGGAAGACCACCGTGCTCGACTCCAGCCCCAGCGAGGCCGGCGGCTTTAAGTCCATCGAGTTCAAGGTCGAGGGCGACCGCGTCTACTCCGTTATGAAGTTCGAGTCCGGCGTGCACCGTGTCCAGCGCGTCCCCAAGACCGAGTCCCAGGGCCGCATCCAGACCTCCACGGCAACCGTCGCCGTGCTTCCCGAGGCCGAGGAGATCGACGTTCAGATCAACCAGTCCGACCTGCGCATCGACACCTACTGCGCCTCCGGCCCTGGCGGTCAGTGCGTTAACACCACCTACTCCGCCGTGCGCATCACCCACCTGCCCACCAATACCGTGGTGCAGTCGCAGGAGCAGCGTTCCCAGATCCAGAACCGCGAGGTCTGCATGCAGATGCTGCGTGCCCGTCTGTACGAGATGGAACTCGAGAAGCAGCAGGCCGAGCTCGGCGCCGAGCGCCAGAGCCAGATCGGTCACGGCAACCGTTCCGAGAAGATCCGTACCTACAACCAGCCCCAGGACCGCGTGACCGATCATCGTATCGGCTTCAACTCCACCTACAACGGCGTCCTTCTGGGCGATCAGCTCGGCACCGTCATCGAGGCACTTGCCGCCGCCGAGCGAGCCGAGAAGCTGGCACAGGCTGTGTAGTGGGTTACGCGGTTTTACCAAACCGCGTAACAGCTCGACGCTGCAAACGCCCCCAAGCGGCAATCTGACGTTCAATCGTCGGTCGCGTACCAAAGTACGCTTCCCTCCTCTTTCACGTCACCTTGCTCGCTTAGGGGCGTTTTCGCTGTCCGCCCTCTACCTGCGGCGTTGCCTTGCTCCGGATGCGGGGTAGTCATTGGGGACGTTCTTAAATGACTAGGTTTGGTAAATTACTTTTCAAGTTTATTTAATCTGCTTTGTTAGAAATTAAGCTGTCTAACTGCTTAAAGTAATCAGCAGCCTTCATCTGCAATTGAAAATATTGCTCGAAAAATCGTTCAAGAAGTCGCGGGGTGATTTTTACCGCGTCGCGCGTCAAGTGATTTGGCAAGTTCTTGGTTAGATATTGGTCAGTTTTGGGGCAACTTTGCCAAAAGCTTGACGAATGCAGATTTAGACGTCGATGAATGAACATTTCAGGCAGGTTCCAAGCAAAAATCTGGGCTGATTCTCGATAATCGCCTTCAATTGTCCCTTGCCAAGCGCTGGCCTCGCGTACAATCTGCTCCGACATTCGCGCGCCGCCCGGCGCTTAAGAGGGGAGGGCCCCATGGCAAACGAGATTTGGGCCATCAAGCGTTGTCTCGAGTGGACCAAGGAGTATCTGGCCGAGCGCGGCGAGGAGCACCCCCGTCTTTCTGCCGAGTGGCTGCTGTGCGCCGCCACGGGCCTGGCGCGCATTGACCTATATATGCGTATGGACGAGACGCTTAACGCGGCTCAGCTCGAGACCATGCACGCGGCCGTTGTTCGTCGCGCTAAAGGTGAACCGCTGCAGTACATCACCGGCAGCACGCAGTTTCGCATGATCGACGTCGCGTGCGCCCCCGGCGTGCTCATTCCGCGTCCCGAGACCGAGATGCTCGTCGAGGAAGTCCTCAATTATCTGGATGCCGAGGTGCTGAGCCCCGAGGCTGCCGCTCGTCAGCGCGTTGAGCTGCCCTGGAACGATGAGGTTGAGGAGGCACGCAAGGCCGAGGCCGCGCTGGCAGACGAACGCGCGACCGCCGAGCGCCGTGCCGCTAACCTGACGGCCGCCGACGAGGCGGCGCTAGGTGGCGACGTATTGGGCAGCCGCGCCTATGCCGAGGAGCTGGCCGACCGCGAGGCCGAGGAAGCCGCCGCGCAGGCAGCAGAAGCCGAAGCCGCGGAAGCCGCCGAGCCCGAGCTCGACGAATACGGCATCGCCATCGAGGGTGCCGGCCAGGAGACGGCTTCGGCTCAGGATGCCGCTGCGCCTGCCCCAGCCGAGCCCCGTATCGCCCGCGTTCTCGAGGTCGGCTGCGGCACGGGCTGCATCTCGCTCTCCCTTGCCTGGGAGCGCCGCGGCCACGTTACCTGCACCGCCACCGATATCGAGCCACGCGCCATCGATCTGGCCACCAAAAACCGCGACGCGCTCGGCCTCACGGCAGATGAGGTTGCCTTTAGTCTCACCAACCTGGTGAGCTCCATTCCCCGCGAAGAGTGGGGCACCTTCGACGTGCTCGTTTCCAACCCGCCCTACATCCCGACCGGCGTCATGCGCTCGCTGCCGCACGAGGTCAAGGACTTTGAGCCCGACTTGGCGCTCGAGGGCGGTGCCGACGGCCTGGACATCTTCCGCCGCCTGCTCAATGCGGCGCCTTACATGCTGCGCGCCGGCGGCCTGTTTGCCTGCGAGCTCTACGAGGGCGCCCTCGATGCCGCGGCCGAGCTCTGTCGCCAGGCAGGCCTTTCGGACGTGCGTATCGTCCACGACCTCACCGATCGCCCCCGCATCGTCCGAGCCATCGTCACCGAGCCCAAACAGCGCCAGTAATATTTATTAACTGGTTAGCAAAAATTATAAAGTAGTTTATAATTAGGACGGCTGAAAGAGGTCGGCCCATGCAACCTCCTACCTTTCGGGAAATCATTGCCCTACTCAAGCACGATGGATTCGTGAAGGTCGCGCAAGTCGGTAGTCATGCTAAGTATGTTTCTGGTGACCGTGCTGTCACCGTGAACGGCTCTGGTGGTGATCGACCAAAGAAGGGCACGTGGGCAAGTATTCGTCGCCAAGCTGGATGGTAGTTGGAGGCAAAATGAGGCAGCGATTTACCTATGACTGCGTTCTCATAAAAGAAGACGACGGTTACTGCGCCAGCTTCCCGCAGATTCCCGGCGCCTTTGCCGATGGCGATACGCGCGAAGAAGCGATTGCCCATGCCACCGAGGCGCTGATGGCGTTTTTGGCCGACGATCTCAACAACGGTTTGACTCCGGCAGGGTACGAACGCTCGGCCGAGGTCGTGGCCCTTTCAGTCGAAATCGACCACGAGGGCGCTCGGGAAGCGGCGTGCCGCACATTTAAAGACGCAGCACTGGACCTCAAAGTCTCCGCTCCGCGGATCACCGCGCTGGTCAAAGCCGGAAAGCTCGATGTTGAACTCGTCGACGGTCGTCGGATGATAACGATAGACAGCATCGAACGTTACGCCGCCCAAGAACGTCACGCCGGAAGACCAAAGAAGTTCGTAGCTGTCCAATAACCCCCTCACTTTCACCGACTACTAGAGCCGCTCACCAAACCAACATGCGCTCTGGGCAAATAGGTTGAACGTTTCGTGCGAGAATGCCCCACAGTAAACAAACTTGCACTAGAGCGTAAGGGGCTGGCATACACATGCAGACGGTCTATCGGGTATACGAGGGAGCGCGCGAGCCGCATCGGCTTGCAGTCGAGCGCACGGCCGAGCTACTCGGTCGCGGTGGCCTGGCGCTTATTCCAACCGAGACGGTCTACGGTGTCGCCGTGGCGGTCAACGCCTTCTCGGATGCCGTTCCACAAGATACAAGTGAACCTCTGCCGTGGCCGCGCGATCCGCAGGCCACCGTCAACGGCGCCGCGGCCCCCGCCCTCGGTACCGGATATCGTCGCATCTTTACCCTCAAGCAGCGCGAGCTCACCCAAACGGTTGCCTGGCTGGTCGATGATGCCGAGGCACTCGACCGCTATGGCGTGGATATCCCTAACGAGGCCCGCGTGCTCGCCCGACGATGCTGGCCGGGCGCCCTGACTATCGTGGTCAAGGCGGCCCCCTGCGTGCCGACCTTTATGCGCGCCGCCGACGACACGGTGGCACTTCGCGCTTCGGCCTCGCCCGTGGTCCAAGCGCTCATCCGCGCCTGCGGCAGTCCCCTTGCCTGCACGAGCGCCAACACACACGGCGCGCCTTCGCCGGCAAGCTTTGCCGCCGTCGAGGGTCGCATCCTGGAGGGGGTCGATGTGGCTGTCGACGCCGGTGAGACCCCGTGTCGCGACGCCTCAACCATCGTGTCGTTTCAGCACGGCGAGCTCCGGATCCTGCGCCAAGGCGCGCTTCCCGCATCAGAGATCGAACGGGTCCTGTCCGACCCGATGCAATAGAAAGGTGTAAGCGATGTCGTTGAATCTAGGTAGCCTGGGTATGGAAGACGCCTCGTTTAGCTTTGGCGGTTCCTACATCATGGCGCTCGACTGCGGCACCACCTCGGTACTCGCGACCATCGTCGACGAGTACGGCTGCATCGTCGCCCAGGCGCGCCGTAGCGTCAAAACCAGCTTCCCGCGCCCCGGCTGGGTGGAGCAGGATCCCACGGAGGTGCTTGCCAGCCAGATCGGCGTGATGATGGAGGTTCAGTTTAAGAGCGGCATCCATTCTGACCGCATCGCCGCCATCGGTATCTCCAATCAGCGCGAGACCACGGTAGTGTGGGACCGCATAAGCGGCCAGCCCATCTATAACGCCATCGTGTGGCAATGCTGTCGCACCGCGCCTCTGATCGACGAGCTGGTTGAGCAGGGCGCAGAAGAGCTGGTGCGCTCCCGCACGGGGCTTACGCTCGACCCGTATTTCTCGGCCTCCAAGGTGCAGTGGATTCTCGATAACGTCGACGGTGCGCGTGAGAGCGCGGCGGCGGGCGACCTCATGTTCGGCACCATCGACACCTGGCTCATCTACAACCTCACCGGCGGTCAGGTCTTTGCCACCGACTACACCAATGCCAGCCGCACCGCGCTCTTTAATATCCATGCGCTCGATTGGGACGACGATCTGCTGGCGCTTTTCGACGTCCCACGTTCCATGATGCCCGAGGTTCGTTGGAGCTCGGGCGACTACGGCCGCGTCGCGAGCGACATCATGACCAACATGCCACCCATCATGGGCGTGGCGGGCGACCAGCAGGCGTCGCTGTTCGGCCACTGCTGCTTCCATCCCGGCCAGACCAAAAACACCTATGGCACGGGTTGCTTTATGCTCATGAACACCGGCGACGAGATCGTCGAATCCAAGAACGGTCTGGTCTCCACGATCGGTATCGCCGCGGACGGCAAGATCAGCTATGCGCTCGAGGGTTCTATCTTTGCCGCCGGCTCAACCATGAACTGGCTGCGCAACAACATGGGCATCATCTCGAGTGTGAGCGAGTCCGCGCAACTCGCCGCTTCGATCAACGACAACGAGGGCTGCTACTTCGTCCCCGCCTTCGCTGGCCTGGGCGCTCCCTGGTGGGACCCGCGTGCCCGCGGTATCGTGTGCGGCCTGACCGGTGCCTCGAGTCGCGCGACCATTGTGCGTGCGGCCTGCGAGTCCATGGCCTACCAGAGTTATGACGTGCTGCGCGCCATGGAGCAGGACGTGGGACTTTCGATTGAGCGCCTGTCCGTCGATGGCGGCGCCTCACGCAACGAGTTCATCATGCAATTCCAGGCCGACCTGCTGGATATCCCCGTGCTGCAATGCGAGACGGTGGAGACCACGGCAATCGGTGCCGCGTACTTGGCGGGTCTTGCCGTCGGCTATTGGGAAGACCTGGAAGAACTGGAGCAAAATGCCCAGATCGTTAGGACCTTCCTTCCCCACATGTCCGCCGAGCGCCGCGAGCAAAACCTTGCGGGCTGGCGTGATGCAGTCAGGCGCTCGCTCAGCATCGCACAGTAGGGCTGTGATGGGCTGCTCGATATAACAAACCGCTAAACTAATGCATGGCGTGCGGCGGCAACATTGCTTCGCGCCTTGTCAGCAAGGTCGTTTTGCGGCCGCAACGAAAGGGGCAATCAACCCATGACCGTCACCTACGACGCGTCCCGTGTGACGCTTGTCGACCACCCGCTCGTCCAGCACAAGCTGTCGATCCTGCGCGACAAAAACACCGGCACCAACCAGTTCCGCCAGCTTGTGCGCGAGCTCGCACTTTTTGACGGCTACGAGGCCATGCGCGACCTGCCCATGGAAGACGTCGAGGTCGAGACCCCCATCACTACCGCCACGTTCAAACAGCTTGCCGGCAAGAAACTCGCCATCGTGCCCATCCTGCGTGCGGGCCTTGGCATGGTCGACGGCATCCTCGACCTGGTGCCCTCCGCTCGCGTGGGCCACATCGGCATGGAGCGCGACGAGGTCACCCACGAGCCGCACGAGTATTACTGCAAGATGCCCAAGGATATCGACCAGCGCATCTGCCTGGTCGTCGACCCCATGCTTGCCACGGGCGGTTCGGCCGAGATGGCCATCAGCTACCTGCGCGAGCGCGGTGTCAAGGACATCTGCATGCTGTGCATCGTCGCGGCCCCCGAGGGCCTCAAGTCGCTGACTGAGAAGGATCCTGATGTGCATATCTATACCTGCGCCATCGACGACCATCTCAACGAGGCCGCCTACATCGTTCCCGGCCTCGGCGACGCCGGCGACCGCATCTTCGGCACGCTCTAGTCGCTGGGCTAAGACGGCCGCGGCTGCAAATACGAAGAAACGGTGCGCGCGGTCGAACAAAAGGCGACCGCGCGCACTCCTGTTAACGGACGTTTTGCCCTGCAGGGTTCGAGAAAAACGTATTACCGTACCTGCGGCATAAAGAAGGTCTTAAGAAAACGAACAGGTGCGTATTAACCGATGCTTTTTCGGTTGTACTTTAGCGATTGGCTCGTACAATAGTCACCAATGTTTGGCGGGAACTGTTCTGTGAGGCGTTAAAAAAGGAAAGTGAGGACGCCAATGTTTCAGATAGCCGATCTGCTCGCTATCGTTGCAGGCGCCATCGCGGGCGCAATTGCCTTCCTTCCCTTTGTCTTTACGCTCAAGCCGGTTCTTGACGATAAACAGAATGCGGACATGCTCAAGGGTATGGTGAGTCTGGCGGTCTCGGCAGTCGCCCTGCTCGTCTTTACCCTGGTTGTGTTTGCGTTGTTCGGAGAGGCATTTCGTATGTTCCTCCTGGGCGAGGCGATCGGCTTCGTGGCCTTTATGGCCGCCTGCACGGTTCGCGTCGCCAAGGCGCTGCGAGATCCTCATGAGGTCGAAAGGTAAGTCGTGGAAATTTTTGAAAAGCTGCCTGATGAGATTAATCATCTGGTCAGCGAGTTCAGCTCCACCCCTGTCGTGGGCGATCTGAGCTGCGGCATCACGCAGTACTCGTTTTGGCTGATCGTCTCCACGATCGTGCTCCTGATCGTCCTGGCCGTGTTCAAGAAGAAGCAGACCCTGGTTCCCAAGGGCTTCTTCGTCAACGGTTTCGAGTACATCATCGAGTACGTCGAGAACGATATCGGCAAGGGTGTCGTGGGTGAGAACTGGAAGAAGCACTTCCCATTCCTGTGCTCGCTTTTCCTGTTCATCCTGATCAATAACATGATCGGCCTGATCCCGGGAATGAAGCCCGGCACCGGCGCAATCGGCTCCACCGCCGCACTCGCCATTTTCGCCTTCGTGTACTTCATCTACTACGGATGCAAGGCTCACGGCGTGATCGGCTACATCAAGAGCCTCGCCCCGCAGGGCGTGAGCTTCCCGATGAACGTGCTCGTGTGGGTCGTCGAGCTTTTCTCGACCTTCCTGCGCCTCATCACGCTTGCCGTCCGTCTGTTCTGCAACATGTTCGCAGGACACGTGGTCATGGGCTCGTTTGCCATCATGGCGAGCATGTTCATGCAGCCGCTGCTTCAGCAGGTTTCCGCGGCCCACGCCGTCGGCGCCCTGCCTTCGCTGGCCTGGCTTGCCATCCTCATCCTGATCTATGCGATCGAGCTTGTGGTCGGCGCCATCCAGGCTTACGTCTTCACGGTCCTTACCGCCGTGTATGTCTCCGAGGCAGAGGAGGTCGCGGAGGAGGAGTAGTCTTCCGTTCGCGCCTTAAAGGTAAGGCAATTCGTTAAACCGCCGGTGCCCGTACCCATGGAGCCCGGCAGTTATAAAAAGGTTATCCTGCGTGAAATAAGACACGCACGACAAAGGAGGAATCGTGGGAGTTATCGGTTACGGTCTCGGTGTTATCGGCGCTGGTCTTGCTATCGGCCTGTCTGCTCTGGGTGCTACGGGTGCTATGGCCCGTCAGCCTGAGGTCCAGGGCCGCGTGTTCACCGTCTTCATCATGGGCTCCGCCTTCGGCGAGGCTCTGGCTCTGATCGGCTTCGTTGTCGCGCTGATCGTTAAATAGCACGGAGCGTCAAGTATGAATCTTTCATCCCAGAAGAGCGCGATCGCACTCTCCGCGTCCGCGGCCGCGCTGCTCATGCCGGTTTCCGCGTTCGCCGAGGACGGCGCCGCCGGTGCGGACATCCTCATCCCTAAGATGGCGGAGTTCATCCCGGCGCTTATCGCCTTCCTGATTATCTGGATCGTGCTGGCCAAGGTCGCCCTGCCGGGCATCATGAAAACCATGGAGGAGCGCGGCAAGAAGATCGAGGAGAGCCTCGACGAGGCCGAGAAGACCAAGCAGGAGGCTATCGCCAAGCGCGCTGAGTCCGACTCGATCGTCACCGACGCCCGTCGTCAGGCTGCCGACATCGTTCTCGAGGCCCGTAAGGACGCCGAGTCCGAGCGCGCCCGTATCATCGAGGCTGCTCACAAGGAGGCCGAGGAGATCATCGCCAAGGCCCATACGACCGTCGAGGACGAGCGCAAGTCCATCTACGCCGGTGCCGCGAACTCCATCGCCGACCTGTCCGTTGCCGTCGCCACCAAGATCGTGGGCGAGGCACTCGAGGACGAGTCCGAGCAGAAGAAGCTCATCGAGCGCTACATCCAGGAAGCAGGTAGCCTGAATGCCGACTAGCCGCTATCAGGACAAGGTACTCGAGACCTACGCGCGCTCCCTTTTGGAAGCCGCCAAGGCCGAGAACCATGTGTTCGAGGACCTCGAGATGATCGAGCGCCTGGCTAGCGCCAGCCCCGAGATCATCGCCGTGCTCGACACCATGTCCAAGCGCGACCAGCTCGACCTTCTTCCCAAGGTGGCAGCTGCCTTTAAGTATGTTGCCGAGGAAGACGAGGATGTAGTGGGCGTGACCGTCACCACGGCGATCCCGCTCGACGACGAGCTGCGTCAAACCATCACTAAGAAATGCGAGCAGGACTTCGGCCGCAAGGTATTCCTTATCGAGCAGGTCGACCCGTCTATCGTGGGCGGCCTGGTGCTCGAGGCCCGCGGCGAGCGTCGTGACATCTCCGTCAAGACGCAGCTGCGCATCGCGCAGGAGACCCTCGCAAACTCTGCTAATTCGTACGGAGGTGAAGCCTAATGTCCGAAACCCTCAATGCCCAGGATATCGCCAAGAAACTGCAGGAGCAGCTCACGAGCCTCTCCGCGACGGTCGATACGCATGAGGTTTCAACGGTCGACGAGGTAGGCG
This sequence comes from Collinsella aerofaciens, assembly GCF_039758815.1. Classification (GTDB taxonomy): domain Bacteria; phylum Actinomycetota; class Coriobacteriia; order Coriobacteriales; family Coriobacteriaceae; genus Collinsella; species Collinsella aerofaciens_BP. The sequence goes on along the minus strand of NZ_JBDMSK010000017.1, from coordinate 11,681 downwards.
ACGGCATCGCGCGCGTCTCCGGCCTCAAGAGCGCCATGGCAGGCGAGCTTCTGGAGTTCAAGAGCTCCGATACCGGTGAGACCGTCTTCGGCCTTGCCCAGAACCTTGACCGTGACGAGGTCGGCGCCGTTCTGTTTGGTGCCGTCGACTCCATCAAGGAAGGCGACGAGTGCCGCACCACTGGCCGCATTATGGATATCCCCGTGAGCCGTGCCATGCTCGGCCGCGTCGTCAATCCGCTCGGCCAGCCCATCGACGGCCTGGGCGACATCGTCGCCACGCACCGTCGCCCCATCGAGTTCAAGGCTCCCGGCGTCATCGATCGTACCCCGGTGTGCGAGCCGGTTCAGACCGGTCTGCTCGCTATCGACTCCATGGTGCCTATTGGCCGCGGTCAGCGTGAGCTCATCATCGGCGACCGTAAGACCGGTAAGACCGCCATCGCCATCGACGCTATCCTCAACCAGCGCGGCAAGGGCATGGTCTGCATCTATGTCGCCATCGGCCAGAAGGCCTCCACGGTTGCCAACATCCGCGAGACCCTCGCTCAGCACGGTGCGCTCGACTACACCATCATCGTTTCGGCCACCGCTGCCGATTCCGCCCCTATGCAGTACATCGCGCCTATGGCCGGTGCCGCTATCGGCGAGTTCTTCATGTACAACGGCGAGGACGGTAAGCCCGCCAGCGAGACCAACCCCGGCGGCCACGTGCTCGTCATCTACGACGACCTGTCCAAGCAGGCTGTGGCCTACCGTCAGATGTCGCTGACGCTGCATCGTCCGCCCGGACGCGAGGCCTATCCTGGCGACATCTTCTACCTGCACTCTCGTCTGCTCGAGCGTGCCGTCAAGATGTCCAAGAAGAACGGTTACGGCTCCATGACGGCTCTTCCGATCATCGAGACCCAGGACGGCGACGTCTCGGCTTACATTCCGACCAACGTCATTTCCATTACCGATGGTCAGATCTACCTGCAGTCCGAGCTCTTCTTCCAGGGTCAGCGCCCGGCAGTCGACGTGGGCATCTCCGTGTCCCGCGTCGGTGGCGATGCGCAGACCAAGGCCATGAAGCAGGTCGCCGGCAACCTCCGTCTGGACCTCGCTTCGTACCAGGAGCTCGCCGGCTTTACGCAGTTCGGCTCCGACCTCGACGAGGCTACTCAGAAGCAGTTGACCCATGGTGCCCGCATGACAGAGCTCCTGAAGCAGCCGCGTTACAAGCCGTTTGAGGTTGGCGAGCAGATCGTTACGCTGTTCGCTGGCAACGAGGGCTTCCTGGATGACCTGGAGATCGCCGACGTGCTGCCTTTCCGTGCCGAGCTCATCGAGTACATGGACAATGGCTTTGGCTCGCTGCTCGACAAGGTTCGCGCCAAGAAGATCGATGATGACACCAAGGCTGAGCTCTTGCGCGTCATCGGCGACTTCAAGCAGCAGTTCATGGCCAAGCACCATTCGGATGTTTCTGGATCAGAGGAGAACTAAGCCCCATGGCCAACCTTCGCGACATTAAGAAGCGAATCTCCTCGGTTACCACGACCAAGCAGATCACGCGTACGATGGAGATGGTCTCTACGGCCAAGATCCGTCGTGCCCTCGATCGCTCCAAGCAGGCCGAGCCCTATAAGGAGGCGCTGACCGACGTCATGTTGACGGTCGCCGGCGACGCCTCCTGTTCGGGCACCGATCCCATGCTGCAGAAGCATGAGAGCGTCAAGCATGGCCTGATTGTCGTTATTGCCTCGGACCGCGGCCTTGCCGGCGGTTTCAATACGACGGTGGAGCGCACGGCCGAAAAGCTCGCCGCTTCTTGGGCGAACGACGGCATCGAGTGCGAGATCATCGCGTGCGGGCGCAAACCGGCCACGTATTTCCGTGACCGCGCAAACGTCGTCATGCACTTTGAGGGCAACTCCTCCGAGCCCGATTTCAATCAGGCCCGCATGATCTCCTCTCATATCTGCGATGCGTATCGTGCCGGTGAGCTTGACCGTGTCGAGCTTGTCTACCACCACGCCAAGAACCGCGTGGATCAGGAGCTTCGCGTCGAGCATCTGTTGCCGCTCGACCCCGAGATGATCGCTATGGCCCACGGTCCGCGTAAGAACGAGACCGACGCCCCTAAGCGCATCTCGTCCACGTTCGAGTTCGTGCCCTCTCCCGAGCATGTTCTCGGCAAGCTTGTGCCGTCTTATATCCTGACGGTCATCTACCAGGCCCTGATCGATTCGGCGGCTGCCGAGCAGGGTGCACGCCGCAAGGCCATGCACTCCGCGACGGAAAACGCCACCGCGATCATCTCGACCCTTACCCGCACGTATAGTCGCGTGCGCCAGGCTTCGATCACGACCGAGATTAACGAGATCGTCGGCGGAGCCTCAGCATTGGAGGAACAGTAATGGCTAATAACACCGTACAGCTTGCGGTCGAGGAAGCCACCAAGAAGACGACTGCCGGTGATGGTCGCATCGTGCGAATCATCGGCCCTGTCGTCGACGTCAAGTTTGACGGCGCGGTGCCCCCGATCTACAACGCGCTCACGGTCGAGGCCGAGACCCCGATCGGCCATCTGAGCACGATCCTCGAGGTCGAGAGCCAGCTTCCGGGCGGCGTCGTCCGCACGGTCGCCATGTCCTCGACCGATGGCCTGCAGCGCGGCCTCATCGCCACCGATACCGGTGAGCCCATGAAGATGCCCGTTGGTCCCAAGACGCTCGGCCGCATTTGGAACGTCATGGGTAAGCCCGTCGACGGCAAGCCCATGCCCGAGGTGGAGGAGTTCTACCCCATCCACCACGCGGCGCCCCGCTTTGACGAGCTCACCACCAAGACCGAGATCTTCGAGACCGGCATTAAGGCCGTCGACCTGCTTGAGCCCTACATCCGTGGCGGCAAGACAGGCCTGTTCGGCGGCGCCGGCGTCGGCAAGACCGTTCTGATTCAGGAGCTCATCAACAACCTCGCCCAGGAGCACGGCGGCACCTCGGTGTTCACCGGCGTCGGCGAGCGTACCCGTGAGGGTACCGACCTTTATCTCGAGATGAGCGAGTCGGGCGTTATCGACAAGACTTGCTTGGTCTATGGTCAGATGAACGAGCCGCCTGGAGCGCGTCTGCGCATCGGTCTGGCCGGCCTTACCACCGCTGAGTACTTCCGCGATCGTGGCCAGGACGTTCTGCTGTTCATCGATAACATCTTCCGCTTCTCCCAGGCCGGTTCCGAGGTTTCCGCACTGCTGGGTCGTATGCCTTCTGCCGTTGGTTACCAGCCCACGCTGGCTACCGAGATGGGTGACCTCCAGGAGCGCATCACCTCGACCAAGACGGGCTCCATTACCTCCGTCCAGGCCGTTTACGTCCCTGCAGACGACCTGACCGACCCGGCGCCTGCCACGACGTTTACGCACCTCGACGCCACCACGGTTCTTTCGCGTAGCATTTCGTCGCTCGGTCTGTTCCCGGCTATCGACCCGCTCGCGTCTTCTTCGGACGCTCTCGATCCCTCGATCGTTGGCGAGGAGCACTACCGTGTCGCCGTCAAGGTCCAGGAGCTCCTGCAGGAGTACTCCGACCTTCAGGACATCATCGCCATTCTGGGTATGGACGAGCTGTCCGAGGAGCAGCGCCTTACGGTCAATCGTGCCCGTAAGATTCAGCAGTTCCTCTCGCAGTCCTTCCACGTCGCCGAGAAGTTCACCGGCAACCCCGGTGTCTACGTCCGCGTCGAGGATACCGTCCGTTCTTTCGCTGAGATTGTCGACGGCAAAGCCGATGACCTGCCCGAGCAGGCTTTCCGCTATGCTTCCACGATTGAGGACGTGCGCGAGCGCGCCCGCAAGATGGGGGAGAAGTAGGTTATGCGTATCCGCATCGTGTGCCCCGTGAGCTGCGCCTATGAGGGCGACGCTGCGTTTGTGTCGATTCCGTCCACGGATGGCGAGTTTGGCGTTCTGCCTGCTCACTCCAGCGAGATCTGCACGATCGACCGCGGTTACGTTCGCGTTTCCGATAAGGCCATGGGCACTGTCGACCACACGTTTGCCGTGGCCGGCGGCTATGCCCAGGTTGCGGACGATGTCGTGACCGTTCTCGCCGAGCGCGCTTGCGATTTGGCGACCGTCGATGCCGACAAGCTTAAAGCTGATATTCAAGGTTTTGAAGAGAAGCTGGGTAATTTGTCGGAGGATGATGCACGCCGCGCCTACCTCTATAATGAAATCGCATGGTGTAAGCTCAAGCTTGCCCAATAGTCAAACGATTTAGCGTTCGACCATTTGCGAACACATCATGCCCGGGATGGCCCAGCCACCCCGGGCATGCTTTTTGAAAGGGTAGACCTTGGATATTATCCGCGTTGAGGGTGGCCACGCCATCGGAGGCTCCGTGCCCGTTTCGGGCGCCAAGAACTCCGCACTCAAACTCATGGCGGCAACGCTTCTGGCGCCGGGCAAGACGACGCTGCAGAACGTGCCCGATATTTCCGATGTCCACGTGATGGGCAAGGTGCTCAAGGGCATGGGCGCTACGATCGATGTTCTCGACGAGCACACGCTCGAGATTGATACCTCTCAGGTCGATTCTTGGGAGGCCCCCTACGAGCTCGTTGCCAAGATGCGTGCTTCCACCGCCGTCATGGGACCCCTGCTGGGTCGCTTCCATCGCGCCAAAATTGCCATGCCGGGCGGCTGCAACCTGGGTGCTCGCAAGATCGATATGCACATTCTTGGTCTTGAGGCCCTGGGCGTTGAGTTCGATACCGCCCACGGCTACATCAACGCTAATGCGCCCCAAGGTCTGCGCGGTACCACCGTCACGCTCGAGTTCGCCAGCGTCGGTGCGACCGAGAACCTCATCATGGCCTCTGTGCGCGCACAGGGCACCACGGTTATCGACAATGCCGCCCGCGAGCCCGAGATCGTCGATCTCGCCAACATGCTCAACGAGATGGGCGCTAAGATTGTCGGCGCCGGTACGCCTGTCGTGACCATCGAGGGCGTGGAAGAGCTGCATCCCGTTACCCATCGCGTAGTGGGCGACCGCATCGAGGCCGGCACCTTTATCGTCGCCGGTGCGTTGATGGCCGACGATCGCGGTGTCGATGTCACGGGCTTTTGCCCCATTCACTTGGGCATGGTGCTCAAGAAGATGGAGCTTATGGGCATCGATTGCGAGCGTACCGACGACGGCGTCCATGTGAGCCGTGCCGAGCGTATCAAGCCGGTCGACATCCAGACGCTTCCGTTCCCCGGCTTCCCGACGGACATGCAGGCGCAGATTATGGTGCTCTCCGCCCTTGCCGACGGCAGTTCCGTTATTACCGAAAACATCTTCGAGAATCGCTTTATGTTTGCCTCTGAGCTGGTGCGCATGGGTGCCGACATTCGTATCGAGAGCCATCATGCCATGATCCATGGCGTCAAGGGCTTCTCGGGTGCACAGGTTACCTCGCCCGATCTGCGTGGTGGAGCGGCCCTCGTCGTAGCGGGCTTGATTGCCGACGGGACGACCGAGGTTTCGGCCATCCATCACATCAAGCGTGGCTACGAGCAGTTTGTCGAAAAGCTGCAGGCGCTTGGCGCGCATGTCGAGCATGCTACCGTCCCCGATCCCGTCATCTACTAATACAGGTTGCCTATGTTTAATAAAAAGCCCCTCGCGGATACCACCACCCGAAGACCCTCAACTGGTGCGCAGGCCAAGATCTACAGTCGCGATAACGTGGCTCGCTATTCCGAGCGCGCTCGCCAACGTCGTCGTAGCCACACGATTCGTCACGTCGCGCTCATTGTCGTGCTTGGCGTGCTGCTGAGTGCCACTACCGCTGCCGGCCTGTGGTTTGCCACCATTATGGGCAAGCTCGGCGATTCTAATGTCATTACTGACAATCTGCGTCGGGTTCTGGTTGACACCGATGAGGCAAAGGATCCGTTCTACGTGCTGCTTCTTGGCACCGACGGCCGTCCGGGCGAGGATACGTATCGTGCCGACTCGATTATCCTGGCACGCATCGACCCCACGCAAAAGCAGGCGACGCTCATTTCCGTTCCGCGCGACACCAAGGTCGAGTACAAGGGCGAGACCATGAAGATCAACGCCTGCCATACCGTTGGCGGCGCCGAGGCCATGGTCGAGGCGGTCAACGAGCTGTGCGGTGTTCAGATTTCCCACTATGCCGAGGTCAGCTTCGACGGTATGCAGGCGCTGATTGATTCGGTTGGCGGTATCGACATTAACGCAACCGATGATGTTGACGACCCCGAGCACCTGGATATTAAGATTACCGCTGGCCAGCAGCATATGGACGGTGCCACCGCCCTTACCTATGCCCGCTGCCGCTACACCTATGCCGACGGCGATTACACGCGCATGCGCCACCAGCGTCAGGTGCTTGGCGCCCTTGCCAACCAGATTCTCAATAACTTCGATGCCACGAAGATCTTTGGCCTGGTTAATTCGCTGTCCGATATGCTCGTAACTGATATGAGCGTTCAGGATATCGTGGCTACGGTCAACGCCATGCGCGGTATGGATGTCGACGGTATCTACTCGGCCAACCTGCCCTCGTACGCCGACGACAGCACCATGATCGACGGTGTGAGCTACGTCTTTGTCTACGAGGACGAGCTCAAGGAAATGATGGAGCGCGTCGATGCCGGCAAGGATCCCAAGGGTCCCAACACCATGGGTCTTTCCGACGGTTCCAGTTCTACGATCGGCGACCTGAACAACAACACGTCTGACGACTACGCAAACGGTACCGCAACTTCATCGGTCAGCTCTGACGATTCCGATGACTCAGGCGATTCGAGCGATTCGGACTACTACGAAGAGCCCACCGGCGACGGTAACGGCTACGAGGCCAACTACTAAGTTACGGCGTTTTACCAAACGCCGTAACGGCTCGACGCTGCGCGCCGCCCAAGGCGACAACTTGTCATTCAAAAGGCAGGGCATGACCAGAAGGTCAATGCCCTGCCTTTTTCATGCCAACTTGTGCGCCTTGGACGTTGCTCGCTGACGTTGGCTCAACCTGCGGTGCTGACTACTCCCTTTGCACCAAAAACCGCCCCGTTCTCGGTTTTGAGGACGGGGCGGTTTTGCTTACCTAGATTGTTCAAGTTCCCTATGCAAAGCGGGCGACGAGCTCCTGGAGCACGTCGGTCATCTTGACGAGCGAACTGACCGGGACGAACTCGTTGACGCCGTGATAGCAATAGCCGCCGGTGGAAAGGTTGGGGCAGGGCAGACCGCGGAACGACAGCTGCGCGCCGTCGGTGCCGCCGCGAATCGGCAGCACTTGGGGCTCAACGCCGCAGGCAAGGTAGGCTTCCTTGGCAACATCAATAAGCTCGGGATAGTCACGAACGATTTCGGCCATATTTCGATACTGCTGCTTAATCTCGACCGTTACGCGCTCCTCACCCAGACGCTGGTTGAGCATCGAGGCGGCGGCATCAACAAGGTCGAGTTTCTGCTGGAACTTGGCGGCGTCATGGTCGCGGACGATATAGCGCGCCGTGGCGTGATCGACGGTCGCAGATACACCCTCAAGGTGATAAAAGCCCTCGTAGCCTTCCGTATACTCCGGGCGCTGCACGTAGGGGAGCAACGCGTTGAAGTCGCAGAACAGATTGCCTGCGTTGACCATACGGCCCTTGGCGTCGCCCGGGTGGATGGACTGGCCCTCAAAGCGGATGGTCGCCTCGGCGGCGTTAAAGCACTCCCACTCCAGCTCGCCGATGGGGCCGCCGTCGACCGTGTAGGCGTACTTGCAGCCAAAGGTATCGATATCCAACAGCTCGGCTCCGTGACCGATCTCCTCGTCAGGGCAGAAGCAAATGCCGAGTGCGGGATGGGGCAGAGAAGGGTCCTGAGCGATACGCGCGACAAGCGACATGATCTCGGCGACGCCTGCCTTGTCGTCCGCGCCCAGAAGCGTGGTGCCATCGCTGCAGACCAGGTCCTCATCCGCGAGGTCGTTCAGGGCGGGAAGCTTGGCGGTGCTCATGGCAACGGGCTTACCGTCAACCGTGCCGCAGACCAGGTCGCCGCCTTCGTAGTGTACGATGTGCGGCTTCACGCCGGCGCCCGGTGCAACTTCGGTGGTGTCGAGATGGGCGATCAGGCCCAGGGCGGGCTTGTCCTCAGCGCCCGCACTTGCGGGGATATGCGCGCAGACATAGGCGTGCTCGGTCACGTGGGCATCTTCCGCACCAAGCTCGCGCAGCTCTTCAGCCAGCACGTTGGCAAGGTCAAACTGAACGGCGCTCGAGGGTACCTGGTCGCAGTTTGCATCCTCGGACTGCGTGTTGATCTGGACGTAGCGCAAAAAGCGCTCGAGGACATCGGGGTTTGTGGTGGTGTTTTCCATAAAGACCGCTCCAATCTTGGTCGTCGTGTGCAACAAGAACTCTAGCACGGTATGCCACGGCATACCGCGACGCTTGGATGGGGTAGAATCAGCCATTGAATGCAGAAGGGACGGAAGATCATGGATACGACAAATAGCTCGCGCGAACTACATCTGACGGTGGCGAACGAAGACTACTTGGAGTGCATGGTTCGCATTGAAAGCGAAGAGGGGGAAACCAACGGCGTGCGATCGGTCGACATCGCGCAGCGCCTTGGCGTCTCCAAGGCATCGGTCAATAAAGCGGTTTCGGCGCTCAAGGCATCCGAGCTTGTCGAGCAATCGCACTACGGCAAGGTAATCCTGACCGATCGCGGCCGCGAGGTTGGCACGGCTATCTGGTACCGTCATCGCCTCATCCGCACGTTTTTGGTTCAGGAGCTCGGTGTCGAATTTGAGCGAGCCGATTCCGAGGCCTGCATGATGGAGCATGCGCTATCCGAGGACACGATGAGCCGCTGGCTCGCCTATCTCGAAAAGCAGGGAATCAGCGTCGAGGAATAGCGGGATATATATGGATACGAGTTATTACAACCGCTTTGGTGCCGAGGAACTTACGCGCCGCTTGTCGAGCGAGACCTTGTTGGCGCAGGGCCCCATGGGCAGTGTTCTGTTGAGTGAGTACGATGCCGCCGATATTCCACCGGCGTTTTGGAATCTGGCAGAGCCGCAGACCGTTTCTCGTATCCATCGCTTGTATGTCGCCGCCGGCGCGCAGGTACTCATTACCAATACCTTTCAGGCATCAAGCTATGCCCTCAAGCACGACCAGATTGCGCCGTCCGTGGCGGAGGTCAATCGCGGGGCCGTCGACGATGCCCGCCAGGCGCACCCTCAGCTGCTGCTAGGCTCGATGGGTCCGATCGGTATTGAGTGGTTTGCCGAGGACTCTGCCGAGTTTCGTGAGATCCGAGGCATTGCGCGCGAACAGGCGCACGCCTTGCTCAATGCTGGTGTTGATGGTCTGCTGATCGAGACGGTGATGTCTATCCGTAATTTGCAGCCCATGCTTGCCGGGGCCCGAGATGCCGCTGGCGGCATGCCTGTCCTGGTGAGTTTTGTCGTTGATGACAAAGGCGACCTGTTGGGCGATGGCCTCAACATCGAGGCAGCCGTTTTGTACGCCGAAAAACACGGCGCAAACTCGGTTGGTGTTAATTGTTGTTCGCTTGCGGCCGCGAACGCGGCGGTGCCCAGGATGGTTGCATCGGCGACTACTCCCGTCACGGTGCGTCCTAACGTGGGCGATCCGGTCCAGACTCAGGATGGCCCCGTATGGCACGAGAACCCCGAAGCTTTCGCGCGCGCATGCATCGAATGGAGACATGCCGGTGCCGCAATGGTGGGCAGTTGCTGTGGAACCACGGCAATCACTACGGCAGCGATGGCCGAGGCGCTCGATATATAAAGGGCAAAACCGCTCCATATGGGGCGGTTTTTTTATTGCTTGCATGTCCTCGGCAGCATTTGCCCAAATGGTGAATGCTGGTGCCGGTAGGTTGCCGAGTGTGTATCGCGGGTATACCTCATGCGTACCATGATCCAAACACTGTGAGGTGTCTGCGCGTGTGCGCGATAATTCATTTTGGAACTGACGGTTGGCGCGCTCGCGTCGATGAGGACTTCACTGCCGATAACGTTGCCCGTATCGCCGATGCCGTCGGCGAGTTGTGGCAAAAGACCAATCCGGGCAAAACGGTATATATAGGGTTCGACACTCGGCCCCTGGCGCGCGAGTTCGCTGAGCTTGCGGCGGGTGTGCTAGCAGCGCACGGGCTAGACGCCGTGCTCGCTTCGCGACCTGTTCCGACCCCTGCCCTTACGTGGGCGGCGGCTTATGACGGTGAGGCGTGCGGCGCGCTCATGGTGACGGGGTCCCATCATCCGCAGGGTTATCTGTGTCTCAAGATTCGCATGGGTGACGGCTCGACCGCCAACCAGGATGTCATCGAAGAGCTCGAAGAGACCATGGCTCCCGAGCCAATGGGGATCGAGGGGCAATATCGCACCGCGGATATCATTCCTGACTATATGCAAGCGGTGGCATCGTTTGTCGATGCCGAAGCCATCCGCGCCGCGCACCTGCGCGTGGTTGTTGACCCCATGGGCGGCGCAGCCCAGGGCTATCTAGCCGACTTGCTGCGCGAGCTGGGCGTTGAGGTGCACGAGATTCACGCCGGGCAGGCGCCTGACCAAGAAGATATCTGCCCCGACCCCGTTGAGCCGTGGGTGGACGCTTGCGAGCATACGGTTATCGAGGACGGAGCTTGCGCTGGCCTGGTGACCGACGGCGACGCCGACCGTATCGGCGCGGTTGACGAGCGCGGCAGATATATACATCCGCATCAGATCATGGCGCTCGTTTTGGGCGACTTGGTTCAATTTCGTAATTTGGAGGGGCGCGTCGTCGTCAATCTTTCGTGCTCGACGCTCGTGCGTCGCATTGCCGAGTCGCTTGGCTGCCGCGTGACCGTCAAACCAGTCGGTTTCAAATATATAGCGGCAGAGATGAAGAAGGGTGGCGTCCTCATAGGCGGCGAAGAAGCCGGTGGTATCGGCATCGCCGCGCATATGCCCGAGCGCGATGGAATCCTCGCCTGTCTGATTCTGTGTGAGCTTATGGCAAAGACGGACGCGCCTTTGGGCGTTCTGGTCGACCAACTCGAGGACAGTTTTGGTAAGACGAGTTACGGTCGACGCGATTTGCGCCTTGAGGCCGAAGATGCCGAAACGTTACGAACCCTGCTGCCGGGCGTAAACCCCAAGTCGATTTGTGGCAAGGTGCCGCAAAACGTTAGTCATATGGATGGCTTGCGTTTAGCATTCGAGGATGACACGTGGCTGCTGGTCCGTCCTAGCGGGACCGAACCAGTGGTGCGCGTCTACGCCGAGGGGTTCTCGGTGGAAGAACGTGATGAGTTGCTCGATGCTGGCTGTGCTTTAGCTAGGGGAACGTATCCGCTTTAACCATGAGACTGCCTTATATAAAGAGATGCTCGGTGAGCGGTAGTTAACGGCTGGCAAACGTTAGTCGGATCCCAAATTGTGTAGGAAATGTGTACGCCCAGATTCCCGCCCCCGGCGCCCCTCCGGTCTGGCAATATATCTCCTTGCCGCGCGGCCCGGTCGGACCGGATCAGCCGCCAGGCGTGCACCTTGAGAACCGGATACTGCGAGGATGGACACACCAGTTGTGTCGCATCCGGGCAGACATCGAACCATTTGAAATGGTCTAACTTGGATTTGTTTTTCGCAAGGCCGCCGAGAGGC
>NZ_JBDMSK010000016.1:0-48211 GCF_039758815.1 Collinsella aerofaciens | reverse complement strand
ACCGGTACGGCTCAATCGTATAGCCGTGCAACGGAAAAGAGCCGCCCTTTCGGACAACTCAAACTGTAATGGGGCTATTTTAGCTACCCCCGGAAAACCGCAAGGAGTGTCCCCAACTGCCGGCAGAAAGGGAACGTCCCTAACTGCCGGATTAGGCGAGGCTCTCCAGCACGTGGCGGAGTTCCTGCTGGACGGCGTGGTCACGGTTGCAGCCCACGATGCGGTCGGCAACCGCCTTGAGCGCAGGACGCGCGTTTTCCATCGCGCAGCCCGTGCCGACAAAGCGAATGATCTCGTAGTCGTTCATCGAGTCGCCAAACGCCATGACCTCGTCGCGACCAATGCCGTAATGCTCCGCGAGCTGCGCGATACCCGAGGCCTTCGACACACCGGGCTGCATGGCATCGATCCACGCGTTGCCCGAAGGCGCAAAAGTAAAGAGCTGACCAAGTTCGCGCTGTAGCACGTACGCACTGTCCATAACCGCACTGTCGTCGCAAAAGATACTCGCTTTGATGATATTTACGCTGGGATCGGGCAGCTCCCAAATACGCTCGGCATTGGGAAGGTCCTTATCGACCTCACGCACGAACTTGCACTCGTCATCGAGCAGGAAGGACTTGGTTCGGTCAAAGAGCGCAAGATGCAGATTGGGAAACGTCCTGACGGCTTGGGCGAGCCTTCGAATCGCCAGGTGGGAATACACCTCACGGTCTACCATCTTACCGTCGGCGTAGACTTGGGCGCCGTTAGCGGCGACAAAGTCCATCTTGTCGCGAACGGGCGCAAAGAACTCGCACAGGCGATCGTAGCGACGACCTGACGATGCGGCGAAATGCACGCCATGCTCGTGTAGCGCCAGAATCAGTTCGTAGGTCTCGGGAGGCACCTGGCCGTTTTCGTCAAGCAGTGTGCCGTCCATATCGGATGCAATCAGTTTAAACATAGAAAAGCTCCCTTCGGGCTTGTTGGAATCGAACGTGTATCCGATTCCAACGTACCCAAAGGGAGCTCAAATAAGACTCCGCGGGCGTAAACGTTACATAGACCTGGCAAATAGCTCACGCGTGCCAGAGAGCCCACGACCGCGGCGGCAGGCGACACAAGGAAGAGTGTCCCCGACGACTAGTCGTTTAAGAACGTCCCCGATGACTAGTCGGCGTAGGTGAAGGTGGTGACGTCGAACATGCCCTCGGGGCGGATGCGGAGCGTCGGGATCACCGGCAGGGGCAGGAAGATGATGCCCATGATGGGGTCGAGCGGCGGCTCGATGCCCATGGCGCGCGCCTTGACCATAAAGTCGTCGTGCTGCGCGGCGACATCCTCGGCCGTGCCCTCGCTCATCAGGCCACCGAGCGCCAGCGGGATGCGCGCTACGACCTCGCCATCGCGTACCAGCACGTGGCCGCCCTGGCCAACAGCCTCGACGGCAGCCATCATGTCGGCCGCGTTGTCGCCCACCACGCACACGTTGTGCGAATCGTGGCCAATCGTCGAGGCGATGGCACCGCCCGTGATGGTAAAGCCGCGCACCCAGCCGCGACCAATGTGCTTGCCAACGAGACCCAGGCCCGCAGGACCATCACCGTCGGCGCCCTCGGCCTGCAGTGACACGCCGCGGCCGTGGCGCTCGATCAGCATAATGCGGCGCAGGCCCTCGGCGCTCTCGGGGCGAGCCATGCCCGTGATGGCCTTACCCGGTACCACGTCAATCACGACCTCGCCCGGCTTAAAGGCATAGTCAAACACGTCGAGCGAAAGCTTCGGCAGCTTAACGGAGGCGCGCAGCTCATCGGCAAGGGCCGCAACCTCGGCCATCTCGGGTGCGATCTCGCCCACAAAGGTGCCGTCCTGCGCCACCAGAGCACCGGCGGCATATACGCGATGCGGAGCCTTGGCAAACGTCAGGTCATCGAGCAACAGCAGGTCGGCGCGTTTGCCCGGGGCGATCGCGCCACGGAGCTCATGCGGGTCGCGACAGCCGTGGTCCAGGCCAAATGCCTCAGCCGTGGAAAGGGACGCCATGGAGATGGCGGCCACCGGGTCGATGCCGGCCTCGATGGCCACGCGGCAGGCATTGTCGATCATGCCGGTCGAAAGAGCATCGGAGGGAGCGCGGTCGTCGGTCGCAAAGCAGCAGCGGCGGGCGCGGGCAGGGTTCTCCAGCAGCATCGGAGACAAATTGGCCAGGTCGTGGCTGCACGTGCCCTCACGCAGCATCACATACATGCCGCGGGACAGCTTGTCGAGCGCCTCCTCGGGAATCGTCGACTCGTGGTCGGCGATAATGCCCGCTGCGGCATAGGCGTTGAGGTCCATACCGGCAACGAGCGGCGCGTGGCCGTCAACCTGCTTGGACGGCGTCTGGTTGGCAGCATCGATGCGGGCACAGGTCTCGGGGTCGGCCATAAAGACGCCCGGCAGGTTCATCATTTCGCCCAGACCAAAGACATCGCCCGGATGCTCGGCAAAAAACGCCTGCATGTCAGCGGCGGTAATCACAGCGCCCGCTTGCTCGTCGGGCAGTGCGGGCACGCACGAAGGCATCATGTACTTGATGGAAATGGGCGCACGACGACCATCCTCGATCATAAAGCGCAGGCCGTCGAGACCGGCAACATTGGCAATCTCGTGGCTGTCGGCAATGGCGGTGGTAGTACCGCGCGTCGCGGCCATGCGAGCATACTCGGCGGGACGGATGTTCGAGGACTCAATGTGCAGATGCCCGTCAATAAAGCCGGGAGCGAGATAGCGACCCTGGCAGTCGACGACCTCAGTTGCCTCGTAGGTGCCAGCGGCATCGTCGCGACCATCGTAGAGCACGCCGACGATCACACCGTCCTTGACGGCAACGCTACCGGGCGCCACACGCTGGCCATACACGTCGACGATCTGCGCATTGGTAAACAGCGTGTCGACGGGCACGCGGCCCTCGGCGGCCTCGATCACAGACCTCATGACCTCAACGGACATACATTCTCCTTTAACCGTAGAAAACAGCTGCGGAGCGGACAGGCCTTCACCGCAGCAAGCCAATAGCCATTGTATGCCCAAAAGAAAGTCCCGCTAACGCCCCTTCCGCTTAACGGTAAGCGTCCAAAAGTAGTCGTTGGGGACGTTCTTAAACGACTAGTCATTAAAGAACGTCCCCAATGACTACTTGCGACCAAGGCAAAGCCGATGTTTTGGCAACGACAGCGAGCGGGCCGCATTTGAGACAAGGTGACGTGAAACGAAAGGGCGCTGACCTTCTGGTCGCGCCCTTGAAGTTGAACGTCAGATTGTCCAAATGCGGCCCGCGCAGCGTCGGCCGGTCCGCCGTTCGGTAGAACGGCGGAACTAAATCAACTTGAAGCCCTTGCGCTTGCCCACGGAGAGGGTGTCGCCCAGCTTGAGGGCGCTCGGATCGATGTTGTAGCTCTTGGAAGCCACAGCCTTGCCGTTGATCTTGACGCCGCCGCCGTCGATGTCGCGGCGGGCCTGACCGGCGCTGGCCGAAAGGCCCAGGTCCTTGAGCAGGCCAGCGAGGTAAATCTGGCCCTCGTCGTTGACGGTCAGCTCAACGTGCTTCTCGGGGAAGTCGGCAAGCTGGCCCTCCTTGAACACACGGTCGAACTCGGCCTGAGCCTCGTCGCCGGCGCCAGCACCGTGGTAGGTGTCGCACAGGTCGCGGCCTAGAGCGCGCTTGAGCTCGTAGGGGTCGGCGGAGCCATCGGCCAGGGCGGCATCGATCTTGTCGACCTCGGCCGGGGCGAGCGAGCTGGCCAGACGATAGTACTTGCCGATCATCTCGTCGGGGATGGACATGGTCTTGCCGAACATATCCTTGGGAGCGTCGGTCAGGCCGATGTAGTTGCCATAGGACTTGGACATCTTGCGCACGCCGTCGGTGCCCTCGAGCAGCGGCATGGTAAGCGCGATCTGCGGCTCCATGCCCATCTTCTCCATGAGCTCGCGGCCGGCGAGCAGGTTGAAGAGCTGGTCGGTGCCGCCCATCTCGACGTCGGCCTTGATCTGAACGGAGTCGAAGGCCTGCATCACGGGGTACAGAAACTCGTGCAGGGCAATCGGCGTCTGGGACTGGTAGCGCTTGGTAAAGTCGTCGCGCTCAAGGATGCGGGCGACGGTGAACTTGGAGCACACCTGCAGCAGGCCGGCCAGGTCCATCGAAAGGATCCAGTCGCCGTTGTGCACGATGGTGGTCTTCTCGGGGTCCAGGATCTTCATGGCCTGGCTCACGTAGGTCTCGGCGTTGGCCTCGATCTGCTCCTGCGAAAGCTGCGGGCGGGTGGAGTTCTTGCCCGAGGGGTCGCCGATCAGCGCAGTGCCGTTGCCGATGATAAGGGTGACGTTGTGGCCCAGGTCCTGGAACTGACGCATCTTGCGCAGGGGCACGGCATGGCCCAGGTGCAGGTCGGGGCTGGTGGGATCGACGCCGAGCTTGATGTTGAGGGGCTCGCCCTTCTCAAGCTTCTTGCGAAGGTCGGCCTCGGGGACGATCTGCGCTGCACCCGAGGTGATGATACGCATTTGCTCGTCAACAGACAGCATTGGGTATCCTCCTTTTGCTATAGCACCCTCACCGGATACGGCGGTGCTGGAAGTTCATAAACCCACTAATAATAACCAAAACAGCGCGACGCGGCACCTACGACAGGAAAATCCTCGTCCTGCCGCACGCGTCGATAACGACCGGCAAACGCGTGCCGTCACGTTCGACCAAAAAGCGCGCCTGCTGACGGCGCGAGCAGTCACGGCAACGGACCTGCCCCGTTGCATCCGTGGCGCAGGCGCCCTCGGCAGTCAGCAAGCAGTGCTCGCACACCATGAGCTCGGGACGGTCGGCATCGACAGGCCCCAAGACACCGGGGCAAGCGGCAAGTTCGGCAACACGCTCCGCATCATTGCCGAGCAACTCGGCCGACAAGCACACCCGCCCCGCACCGAGTCCGCGCAGCCAGGTAAGCGTGGCCCGATTGGCACAGAACACCGGCGCCGCCACGTCAAACGTTGTGCCCAGCTCGCGGGCCATCGCCACTTGTCCCAGATTGCGGCAGACGACGCGCCCGGCACGCTGCATCAGTGAGCAGGTCCGGTCAGCGTCACCCGTGCGGAACACCTCGTCAAGCACCACAACGGCGTCGGACAAATCGAGTTCTCCGCGCGGGTCGGCATCCATCAGCTGCCAAGCAAAAACCACGCGAGTGGGAACCGCGCACTCCACCAACTCCGTCGACGCACCGCCATCCACCGCAGCGCCCTCAAAGGGCAGCACCTCAACGGCACGCGCAACGGGCGCAATCGCATCCGCCTCGGCCCGCATGCGCTCCAACACCGCCGCCGTCTGATCCAACACGCCGGCGCTGCGAATCAGATAGACCTCGCAGCCCGCGTCCACCTTACGTTTGCAATGCACGACGATGCGCTCCCCCGCAGCGGCATCCACGGGGCAAGGCACCTGTGGCCAGCGCTTGGGCACATCGGGACGCGCGTCGGCACCCGGGTAAAATCGGATTTCGAGCGTATCGCCCGCCGCCACGGCGGCATCAAGCTCAACCGTCACCTCTTCGTGACCCACCGCCACCAAGTGGCCCACGCGCACGCCCTGGTTGATCGCGCGCTCAAAGCTCATGAGCTCGGCACCCGAACGACCCCGCAGGTAAGCATCGGTAAACCCACGGTTAAACGACCTTCCCAGCTCGCGTTCAAGCTCTTCCACGGCACCGGAGTCCCACGCGCCGTCGCACAGCATATCGAGTGCCCGACGCCACACCCTCACCACGTTGAATACGTAATCGGGATTCTTCATGCGTCCCTCGATCTTGAGCGATGCCACGCCGGTGGCAACAAGCTCGGGCAGGTGCGCGATACCCAGATAGTCACGCGGACAAAGCAGGCGGTCTCCCTCGACGGCAACAACACTCTGCCCCGCCTCGTCCACTAGGTCGTACGCCAGACGGCACGGCTGCGTGCAGTCGCCGCGCATCGCCGAGCGCCCACGCCGCAAGGCCGAGAACTCGCACGCCCCCGAATAGCCGATGCAAATCGCACCGTGGCAGAATACCTCGATGGGCACGCCCGTGGCACATAGCGCCGCAATCTCGTCGACCGTCAGCTCGCGTGCCGTCGTCACGCGCTCGACCCCCAGCTCATCGGCGGCAAGCCGCACGGCACCCTCGCTATGAGCGCCCGCCTGCGTGGACAGGTGAATCTCGACCCCGGGAATCGCCGCGCGCAGCGCGCAGGCCAACCCGGCATCGGCGACAATCAGAGCATCGGCGCCCAGCTCCAGTGCATGAGCTCCCAACGCCACCGCGTCGGACAACTCATCGTCAAACACGAACACGTTGAGCGTTACGTACACACGCACGCCATGGGCATGCGCCACGGCGCAGCCGCGCGCAAACTCGTTATCCGTAAAGCCATGGGCGCTCACACGGGCGTTAAAGCCGCCCAACCCCGCATAGATGGCATCGGCACCCGCGGCGATGGCCGCAAGCATCTGGTCGAGTCCGCCCGCCGGCGCCAGCAGCTCGGGCAGCGCCGCACCGGCAGCATCCAATCCAGTCTCGTATTGTCCGCTCGGCCCCATCGTCCGAATCGCCATCGACAAACTCCTTACCAAGGTATGCATTCACTCTGAAAAATGCCGTCTTCCAGCATACACGAGGCCTCGCGCGCCCCGTTTGGTTTATCGTGTAATAACTTATGTCCATCCTGCCCCGACGGCACATCCACCGTCCGGCACGACATACCTGGAGGTCAATATATGGGTCCTCGCCAACGACAGGGACGCAGCCGTTCAAAGACGCATGCTCTGCCCATAATCCTGCTCTCGTTTTTGGGCTTTCTGCTGATTGCGGGCGTGGCATTTGGCATCGGCATGGTCGGCAACGTCAACCGCTGGCTGTCCGATCTGCCCGACTACACCGACGCCAACGCGTATCTGGTGAGCGAGCCCACCGAGATCGTCGACTGCAACGGCAACAAGATCGCGAGCTTCTACACGCAAAACCGCAAGTCTATCACCAAGGACGAGGTCTCCCCCTACGTGCTGCAGGGCACCGTTGACGTCGAGGACGAGCGCTTCTACGAGCACGGCGGTATCGACCTGTGGGGTATCGCGCGTGCTGCGGTGGCAACCCTCGGTGGCGGGCACGAAGGCGCCTCGACTATCACCCAGCAGCTTGTGCGCAACACCATCCTGCAGGAGGAGCAGTTCGACTCGACCATTGAGCGTAAGGTGCGCGAGGCCTACATCGCCATCAAGATGGAGGACATGTACTCCAAAGACGAGATCCTCATGATGTACCTCAACACCATCTATTACGGCCACGGCGCCTACGGCATCGAGGCCGCAGCCGAGACCTATCTGTCCAAGAGCGCCGCCGACCTCACCCTCAGCGAGGCCGCGCTGCTCATCGGCCTTCCCAACTCGCCTTCGCAGTACGACCCCACGGTCAACCCCGATCTGGCACTGTCTCGCCGCAACAAGGTTCTCGACAACATGCTGCGCCTGGGCCACATCACCCAGGAGGAGCACGATGCCGCACGGGCCGAGCCCATCACCCTCAACGTGACCGAAATCTCGGGCAGCGGCGTCGACGTATACTCGCAGCCCTACTTTGTCTCCTACGTCAAGCAGCTACTGGAGCAGGAGTTCTCGACCGACGTGCTCTTTAAGGGCGGCCTGACCGTCAAGACCACCATCGACCCCACGATGCAGCAGGTGGCAGAGAATGCCGTCCGCGAGCAGCTCGACACGCTCTCGCTTGACGGCCTGGACATGGGCATGGTCGTCGTCGACCCCAAGACCGGCTACATCAAGTGCATGGTGGGCGGCTACGACTACAACGCCGACGAGAACCACGTAAACCATGCCACGGCCAAGCGTCCCGTCGGCTCCACCTTCAAGGCCTTTACGCTGGCAACTGCCATCCAAAACGGCATGAACCCCAACGTCACCCTCAACTGCAACTCGCCACTCAAGGCCAAGGGCACCACGACCGAGGTCCAAAACTACGCCAACCATAGCTATGGCAACATCACGCTTAAGCAGGCAACGGCATACTCCTCCAACACCGGCTACATCCAGGTGGCGGAAGCCGTCGGCAACAGCAAGATCATCTCACTCGTCAAAAAGCTCGGCATCGATCCCGCCAAGGACAACATCGAGGACGTTCCCGTCATGACGCTCGGCACCGGCTCGATCTCGCCGCTCGAGATGGCCGCCGCCTACGCGACGTTTGCCAACGGCGGCTACTATCGCCAGCCGATCGCCATCACCGAGATTGACTCTCGTACCGGTTCGGTGCTGTACCAGCACACCGACAATCCCTCACAGGTACTTACCGAGGGCGAGGCCGCCGCGGTCACCGATGTTCTGTCCGGCGTCATGAAGGGCGGCGGTACGGGTGCTGCCGGCGCCCTGAGCGTCAACCAGCCCTATGCCGGCAAGACGGGCACCACCGACAACACCACCAACCTGTGGTTCTGCGGCTATACCCCGCAGCTGGCGTGCGCCCTGTGGACCGGCTATTCCGCGGGCGAGATTCCCATCCAAAAATACGGCACAGACCTGCTGGGCGACAGCACCAACCTGCCTGTCTTTAAGCGGTTTATGAACACCGTTCTGACCGGTACCGAGCGCGAGGAGTTTGCGACCGGAACGGCGCCCACCTACAAGAACAACAGCGTCTGGAAGTTCTACGGCACCAACAACACCAAGAAGACGGAGAACGACGACAAGGACGAGAACGAGGACGAAGAGGAAACCACCACAACGACTACCACGACGACCACGACCACCGAGACCACGGGCGGCGACACCACCGGCGGCACCGGTACGACCGGTGGCTCGACGGGCGGCTCCACTGGTGGTTCGACCGGCGGCGATGGCGGCACGCCTACGCCTACGCCTACGCCTACACCCACTCCCGACCCCTCGCCCACGCCTGACGATACGGTTGGCTAGAAATTCATCCGGCCATTAGCAACAAGGCCCCCGAGCAGCTTATTAAAGTGCTCGGGGGCCTTTTAGTTTAAAGCGACCTGGTGGACGGCCTTTATACCGGCAAACAATATAGGGGGTACCGACCAACGTCGATACCCCCTTACAAGCCACCATGTCACGCACACAGTGCCGAGCGCACGACCCGCACGCCTACTTGCGAGAATTGCTCAGCTTATTGATCAGCGCCTCGAGACGCTCGCCGTCCTCGGCCGTCTGGGCAATAACCAAAATCGTATCGTTGCCGGCAAGCGAGCCAAGCACATCGGGCAACTCTGCCGCATCAACGGCGGCGGCGATGCCGGAAGCCGTACCAGGCTGAGCCTTGATCATAACCAGATTATCGGTGCGCAGAACGCCCGTTACGAGCTCGGAAACCATACGCTGCAGGTGCAGGTCCTCTGCCAGAACATAGATACCCTCGGGGAGCTTACGCAGCCCCATATCGGCAATATCGCGAGAGACAGTCGCCTGCGTGCAATCAAAGCCCATAGCGCGGAGCTCATCGACCAGCACGCGCTGCGTGCGGACGTCCTTATTGCGCACAATATCTCTAATGGCATCCTGGCGCCCATTGCGTTTTTTAGCCATACAAACCCTCTCTCCAAAAGATGGCGGAGACAATCAATCAGTGACTGAATAGTTTAACGCTATTTGAAGGCTTTTGTGTATAAGAACGCATTTCGAAACAATTCTATGCAAATTTGTTTCGAAATGAGCCGTTTAGGCGGTTTTTGCGCCCGTCCGGTTAAGAAAAGCTGCCAGATGCGTACACATCACGCAGCGCGCGGGCTTGGCGCTGGCGATCGGCCCAAACAACAAACCGAGTCCCCGATGGTTATCCTTGAGCGCGGCGACCATCTGACGGGTTCGAGGCGTCTCGAGCATATCACGCATGCGGGCGGAACGCTCGATTGACGACACTCCATGCGGGCTAAGACACAAATTCTCGATGCAGGCGACCAGTCCGGCAAAGTAGAACTTTTGGCTTGCCAGCTTGAGCCGACCACCGCTATCTGCTTCCGAGAGTGAGTCCGCAAGCTCGTCGAGCGCTCGAGTGTCATCGGATATCCTGGCATACATGGTGGGATCAAAGGCATCTGTAAGCTTAGGTGCCACCGCGTGGAAACAAGCGTCGCCGCAGCCGGACACGAATCGTGCCTGCGAGAGCGCATAAGCCATAAACTCAACCGTACGGTACGCCTTGCCGCGCGACAGGCATGCCTCAAACAGCGGACGGCTATACATCACGCCAGAGGTCTGAGCGACTAGGCCGCCCAAAATCAACTGGGGCAGCCCAGTCACCATAGAAGACTCGTCTTCTATGGCAATAGAGGCAGCATCCAAGACGCGCGAATGGCGTTCTCGATGTGCATCATAGCGGTCGAGCGACACCGTGGGGAACACTATGTCTGCCGCAGTATCGCACGCGATATCGACCATCTTGGAAAGGGACTGCGGAGCAAACCACTCATCGGCGTTCATAGCGATGATTTGAGAGCCGCGCGAGACAGCAAAACCGGCACGAAGGCAAGCGCCGCGCTTCGCGTCCTCGACGTCAATCAAATCAATATGGATGTCCCTGTCGGCAGCAACTTGAAGCGAATGGCGCACACCGGGCGCAGCATCGCGGCAAACAACGACAATCTGCAAATCGTAGAGGTCTTGGTTCTGGATACTCTCGAGCGCACGCATCGCATAGCTGGGCGAACCTTCTACCACAAGGATCACCGAAAGTCGCGGATGCGAGCCACGTCGAACCAAGTTATCCGTCCTCTCGACAGCAATGAATCAAACCGTGGTTCATGGTACACCCCGGCAATAAAAGCAATGAGACACCGGTTGTATTGCACGCCAAGAACAGATGTTGCACACGCGCAGCCCACAGATAATGGGTGTCGACGCACGACGCGTCGAGCCCTCCCCTAGTCGAGCACGACGAGCTCGGCGGGATCGTAATCCACGCCCATAAACGTAAGGCCGCAGGCAGGAGCCGTGGGGCCCGCAGCGGTACGGTCGCAAGCATCGATGACCTCGCGCATCCACTCGGGTTCACGGCGATGCATGCCAATCGCGACAAGCGTGCCAACGATCGTACGGACCATCGAATGCAGAAACGCATTGCCCTCGATGGTAAACGTCAGGATGTCCTCGCCAAACGCAACCTCATGGCAAAACTCGGCGCGCATTACGCAGCGGTGCGTAGGTTTGCCCACGGCAGAAGCAACCTTGCAAAAGCTTTTAAAGTCCTGCTCGCCCAGCAGCGCGGGGCAGGCAGCAGACATAGCCTCAACATCCAAGGGATAGCGATGCCACCACACCGCACCGCGGGACAGCACGGGGCGCGCATCTCGATCAGCAATACGGTACGTATACGTACGGGAACGCGCGTCAAAACGTGCAGAAAAGCCTTTACGGGCCTTGTAGACCTCGTTGATGGCGATATCTTTGGGCAGCAGGGCATCCATAGCCCGCAGCCACCTACGGCGCGTTAGGGCGAGCTCAGCGTCCGTTACGGGCACGCTGATGTACTGAGCCACGGCATGCACGCCGGCATCGGTGCGACCCGCGCACGTCAGATCGATCGGACGGCGAAGCAGCGTCTCGATGGCTCGACGCAGCTCACCCGCAACCGTCGTCTGTCCCGGCTGCTCGGCAAAGCCGCTATAGGACGAGCCATCGTATGCCACGCGGAAAACGAGCGTGGCATCGAGCTCTGGAATCGAATTGAAATCAGACGGCGCGGTCATGGGCGCTCCCAACAAACAGGCAATGGCATTTCGACAAAAAAAGAGGGGTACGCGAACGTACCCCTCGAATATAGCCTATGCAGACGGATTGTCTACTCAGCGGTCTCCTCAGCAGGAGCCTCCTCGGCAGCCTCGACCTTCTTGGGAGCAGCGGCCTTCTTGGGGGCCGGAGCAGCCTTCTTGGCCTTAGGCGTGCAAGGCTCGGTGACGAGCTCCATGATAACGATGGGAGCGTTGTCGCCCTTGCGGTTACCGAGCTTCATGATGCGGGTATAACCGCCGTTGCGATCCTGCCACATACCCTGGGCAGCCTTGTCGAAGATCTCGGCAACGAGCTGCTTATCGCCGAGCTTGGCGATAGCCAGACGACGAGAGTGCAGGTCGCCCTTCTTGGCCCAAGTGATGATCGGATCGACGACCGAACGCAGCGCCTTAGCGCGAGTCTCGGTGGTCTTGATGCGGTCGTTCTCGAAGAGGGCCTTAGCAAGGCTCTTCTTCATGGCCTTGGTGTGGCTCGCATCGGTGCCGAGCTTCAGGCCCTTCTTAACGTTGTGACGCATGGTCTAGTTTCTCCTCAAATATGCGAAGCATTAAGCCTTCAGGCTCAGGCCCATGGACTCAAGCTTGTCCTTCACTTCCTCGATCGACTTAACACCGAAGTTACGGATGTTGAGCAGATCGTTCTCCGAGAACTCAACGAGCTGACGGACCGAGTGAATGCTGGCGCGCTTAAGGCAGTTGTAGGAACGGACGGAAAGGTCCAGATCCTCGATCTGCTTGTCCAGCTCGGCGTTGTCGTTGGTGACCTCGGGAGCGAAGATCGAAGCCTCCTCCTCGACCTCGGGGGTCTCGGCAAGGTTCATAAAGGCGGCCATATGCTGGTTGATGATATTGGCAGCCTGGACCACGGCGTCGCGCGGGGCGATGGAGCCGTTGGTCTCGATCTCGAGGACAAGGCGGTCGTAGTCGGTGTGCTGACCGACACGGCAAGCCTCAACGAGCTTGGCGCAACGGGAAACCGGCGAGTACAGCGAGTCGACGTGGATCACACCGATGGGATCGTTGTCGCGCTTGTTGGCCTCGCCAGAAACATAGCCGCGGCCATAGCCGATGCGCATGCTCATGGTGAGATGGCCACCCTCGGTGAGCGTAGCAATGTGCTGCTCGGGGTTGACCAGCTCAAACTCGGACGGAATAAAGAAGTCCGCACCGGTGACCTCGCAGGGGCCGTCAACCGAGATGGTGGCGGTCGCCTCGTCGGTCGTGCCGAGAGCCCTGAAGACAAGACCCTTGACATTCAGGACGATGTCGGTGACATCCTCGACCATGTTAGGGATGGTCATGAACTCGTGCTGCGCACCATCGATCTGAATAGCCTCGACGGCGGCACCCTCGAGCGAGGACAGAAGAACGCGACGAAGGGAGTTACCCAGCGTATCGCCGTAACCACGCTCGAGCGGCTCGACGGAGACACGAGCAGACGTCTCGTTGATCTCTTCGACCTGAACCTGAGGCCTAATGAATTCTGACATGTATTACCTCCAGCCTCAGCAGCCCGGATGGACTACTTAGAGTAGAGCTCGACGATGAGCTGCTCGTTGATATCACCGCTGATCTGCTCACGCGTCGGCAGAGCGAGCACGTTACCAGACAGCTTCTCGATATCGACCTCGAGCCAGCCAGGGACCTCAAAGCGCTCGGAGGAAATCAGGGCCTCCTTGATGGGGAGGAGGTCACGGAACTTCTCGCCGACAGCGACGACGTCGCCGGCCTTGACGCGGTAGGACGGGATGTCCACGCGCTTGCCGTTCACGGTGAAGTGACCGTGACGGACGGACTGACGAGCCTCTTTGCGGGTGCGGGCGAAGCCAAGACGGAAGACGACGTTGTCGAGGCGAGACTCAAGAATGATCATGAGGTTCTCACCGGTGACGCCGTTCATCTTACGGGCCTTGTTGAAGTAGCCGTGGAACTGCTTCTCCAGAACGCCATAGATGAACTTGACCTTCTGCTTCTCGCGCAGCTGCATGCCGTACTCAGATTCCTTGCGACGGCGCTTGGGCTGACGGATAGATTCCTTCTTGCTGCTGTAACCGAGCTCAGCGGGATCGATCCCGAGCTGACGGCAGCGCTTAAGAACAGGAGTCCTGTCGATTGCCATATTGATACGATCCTTTCAGTTACACGCGGCGACGCTTCTTGGGGCGGCAGCCGTTGTGCGGAATGGGGGTCTTGTCCTGGATGCTCGAGACCTCGAGGCCAGCAGCCTGGAGGGAGCGGATGGCGGTCTCACGACCGGAGCCGGGGCCCTTGACGAAGACGGAAACCTTCTTCATACCGTGCTCCATGGCCTGCTTGGCAGCAGCCTCGGCAGCCATCTGGGCAGCGAACGGCGTGGACTTACGGGAGCCCTTGAAGCCCACCTGGCCAGCCGACTTCCAGGAAATGACGTTGCCCTGGGGATCGGTGATCGAAACGATCGTGTTGTTGAACGTAGAACGAATGTGAGCCTGGCCCACGGAAATGTTCTTACGGTCCGCGCGCTTCAGACGGGCAGCGCGAACGTTCTTCTTAGCAGTAGCCATCTATCTAGCGCTCCTTATTTCTTCTTCTTAGCACCGATCTGACGCTTCGGGCCCTTGCGGGTACGAGCGTTAGTGTGGGTGCGCTGGCCGCGGACCGGGAGGCCCTTGCGGTGACGAAGGCCGCGGTTGCAGCCGATGTCCATAAGGCGCTTGACGTTCTGGTTGCGCTCACGGCGGAGGTCGCCCTCAACCATGATCTGGTTCTTATCGATATAATCGCGGATGGCGTTAACCTCATCCTCGGTGAGGTCCTTAACGCGCGTATCCACGTTAACGTTGCACTCGACGCAAATCTTCGTCGCAGTGGTGCGGCCGATGCCGTAAATGTAGGTCAGACCGATCTCAACGCGCTTCTCACGCGGGAGGTCGACACCATTAATACGGGCCAACGTAGTCTCCTCTCTTAACCCTGACGCTGCTTATGACGGGGGTTCTCGCAAATGACGAGGACCTTGCCATGGCGCCTAATGATTTTGCACTTATCGCACATCTTCTTGACCGAAGGACGTACCTTCATCGTTCTTCCTTTCGGTAGCGCTCAAACTACTTCCCTACTATCTACTCGCCCAGCCGCAGGCGTTTAAAACTATGGCTGGTCTTCACACACAATCCGACCGTAGGTTGAGCTAAGCCTGCAGTCGGAAATGGAGTGCGTGTATGCGTGCCGCTATTTGTAGCGATAGGTGATGCGGCCGCGGGTCAGGTCGTACGGGGAAAGCTCCACGACAACCCTATCACCGGGGAGAATACGGATGTAATTCATTCGGATCTTGCCAGAAATGTTGCACAGAACCGAATGACCGTTCTCGAGCTCGACCTTAAACATGGCATTGGGCAGCGGTTCCTTTACCGTACCCTCGAGCTCAATTGCGTCTTCCTTCTTCACAAGCAATCATCTTTCTCTAGAAAACGACAGCGATTGAGTATTCTACAACACGTATGCACGCATCGTAATAACTTCGTAATGGCTCCACAACTAAGTGGAACTTGTTACATTTCTCCGCCTTGGAGCGAGCACCAAGAACCTTGGGCATCCGTGGTGAGAATCACCGGACCGTCATTGGTAATGGCGACGGTGTTCTCGTAGTGCGCGGCAGGCAGGTGGTCGTTGGTCGTAACAATCCAACCGTCGGAGCCCGTGCTCACATGGTTGGAACCCATCGTAACCATCGGCTCGATGGCAATGACCATGCCGGCCTGGAGGCGAACGCCCCTCCCCTTCTTTCCATAGTTAGGAACGTTGGGGTCCTCGTGCATCACGCGTCCAATGCCATGGCCAACATAATCACGAAGCACGCCGTAACCGTGAGACTCGGCGAGGGACTGAACGGCATAACCGACGTCCCCGATATGGTTACCGGGAACAGCCTGCTCGATGGCAGCCTTAAGGCAATCGCGCGTGACCTCACACAAAGCCTTGGCTTCGGGCGTGGGGGTGCCGACGAAAAACGTCCAAGCGTTATCGCCGACCCAACCGTCGACAACGGCTCCCGTATCGATGGAGATGATATCGCCATCGCGCAGGATCATGTCGGGGTTGGGAATACCGTGTACCACGGCATCGTTGATCGATGCGCAAATGGTTCCGGGAAACCCGCCGTAACCCTTAAAGGCTGGGGTGCCACCATGCATGCGGATAATCTGCTCCGCGAGCTGATCAAGCTCAAAAGTCGAAACGCCGGGGCGCACCATGGCTCCAACGTGGCGGAGCGCCATCTTAGATAGCGCTCCTGCCTTCTTCATCTGCTCGATTTGCGTTGCAGACTTAATCTTGATCATAGACCGAGAGCCTCTTTGACATCCCCGTACACGGTCTCGCGAGCCTGGTCACCGTTGACCGACTTGAGCAGACCCTGGCCACGATAGTAGTCGACGAGCGGGCTCGTGGACTTCTCGTAGACGTCGAGACGGTTCTTGATGGTCTCGGGCTTGTCGTCGTCGCGCTGATACATCTCGCCGCCACACTTGGGGCAGGTAGCATCGGCAGCGGTGCCGGTGTAACCGCATGCGCGGCAGGTGCGACGCGAAGACAGACGATCGATAATGACCTCGGGGGCCACATCGACCAGAAGGGCGCAGTCGATCTCGCGACCCATGGCGGAGAGCTCGGAATCGAGCGTCACAGCCTGGGCGGTGTTGCGCGGGAAGCCGTCGAGGATGAAGCCCTGCTGGGCGTCATCGGCGGCAAGGCGCTCCTTGACAAGGTCGATCACGAGCTGGTCGGGAACGAGCTCGCCAGCGTCCATGTACTTCTTAGCCTGAATACCAAGCTCGGTGCCACCCTTGACGGCAGCACGCAGCAGGTCGCCCGTGGAAATGTGGGCGACGCCAAACTCGGCGACGAGCTCCTGTGCGACGGTGCCCTTACCGGCACCCGGTGCTCCGAGCAATACGAGGTTCATGAGCAATCCTCCTCTAGCCTATTTAAAGAATCCATCGTAATCATACATCTTGATCTGGCCTTCGAGCTTATCGACCGTGTCGAGCACGACGCCGACCATGATGAGGATGGACGTGCCGCCAAATGCCTGGATCAGATGGTTACCCGTGAAGGAGAAGATGATCGAAGGCACGATGGCGATGAGCGCCAAAAAGACAGCGCTGGGAAGCGTGATCTTGTTGAGCGCGTTCTTGATGTAGGCCGCGGTAGCCCTACCCGGACGCACGCCCGGAATAAAGCCGCCCTGCTTCTTAAGGTTATCGGCCGTGTCATCGGGGTTGAACACCATGGAGGTGTAGAAGTACGCGAAGAACACGATGAGGACAACGTTAAGCACCCAGTTGAGCCAACCGGTCGAAAGCGCGGAGGCAACTGCCTGAATCCAGCCGATGCCGGGGAAGAACACGGCAATCTGAGCCGGGAAGTACAGCAGCGCCGAAGCGAAGATGATCGGCACGACACCCGCGGTGTTGACCTTGATGGGCAGGTAGGTGGTCTGGCCACCCATCATGCGACGGCCCACGACGCGCTTAGCGTAGGAGACCGGGATGCGGCGCTGGCCGCGCTCAAGGAAAACAATCAGCGGGATAACCAGCAGGATGATGGCGCAGATGATCACCATGGTGATGATGCCACCGGCATTGCCCTCGGTGCTGGAGAAGATAGCCTGCGGCAGACCGGCCATGATGTTCGCAAAGATAATCAGCGACATGCCATTGCCGATACCGCGCTGGGTGATGAGCTCACCAATCCACATGATCAGCATGGCGCCCGCGGTGAGCGTGCCGACGATCATGAGGTCGAAGATGATCTCGGGAGCGCCGGCGCCATTGAAGCTGATGCCGAAGCTCTTAAAGAGGAAGAGGTAACCCACGGAGTTGAGGATTGCCAGAGCCAGGGTGAGGTAACGCGAATGCTGCGTAATCTTGGTCTGACCGACCTCGCCCTCGCGGGCAAGCTCATGCAGGGAAGGCACGACGGCCTGGAGCATCTGGAGGATGATCGAGCTGGTGATGTAAGGCATGATGCCCAGCGAAAACACCGACACATAGCTCAACGCGCCGCCAGAGAA
The DNA here is from genome assembly GCF_039758815.1 of Collinsella aerofaciens. Lineage (GTDB taxonomy): Bacteria > Actinomycetota > Coriobacteriia > Coriobacteriales > Coriobacteriaceae > Collinsella > Collinsella aerofaciens_BP. The sequence goes on along the minus strand of NZ_JBDMSK010000016.1, from coordinate 30,354 downwards.
AAGATTCAGGAGGGCCATAGCACCTGCGGCGACCGAATTGTTATCGGTCGAGAAAAGGCCCAGCATCCCCTGGAAGGGAATGCCGGGCACAGGAACGTGCGCACCAATGCGGTACACGACGAGCATAGCTATGGTAAAAAGAATCTTTTCGCGCAATTCTTTGATGCGGAAAGCATTCTTAAGACCATTTAGCACGGCAGCTCGACCTTTCCGCCGGCGGCCTCGATCTTGGCCTGCGCAGAAGCGCTGACCTTGTCGACCTTGACCGTGAACTTCTTGGTGAGCTCACCATTGCCGAGCACCTTGACGGGCTCGAACTCGCTCTTGGTGATGCGAGCGGCCTTAAGAGCGGCACCGTCGATCACAGCGCCGTCCTCGAACTTACGCTCGAGACGCTCAACGTTAACAGCGGTGTACTCGATACGACGGGGGTTGCGGAAGCCCGGAAGCTTGGGCAGGCGCATAGCCAGCGGAGTCTGGCCACCCTCGAAGCCGGCACCCTTGGTGCCACCAGAGCGGGAACCCTGGCCCTTCTGACCGCGGCCAGAAGTGGTGCCGTGACCCGAAGAATTGCCACGGCCGACGCGCTTGCGGTTCTTGGTGGAACCGGGCGCGGGAGTAAGATCGTGAAGCTGCATTTGCTACTCCTCTACAATCTCGACAAGGTGCTTGACCTTGAAGATCATGCCGCGGACGGACTCGTTGTCAGCAATCTCGCGAACCTCGCGGATCCTGTGGAGACCGAGGGCACGGACAGTACGGACCTGGTCCTGCTTGCAACCGTTGGTGCTGCGGACCTGCTTGATCTTGATGGTGTCAGCCATGCTTAGTTCTCCTTACCGACGAACATCTCGGAGACCGTCAGGCCACGGCGAGCCGCGACGTCCTCAGGGCTGGAGAGCTCCTTGAGGCCCTCGACGGCAGCCTTGATGATGTTGAGGCCGTTGTCGGTACCGAGGGACTTGGACAGGACGTTCTTGATGCCAGCAAGCTCAAAGAGGGGACGCACAGCGCCGCCGGCGATAACGCCGGTACCCTCGACAGCGGGCTTGATGATGATGCGGCCGGCACCAAAGTGGCCGAGAACCTCGTGCGGGATGGTGCCCTGCTCGGTCACCGGCACGTGGAACATATTCTTCTTGGCATCGAGAGATGCCTTGGAGATGGCCATGGGCACCTCAGCGGACTTGCCCATGCCAACGCCGACGTTGCCCTTGCCGTCGCCAACGACGACGAGAGCGACGAGGCTCATGCGACGACCACCCTTGACGGTCTTCGACACGCGGTTGATGTAAACGACGCGCTCCTCGAACTCGGAGGCCTCGCGCTGCTGCTTCTGATTACGAGCCATGTGCTACATACCTCCTAGAACTCGAGACCGGCGGCACGAGCACCGTCGGCGAGGGCCTTGACGCGGCCATGGTAGATACGGCCACCGCGATCGAAGGCGACCTTGGTGATGCCGGCCTCGATGGCGCGCTTGCCAACGAGCTGACCGACCTTCTCCGCAGCCTCCTTGTTCGAGGTGTGGGTGCCCTTGAACTCGGCCTCGAGGGTCGAGGCAGAGACGAGCGTCAGACTGGAGCCCTTGCTGTCGTCGATGATCTGGGCATAGATGTTGGCGTTAGTACGGGTCACGCGAAGACGCGGACGCTCGGAGGTACCCGAGACCTTGCCGCGAACACGACGCTGACGACGCTTGAGGCCTTCCAGCTTCGCCTTATGCTTGTTCATACGTAAACTCCTAAAAAGGTTGATCTTGCCAGCACCTGACGGGGTGCTGGTCTTATGCGAGTGAGTCGGTTACGACTACTTGGCGGCCTTACCCAGCTTGCGGCGGATGTGCTCGCCAACGTAGTGGATACCCTTGCCCTTGTAAGGCTCGGGAGGACGATGGCCGCGGATCTCAGCGGCGATCTGACCGACCTGCTGCTTGTTGATACCCTTGACGTTCACGTGGGTGTTGTCGGGAACCTCGAAGGTGATGCCCTCGGGAGCCTCGACGATCACGGGGTGCGAGAAGCCCAGGGAGAACTCGAGGTTCTTGCCCTTCTGCTGCACGCGGTAACCGACGCCGGCGAGCTCGAGCTTCTTCTCGAAGCCCTCGGAAACGCCAACAACCATGTTGTGGATGAGGGCGCGGGTGAGGCCGTGGCGGGCACGGGTCTCACGCTCGTCGTCGGGACGGGAAACGGTGAGGACGTTGTCCTCGACGTTGATAGCGAGCTTCTCAAAGACATCGAGCTCGAGCTGGCCCTTGGGGCCCTTGACGACAACGTTGTTGCCGTTGACTGCCACTTCGACTCCGGCGGGAATCTGGACAGGCTTATTACCGATACGAGACACGGTGATCTCCTTTCCTTCTACCTACCGAGCGAATTACCAGACGTAAGCGATGATCTCGCCGCCGACGTTGTGCTTGCGAGCATCGCGGTCGGTCATGACGCCATGGCTGGTGGAAATAATGGCGGTACCAAGGCCACCGCGGACGCGGGGCATGTCGGCAACGCCGGTGTACTTACGGAGGCCCGGCTTGGAAATGCGGCGGATGCCGTTGATGACCTTAGCCTTCTTGGGACCATACTTAAGCGTGATGTGCAGAGTCTTCTGGGGAACGGTGTCCTCGACATCGTAGCCCTCGATGTAGCCCTCCTCGTGCAGAACACGAGCGATCTCGACGAGCTTCTTGCTGCTCGGCATGGAGACCGTGGCCTTGTTCACAGAGTTAGCGTTACGGATGCGCGTAAGCATATCTGCGATCGGGTCTGTAAGGTTCATACAGATTCTCCTTCGTTCTTGATGAACACGTGCTCTTGGTTCTTCGCCGCCCTTAACGGCAAAGCCTTTTTAGCGCGTTTTCCCTGTTCCAAACTGATGCTTGAAACGCTGGTAGTGACTTACCAGCTGGCCTTCTTAACGCCGGGAAGCTCGCCCTTGAGTGCAAGCTCGCGGAAGCAGACACGGCACAGGCCGAACTTGCGGTACACAGAGTGCGGACGGCCGCAGCGCTGGCAGCGCGTGTACTCACGAGTAGAGAACTTCTGCTTGCGATTGCACTTGACGATCATCGATGTCTTAGCCACTTATATCCTCCTCACATAGAGTATTGTTCGCCCCAAGCGCCGCCCCCTTGTGGGAACGGCGCTTATAGGGCAGGTGAACCTATTTCTTGAACGGGAAACCGAAGGCGTCCAGAAGGGCCTTGGCCTCCTCATCGGTGTTGGCGGTGGTCACGAAAGTGATGTCCATACCACGCTGGTGATCGACGGAGTCGAAGTCGATCTCGGGGAAGATGAGCTGCTCGGTGACGCCCATGGAGAAGTTACCACGGCCGTCGAAGCTCTTGGCGGAGATGCCGCGGAAGTCGCGGATACGGGGGATCGCGACGGAGGTCAGACGATCGAAGAACTCCCACATACGGTCGCCACGCAGGGTAACCTTGCAGCCGATCGGCATACCAGCGCGCAGGCGGAAGGTAGCGATGGACTTGCGGGCACGGGTGATCATCGGCTGCTGGCCGGTGATGGCGCGCAGGTCGCGCACGGCACCGTCGATGGCCTTGGAATCGGTAGCGGCCTCGCCGACACCCATGTTCACGACGATCTTCTCAAACTTGGGGATCATCATGACGTTCTCGTACTGGAACTTGTCCTGAAGCTGCTGCTTGACCTCGTTGTTGTACTTGGTCTTCAGACGCGGCACATACTTCTCTTCTGCCATTGTTCACTCCTTCTTGGGGTTTTAAGCACGGGGCGTGGCCACGATGGGTTGTCCTCGTGCCTCCTGGCTGCATCCGCGCCGCTCATGGCATTTTGCGGTTTGGACTCGACGCAGCAGGAGCCGACAAAACAATCGGTACTATACGCGCATCGGGAGCGTATTTCCAGAAAAACCTCGTCTGCCTGCACAACTCCACAACTCCCCCGCACAAATGGATCCCAAAAAGCAGTTGCGGTGAAATAGGGACTGTTTGGCGGCCTAACAGGCTTAAACAGTCCGTATTTCACCGCAACTTATTGGTGGGGATGCGATTAGCGCTTGCGGGGAACGAGTTTGGTGCGGCGCAGGTGGATCATCTCGGCGGCAATGGAGATGGCGATCTCCTCGGGGTCCTCGGCCTCGATGGCAACGCCGATCGGAAGGTGCAGCTCGTCAATCTGGTCCTGCGTAAAGCCTTCCTGCTCCAGGCGGGCACGCACAAAGGCCGTCTTGCGGCGCGAACCCAGACAGCCCAGGTAGGCAGGCTTGGCGCGCATGGCCTGAATCACCACGTCGATATCGGACTTGTGACCCGCCGTGGCCACGACCACCAAGTCGCGCGGACCGATGGGGCACTGCTCGCCCAGATTCTTGTAATCGACCAGGCGACGGTCGTAGACACCGGGCACCCATTCGGGCGTCAGCGTGCCGGGGCGGTCATCGCACGCCACGACGGCAAAGCCCGCCGCCGTGAGCACCCGTGCCGTCGCAGCGCCCACGTGGCCGCAGCCAAAGATATAGGTTAGGCCCTCGGGGCAGAGCGTCTCGATGTGCGCCGGGGGAATCTCGGAGGCGGCGTTGGTGTAGGTGACCTTACTCCCCTCCTCCACCAGCGAAAGCTCGGGGCAGCCGGCAATGGTATGGCGCGATGCCTCGCCATGATATTCGGCAACATCGCCTTCGAGCGCGCTTGCGATAAACGGCTCAAAGTCGATGACGAAGTCGCCGATGCGTCGATACGCCAAGACGTCGGCAACCGACTGGAACAACGGTGCCTTGGTCGCGTCCAGATGCAGATAGCACAGGCAGATGGCTCCGCCGCAGATCATGCCGGTATCGGAGTTCTCGCCGCCCATGGTGTAGCGGACCAGACGCGACTGCCCCGCGGCCAGCAGCTCGCGCGCCTCATCGAGCGCAAAGAGCTCGATCTTGCCGCCACCGATGGTGCCCGCTTGGCTACCGTCGGCAAAGACAGTCATCCAGGCGCCCACACCGCGCGGTGACGACCCCGCCGTACCGGCCACGACCACCAGCTCGCACGTCTTACCGGCCTTCAGTGCATCAAGCGCAGCATTCACCACATCGAGCTTTTCCATTGCAATTTCCTATCCCTGGAATACACCGGTGAGCATAGCAAGTGCCTCGAGCACGCCGCCGCCGACCGACGTCGCCTTGTCCGAAATGTAGTTGATATAGCTGGCATCGCCGCGCGGATCGACATCGGCGCATTTAAAGCCCTCAGTCACCTGCACGCCGTCGGCCAAAAGGCCGCGCAAGCAGCCATCGATCTGCGTGCACATGGGCGTATCGCCCGCGTAGCCAATCACGTCTCCGGCGCTCACGATGTCGCCGATCACATGGTCGGACCTAAACACGCCGGCGGCGGGGCTGTGGATAACACGTTCCTTGCCATAGCCGGCGATAATGCCCGGCACGCCCGTGTTGGGCTGGGGCGAACCTTGGGTAATGACACGGCCGAGAAAATGCCCGCGCATGGTCTCGACCACGGCGTCGCAATCGACCGGCGCGGTAAAGCCCGGCCCCACAGCGATGACGGCAGGCGCCATGTCGCGCGTGGTGCCCAAGTTGCGCTTAGCCAAAATCGCGTCGACCACAGCCGCGGGTTTAAGCTCATCGAGCATCTTGGCCTGAGGGTCCACCACAACGGCGACGTCTCCAGCCTCGGTAATCTCAAGCGCCTCAGCCGGCGTCCGTGCCAAGCGAGCGCGAATGCCTTCGACCTCGACCTCGCCCAGGCGAATGGCCTCGCAAAAACAGATTGTGCGGCGGATGCACGTGGGAACCGCGATATCGGCCATAACGACCGAAACGCCGGCGCGCACCAAGCGAGCGGCGACGCCCGTGGCGATATCGCCGGCGCCGCGAACATAAACGAGCATTCCCGGGGCACCTCCCTGTGCTACGGTTTGAGCAGAGCAAAAGCGGTTCGGCCGCTACTCTGATGATTATTTATTATCACAGTATTATACGGCGGTGAACAGATGGAAACGACGAGCGGAAACCTTGCCTCCGCGCTCAAGATCGAGCCGGGCATTACCGCAATTATCGGCAGCGGTGGCAAGTCGACCTTGCTAAAGACGCTGGGTCTCGAGCTCATGCGCGCTGGCGGCCGCGTGCTCCTCTGCACCACCACGCACATGTTTCCCGTCGCCGGCGTGCCGTGGGACGGGTCAAACCGTCGCCTGGATGCCGCGCCTTGGAAGCCGGGTGCCGCGAATGCCCCCGGCTACACCTGCAAGGTATGCGCTGGCATGAGCCGCGGAAGCATCTGCCAGGCGGGTGTTTTGGACCCGGAGACAGGCAAGCTCTCCGCCCCCGCCGAGCCGCCCAACGAGCTGGCGCAGCGCTTTGACTATGTGTTGGCCGAGGCAGATGGCAGCAAGCGACTCCCGCTCAAGGCGCATGCCGCCTGGGAGCCGGTAATTCCCGCCGCCGCGACAAACGTTGTCTGGGTCGTCGGCGCCTCGGGGCTGGGCAAGCCCGTCGCCGAGGTTGTCCACCGCCCCGAGCTCTTCTGCGAGCGCTGCGGCTGCGAGCCCACCGACGCTGCCACCCCAGAGCGCGTCGCCCAGGTGCTCAATGCCGAGCTGCAGATGCTGAACCTCAACAATGCCCACATCATGCTCAACCAAGTCGACACGCTTGCCGACCCAACAATGGCAGATCGCTTCGAGGCAGCCCTCGGCCGCCCCCTCATCGCCACCAGCCTCAAATAGCCGGCGCTGCCCCACCAGACATATAAGTTGCGGTGGAATAGTTCCTGAAACGGCCTATTTGGCGGCTAAACAGGAACTATTTCACCGCAACTGCGAAGGGAATCCGGCATCCTTCCTGTTAGCGGGGGACGTAGCGGCCGGGTTGGGCTCCGGTGGGCTCGCCGTCGCGCGCAGCCAGTACGCCGTTCACAAACACGGCCTTGGCGCGGCCGTGCGCCTCAAAGCCCTCGAGCGGCGTGTAGTCCACGGCCTGATGCTGCGTCGCGGCGCTAATCGTCCAGCGCGCCTTGGGATCCCACACGCACACGTCGGCATCGGCGCCCTCGGCAAGACAGCCCTTGTGCGGATACATGCCAAAGACGCGCGCCGGGTTCTCGCTCATCAGGCGGCACAGATCCTCGGGACCCAGCTGTCCCTCAAAGCTCGTAGCGATCGCGACGGGGCGATGCTCCACGCCGGGTCCGCCGTTGGGAATCGCGCGGAAATCATCGCGTCCTCGGTCCTTTTGCCCGTGCAGGTTAAAGCTGCAATGATCGGTCGCAATAGTATCGATCTCGCCAGCCACAAGCGCCTCGCGCAGCGCGGCACGGTCACCGGCATGGCGCAGCGGCGGGCTCATCACGTACTTGGCGCCCGCAAAGCCGTCCTCGCCCTGCTCCAGATAGCAGGTGTCGTCGAGCATCAGATACTGAGGGCATGTCTCGACATAGATGTTCTTCTGCCCGCGCGCTTTGGCAGCGCGAATGGCCTCGAGCCCCAGCTTGGTCGAAAGGTGCACCACGTTGACCGGAGCGTCCCCGGCCAAGTGCGCCAGATACAGCAGGCGGCTCACGGCCTCGGCCTCACACACGTCCGGACGGCTGAGCGCATGGCCCTCGGGCCCGTGGATACCCTGCTCAAACACGCGCTTCTGCAGCGCGTTGACCAACGTGCCGTTCTCGCAATGCACGCACAGGATACCGCCCACGCGCTTGAGCTCCTCCAGCACCTCGAGCGTCTCGGCATCGTCCAGGCGCAGATGGTCGTAGGCAAAGTAGGTCTTAAACGACGACACGCCCGCCTCGCGCATGGCCGAAAGATCGGCGCGGTTGCGCTCATTCCACTCGGCAAGCGCCATATGGAAGGCATAGTTGGCGGTGCAGGTGCCGTCGGCGCGATGATGCCACTCGACCAAGGCATCGGGCATGGTCACGCCGCGATCGGCCGTCGCGTAGTCCACAATGGTCGTCGTGCCGCCGCAGGCAGCCGCGCGCGTGCCGGTCTCAAAGCTATCGGCTGTCCAATCCATGCCGGTCCAGCACTGCATGTGCGTGTGCCCATCGATAAAGCCCGGGAACACCCAGCAGCCCGCAGCATCCTCGACGGTATCGCCCTCGGCCGGCTCAATCGCCGCGGCAATCCGCACGATCTTATCGCCATCCATGGCAAGATCGGCGCGGCGAAGCCCCTGGGGCGTCACGAGTGCGCCGTTTTTGATGATGATCATAATTGCTCCTTATTGATTGATGCAGTTGGCCACGCGATCAAAATACGAGCAGGCGGCGATATGCTCCGTTATGCGTCGCTGTCCCTTGACGGTATCGACGTCCCACAGCTCGTAGGCACGCGCCTCGACCAGCACCACGTCGGTACGGTCCTTGAGGATCGAACCGCCGCCGTCCTTACCCTCAAGACACATAAGTGCATCGAACAGTTCCGCCGGAAAGAGCACCGGGCTCGAAGGCTCACCGTTGCACGCAAGACGCACCGGATGCTTGCGGCCACGCTCGTCAAATGCACGAACCATAGCCTCAAAAGAATCCGAACTCACGAGCGGCTGGTCGCCCGGCAAAAAGAGGCAACCTTTCCAGTTGCGTTCGACTCCCCACGAAAGGCCCGCACGGACGCTTTCGCTGCGCAGCTCGCCATCGTGCAGCACGCACGGGCAATGCTTGTCATCACAAATCTGAGCGACCTCGGGCCAACGCGTCGAAACCACAACGTCAAAGCCCCGGGGAACCGAATCAATGGTCCGGGCAATCAGCGGCTCGCCATAGATATCGGCGAGCATCTTGTTAGAGCCAAACCGCTTGCCCTCGCCCGAAGCCATAATGACACAACCAAGTTTCATGGCGATACCTCCCCTGAAACCATCGTACCCATAACTCGCGTCGCGGGGCATCTACATCGAAAGCGCTTATCCCGCACGCCCACGATGCAAAAAGGGGCACCCCGCCGGTTGGCAGAGCGCCCCCTTTACATGGCTTACCTCAACCCAGCTTTAGGCCTGGAACCAACGGGCGGTGTTGCGCTCGTCGAGGGCCTTGAGGGTAGCGGCGGGATCGGCAACCTTCTGCAGGAACATCATGGCTGCGATGGCGTACGGCTTGTAGCTGGCCTCCTTGTACATGCCCACGCGGTGCATGTCGAAGACGTCGGCGTTGACCTCGCCGTGCTCGCAAGAGACACCGGAGATGTCGGCGGGCAGCGGATGCATAAAGATGGTGTCCTGGCCGTTGGCGGTCTTCTCCATGAGCTCGGTCGTGGAGCACCAATCCTGATGCGTAGCGTTCTGAGCGAGCAGCTCCTTCTCGAGTGCAGCGATGCCGGCGTCGTCGCCCTCGGCGTACAGGTTGGTGCGCTTCTCCATGGCGGCAAACGGAGCCCAGCTCTTCGGGATCACGATGTCGGCGCCCTCGAAGGCCTCGGCCATGGTGTTGACCTGCTTAAAGGTGGTGCCGGACTCGGCGGCATAACCCTTGGCGCGCTCGACGACCTCGGGCATGAGGTCGTAGCCCTCGGGGTGGGCCAAGGTGACGTCCATGCCAAAACGGGGCAGCAGGCTGATCAGCGACTGCGGGCAGGACAGCGGCTTGCCGTAAGAGGGCGAGTAGGCCCAGGTGACGGCAACCTTTTTGCCCTTGAGGTTCTCAAGACCGCCAAACTCGTTGATGAGGTAGAGCATGTCGGCAGAGGACTGCGTGGGGTGATCGGAGTCGGACTGCAGGGAGATGAGCGTGGGACGGTGATCCAGAACGCCGTCCTCGTAGGCCTGCTGTACGGACTCGGAGACCTCGGCCATGTAGGCGTCGCCCTTGCCGATGTACATGTCGTCGCGGATGCCGATGACGTCGGCCATGAAGGAGATCATGGTAGCGGTCTCGCGGACGGTCTCGCCGTGAGCGATCTGGGACTTCTTCTCGTCCAGGTCCTGCAGCTCAAGACCGAGCAGGTTGGCTGCCTTAGAGAAGGAGAAGCGCGTACGGGTGGAGTTGTCACGGAACAGGGAGACGGCCAGACCCGAATCGAAGATCTTGGACGAAACGTTGTTCTCGCGCAGCGCGCGCAGGGCGTCGGCGACGATGTAGAGCGCCTTGAGCTCATCGGTGGTCTTATCCCAGGTGTGCAGGAAGTCGCTGCCGTACATGCCCTTAAAATCGAGGCCGTTCAGCTGCTCGACGAGCTCGGTAAACTTGGCGTCCATGTAAATATCCTTTCCAAAGATGAAACGATTGCAATGAGTAAATGTGCTCCGGCATGCGCGTGTGGCTAGAACATGCAGAGCACTATGACGAGGACCCGCTACCGTTGAGGAAGCATGGGAGATAACGACCGCGGGCCCCAAGTCAACAGGGGGTGCCGGGGACACGAGCTGTCCCCGGCTCAACAAGATCGAGGAATGGGACTAATCGATCTTGTTGTTGGTCAGACCGGCGCGGAACACGGTGGCGTCGCCATCGGCCTGGCTCGGATCGTAGAGGTTCAGGGCAGCCACATACATGGCGGCAGCGGTGACCAGGTCGTCCTTGTAGGTGACCTCGTTGGGAGCGTGAGCCTGAGACTCGGCACCCGGGCCGAAGCCGACGCAGGGGATGCCATAGCGGCCCTGGATGGAAACGCAGTTCGTGGAGAAGGTCCACTTGTCGCACAGCGGGCGACCGGTGCGCTTGTCCATGCTGGGCTCGCAGCCGATGCGCTCGTCACCGAACATGGCCTTGTGGGCGTCGACGAGGGCCTTGACGTGCGGAGCGGTCTCCTTGTTGATCCACGTGGGGAAGTAAGCCTCGGTCTCGTAGACCTCGCCGGTCCAGGACGGACGGTCGTACATGTACATGGAGACCTTCACGTCGTCGCCGTACTTCTTGGCGGCCGGCAGGTTACGGATCTCGTCCAGGCAGGACTCCCAGGTCTCACCGGCGGTCATGCGACGGTCGATGGAGATGGCGCAGGAGTCAGCGACAGCGCAGCGGCTGGGGCTGGTGTAGAAGATCTGGCTGACGGTGCAGGTGCCGCGGCCCAGGAAGCGGGCGTCCTCGAAGTGCTCGGGGTTGTACTTGGGGTCGAGCATCTTGACGAGGCCCTTGATGTCGGTCGACTCGTCGCAGCCGTTGTTGTTGAGGGCGCGGACGTCGGCGATGATGTCGGCCATCTTGTAGATGGCGTTGTCGCCGCGGTCGGGAGCGGAGCCGTGGCAGGAGGTGCCGTGAACGTCGACGCGGATCTCCATGCGGCCGCGGTGACCGCGATAGATGCCGCCGTCGGTGGGCTCGGTGGAAATGACGAACTCGGGCTTAATGCCGTCCTTGTTGTAGATGTACTGCCAGCACATGCCGTCGCAGTCCTCTTCCTGGACGGTGCCGACGACCATGATCTTGTAGCCCTCGGGGATGAGGCCCATGTCCTTCATCATCTTGGCAGCATAGGTAGCAGAAGCCATGCCGCCCTCCTGGTCAGAGCCGCCGCGGCCGTAGATGATCTCGTCGGTCTCGTAGCCCTCATAGGGATCGGCATCCCAGTTCTCGATGTTGCCGATGCCGACGGTGTCGATATGGGAGTCGATGGCGATGATCTTGTCGCCCTCGCCCATAAAGCCCATAACGTTGCCCAGGCCGTCGACCTTGACCTCGTCATAGCCAAGGCTCTCCATCTCGGCCTTGATGCAAGCGACAACCTCGCCCTCCTCGCAGGACTCAGAGGGGTGGCTAATCATTGCGCGAAGAAAACGCGTCATATCAGCACGATGAGACTCAGCCGCAGCCTTAATGGCATCAAAATCGAGTTCTTTAGTCATAACAGTCAACCTTTCTACAAGGGTTTACCTACAGGTAGATATCTCAGATAGATCACTTGTGCCAAGCAGCGTGAGGTTGAGCACCCCACAAGCAAGTAACCATAGGAGGCGGACGGAGGACTTTGCTCCGTCGCGAGTTCCGCACGAGCCGGAGAGCACTTAATGTGCTCTCCGTGCGAGCAGGACTGTCCGAGCAGGGAGTAAAGTCCTCCGGCTGCCTCCGGACAGGTCAGACCCGCTAGCAAGTCGGGTACTCGCCCTCCCAGACGATGCGACGGTACTGATCCGGATCGGTGTCGCCCTCGGTGGAGAAGCAGAGCACGGAGCTCGTCTTGTCCAGACCGATGAGTTCCTTGAGCTCGGCGTACTCGGGATCGAGCATGAGAGTCTCGACCAGACCGGTGGTCACAGCGCCGGACTCGCCGGAGATGACGCGCGGGTCGCCCTTCTCGGGAGCGCCCAGGGTGCGCATGCCGCGAGCGGTGACCCAGTCGGGGCAGGACACGAAGGCGGTGGTGTGGTTGCGCAGGATATCCCAACCCAGGATGTTGGGCTCGCCGCAGCACAGGCCGGCCATGATGGAGGGCATGTCGCCGTCCACGATGCGCGGATCGCCGTCGCCGGCGGCAGCGCCCTTGTACAGGCAGGCGGCAGGCGCGCACTCGACCACGACGAAGGTGGGCGGGTTATCGGGATACAGGTTGGTGAAGTAGCCCACCACGGCGCCGGCGAGCGAGCCCACGCCAGCCTGGACAAAGACGTGCGTCGGGCGGTTGATGGCCATCTCGCGCAGCTGCTCGGCAGCCTCGGAAGCCATGGTGCCGTAGCCCTCCATGATCCAGGACGGGATCTTCTCGTAGCCCTCCCAGGCGGTATCCTGAACGATGACGCCGCGCTCGCAGGCGTCGGCCTCGGCGGCGGCCATGCGCACGCACTCGTCGTAGTTGACCTCTTCGATGGTCACCGTGGCGCCCTCGGCGGCAATGTTATCGAAGCGGGGCTTGGTGGAACCCTTGGGCATGTGCACGACAGCCTTCTGGCCCAGCTTGTTGGCAGCCCATGCCACGCCGCGGCCATGGTTGCCGTCGGTGGCAGTAAAGAAGGTGGCCTGGCCAAAGTCCTTGGCAAGCTGATCGGAGGTCAGGTAATCGAAGGTGCACTCGGCAACGTCCTTGCCGGTCTCCTCGGCAATGTAGTTGGCCATGGCAAACGAACCGCCCAGGACCTTAAAGGCGTTGAGGCCAAAGCGATAGCTCTCGTCCTTAACGCACAGGTTGGAAAGGCCCAGGCGCGCAGCCTGACCATCCAGGCGGGCAAGCGGAGTGACGGTGTACTGGGGGAACGACTGGTGGAAGGCGCGGGCCTTCTTCACGTGGTCGAGGCTCATGATTCCCAAGTGCTTGTCATCGCTCTTGGGCATCGTGTTGCCCGCCCACTGGATCTTATCGGCCATACGGTGAACTCCTTAAGTCCTCTCTTGCCGGCCCCCGCATACGCGTTTCAGCCCATTCCCATTCATGCGACTGAACTTTTATGTGGATGCCAAACAAAAAGTTTGTCAGCACTGTTCTATCACACTTTTTGATTGGTAAACCTAACAAATTGTTTGTTGCCGTAATCGGTACCTTTTCGCCGCCGAACGGTCACATAACGCAGCGACGCTTTCGTTATTTGCGAACAAGTGTGGTTTATGGCAAAGTGTGCCCAAACTAATTTTTAGGAAGGCACCCATGACCCCCGCACAGATTGAGTTTTACAAGCGCCTTGCACACGGCCTGGCGCTCCAATTTGGCCCCAACTGCGAAGTCGTCGTCCACGACCTGGAGACCGAGGACGTGGACCACTCCATCGTAGTGATCGAAAACGGCCACGTCAGCGGGCGCAAACTGGGTGACGGCCCCAGCCATATTGTGTTTGAGTCCATGCACGAGGGCACCACCGACGTGCACGACCGCGAGCCATACCTCACCAAGACCACCGACGGCAAGCTGCTCAAGTCCTCGACCATCTTTATCCGCAACGACGAGGGCAAGCCCGTCGGCATTTTGGGCATTAACTTTGACATTACGCTCATGAAGGCTTTTGAGCGCTCGCTCGATGCCTTTACCGGCACCGGCGGCACGGGCTACACCGAGCCCGAGCCCATTACCAAGAACATCGGCGACCTGCTCGAGGACCTGCTGCACGAGTGCGAGCAGTTTGTGGGCAAGCCCGCGGCGCTCATGACCAAAGACGAGCGCATTCGTGCCATCGGCTACCTCGACCGTCGCGGCGCCTTCCTCATTTCCAAGTCGAGCGAGCGCGCCTGCGAGTTCTTTGGCATCTCCAAATACAGCTTCTATAGCTACCTCAATGAGGCCAAGGCGGCAGCAGGCGACAAGTAGGCACTCACCTGGATTGCCCCTCCCCTTTTGGGCGCGAGTTCTGGAAAGCATGAATCCAAGACCGAGCCGCTTGGGAAGTTCCATATAATCGATGTCATTAGTATTTCGAAAGGGTGGAACAGAATGGCGTTGAGCAAGGCATCGTGCACCGGTCGCGGATTGATTCCGGCAATTGGTGGACATGTGCACCGCATGTTCGATGAGGGTGAAGACGACTTGTTTTCGCTGAGCCTTGACGACGTGATGGATGATCGCCCGTGGACCGCCGACGAACTCATGGGCGGCGGGGCTCGCCCGTCAAGCCCCAATCCCGCACTTGCGCCTAAGCCCGCATCTGCGCCGGCTCCTGCGCAGTCGCCTGTTTCGACGCCCGCGTCTGCGCCCACACCCACTCCCCGCCCCGCAAGCGACCCGTCCGAGACGGCGGCATTTCTCGCTGCAGCGACGCAGGGCAAATCGGCCGACAGCACCGTTATGTACAGCGCCCAGCAGTTGCCTGTTCCTGCGGCACGCAAGCCTCCGGTCACAAGGCTCGATGAGCCCGTTGCCCATCAGGTTGCCTACGATTCCTGGGCTGCAGCCGATCTGGATGAGACCTCTACCGGCATGCCGGCGCTCGACGTTCCAGTTAACCCGCTTTTTGCCGCCAACACGAGCGCCGCGGGCTATGAGGGCGGTGCGGCATATTCCGATTATTCCGATGGCCATGCTGACGCCGGTCGCATCGAGACCGAGGATTATGGCACCACATCGAGCGATTATCTCAACGATCCGTACGCTGCCACGCCTGCACCGGAATATGACCCGGAGGCCGCGTCCGCACCGGCGTATACCAAAAGCACGGGCGAAGAGCGCTTCGCCGATTATTACGCCGAGGAAAAGGCGCTGCGTTTTTCGGAATTTCCGCAGGCAGTCAAGGTTGCCTTTATCGCCATTGTCATTGCCCTGCTCGGTGTCATTGCGTTTGAGGGATTCCAGCTGTTCCGCGGCCCCACCCAAGCGGAGTCGGAGACCCAGCAAAAAGAGAACGATGACGAGTACCTGGACATCAACACCCTCAAGGGCGACCCCAACGACGGAGACGATGAGTAGCGAGAACTGAAGGCGACCGCAAGATCCCGCATCCAGCACCGGCTTCTAAGTGCTGTTTTGTCATCCAGCTACACTTTTCCGGATAATTTGCCTATCGAATTTGACACTTTTCCGAAGTTTTAAGGTGCCTATTTCGACACTTTTCCGTACTTTTACACGGCTGATTTCGACACTTTTCCGGATGAAAGCCGAATGATCACTTGGGAAACCAACGCCATCCGCGGTCATTTCGCGGATGGCGTTGGTTTCTATCCATACACGTTGATAGACTCCATCGTGCCTGCAAGGAGCGGGCGCGTTTTATCCAGAGTCGGGGTAGAGAGTTGGCTCCACGATCCCGACGCCAACCGGCCAAGAGGCACGGTGGCCCTGCCAACATCGATGAAAGGAGTCCGTATGGACAATTTCTCTGTGCGCAGCGAGCGTAACTTCCACAACCTGATCGTCAAACCGAATCACATGCATCTTCTGGATAAGCCAAATGGCTACGCCTCGGCCATGATCAAGAGCAGCCTCTCCCACCAGATGCGCTTTACGGTGCAGGTGCTCGAGGAAGAACTCTGCGCCGCCGGCAGCCCGCACGTGCTGCAGATCAAGCTGCTTGGAGACGACTCTCGCGAGCCGTCTAGCTGGAAGCTCTTTGCTGACGGCGTATGCGTTGCGGACGGATCCGGCGCCTTTGCCCGCGAGTGCTTCTGCGAGGGAGCCGAGGTATTCCTGGACCTGTGCCGCAATGCCGTCGACGCGGCCGAACTGCGCCAGTGGAGCCAGAAGGAGTACGAGCTGCTGAGCGCGGCGCGCGGAATAGCGGGGACGTAGACGAATATATCTATATTAAACCCAGGTACACAAACCCAAATGTGACCGTCTGCAGCTCGACTTGCTACCAGATGGTGTAATCAGGTGTCACGTCAGTATAATCAGGGCCCGGTCGGTCGTTGGTGGGCGTAATATCATCGCCCACCCAAGGCCCTTCCAAGACCTCCTGCCCCCGGTAATCCAAACGGTTGGTGTCTCCCAGGATCGCTGGGGTCACGTCCTCCAGAATGTCTTTCCCTTCAACCGTGCAGAGATATTGGCCGCCCATGCGGTCGATGTACTCCTTGCGTGTCTCGTTGACCACATAACGATAGAATACAGGCTCCTCGTCGAATGGCCCCTGATAGGGATGCATGAAATCGGCACCGGGGTCATCGTCTGTCGAGCAATACCTTTCCGCGCCCATAAAGCACGAGAACAAGCCGCCGACGTCGGTTCCATTGTCTTCGATGTAATCGCACGGGTTCTCGGGGATAAGTTCCGCCATGCGTCGAAAGCCCTCACCCTCGAGCGCCTCAAGGTTGGTATAGTCGCTCACGTAGGCGACGAGATCACCATGCCAGCGACCGGCGAGCAGAGTGAGGGCGACATCAGTGCGGTCGTTGGGGAAGCGACAGTTTTCCATAATCCCAACGGAAATCGCGAATGGCGCATTGCCCAGATACTCCATTTTCGTAACGTTAACCCATCCGTAATGAGCGCCCATGGCGCGCTCTCCCCTGTCAACTGGTCTTTACTCGAATTGTCGCATTGCACCAGACGTGGCGCAACAATCTCACTAGTCTTCAATCTATAAGGACCGCCTCACGCGGCTTGTACTTGATATGAAAAACTAAAAGCTGGAGGTATGCTAGCCCATATATATCCGCACGCATAGCAAGCCACTTTTGCCGTGATTTACATGTCCCGATAACGCCTCATACCAAGCAAAAAAGAGAAGCACGGATGGCTTAACATAGCAAAATGGATTGGATAGCGACAACAATACGGGGAGAACTTGATGCCGTCGCTCAGTGAACGATCAGTCGAATCTATCGCAAAAATATTCATAGGTGACGAACAAGAATTGTTCTGTTACTTGACAGGACCGCAAATAGTAACGTTTTTTAATGACAATTTCGGCTTCCGGGACATTTATCAAAGCGGCAACGCCCCCACTAGATGGCGATACGCCGCCGAAAAGATAGCCAGCGTTGCATCGAGCGGCAGGATTGACCGTTTTTTCTCAATCGTTCTTGGATTCAGGTACATGGTCAGTGCATTTAATTGCGATGAAATAGAAGCCCGGGAAAAGGCAGACAAAGCAAGGAAGCAGTTCAACCGCGTACTAATCTCCGATGAGCTTGAGGTAGTTGGAACAGATGGCGAGATGAAGCTCATCGCGGTCGATTCAGATCTAATCCCGATCGGGAAAGGCGGCTTTGCCGAAGCGTTCAAACAAAAGTCAACAGGCAAAGTCCTGAAGAAGCTCATGCCCGAAGTGGCCCTTGACGCAAGAAGCCGCCATCGTTTCAAGCGTGAATTCGAGATAATGAGGGACCTAGCAGAGGTGCCGGGGGTTCTTCGTGTTTATGATTTCAACGAAAGCAATTGCTCCTACACAATGGAGGCCGGCGAGACCACGCTGCTGGAGTTCATGAGCAACCCTCTATCCGAAGAAATCAAGATGACCATAATTGAGCAGATAGTCAGTGCTATGGCCGACATCCACTCGCGCGGATACATTCACCGTGACTTAAGCCCCACAAACATTTTTCTGCTGGGTGGGCAGCTAAAGATTGCCGATTTCGGACTCGGAAAAAACTTGAACACAATTTCCTCTTACCAGACCACGAACACAAACAATTACGGGCAGTGGTTCTACTGTTCACCCGAGCAACTCGTCTATCTAAGAGACGGAGATAAGAGGAGCGATGTCTTTTCCCTGGGAAGAATAATCAACTTCGTGCTCGCGGGGCATCCGGTAAAAACAAATCATCGTCTTCGTCCGCTTGCGGAGAAAGCAACCGCAGACGATCCGTCGAAAAGATACCAAGACGCAGCAGAATTATTGAATGCTATAAGGCGAAAGCTAGCATTGCTGGCAGATGCGGACCGAGAAGCGAATCTAGCAGATAAGGCGACGCGGGGGATCCTCGACGAAGATGTTACGGAATGGGTTCTCGATATGACTGACGAGCAGTTATGCACACGGATAGTTTCAATTCCCGCGTTCGCCAACACGGTTGCCGAATTTGCAAGACTCGACAGTACCAACGCCGCCTTTGTTATGGATGCTATCGACCAGGGCATGATACAAGCCTGTGAGACATGGGGAGATCACGACGCATTTGCCGACATCGCAGAGGCAGTCGTTCTGAGCAAAGCCAAATTCGATGTCAAGGAGCGCGCCTGTCAGACGCTTTCATATATCGCATGGACAGTTGGTCGATTCCACGCCCAGCACTTGATCGAGGGCATAATCGCAGCCGGAATAGACCCGATGCTGGAGGATCTTCTCCGCGCTCCTGCGTAGACTTATCAAGCGCTCTGCCAACAAAGATGCATCCACCAAAACGACATGGGGTGTGCTCGCCTTGTACCGACCCCGTCCAACCCCGTCGGTGCGACTGCAATCTCAAACAACCGCCAGCACCATCCACCCGCACACGATAGGCGATGAGCACCGAGTGAACCCCTCGCTCTTGCTCAATTCGCAAACCTCAGCAGTGTTTCCGCACCCCCATCAAAGGAGTCCGAAAAGCGTCCCCCGTTAATAAAACGCTTCTGAACATCTCGCTCTGCGGGCAAAGCCGCACCGGAGTGATGCAGAGGTCCGTGCGGGTTTTCACGGACCCCCTTGACGCGGCCCAGCGGAAGTGCCACCCGGCATCCCTTCCATAACGCACGGGTAAACAAAGGGAAATAGCGCCACCCACCGCGCAAGGAAGGACGCCACCATGGATCTCACGAAAACGGCTAGAGAAATTACCCGTCTCATGCTCCCCTACCTGACCACGCAGCAGAACCGCCAGCTCAAAAAGGTTTTATCGCACTGCCTTTTCGATGAAAGCCAATTAGCTGAAGACGGCGGCGACGGTGAAAGCGAATCATTCCTAGATCTATTTCTGTCCGCAAAACGCCTCGAAGGCTGCTCGGATAGGACCATCTCCTACTACGAAACCACCATCAATAAAATGCTCGAATCATTCGATACACCAGCTTGCGACCTGGGAACCGAAGAGACTAGATCCTATCTTTCCGACTATCAGCAAAAAGCCGGCGTCAGTCGCGTCACCGTCGACAATGTCCGAAGAATCATCTCAAGCTTCTACTCATGGCTCGAAGACGAGGACCATATCATTAAGAGCCCGGTAAGACGCATTAAAAGAGTCAAGGCTCCGCAGCCCATAAAGGAAACGTATAGCGATGAAGTCGTTGAGATTCTCTGCGATAACTGCGGGTCGCCCCGAAACCTTGCCCTGATCGACCTGTTGCGCTCCACGGGCATGCGTGTGGGCGAACTTGTCTCGTTGGACAGGAGCTCCATCGACACCATCAATCGTGAGTGCATCGTACACGGCAAGGGGAATAAGGACCGCATCGTCTATTTTGACGCAAAGACTAAAGTCCATATTGAGAATTACCTGTCAACCCGAATGGACAGCTCTGAAGCACTCTTCGTGTCGAGCAAGGCACCACACGAGAGGCTACAAATTGGCGGCGTCGAGGCGCTGTTTAGAAAACTGGGGCGCGAGCTTGATTTAGGAAGGGTCCACCCTCATAAGTTCAGAAGAACGCTTGCTACAAAGGCAATCGACAAAGGAATGCCCATCGAACAAGTCCAGGTGCTCCTTGGCCATAAAAAAATAGACACCACATTAAGGTACGCAATGGTCGACCAGCGCAACGTCAAAGCATCCCACCGCAGATACCTAACTTAAATTTCGATTTGTCGACCGAGGCGGCGAAGTCTAGGAAGGAACGTTGAAGCTCAATCGGCGGCAAGGGAAGTTCGATTTTGGCCATTTCTTTTGCGCTAATGTTGGCCTGACCAACGGCTCCTTTGGCCATCTTGCGAAGAAGACCTTTGCCGTAGTTGCTGTTCAAGAACGCCGACACATAGCCGGGCTCTACACGATCATCGAATCTAACCCTGACAATATATCCTGCGATTACCATGGGCTCGTTCTTATTGAATACGCAGGTCTTGCCTACCTTTTTGCGGCTATTTGTCCTATTGAAAAGCAAATCTCCTCTTACAACTTTTGCGTTCTCAAGCTCCGCACCCGAAAGATCGATGTACTTAAGATCGGAGAGATCAAGCCTTCCATCGTCGGTCATATTGTTCATGCGGAGGTACTTAAATTCGCCACTATCAGAAGCCTTCTTTGAAGTCCCGTACCGTATATCAGCCGCGAGCTCCCCGATTGTAACTGGAGGACAATCGCTTTCTGTTGGATCGGGTCCACCAAACATCTCGACAAATTGTGATTTGACAACGTCATCGCAGGTTGCAATTAGCGAACGATAGTCTTCCTTAAGCCGCTCGGCAGTGCACATAATGTCGGCAATCTCGGCGACTGTTTTCGGTGCTGGAAGGTCTATCTCAAAGTCCGCAAGATCGGAGAACAGGACGTAAGGGTTGGTGGAACCTTTTGATTTGCCAGTCGAGTAGCTAGTGAAACGATCGGAGAGCAGCAGGAACGGAAGAAGCCTCTGAGGAAGAATGGACTCATCCTTGGTCTCAAGAACGAACGTCACGTTGGACGTCACGCCCTCGAAATCGGCAACGGAAACTTTCTTGAGATAAGTACGCCTAGATCCATACAGGACTTGCCCTGGCTTGAACATTCTGATGAAGGCAGGGCCGACGTCGGATTCATCAAATCGCCCCCTCATCGTAAGTTTGGGCCTTTCTGTTTCCATGTGGTCGCCGGCAACAAAATACTCGTATGGGTTGTTGTCTCGATCGACCTTTTCTTTGCAGTTACGCACGAGGTCGCCGAATAGATACTTCGTCATGCCGCGCACCCCCGGCAACCAAATTGTGATTTACAAGCTCAGACCGTCGCTCAAACCGCCTGATTGAACGACGATGCGCAGGAGATTTACCGCGACAAATATGACGGTATAATCACTAGAGCTGTAATTTCATTTTTTGAGCTCATAGGTACCTGAATGCCAGAAGAACCAATAAGCAAATCCGAGCTGGGAAACCACCTGCTCGGGGCCTGCGACATCCTGCGAGGCCCCATCAACCAAGACGAGTACAAGAGCTACATCACGCCGCTGCTCTTCTTCAAGCGGATCTCCGACGTCTACGACGAGGAAACCGTCGGGGCATTGGAGCTTTCGGATGGCGACAAGGACTTCGCCGCACTGCCCGAGAATCACAGCTTCGAGGTGCCGGAAGGCTGTCATTGGCAGGACGTCCGCAATACCGGCGCGAACGTCGGCAAAGCAATCGTTGACGCCATGATGGGTATCGAGCGCGCTAACCCCGATACCCTACGCGGCCTCTTCAGCAGCTTCGACGACGCGAGCTGGACAGACAAGGGCAAGCTCTCCGACGAGCGGCTGAAGGACCTCGTCGAGCACTTCTCGGCAAAGAGGTTCGGCAACAAAAACTACAGCGCCGACATGATGGGCGATGCCTACGAATACCTGATCAAGAAGTTCGCCGATATGCAGAAGAAGAACGCCGGCGAGTTCTATACCCCACGCGAGATCGTCAAGATGATGGTCTCCCTGCTTGAGCCGAAGCCCGGCGAGACCGTCTACGACCCGGCATGCGGCACGGGCGGCATGCTCATCGAGGCCGTCCGGCAAATGGACAACTCAAAACTCGCCTACGGCAAGCTCTACGGCCAGGAGAAGAACCTCAGCACGTCCGCTATAGCGCGAATGAACCTCTACCTTCACGGCGCGAAGGACTTCCGCGTCGCCCAGGGCGACACCTTGCGCGAGCCCGCCTTCCGCGACGGCAATGCACTCAAAACCTTCGACTGCGTCCTTGCGAACCCTCCGTTCTCCCTTAAGAACTGGGGCTCTGACGAGTTCTCCTCGGATCCGTGGGGCCGCAATATCTGGGGCACCCCCACGGACAAGTCGGCAGACTTCGCCTGGGTCCAGCACATGGTCCGCTCCATGGACAAAAAGAACGGTCGCTGCGCCGTGGTGCTACCCCAAGGAGCGTTGTTCCACAGCGGCAAAGAAGGCGCCATACGCAAGGAGCTAATCAGGTCTGACAGGGTCGAAGCCGTAATCGCGCTCGCAAGCGGCGTCTTCTACAGCACGGGCGTCTCGGCCTGCGTGTTGTTCCTCAGTAATGACAAGCCTGCCGATCATCAAGAACGCATTTGCATCATCGACGGCAGCAAGATCTTCACCGCCTAGCGCGCGCAAAATGTGATCTCAGAAAAGAACGCGCAAGAGATGCTTTCCCTCTATCGTTCCTACGAGCCTGTCATCGAGAAATGCGCCATAGCAACGCTCGCTGACATCGAACGCGAGGGATACGTGCTCTCGGCGAACAACTACGTCGAAAGAAAACGCGAGAAGGTCGAGCCGCCGACGGAGACAAGAAAACGCTTCTACGACCTCCTCCAGCAAACGAAGGAATCCGAGGAGAGGCTCCTCGATCTGCTAACGAAGGGAGGCTATGTCGATGGAGAGTAGAATCCCCCAGGAAGAGCTAAACAACCATCTATGGAACGCGGCCGTTCTGCTGCGTACCTACATCGATGCCGGGTCGTACAAGCAGCACATCTTCCCGCTGCTGTTCTTCAAGCGCCTCTCCGACGTCTACGACGAGGAGACCGCCGAAGCGTTGGAGGCCTCCGGCGGAGATGCGGAGTTCGCAGCCCTACCCGAAAACCATAGCTTCGCCATCCCCAACGGTGCCCGCTGGAGCGATGTCAGAGAGTCCACGGAGAACGTCGGCAAGACCATTGTCGACGCCTTCCGCGCCATCGAGGCGGCCAATGACTCCAAGCTTCGCGGCATCTTCGGCGATGCCGCCTGGACTAACAAGAAACGACTTCCCGACCGCCTGCTCAAGGACCTCATCGAGCACTTCAGCGCCATAACGCTCTCCATCGCCAATTGCCCCGAGGACGAACTCGGCCAGGGCTACGAGTACCTCATCAAGAAGTTCGCAGACGACTCAGGGCACACGGCACAGGAGTTCTACACCAACCGCACGGTCGTCCATCTGATGACCGAGATCCTCCAACCCAAACCGGGCGAGTCCATCTACGACCCTACCTGCGGCAGCGCCGGCATGCTCATCTCCTCCATTGCCCACCTCAAACTGCACGGAGAGGAATGGCGCAATGTTCACGCCTACGGACAGGAGATCAACCAGTTATCCTCCGCCATCGGACGCATGAACCTATTCTTGCACGGCGTCGAGGACTTCGAAATCGCAAACGACGACACACTGCGGCACCCAGCCTTCCTCGAGGCGGGAAAGCTACGCACCTTCGATATGGTGCTCGCCAACCCTCCCTACTCGATCAAGCAATGGGACCGCGAGGCGTTCGCGTCGGACCCCTACGGCCGCAACTTCCTCGGCACCCCGCCGCAGGGGCGGGCCGACTATGCCTTCATACAGCATATCCTCAAGAGCATGGACCCGAGGAGCGGAAGGTGCGCCATTCTTCTTCCCCATGGCGTACTCTTCCGCAACGAGGAGTCCGAAATGCGCGAGAGGCTCGTCAGGAGCGACCTCATCGAGGCCGTCATCGGACTCGGCCCCAACCTCTTCTTCAACTCGCCGATGGAGGCGTGCATCCTCATCTGTCGCAGTATGAAGGCGCCGAAGAGGCGCGGGCGCATCCTGTTTGTCGACGCCTCGTCCGAGGTCACACGCAAGAACGCCCAGAGTTACCTCGAGGACGCCCACATCGAGAAAATAGTCGGCGCATACCGCTCAGACGAGGGCAACGACGATTTCTCGGCCTACGCGACGATCGACGAGATCGAGGACAACGCGTCCTCGCTCTCCATACCCCTGTACGTAAAGAAGGCCGGCGACGCGGAGTCGGATGACCGCAGCATCAGCGAGGTCGTCTGCGGCTGGCAATCCGCGGCTGCGAGGGCGGCAGGCCTACTCGGCGACGTAGCAGCTAAACTCCGCGAAAGCGACGGTGAATAAAATGGCACGAGTTCGTCTGGGCGACGTCGCCCGCGAGGTAAGAAAGAGGACCCTCGAGGGCTCCGACCTTCCAACGGTTGGCCTCGAGCACCTAGATCCCTGTGAGGTCGAGCTGACGCGCTGGGACGAGGGCGTGGAGACGACCTTCACAAAGGGGTTCGAGAAGGGTCAGGTATTGTTCGGCCGCCGCAGGGC
Organism: Collinsella aerofaciens; assembly: GCF_039758815.1. GTDB lineage: Bacteria > Actinomycetota > Coriobacteriia > Coriobacteriales > Coriobacteriaceae > Collinsella > Collinsella aerofaciens_BP. The sequence goes on along the minus strand of NZ_JBDMSK010000016.1, from coordinate 5,958 downwards.
CTATCTGCACAAGGCGGTCGTCGCGCCGTTCAACGGGGTCTGCTCGGGCGACATCACCGTTATAGCCGCCGGAGACGGGCTCTCGCCGAGGCTCCTGCCGTTCATCATCCAGAACGATGCCCTGTTCAAGCACGCCGTCGAGAAGTCGGCGGGCTCCCTTTCGCCGCGCGTAAAGTGGCAAGGGCTCGCCGACTTCGAGATCGAGCTCCCGTGCATCCAGGCACAGGAGGGGCTTGCCGACGTCCTCTGGGCAGCCCAGGAGACAAAGCGACGCTACAAACGGCTCCTCGCCACCTGCGACGATGTCGTCAAATCACAATTTGTCGAGATGTTCGAGGGCAAGGAATATCCGAGCAGCTGCCTATCGACTCTCGTGTCGTCGATGAGAAACGGCCTGTCTCCATCGAAGTCAGGATCGCATCGTTCGAAAGTTCTTACTCTATCCGCCATAACCCAGGGGCACTTCGACTCGTCAGCGTGGAAAGACGGCTTCTTTACGGAGGAACCTCCTGCCGATAAGCGCGTCTCTAATGAAGATTTCTATGTTTGCCGGGGCAATGGAAACAAGCATCTGGTTGGAACAGGCGAATACTCAAATGTACTAATGAAAGATATGGTTTTCCCTGACACAATGATCGCGGCAAGGATTAAACAAGAGCAAATCATCTTGCCTTATTTACGGTGTGCTTGGAATCAGCCTTCGACTCGCAAGCAAATCGAGGCATCGGCGAAAACCACCAACGGAACGTTCAAGATCAACCAAACGGCTCTCGGCAATATCAAGCTTCTTGTTCCGCCTCTCGAGCTCCAGCAGGAGTTCGCCGACTTCGCCGCCTCGGTCGACAAATCGAAATTTGCCGTACAAAAAGCCCTCGATGAGCTAAACGCCACGACGAAGAAAATCTTGAACCAGGAGTTAGGACTCGGAGATGTTTAACGAGGACAACACCATCGAGCAAATGAGCGTCGAGGCGCTTGCCAGCCTTGGCTGGAGATACGTGGCTGCCGAAGACCTCCCGCGCCGCCATGCCGACGTCATGGTCGAGCCCATGGTCAAGGACGCCCTCATCAGGCTTAACCCGGAGATCGCAGAAGACCCCGATCGCGCCGACGAGATCATCTACCGACTCAGGGCCCTCATTCAGTCCACAAGTCCGCAAAACCTGGTCTCCACCAACGAGCGGTTCAAAAAGCTCGTCATCGAGGAGAACTCATTCCCCTACGGCAAAGACGGCCGCATGGTCCCCATCCGCTTCTTTGGCACAGCGGCGGACGGCGATCTTGACAAAAACGAGTACATCGTCACCAACCAGTGGGTCTACCCCCAGGAGCAGAGCGGCAAGCGCCTCGACCTCGTCCTTCTTGTCAATGGATTTCCGCTCGTCATCGGCGAGTTCAAGACGCCGGTGCGCGATTCGATAACCTGGCTCGACGGCGCTGGCGACATCGCTAAATATGAGAAGAGCATCCCGCAGATGTTCGTCTGTAGCGCCATCAACTTCGCCAGCGAAGGAAAATGCTATCGCTACGGGTCGGTGAACATGCCTCCCGAGATGTGGGGGCCCTGGCATGAGGGCGACAAGAAGAGCGAGGGTACACTTGCCGACGTCAAGAGAAGCATGGCGTCCATGCTAACCCCCTCGAACGTCATGGACATCTTCCAGTTCTTCACGCTCTTCGCCACCGACAAGAAGCATCGACGCATCAAGCTGATCTGTCGCTACCAACAGTTCGAGGGCGCGAACCTCATCGTGGACCGCGTCCGCGCAGGGTACCCGAAGCGTGGCCTCATTTGGCATTTCCAGGGCTCAGGAAAGTCACTGCTCATGGTATTCGCCGCCCAGAAGCTGCGCATGGTCCCTGAACTCAAGAACCCGACCGTCGTCATCGTGGATGACCGAATCGACCTTGAGACCCAGATCACGGGGACCTTCAACGCATCCGATATCCCCAACCTCGCAAGCGCCGGCAGCAAGGAGGAGCTTGAGTCCTTCTTCAAGCAGGACATGAGAAAGATCCTCATCACCACCATCTTCAAATTCGGCGAGGTTGCGGGGACGCTCAACGAGCGCGAGAACATCATCCTCATGGTCGACGAGGCGCACCGCACCCAAGAGGGCGACCTCGGCGAGAAGATGCGCCTCGCCTTGCCAAACGCCTTCTTCTTCGGCTTGACCGGCACGCCCATCAACCGAACCGACAAGAACACGTTCCACACCTTCGGTGCCAAAGAGGACAAGTCCGGCTACATGAGCCGCTATTCCTTCGCCGACTCCATCCGCGACCACGCCACATTGCCGCTCCATTTTGAAACCGTTCCCGTCGAGCTCCACGTCAACCAAGAGGTCGTGAACGCCGCCTTTGACGAAATGACCCGAGACCTCAGCAAAGAAGACAAGGCGGAACTCACCAGGCGCGTCAAGATCGAGTCCGTCATGAAGGCCCCCGACCGCATCCACAAGGTATGCGAGCACATCGCCAAGCACTTCAAGTCAAAGGTTGAGCCCGACGGCTTCAAGGCGCAGGTAGTCTGCTACGACCGAGAGTGCTGCCTGCTGTATAAGGAGGAGCTCGACAAGCTCTTGGGCGCTGATGCAGTCACCATCGTCATGGACACGAACAACGACAAGGAGGACCGGTACAAGGCATATCGTCGCGATCGCGATGCCGAGGAAAAGCTCCTTGACCGTTTCCGCGACCCGGACGATCCGCTCAAGATTCTCATCGTCACTGCGAAGCTGCTCACGGGGTTCGATGCACCCATCCTGCAAACTCAGTACCTTGACAAGCCCTTACGCGACCACACGCTATTGCAGGCAATCTGTCGAACCAACCGCGTCTACAACGACAAGAAGACATTCGGTCTCATCGTTGACTATATCGGCCTCTTCGACAACGTCGCCAAGTCCCTGCACTTCGACGAGGCCGAGGTGCAGAAGGTCATAACCAACATCGACGAGGTAAAGGCCGAACTGCCCAGACTCATGCATTACTGCCTCGAGTACTTCTCAACGGTCAAAGATCGCCGCAGTGCAGATTGGGAATCCCTTCTCGAAGCCCAGCAATGTCTGCCAACGACAAAGGTGAAGGACCAGTTCGGGGCCGACTTCTCGGTCTTGAACAGAGCGTGGGAAGCGCTTTCGCCCGACCCATGTCTCAATCCCTACAAGCCCGATTTCATCTGGCTCTCGCAGGTCTACGATTCCGTGAGACCGGTAGACAATCGCGGGAAGCTCATCTGGGCAGCGCTCGGGCCCAAGACAATCGAGCTCGTGCACGAGAACATCACCGTCGAGAGAGTCCGAGACGATGACGACATCCTTGAACTCGACGAGGACATGATCGAGCACTTCATCAACGACAAGAGCAATACCGAGAAGATCACGCGTAAGCTGGAGATAGATCTCGTCGCCCGAATCCGCAGGCACGATAAGAATGGCAAGTTCCAGAAGCTCGGCGAGCGCCTGGAGGACCTGAGGGAACGTCACGAGCAAGGTCTCATCAACAGCGTCGAGTTCCTCAAGATGCTCATCGACCTCGCCAAAGAAGCACGAGCCGCCGAAAGGGAAGTCGTGCCCGAGGAAGAGGAGGACAAGGGAAAGGCTGCTCTCACTGAGCTCTTTAACGGCATCAAGAACGGCGACACGCCTATCATCGTCGAGAACATCGTCAATGACATTGACGAGATCGTTAAGATAACTCGCTTCGACGGCTGGCAAGCTACCACAGCTGGCGTGAAAGAGGTTAAAAAACAGCTCCGTGCCATTCTATGGATGCGCTACAAGCTCAAAGACCAGGCTCTTTTTGATAAGGCATATTCGTATATCGAACTCTACTATTAGGTAACAGAAGACAGACTTCTAGGGACGCTCCGCATTAACCATTTCATAGGATGTGGAGCGTCTCAATTTGAACGAGTAACGTCTTGCGATGGACGAATGTTGCAGTCTCAATGGCTCGATAACCCTTTCATAGCCTGGTGTTTAAGTCTTCACTAGAAGCCAGCCACACTTTGAAGTTAATTGATTCTTTCTTCGCAGGCGAAAACGACAATATTGTCCGCTCCGCCTACCTCCCCTCCGCCTTCAGCTTCAGCAGCAGATCGCCCAGCTCGGGGCACTTGCTGGAAAGGCGCGTCTGGGGTCGCTCGCCCATCCCCCACCGCTGGCGGACTTCCTGGGCGCGCGGACTCACGTGATAGTCCCCCTCCATCATCTGCTTGAGCAGCTTGACGGTCACGCGCACATCGGCTAGGGCGCTGTGGGCGTGACCCGTCGACTCGTCGAACTCGATGCCAAACCACGTCGCTGCGTCACTCAAAGAGACGCAACCGTGGCTGCTCATGTCCATGATCGAGGTGTAAAACGCCTGCAGGTCGGCCCAGTCCGTAGGAAATGCGGAAAGATCGATGTGCTTTGCTTGGCACTCGATCAAAAGCTGTCGACGATCCGCCCCGCTCCAACAGACCACCTGGGCGGAGTAGCGCCCGATCCAATCGCCGAGCCTTTTGATCATCATGTAGAGCGGATCGGCCATCGCGGTGCCCACGGCCGATATCCCTGTGAGCTCGCGGACGGGGAACGCAACGCCTTCGGTAAATTCCGTCTGTACAAACTGCGAGAACTCGCCCATAACGTTGCCGTGGTAATCGAGCTTGACGGCGCCGACCTCGATAATCTCGTTACGCAGTCCACGGCGCTGGCGCTGCTTTGGCACCGGCGCAAACTCAAAGTCCAGCACGATCTGGCGCGCAAAGTTCGTCGTATCGATAGCCGAGATACACGGCGTCTTTTCAGCTGACACGGTTGGGCCTTTCTCCGTCAACTGCCGCTCGTTACATAGGCGGCTACATTGCCGTAAGGATAGGCGCCCGTGCGGACACAAAAGCGGGACGCAATGCCACGCGCGCCAGGCATACGCCATGCAGACGGCCCCAAGAGAATCGCCCGCTCTATTCAAATGCCTGAAAAAGATTTAGGCCCGGTGACTTGAATCAGAGGTCATCCCGGGCCCATCAGAGCTCGTAGAGCTCTTGGTTGCTTTGGTCTCGCTCTTCACGGCGCTTATCGAACTTTCCGAGGCACTCAAGCAGCATTCGAAGCATAAAAAGACGATATGAGAAAGCCATTTGGGCCGCCTCCCCCGCGGCGCAGCTTCTTTCCGCGGGCTCGGGATGCCACAATGGGCTTTGAGTATCGGCCCGTGCGGTAGCCCTTACCGCACCTGCGGGGAGGAGGCTTCCCATGCCCCATGTTACCTCCATCGGCCTGGACGTCCACGCGCGATCGGTCGCCGCCGCGGCGTTCAACCCCTTCACCGGCGAGGTGGTGCACCGTGACTTCGGGACGGACGCCGCCGAGATCGCGGAGTGGGCCCTCGGGTTCGAGGAGCCCAGGGCCTGCTACGAGAGTGGCCCCACCGGCTTCCACATGGCGCGCGAGCTGCGCGCGCTCGGCCTCGACTGCGCCGTGGCCGCCGTCTCCAAGATGCAGAGGCCGGCGGCGGACGCGCGCCGCAAGAACGACCGGCGCGACGCCGAGTTCATCGCCCGCATGCTCGCCACCCACAACATCGTGGAGGTCCCGCTGCCCGATGCGGCCGTCGAGGCCGCCCGGGACCTCGACCGCGCCCTCGACGACGCCACGGCGGAGTACCGCCGCGCCAGGCAGCGACTCAACATGTTCCTGATCAGGCTGGGCCACGTCTGGGACGAGCGCAACGCCGACGGGACGAGGAAGGGGTCCTGGACGCGCGCCCACTGGAGGTGGATATCCGGGATCAGGCTCGAGGGGCCCCAGCGCGACGTGCTCGAGTACTACGTCACGGCCGCGAGGTGCGCGGAGTCGGACCGCCGGCAGCTCGAGAAGAAGGTGTTCGCCCTCGCCCGGACCGACCGGTGGCGCCCGGCCGTCGAGGCGCTCTCCTGCATCAAGGGAATCGACACCCTGACGGCCTTCA
>NZ_JBDMSK010000015.1:0-48504 GCF_039758815.1 Collinsella aerofaciens | reverse complement strand
ACCCGGCAAGGGGTCGATAGCTTTGCAATTTCAAAAAGATGATTGAGGCAGAATGTCAATTCTGGTCTAACAGAGCCAAAGCAAATCACCAACAATCTCTTACGATTAAAGGGGCGTCGGAACCGTTTCAATACGACATGATTCAAAAAGAGGCTGGCTCCGGAACATCGTCTGTCATCACTTGGAAGGTTGTGCTCAACAGGGGATCTCTCAAGGCCGATATGTCTGGCTACACCTTTACCGACAAGCTCGATGGCAAGCAGGATTATATTGGCAGCTATACGGTCTACAAGGGCGAGACCGCCGATGAAAAACAAAAGATCGATGAGGAAATGCTGAGCGAGTCAGGGGATTCATTTAGCTATACGTTTAATCCAAAAGAGGGCGATCGGTATGCGACCTACTGCATCGTCTATCAAACTAAGCTGAAAGATGAGAATTCCTACGAAAAAGTTAGTAACACGGCAAGTGTGAAAAAAGAAGACTCCGGTCTGCCCTCTGGTGAAAGCACCGCATACTACATCCGTCCTTGGACGGGCAAAACCATTAGCAAAACGCTGCTTAATCCGGATGAGGCATCTCGGACCGGAAAAGCAACTTGGCAATTACGCGTAGAGCTCCGTGATTACGTAAATGCGAAAAACCCAACATCCATTCTTATCAAAGATACCATGCTGGCGGCTTGGAAGCAGACTATGGGGCCGGATACCTCCGATGGCCCTTCACATGTAATTACCATTGGGGGTACCAAACTGGACCAAGGTACCGATTGGACGTTTGCAGGTGGTGAAAATCCGTCGCAGAACAGCAACCAACACAACTGCAATATCCAAATAACCATTACGGATAAAGTCAAAGAAGCGTTTGATAAGTCCCCCGAGGTGGTTATTACGTATAAAACGGTGACCGATGCACTTCCTGGTTGGTACTCCAACTTCGCCTCTGTCGACGGGTTTAGCGGCTATTCTGATTTTGTCTTTTACTATGTTGAGGGCGAAGCGGAGCCTTCGGTTGAGAAGAGTGTAAAAATAAATGAAGACGGCTCGCAAGCACGGTGGGATGAGACGTTTGACTGGAAATCAGTGGATGGCTCGAACGACAAAGGTGCGTGGATTGTCGACTGGACTGTCTATGCCAATCGAGCTAAGACGCCTGCCGGTGAGTATTATGGCGCTGGCAGGCTCAATGGCAAGGATGTCGTTGTCAAAGATGAGCTTCCTGAGGGAATGAGTTATATTCCCGGCTCGGCTAAATATTCTTTGTATTCAAATCCCTACGGGACGGCGGTGCCCGGCCGCGAATGGGAACATGAGAGAGAAAAAACCGAGGTTTCGGATGTCTTGCTGACGCCTGCTGTCGATCGCCAGATGGTTGCGTTTTCAATTCCAACGGAAAAGCTGGGCAATAATACAGGGTACGCAAAGCTGACGTATTCGACTGCTGTTAAAAGGTCGGTAGTCGATACGTCAAAGAATCTCGGCGAGCTCACGAACTCGGCGAGCGCAAGCTCAGATGGTAAAGAATTTAAGGCGGACTCTGATACCGTACAGATCAAGAACGACGTATTGTCAAAGACAGGTTCGTCGGTAAGTAATAGCAAGCGAATTCAATACACGATTTTCGTTAATGAATCGGCACTAGACTTAAAGGTCGGAACCGACTACCTCGATCTGTTCGATGTGATGGATTCTAAGTGTACGTTTATCCCCTCGTCGCTTAGCGTATCTGAGTGCGATAACGGCGATTGGCGTGTGCTGACAAAAGAAAAATACAGAGCGACTCTTGACTCGATTGGCGAGGGCGCTGGAAAGCAGCAGCGATTGACGTTGAGGCTTCCCGATGAGAAATACCTGAAAGTCGAATATGAAGTTCTGTCCGGTGAGTCTGGTACAGTTTCCCTTTCCAACGAGGCGCAGCTTGAAGGTGTTGCAGGCGGGTATGTGAAACACGAGCGTGAATATGACATAGATGCCGGCGCATCGGGAGGCGGAACGGGGCACGGCATTGTGGTCCACAAAGTGGATGAAAAGGACGTTGCCGCGCCGTTGGCTGACGCTACGTTCACACTCTATGCGATTGACATGGATAAGGCGCAGGGCAGTGCCGGCGTTGAGGGCGCAAAGACGTTTTTTTCTGACGGAACGACCGGCCCTGACGGAAGTGTGACTTTTGGAACGAGTTCGGAAACGAGTTCGGACGCCATGGCTTCCTGCAAGCTTTACTGCCTCGAGGAGACGACGGCGCCTCCTGGATATCGCGTCGCCCAACCAACATGGATTCTGCTCAAGGGCAATGCGCCCGAAGAGCAATACGAGCAAGCCATGAACAAGGCGAAATCTTTGATTGATGCCGATACGGAGATAACGTCAGATGCAGAGATTTGGGTGTATGACGCGCCCCTTGAAGGCAAAGCGACGATAAAAGCAAATAAAGTGCTTAAAGGCGGAACCTTCAGGGAAGGTCAGTTCTCGTTCGCGCTTAAGGACGCCGAGGGCAAAGTGCTCCAGACGGTGACCAATAATGACAAGGGAAATGTCTCCTTTGACGTCAAGTACAACAAGGCGGGAATCTATACCTACACCATCTCCGAGGTCGAGCCCGAGGGTGCCATCGACCATGTTAAAGATCACATCACCTATGACACGACCCCGCGCAAAGTCACGGTTGAGGTAACTAATGGCACGGACCAACTCAACGCCGTAGTTGCCTATGGCGATGGCTCTCAGGATCCGCCGACCTTTACCAACAAGTATTCGACTACGCTACCTGAGGCGGGCGGGGCTGGTTTGACTATGACGTATTTAGCTGGTGCTTCGATGCTGTGTTTTGCCGCGACGTGGATGCATGCTCGCCGCCATCGTGATCTTGATCGGAGTGGTCGTCGTGAGTAAAGTGCTCCGTCATATGTTGGCCGTCGTGGTGATGTCCATGGCCGTCGTCTTCGCTTTTGCGATCGCCCCTGGAACGGCCCGTGCTGCCGACACCGGAGCCATTACGGTGGACGGTACAGTCGCGACACGTTACGACGCGTACCAGCTCTTTTCGGCGACCGTTGTCGACGATGCCGATGCCGACCAAAAGGTCGCAACTGATGTAGCGTGGGCGAATGACACGGTTCGCCAAGCTGCCCTTCCCGTGTTTCATGATGCAGGGCTTGATAACTCGGCATCGACGGCGCAAGAGGCTGCCGAATGGATGAATGCCGACGGGCACATGACGACCACGCTAGCGGCAAAGCTTGCCCGTGCGATTTACAATGCCGGTGCGCCTTCCGTGGCCCTTAACGCGGGCACGACGGCCGAGCTGCCCTGCGGCTACTGGCTCATCGTCGCCGACGATGACGCCATTTCCCAGGGCGAGGCCGGCACCGCGCCGATCATGGCCCTGGTGGGCGGCAGCGCCGTCAGCGTCAAGCCCAAGGCCGCGACCCCCAAGGTGTCCAAGCACGTGCTGGAGGACAGCGCCGCCGCCTGGCAGAAGGCCGCCGACGCCACGGTCGCCGACGACCTGTACTGGCGCCTCTCGGCCACGGTCCCGGCGGGGCTCACGGCCTACGACACCTATACGGTGCGGTTCGTCGACACCATGGGCGCGGGGCTCGACCCCTCCAAGGTGGCCGCGAGCATGCGCGTGTACGCGGCGGCGGGCGCGGACGGCGGCTTCGACGCCGTCCAGACCGGCAAGGACGGCCGCGCCGGCACCGAGCCCGCGAAGGGCTGGACCGACATCACGGCCCAGTGCGCCACCAAGGTGGCGGTCGACGGTAAGACCTTCACCGTGCGCACCGGCGACCTCATCGCCGCGCTCGGCGGGGTCGACGCCTTCACCGCGGGCGCCCGCGTGGTTGCTGTCTACGATGCGCCGTTGGGGGCCAGCTGCAATAGGGGCGCTACCAAGGGCAACCCCAACGAGGTCTGCCTGCGCTACCCGCGCTCTCCTCTCGCCGACCAGTCCGGCGACGCCGGCTTCACCCGCACGCCGAGCGATGACGCGTGCGCCTACACCTGGGGACTCAGTCTGATCAAGCGCTCAAGCTCGGACGATAAACCGCTCGCGGGCGCCAAGCTGCGCATCATCGATGACCGCGGGCGCATCCTAACGACCGACGGCTCGTGGTCGACGGATGCCGCCGCGTGCGTCACCACGGGCGCGGACGGCCATGTGGAATTGAGCGGTGTGGACGCGGGTGTCTACACCGTCGAAGAGGTCGCGGCTCCCAAGGGATACACCGCCTTTGAGGGCAAGCGAACGGTAACGGTTACGTCCGAGGGATTGGACGTTAAACAGGTTGCAGCCGCGAAGCCCAAGGTGACCGTGTCGGCCGAAAGCCCTCTGCGGGTTGATACCGCTGATGCCGGGACGGGTTCGATTGAACTGTCGGTGCTCAACACTCCAAGCAAAGAAGCAAGTCGAGGCTTTATGCCCTCGACGGGAGATAGAACGTTGGTGCTGGTGGCGGCTTTGGCTGCCATCGGAGTGGCGGCTATTGTTGTCGCGCTCGTCATCAAGCGGGGAGGCGGTCGTCGTGAAAAATAATTGCCCCCCTGCTTAATGGCGTGCTGCCTCCGTAGCGAGTGACGCACAGGCCTACCGACCTGATGATCATTGGTTTTGAAAAAGTTACTAGAGAACCCTCCAAGAAAAGCGGGGCACCCGGTCGACATGACCGAGTGCCCCGCTTCGTTTGTTGGTGCAAAGTAACCTGGCACCTTTGTGGTGGTTGGTGGCTAAGCGGTGGGGAGTCCTGGCATGTTAGCCGGCTGCTGCGGCTTGAGGTGGGCGTTGCGCCAGATGATCTGGATAACGTAGCCGAGCATAAAGACAAAGGCTACGCCGCTGATGAAGTCACCTACGAGGGGAAGCCCCGTGAGGGCGCCTGCGATTACGCCGCCCACGGCTGCCATGGCGTAGCGGTTTTGGTTGTGTCCGACCATGCGGGAGATCGCGCACCCCGCAAAGGCACTCGACACCAACGCGATGCCGATAACGCCGCACAAGAGGGCTCCGGCAAGCGACAGACCAGCGATAGAGATAATTAGCAGTAGGACGGCGGGGACGATAGCAATCGTGCCCAGAAGACCGCTCACCCACAGGGGTATGGGGCGCTGGTGGAGCATGCCGGCGGCGCTGGCGGTCGCGCGCGGAAAGACGAGCTCGAGCAGCAGAGCGACAAAGCAGGTCGAGAGTGCCGCGGCGACGATACCGCCGATGACATCGTTAACGGTGGAAGTATCCTCGTTCTCGGTGCGGTCGATCTTGAGCGCGCCTACCTCGGCTCCTGCGGCACGCTCGGGGTCCTCGGAGACGTGCGCGTTCACGGTGCCGGTGATGTGGGCGTTCTTGCCCAGGATGAGCTTGTCGGCCCAAACCTCGACATCGCCCTCGACGGTGCCATCGATGGTCACCGTGTCGCCCGCAAGCGCTGCCGACTTGGTAGAGCCGCGCAGGGCAACCGTCTCGCCTATCGCGTAAAAACAGTTGGCGGTGCTGTCGGAATTGAGCACAACGTGCTGACCGACGACCGTGACGCTGCCATCAACCGTGGTCTTGGCGATATCGATAGTGCGTGCCGCCAAGCGGACGGCGCCGCCCACCGTGCAGTCGCGGATGGAGAGGCTCTCGCCTGCTGCAATTATGTCGCGGCCGATGGACGCATCGTCCAAGTTGAGGGCCTGACCTGCCCAGTACAGGTCACCTTCGACGCCGGACGAATTGGCGTCATTGTCGGTCGCAAGTACGTTGCCTGCGGTGTCCGTGCCGGCGAACGACGCCGTGGGAAGCGCGGTGACCGCTAGAGCGATGAGCGCGAATAAGATCGTGATGCGGCCCCACGCTTTACGGCGCTGGGTCGACGGGAATTGATTACAGGGCATAGTGAATCCTTCGTTAGATACTCGGCATATACCTAACAGGGTACCCAACGCGTGGGCGCTCTAAAAGAACCTCTCGGTTGCATTTCGAAGGATGAGCCCGCGCTACCTACTTTTTGCGATGCAAAAAGCGTGCGATGTCATCCTCGGTGGGGCTTTTGATATCAAAGCGCAGCGACAGCCAGCGTAGTCCCATGGTCACCACGACGCAAACGACCAGTGCGACGACATTGCTGACCAAGCCGCTCATGACAAGGCAAACATAGCTTGCCGATCCGGCGATGGCCGCGATGGCATAGAAGTTGGTGCGCTGGAAGATACCCGGCACCACACCCATAAAACCATCTCGCAGCATGCCGCCGCCCACCGCGGTAAAAAAGCCCATCATGATGCACACCGCCGGCGCAAAGCCGTAGACCAGCGCCTTGTCTGCGCCGGTTGCCGCATAAATACCCACCGAGATGATATCGAGCAGGGGAATGAGCTTTTCGGGCTTGTCGACGATTGCCGGGAAGATGTAGATGATGGCCGCGGTGGCGATGGAGAGCGGGAGCGCCATCGGTTGGTTGAGGATGTAGACGTTGCCCACCTGCAGCGTCATATCGCGCAAAAGACCGCCGCCCAGTCCACAGACCACGGCGAGCGCGACGGCGCCCACCAGGTCGAGTTTGTGCTCGCGTGCGACCAACACGCCCGAGATCGATGCCGCGACGACGGCGAACATCTCGAGCCAAAATGGGATGGCAACCATGGCATCCGAGGCGTGTGCGGTAACGATCATAGCGGCGGCAACGGGCAAGATGGGGTCCTTTGAGTTACGGGTTTAGACAATGCCCGTACATAGTACATGTTCGGCGCCGATTGCGACCCTATTGCTCGGCAAACGGTCGGGACTGGGTACGGTCATAGGTTCCATGTTTGGGGATCCGGGTTGATGCTGAACGCGATGGGGGCGTGGTCGAATAGGAGGGATGTCCAAATTTTGAGCTTTGCTCAAAATATATCCGGTCGGCTTACGCCGACCGCGCTGCGCTAAAAACGCGCCACTGGCGCGTTTTCTTTACGCTTTGCGCCCTGGCGGGTTCGAATCCCTCCTCCTCCGCTGTATTTGCTTGTTGGGGACTCAAAGCAAAAAAAAGCTCCCATTCTCGGGAGCTTTCTCAACCAAAATGGCGGAGGAGGAGGGATTCGAACCCTCGTGACCTTATACAGGCCAAACGGTTTTCGAGACCGCCGCATTCAACCACTCTGCCACCCCTCCGCGTGGGGTAAAAACAAAGCAGGCTCGAAGGCCTGCTTTGGAATTAACTGGCGGAGAGTCAGGGATTTGAACCCTGGAGACGCTTTTGACGCCTACACGATTTCCAATCGTGCTCCTTCGGCCACTCGGACAACTCTCCGTTAAATGCGAAAGTCAGTATACACGAGGAATCGCAAAGTGCAAACAGAAAAGTTGGCATTTTTTAAAACGCTTGGCCGCGCTTGGCGTTGCCGTGGGGTTTGAGGTGCCAAAAAAACGGCTTCCGACCAGCGTGGTTGATTAACTCAATTGTTCAAAAGGGGTATTCATAAGCGACTTGGCAATGAATTTAAAAATCTTTGGGTGGTGCTGTGGACCACTGGTATGCATTTTGCGACCACAGCCTTGTGCCCGTTGACCTGTGGCTTGGCTCAGCTTGTCCCCACGGCACCGTATCGTGTCCACAGATTCGTCAAGCTTTTGGTAAGCATTTGGTTGGAATGCGCATGAAACGTCGTGCGAGTATGGGCATATGTGGAGGTCATGAGGTTGTAGCTGCAAATTCTTGCAGCCTAGGAGGTTGAAAGATATTATTACCAAGTCTTTTCCTGCTTCAGGCGCACCTTCACGACCTGAAGCCACATTTGCCCAGAGGAGGTGACAATATGAAGGCTTATGAACTGCTGTTCTTTGTTGACCCGTCGCTCGACCCCGAGACTCGTCTCGCTGTTATGAAGCGTATCGATACCACGATCGCTGAGGGCGCTGGCAAGGTCGACTCCGTTGACGAGTGGGGCAAGCGCAAGCTCGCCTACGAGATCAACGACCTCACCGATGGTGACTACACCCTCATCAACTTCCACGCAGATCCTACCCAGATCGCCGAGCTTGATCGCGTCCTGCGCATCACCGACGCTGTGGTCCGCCACATGATCGTCCGTCGCGACGACCAGGAGTAAGACTGTCGTTTTGGACTGGGCTTGTGCCCCAAGAGGAAGTAGTGAGTTATGAGCATCAATCGAGTGAACATCACCGGTAACCTCACCCGCGATCCCGAGCTGCGCGCCACCGCCGGCGGAACCCAGGTTCTGTCCTTTGGCGTCGCCGTGAACGATCGTCGCCGCAACGCGCAGACTGGCGAGTGGGAGGACTATCCCAACTTTGTCGACTGCACCATGTTCGGCACCCGCGCCGAGGCCGTGAGCCGTTTCCTGGCAAAGGGAAACAAGGTCGCGATCGAGGGCAAGCTGCGCTACAGCTCTTGGGAGCGCGACGGTCAGCGCAGGAGCAAGCTTGAGGTCATCGTCGATGAGATCGAGTTTATGAGCTCCCGTGGTGGCCAGGGTGGCTACGATCAGGGCGGTTACGCCCCCGCAGCTCCCGCGCCCGCAGCACGTCCTGCCGCACCGGTGGCTACGCCGCCCGCGGTCGACGTCTACGATGAGGACATCCCGTTCTAGGGGTTGTTCACCTATTTTTGAGTGAGAGGCGGCTTCGGTTCGCCGAAGTTGCCAAATGAAAGGTATTTTGACATGGCTAATGATTTTTCTGCACGTCAGCCGCGTCGTAAGTACTGCCAGTTCTGCAAGGAGAACACTGAGTTCATTGACTATAAGGACACTCAGCTTCTCCGTAAGTACATGACCGACCGTGGCAAGATCAAGCCCCGTCGCGTCACTGGCGCTTGCACGCAGCATCAGCATGACATCGCCAACGCCATCAAGCGCGCCCGCGAGATGGCTCTCCTGCCGTACACCGTCCCCGTGGTTTCCTCTCGTGGCAACCGCGACCGCGGCTAAGAAGGGAGACGCATCATGAAGGTTATTCTTCTCGATGAGATCAAGGGCAAGGGCGGCGAGGGTGACGTCGTAGAGGTCGCTCAGGGTTACGCTGAGAACTTCCTGTTCCCCAAGAAGCTCGCTGTTGCCGCCACCAAGGGCAACCTCAAGCAGCTTGACGAGCGTCGCAACAACATCGCCAAGCGCGAGGCCGTCCGTCTGGCTACCGCCAACGAGACCAAGGCTGCCTTCGAGGGCAAGACGGTCACCGTTGACGTCAAGGTCGGCGACGAGGGCATCCTCTTTGGCTCCGTTACCGCCGCTATGATCGCTGATGCCATCAAGGCTCAGCTCGGTATGGACATCGACCGCAAGCGCGTCGAGCTCGGTAAGCCCATCAAGGTTGCCGGTGCCCACACCGTTGCCATCTCGCTGTACCGCGAGATCAAGGCCGAGGTTGTCGTTCTCGTCGGCGTTACCGCCGAGGAGCTCGCTGCCGAGGCTGAGGTCGAGGAGGCCGCTGAGGTCGCCGAGGCCGAGACCGCCGAGGTCGAGACTGAGGCTGCTGCCGAGTAGCATTTGCTGCAACGCAACAATCTTGTTCTAAGAAGGGCGCTCTGGGAGACCAGGGCGCCCTTTTGTTTTTTGCGCTGAGTGAGTGTCATGGTGAACGTTGCGTCGAAGTCCTATATACAGGACCGTTTATCCGTTTGGTTCGGTGATGATTGGCGGCGCGCGGCGCGTTTTGGGATCGTGGCTGATACTATGGATGCTCGCAAGCGATATGAATGAGGATGCTCATGGCATATGACGATAGGGAGACCGGGCTGACGGTCGAGGACCGCGGCTCAAAGTTGGGTCTTCCCCAAAACCAAGATGCAGAGGCCAATGTACTGGCCGCTATGCTGCTATCGCCCGAGGTGGTCGAAGAGGCCCAGGTCGAGCTGCAGCCCGATGACTTCTACCGGCCCATTCATAAGACCATCTATACTGCGATGGTCGATATGTACAACAGCCGCATTCCCATCGACTCCATCTCGCTGATCGATTACCTGCGAAGCATCAACAAGCTCGATGCCGTGGGCGGCGAGGCGTACATTTTGGAGTTGATGGGTCAGACCCTGTCGCTCGTCAACTGGCAGCACCATGCCGCCATCGTTCGCCGCGACTCGATGCTGCGCGAGCTGATCGGCGCCACCAACGAGATCAACGCGCTGGCATATAACGCCCCCACCGACACCAAAGAGGTTGTCGAGCTGGCCGAGAGCAAGCTGCTCAAGGTTACGGCGCGCGAGGTCAAGTCGAGCTACAAGACGTTGACCGAGTTTATGGTCGAGGCCTATAACGAGGCCGAGGAAGTGTGCCAGGCCGGTGGCCAGGCTGCGGGCGTGCCCACGGGCTTTCCGTCACTCGACCGCATGCTCATGGGTTTTCGCGAGGGCCAGCTCATCATCATCGGCGCCCGTCCTGCTGTAGGTAAGACGTCGTTCGCTCTGAACCTGGCGCTCAACGCTGCCGCTGCTGGTTATACCGTCGGCTTCTTCTCGCTGGAGATGTCGGGTAAGGAAATTGCCCAGCGTCTGATTTGCGCCTATGCCATGATCTCGATCAGTGACTTCCGCATGGGTCGCATTAGCCCCGAGCAGTGGGCCAATATCAACGAGGCCACGCAGACCTTGTCCAAGCTCGATATTCTGATTGACGATACGCCCGGCACCACAGTGACCGAGATTCGCGCCAAGAGCCGCCGCATGCTCCATAACAAGGAGAAGGCAATCATCATCCTGGACTACCTGCAGCTGGTGAGTCCTCCGCCGGGACGCCGCTCCGAGAGCCGTACCGTCGAGGTTTCGGAGATGTCGCGTGGTCTGAAGATCATGGCCAAGGAGCTCAAGATCCCGCTCATCGCGCTGTCGCAGCTCTCGCGTCAGGTCGAATCCCGTACCGGCAAGCGCCCGCAGCTTTCCGACCTTCGTGAATCGGGCTCCATCGAGCAGGACGCCGATATCGTTATGTTCTTGGACCGCTCCGCCGACGAGGCCGAGGCCTCGCGCGACGATCGACCCGACGAGGACGTTACGCGTATCGTCGTGGCCAAGAACCGTTCGGGCCCGATCGGCGACGTCGATCTGATGTTCCTGCCGGCATCCACCAAGTTCTATGAGCTTGATGGGGCACATGCCGAGGAGTAGGACAGGCGCCCGTTGCACGGGTATACTGGGAATGTTTTGTGCTTCTGCGTGCCGGCGTGGCGCGTAGACAGTCCATGAATGTAAGGAGTAAACATGCCGTCAACCGTTTTGGTCGGTGCCCAGTGGGGCGATGAGGGCAAAGGTAAGATTTGCGACCTGGTCGCCGGCGACTTCGATGCCGTCGTGCGCTACTCGGGAGGCAACAACGCCGGCCACACCATCGTCGTCAACGGCAAGAAGTACGGCCTGCACCAGGTGCCCTCCGGCATCATGTATTCCGATCACGTGTCGGTGATCGGTAACGGCTGCGTCGTCAACCCCAAGGTTGTCCTTGAGGAGATCGATATGTTCGAGGCCGACGGCATCACCACCAAGAACCTCAAGATTAGCGGCAACGCGCATGTCATCATGCCGTACCACATCGATCTGGATGGCGCCTTTGAGCAGAAGCTCGGCAAGAAGAACATCGGTACCACCAAGCGCGGCATCGGTCCGTGCTATCAGGACAAGATGGCGCGCATTGGCCTGCGCATGCAGGACATGCTGGACGAGGCACTGTTCCGCGACAAGCTGGAGACCGCTCTCGCCCGCGTGAACCCCGAGCTCGAGCTCATCTACAACCTGCCCACCTACACCGTGGACCAGATTTGCGACGAGTACCTGCCGATGGCCGAGCGCCTGCGTCCCTACATCACCGAGACGAGCCTGCTGCTCAACAACATGATCGATGAGGGCAAGAACCTGCTGTTTGAGGGCGCCCAGGCGACGCTGCTCGACATCGACCACGGCACCTATCCGTACGTGACGTCTTCCAACTGCACCGCCGGCGGTGCCATCACCGGCTCTGGCGTGGGCATGAAGAACGTCGACCGCGTGCTGGGCGTCATGAAGGCCTATATCACCCGCGTCGGTTCGGGCCCCATGCCCACCGAGCTTTCCTATGAGTCCGAGGCCGGCCACACGCTGACCGAGGAGGGCTATGAGTACGGCGTGACCACCGGTCGCCGTCGTCGTTGCGGCTGGTTTGACGGCCCTATCGCCAACTATGCCTCGCGCGTCAACGGCCTCACTGACATCGCCGTGACCAAGCTCGACGTGCTTTCGGCTTTCGACACCATCAAGGTGTGCGTTGCCTACGACGTCGATGGCGAGCGTTACACGAGCGTGCCCGAACACCAGGTGCGCTTTGAGCATGCCAAGCCCATCTACGAGGAGCTCCCTGGCTGGAAGTGCGATATCACCGGTTGCCGCAGCTTTGAGGAGCTGCCGCAGGAGGCTCAGGACTACGTGGCGTTTATCGAGGATCTGGCACACACCCGCGTGACGTTCATTGGCGTTGGCGCTGGTCGCGAGCAGATCATCAACCGATTCTGGAAGTAATCGGGACTATTTGGTTATTGCGATATACCCCTTTGCAGCCCAAGCGGGCGGCCGAGGGGTATATTTGCTTGCAAAGGGCTCGCGCGGAGCGGGCCGTTCATCCATAGAGGAGGCACCCTTGAAGGCGGACACTCAAACCATCGACATCCTGTTGTTGGGCAGCGGCGGCCGCGAGCATGCTCTGGCAGCCAAGCTCGCAGCATCACCGCGCGCCGGCAAGCTCTACATTGCGCCGGGTAACGGCGGCACCGCGAACTGCGGCGAGAACGTGGTTCTCGACGATTGCGATCCTGCGGCCGTGGCGGCGTTTGCCCAGAGCCATGGATGCGGACTCGTGGTGATTGGCCCCGAGGCTCCGCTCGTGGCGGGCGTTGCCGACGCCGTCCGCGCGGCGGGCATCCCGTGCTTTGGCCCGGGTGCCGAGGGCGCCCAGATGGAGGGCTCTAAGCTGTTCTCCAAGCAGCTCATGGAGCGCGCCGGTATCCCGACGGCAGCCTATGGTTCATTTACCGACGAGGCTTCGGCTCTTGCCTATGTGCGCGAGCAGGGCGCTCCGCTGGTCGTCAAGGCTGACGGCCTGGCCGCAGGCAAGGGCGTTATCGTGGCGACTGAGCTCGAGCAGGCTGAGGAGGCCGTGCGTGAGTGCTTTGGCGGAGCCTTTGGCGATGCCGGCAGCACCGTTGTCATTGAGGAGATGCTGACCGGCCCCGAGTGCTCGCTGCTGGCCTTTACCGACGGCAAGACCGTTCGTCCCATGGCCACCTCGCAGGACCACAAGCGCGCGCTCGAGGGCGATCTTGGTCCCAATACGGGTGGCATGGGCGTCTACAGCCCGGTGCCTATCGTGACCGACGAGGAGCACGCCACCATGGTGAAGGTCATGGAGCAGACCGTGGCAGAGCTCGCTGCCGAGGGCATCGACTACCGCGGCTGCCTGTACGGCGGCTTTATGCTCACCCCCGCCGGCCCCAAGGTGCTGGAGTTCAATGCCCGCTTTGGTGACCCCGAGACGCAGGTCGTGCTGCCGCGCCTTAAGAACGACCTGATCGAGGTCATGCTTGCCTGTGCCAACTGCGAGCTCGATCAGGTTGAACTCGATTGGCGTGACGAGTGGGCCGTTGCCGTTGTTCTGACGAGCGCGGGCTATCCCGGCAGCTACGAGAAGGGCAAGGTCATTACCGGTATCGAGGATGCCGAGGCCATGAAGAACGTGACGGTGTACCACGCCGGCACCGCTGTGGTGGACGGCAAGCTCGTGACAAACGGCGGTCGCGTGCTCGCCGTGACCGCGCTGGGCGACACGTTCGAGAACGCCCGCGACCTTGCCTACGAGGCCTGCGAGAAGATCAACTTTGAGGGCAAGACCCTGCGTCACGACATTGGCCTGCGCGCACTGCGCGGCCGCGATGCCTGGGATGCCTAAAATCCGAGAGGAATGAGATGGATGGACGAGAAGAACGAAGAGCTCGTGGACGCGCAGATCGTCGAAGAGGACGGACGCATGTATGGGCACGCCGAGGGCGAGCCTGGTGGCGAGGTCGCTGACGAGCCGGCGCTGGTGCTGGGGGACGAAGACCCGCATGACGCCCTGCTGCACGAGAAGATTCTTTCGGAGGAGTGCGCCTGGAAGGGCAAGATCCTCGACGTCCACCGTCTTGAGGTTGAGCTGCCCAACGGTCACCGCAGCGCCCGCGATATCGTTCGCCATCCGGGTGCGGCGGCCGTTGTGGCACTGACCGAGAACGGCAAGATCGTGCTGGTACGTCAGTATCGCACTGCCATCGACCGCGTGACGGTCGAGATTCCCGCCGGCAAGCTCGATCCGGGTGAGGACCCGCTCGATTGCGCCAAGCGCGAGCTGCATGAGGAGACGGGCTTTAAGGCCGGCCGTATTCGATTTTTGACGTCGATTGTCACGACCTGCGGTTTTTGCGACGAGATCATTCACATCTACCTGGCTACCAAGCTCGAGTTTGATGCACCCGACCCCGACGATGACGAGTTTGTCAACGTCGACCTGGTACCGCTGCACGAGCTGATCGACGCCGTGCTCGACGGCAAGATCGAAGATGCCAAGACCGTCGTGGGCGCGCTTGCCTGCGACAGCATTGCGCACCGACTAGGCGGGGCAGAGCTCTAGGTTACGCGGTTTTACCAAACCGCGTAACGAGTCGACGCTGCAAACGCCCCTAAGCGGCAATCTGCCTTTCAATCGTCGCTCGCGTACCGAAGTACGCGTCGCTCCTCTTTCAAGGCACCTTGCTCGCTTAGGGACGTTTTCGCTGACGCTGCCAGATCATTGGCGTTATGCTTGTTGGAACGCTTTGTTTTCAGCCTGACCGGTTCAGCCGGATTTCTCACGCTATTTATTTACCCCCGAGGACTGCATGTTTAGAAGGTTTTTGTCTTATTACAAGCCCCAGATGGGGCTTTTTGTTGCCGATACGGTTTGTGCTCTGGTACTTGCCGCCATTGACCTGGCGTTTCCCATTATCCTGCGCAATCTGACCGGAGGGTTGTTTACCCAGGGTCAGGCTGCCATTATGCGGGCACTCGGTATGATTGCGGTGGGGCTGGTGCTGATGTATGCCATCCGCTGCGCCTGCCGCTACTTTGTGAGCTATTGGGGCCACGTGATGGGCGCGCGCATGGAGTCCAAGATGCGTGAGGACCTGTTCGATCAGTACGAACGGTTTAGCTTTGCATACTTCGATCGCAACAGCTCGGGCGATATGATGAGCCGCGTGGTCAATGACCTGTTCGATATCTGCGAGGCGGCGCACCACGTGCCCGAATGGATCATTATTTGCGGCATCGAGATCATCGGCTCGTTTGTGATTCTGTTTACCATCGCGCCGGTGCTCGCACTCGCCATGGCTGTGGTGACGGTGGTGTTCGCGGTCATTATGTTTTGGCAGAATATGCGTATGCGCGAGGTCTTTAGCGATAACCGCAAAAAGATTAGCGGCATCAACGCGCAACTGCAGGATTCGCTGGCGGGCATGCGTGTGGTCAAGAGCTTTGCCAATGAGCAGACCGAGCGCTCTAAGTTTCGTGCCTCGAACAATCGCTACCTTTCGTCCAAGGAGAACATGTATCACGCCATGGGCATCTATACCGCGACGTATGGCCTGCTCTCGGGCGTGCTCTATGTGATCGTGGTGCTCCTCGGCGGTTGGCTCGTTGCCCAGGGTCAGCTGCAGGCGGTCGATATGGCAACCTTCGCGCTCTACATTTCGCTGTTCTGTACGCCGCTCGAGACGCTCGTTAATTCGGCCGAGACGTATCAGAAAGCCATCGCCGGCTTTAAGCGCATGGATGAGGTGCTCTCGACTGCCCCCGATATCCAGGATAAGCCGGGTGCTGCGGATCTGCAGGTGACGGCTGGTGCTGTGGAGTACCGCGACGTGTGCTTTAGCTACGAGGATGTTGAATTGGGCGAGCGCGGCGCCGACGGACGCCCTGTTATCGACCACATGGACCTGTCCATCAAGCCCGGTCAGACCATCGCTTTGGTTGGTCCCTCGGGCGGCGGCAAATCGACGACTTGTTCGCTGTTGCCGCGCTTTTACGACGTTGCCGCCGGCTCCATTAGCATCGACGGCCAGGATGTGCGCGACGTGACGCAGCATAGTCTGCGCCGTGCCATCGGCCTGGTGCAGCAAGATGTGTACCTGTTTGATGGAACGATCGGCGAGAACATCGCCTACGGCAAGCCGGGCGCCACGGCAGAAGAGATCGCCGAAGCGGCCCGCCGCGCCAATATCGATACCTTTATCGAATCGCTTCCGCAGGGCTACGACACCGTGGTGGGCGAGCGCGGCAGCCGTCTTTCGGGTGGTCAAAAGCAGCGCGTCGCCATCGCGCGCGTTTTTCTCAAGAATCCCAAGATCCTTATTTTGGATGAGGCGACGAGTGCCCTGGATAACGAGAGCGAGGAAGCGGTGCAGGAGTCGCTCGAAGAGCTGGCACGCGGCCGTACCACGATCATCATCGCCCACCGTCTCTCGACTATTAAGCATGCTGACGAGATTGCGACCGTTGAGCATGGTCGCGTTGTGGAACGTGGCACGCACGAGGAGCTTCTCGCCCGTGGCGGCACCTATGCCCGTTACTATCGAATGCAGTTCGAAGGTGCGCGTGCGCACGAGCTCGACTGATTGATATGACAGGAAGATCATGGCTGATAAGAACCCTTTGACTCCGGAAGAAGTGACGGAGTTATTCTCCGAAATCGATGCATCCGGCGTCTTGGATCCTACGCTCGCCAAAAAGCGCACCGAGCGCATGCGCGAGAAAGAGGCCGCCGTCAAGCGCGGCGACAAGGCGACGCTGGCGCGGCTGCGCAGCGAGGATCGCGCGAGCCAGGCAAAACATATCGACCCGCTGTCCGAGGACGACCCTTCGGGCTCGCAGGTGAGCCATACCATTACGAAGACCGCCATGGCCGTGGTTATCGGCATTTTGGTGCTGATTGTTGGCATGCAGATTGGCTACGGCGTGATGCGACGTCTGAATACCGCGAACCTTTCCGAAAGTGTTTCGGTGGATACCGTTTCGACCGCGCTCAAGGGTGGACTTGAATGGGGCAATGGCTTTACGCAGTTCCCGCTCGATTTTACCGTCGACGAGGCCGATGAACGCACGGGCACGGTTGAGGTGACGGTGCTGGACACTTCTTCTGCCAATGAACTCGAGCTGCTGTCCAACGGTCAGATTCAGGCGGCGGCGCTCGCAACCAACGCCCTGCTCAACGACAAGATCGACCGCGTGGTGTATAACGTTCACGCCTATATCGACGAGGACAGCAGGATCCAGCACGATTCCTTCTTTGGCATGTTTCCTGCTCAGGGGCACCAGAGCGCCATCCTGACGTTCGTTTGGACCAAGAGCTCGTCCAATGCCACGAATATCGACTGGAAGATGCGTATCGTAAGCATGGACGACACCATTGCCGAGCGCATTCAAAAACAGGTGAACTCGGTTTCGTCGCTGATCGAGGACCCGGCGGTGAGCCAGACCAAGATTGACGAGGAAAAGGCCGAACGTGACCTGGAGCATCGTCTGCACGGTCGAGAGATCTTCCGTGGCGGAAAGCCCGATCGCACGCCGTCCGAGCTGCTGGAGCAGGACAAGCAAAAGTAGTCCGCAGCCACATAGAACGATGTCATCCCGCGTGAGCCGCAAGCCCACGCGGGATGATTTTTCTGGGACGGGGGTCAAAAAATCATTATGCACAGGAAGTCATAATTATCATTTTGTAAACAATTCTATGTAATTAATGCCATGGGCGATGCTTGCGGTTAGAATACCGCGAGGCCTAACTACACACCTTTAAGCCGGTCCTGTGAGACCGGGAAGGAGAACTATGGCGAACAACCATATTGCGGGCGCTGCCGCCCGCACCGTCGCGCCCAGCGAGCTGTGCCAGCGTATGCTGGCTAAAACCAGCAAGGGCACCTGCGGTCCCTGCATCCTGTATCTTGAGGATGGGACCATTTTTTATGGCCGTGCATGCGGTGCCGAGGGTACCGCAACCGGCGAGGTCTGCTTTAACACGTCGCTCGAAGGCTACTTTGAGGTCATGACCGACCCGAGCTATGCCGGCCAAATCGTAACCATGACCTATCCGCAGATCGGCAACTACGGCATTGACGAGACCGACGTCCAGTCGGCCTTCCCCGGCGATACCGCTCGCCCCGCGAGCGGTATCGCCATGCGTGGCATGGTCGTCCGCGACATGTGCGCCACGCCTTCTAACTGGCGCTCGACTGTCAGCGTGCCGGAGTACCTGCGTGCACACGGCATCGTCGCTATCGAGGGCGTCGACACCCGCGCTCTCGTGCGCCACCTGCGCGACAACGGTTCCAAGATGGGCATAATCTCGACGGAGATCTTCGACGTCGACGAGCTTGCTGAGTGCCTGTCCGCCGCGCCCACGCTGGTCGGCGAGAACCTGGTCAAGACCGTGAGCTGCCCTGAGCCCCATGCCTTTGCTGCGAGCGACCTGCCCGCTACGCATGACTTTGCGCTTGCCCCTGCCGCTCCTGCCCGTCACAAAGTGGTCGCCTACGACTGCGGTGTGAAACGCGGTATTCTGGAGGGGCTGGTCCGCGCCGGCTGTGACCTTACCGTCGTGCCGTGGGATACGCCCGCGAGTGAGGTACTCGACATGAATCCCGACGGCGTCTTTTTGTCCAATGGCCCCGGCGACCCCGACGCCGTGGTGGAGACCTACGAGCAGGTGCAGCAGCTGATCGGCAAGGTGCCGGTCTTTGGCATTTGCCTGGGCCATCAGATGATCAGCCTGGCCTGCGGCGCCCAGATGGAAAAGCTTAAATTCGGTCACCGCGGTGGCAACCAGCCGGTCATGAACCTGGTAAGCCGTCGCGTGGAGATCACCGCACAAAACCATGGCTTTGGCCTGCTGTTCCCCAGCCTGGGCAAGCTTGTCCCCGAGCTTTCCGGCGGCGAGACCGAGCATGCGGCCGATGGGGATCTGCGCGTCTGGGTGCGCCACGGAATCGCGCCGGTCGTGATGAACGAGCGCTTTGGCCGCATTCGCCTGACGCACGTGAACCTCAACGACGGCACCGCCGAGGGCATCCAGCTGCTCGACGCCCCGTGCTTCTCGGTCCAGTACCACCCCGAGGCTTCGCCGGGCCCCACCGATGCCCACTATCTCTTTACCGCCTTTACGCGACTCATGGACGGCGAGGAGAACTACCTGGACATCGACACCGCGAAGGACCGCCTTGCCGGCTGGAACTTTGCTGAGTCCGAGACCGCTGAGACCGAGGAGAACTAACATGCCTAAACGTACTGACATCAAGCGCATCCTCGTTATTGGTTCGGGCCCCATCGTCATTGGCCAGGCCTGCGAGTTTGACTACTCTGGCGCCCAGGCCTGCAAGGTGCTCAAGGAGGATGGCTTTGAGGTCATCTTGGTCAACTCCAACCCGGCGACCATCATGACCGACCCGGGTCTTGCCGACCGCACCTATGTTGAGCCCATCACCGCCGAGTTTATCGAGCGCGTAATCAAGAAAGAGCGCCCGGACGCGCTGCTGCCCACGCTGGGCGGCCAGACCGGTCTGAACGCCGCCGTCGAGCTGGCAAAGGACGGTACGCTCGACAAGTACGGCGTCGAGATGATCGGCTGCGACCTGGCCGCCATCGAGCGCGGCGAGGACCGCAAGCTCTTTAACGAGGCCATGGCCGAGATTGGCCTGGAGGTCGCGCGCTCGGGCTATGCCTACAGCGTGGCCGACGCCGAGGCTATCGCCGAGCGCGTGGGCTATCCCTGCGTACTGCGCCCGAGCTTTACCCTCGGCGGCGCCGGCGGCGGCATCGCACATACTCACGAGGAGCTCGTCTCCATCGTGAGCCAGGGCCTCGAGCTCTCGCCCGCCCACGAGGTGCTGGTCGAGGAGTCCATCGAGGGCTGGAAAGAGTATGAGATGGAGGTCATGCGTGACCACGCCGGCAACGGCATCATCGTGTGCTCCATCGAGAACCTCGACCCCATGGGCGTGCATACCGGTGACTCCATCACCGTGGCGCCGGCACAGACGCTCTCCGACCTTGAGTATCAGCGCATGCGCGTGGCCTCGCTCGCCATTCTGGAGAAGATCGGCGTCGAGACCGGCGGCTCCAACGTGCAGTTTGCCGTGAACCCCCGGACCGGCCGCCTGATCGTCATCGAGATGAACCCGCGCGTGAGCCGTTCGTCCGCCCTCGCTTCCAAGGCCACGGGTTTCCCCATTGCCAAGGCCGCCGCGCGCCTGGCTGTGGGCTACACGCTCGACGAGATCGTCAACGACATCACCAAGGCTACGCCCGCCTGCTTTGAGCCCACGATCGACTACTGTGTGGTCAAGGTGCCGCGCTTTGCCTTCGAGAAGTTCAAGGGTACCGACCCCACGCTCACCACGCGCATGAAGGCCGTGGGCGAGATTATGGCGATCGGCCGCACCTTTGAGGAGGCCTTTGGCAAGGCTATGCGCTCGCTGGAGGATGGCCACCAGGGCATTTGCGCCGGTGGCAAAGAGGGTGCCGATAAGCTGAGCGACGACGAGCTTGCTCAGGCCGTGGCAACCCCGACCGAGCATCGCATCTTCTTTGTGGTCGAGGCCCTACGCCGTGGCTGGGACATCGCTCGCATCCATGCCATCTGCGGTATCGATCCGTGGTACCTCAACCGTATCAACGATATGGTGCAGGTCCAGGAGAGCATCCGCGACCTGCGTGTGGAGGATATCGACGCCGACGCGATGCGCCTGCTCAAGCAGTACGGCACGAGCGATGCCGAGATTGCCGCGCTGACCGGCTCGGACGAGCGCTTTGTGCGCGCCTATCGCAAGGGTCTGGGCGTGGTTCCCAGCATGAAGACGGTCGATACCTGCGCTGCGGAGTTCTCGAGCGCCACGGAGTACCACTACAAGACGTACGAGAACATCTACCGCACGAGCCCGGATGCCAAGAAGTGCGTGGCTCCCGACGAGACCACGCCGGCGGACAAGCCCAAGGCGATGATCCTGGGCGCCGGCCCCAACCGCATTGGCCAGGGTATCGAGTTCGATTACTGCTGCGTGCACGCGAGCTATGCGCTGGCGGCCCGCGGCTTCGAGACCATCATGGTCAACTGCAACCCCGAGACCGTTTCGACCGACTACGACACGTCCGACCGCCTGTACTTTGAGCCGCTCACCTACGAGGACGTCATGGACGTTATCGACGTTGAGCGCCCCGATGGCGTCGTGGTGACGCTTGGCGGCCAGACCCCGCTTAAACTGGCGCGCATGCTCGAGGAGAGCGGCGTGAACATCATGGGCACCAAGCCCGATGCCATCGACTTTGCCGAGGACCGCGAGCGCTTCGCCGCTCTGCTCGACAAGCTGGGCATCATGTACCCGCCGGCGGGCCAGGCAACCTCGTTTGAGGAGGCCGAGGCCGTGGCCGCGCACATCGGCTACCCGCTGCTGGTACGTCCGAGCTACGTGCTGGGCGGCCGCGGCATGATGATCGCCTACGATGCCGAGCATCTGCGCGATTACATGGCAGAGGCTGCGCGCATTAGCCCCGACTACCCGGTGTATCTGGACCGCTTCCTGGAGGGTGCGATCGAGTCCGACGTCGACGCCCTGTGCGACGGCGAAGAGGTCTACATCGGCGGTATCTTGGAGCATATCGAGGAGGCCGGTATTCACTCCGGCGACTCTGCGACCTGCATCCCGCCGTTCAGCTTTAGCGAGAGCCTGCAGGCGAAGCTCCGCGAGACCACTCGCCGCATCGCGATGGAGCTGGGCGTGCGCGGCCTGGTCAACGTGCAGTATGCCATCAAGGGCGAGACCGTCTACGTGATTGAGGCAAACCCGCGCGCGAGCCGCACCGTGCCGTTTATCTCCAAGGCCACCGGCGTGCCGCTGGCCAAGTGCGCGGCGCGTATCATGGCGGGCGATTCCATCGCGAGCCTGGGCCTGCCGAGCGACGAGCGTCAGCTCGATTGGTTCTGCATGAAGGAAGCCGTTATGCCCTGGGGCCGTTTCCCGGGAGCCGACGTTATCCTGGGGCCCGAGATGAAGTCGACGGGCGAGGTCATGGGTATCGCCAAGAGCTATCCCGAGGCATACGCCAAGACGCAGCTGGCGATTGACTACAAGCTGCCCGATCCGAGCTGCGGTAAGGTGTTCATCAGCGTGTGCGACCGCGACAAGCGCCACATCCTTTCGGTCGCCCGCATCCTGCGCTACCTGGGCTTTGATATCTGCTCCACCGAGGGTACGGCGCGCGTGCTGCGCGGAGGCAACGTGACGTGCGAAGTCGTGGAGAAGATCAGCGGCCCGCACGACGGCGAGTGCCCCAACATCGGCGACCTCATCGCCGATGGCAAGATTGCGGTAATCATCAACACACCGTACGGCCCGGGCTCTCGTGGCGATGGCTACCTGCTGCGTACCGAGGCCGTGCGCCGCGGCGTAACCTGCGTGACGGCGATGTCTGCCGCCAACACGTATGTGAGTGCCATCGAGGCGGTGCGCGAGGACCAGCAGGGTCACGGCAGCGCCAACGACATGGGCATGGACGTCATCGCCCTGCAGGACCTGCCGCAGCACACGGTGTAGGGTGACCTGTCCGGCCGGGGCGGGGGCCGAGTTTCCCCCTTCGCTCCGGCTGCAAGCAGAGTCGCTCAGTGGGAAACTCGGCTCCCCCGCCCCGGCCTGCGGTGACTTGGTTGTGCCGTGTGCTGCAGAAGGGGCTTTGTGCGTCCGGTGGCAATCAGGGTTCCGGCAACGGTGGGCAGACATCCGGCGGTTCGAACGATGGCGCCCAGGCGGGAAAGCCCGCTGGTGACAAGGCTCAGGGTGGCAAGTCCGCTAACTCACTTGCGAGCACCGGTGATCAAACGGTGGCGACCGTCGCCGCGATCGGCGGCCTGGGTGCCGCGATCGCCGCAATCGGAGTCTTCCTTGCTCGTTTCCGCCGCAAGGAAGACTAGCGCGAGCGATTGACAATCGCACACGTTTCCCAAAAGGGCCGCGGTAACCGTCGCGGCCCTCACTTTACCGGAGCGGTCTGAGGACTCGCGTCTTTCGCTTCGGACTGCTGCGCAGGGTCAATCAGGCGGAGATCTCACCCGTGTCGGGTTTGCGATAGCTTGGCGAATATAATTACGCGAAATCTAGGATTTCTCAAAAACGCGAAGTAGATGATATATTGTACTTCGCGTTTTTCAGTTAATCTTAATTTTGCGAAGTGGATTGCCATGAGACTTATTAATCGACCGTTCTATATGGATAAGCTCTCCAAGGTGGCGGGTTCGCCAGACATCAAGGTGATTACCGGAATCAGGCGATGCGGAAAATCGAAATTGCTTGAGGCGTTTGCCAGCCAACTTCGTTCAAACGACCCCTCGGCCAACGTCATACACGTCAACTTCAATCTACTTGAGTTCGAGCCGTTGGCGGAATACCATGCGCTGCATACATATGTGGAAAAGCATTATATCGAGGGTTGCCGGAATATCGTCATGATCGACGAGGTCCAGATGTGTGAAGGGTTCGAGCGGGCTATCAACAGTCTTCATGCGTCAGAGAAATATGACATTTACATCACGGGGTCGAATGCCTTTCTTCTCTCAAGCGACCTCTCGACGTTGTTCACGGGAAGAACGGTGGAGATCGAGGTCTTTCCGTTTTCACTTGCGGAGTTCTCGGCGTATCACGAGATCACTTCTCCAGCCGAGGCCCTTGCTCGCTATGTCCGCGAGGGAGGAATGCCGGGTTCCTATATCTACCAGGACGAAAGGATGCGTTTCTCATACATCTCGGATGTGCTTGAAACTCTTATCCTGCGCGACATCAGACAAAAATATCGTATACGTAATGCGGAGCAGCTTAAACGTTCCTGCGAGTTCCTGATGGATAACGTCGGAAACATCTCTTCTCTCAAGGGGATGGCGGCTGAGCTGTCACGAGCGAACCTTAAGATAAGCGACAAGACGCTGGCTGTGTATATCGACTACCTGTGTGATGCGTTTGCGTTCTACCGGTTTCGTCGCTTTGACGTCTCAGGAAAGAAATACCTGTCGACGGGAGATAAATACTACCTGGCCGACCACTCGTTTCGCTACGCCGCGCTTGGTACGAAAAAGCTCGATTTTGGCCATGTTTACGAGAATATGGTGGCAATCGAGCTTATGCGCCGCGGATGGGAAGTCTACGTGGGCGTTCTCTACCAAAAGGAAGTAGACTTTGTCGCCATCAGGCGTGACCGCCGTGTCTATATCCAGGTGAGTGACGACATTTCCCAAGAAGCGACGCTTGAGCGTGAGCTTGATCCGCTGCGACGGATTCGAGACGCCTATCCCAAGTGCGTCATCGCCCGAACAGGGCACGAAACGACTGATTGGGATGGCATCAAGGTCGTCGACCTGGCACGATGGCTTATGGGTGAATCAGGCGAGCTGGCCGTCTAGCACGCGATGACGCGGGCTGGAACGAACGAGCGAGGATTCCGTCCCGCGAGGAGGCCAATACGGCCCTCTTCGAGGGACGGAATCCTCGCTCGATCTCTTGGCGGGACATTTTGCTCGGTCGATGATCAACGGTTGGTGGAAAGCGATGCCTCGTCCGTGCCACTATTCCGTGATTGCTGGTATTTTCTGCATGCTAAAATGAATGCATAAAAGACTTTATATTTGGAGGTCTCGATGCCTGCTTTAAAGATGCTCGACAATCTTGTTCCCATCAGCGATTTCAGTCACGGTAAGGGTCCCGCTGCGTTTTCGAGAGTGAGCAACGACAACCCGGTTGTAGTTTTGAAACACAACAAGCCGGCGTTCGTTATCGTGACGCCCGATGAATACCGAGAGGCTAAGCAGGCGGAGGAGGACCTCGCCTTGTTGACGTTGGCCCTTAAGAGGACGGCTGCGACAAGCGATGATGAACTCGTTTCCCTATCTGATGTTATGGCAGAGTTGGGTGTGGGCCAGGACGAACTCGATCAGATGGATGAGGTCGAGTTTGAATGAGCGGGTACGAAGTCGCTTTCTACCCGGATACTCTCAAGGATCTCAAGCGTCTCGATGGTTCCCAGCGAAAACACGTGTTTAAGGCTATAGAAAGAATCAGAACGAACCCATTGCCGCAGAACGAAGGCGGATTCGGCAAGCCTCTTGGAAACAAGGCAGGCACGGATTTGACGGGCTTCATGAAAATCAAGCTCAGGGGAAGTGGCATTCGGATTGTGTACCGCCTCATTAAAATCAAAGGAAAAATGGCCATCGTAGTGGTAGGCGCTCGTGAAGACATGGAAGCGTACCGAACCGCCCAAAGGCGTGCGATTGATTTCGAGAAGTGGGCGGAAGAGGCTCTCTAACTTCATGGGCGAAAACAGGAATGCAGCGATGTGCTTCAGGTGTGCGAGTTTTGAAAGGCTCTGGTGATTCGGAGGTCCGCCAGAGCCTTTTTCTATCTGTGGACATTCCTCTTGGACAGTTAGTTCAGATACGTATTTTTCAGAGGACGTGTGGAGGCCAATTTGGGCACAATTGAGCTATTTTTGATAGTCTGGACCGACAAGGCCGCGCGGGCAATAGCGAGAAAGACCTATTATTAGATCTAAAGCGACTTAAAACCAGTTTGTTAGCGCCAATTAGCACCGCCAAAATATACGTATCTGAACTAACTGTCCACCACCCTCCAACAACCTCCTATTTCAAATCAAATCAGCCACCGTGCGTCATGGATATTCCCGGTGGGTCGCGGGGTGGCGGCTACGACTTTCCCTCAGGATAATTCGCGAAGCCCGTTTTCCGAGGAAAGGTATTGGTTATGTAATACCAGTTAAACAGTAAAATTATGCTTAAGTGGTATCTGGCTGGAGAACCAATTGGTATGGTTGATTAGACCCACTTCGCCATCTACGTTCATTTTTATACCGCTGGGAGAATTCCAAACTTAATTTGCGCAACTGCTCACGTATGCTGGTCCAACCTTATAGGTGGATATCTGGTTACTACCAGTTGACCACTTGGTAACGGGTGGGCCCACTGCACGGAATGTACCGAACACCCCTCCCGTTTGATGCGTGCGCCATGCTGCAGGGCGTGCGTCCGCGACACTTCCGCATGTCGGAGGAAAGGAGTCCAGGTGTGTAGGAATTCCATTTTTACGAAACGGTGGGTGAAGGGAAGCGCGGTCCTCGTTGCCACTGCAGCGACGCTTGTGTTTGCCAATCCCCAGCAGGCGATTGCCACGCCACTCAAGGGTGTCGACTCAGCGACCGTGTCTCAGTCTGCCTCGAACGTCGTCGACATCGATTTCGCTGACGGCATCAAGGGCCGTATTACGTTCCTCGAGGACGGTATTTTCCGTTATAACGTCGACCCCAAGGGTGAGTTTTCCGAGTACGCCACGCCGCGCAGTAAGTCCCACACGGCTAAGATCCAGGCTCAGCCCGATACCTCGGACACCTACAGCAAGCCGAGTGCGACGGTTGCCGACAAGGGCGACACTATCGAGATCACCGGCGGAAAGGCGACCGTGATCCTGGACAAGGCGACTGGCAAGATGAGTATCAAGTCAGGCGACCGTGGCGTGGTTTCTGAGTCTGCGCCCCTCGACCTTGATAAGAAGGGTACCGTCCAGACGCTCGCCAAGGAGAAGTCCGAGAACTTCTTTGGCGGCGGCACCCAGAACGGCCGCTTCCTGCACACCAACCAGACCATCGCCATCTCCAACACTAACAACTGGACCGATGGCGGCGTTGCCTCGCCCAACCCGTTCTATTGGACGAGCGACGGCTACGGCGTGCTCCGAAACACGTTTGCAGAGGGTTCCTACGACTTCGGTTCCACGGACTCATCGACGGTCACGACTTTGCACAGCGAGAATGAGTTTGATGCCTATTACTTCGTGGCGACCAACGAGGGCGCCTCGAACGTGGCAACCGAGATGCTGCAGGACTACTACAAGGTGACCGGCAATCCGGTGCTGCTGCCCGAGTACGGTTTCTACCTGGGTCATCTTAATGCCTATAACCGTGATGGCTGGTCAACGACCTCGGGTCAAAAGAAGTGGGAGACCAAGGGCAGCAAGTCCTCGAGTGAGAAGGGCGACGTTAAATACGAGTCCGGCATGTCGACGGGCTACAAGCTCGACGGCACGCTTGCGGCCGAGACGCTCAACGGTGAGGGCCCTACGGTTGATACCGAGAACATGAAGGCGACCGATTTCGACCGCCAGTTCTCCGCCCGGCAGGTTATCGATGACTACGAGGACAACGACATGCCGCTCGGCTGGTTCCTGCCGAACGACGGTTACGGTGCTGGCTACGGCCAGAACGGTTACTACAAGACCGGCGGCGTCAA
Organism: Collinsella aerofaciens; assembly: GCF_039758815.1. Taxonomy (GTDB): domain Bacteria; phylum Actinomycetota; class Coriobacteriia; order Coriobacteriales; family Coriobacteriaceae; genus Collinsella; species Collinsella aerofaciens_BP. Next base: position 21,172 of record NZ_JBDMSK010000015.1, on the reverse strand, counting down.
CTCCGACGGAACGAGTTCTGCCGAGCGCCTCAACGCCGTGCGCGCCAACGTCGACAATCTTAAGAAGTTCACCGAGTATGCCAACTCCAAGGGCGTGAGCACCGGTCTCTGGACCCAGTCGAACCTCGAGCCCGATAGCAACTCCGAGACCCCGTGGCATCTGCTGCGCGATTTCGATTCTGAGGTTAAGACTGGTGGCATCACCACGCTCAAGACCGACGTCGCTTGGGTCGGCTCCGGCTACTCCTTTGGCCTCAACGGCATCAAGACGGCCTATGACACCGTGACCACCGGCGCCAACAAGCGCCCCAACATCATCACGCTTGACGGCTGGGCCGGCACGCAGCGCTTTGGCGGCATCTGGACCGGCGACCAGTACGGCGGTAACTGGGAGTACATTCGCTTCCATATCCCCACGTATATCGGCCAGAGCCTCTCGGGCAACCCCAACATCGGCTCCGATATGGACGGCATCTTTGGTGGCGATCCCATCATCTCCGCTCGCGACTACCAGTGGAAGACATTCACGCCCTCTATGCTTGACATGGACGGTTGGGGCACCTACCGCAAGTCGCCCATGACGCACGGCGATCCATACACGGGCATCTCGCGCTTCTATCTCAAGCTCAAAGCACAACTCATGCCCTATATCTACACGAGCGCGGCCTCGGCGGCCAACATCGACACGGGCAACGGCGATACCGGCCTTCCCATGATCCGCGCCATGCTGCTTTCCGACAACTCCGAGTACGCCGCAAGCACCTCGACGCAGTACCAGTACATGTTCGGTGAGAACTTCCTGGTGGCACCGGTGTATCAGGATACCCAGGCAGATGAGAACGGCAACGATGTCCGCAACGGTATCTACCTGCCCAACTACGGTACCGACGAGAATCCCACCATCTGGATTGACTACTTCTCGGGCAAGCAGTACCGCGGCGGTCAGGTCCTCAACAACTACGAGGCTCCGCTTTGGAAGCTGCCACTCTTTGTTAAGGCCAACGCCATCGTGCCGATGTACGCCGAGAACAACAACCCCGAGGCTGTGACCGAGACCAACACCAAGGGCACCAATCGCAGCCAGCGTATCGTCGAGTTCTTCGCCACCGAGGGTGAGGGCAGCTTTACGCAGTACGAGGATGACGGCTCCTCCATCGAGAACAACACGACCGAGGACGATTCCTACGGCACAATCGACAATATTTCCTACGGTGAGCATGTGAGCACCGTCTATAAGTCGAGCGTGGTGGGCGGCACGGCGACCTTTACCGCCGAGGCATCGCAGGGCGGCTACAGCGGCTACGACTCCAACCGCACCACGACCTTTGTGGCCAACGTCTCCGCCAAGCCCACGAGCGTCTCCGCCAAGAACGGCGGATCCGCGCTCAACGTGGTTGAGGTCGACTCGCAGGAGGCCTTTGACGCCGCGACCCCCGAGGCCGGCCAGGCGGTCTACTTCTACAACGAGACCCCCAACCTCAACCACTACGGTAGCGACGCAGGCAGCACCGAGGCCGAGCAGGGCGAGAGCTTCAACAACACCAAGATCACCACGAATCCCAAGGTCTACGTCAAGTTCGCGAAGACCGATGTCGCCACGGCAGCGCAGACGCTCGAACTGGGCGATTTCGTGAACGCCGATGCCACGCTCGCGGCCGACCGCTTCAACGAGAACCTCTCCGCACCCGCGAACCTTGCTGCCCCCGAGGACGCCACGACCCCCACGAGCATTAAGCTCACCTGGGGGAAGGTCGATGGTGCTACCTCCTACGACCTTAAGGTAGACGGCACTGTGTTCGCCGTGGGCGATGCGGCAGAATTCACGCATACCGATCTTGCCTACAACAGCAAGCATACCTACCAGATTCGTTCGCGCAACGCCGATGGCTACTCCGCATGGAGCGACGTGCTTGAGGCGAACTCTGCGCTCGACCCGTGGCGGAACGTGCCTGAGGCCGAGGAAATCACTTGGGAGGGCTCGCTCTACGGTAGCCATAAGGCCGAACTCGCCTTCGACCATGAGTTCCAGTCGGGCGACGGCGGTTTCCACTCCGGTGGCAACGATCTGGGCAAGGCGCTTACCGTTGACTACGGTCGCGCTTACAAGCTCGACAAGCTCGAGTACTATCCGCGCGATGATGCCGGTAACGGCACTGTGACCAAGATGCGCATCGAGACGAGCCTCGACGGCGTGCATTGGACGACGCAGGAGGTCGACTGGGAGCGCTCCGCCGCTTGCAAGACGGTGGCGTTCGACGGCGCCGTGGCCGCGCGCTACGTGCGTATGACGCCGCTCGCGTCCGTGGGCAACTTCTTCTCCGCCTCCGAGATCGCCATCTACAAGACCGACGGCACGGACGGCTTCGCTGTGGGCTCCAACCTCAACAAGGCCACGGTCTCCGACGGCGACTACTCCAACATGAAGAATTACCTGGGTCTTGAGAACCGCGAGCCCGACACCTCGACGTTCGACTCCCAGATCCGCGCCCACTTCGCCGACCTCAACGGCAACGGCGTCTACGACGTGTACGACTACTCCTTCACCATGGCGGCGCTCGACGGCGGCACCAAGCAAAAGGGCAAGGCTGCTGGCACCCTCGCGGTGATCCCGAGCAAGATGGAGGTCGAGGCCGGCGACGAGATCACGGTCGACGTCTACGCCACCGACGCTGAGAACATCAACGCGCTCGGTGCGCTCGTCAACTTCAACAGCGACCAGTTCGAGTATGTCTCCGAGAGCATCGCGCAGGATGCGTCGACGGCGGGCATGGAGAACCTCTCGCGCGAGAAAGTGCAGTTCACGGATGGCCACCAGACCATCAACCTGGCCTTCGCCAACCGCGGCGACGCCAAGCTCTTCAACAGTACTGGTGTGGTCGCGAGCTTTAAACTCAAGGCTAAGACGGCCGGCAAGGTCGAGCTGCCCTCGACGTCTTGGCTCGTCGGCCCGGCGTGCGACGCGCTCGAGTTCGTGAGTGATGGCACCGTGACGATGCCCGGTGTCCCGCAGCCCACCAAGTCCGAGTACGGCCGCGACGCCTTTGACATCACGATGACCAACGACGAGCTCCCCACCGACGACGGCACCAACGTCGAGAAGCTCATCCAGCAGAAGAGCTATGACGGACTGTTCGACAACAATGAGGGCGGCAACGACTTCGAGTTCCTGTGGAACTATGGGCCCAACTGGATCGACGGCAAGATGCCGACCTACGTCAAGCTGCCCGCCACGATGACGTTCGCCTTCAAGACGCCGTCGAAACTCGATAGCGTCGAGGTCGTTAACCGCAACGGTGGCAACGGCACCGTGCAGAAGATTAAGTCCGTCGTGACGTTCGAGGACGGCTCGACCCAGGAGTTCTCGGGCGGAAGCTTTGATTCCTATCAGGCTCGCTACGCCTTTGGCCTCTCTGCCGAGAACAAGGGCAAGAAGGCGACCAAGGTCGAGATCACGCCGCTTGAGGCATCGGGTGACCAGATGCTCACGCTGCGCGAGATCAACTTCAACTACACACAGGGTGTCGAGGCCATCGAGGGTGTCGAACTGGGCAAGAACCAGACCGAGTTCTTCGAGGGCGATGTGACGCTCGTCGACGCCAAGGCCACGCCCGAGAGCGCCGGCTACCCCTATGTGACGGTCGAGAGCTCCGATCCTTCTGTGGTGAGCGTCTCCGCTGTCCAGGCCGGCGATAGCGTGAGCTACTACCTGCGCGCCAACAAGGCCGGCAAGGCAACGATCACGGTGGCGTCGGTGCTCGATCCCTCCAAGACCGCATCCTATGAGGTCGAGGTCAAGGCTGGTGTCGACACCTCTGCGCTCATGGCAGCGCTTTCCAAGGCCGCGGGCTACAGCGAGTCCGTCTACACCAAGGATTCCTATGCAGCCCTCACCGCTGCGGTCGAGGCGGCTCAGAAGCTCCTCGATGGCGGCCAGGGCAGCTATAGCAAGAAGGATGTCGCAGACGCCACGGCCAAGATCGAGAAGGCAATCGACGGCCTCAAGATGCGCCCCGTCGATGAGAAGAGCCTCATCAACACGCCCGAGAACCGCGAGAACGTCAAGGTGACCGGCTTCTCGAGCGAGGCCGACTATGAGGGCAGCAACGCCGTCAACGCTCTTGACGGCGATGAGCAGACGCTCTGGCACAGCGACTGGGCCTATAAGGCCGGTATGCCCCAGTACCTGACCGTCGACCTGGGCCGCGACTACGATCTCACCGACGTCACGTTCCTGCCGCGCCAGGACGGCGGCACGAACGGCGATATCTTTGAGGCCGAGGTGCTGGTTTCCGACACCGCCGACGGTTATGAGATGGGCACCGCCACGTCGATGGGTACGTTTACCTTCGACAACGACGGCCGCGTGCTCACCGACCGTGGCGACTGGAAGCAGATGAGCTTTGGTGCCGCGCGCGGTCGCTACGTGACCGTCAAGGTGCTCCACGCCGGCGGTGGCAGCGTTGACGCCTACTGCAGCATGGCGGAGCTCAAGTTCTACGGTACGGCCGTTCCCAATCCGGTGGCGAAGGACGACCTCACTGCCGCGATTGAAAAGGTTGATGCCGAGGTTGCAGCCGGCGACCTTAAGGCCAGCGACTACACCGAGGCTTCCTGGACCGCGTTCCAGAACGCCTTGGCGAGCGCCCGCGCCATCCTGAACGACGAGAACGCCACGCAGGACGAGGTCGACCAGGCACTCAAGGCACTCGAGAGTGCTCGCGACGCGCTTGAGAAGACTCCGGTGACCCCGGTCGAGAACCCGACCAAGAAGCAGCTCAAGGCCTTGGTCAAGCAGGCGAAGGAGACTGACACCAGGGGCAAGACGGACGAGTCTGTCAAGGCCCTGACGGATGCCATTACCTACGCCGAGGACGTCTTGGGTGATGAGAATGCTTCCGACATCCAGCTCCAGGCGGCCTATGACCAGCTCAAGCTGGCCATTGAGAGCCTCAAGGATGCCGATTCCGGCAACCAGGGCGGCTCGGGCAACCAGGGTTCCGGCAATGGCTCAAACGGCGGCAACCAGGCGGGCAAGCCCGCAGGCGACAAGGCCCAGGGCAGCAAGAAGAGCGGTTCGGCGATCCCCAATACCGGCGACCAGACGGCGGCGACCGTCGCGGCCGTCGGTGGTCTTGGCGCCATCATCGCCGCGATCGGCGCTTTCTTCCATCGTCGCAGCAAGGCTAAGTAGTCCCAGCGACAACTAAGCAAACGTGCCCGCCGCTCCGTCAAGGACGGCGGGCATTGCTTTATTATTTCAGCCAACGTACGTCATGGCAATATCCGGTAGGTCGCAGGGCGCTTCGCGGGCGGGCCAGGCTCTATCTGAACGACTTTGCGAAGCAACCGGAGTGAAGATAAAGCCTGGCCCGCCCGCGAAGCGCCACAGAGACCGCAGGGACGGGAGCAGCTATACTACTCTCAGTAGTTAAGGGTCGCGGAAATGCCGCGTCACCGCTCTCAACAGGAGGTCTTTGTTTATGGCAGATCAGAAGCCGGTTGTCGGGATCATCATGGGCTCCAAGTCCGATCTGGGCGTTATGGAAGGTTGCACCGCCGAGCTCGAGGCACTGGGCGTGCCCTATGAGCTCGTGATTGCAAGCGCGCATCGCACGCCGGCGAAGGTCCATGAGTGGGCCTCGACTGCTGCCGACCGCGGCATCAAGGTGATTATCGCTGCCGCTGGCAAGGCTGCTCACCTGGGCGGTGTCGTGGCTGCGTTTACGCCGCTGCCGGTCATCGGCGTGCCTATGAAGACGAGCGATCTGGGTGGTATGGACTCACTGCTGTCGATGGTGCAGATGCCTTCGGGCGTGCCCGTTGCCTGTGTGGCCATCAACGGTGCCAAGAACGCTGCCATTTACGCCACGCAGATTCTGGGCGCATGCGACCCCGAGTACCGCAAGGTTATCGAGAAGATGAAGCAAGAGATGGCTGACGCCTAAGCGCTCTGCCAGTCCATTTGCAGCATAAGGAGAGCCATGTCCGACTATCAGGGAAAGCGTTTTTCGGCTTCTCGGATTCCCGATCCATCGAAGCCGGGTGCTGCCCATGCGGCGCAGCAGGGTCGGGCATCCTCTCCTCAGCAGCCGCGCGCGCCGCGCCCCGTGACACCGGCGACGCATCGTCGACAGGACGCGCCGGCTGCATATCGACCTTCATCTTATAGCACCGCTAAGAAGCCGCCCCGGTCTTCATCGCATGCCACGCCGTCGGACTACACCGAGCCGCCACGTAAAAAGCGCCGCTCCATCATTCCTATTCTGCTTATTATCGTGGGCATCGGTCTGATTGTCGCCGCCGCCGCTATCTTTATCAATGCACAGATTGGCTACAAGCAGGCGAGCGAGTCGTATCAGAAAATCGAGAAGCAATATGTAAGCGATAAGGACGCCAGCGGCGTGCCGACTATCGACTTCGATGCGCTTGCTCAGACAAACCCCGAGATTGTGGGTTGGATTTATGTGCCGGGAACCAACATAAACTATCCCGTGGTGCAGACCAACAACAACTCCAAATACCTCAACACGCTGTTCGACGGTACGGCCAATGCATCTGGGGCCATTTTCCTGGATAGCGATGACACCGCGCCGGGAATGGTGGATCAGCAGACTACGATCTATGGTCACCACATGAACGACGGATCGATGTTCAATGTGATCTCGGACACGACCGATCAGGCGACGTTCGACAGCATAGAGTACGTGTATTACATCACGCGCGACGCCACCTATAAGCTGCGTCCGCTGGCGACCAAAGTGGTCGAGGACACGTATGCCAAGGCGCGCACGCCCAATTTTGAGGGCGACGACGGGCTCAAGAACTACCTGTCCGAGATGCTCGACGGTGCCTCTGCCGTGGCGAGCGATGCCACCGATCGTGCCGCTTCGGCAACCAAGGTCGTAACGCTTGTGACCTGTCGTTCGCTGTCATTTAGCAATACGCGTGCAGTCATGGTGCTCACACCGGTCGAGGAATAAGTTGTTCGAGAGTGGCTAAAAGGGCCCCGTCCCAAATGAGCTACTCGACGACAGTAAAAAGGAGAAATGATGCTTGAAAGTGGCAAATCGATGCCTTCGGTTGATGCCTGGCTGCGCGAAGCCAAGGCCGATGTTTCGGCGGCTGATTGTGGGATGTACCTGGCACACAATGGCGTGGTGCGTGCGACGCCTAAGTCCGAGGTGCGTGGGGTCGAGACAGATGGTGTGGCGCCTGGACATAAGGTGGGCGGCATGGTGTTTGGCTTCGATGCCGAAAAGGTGCAGGCTGCTATCGAGGCAACGCGCGCGATGCCGGGTATCGGCTATGTGCGCGTGTGGCTGGCGAGCGGCGAGCTCGCCGTGGGCGACGACATCATGCTCGTACTCATTGGCGGGGACATTCGCCCGCATGTGGTCGACGCACTGCAGGCGCTCGTCGGTACCATCAAAAATGAGTGTGTGAGCGAGGTCGAGCGCGAGGCGTAAGGCCGGCAGCAGCGCTCACCAACAAAAAGCCCGCTGGCAGTCCATCAGTCTGCCAGCGGGCATTTCTGTGTGTTGGAAAATCTCGGCATTGCGTGGCGCTACACGCGCGTCGCATCCTTGGGGCTCATGGTCATACTCTGGAAGCGGTTTTCCATGTAGTCGTTATCGAAATACTTGCCGTAGAACTGCGCGACGGGAATATCCGGCTCCGTGCCGTTGACGCGCTGGTACCAGTAGTCGAGCGACTGTAGCGTCATGACGCCGTCGACCAGCATAATGACGGTAAAGATGACGGTAGCCGAGTAGCGGCTTTTCCACGGAATCATGTTGATGAGCTTGAGCAGCCTCGGCAGCAGCAGCTTGATCCAGATAAGGCCACCCAGGCCCCACAGGCAGGCAAAGCCCGTGCAGGTGCGTCCGCCCGTAAGGACGGCGAGTGGGTCGGGCATGCCGAACAGCTTCATGTGCGAGTAGCTCCACGAGACCACGCCAAATGAGGTCTGCATAAACCAGCCCACGAACACCTCGAAAGCGCCGCCGATCAGGGCACTTACCAGGAAAATGATCAGAGGATTCTTTTTATAGAAGCGGTTGAGCGCCATGGTCATGAGCACCGCGCCAAATCCGTAGATGGGGCTAAAGGGGCCAAATAGCATACCGGCACGGTCCTGATAGACGCCGGGATCGACGACGACCATATGCCAGACTTCCTCGAGAATGAGACCTAACACGCTGCAGACGAAGAATACCCAGAACAGGTTGAAGTAGTTGAGCTTGATGTAGCCCTCGCCGGTTTCATCGCGGCCGAGCATGCCCTCGTCCGCGGCGTCGCGGTCGAGCATCTCCTGCAGGCGGCGCTGGAGTTCGCGCTCCTGGCGCAGCGTGGGGTCGACGGTGGCCGAAAGTGCGATGAGGATGACGAGCTGGACGGCGGGGCGCAGCAGGAAGGGTCCGATGCCTTGGAGCATCACGTCGACCAAAAGCTCGACGACGGTAAATGCGATAAGGATGTAGGACAGGCGGGCGGCGTTGCGGCGCTGGTTTTTGATAAGGTCCAGGCCAAAGATGATCAGGATGACGGCACTTGCCGCAGAGAGCATGATGCCGGCGACGATGAGTCCAACCGCGACGAGCGTGTTGTCGCCGAGCTTTTCGGCGGCGTTGCCGTTGATGAGCGCGGTAATGACCTGCCACATAAAGGCGGCGACCGACGGGAGCGTGCCCAAGCCGGACAGGATGCACAGGACGGCGTACACCTTAATGACGAGGGGGATCTTCTTGACCTCCGTGGCGCTGGGGACGCTGGGGTCGAGTTCGTTTCGATTCATACAGAACCTTTCTCGCTTTGTTGTAGGTTATAAGGATACGCCGCCGACCTGCCAAAAGACAGGACGAACGTCCCAATTGCAACTTTGTAATCCCCAACGGTGGACGTGGCGGCCATCTGGGAGCGCGGGCGCTTGCACTGGGCAGACCGATAAAATGTTTGGCCGCAAAACGGATTATTAGCTCGGTGGGCTTTTAAAAAGCGCTGCTCATGCGCGGGGGAGCGTGTCGCGCCGTGCGTATAATAAGGCGGGTAACGCCAAAATACGAGGCTCTGAGGGGATGCCATGTCTCAAGAAACCATCCGCGCGGCCGAGCGTTCCGCGGGACAGGTGAACGCCATGTCGACGTATGATCCGGACTCCGACCAGCTGCATGAGGAATGCGGCGTTTTTGGTGTCTGGGCGCCCGATCGCGACGTGGCTCGACTGACGTACTTTGGCCTGCGTGCACTGCAGCACCGTGGCCAAGAATCGGCGGGAATCGCTGTTGGTGACGGCGGTACGGTTATGGTCCGCAAGGATCTGGGCCTGCTCGACCGTGTGTTCTCCAATGCCGACTTGTCGACGCTCTCCGGTCAGCTGGCCGTGGGTCATGTGCGCTATGGCACCGCCGGCGCCAAGAGCTGGGAAGCCTCTCAGCCGCACCTCTCTACCATCAATAGCGTCATTATCGCGCTCGCGCACAACGGCACCCTCGTCAACACCGACGAGCTGCGCCGCCAGCTGATCGAGCTGGGCGTGCCGTTCCTCTCCAACTCGGATTCCGAGGTCGCGACTAAACTCATCGGCTACTTTACTCAGCGTACAGGCCATCTGCGCGAGGGCATTCGCAAGACCATGGAGCTCGTGCGCGGCGGCTACGCCATGACGCTCATCAACGAGCAGGCGCTCTACGCATTCCGCGATCCGCACGGCATTCGCCCGCTCGTGCTGGGCAAGCTGGTGGACGAGGGCCTGGACCAGGCCGATGCCGCATCCGTTTCGCAGCTGCCGTCGCAGGACGGCGCCGCGACGGTCGACGCCACCACCCATGTCACCCGCGCCGGCGGCTGGGTCGTCGCCTCCGAGACTTGTGCGCTCGACATTGTGGGCGCCGAGTACGTCCGCGACGTCCGTCCCGGTGAGATTTTGCGCATCAGCGCCGAGGGCCTTGTGTCCGAGCAGGGCGTGCCTGCCGCCGAAGAGCCTGCTAACTGCATCTTTGAGCAGGTCTACTTCGCTCGTCCCGACTCCATCATGAACGGCAAGAGCGTCTACGCCTGCCGTTATGACATGGGTCGTCAGCTGGCACATGAGGAGCCCGTCGAGGCCGACCTGGTCATCGGCGTGCCCGACTCCGGCCTGCCGCCCGCGGAGGGCTATTCGCACGAGAGCGGCATTCCCTTTGGCGAGGGCCTCATCAAGAACCGCTATGTGGGCCGTACGTTTATCGAGCCTACGCAGGAGCTGCGTGCCATGGGCGTGCGTATGAAGCTCAACCCGTTGCGTGACAACATCGAGGGCAAGCGCCTGGTCGTCATCGACGACTCCATTGTGCGCGGCACCACCATGGTGCAGCTCGTCAAGATGCTGCGCAACGCCGGCGCCAAGGAGATTCATATCCGCATTAACTCGCCCGAGGTCATCTGGCCGTGCTTCTACGGTATCGATACCGACGTGCAGTCGCAGCTTATCAGCGCCAACAAGACGGTCGACGAGATTTGCGAGTACATTGGCGCCGATTCGCTGGCCTTCCTTTCGGTCGAGGGCCTGCTGAAGGTCATGCCCAAGGGCGGTTACTGCGATGCGTGCTTTACCGGACGCTACCCCGTGGCGATTCCCGAGAGCTTTGGCCGCGACAAGTTCATGGAGGGCTTTAAGCCCCGCAACCTGGACAAGCCGCTGCACTTTGACGACGACGCCGTGGTCGAGAAATACGACGACCGCAGCTGGGAAGAGGAGCACGGCGAGGCCTAAAGCCTGCCATGTAGGGACAGGTTTATTTTGGTAGGTTTTACCTGCTGTTTTGTTGATATGACGGCGCGTGCCGTTATGGCGTGCGCCGAAATGAACGCAACTATGAGCACCGTTTGGCGCCTGTGCGGCGCCACGGTAGTGGGAGAGGAAGGCTCAGATGAGCGACAGCAAGCATGTGACGTACGAGGACGCCGGCGTCGATACCGCCGAGGGTGGCCGCGCCGTCGACGCTATTAAGCAGATGGTCAAGGACACCAACCGCCCCGAGGTTATCGGCGGCATCGGTGGCTTTGGTGGCCTGTTCTCGGCCGCCGCGCTTAAGGATATGGAAGACCCGATCCTGATCAGCGGCACCGACGGCGTGGGCACCAAACTCGTGCTCGCTCAGATCATGGACCGTCACGAGACGGTGGGCCAGGACCTGGTCGCCATGTGCGTCAATGACATTTTGGCTTCGGGCGCCGAGTCGCTGTTCTTCCTGGATTACGTTGCCATCGGTCACATTGAGGCCGAGCACATGGCAAAGATCATCAAGGGCGTGGCCGACGGCTGCAAGCTCGCGGGCTGCGCGCTCGTGGGCGGCGAGATGGCCGAGCACCCGGGCGTTATGGCTCCGGCCGACTACGACCTCGCCGGCTTTACTGTGGGTGTTGTCGATCGTCCCAAGATGCTCGACCCCGCGAACGTTCGCCCCGGCGATGTGATCCTGGGCCTGCCCTCCACCGGCGTGCACTCCAACGGCTACTCACTCGTGCGCAAGGTCATCGGCGTCGACGGCATTAAGCCGGGCACGCCCGAGGCTGCTGCTAAGGCCGAGGAGCTGAGCCGTCCGCTCGAGGAGCTCGGCGGTGCTTCGCTGGCCGACGCTCTGCTGGCTCCCACGCGCATTTATGTGAAGCCGATTCTTGAACTGCTCCACGGTGGCGCCAACGTTCATGCCATTGCCCATATCACCGGCGGCGGTATTACCGAGAACCTCAACCGCGCGCTCGCCGACGACGTCGATGCCGTGGTCACACGCAACGGCGCCCAGATGGGCTGGGATGTTCCGCCCGTCATCACCTACGTGTCGCGTCAGGCCGAGCTCGCGCCCAACGAGGCATGCAAGACCTTCAACATGGGCGTCGGCCTGTGCCTGATCGTCGCCCCCGAGGACGAGGCTGCCGTGACCGAGGCATTGGTCGCGCTGGGCGAGAAGCCGTTCCGCGTGGGCGAGTGCGTCGAGGGTTCCGGTAAGGTCGTGTACTCCGATGAGCGCTAACGAGCAGATGGCTGCCGCCGAGGGCCTGGGCTTTGTGCCCTACACCCGACCGACCGGCACCGATACGGCTGAGCCGCTCAAGATCGGCGTGCTTATCAGCGGTTCGGGTACCAACCTGCAGGCGCTGATCGACCTGATCGCCGCCGGCAAGCTCAAAGCCTCGATTGAGCTTGTGGTGTCGAGCCGTCCTTCGGCCAAGGGCCTGCAGCGTGCCGAGCGCGCGGGCATCCAGACACTCACGCTGTCCAAGGATGTTTATGCCGACCCCATCGCGGCCGACGAGATCATCGCGCATGAGCTGCTCGAGCGCGGCTGCGAGTACGTGGTGATGGCCGGCTACATGCGCATGGTGCACACGCCGCTGCTGGCAGCGTTTCCCAATCGCGTGGTCAACCTACACCCGGCGCTGCTGCCGAGCTTTACCGGCGCCCATGCGATTGACGATGCGTTTGCTCGCGGCGTCAAGGTGACCGGCGTGACCGTGCACTTTGCCAACGAGATCTACGACAACGGCCCCATCATCGCCCAGCGTGCGCTGGCTGTTGAGGAGGGTTGGGACGTCGATACGCTCGAGGAGCACATCCACGCGATCGAGCACGTGCTGTATCCCGAGGTTGTTCAGATGCTCGCCGACGGCCGCGTCCACGTGCTGGAGAGCGGCAAGGTCGCAATTGATGCGCCTCGCGGCTAGCGGCGCACAGTACAATTTAGCCGAGTAGTCAGGGTGGTCATTGGCGCCAAGGCGCAAGTGGCCATCCTTTGTTTTAGGTAGTCATTGGGGGCGTTCTTAAACGACTAGTCATTGGGGACGTTCTTGAATGACTAGTCGTTTAAGAACGTCCCAGGTGACTAGGTGAGAGAGGTGAGCGCATGGCGGATAACGAAGCGCTGTTTACGCCTGAGCTAGTGTTTTTTGATTGGGAGTGCGCGACGCCGGGCGAGGTGTTTGCGCGGCTCGAGGGTGAGCTTGCCCCGCGCGGCTACATTGCCGAGGGTTGGCTTAACGCCGTCCGCACGCGCGAGGACGCCTATCCCACGGGTCTCGCCATGCCGGCGGCAAACATCGCCATTCCGCATACCGATCCGGGATTTGTGGCCAAGCCCTATATCGCGGTGGTAAAGCCCGTCACACCTGTGACGTTCAACGCGATGGCGGGCATGGGCGCCCCGGTGCCGGCGCAGATCATCATCAACCTGGGCATTGCCGAGCCGGGCGGTCAGGTCGAGGCGCTTCAGGCACTCATGAATATCTTTATGGACACCGACGCTGCAACCGATGTACTCGGCCAGACCACGCCCCAAGGCATGGTCGACGCCATCCGTCGCCACTTCTAAGTCGGCATTTGGGGACTGTCCCTAACTGCCGGCAGAAAAGGAACGTCCCTAACTGCCAACTGCCAGACTTGTCCCCTTTGCACCAAAATGGTGCAGATTAACCTGTCCCCCATGCACCAGGTGTGTCGCGGGGGCTGCGTTGTGACACAATGGCGTTTGTTCGATTCGTGATGCGAAAGGCCAAACATGGCAAATAAGAAAAAGAACCCCGAGGTCGCGCCGACGTCCGAGCAACGGTCCCGCGCCGCCTCCAGCTCTCGCAAGAAGCAGCGCAAGACCTATGTGTCCAAGACCGTCAAGATTGTCCTGGTGGTCATCGGCGTGCTGGCGATGCTGCTCTCCGTCTCGGCCATGGCGTGCTCCGGCCTGATGTCGCAGACCGAAAGCGCCAGCTCGGGCTATAAGCTCACTGGTGGTGTGGCTGCCACTATCAACGGCACCAACCTCACCGAGGACACCGTGACCAAGCAGATCATGAGCATGCGCACGTCCTACGGCTACACCAAGGACAAGGACTGGGCGCAGTACCTGGTCGACAATGACCTCACGCCCAAGAAGTACCGCAAGCAACTCATCGACTCCTACACGCAGCAGATTCTGCTTCAGCAGGCACAGAAGGAGAACGGTGTGACGGTGTCGGACGAGGAGGTCGAGAAGGCCTGGAAGGACGCGTGCAAGAGCGCGGGCGGCGCCAAGACCTTTAAGAAGACGCTTAAGACCTACGGCTACACCGAGGACACCTACAAGGATTCGCTCAAGGAGAGCCTGGCGCAGCAGAAGCTCAAGGATGCCGTGGCACCCACCAGCAAGCCCAAGGACAGCGAGATTGTCGATTACATCAATGAGAACCTGTCCAACTACAACGATGCCCGTCGTTCGTCGAATATCCTGATCAAGGTCGATTCCGACGCTTCCGACGAGGACAAGGCCGCCGCCAAGGCCAAGGCACAGGAGTGCCTGGACAAGATCAACTCCGGCGAGCTGAGCTTTGAGGACGCCGTGGAGCAGTATTCCGACGACACCGGCTCCAAGGAGAAGAAGGGCGATGTGGGCTGGGACAAGCTCACCACCTTCGTCGACAGCTACCAGGCGGCGCTCGAGGGACTCAACAAGGGCGATGTGAGCGACGTCGTCGAGTCGACCTATGGTTATCACATCATCAAGTGCACCGACTACTTCCATGTCGATAATCAGGTCGATGACATTAAGCAGGTGCCCAAGGACATCAAGAAGTACGTCTCCAACGTGGTGAAGACGCAGGCGGCAAGCACTGCGTACAGCGAGTGGCTGGAGCAGTACAAGAAGGACGCCGACATCACCGTTAACCCCATGCCCAAGGACGTGCCGTACAACGTCAGCCTGAAGGGCGTCACCAAGAGTTCGACCGACGATTCGTCGACGACTAAGTAATCATGGGGCGGCGCCCGTGCGAGTGCCGCCCGCACTATTGAGGAGGATTTGCAGATGACCAACGAAGAACTGCAGAAGGAAATGATTGCGGCCATGAAGGCCAAGGACAAGGTTCGCCTGTCTATCATTCGCCAGGTTAAGGCCGAGGTGAAGAACATCGAGGTCAACGAGCGCCGCGATGTGACCGAGGAAGACGTCAACAGCATGATCAAGCGTCTGATTAAGCAGACGAGCGAGACGCTGGAGATGTCCATTAAGGCCGGTACCGACCAGGAGCGTACCGACAACCTGACCGAGCAGGTCAAGATCTTGGAGAGCCTGCTGCCCGCGCAGGTTTCGGGCGAGGAGCTCGAGGCCCTGATCGAGCAGGTTATCGCCGAGCTGGGCGCGACCTCTAAGAAGCAGATGGGCCAGGTCATGGGCGCTCTGGGCAAGGCCACCGGCGGTAACTTCGACAAGCCGGCAGCAGCAAAGATCGTCGGCGCCAAACTCGCGTAGGGGCCGAGCGGTACATAGTTGATGTTGAGGGGGCGTGACCATTGCGGTCGCGCCCCTTTTGCTGGGCTGGGCACTCATTGGGGACAGGCTTAAATGAGTGCCCAATGAGTGGGTACTCATTTAAGTCTGTCCCCAATGAGTGGGTTAAAGGTTGCGGGTTCTTTACGGGAATGTAGTGTGGGCTGCGGAAACGTGGTTCTTTCCGTACAATAGTTCAACTCGTGTAAACGCAGGGAAGGGACATTCATGGCAGACATGATCGAGATCAAGCATCTCAACAAGTACTTTGGCGACCTGCATGTGCTCAAAGATATCAACCTCACCGTCAAGCGCGGCGAGAAGCTCGTAATGATCGGGCCTTCCGGTTCGGGTAAGTCGACGCTCATCCGTTGCGTCGATTATCTGGAGGAGCCCACATCGGGCGAGGTCGTCATCGACGGTACGCCGCTCACCAAAAAGAATCACCTGGAGATGGCTCGCAAGTATAGTTCCATGGTGTTCCAGCAGTTCAACCTGTATCCCAACATGACGGTGCTGGGCAACCTGACGCTCGCGCCCATCAAGCTGCAAAAGAAGAGCAAGGAGGAGGCGACCGAGATCGCCATCGCCGCGCTCAAGCGCGTCGGCATGGCGCATAAGGCCGGCGAGTATCCGCAGAATCTCTCGGGCGGTCAGCAGCAGCGCATTGCCATCGCCCGTGCCCTGTGCACCAAGCAGCCCATCATCCTGTTTGACGAGCCGACCTCGGCGCTCGACCCCGAAATGGTCCAGGAAGTTCTGGACGTTATGATTGAGCTCGCGCAGGAGGACATCACCATGATCTGCGTGACGCACGAGATGGGCTTTGCGCGCCAGGTGGCCGACCGCGTCATCTTTATGGAGGACGGCCGCATCCTGGAGGAGGGCACGCCCGAGCACTTCTTCGATAACCCCGAGAACCCGCGCTGCCGCGAGTTCCTGTCCAAGATTCTGCACTAGGCACGGTGATGGACATGACGGATATGACGAGGGCGGCCGTGTCGCGCCGTCACTTTTTGCAGCTGGCTGGTGCCGGCATGCTTGCGCTGACGGGGACCGCGCTTACCGGTTGCGGCAACTCCACCAGTGGCGAGGGCTCCGACAAGGGGTCCAAGCTCGCGGCCATCAAGTCGCGTGGCCATCTGAATGCCGGCGTTAAGAAGGACGTTCCCGGCTATGGCTATTACGACACCGCCAAGGGCCGCTTTGAGGGCATGGAAGTCGATTTGTGCTACCAGATCGCCGCTGCCGTCTTCGGCGTGAGCTACAAGGAAGCCCGCGCCCAGGAGCTTGTCGAGTTTACCGACGTAACGCCCAAGACGCGCGGCCCGCTGATCGATAACGGCCAACTTGACGTGGTCGCGGCGACCTACACCATCACCGACGAGCGCAAGAAGAGCTGGGATTTCTCGACGCCGTACCGCACCGACTACGTGGGACTCATGGTCAAGAAGCGTTCGGGCTTTACCTCGATTGAGGACCTGGACGGCAAGGTCATTGGCGTGAGCCAGGGTGCTACCACGCAGGGCCTGATTGAGCAGATGATCAAGGACAACGGCTTTAGCTGTAAGCCCGAGTTTAGGGCCTTTAGCGGCTATCCCATCATCAAGAGCTCACTCGACGCCGGCAATATCGACGTCTTTGCCATGGACCGCTCCACGCTGGCCGGTTACATGAACGAGACCGTTGAGCTGCTGCAGCCCGAGGTCAAGTTTGGCGAGCAGGGCTACGGCGTGGCGACCAAGAAGGGCTGCGACCTTTCGGCCGTGGTCGATCAGGTGATTTGCGATCGCCTGGCCGACGGCTGGCTCGACCAAGAGGTCAAGACCTGGGGTCTTGTATAGGCGCATCGTCCAAGGAAGGAATCAAATGCTCGAAGGATTATTTGACGCCGACCGTTGGTCGACGACATTTCAAAATATGGGGCCCTTCTGGGAGGGCTTTGGCGTGACGCTGCAAGTGGTCGTTGCCGGCCTGCTGTTGTCGCTGGTGCTGGGCACGCTGCTGGGCGTGTTCTCTACCACTCGCTCGCGCTTGCTGCGCGCCATAAGCCGCGTGTACGTGGAGTTTTACCAGAACACCCCGTTGCCCGTGCAGGTGCTCTTTATGTACATGGCCGGTCCGCAGTTTTTGCAGGCCATAACCGGTGCCGACCAGCCGGTGCGCATCGCGCCGTTCGTGCTGGGCTTCTTGGGCGTGGGTCTGTATCACGCGGCCTACATTTCGGAGGTCATCCGCACTGGTATCGAGGCGGTTCCGCGCGGTCAGATGGAGGCGGCCCAGAGCCAGGGCTTCACCCGTGCGCAGGCGTACTGGTACATCGTACTGCCCCAGACATTCAAGATCATTCTGCCGCCGCTGTGCAACCAGGCGCTCAACCTGGTCAAGAATACGTCGGTGCTGGCGCTTGTGGCCGGCGGCGACCTTATGTACCGTTCCGACAACTTTGTGAGTCTGTACGGTTACCTGCAGGGATACATCGTCTGCTGCCTTATGTACTTCATCATCTGCTTTCCGCTCGCCATACTGGTGCAGTGGCTCGAGCGCCGCTCCAAGGAGCGTCCGCGCGGTGTGAGCCTGGCCGAGCTGGGGCTCGACAACGTAGAGGAGGCCTAGCGCATGGAAATCTTCAACGCGACCAACCTGCTCTACATTTGGGGCGGCTTTGTTAAGACGATCGAGATCTCGGCGCTGTCGATCTTTTTCTCGCTCATCTTTGGCACGGTGCTGGCGCTCGTTAAAAGTTATGCGCCCCGTCCATTCCGTATTTTGGTGAGCGCCTATATCGAGCTGTTCCGTTGCACGCCAAACCTGCTGTGGATCCTGTTTATCTACTTTACGGTGCAGGGTTTGGACATTGTGATTTCGACCATCGCCTTTACGCTGTTTACCAGCGCTGTTATGGCCGAGATTGTGCGCGGAGGCCTCAACTCGATTCCGCGCGGCCAGTTTGAGGCAGCGCAGAGCCAGGGTTTTGGCTTCTTTGCCACCATGCGCTACATCATTCTGCCCCAGACGTTTAAGACGATCATTCCGGCGCTGTTTAGCCAGTGCACGACCGTCATCAAGGACAGCTCGTATCTTTCGGGCATTAACGTGGCCGAGCTCATGTACACGGCCAACGTCGTGATGGCCCACGCGATCGATCTGTCGCAGGTGCTTATGCTCTACGGCCTGGTGTTTGCGATGTACTTTGTGCTCAACTTTGGTATCTCGCTGCTGGTCCGAGCGTATCAACGTCGTATTGTGGCAGCGTAGAATGTGACAAAGGGACTGTCCCTTTGTCACATAGAGAAAGGAATCGCGATGAGCGATCTGGAGAACAAGAAGAGTCCTGTGGTCATTACCATCGCGCGCGACTTTGGCGCCGAGGGCCACGAGATTGGTCGTATCCTTGCCGATGAGCTGGGGATTCCGCTGTACGATAACGAGCTGCTGGTGCGTGCGTCGCTGCGCGCGGGCGAGTCGCTCGACAAGATGGCCGCTTACGACGAGCGCCTGGCCGTGGAGAACATGGCTTTTCTGCCCGACCGCTACGATGTGCGCTCGTACTCGGATAAGTTGTTCCAAAAGATGAGCCAGGTGATTTTGGATCTGGGTGAGACCGAGAGCTGCATTATCGAAGGTCGCCTGTCCGATTACCTGTTGCGTAACAACCCCAACCACATTGCCGTGTTGGTGACCGCACCCTTTGAGGACCGCGTCGAGATCGTGCGCAAGAAGCGTGGCCTCAACAAAAAGAAGGGCGCCAAGCTGGTCAAGCAGCAGCAGAAGGCGCGCGAGGCGTTCTACAAGCGCTACAGCGCCGGAAAGTGGAAGATGACGAGCGGCAAGGATATCGTTGTCAACCGCGCCAAGCTGGGCCGCGAGGGCTGTAAAGACGTCATCGCCGCCGCCTACCGCTACAAAGTAGCTCAGCTCGAAGGCTAGATGGTCAAAACCACCACAAAGGGGACAGGCACCTTTGTGGTGGTTTTTGCTTTAGGCGGAGGAGGCTGGAAGGTATCACTGCCGGCTGCGCGCTCAAAGAACTCAACGCTGCTCAAAAAACTCAAAGATGCTCAAAGAACTCAAGGGTGCTCAAAAAACTCAAGGGCGGGCACCGCTTAGTTTCCTTTACTGTCTCGATCTGTAACATCTGGGTGGTTAAATCGTCTCTATCTGTTACAGATTTAGATAAAACGCGGAGCCGAGTGGGGAAATCTAAATCTGTAACAGCTGGCCTGCTATTTGGGGTCTAGATGTTACAGATTGAGACAAACTGGTGGAGAGAGCTGCCGTGTCGTTCAAACCACCACAAAGGGGACGGGCACCTTTGCGGTGGTTTTTGTTTTAGGCGGAGGGGAAGGCTTTGGTGAGGCCGGCGCGCGTCTGCGTGTCGGTCTTTTGGTAGATAGAGCTCAGGTGGCGCTGCACCATGCGCATCGAGATACCGAGCTCCTCGGCGACCTGCTTGAGCGGGCGTTCATCCTGGGTCACGGCTATGAGCACGTCGACTTCGCGCGGGGTGAGAGCGTGGTTGGCGATGAAGGCCTGGCGTTGCTCCTCGATGGTGGGGGCGGCGAGTGCTTCTTCTGCCAGTTGCTCGCGCTCGCGCTCCTGCTCGGTTTGGGGCAGGCGGAACAGGCCCGCGGCTACAAACGCCACACTTGCCGCCACAAGCAGCATGAGCGCGCCGATCATGATGATGGCGACATTGCCCGAGGTCACAAGTGCCAGCGAGATGCCCGACGTAGTGAACGCGCACACGTTGTTGGCTGCGCGGCCCATGCCAGCCCACAGTGCGGGCGTATGCATGCGCGGTGCCAGCTGTGTAAAGGTGGCAGTAAAGAACGTGACAAAAAAGCCCGAGCTCAGGTAAAAGACGACAAGGCCCAGGTTGGGATCGGCGCCGGCTTCCACGGCCAAGATCGAGATGGTGGAAAGTACCGTGACGCCGAGCATGATGAGACCCATGTAGCGACGCTCGGCAAGATCAAAGACGATACCGGCGACGAGACCGCTCGCCGCCAAAAAGAGGCGCGGCCAGGTCTGTACGGCGATGGTGCCGTGGGCGTTGGAGAACGTGACGACGTTATCGAGCGTCGAGAACAGGCAGGCGAGAATCATGACGAGCGCGATACTCCAGCACGCCTGCTTGGCGAGGGCGTGTGAGGGCTCGGCAAAGGGGCTGACGGTGGGATTGGGACTCTCGGCAGCCTTTAGGGGAACGGCGCTGAGGGCGGAGATGGCGATAGTCACTGTGCCAAGGACGATGAGCTCTGCGATGCCGCCGCAATTGAGCAGGTTGACGGCGAACTGCATCAGGATGCCCGCGGCATAGGCCGCTCCCGCGCCGGTGGCGAGCTTGGGATCGTCTTGAAACGCCAGTGAAAAGGCGTAGTGCGTAGCGGCGCCCAACAGGCCGAGTCCGAGGAATGCGAGGCAGCCAAGAATCTCGAGGGCAAGCGAACCCGTGGGGGACTGGATCTGGGTCAATCCCAGGATGGCGATGGGAACGGCGGCGCTGACAACTGCCTGGGGCTGGCCTTTGCGTTGGGCGAGACCGAGCAGTGGTGCATATCCGATAAAGCCGATCACGCTGGCGCCCAGAATAAAGCCCTGTGCGATCACAACGCGTTCGGCACCGGCGAGCAGCCCGACGTTGACGTCGAAGCGAAACTCGGCGGCAAGGAAGGCGAAGGTGAAGAGCGCGAGTGCCAGAAGCGCGTTGATTTTAGACCTGCTCAGGTTCAAGGACGGTCCTTTGGATGGACGAATAATCGTGTCCTCGATTGTAGCGTTCCCGGGACGAGTGTGGCGATGGCGAAATCATATTGAATTAAACCGACGCTCCTATAAGTTGTCAAGAGGCAGTTTGCGGGAGCGCTCTCTCCAATTCGCACAGGAGCTCGTAATAC
>NZ_JBDMSK010000014.1:0-54599 GCF_039758815.1 Collinsella aerofaciens | reverse complement strand
GTATTACGAGCTCCTGTGCGAATTGGAGAGAGCGCTCCCGCAAACTGCCTCTTGACAACTTATAGGAGCGTCGGTTTTGTTTTTGCAAATTCCGGGATGGTCGAAGGTGGCCGGTTTAACGTAGTAGATGGCCGCATTTCGTGGCAAACGGTCCGACCCAAGGCACAAGGCGGTCAACCTCGAATGGCCATTCTCGAAGTTGCGGTGGAATACGGACTGAATTGGCCCCTTAAAGGCAAAAACGCTCCGTATTTCACCGCGACTTATCGAGGGGATGGGTTTTAGATACGGCCAAGGTCGTAGGATCGAGCGGCCGCTTCGCCGGCGCAGATGAGGTTGGTTGTGGCTTCTTGCGGATCGAGTGCCTGTTCCAGGCCCATGGGTTTGCGGCAAATCGGCAGTACAAGGTCGATGCCTTGCCCATACACCGCATCCAGGTTATCAGCGCGACCGCCCACGACAGCAATCACCGGCTTGCCATATCGCTTCGCACGACGGGCCACACCCACCGGCGCCTTACCGGCGGCGGACTGCTCATCCATATTGCCCTCGCCCGTTATGACCAGGTCGACATCGCGCACGCGCTCGTCAAACCCCACGAGATCGAACACCGTCTCCACGCCCGAACGCAGCTCCGCCCCGAGCGCCAGCAGCGCGGCACCCAGGCCGCCTGCGGCACCGGCACCGGGCACTCCGAGCACCGAGCCAAATGTCCGAGCACCCTCGGGTGTGCGCAACAACCCCTGGGCTCGAGCTCTGGCAATCGCCGCATCGAGCAAGCGACCGTAGCCGACCATCCAGCCGTCGTATCTGCGCAGCACCTCGACATCATCCACCGGCAGGCCCTTCTGCCCGCCGAACACCGCCAGTGCGCCTCGACGCCCCACGAGCGGATTCTCGACATCGGAAAGCACAACGATACGAGCATCATCCAAAGCCTGCAGCGCGGGCGCCAGATCAACGCTCGCCACCTGCTCAAGGCCGGCAAGACCGGGGGCGACATCGCATCCCTGATCATCGACCACACGCGCGCCCAGCGCCTGCAGCATGCCGGCGCCACCATCGTTGGTGGCACTGCCGCCCAAACCAATATAGATAGTCTTTGCGCCCGTGCGAACCGCGCGAAGCATGAGCTCGCCCACGCCATAGGTCGAAGCCGCAAGCGCCGCCGATTCTGTACAGGGCGAGTACCCAATACCCGCCGCCTCGGCCATCTCGATGACCGCGGACTCGCGCTCGCCGTCCACCAGCATCCGGGCAGACGCGCGGTCGCCCAAGGGGCCTGCAACCTCGCAGGTCACAAGCTCGCCACCGCAGGCGGCAACGGCATCGAGCGTTCCCTCACCGCCATCTGCCAGCGGCAACGTAGCCACCTGGGCATCGGACCACACACGGCGCATGCCCTCGGCAACCGCCGCCTCCGCCTGCGCGCTCGAAACGCTGCCCTTAAAGGAGTCGATCGCCAGCAGCACACGGCGGGGCCGCCGCTGCACGGGGCCAAAGTCGGCCGCCTCAACGGCAATATCTTCGGCACACGCGAGTGCCTCGGCATGAGCGGCGTGCGCCTCAAGATCGGCCCCACAACCGCAGCCAGCACCATCGGCGCCACGCAGCCCACTAAAATAGTCGCTCAACACCTCACGACACTCATCCGCCAGGACCCCAGCCGTCACGTTAAACCGATGATTCAGGCGCGAATCGGCATTCAGGTCATACAGCGAACCCAGCGCGCCCGCCTTGGCATCACTCGCGCCATACACGCAGCGCCCCACGCGCGCGTTGACCATAAGGCCCGCGCACATGCAGCAGGGTTCCAACGTCACATAAACCGTACAGTCGAAAAGGCGCCAGCGGCCAAGCGCCTGGGCAGCGGCGCACACGGCCGCAAACTCGGCATGAGCCGAAGGGTCCTGGTCGAGCTCGCGACGATTATGCGCCCGCGCGACGATCTCACCGTCGCGCACCACTACGGCTCCGATGGGCACCTCGCCCACCGCCGCGGCGGCTCGCGCCTCCGCCAGCGCCTCGCGCATGAACTTCTCGTCGATTTCGGTGATCGTCATCGTTCGCCTTCCCTGTTGCAAATTCAAAACGATGCTATCATTACGACTCACGGAGAGATGGCAGAGCGGTTGAATGCGGCGGTCTTGAAAACCGTTGAGCGCGAGAGCGTTCCGGGGGTTCGAATCCCCCTCTCTCCGCCACTTTTAGTGATGCACCGGTGTCATGGTCCGCTCAAACAGTGCATCGACCACGTCGGCTATCTCAGGTCGACGCTCAAGATCGTGGCCCGATTCCCACCATATCGTGAAAAGTCGAATAATACCGCCGGCGACAAACTCAGACGTCGTCTCGAGTGACACGGGGGCCAGGGCATCCTCGGCAAGCACGTTCATCACACGCTCGCGGATGGAGCGGGCAATGCGGTCGCAAATAACATTGGTCAACATGCCCGACATGCTGCTTGCCAAAATGTTATCCATGAGCTGCTCGTGCGCAAGAATCAAATCCATGGCATCGTCCAAAATCGCGTGCCGAAGCGCGTGCACGTCCTCGGCAGACACCGCGCCGGCCTCATCGGGCTGTTTTTGCGGCAAGCCCGACATGAGCTCATCGATATAAAAGGCAAAGTAATCGTTCTTGTCGCGAAAGTGCTTGTAGAACGTCGTGCGGCGAATCATAGCACGGTCGCACAGCATGGCAACCGTCAGGTCCTCAAAACGATGCTCTTCCAAAAGCTCGGTAAAGGCATCGAACAGGGAGCGGTAGGTTTTCTTAATGCGAAGGTCCACTGGTATCGCCATCCTCAGGGCAAAGACAACACTCGTCAATCTGTCGCATATCTTACACCTGTACCTCGCGCGCTTTGCCCCGGTGCCGGCCCCGCCGAAAACACAACGCTTACCGGAAAGTTCGGCACGGCAAAACGTTGCGGGTATACTAGTAGCGTTATACCAACGGCAGCTGGCGCATGCCGCCGCGGCCATTCGAAACGGAGACATCATGCTTCCCGTCATCATCGGCATCGTTGTTGTCATTGTGATTGTCTGCGCCATCGCCGGCATCTACAACAACATGGTCACCAAGCGCAACCGTATCGATAACGCCTGGCAGAACATCGATACGCAGCTGCAGCGCCGCAACGACCTGATCCCCAACCTGGTCGAGACCGTCAAGGGCTACGCCAAGCACGAGCAGGAGACGCTCTCCGCCGTGATCAGCGCGCGTAACACCGCCGTCAAGGCCACCACGCCCGAGGCCAAGATGGAAGCCGACAACGTGCTGACCGGTGCGCTGCGCCAGCTCTTCGCCGTAGCCGAGGCCTATCCCGATCTTAAGGCAAACACCAACTTTACGCAGCTGCAGGCATCGCTCGAGGATACCGAGAACAAGATTGGCTACGCACGCCAGAGCTACAACGATTGCGTGCTCAGCTACAACAACGCCATTCAGACGTTCCCGGCTGTCATCTTTGCCGGCATCTTTCAGTTTAAGGAGCGCCAGGGCTTCGAGGCCGCCGAAGCAGCCCGCCAGGCCCCGACCGTCAAGTTCTAGTAGTTTGACAGCGCATCCTTAATCGGCCAAATGCATAAACCGCCCCGTCGAATGCATACTTCGACGGGGCGGTTTCTTTTTTCGCGAAGGTCCCCCTCTAAGCGCCGTGCATTTTTAGGAGTATTCAACATAACCAAGAGCTTCGGGCGCCACGATAAATGCCAAAGACCGCGAATATCCCTGCAAATCAAACGCTGTCAGCCCATAACCCCGCCCATCATCCGTAGAAAACATCGAGAAATCCCGATTTTTTGCCCGAGGTCGGTATGCAGGGGCCTTCGATTGCAGAATACTCGCAAAAATGCACGTCGCCACCGCCCCCACATGGCGCGAAGCAAAACACAAGCGCGGCTTAAAAGGCCGCGCGCCATGTTTATTCAGATTAATTATTGCCCGTTGTGGCAACGCCGAGCCCGCAGGGCGGAGAGCAAGCTCCCTCCCGGCGCACTCCGCAGGACGCAAGAAGCCCTCGCCGCACGAAGTGCGCAGCGAGGGCTTCTTGCATGTCCGAGGACGCGCCGGGAGGGAGCTTACTCTCTGCCCGGACAGGAAAGGCTAATTACGCGACGGTGTAAACCCAGTTGTGCTTGTCCTCGACAGCACCGGACTGGATGCCCGTCAGGGTCTCGCGGAGCTTCTTCATCACGGGGCCGATCTCGGTGTAGCCAGCCGGGAAGGTCACGGTCTCGTCGGCGCCATAGACCTTGTTGTCAATCTCGCCCACCGGGGAGATGACGGCAGCGGTGCCGCACAGACCGCACTCGACAAAGGTACCGGCCTTGACCTCGGCCCACTCGACGGGACGTTGGTCAACGGTCATGCCCAGGTCCTGAGCGACCTGAACGAGCGAACGACGGGTGATGGAGGGCAGGATGGAGTCGGTGTGCGACTGCGGAACGACGAGCGTGCCATCCTCTTTCACGAACAGGACGTTGGCGCCACCGGTCTCCTCGACATAGGTGCGGGACTCGGAGTCGAGATACAGGTTCTCGGCATAGCCCTCGTGATGGGCCTCCATCGTGGGCTTAAGGGACATGGCGTAGTTCAGGCCGGCCTTGATGTTGCCGGTGCCGTGCGGTGCGGCACGGTCGTACTCGGAAACGCGCAGCTTGACGGGCTTGAGGCCACCCTTAAAGTACGGACCGACCGGGGTCACGAGAATACGGAACGTGTACTCAGGAGCGGGAGCCACGCCGATCACGTCACCGGAGCCGATCATAAACGGACGCACGTACAGGGTCGCGCCAGAGCCGAAGGGCGGAACCCAGGCGGCGTTGGCAGAAACGACCTGCTTGACGGCCTCAACGAACTTGTCCTTGGGGAACGGGGGCATCTCGAGGCGCTGCGCAGAGTTGTACATGCGCTCGGCGTTCATGTCGGGACGGAAGCAGACGATGCTGCCGTCCTCGGCGGTGTAAGCCTTCAGGCCCTCAAAGACTTCCTGGCAGTAATGGAAGATGCCGCCGCACTCGGAGACATGCAGGGTGTGGTCGGTGGTCAGGCCGCCCTCGTCCCACTCGCCGTCCTTCCAATGGGCCTCGTAGCTGTAATCGGTCTTCATGTAGCCAAAGCCGAGGCTACCCCAATCGATATCCTTCTTCTCGACAGTCATATGTCGCTCCTTACATACACAGTTGCAAACTCGCGAACCCGCACGCAAGGACCGAGGCCGACCGCGTCGCAACGTCGCACGCCCGGAGCGTAGAGCCGGACGGGACACGCGAACAGCATCAAAACCGATGGCACGTCGATTCGCATGCACGAGATTGTACTCCGCACGCGCGTCGGATAAAACGTTTTTCTTTAACTAACTAAAGTAATTTCATTTGACCGAAGCTGAAGAGGCCCGCCACCGTAAACGGCGACGGGCCTCAACTGCACGGTTTGCGCGCTGGCTCGAGCTACGCGTTCTATTTACCCAGCTTAGCCTTGACCAGACCGACCACGGTCGGGATGATCGACACGGTAACGATGCCGATAATCAGCAGCTCAAAGTGCTCCTGCACAAAGGGAATGCCGCCAAAGAAGTAGCCCAGCAGCGTAAAGAGCGTTGACCAGGTAATGCCACCCAGCACGTTAAAGATGACAAAGTTGCGCCAGTGCATGCCGCCCATGCCGGCGATAAAGGGCACAAAGGTGCGGATAAACGGGAAGAAGCGGCCGAGGAAAATGGCCAGGTGGCCCCACTTGTCCAAGAAGTCCTCGGACTTTTTAATGCGCTCGGGCGTCATGGCCTTGACCTTACCCGAAGCGATGATCTTGCGGCCAAAGAAGTGACCGATCATAAAGTTGCACTGATCGCCCAAGATGGCAGCAGCCCATGCGACGGCCAGCAAAGCCACGATGTTAAAGCCACCGTTGTGGGCAAAGAAGCCCGAAGCAAACAGCAGCGAATCACCGGGAAGGAACGGGAAGAACACCACGCCCGTCTCGATAAAGATGATCAGGAACACGCAGCCGTAGGCCATAAGCGGGCCGGCGGCGATCCAGCTGGCAATCGCGGTGCGCGGGTCTTTGAGCAGCTCGGCGATAAAATTAATGAAACCCATGAAGTAAAACCTCTCAGTTGTGGGCGCGGATACGTCCAAGTTGACCAGTATACGGTTGCGGCGTCCCCTCGTGCGCAACCCCACAAAAGCATGACTCCATTACCAGCAAGTTTGCATAACTGACACCTGTCGCGCAATGCCGCCAAGATTGTCCTTCCTAATCCCTAGCGAATCGCTATACTTTATTGAATCGCATTGCCATGGCGCTAAGGGAGGGCGGCCGGTGAGCTTTATCAATACCATTCGCGAGGACATCAAGACCGTCCAAGCGCAGGACCCCGCCGCGCAAAACGGTCTGGTCATCTTCCTTTCCTATCCTGGCCTGCACGCCAAGTGGAACCACGTGCCCGAGCACTGGCTCTGGGAGCACGGTCATCGCTCGCTCGCCCGCGTGCTCTCGCAAATCACCCGTCACATCACCGGCGTCGAGATTCATCCCGCCGCACAGATCGGCAAGCATTTCTTTATCGACCACGCCATGGGCGTCGTCATCGGCGAGACCACCATTGTGGGTGACAACTGCGTGCTCTACCAGGGCGTCACGCTCGGCGGTACCGGCAACGAGACCGGCAAGCGCCACCCCACCCTAGGCAACAACGTCACCGTGGGCACGGGCGCCAAGGTGCTCGGCAACATCCGCATCGGCAACAACGTCAAAATCGGCGGCAACTCGGTCGTCGTTAAGGACGTGCCCGACAACTGCACCGTCGTGGGCGTGCCGGGACGCATCATCAAGCGCAACGGCTGCCGCGTGTTCGAGGAGAGTTTCGACGCCAAGCAGCATCGCGAGTACATGCCCGATGACGCCGCCGAGCAGTCCGCGCTCAACCGCCAGGGCATCACCGAGAACGCTCGCCGCGTCAAGGAACTCGAGCGAGAGGTGGCCGAGCTCAAAGCCCTCGTCGCCAAGCTCGTGGACGAGCGCTAGGAACGCAAGCGGCACAAAACGACATCGGTATCAACGCAAGAAGGCGCGCCAGGGAATTCATCCCCGGCGCGCCTTTGCGTTGATGCGACATGTGGGACTGTCCCTTTGTCACATTATGCGAACTGGCTCAGATAGAGGTCGGCATAAGCGCCCTCGGCTGCGAGCAGCTCCTTATGCGTGCCCTGCTCGATAATGTTGCCGTGGTCCATGACCAAGATCAGGTCGGCGTCCACGATCGTCGACAGGCGATGCGCGATCACAAAGCTCGTGCGCCCGCGCATAAGCGCGTCCATGGCACGGCCGATGGCAAGCTCGGTGCGCGTATCCACGCTTGAGGTCGCCTCGTCCAGGATGAGAATCGCCGGGTTGTTGAGCAGCACGCGCGCAATGGTCAGCAGCTGGCGTTGGCCCTGACTAATGCTCTCGGCATCGTTAGCCACACGCGTGTCGTAGCCCTGCGGCATAGTGCGCACGAAAAAGTCGACCTGCGCGGCACGAGCGGCGGCCACGATCTCCTCGCGCGTTGCCTCGGGGCAGCCGTAGGCGATGTTTTCGGCAATCGTGCCATCGAATAGCCAGGCGTCCTGCAGCACCATGCCAAACTGCTGCCGTAGCTCACCGCGGTCCATGAGGCGCGTATCCACACCGTCAAGCGTAATGCGGCCGCCGTCGATCTCGTAAAAGCGCATGAGCAGGTTGATGAGCGTCGTCTTGCCTGCGCCCGTGGTTCCCACCACGGCAATCTTCTGGCCCGGCTCGGCGGTAAACGACACGTCGCGCATGAGCGGCTTATCGGGCGCATAGCCAAAGCGCACGTGCTCAAAGGAGACGCGGCCCTCCACGCGGCCCGGCAGCTTGGCGGCCTCGTCCGGCAGCGGATCGGCCTCCATCTCGGGCTCATCGAGCAGGTCGAACACGCGCTCGGCGCTCGCCAGCGCGCTCTGCAGCGAGTTAAAGGTAAACGACAGCTGCGTCATGGGCTCGGACGCCTCATAGATAAACTGGAAGAACGCCTGGAACACGCCGACGGTCATATGCCCGGCAACCAGCATGCTGCAGCCCACCAGCGCAATCACGATTTGCGCCAAGCGGCCGATAAAGCGCACCGCGGGACCGACGGCGTTAATCATAAAGTCGGCCTTGGTGCTCACGCGCGCCAGCTCCTTCGAAGCCTCGTGTACCTCGGCAGAGCTCTGGCGCTCGCGGTTAAACGCACGGATTACCAGACGGCCCGAGTATCCTTCCTCGACCGCGCTCGTAATCTTGGACACCCACTCCTGGCGCTC
This sequence comes from Collinsella aerofaciens, assembly GCF_039758815.1. GTDB lineage: Bacteria > Actinomycetota > Coriobacteriia > Coriobacteriales > Coriobacteriaceae > Collinsella > Collinsella aerofaciens_BP. The sequence continues at coordinate 46,281 of NZ_JBDMSK010000014.1, read as the reverse complement.
GCCCGTCACATCGTGCGTGCGGCGCGAAACGACCTTCGTCACCAGCAGCGAAAGCGCCGTAAAGAACAAAAAGACAAGCGTGAGCGGCACGCTAAACACAAACATCACGCTCACGGCGCCCACCACGGTACCGATCGACACCAGAAGCTGCAGCAAGCCGCGCTGCATGCTCTCGGACATCTTGTCCAAGTCGTTGGTCGCACGGCTGACGACCTCGCCGGGACGATGCGCGTCAAAGTAGGCAAGCGGCAGACGGTTGAGCTTTTGTGCGATGCGGTTGCGCAGGCGCAGGTTGAGGCGCTCGGCAACGCTCGACATCAAAAAGCTCTGGAGTGCGTAGAACGAGGCGGCGGCAGTCCAGATCATAAAGTAGATGAAGATGGTCCTGCCGCAGTTCTCCCAGGTAATGCTGAAGGTAGTGTTGTTGGCAAATGCCAGCTTCATGTGCCCCCACAGCTCATCGATCACGCGGGCGCTGTAAGCCGGCGCCGCGGTGTTAAAGATGACATAGAACACGATGCTCGCGAACACGATATAGAAGCGCCAATGGTCGCCGGCGGCCTCGCTCCACAGGCGGCGCACCGTCGCCCAGGTGTCGCGGGGCGTCTCGTCCTCATCCTCGTCGTCAACGTCGCGCATACGCTCCGCCTCGGCGCGGGCGCGCTCGTCCTCGGCGCGCTCGTTTTCCTCGTAGAGTGCCTGGCGGCGAGCCTCGCGCTCCGCCGCCTTGGCGGCTTCGTCCAGGCCGGGCGCGGCGCCCGTCTCCTCAACTGTCTCTGCAACCGCGGCATCCTCGGCGATGGCCTGCTTCTTGAGCTCCTCGGTCATGCTACTCACCTCCCTTCATCTGCGATTCCGCGATTGCGCGGTACACCTCGCAGGTTTCCATGAGCTCGTCGTGCGTGCCTAGGCCCACGATCTCGCCGTCTTTGAGCACCACGATCTGATCGGCATGCAAAATAGTCGAGATGCGCTGGGCGATGATGAGCACCGCGGCATCGCACGTCTCGTCCTGCAGCGCATGGCGCAGTGCCGCATCGGTCTTAAAGTCCAGGGCCGAAAAACTGTCGTCGAAGATATATAGATCGGCATGCTTCATGAGTGCGCGGGCAATCGCCAGGCGCTGGCGCTGACCACCCGAGAAGTTCGTGCCGCCCTGGGCCACCGGCGTATCGAGCCCCTGGGGCTGGTCGAGCACAAAGGTGCTCTGGGCAACCTCCAGCGCATGGAGCATGTCAGCCTCAGTCGCGTCTTCGTTGCCAAAGCGCAGGTTGCTCGCCACCGTACCCGAGAACAGCCATGCCTTCTGCGGCACATAGGCGATACGCCCGCGGATGTCGTCTTGCGAAAGGTCGCGCAGATCGATGCCATTCAGGCGAATGGCGCCCTTCGTGGCATCGTGGAAGCGAAGCAAGAGCTTGGCCACCGTCGACTTGCCCGAACCCGTCGAGCCTACAATCGCCGTGGTCTGGCCACGGCGACAGGCAAAGCTCAGGTCGCACAGGGTATCCTCGTCGGCATCGTCAAAACGGAACGACATGTGGTCGAACACGGCCACCGCGTCGGCACCGTCAACAGACTCCGCCGCGCACGTGTCCAGCGTGCGCTTGCCGTCCACGATGCTCGGCTCAATCTCCAACACCTGCTGCGCACGGTTCAGGCATGCGGCGGCGCGTGGAAGCGTCAGAATCACCATCTGCGCCGTCATCACAAAGAACAGGATCAGGATCGCGTACTCCAGCACGGCCGAGATGCTACCGATTTGCATGGCGTGGACGCCCACGCGGTTGCCGCCCACCCACAGCACCGCCACCTCGGCGATGTTCATCAAAAAGAAGCTTGAGCTGTCGAGGCCCACAAACAGGTGGTTGACTTTGATGGCGTTGGCGGCGTATTCGCTAAACACCTCGTCCAGACGCCGTTCCTCGTGGCGCTCCTTGTTAAACGCACGGATGACGCGCACGCCCACAATATTCTCGCGCAGCACCACGTTCATGCGGTCGATAAAGCCCTGTAGGCGCATAAAGATCGGAGCCGCGTTGGCAACCGTAAAGACCGCCGCCACCAGCACAATCGCAACGACTACGCCCAGAAGCGTGCCCATGGCGGGATCGATAAACCAGGCGAATATGATGCCCGCCACAGCCAAAAACGGCACGGGCAGCACCAGCTGAATCGTCTGCAGAATCGCCTGCTGAATCACGTTGATGTCGTTGAGCGAGCGCGTGATCATCGATCCGGTGCCAAAGCGCTCAAAATCGCTGGCCGCGAGCTCGAGCGATTTGTCGTACACGGCATTGCGGATATCGCAAGCCACGTTGGCGGCCAGGCGCGCCGAAAGATAGCAGCCCAGCACCGTGCCGCCGCTAGCCATGCTGGTCGCGATAAACATGTATAGGCCGTTGCGTAAAATGTAGTCGACATCGCCCGTGGTAATACCGGTGTTGACCATGTTCGCCAGCATCGTGGGAACCAACAGCGTACCGACGTTATCCACCAGCAGCACCAGCAGCGTCACTGCGACAAGCCCTCGATATGGCTTTAGAAACCTCATTAACAGTCGCACGACTCCCCCTCACCTTGATTCTCGGCTTGGCTCTCGGCAGCGATATGCTGCTTAAAGGCATCGCACTCATCGCCGAGCACCTGAGAGAATTTGCCGATCAAGCGCATAATCTCGCGCTGCTCACATGGCTCAAGCGCGCCAAAGGCTCGCTGTTCGGCCTTGAGTGCCGGCAGCGCATAACGCTCGGCAAATCGCCTGCCCTCTCCGGTCAGGCTCACAACCTTGTTCTTACGACTGCCTTCGGCAAACTCCAACGTTGCGAAGCCCCGCGCCGTCAAGGTTTTAATTGCCGAGTTGATGGTCTGCTTGCTGTAGAACCATTCGCTTGTCAGACGGCTTACGGCAATACTGCCGCCCGCCGTGCTGGTGTCGACGAGCATCCAATAGGCGCAGTCCGAAAGGCCGCAGGCGCGCGAGAACTCCGAATAGATATGGTCGAGTCCATTGAGCAACCGATCGAAGTCGACCAGCGTAACCGCACTATTCATCTATCCCACCATTCGATTGTCCGATTTTTGACCAATTATATATCTCTACATTAGTCCGAGTTTTGACTATCGTCAACAAGCTCGTTGTTTATGGTCGGCTCTACATAAGCATATCGACAAAAAAGACCGCCGGCGCGGGGGCGGCGCCGGCGGTTGCGAGAGAATATCGAGTGTTGGCTGTTAAGCGGCGACGGCCTCATAGACCGTAGCACCCGAGAAGCTGTCATGCAGGCTTTTGCCGGCAATCCACGGCAGCTCGACGACCTCGCAGACCGTGTTGACCAGCTCGGAGCAGTCAGTAAAGTGGCCCTTGTCGTTGAGGGCCTCGCAATCCTGAACACGCCAATAGCCATCGGTGTGCGTGATGTAGTACTCGTGATCGTTGATCGACACGAAAGCGCGCGTCTTGGAACGCAGCAGCTTCAGAAATCCTTCGAAATCGGTCTCGACGACATCTCCAGCCTGGAACATGATGTTACCTCCTGGCCCGGCGCCACCACGGCGCATTGATAAACGTTGGTGCTCCTTTAGTAAAACCTTTATCAGAGGTTATGCGTTCGTCATTTAGGCAAGTGGTAAAAAACCGCAGGGTAGACGGGATAAAACGTTTAACCATCCCATTTGTTTGTCACATTCTGAAGGTACTTTTATGCAAACCTACTTTCCCAATTGGAATCTATCCTTTTGGCCGGGCAATTGACCGTCTATCGTTTAAGCCCGGCGGGTATGAACGGGGCATCTGCAACGCCACCGCAAGGAGACACCATGGAGACTATCGAAGCACTCATTCACCGCCGCAGCTGCCGCAACTACAGCGATCGTCCCGTCGAGGCCGAAAAGCTTGCACGTATTATCGAAGCCGGCCAATATGCACCGAGCGGCATGGGCCGCCAGCCGGTGACGTTTGTCGCCGTCACCGACCCCGCGACCGTCGAGTGTCTCTCACAGCTCAACGCCCAGGTCATGGGCAGCAACGGCGACCCCTTCTATGGCGCCAAGACCGTTGTTGTGGTGTTGGTTGACCGCAGCGTGCCCACACATCTGGAAGACGGCTCGCTCGCCATGGGCAACTTGCTCAACGCCGCCTATGCACTGGGTGTCGATTCGTGCTGGATTCACCGCGCGCATGAGGTCTTTGACTCGCCCGAGGGCCTGGAGCTGCTGGCCAGCTGGGGCCTGCCCGCCGACGGCAGCCTGCGCGGCGTCGGCCACTGCATTCTGGGCTATGCCGAGGACACGCTACCCGAGCCCAAACCCCGCCGCGACAACGTGGTGTACGTCAAGTAGCGCAGGAGTGTCCCAAACTGCCGGCAGAAAAGGAACGTCCCCTTCTGCCGGCAAGCTATGTTGATATTTGAGTTGTCGTCGCTTCGCTTGTCTGGGTCGTTTCGGCGTCGTCGCCTTGCTTGTCTTCGTCCTTTTGTGCATCGGCGATGGTGGAGGCCGCCGCAACAATACCGCGCTGGGGCGCGACGCCCGTCTGGGTCTGAGCGCCCTCGATAACTTCTGTGCCTGCATGCGCGAGCTCGGGCGATTTAAACACTGCGTCCAAGTTGGCGCCACCGCCGGCGTAGCCAAGCGCAGCGAGTGCGATGACGATCACTGCAACGACGACCGCGATCGGAACATAACGATGCCAACCAGCCGGATTGAGCCCGCTGCGGCAAGCCGCCCCGCGGCTGATGTAACCGAGCGTGCCGTCGTGCTTGAGCTTTGAGCCCACCACGCGCTTGCGGCCCCACAGCGACGACTCGGCCTGCATGGCCAAGCGAGCGCTTGCCGATGGATAGCCATATTTAGTGCGTTTGAACGAGCCATCAAACCCCGAGGCGTGTTTGCCCCACGTCACCGATGTCGTGCGCCGGTTAACCGGCGCGGCGCTCCGCCTTCTGCGGCTCGGTTTTGAAGTCTCAGCCATTTGCCCTCGCACGCCGTAACCAAATCGAAACAATAACGCTTTGGACTGTAGCACACGCGTCGCGCGCGGTCACGGGCGCCTCGCTCAACGGTCGTCGTCCTTCAGCAAGCGCCACAGCGTTGTACGGCTTATGCCCAGCACCTCCGCCGCACGGGTTCGGTTGCCGTGGAGATGATCTACAACCAAATGCGCGATATCTCGCTCGGTATCGGCCAGCGGTCGCAGGATATACAGGTCACTTTCGAGTGTCGGGGCGCCAAAGGTTGCGGTCTTAATCACGTCCTCTTGGGCGAGCACTTCCTCCGCCACAGTGCGGTCCACCGTGCCCGCCCCCACCAATATATACAGTCGTTCCGAGACCTCGCGGAGCTGCAGATAATTGCGCGGCCAGCGGTAAGCATCGAGCGTCTTCGCCGCCGCGGCAGACAGCGTGGGCGCTGACGTCCCAAATGCGTCAGCGAGATATTCCAAATAGCGCGCAACCTTCGTCGACGCGGCTCCCTGCTCGGCGATTGCCGGCGCCACGCTCACCGCGCAGGCGAAGCGCTCGGTCACAAACGCGGCTTGATCACTTTCGCCGCCGCCCGGCATGTCATTCGCTGTCAGCACCACATGGCAGCGCGTCGCCAACGCGGTGTCGGTCATCGTGGAGACCAGCTCGCGGAGGCGCTGGGGGCCAACCGCGTTCCAGCCCTCAATGCAAAGGGTCAGCCCCGTTTGGAACAACGGCGATTCGGCGCTTTTGAGCACATGGCGCCAACCGCGCTCGGTGAGCTCATCGAGCGCAACGGAAACAAAGGGCTGACCGGCAAAAGGACCGTCCAGATAGAGGCGCCTGGCGATCTCGACCTGACCCGCTCCCAGCTCGCCCTCGAGCATAAGGGGCACACCGCGCGCGTAACTCTCTGCAACCGGCGCAGCCACCGAGGCCGCCCCCTCAACGATGCCGTACGCGCTCGATTCGTAGCGGGCCTCAACTTCGTCGGCGTTGAGCCACTCGATACCCGCATGCGCCGCGGCACCGCGCACCTCGCGGACCACGACGACCCAAAGGCCCCCGCCCTCTTTGTCGGTGGGGCGAACGGTCAGGCTCAGGCGCGCACCCGCACGCCCCATAACCAGACGCGCGCCGTCTCCTATACGGTCGAGGCGCTCAGCGACAAAAGCCGCCACATCCCGCTCGTGCGCCGCGTCATTCATGGTCGAGATCGCGACGTCCCCACGCGCATCGATTGCCAATGCCGAGGCCCCGGCAGCAGCCAGGGCCTCGGTCAAGATGTTCAGCTTGGCATCGCTATCCATTATTTGCCCCTGTCCGCAGCGACGTGCAACCGCCGACGGTCGCACGACCGAGTGTTTCAAAATTGAACGATATTGCTCACCAAACACTATAGGGCAGAAAGCGCCGTCCTGCGAGTATAGGTGTTGCCCCGCATCGCCATCCTGGCGGGGCGATAAGAGCTCTTCGGGACTTATAAACCTGCGGACAAGCCATACCCGCAAGAGCTCCTATCGCTCCACCGCAGGCTTGCGCTCACCAGCACGCAGCACGCAGCACGCAAACAAGCTACTTCTCTACCAGATTCCCAGTACGTGTTGCATTCCCAAACTCATGCACGCAATGCCAATCCAGCAGCAAAAGCCCAGCGCGATGGGCTTGCCGCCCTTTTTGACCAGCTCGACGATATCGGTATTAAAACCAATAGCCGCCATGGCCATCACGATAAAGAACTTCGACAGCTCCTTGATGGGCGCCGTAAAGGACGCGGGAAGCTGAAGCACCGTGGTGATCACGCTCGCCAGCACAAAGAACAGCACGAACATGGGAAACGCGCGTTTAAGCGAGAACGTGCTCTTAGCGTCGCCGCCGGCCTTGCGGGCCAGATGCATCTGCCAGCATGCGAGGACCAACGTGATGGGAATAATGGCCAGCGTCCTGGTGAGCTTGACCACCGTGGCGCTCTCGAGCACATTGGCGCCGGGATGCATGCTGTCCCAGGCGCTCGCCGCAGCCGTTACCGACGAGGTGTCGTTGATGGCGGTACCGGCAAACAGGCCAAAGCCCTCATTGGTCAGCCCGAGCATGCCGCCGAGCGTCGGAAACACGAGCGCCGCGATAACGTTAAACAGGAAGATGACCGAAATAGCCTGGGCAATCTCGCGATCGTCGGCATCGATGACAGGTGCGGTCGCGGCGATGGCAGAACCGCCGCAAATCGACGAACCCACGCCCACAAGCGTCGCGATCTTACCCGGCACGTTCATAACGTGGCAGAGCACAAAGGCGATGACAAGCGAGGTCGAGATTGTCGCCACGATAATCGGCAGCGACTGGGCGCCCTTGGACAGAATCTGGGAGAGGTTCATGCCAAAGCCAAGCAGGATAACCGCGTACTGCAAGACTTTTTTGGACGTATAGGTGACGCCAGCGGCGAGCTGTTCGCGACGATTCTTGGGAAAGACGAGCGCCAGGACCATGCCAAAGAGGATGGCAAATACCGGACCGCCGACCACCTCAATTTGTTTGCCGAGCAACGTCGCGGGAATGGCGATGATTAGGCAGAACAAGACGCCTTTCCAGCGCTCGCGTACGATATTTGCCAGTTGCATATGGGACTCCTTCTTTCTATTTCACGTTTGCGACGGCTTATGATACGGCAACATTGAGCGCAGCCTTGCGCAAACACAGACTAAGATGCCGCAATAGTTCTCAGGCAACAGCCGAATTACCCACCGCGGAGAGCTGACTCGCGGCATAATTAACAACTGACATATGAGTTTGATAGAACAGTTGTGAGGCGCTATGGAAGAATCGATGCACGTCGGCGAGCAGGAAACGAGCCTACAGGACCAGTCCTACCACACCATTCGACGCAAAATCGTCTACCTGGATTACAAGCCGGGCGAAAAGCTGGGCGTCAAGCAACTTTGCGACGACCTAGATATGGGGCGCACCCCTGTGCGCGAGGCTTTGGTTCGTTTGGCGCAGGAAGGCCTGGTGCGCACCGTGCCCCAGAGCGGTACCTACGTCTCGCCCATCAACCTCACTCTTGCCGAGAGCGCCTGCTACATTCGCGAGCACCTGGAAAAGCAGGTGATTGTGGAGTGCTGCGCCCGTGCCACCTCGGCAGGCATCGAGCAGCTCGACCGAGCCATCGCGCTGCAGGAAAAGACCATGGCCGAGGAGGATCGCATCGGCTTCTTTTTAAGCGACAACCTCATGCACCGCATGATCTTTAGCATCGCGTGCCGCAGCACCGTATGGTCGTGGCTCGAAGAGACCAATGCCGACCTGGAGCGCTTCCGCTGGCTGCGCGCCGCCACGCAGACGCTCGACAATCAGGAGATTGTTAACGAGCACAAGCAAATCCGCCGCGCCATCGCCGGCCGCGCCCCCATCGAGGCGAGCTTTTTGGTCAGCAAGCACCTGCATATGATGTTCCGCAACCAGACCGAGGTCCTGGACCAATATCCCAAGTACTTCGAGACCAGCAAGCTCCGCTAACCTGCCAAAACCACCACAAAGGGGACAGGCACCTTTGTGGTGGTTTTTCCGCACAAAAAGGCCCGGCTCCGTCTGACGCGGAGCCGGGCCTTAGTTGTTAGAACGGCGGAACCAACTACTCCACGGTCACACTCTTAGCGAGGTTTCGGGGCTGGTCGACGTCGCAGCCGCGCAGGATGGCGACCTCGCGGGCGAGCAGCTGCAGCGGGACACTCGCCGTGATGGGGCTGAACACGTCGCGGACTGCCGGCACGCGGATGATGCAGTCGGCAATCTTGTTGATCTCCTCGTCGCCCTCGGTGGCAACGACGATGACCTTGGCACCGCGCGCCTTGCACTCCATAAGGTTCGACACGGTCTTGTCGTAGGTGGCACTCTTGGTTGCCACCGCGATGACGGGGAAGCCCGGATCGATCAGCGCGATGGGGCCGTGCTTCATCTCGCCGGCGGCATATGCCTCGGCATGCAGGTAGCTGACCTCCTTGAGCTTGAGCGCACCCTCGTAGGAGATGGCGGCACCCATGCCGCGACCCACGAACAGTGCAGACTGCGCGTCCTTGCACACAAGCGCGGCCTCGTGCACGGCCTCGGTCTGCGTATCCAGAATCCACTGGATCTGCTCGGCCGTATCGGAAAGCTCGCGGAACAGCATGCGCGTCTGTTTGGTGGTCAGACGGTACTTCACCTGCGCCAGCAGCAAGGCCAAAAGCGTGAGGCTCACGACCTGACCGATGAAGCTCTTGGTCGAGGCGACTGCGATCTCCTTGTTGGCCTTGGTGTAGATAACGCCGTCGCTCTCACGTGCCACGGGGCTGCCCACCACGTTGGTGATGCCGAAGACCTTGGCACCCTTGATGCGCGCGTCGCGAATGGCGGCAAGGGTATCGGCCGTCTCGCCCGACTGGGACACGGCAACGACAAGTGTCGTCGGCGTGATGATGGGGTTGCGATAACGGAACTCGCTGGCCGCCTCCACCTCGGTGGGGATGCGAGCCCAGCCCTCAATGAGATTCTTGGCAATGAGGCCAGCGTGATAGCTGGTTCCGCAAGCGATCACGTAGACGCGGTCGATGTCGTTGAGTTCCTCGAGCGAAAGGCCCAGCTCGTCGATGTCGAGCTCGCCGGCCGGCGTCATACGACCAACCAGCGTGTCGCGCACGACGCGCGGCTGCTCGTGGATTTCCTTGAGCATAAAGTCGGGATAACCGCCCTTTTCTGCCATGTCCAGGTCCCAGTCGATGTGGGTGACCTTGGGCTCGATAACGTTGCCGGCCTCGTCGGTGTACTCGACGCCTGCGGGCGTAAGCTTGGCAAACTGACCGTCCTCGAGCACCACGACATCGCGGGTGGCGTCGATGAGCGCGATGACATCGGAGGCAACATAGGCGCCGGTCTCGCCCGCGCCGACCACGATCGGGGAATCCTTGCGGGCCACGGCGATCACGCCGGGCTCGTCAGCGCACACGGCGGCCAGACCATAGGCACCGACCACGTGGGTGCACGCCTCGCGCACGGAGGCCATCAGGTCGTGCGTCTCGGCATAAGCCTCTTCGATCAGATGCGCGAAGACCTCGGTATCGGTCTCGCTCTTAAAGTGGTGGCCGCGGCCCTCCAGCTCTTCGCGCAGCTCGGCGAAGTTCTCGATGATGCCGTTGTGGACGATGGCGATACGACCGTCACAGCTGGTGTGGGGGTGAGCGTTAACGACGGAGGGCTTGCCGTGGGTGGCCCAACGGGTGTGGCCGATACCGCAGGTAGCGTCGCTGTCGATGTTGGAAAGCTCGCTCTCCAAGCCCGCGACCTTGCCCACGCGGCGGATGACATCGAGGTGTGCCGCGGCGCCCTCGCCCACCTCGAGCGCGACACCCGAGGAGTCATAGCCGCGATACTCCATACGCTTGAGGCCCGTGACCAGGATGTTCTTTGCAATATCAGAGCCGGTGTAGCCGACGATTCCGCACATAGGATAAATCCCTTCGTTCGCGTGACTGCAAGACGTCCACGCACGGGAGGCGCTGAGACGTATAACGTTCGAGTATTGTACTCACGCAAGCACAAGCTGATATACCAGAAGTGGTATCTCAACTTAGATACCACCCGATGCACACACATCCAGCCGGTCCAAACCACCACAATGGGGACAGGCACCTTCGTGGTGGTTTTGGCCGGGGCGGCGGCCTGTCCCGGCGATTTATCTCAATCTGTAACAACTAGGACACCAAAAGCGGGCTTGCTGTTACAGATCGAGATTTTCCGTCCGACCTCGGCGTTTCGTCTCGATCTGTAACAGGTAGAGCCGGTTTTGCCGTCCAGATGTTACAGATCGAGACAATTGAAGGCCGGAACAGCAAAACCGCCACGAAGGGGACTATCCCCTTCGTGGCGGTTTGGGCGGCGGCGTTTGTCTATGAGGTTTGCTTGGGGAAGGTCGTTGCGAGCGCTACGACGGCAAGTCCTGCCACCACGTAGAAGGCCGTGGCCGCCGACTTTGCGCGAACCTCGGCATTGTCCGCCAAGAGCTCTCCCTGCGCCTCGGGTGCAACGCCCATCGATTCCAGGCGCGCCGTAAACGCGGCATCACTCTCGTAGGTATAAACAACCTCTTCGAGCGCCGCCTTGCTCTGCGTGTCGACCACATTACTCGCATCAATACGCGCATCGAGACCGGTGTTGACGGCGATAAGCAGGACCGAACCCATGGCGGCAGAGCCCAACGCGAGGCCCAGGTTACGCGCCGCACCCTGGATGCCGCCCGATTGCTGGGCGTCACTCGGCGGCACGGCGGAAGCGACAATGTTGTTAGCCTGTGAGTTCACCAGGCCAACGCCCACGCCACCAAAGAGCGTACCGACCACCATAATGGGCGTCAGCTCGGACGCGCGCACGCCAAACGCCATGCTCACACAGGCCGCCGCCATAAAGACATAGCCCGTACGCACCACAGACCAAGGCTTAAGCTGCGGAAACTTGCGCGGCACAAACATTGCGAGCACCAGCATGGGCACACCCGAGATGATGCCCAAAAGCGCTGTTTGCATGCCGCCAAGGCCAATTACAAGCTGATAGTACGAAGTGCCGACCAGACCCTGAGCGCCCATGTAGAAAAACGGCAGAGCAATGGCGATGACGCCGGCGCGAACGGTGGGATTGCGCACAAAGCTCGACGGCAAAATCGCTATGCCGTGGGTGCGCTCCATCCAGTGCTCGACCGGAATCAGCATCACCAGCAATAGCAGGCCGACGCCGACAATAGGCAAAGCGGGAGAAATACCGGCGATCGTGAAGGGAGCCTGCGGTAAGGGAGCAAATACGCCCCAGGTCGAGATGCGCGAAAGACCGCACATAACGGCGAACAATCCCAGAGAGGCAATAACCGCACCCGGCGCGTCAAACTTGCCCGCGTGCAGCCCGCCACCCGTCGGCAGCTTTGCGCTCGCAACGAGCAGTGCGACAAAATAGGCGGCGAGCACGCCGAAGGTCACGCGAAAACCTGCGATATCGACCAGAATGCCCAGCGCGATAGGAATAATCGTCGCAAGCGCCGCCGATGCGGCAATCACGCCATATGCCTGCTTGCGCTCCTCGCCTTCGTACAGCATGGACACCATGCCCAGTACCGAAGGGATAATGAGGCTTGCGCCCAGCCCGACCATCAGTCGGCCACCCCAAATAAGCAGCTCAATGCTCGGTGAAAACGCGCACAGCAGCTCTCCCACCACAGCAAGCACCAATCCGGCACGGAAGTTGCGGCACCACCCGATAACCATGCCGAGCAAACCGCTCGCAAGCATAAAGGTGCCCGCCATAAGCGAATAGACCGTGCTCGCCATCTGCACGTCCGAGAGCGGACATCCAAACACGCGCATCATCTCGGCCATGGCAACCGAAAACGCACCGTTGTCTGCCGAGGTACCCACCTGAGCGCATGCCAGCACGATCAGCGGTGCCAGTCGCGCCAAACGAGAAGTCGCCGCAGGCTCCATCCCCGAGTTCGAAACCGCGCGATTCATGCACATCACCATCCGCTTTTTTCATTCCGTATATGCGGCAAGGATTTAAAACCAACCATTCCCCTACTCATCATAAAAAATGCGTATCATGACAGGTGCCACGCTCTTTTCCAGATATACGGCAAATCGAACTTTCTCGCGACCCTAGGGAGCCCCATGAGCATCAATCAGCGACAAGCAAAGCTGCTTAAAATCCTGCTCGGCCAGGCGGGCTACACCCCGACAGTCGATATCTCCGATGCCCTTGCTTGCTCGGAGCGCACCATCCGCAACGACATGCGGGCCGCTAACGCCTTCCTCGACGAAATGGGCATCCAAGCGGCAATTGTCTCCAAGCGCGGCAACGGCATCCGCATCGATGGCGACAGCACGCAGCGCGGTCAGATATCGGACATCATCAAGGAACGTTCGCTTTCCATGGACGCCGGTCTTGACCGCTTCTATCGCGGCATGTTGCTGCTCACCTGCGACTACCGGCACCAATACACCACCGAATCGCTTGCGCGGGCCATCCTCACCAACAAACAGCAGGCCCAAGACGACCTGCGCACATGGAACGAGCTCATGACGCCGTTTGGAGCCCAAATCGTACGCGGGCGCCGCATTACGGTCGAGGGTCCCGAGGAGTACATCCGATTCTTCGTCGTCTATTATCTGTTTGAGCTCGCGTCGACCGCCATGAAGCGCCGCATTGAGCCGCAGCTCTTTGGCGGCAACGAGCAATTCTTCAACGACCTCATCGCATACGTCGAGCGCGAAAGCCGAACGCTCTATACCGACAACGCCCGCCACCAGCTTGCCGTCTACCTGCAGATTATGGTCCTGCGCATTCTTAAGGGCAAAGAGGTCGGTGGTTACACCTCGGCGATTCCCGTTGTGTACGACGACGTCGCCAACCGCATTGAGCAGCACTTTGGCATCGAGGTCTCCGCCAACGAGCGCGGCATCATCCGCGACCTCTTTACGGTCTCCACGCGCCGCTGGACGCCCGAGTTCCAGCGCACATATCAGCCCACACCCGAGGCGGCGCGCCTCACCGAGGAGTTATTCTGCGCTCTCGGCGAACGCTTTGGCACGCGACCGCCGCTTCATCTTGAAAAGCCCTGCGCCGCGCTCATCGAAGCCGGACAAACTCACATGCGCTATGAACGCGCCATCTCACTGCCCCAGGAAAACACCTGGACGGTGCGATACGAAAACATGGCCTCGTTTATGCGCCTGTCCGAGGTGCTGCGCGACGCGCCCGGCCTATCTGGGCTGAATCTATACCAGACCGACGTGACGCGCCTGGCGATGCTATTGCTCTCGTATATGGACGGCCTGTCCTCGCACGATCAATGGCGTGTCGGACTCGTGGTCAACTGCGGCATTGAGCAGGTCTTCTATGCGCGCGATCGACTTGAGCGGCTCATTCCCTGCATGCGGGTCGCGCGTGTGCTGACCGAAACAGAAGTCGCCGAGATTGAATCAGACCCCAAGCACAGCAGCCTCGACTTCCTGGTCTCATTCGACCCCATCAAGACGACGCTTCCACTCTGCGTGCTGAGCAATGCCATCGATGACGCCGATCGCAGCCGCATCGAGCTGCTGCTCATGAAGCTTGGATGCCCCCACGCACTCGACGACGCCCCGCTTGCCGGCGGTCTTCCCGAGCGCGAGCTCGATATCTCGCACGCGCGCATGCTCACGCGCACCCTTCACGCTGCACTTGTCGAAGACGGCCTCTGGCGTGGCACGCTCTCCGGCTTCTCGAACACCTTCGAGATGCTGTCGTTCACGCACGGACCTTGGCTCTTGCTGACCGTATGTTCCCAAGATGTCGCTCAAACCGGGGCCGTGCATTACCGCGTGGAAACACGAGTCGGCTTTACCGGCGACCGCCTGCAACACATCCTGGTGCTCTGCGTCGCCCCAAGCGATGAGCGCGTCCTCACTCCGGCCACACAGCGCTTCCGCAAGCTCGCATTCGAGGCCGGTCTCAAACGGTAGACGGCGTGGGCGCCCATCGCGCGTGCCCATGCAAGCCTTCAAATACGCTTAAGCGCAAAGAACCCGTGGCCGCCCCTGCAGCCACGGGTTCTTTTTAGCGTCTATGGCCTATGCCATGACAAAGCTATTTGCGCGTCCAGACAGTCTCGCCCTCTTTGACCGTCTCGAGAACGCGCAGGTTGCGCACCTCGTCGAGCTCGATCTTGAGCGGGTTCTTCTCGACAATGCAGAAGTCGGCCAGCTTGCCGGCCTCGAGCGTGCCCTTACGGTCGAGCTCGCCATACTGGAAAGCGCCGTTGACCGTGATGGCCTTCAGACCCTCGTACACGCTGATCTTCTGATTCTCGTCCAGCTGAGCGCCGCCCTTGGTGACGCGCTTGGCGGCGCACCACACAGCCTCAAAGAAATTGGGGCGCAGCACCGGCGTGTCGGTGTGGAAGGTAAACGGCAGGCCGCACTCCAGAGCGTCATGGCAGGCAGACACGCGACCGCCGCGCACGGGACCGAAGTTCTTAAGATGCACGTCGGCCCAGTACCAGATATGGCTGGCGAAAATCGACGGGATCATGTTGATCTCGGCCATCTGCTCGTACTGATCGCGGCGGGCAGTCTGGCAGTGGATCATGACCGGGTGCAGGCTCGCTTTATCGGGATTAGGCGAATCCTCCAGCGCGCGCTTGTACACGCGCAGGTACTGGTCGGCAGCCGCATCGCCGTTGGTATGGGCGAGCAGCTGATGATTGCCGTCGATGGCCTTGCGCATAAAGTCATACGCGGCCTTGTCGGTCATGGTGCCATAACCGCAGTAACCCTCGCCCTCATCGCCGGGAGTGTAGGGCTCGGTCATCCACGCCGTACGACCCTGGGGAGAACCGTCAAAGAACATCTTGAGGCCGCCGATACGGAAGTGACCGGTGTAGTCCTGCGAGACAAAAGGCTCGTGGTCGGCCAAGATTTTGTCGACATCCTCGCCGTACATGGGATAGCTCACGACGTCCATCTTGAGCAGGCCCTTGTTCGCAAGGCCGCAGAACAGCGCTGCGAAGTCGGCGGTGGTAGCACCCTCCTGGCAGGTGGTGATGCCGTTTTCCAGGTAGATGTCCTGCATCTCGCCGATCATGACGTCCATGTCCATCTTCTGACGCGGCTGAATCACGGCAAAGACCGGCCACATAGCGCCTGGCTCCTCGCAGTAACCGTCCGGCGTGCCGTCGGCCTCGCGGCCGTAGCGAGCGCCCTCGGGATCGGGAGTCTCGGCGGTAATGCCGGCAAGCTCCAGCAGCTTGGTGTTGGCAACAACCATGTGGCTCGAAGCGTGGACGGCGATAACCGGAATGGTCTCGCTCACGCGGTCGAGCACGTGACGGTTAGGGTGCTCATGCTCGGCCAGGGAATTCTGGTCGTAGGAAACACCCATGATCACGCCGTCCTCGCCAATGCCGCGCTGCTCGGCAAAGGCAGCCAGACGCTCGACGATCTCATCGAAATCCGCCGCGCCGTTAAGGTCGGCAGCCACGATGTACTGCGTGCAGCCAGAGATGTGGCTGTGGGGGTCAATCAGACCGGGCATAAGGCAGGCGCCGTTGAGATCAATCTCCTCGGCATCCTCTGCCTGAGCGCGAGCCTCCTCGAGCGAGCCGGTAAACGCGATGGTGCCGTCGTCTGCAACCAGCAGGGCCTCAAAAGTATCGCCCTCGCCGGTCATGGGAACAAAGTCGCCGTTAAAGTACAGCTTCTTCATGACCTACTCCTCCTCTTTGGAGAACTTCTTGATAGCAGGGGTGGTGGCCAGGCCAAGCACGATGATGGCAGCGCCCACGTAGTAAGCGAAACGCGTGGAGTTGAAGCGGGACTGGGCATTGATCTCGACCAGGGCGTCGCGCTCCTCATCGCTCATATCGATGTCCTCAATAGAAGCGCGGAAGTTCTCATCGGAGACGAGGTCGATATTGCGCTCGGAAATAGCGGCGACGGTGGACTCGGAAATGCGGGAATCGTTAGCGGCTGCATCCTTCACGGAGTTGGTGATACCAAAGAGCAGCACGGCACCCAGCAGGGCAATGCCGATGGCCTGGCCAACGTTACGCATGGTGGTCTGAATGCCGCCGGACTGGGAAGCGTCGCGCTCGTTCACGGCAAGGGCGACAACGTTGTTGGCCTGGGCGGAAACGATACCGGCGCCCGAGCCGGCAACAACGCAGCCAATGAGAATGCCCGGCATGGAAGCAGCGTCGAGCGTAACGGAGAACGCCATGATGATCAGGGCGGCGGCAAGGGTGAGGTAGCCGACCTGGATGACGCGACGCGGGTTAGCCTTCGGCATGAACTTGGGGATACCGATGGAGAAGACGAAGGTCGGAACGCCAACGACGATGGAGAGCACACCAACGATAGCCGGAGACCAGCCAGCAACGAGCTGCAGGTAGGGGGCCATCAGAATGGACTGAACACCCATGAAGAAGAACGTGATGGCGGAGGCGGCGAGACCGGCGAGGACCTGCGGGGTCTTAAGGAAGGACTGGGGCAGCAGGGCAAAGCCGTTCTTCTCCTCGACCTTCTTCTCGACGTTGATCATAACGATGAGGATGATCACGCCCAGGACAGCCATGGGCAGGCAGGGGGAGATACCGGCGATGGTGAAGGGGCATGCCGGGAAGGGCTCGACGAGGCCCCAAGCGGAGATGCGGGACACGCCGACCAGGAACAGGAACAGGCCGGTTGCGGCAAGGGCAACGCCGACGCCATCGAACTTGAGCTTCTCATCGGACTGCTCGATCTCGGGCAGCTTGAAGGACAGCAGGAACACGAGTACAAAGTAGGCGGCGAGGACGAAGAACGTCACGCGCATGCCGGCGGCCATGAGCACGATCGAAAGCAGCAGCGGCAGCAGGGCGGAAAGGCCGGAGGCGGCGCCTATGCAGCCAAAGGCAAGCACGCGGTTCTTACCGTGATAGATCTTGGGAACGAGGCCCAGAACCGAGGGAATCATGAACGACGCGCCGAAGCCCACGAGGGTACGGCCGCCCCAAATGAAGACGGTCATGTTGGGGGAAACGGCAAGGACGACCTCGCCGGCGGCGCACAGCAGGGCGCCCATGCGGAAGTTCTTCTTCCAGCCGATGATGGTACCCATCATGCCACCGGCGATCATAAAGGCGCCGGCCATGAGGGAGTAGACCATGTTGGCGAGCTGGATGTCGGCGGTGGTGGCGCCGAGGTCCTGCGTCAGGGCGGTTGCGGCGAGCGAAAGGGCGCCGTTATCGCCCGAAGTGCCCATCTGGGCCAGGATCAGAACGAGAACGGGGAGAAGCATGAACTTCTCGGCACCCTTCTCCTCTGCCACAGCTTTAGCTTTAGCCATGCGTTGGTTCCTTTCTTTTCCGTTTCACGCGGGCATTGAACCCCTTTGAGCCCGCGCGTCTTGTCGAGGCAAATATAGGCTGGAGCGCAATACGGACGGCATCAGAGCCATTGCCGTAGATACGGCAATTCTGACGGCGGGCCTAAAGGGCATCTGCTTTTTCTCGTGAAAAGCAAAACGGCCGACCCCTTTGCTCGGGCCGACCGTTTTGAAGAGAAAGTTTGATTGTTGGAAAATCCTAGGCAGTCGCGGCGACTTCCCCAGCGTCGACGCCCGCGGTGGTGGCACCGATGACGACGTAGCCGCTCACACAGCCGGCAACAGCGCACATAACGCCCTTAAAGATCATCATGCCCGTGCGCGAAAGCGGCAGCGGGAGCACAAAAGTGCAAAGCCATGCAAGGGGCGTGGCAACTACAAGGGCAATGATGCCAACGACGATCGACAGGGGAATCGACTTTTTGGGCAGCTTGGCCAGCCAACCATAGCCTTCGGAATTGCCCGGGTAAACGCCCTTGTTGAAATCCATCTTGGTCAGCGGCACCACGCACCAGGTCAAAATGAGACCAAGCAGGGCGCCTGTCAGCGCAATCTCCTCGACAACCTTACCGGCGGCAAAGGTAATATCGGCGTCCCCCGCGTGCATGCCCATAAAGATGAGCGCGTTAACGATGCCGTTGACGATGCCGTAACCGACGATGCACTTGTTCTTAAGATAGCTCTGGTAGTCCTTTGCGGCGGCCATATGCCCTCCCCATTTTCGCAGTGTCATTTGAGTGGGGCCAGTGTATCCTCACGCATCACGCCCGCTGACCAGAAGGATTGCCGTTTTTACGGCAACAGCCACACCCCAAACCACCACAAAGGGGGACAGGCACCTTTGTGGTGGTTTTCAACATGGTGGGCTTTGACACCCCGGGGGCGGGCGATGCTACAATCTGGCTTGTACTTGAAACGCATCAAAGGGGCCGCTATGGCAAAGGTAAAAATCAGCGACGTCGCGCACGAGGCCGGGGTTTCGTTGGGCACGGTTTCCAACGCGCTCAACCATCCCGAAAAGCTGCGCCCCGAGACCCTCAAGCTCATTAACGAGACCATCAATCGCCTTGGCTACCTGCCCAACCAAAGCGCTCGTCAGCTCGCGGGCGGCGCCACCAAGTCCTTTGGCTTGGTGCTCCCCCGTCTCGACCACGGTTTTTCGCTCCAAATTGCCAGCGGCGCCCATAACGAGGCCCGCAAGCACGGTTACGACCTGCTCATCGCCAATGCCGATAACGACGATATTCTCCAGGACCATTACCTGCGCTACTTTATGGGCACCCAGATGTCCGGCGTCATGGTTCAGCCCATGGCATCCCCCGACTGGCACCCCGCTATGACCAAGATGCCCGTGCCGATTGTCCACCTGGACATCCATTGCTCCGCGCCCGGCTACTACGTAGCGGCCGACAACGAAGCGCAGGGGCGCATTATCGCCGAGCTCGCCATCGCCCGCGGCGCACGCCACATCACCGTTGTGGGCAGAGCGGCATTCATGCAGCTCACCCTGCGCGTACTTGGCATTCACAAGGCCCTCGCCCTGCATCCCGATATCAAAATTGAAGTCATTGACGCCGGAGAGTGGAATACCGCAGCCGACGGCTACAGTATTGGTGCTCAGATTGCCGGGCGCCCTGCCGACGAACGCCCCGATTTTGTCGTCGGCCTGACCGACGTGTTGGCCTCGGGCGTTATCTCGGCATTGGTCGACAAAGGCATCTCCGTCCCCGAGCAGGTTCGCGTGGCCGGATGCGACGGCAACCCGCTCGCTTGGAGCGGATCGGTCCCGCTCACAACGGTAGCGCCCCCGGGCTACGAGATTGGCCGCAAGGGTGTCCAACTGCTCATGGAGCAAATCGAGAACAAGGTCCCGACAAAGACCAAGCATATCCACGTCGGCTCTGCAGCACGCACCGTCACCGCAGTCACCGCCGCCGAGGATATCAACCGCCAAGAACTGGTACGTCCGTTCCTACTGGAGCGCGCCAGCACCCAGGCAAGCACCCAGACCGACGCCACGGCCATCAACCTCGGCGCGTATCTATAGCACGTCGGCCAGTATGCAAAAACTCCGCCTAAGCAAAAGAGGCCCGACCATTGCCGAACCTCTTTTGCTTAAATGCAAAGACGGCCAATCGCGCGCTTCAACACCGCAATTGTCTAGTGTACGGCCTTGACCGCCGCCGCCAGATCGAACAACGTGTCGAGCACGGCCTCGCAGCCATCCACCACATCCTGCGGCAGCGGCACGATATCGGGGACGGCAAAGACATGGCAGCCGGCCGTGATACCCGAGACGCAGCCGTTGCGCGAATCCTCGACCACGGCGCACTCCTCGGGGGCAAAGCCCGCGCGCTCGCAGGCGAGCAGATACATCTCAGGGTCGGGCTTGCCGTGCACGACGTCCTCGCCACAGGTCACCGTCTCAAACTTGTCAAAGAGGCCGACCATCTTAAGGTTGCGTTCGGCCGTAGCGAGGCGCGACGACGTCGCAAGGCCCACGTGATAGCCCGCAGCCAGCAGCTCGTCTATGCACTCGGCGGCGCCGGCCTTAAGCTCCAGTTCGGTCTTGACCATCTCGTCGCGAATCTCCTTGTGGCGGGCATAGACCGCCTCGGTGGTTTCATGGCTGCCGTAATGCTTATCGAGGATGTCCATAACATCGGGCAGTGTGCGACCGATAAACTGATGGATCAGCGCTTCATCAATCGCGACCCCCAGCTCGGCGGCGCCCGCCTTCCATGCCTTAATGCCCAAACGCTCGGTATCGACCAGCGTTCCGTCCATGTCAAAAATTACAGCCTTGATCATATCGATCCCCTCACCGGATTGCGTTACTGACACTCTACCGCACTTTACAAATTTGTATATAACGTATATAGCATATTGTGCCTTCGTTACATAGATAGAAGTCTTATGACAAGCAGCCCGATAGGATTATAGTTTTCGACCGAGCACATATTGGTAAGGAACGTTTCATGCTTTCAGACACCACCGCACCTGCAAAGGAGCTTCAGGACAAACTCGCAGCGCTCGAACAGCTGCTTTTGGCATATGGACGCGTCGCCATCGGCTTTTCCGGCGGCGTCGACAGCAGCTTTTTAGCCGCGGTCTGCGCCCGCATCATGCCTGCCAGCACGCTTCTCGTTCACCTCACCACACCGCTCATCGGCACGCCTGAACAGGCTTCGTTTGAGCGGTCCGTTGACGGGCAAACCAATGAGGAGCCGCATTTTAAGCTCCCTGTGCTCAATCTTTCGGTCGATCAGTTGCAGCTCCCCCAAGTAACCTGCAACGATGCCAATCGCTGCTACCACTGTAAGCACGCCGGCTTTACCGCTATCGTCAACCACGCCAAGTCGCTCGGCTTTCCCACCGTCATCGATGGCAGCAATGCAAGCGATCGCAGCGACTACCGCCCCGGCATGCGCGCGGCAGAAGAGCTCGGCGTACGCTCCCCTCTTATGGAGGCCGGCTTTACCAAGGACGAAGAGCGCGAGCTGCTGCGCGCATGGGGCTATCCCGTTTGGAACCTGCCGGCGGGAGCCTGTCTTGCCACACGTGTCCCCACGGGCGAGGAGCTTACGCGTGAGAAGGTCGATTTAATCCGCGCCTGCGAGGATTACCTGCACGATCTTGACTTGGCGCAGGTTCGCGCGCGCTTGGTCGGTGGCTGCATGCATATCGAGGCCGCCCCCGCAGATGTCGCCAAGATTTCCGCTCTCGGCGGCAGCGCCGTCGATGCCGAGGGCAAGACCCCGCTGCCCGCCGCCATCGAGTCCGCACTGCGCGAGCTGGGCTGCGGCCACATCTCCCCCGAGGTCACCCCCTACATCCACGGCAACATGAATCTTTAGGTTACGCCGTTTTACAAACGGCGTAACTGCTCGGCGCTGCACGGGCTCAACCTGAACCACATAAATTACTGCCTTCCAAAAGGGGACAGGTTTATTTTGGCAGGTTTTATCTGGGGAAACGCAAACAGGGCCGCGACACCTATATGGCGTCACGGCCCTTTTCCTTGGAGAAGGATCAATTGATTGAACGGGATGACTGTTCTAGTCTTCGAGTCCGCTATTGATGAGCTCCGCAATCTCAACGGGATCGGTGCTCGCACGCACTTTGTCACGGAAACCTGCGTCCATCAGCATCACGGCAGCTTTGGAGAGCAGGCGCAGATGCGTGGTTCCAGCCTCGCCGGCGGGCACGTACAGCGCGAGCGCAACATCGACGGGCACCCCATCGAAGCTCGGCCATTCAACGGGCTCGGCTAGTTTAAGCACGGCAACGCCCGGCGTATGGATCGCGTCGCTTTTGGCATGCGGAACGGCAAAACCGGCGACAAGGCCGGTCTCGGCCTCGTTCTCGCGAGCAATAAAGGCAGCTTCTACGGCAGATGCGTCATCGGCAAAGCCGAGCTCGATTGCCTGCTCGGACAAATAATGCAGGGCGTCCTCGCGCGAGGCGGCGGTATACCCGATCGTCACTTGGTTGGCAGATACAAATCCCATGGAAACCTTCCTTACAACACAGACCTGACCGCAGCTTCGATGCCGTCGGCGTCCAAACCGTACTTGTGCAGCAAATCGACCGCAGGGCCGGACTCACCATACACATCGCGCACGCCGACGCGTCGCATCGGCACCGGACGCTGCTCCGCGAGCACCGAGGCCACGGCCTCGCCAAGACCACCGATAATCGAATGCTCCTCGGCGGTGACCACGCGACCAGTCTTCTTGGCGCTGGCAACCACCAGGCGCTCATCGAGCGGCTTGATCGTGTGCATGTTGATGACCTCGGCATCGATGCCATCGGCAGCGAGCGCCTCGGCAGCCTCAAGCGCCTCGGCGACCATGAGGCCGCATGCGACGATAGTCACATCGGACCCCTCGCGCACGACTACGCCGCGACCAATCTTGAACTCATAGTCCTCGTGGTCGTTGATGACCGGTGTTGCCAGGCGGCCGAAGCGCATATAGACTGGCCCCTCAAACTCATAGGCAGCGCGCACGCAAGCGCGAGCCTCGATGTCATCGGCGGGAACGATTACCGTCATACCCGGGATCGTGCGCATGAGCGCGATGTCCTCGCAGCACTGATGCGTGGCGCCATCTTCACCGACCGAGATACCCGCATGTGTGGCGCCGATTTTGACGTTGAGGTGCGGATATCCGATGGAATTACGCACTTGCTCGTACGCGCGGCCGGCGGCGAACATGGCAAAGGTGCTCGCAAAGGCGACGTGGCCCGTGGTCGCAATGCCGGCGGCAAGCCCCATCAAGTTGCTCTCGGCAATGCCGGCGTCGTAGAAGCGCTCAGGGTGCGCAGCCTTAAACTTGCCGGTCTGCGTGGCGGCGGCCAGGTCGGCGTCGAGGACCACAAAGTCATCGCGCTCATTGCCCAGCTCGACAAGTGCCTCGCCATAGCTAACGCGCGTGGCGACTTTTTTGACGTCTGCCATTAGAGCTCCTCCCCTGCTGCTGCGAGCTCGGCCATGGCCTGCTCAAACTGTTCATCGTTGGGTGCCTTGCCGTGCCAGCCCACCTGGTTTTCCATAAAGGAAACGCCCTTGCCCTTCACCGTCTCGGCGATAATGGCCACAGGCGAGGCACTCACTTTGCGAGCCTCGGCAAAGGCGGCGGCAATCTGCGCCATGTCGTTACCGTCGGCTAGCTCGATCACATGCCACTTAAAGGCGCGGAACTTGTCGGCGAGCGGCATGGCCGAGTTGACTTCATCGATCGTGCCGTCAATCTGCAAGCCGTTGTGGTCGACGACGGCAACAAGATTGTCGAGCGCATGGTTGCCGGCAAACATGGCCGCCTCCCACACCTGGCCTTCCTCGCACTCACCGTCGCCCAGCAACGTGTAGACGCGGTAGCTGTCGCCCCAGTGCTTAGCGGCAAGCGCCATTCCAACTGCAGCAGAGATGCCCTGACCGAGCGAGCCGGTGGACATATCGATGCCCGGGGTGTCGTTCATGTTGGGATGGCCCTGCAGTCGGCTGCCAATATGGCGGAGCGTCTCGAGCTCTTCGACGGGAAAATAGCCGCGATTTGCCAACACCGAATACAGGCCCGGCGCCGCGTGACCCTTGGAGAGCACAAAGCGATCGCGATCGGCCTTGTGAGGGTCGGCAGGATCGATATTCATTTCCTCAAAGTACAGATACGTCATGATGTCGGCAGCACCGAGCGATCCACCCGGATGTCCCGACTTGGCCGCGTGAACCGCAGTCACGACACCCTTCCTGACCTCATTGGCGACCTTCGCCAGCTCCTGGTTGGTCATACGAATTCCTCTCTTGAGAACAACCCCGGCACCGGATGACGCGATGCCGGGGCAATCCACTCGTTAAGCCTGAGCGACGACCTTCTGCCAGTCAGCCTCGAACGAGGCAAGGCCCTGGTCGGTCAGCGGGTGATGCAGGCACTTCTTGAGAGCGGCCATGGGCACGGTCGCGATGTCGGCGCCAAGAAGAGCCGCCTGGGTCACGTGGTTGGGCGTGCGGACCGAAGCGGTGATGATCTCAACAGTGTCGTCGACGTTCTTGCCGGTCCAGTCATAGTTCTTGATGCAAGTCACAACATTGTCGAGCTGCGAGATGCCGTCCTCGGCGATGTCGTCAAAGCGGCCGACAAACGGGCTGATGTAGCGAGCGCCGGCGTTGGCGGCCATCAAGGCCTGGGTCGGCGAGAAAACAAGCGTCATGTTGACGCGCACTCCTGCGTCGGCCAGGGCGCGGCAGGCGGCGAGGCCGGCCTCGCACACGGGAAGCTTAACCACGATGTTGGGAGCGAGGGCGGCAAGACGCTTGCCCTCCTCGATCATGCCCTCGGCCGTGGTGGCGGTAGACTCGGCGGACACGGGCAGGCCCTCGCAGAGCTCGGCAATCTTGAGCATATGCGGCTCAAAGTCGGCAAGCTTGCCGCCGGTTTTGGCGTACAGGGACGGGTTGGTGGTAACACCGGCCAGGCAGCCCCAGCTCTTGGCCTCGGCGATCTCGTCCAGATTGGCGGTATCGATAAAGAACTTCATGGTGAACCCCTTCAAAGGAAGCTAAAACTCAAAAGTATGGGACAAAGGGACTGCCCCTTTGTCCCATGTGCCGGGCCTGCAGCTGGGACATGCCCCAGGCCCGGCGTCGCGTAGGAAAAGCTACTTACTCGGCAAGAGCGGCCTCGATGCGGCTCGTGACGCCCTTGAGGTTAAGACCGACGACGTACTGCTTGATCGGGCGCTTGATGTGCTCGATCACAAAGCGCTTGCCGTCGATGTCCTGAGCGGCGAGGTTGCGGTAAAGCTTCTCGACCTGCTCCTTGACCTCGGGATCGTTGAAGGCGTAGTGGCCGGAGACATCCAGAATCTTCAGGCTGAGCTCGTCGTCAGCCAGGATGTCATCAACCTGCAGGTTAACGTCGTCGCCGGTCATCCACTTGCGCCAGCGCTCGGTCTTGATAGCCTTGACCAGCAGCGTGTGATACAAGTCGGAGGGATCGTCGCACAGGCCGTTGTCGACCAGAATCTGCTCAGTAGCGCAGAGCTTGAGGTAGGCGCGGGTCTCCTCGGTGCCGTACTGAGGGGCGACATTGGAGGCCGTCACGTGAGCCGGGATGTGCTCGAGCAGCGTTGCGTCATCCAGATAGTCGGCGTTGTGCTCCTTCAGGCCCACGCCGTAGCGCTTTGCCATGTCGGCGAGCTCGCGGGCGTTCTTAAAGTTGTAATGGCCGACCTGCTCGGTCCAACGGGTAAGCGTACCGGTCTGGCCGACGATAAAGGTGGGCATGGGGCAGCCGCGCTTCTCGAGCTCGGGCTGCAGCTGAGAAATGAACTCCTCGTACTTATCGGTAGAGGTCAAGCCGCCATTGGTCTCCTCGGTACCGACCTCATAGGCGACCTCGGGCAGGTTATGCTCGCGACGGTACTGCTCAAGGTAGTCGATAAGATCGATCGTGCGGCGAAGCACCACGTCGAGCGGAATAACCTTGCCGATCTGATAGGGGTCCTTGGTGGGGTCGACCATCAGCAGGTCAAAGCCTGCCTCCATGTCGGCGACGAAGGACTTGCGGGCGAGCTCCATGGCCTCGTCCTCGGGCAGGTGGGCGTTACGCTCCTCGTCGCGCTGCCACGGACCGCCGTGATCGCGGCACAGGTAGTACGGACCGGTGTAACCCACCTCGTCGGCAACCTTCTTGATGTCGGCGGCAAAGCGCGTCTGGTCCCAACCGTTAACGTAGCCGGCGCCCATCTCGTCCATATCGACCTGGTTGCGGCTGGCGATAAACATGGGCGGGAAATCCTCGTCCTTGGCAAGCTCGAACACGGCCTGAATCAGGTTGGGGCTCATGGGGCCAATGCCGACCATGGTTGCGTGATCGCCGCTATCCTGCAGCTTGAGCATGCCCTGAACGGCCTGGCGGATGGTGAGGTTGGACATTTTGTTCTCCTTCTCCAGAGGATTTTTGACAAAAGTTCCCTGGGACCCAGATGCGGGCCCTATCAGTACGGATGGATTTTGTTGTGTAGGGGCGGTTGTGCGGAGTCAAATCCATCCCTCCGCACAACCGGAGTCCTTAAAGGTTTACTTGGCCTGCTTATCGAGCGTGGGCTTCATGGCAATCAGGATTGCAGCAGCGACCACGGAGCCAATCACGATGTCCAGGCAGAACAGCGCGACGTTGTTGGTGGCAAGGGCGACGATAAAGCCACCGTGCGGGACGTAGCAGTCGATGCCCTGGAAGGCGGCAAGCGCCGCACCCACGGCAGAGCCGATGCAAATGCTGGGAAGGGTGTGACCGAGGTCCTTGACCGCGAAGGGGATAGCGCCCTCGGTAATACCGATGCAGCCCATGAACAGTGCGGAGATACCCATCTGGCGATCGGCGTCATCGAACTTATTCTTGGCGATGAGCGCAGCAAGGCCGCAGGCAATCGGGGGAATGGCGACGGCGACGCGGAACATACCGTTGGGGCCGTAGATGCCGGAGGCCATGATGGCCATAGTAAAGGTCGAAGCGGTCTTGTTGATGGGGCCACCCATATCGAAGGCGGTCATAACGCCAATGACCAGGCCCAGGACAACCGCGGAGCCGCCCTGCAGGCTACCGAGCACGCTGGTGAGCCAATCCATCACAAAGCCAAGCGGCGTGGCCAGGATGTAGATGTAGGCCATGCCCAGGACGAGCGAGGTCAGAATCGGGATGATCAGGATGGGCATGATGGTCTGGATGGTGTTGTTGACCTTCCAGGTTTTCATCCAGCGGACAAAGTAGCCGCAGATGACCGCCATGATCATGGCGCCCAAGAAACCGGTCGAGACGCTGTTGCAACTCGGGGTAACGACGGCGTTGTTGACCAGGTAGCCCAGGACAAAACCGGGGGCGAGCGCGGGCTTGCCAGCCATCGAGTAGGCGATGTATGCCGCAAGCACCGGGATCATCATGGAGATGCCGGCCATGCCGATGGTGTTAAGACTCACCATCAGCGGGTTCGTAACCTCCATGCCGTTGGCGCCGGCGGTACCGGATGCCAACGAGAAGGCGAGGAACACGCCACCGATAACGACAATGGGGATAAAATAGGAAACGCCGGTATTGAATGCATTGAGCAGCGTCTTGCCAGGATCGGCAAAGATAGACTGCTTGGACGCCGGTGTCGGGGCCTGCGGGGCAGCGGAGACGGCCTTCTTCTCTGCCTTGGCCTCGGCCTTGGGCGCGTCAACGGCGCCACCCGTCGCCTTGATAATCTCAACAGCCTGGTCGATGATCTTGACCGGATCGGCGATCACATCGGAAGTACCGACCTTGAGGAACTTGCCCTCGGCCATCTTCTGCTCAAAACGGTCCTCGTTCTCAACACCCACGTCGACGGACTCCAGGACCAGGTCGGCAGAATCCACGTCTTCCTGCGTCAGCTCGTTCTCGATACCCAGGCCACCCTGAGCCTCGACCTTGCACTCGATGCCACGGGCGGCGCATTCATCCTGAATCGCCTTCTGGGCCATATACGTGTGGGCGATACCCACGGTACAGGCGGCAACGCCTACGATCTTCATTGCTTCCCTCTTTTCATAGAGTTGCGTGCGCAAGACACCGTTTGCGGAGGCCTCCGGAGCATCCCCTGCCGTTTGGACTTGCTGTCTTTTCGACAAGACCAATATAGGTGCTCGTTTTTCTTAATGCCAGCTTATTTCGGTAAACGCGCAGGTCAGAGCGTTGGTTATGCGATTTAGTTACGCGTTTAACCAAAAATGAATCCTGCGATTTTGCCTTCGATTTCAAAAGTCAAGAAGTATTTGATTTTCTCGGTAGACGGCAGATGCGCATGCCGGTCACAAATTTCGACCCCACCCGTATACCGCATTTGTTGCATACTCATATGAAAGGAAAGGGTCGCTCACCAAAGCGTATCCCTCACCAAGACTCAAAGTCATCATGTTGGAAAATGCTCATCTGTCGGAAGGAGTCGCTGTGGCAAAACAGCGCGTTACGATCGCAGACGTCGCTCGAGAGGCGGGAACCTCGACGGCAAGCGTCTCGTATTACCTCAACGACAAACGAGAAAAACTTAGCGAAAAGACGCAGAACAAAATCGCGCGCGTCATTAAGGAACTCGGATACGTTCCCAATGCCCAGGCGCAAACGCTCACCGGCAAACAAACCCACGTCATCGCCATCATCATTTTGGATAACACCAACAAATGGGCGGGGCTCGTTCTCAATGGCATGGAGCAGGTCATGCTCCCCGCGGGCTACCAGACGGTCGTTTGCACGAGCAACTTTAACCCCGAGACCGAGCTCATGTACGTCGACAAGATGCTCTCGCTGGGCGTCGATGGCTTTATCATCCAACCCACGGCAAATTTCAAAGCCGTCCACGACCGCATTAGGCGCGCCGGCAAGCCGGTCGTCTTCTTCGACGCTGCCATCTATAGCCCGGGCACCAGCTGGATTAAAACCAACCTCTACGACGGCGTGTACAACGCCACGCAGGCGCTTCTCGATGCCGGCTACGAAGATTTCTTTTCCATCGCCGCCAACATGACCGAAATGCGCACCCGCATGGAGCGTTTCCAGGGATATGCCGAGGCGCTAGCCGCGAATGGACAGCTCTACAAAGCCATCCCCATCGATCACAACAAGCCGTCAATCAACGAGCTCACCGAATACTTTAAATACAAGTTCAACCCCGCCAAGCGCACGCTCATCTTCGTGCAAAACCAATGGGCACTTCCGCGCGTCTACAAGGCGCTTCAGCCCATGGTCCATCTGCTCCCACAGCAAATCGGCCTTTTGGGACTCAACTGCGAAGACTGGACCAACCTCACCACGCCGACCGTTTCTACCATCATCGAGCCCGTCGACCAGGAAGGTCGCGAAGCAGCCGAAATGCTGCTCGCCCTACTTGACGGTAGCAGCGAACCCGGCGAGCAGCGCATTCTCGAGTGCAAGCTCAACTGGCTCGACTCCACCTCGATCTAGACCGCGGGATAAATGAATCAGTAACGTCTATCCCAAATCTTGAGTATTTGTTCGATAGAACGGCCCCTGCCGGCTCCTGCTAGACTGGTAGATTCCCAACCATCTAGCCAGGAGCCGCAATGTCGCGCAAGTCCGCCTACAAGCAAGCACTTTCCATCGGCACCGCCGTGGTGCTGGGGTTTGCGTTGTTTACGGGATCGCTCGACGGAGCTCCCAAGCTGCTGTCGCCGCAAAGCGATGAGCAAGCGGCGGCTCTGGCCGAAAAACAAAACGAGAGTCCCAGCCGCACCGACGACGAGGCAAACCTGGTTGCCCGGCTCGAATCGGGAACAGCGAGCTCCTCGGACTCTCAAAATAGCCAAGACTCCGGCGATGGCCCCGAATCCACCGCGACCAACACCAACGACAACGTTGCCGAGGACAGCTCCACCGTCCCCATCGACGAGGTAGAAAACCCCGACCTCAACCGCGCCCGCGGTGTTTATCTCAGCAGCATTCCCGACTACGCCAGCAATCCCTACGTTGCCCTTCGCGCCGACAGCACGCACCCGCTCGGCACGCCGTCGTTCACGCTTGACGAGTATGAGCGTGCCACCGAAGAGGGCTGCTTTAAGAAATTCTCCAAGCTCGACAGCCTGGGCCGCACTCGCAAGGCGCTCGCTTGCGTAGGCCCCGAGTCGCTCGGACAGGGAAAGCGCGGCGATATCTCGCGTATCCATCCTGCCGGTTGGCAGCAGCAGCGCTACGACTTTATTCCAGGCCAAAGCCTCTACAACCGCTGCCACCTCATCGCCTGGTCGCTCTGCGGCGAAAACGCCAATCGCAAGAATCTCCTCACCGGCACGCGTTATCTCAACGAAACGGGCATGCTGCCGTTTGAAGAGCAGGTTCTTAACTACATCCGCGACACGGGCAACCATGTGCTCTACCGCGTCACGCCCATGTACAACGAAGAGGAACTCGTCTGTCGTGGCGTACGCCTTGAGGCGCAATCGATCGAGGACCACGGCAAGACCCTGTGCTTCCACGTGTACTGCTACAACCTGCAGCCGCACGTGCAAATCGACTACGCCACCGGCCGCAACCAGGCATCCGGAGACTAGTGCCGACTGCGCTGCCCGTAACCCAAAAAATGATCCGCAATCCTTCCGTCGCATACGGATCAAATAAGGCCGCCCCGGTTACCCAGGGCGGCCTTTTCGTCAGCACCTACATTGCAGGCAAAACCACACGTTACTTGGCGCGGCCCTCCTCATAGCGCTCGACCAGTTTGGCCTGAACGTCATAGGGAACCTGCTCGTAGCCAGCAGGCTTCATGGTAAAGTCACCCGTGCCGCGCGTGATAGAGCGCAGGCGCGTCGAATAATCCGTCAGCTCTGCCAGCGGCGCCTGGGCAATGACCACGGTGTCGCCGCGCTCATCGGTCTCCATGCCCGTCACGCGACCGCGCGATGCCGAGATGTCGCCCATCACGGCGCCGGCGTAACTCTCGGGGATAGTCACCGTGATTTCCTCGATGGGCTCCAGCACCACCGGGTCGGCATCGGCGCATGCCTTTCGCAGGCCGATGCGAGCCGCCGCGCGAAACGCCATCTCGTTGGAGTCGACGCTATGATACGAGCCGTCATACACCGCGACGCGAATGCCCGTGAGCGGATAGCCGGCGATAATGCCGTCCTTCATGGTTTCCTGGACGCCCTTGTCCACGGCGGGGATGAGCGAGCGCGGGATGCGGCCACCCACGACCTCGTCCACAAACTCATAGCCGTCGCTCGTGCCGTCGGGCCCAATGAGCGGCTCCACGCGCAGCCAGCAGTCGCCGTACTGACCGGCGCCGCCGGTCTGCTTCTTGTGGCGACCCTGAGCGCTTGCCGTGCGGCGGATGGTCTCGCGATACGGAATACGGATCGGAACGCTCTTTGCCACAACCTTGGTGCGGTCCTCAAGGCGATTGAGCAGCACCGAAACCTGTGCCTCGCCCACCGCCGAAATGATGGTCTGGCCGGTCTCCTCGTCGCGGTCGATGCTCATAGTCGGATCGGCCTTGCAGGCCTTCTCGATAAACGTGTAGAGTTTCTCTTCATCGCCGCGGTTCTCGGCCTCGATGGCGATGCGGTACTGCGAGTTGGGGAACTTAAACGCCGCAGCCTCGACCTTGCCGGTAATAGAGAGCGTATCGCCCGTCTCGGCCGCCAGCTTGGGAGCCACGATGATATCGCCGGCATAAGCGTGGCCGACCTCGGTCATGTCACGGCCGCATATCACATACAGGTGAGCCAGACGCTCGCCCTTACGCGTGCGCGCATTGATCAGCTCAAGGCCCGGCTCAAGCGTGCCCGTCAGCACCTTGATAAAGCTGATGCGACCCTGCTGCGGATCGGCCAGCGTCTTAAACACAAATGCCACCGGACGGTCATCGTCGCTCGAGATCTTGAGCGAATCACCGTCGATGAGCGGCATCTCGCCGTAGTCCGTCGGCGCCGGGAAGTACGTGGCGATGTCGTCCATCAGCGAGTTGACGCCCTGCTCCTTAATGCAATCGCCCGCAAAGACCGGCACAAAGATGCGCTCGGCGATCGCCTTGGACAACAAGCCCTCAAGCTCCTCCTGCGTCAGCGTCTCTTCGCCTTCCAAATACTTCATCATCAGCTCATCGTCGGCCTCGGCCACCAGCTCGCACAGATGGTCGTGGGCTTCCTCGGCCTGGGCACGATACTCCTCGGGAATCTCCGACTCAACTGCCTCGGCGCCGTTGCAGTGGCGCGCCTTCATACGCACCAGGTCGATAATGCCGTCAAAGTCCTCGCCCTCGCCCCAGGGGAGGGTCACGGCACCCAAACGCGTACCAAAACGCTCCTGCAGCAGGCCCATCGTGGTCGTAAAGCTGGCCTCCGGACGCGACAGGCGGTTTACGAACACCGCGCGCGCCAGGCGCAGGTCCTCGGCGGCGTACCAAAGCTTAACCGTCGTCGGCTGCGGGCCGGCCTCGGCGTCGACCACAAACAGAGCCGTCTCGCAGACGCTCATCGCGGCAAAGGCGTCGCCGATAAAATCGGGGTAGCACGGGGCATCGAGCACGTTGATGCGGGCGCCCTTCCAATCGATCGGCGCGATGGTCGTCGAGATGGAAAATGCACGCTTGACCTCTTCGGGGTCATAGTCGAGCGTGGGCTTGGTGCCGTCGTGGCCGCCCAGGCGGGCGGTCTTACCGGAAAGGTGGAGCATGGCCTCGGCGAGTGAAGTCTTGCCCACCCCGCCTTGGCCTACGAGCACCACGTTCCTTACGTTGCCGGTCTTGGGAGCACCCATGATGACCTCCTTGCAGGGTCGCGCGCGATGCGCGACGCCAACGGGGAGAGTTCGCGGTCGATGCCGTCCCGGGAGCAGCACGGTCGGCAGCCGAGCCGACTCACCCTCCAAATGTCCTATGCCACCACCCTACCCTCACGGGCGACCGTCCATGCACACCTTTCGGCACACGTATGAATACGGGCGGCGAGAGGAGAGGGCGAGCTTGCGAGGCGATTATTGAACCCCACGGATGCAAAAAACCGCCGCAGACCATAAGACCTGCGGCGGTTTCACCTTAATAAGCAGTTGAGTAAATAGCTGAGCCTATCCCTCGATACGGCTCAAGAACTCACGGGTACGCTGCTCGCGCGGATGGTCGATAACCTGCTCGGCCGGACCCTCCTCGACAATGCGCCCGCCATCCATAAAGACCACGCGGTCGGCAACGTCGCGTGCAAACTGCATCGCATGGGTCACGATCACCATCGTCATATTCTGTGCGGCCAGATCCTTGATGACGCGCAGCACCTCGGCCGTCAGCTCGGGATCGAGTGCCGAGGTCGGCTCATCAAAGAACAAGATTTCCGGGTCGAGCGCCAGGGCGCGGGCAATACTCACGCGCTGCTGCTGACCGCCCGAAAGCTCGCAGGGCACCTTGTTCTCGTTGCCCGTCAGCCCCATTTGCGCAATCAGCTCGTGAGCGCGGGCCTCCGCCTGCTCGCGCGGACGCTTAAGCACGCGGATCGGCGCATCGGTGATGTTTTTCATCACGGTATAGTGCGGGAACAGATTGTAGTTCTGAAACACCAGACCAAACCGCGAGCGCGCCTGTTTAGGCACATCGCCCTTTGTGTACACCGCGCCCGAACCCGCATCCTTCGCGACGGCAAGGTCGCCAAACGAGAGCGATCCACCGTCGAGCGTCTCGAGCAGCGTGGCGCAGCGCAGCAGCGTGGACTTACCGCCGCCCGAAGGCCCGATAATCGCCACGACCTCGCCACGCTTGACCTCGAGCGAGATATCCTTGAGCACCTCATTGCCGCCAAACGCCTTGCGTGCGCTTTCGATTTTCATCACTGAGTTAGTCATGGTAATAGTCCAGCTTCTTTTCGGCAGCGCCCAGCAGCATCTCGACCACAAAGCTAAAGACCCAGTAAATCAGCGCCGCGATTGCAAACGGCACCATGCTCACCTGCGAGGCGACCAGCGCCTTGGCCGTCGAGAACATCTCGCCCACGCCGATGGCGAACGCCAGCGACGTGTCCTTGACCAGCGTGATGATCTCGTTGCCCATCGCCGGCAAGATACGCTTGGCGACCTGCAGCATCACGATATACAGAAACGTCTGCATGCGCGAGTAGCCAAGTACCTCGGCAGCCTCGTATTGACCGCGCGGAATGGACTGCAAGCCCGAGCGATAGATCTCAGCAAAATAACCGGCGTAGTTGATGATGAACGCCACGACGCACGCCGTCCATTTGGAATCGGGCGTGAGCGAAATGCCGAACACGTAGTACGGGGCAAAGTAGATGGCAAACATCTGCAGCATGAGCGGCGTACCGCGCATGACCGAAATGTAGATGCGCGCAATCCAGCGGAGCGGCGCAATTTTGCTCATGCGCATAAACGCCACGGGAATTCCCAGCGGAATCGACCCCAGCAGCGTCAGCACAAACAGCTGCAAGCTGACCAAGAATCCCTGGCCAAGCATCTGCATCATGACTTGGATAGACAACCTACCCTCTCTTTCACAGCAACAGAACAGCGGGCGTTAATTGAAATAGGCACAGTGCCCAAGATTGCGAGCGACAAGCCCGACGAAGCGTACTTTGGTACGCGAGGAGGGTTGGAGCCGCAAGGTTGGGTGCTGTGGCTATTTCAAAACCCAATTATCGAAAGATAGACCATAGCTTGAATACTTGTCGCACAGGTCCTTAACCGTGCCGTCCTCGTAGAGCGCCTTGAGCGACTCAGTCACGGCATCGGCGGACTTGGTGTCGCCCTTCTTAAAGCCAACGGCGTAGTGCTCGCTGGACAGCGGCTTGTCGAGCTGCGTGTAGGCATCGGGCTTGGCGGCAAGCTGATACTGAGCGATCGAGAGGTCACAGGCAACGGCATCGACTGCACCACTCTCGAGCTGCATAAATGCCGTGTTGTACTCACCGATGGTATCGAGCGTGGCAAACGTCGCGGCCAGATCCTTCTGGTCGCCCTCGAGCACATCCTGTGCAGCGGAATCAGTCTGCGTAATCACGGTCTTGCCGGCAAGATCGTCCCAGCTCTTGATACCCGCGTCCTTCTTGACCACGAGCACCTGCTCGTTAAGCATATAAGGCTCGGAGAACGTGTAGTCGTCCTCGCGGCCCTCCATGGTAAAGCCGTTCCAGATGCAGTTGATGGCACCCGAGTTGAGCAGCGTGTCCTTGGCATCCCAGTCGATAGCCTCATACTCAACGTCCCAGCCCTGCTTGTCGGCAACGGCCTTGGCAAGGTCGAGGTCAAAGCCGGTGTACTCGCCATCGTCGCCTACAAAGCCATACGGAGGATAGGACTTGTCAAAGCCCACGATGAGCTTCTTGGACTCCGCAGCGCCCTTCACGTCCTTGGCTGCGGTAGATCCGGCAGCAGAGCCCTTATCGGCACCACCGCCGCAGCCTACCAGGACGAGGCCAAGCACCGTGGCAAGCGAACCGGCTAGACCAACAAACTGACGACGAGACATATCGGCATTCATGGTATCCCCCTTGATGGCACTTTAGTTAGCTAAAGTGAGTCATATAACGTTCAGAATCATACACTTTAGTGAGATGGAGTACAAGGGAGAGCTTGCCCGGCGTGGGCGGGGAGCGGCGCGTAATTAAGTTTCCTGCTCTACAGTCCTGCGCAAGACGGAAAGCACATTAAGTGCTTTCCTTTGCGTGCGGAACTCGCGATAAACTTAATTACGCGCCGCTCCCCGCCCACGCCGGGCAAACGTCATTGGACTTATCACTGACGTGAAGTGGACGCTTGTATATCGTCTGCTAGCTTGGCACGGTACAATGCTTTCAGATTTCAATTTATAAATTAGTGGGGTTAATTCATGGCAGAATCTCGTGCGGAGCGTAGGGCTCGTCGTGCTTTGGTGGAGGCGGCTGAGGGGTTGAAGGAGGAGAAATCTTCCAAGAATTCAAAGTCGTCTCAGGATTCGAAGGGTAAGTCGGTCAAGGGCAAGGCTAAGGCCAAGCGTCCCGGCTCTCGTCGGAGCGGGGATAAGGCGTCCCAGGCTCACTCCAAGCGCCCGCATAATGATCCGGTTTCGTCTGCACGTAAGGCTGTGGACCCCAAGTCTCCCTGTTCGATCATGAAATCTTGCGGTGGGTGCACGGCTCTCAATCGTCCTTATAAGAAGCAGTTGGCGGCCAAGCAGGCTGCTATGGAGGAGCTGTTTGCTGAGCTCTGTGAGCGCGAGGGTATTGCCGTTGATCCTATTCGCGGTATGGGCGTCACCCTGGGCGACCCGGGTAAATATCCTGCGCCGCGTGGCTTTCGCCATAAGGCTGCCACTCCCTTTGCTCCCGGTAGGGAGGGCACTGTCCGTTGCGGTTTCTTTGAGCGCGGCACGCACAGAATCGTTGCCGTGCCCGAATGTCCTGTCGAGGCGCCGGGTGCCCGTCAGATTCTCAACGGCATCGCACGCGAAGCTGAGCGGCTGCATATTCCCGCCTTTAATGAGGACAAGCATCTTGGTTTGCTTCGCTATGCCATCGTCCGCTGCGGTTGGCGTACCGACCAGGTTATGGTTACGCTCGTGACTGCCCAACGTGACTTACCGCATGCACGGGAGTTCTTTGAAGCCGTCGCGGCGCTCGATCCGCATATCGTCACCGTTGCCCAAAATATCAACGGCCGTCCCGGTAACGCCATCTTGGGTGAGGAGACTCGTATCGTCTGTGGCGCCGAGTGTATGCGCGACCAACTGCTCGGTTGCGAATTCGATATCTCCCCTACCGCGTTCTATCAGACCAATCCGCAGCAGACCGAGCTGCTCTATCAGCTCGCGATTGACGGCATGGACCTGCAGCAGGGTGACATTCTTATGGACGCTTACTGCGGCAGCGGCACCATCGGTCTATGCGCCGCGAAGGATGCCCAGGACAGAGGCGTCGGCATTATGCTGCTCGGCGTGGAGCGCAACCCAGCGGGCATTGCCGACGCACGTCGCAATGCCGAGCTCAACGGCCTCACCCGCAGCGCTTGGTTTATGGCCGACGACGCCACCGACTACATCCTAGATGCCGTCGATAACAACGAGCGCGTCGACGTCCTTTCCATCGACCCGCCGCGCGCCGGCTCCACGCCCGAGTTTCTTGAGGCGGCCTGCGTACTTAAGCCGCGCCGCATCACCTATATCAGCTGCAATCCCGCCACCCAAGAGCGCGACCTGCACCAGCTCCTCGACGGTGGCTATCGCCTGCTCAAGATCACGCCGGTCGACATGTTCCCTCATACCGACCACACCGAGACCGTCGCGGTCCTCGAGCGCCGCTAATCCACCCCGGTAGATTTTAGGGACAGGAAAGGGGACGGCCCGTCTGGACCGCCCCCTTTCGTTGGACATATGAGTCTCGTTACATCCCCTTGCGCAGGTCGCAAACGCCGGCTGCCGCCATCTCGCGCAGCAGCGTCTCGCGGTCGCGCGTCACGATCAGGTCCAGCGGGAAGTGAATCTCGTCGAGCAACTTGCGGGCGTGCTCGAGCTTGCCAATGGCCATACCAATGTGGGCATCGGTCGACACACCAATACCCACGCCCAGCTCGGCGCAGCGCTCGGCAATCTTGCGGCATACGGCCCAATGCTCAGTGTCGGCACCGTGCTCAAGACTATGGTTGTTGATCTCAATGATCTTGTGCTTGGCTTTGGCCGCCAGCAGCACCTCATCGATATCGAACGGCACGCCCGAACGACCCGTATGCCCAAGCATGAACACCTTGGGGTGCTCCAGGGCATTGATGTACATCTGAGTCGTTTGAGCCAGCGTCGCGCCCTCGGCAAACTGCGGATTATGCACGCTTGCCACCAAATAATCCAAATTACGCGTCACCAAATCGAACAGCGAATGCTGGTGACTGTACGAATCGCCGGCAATATCGAACGAAACGGGAATGTCCTCGCCAAACAAGCTTCCGTCCAGCGAAACGATATCGACCTCGGCGCCGCGAAGCACCAGCACGCCGCTCCAAATGCGCGGCCAGATATCCTGGTTAATAAAGAACTGGAAACTGCGCAGGTCGTTGGGGCAAGCCGTAACCATCGAGCTCAGATGGTCGGCAGATCCGAGCACCTGCAGGCCACGTTCCGCCGCCCAGTACACATTCTCCTCAATGGTTGAGTACGCATGCGCGGAGAACAACGTATGAGTATGAATATCACAAGAAAGAAGGTAGGGCATCAGGTCTCCTTGTCCAGTATGGCCGTCGCGTATATTCATTGTACGCATAGCTTTCGGCAGTCGTAAAACTGCTTCATCCCAATCACACAACGGCATAGACAACGGGGTCTGGCTTAAAACCAAACCCCGTTTCACGTAAAACATTGTAAGCAGAGCGCTTTACTTTTGACGATACTCGTCGGCCAGCTGCTTCCAGGCGGGCAGTGAGTTAACGATAGTCTCGTAGCTCACACAGTAGCCCAAGCGGAACCAGCCCGGCATGCCAAAACTGTCCGAGGGCACCGCGAGCAGCTCATACTTCTTCGCGCGCTCGCAGAAAGCGTTCGCATCGGGCTCCAGCGCCTTCACCCACAGGTAGAATGCACCATCCGGCTCAACATAGGTGTAGCCGTACTCCGCTAGTGCATCGGTAAGCGCGGTGCGGTTGCGTGCATAGGCCTCAACGTCACTCGGCTCATCGATGCAGTCGATAATTACGCGCTGGAAGAGCGCCGGCGCGCACACGAAGCCCAGCGTACGGGCGGCACCGGCAACGGCGGGCATTAGACGAGCTGCCTGAGGGTTCGTATTGGGAACCAGGATCCACCCCACGCGCTCGCCCGGCAGCGAAAGCGACTTGGAATACGAGTAGCACACGATGGTGTGCTCGTAGATCGAAGGCACCCAAGGCACCTCGGCGCCATAGACAATCTCGCGATACGGCTCATCCGAGATGAGCATAATCGGATTCTCGGGATCGCGCCGAGCGTTGGCCTCGCGCAGAACATTGGCCAGTCGCGTCAAGGTATCGCGCGTATACACGGCACCGGTCGGGTTGTTGGGTGAGTCGATAATAACGGCAGCCGTCTTATCGGTAATCGCCTTGAGCACGTTATCCACGCTCAGCTGCAACGTATCTTCATCGGCGAGCGCCTCGACACACGTACAGCCGGCCTTCTCAATCCACACGCGATACTCCGGGAAGTACGGGGCGATAACAATGACCTCGTCACCCGGGTTCGTAACGGCATTGAGCGTGCAGGTGAGCGAAGCCGCCGCGCCCACGGTCATAAAGACATCCTTGCCCTCATAACTCGTACCAAAGCGGCGGTTGAGCGACTCAGCCACGGCGGTACGGCACTGCGGCAGGCCCGGCGCGGGCGTGTATCCGTGCAACTGCTCGCTCGGCAATTCAAGGGCCTTTTTGATGGACTCCGCCACGGCAGCGGGCGCCGGAACGCTCGGGTTGCCCAGCGAGAAATCGAACACGTTTTCCGCGCCGATTTGCGCCTTGCGCTCAAGGCCATAGCTAAAAATTTCGCGGATGATGGAGCTTTCCGCACCGCGAGCATACATGGTTTCGTTGATCATCTGTTCCCCTTTCGCATAGGCGGTATTGTACGCTTTAGTCGGGCAAAGTGCCGCAGCAATGTTGATTGGGGACAGACTTAAATGCGTGAAAACACTCATTTTAGTCTGTCCCCAATCAACAAAAAAGCCTCCACAGGTTTCCCCGCAGAGGCTTTCACCACAAAGACTATTTGTCGGCGTCGGTGTCGGCACCGGCATCGACGGCACAGTCATCGCCGGCATCATCGGATGCGGCTTCGGCATCCTCCTGCATGGCCGCCTGCGCAAAGGCTGCGGCATCAGCCGCCAGCTCCTCCTCGCTCATACGAGGCGCGCGCTTCTTGGTCGGCATGCCGGCCGCCTTGGCATTGCGCTCCTCCTTGGCCGCCAGGATATCGCCCTCGCGCTCAAGGTAGGCATCCCACTCGTTGTCGAGCAGGGCGTTCACGGCGTCGCCCTCGACGGTCTCGCGCTCAAGCAGCACCTTGGCCATCAGGTCAAGCTGGTCGCGACGGGCATCTAGGATCTCGACCGCACGACGATGGGCCTCACGCATGATGCGCTGAACCTCGATGTCGATGCGGCGCGCCGTCTCCTCGGAGTAATCCTGATGATCGGCGTAGTCGCGGCCCAGGAATACCTGATGCTGCGCTTCGCCAAACACCTGCGTTCCAAGCTCCTCGCTCATGCCCAGGCGCGTGACCATCTCGCGCGCCATCTTGGTCGCGCGCTCCAGATCATTGCTCGCGCCCGACGTGATGTCGTCGCACATGAGTTCCTCAGCAACACGACCGCCCAAGAACACGGCAAGCTCGTCGAGCATCTCGTTCTTGGTCTTGAGGAAGTGGTCCTCCTGCGGAAGCTGCAGCGTGTAGCCCAGCGCCTGGCCGCGGCTGACGATCGAGATCTTGTGAACCGGATCGGAATGCTCCAGGATGTGACCCACCAGGGCGTGACCGCTCTCGTGGTAGGCAATCGTGGTGCGCTCGGCCTCGGTCATCACGCGACCCTTGCGCTGCGGACCGGCAATCACGCGTTCCATCGATTCCTCGACCTCGTCCATCGAGATCACGGAACGATGGCGGCGGGCAGCCAGCAGCGCAGACTCGTTGAGCAGATTTGCCAGATCGGCGCCGGTGAAGCCAACGGTCATCTGGGCGAGCTTCTCAAACTTCACGTCCTCGTCCATCGGCTTGTTCTCGGCATGCACGCGCAAGATCTGCTCGCGGCCCTTCACATCCGGACGGTCAACCGTAACCTGACGGTCAAAACGACCGGGGCGCAGCAACGCCGGATCCAGGATGTCAGGACGGTTGGTTGCAGCGATCAGGATGACCGACTCGCTCTCCTCAAAACCGTCCATCTCGACCAGCAGCTGGTTGAGCGTCTGCTCGCGCTCGTCGTGACCTCCGCCCAAGCCAGCTCCGCGCTGGCGTCCCACAGCATCGATCTCATCGATGAAGATAATCGACGGGGCCTGGGACTTGGCCTCCTTAAAGAGGTCACGCACGCGGCTGGCGCCGACACCCACGAACATCTCGACAAAGTCGGAACCCGAGATGCTAAAGAACGGCACGCCCGCCTCGCCGGCAACGGCCTTGGCCAGCAGCGTTTTACCGGTGCCCGGAGGGCCCACCAGCAACACGCCACGCGGGATCTTGGCGCCCAGTTTGCGATAGCGATCCGGATCGCTCAAAAAGTCACGGATCTCCTCGAGCTCCTCGACTGCCTCGTCCACGCCGGCAACATCTTCAAACTTGACCTTGGGGCGCGTGGCCTCGTTGGTCTTGGCGTTGGTCTTGCCAAACTGCATGTTCCTGTTGTTGGCGCCCATCATCTGGCGCATAAAGTAGAACATGATAGCGATCAGGGCGATCGTCGGAAGCACGCTCATCGCCAAGTCGCCCCAAAAATCGGGGTCATTGGTGTTGACGATGTACTTGGTATCGGGGTGCTCCGCCATAAGCTCGGCAAGCGAATCGGAGCCGACATAGGTCGAGGAGAAGCCCTTGAGCTCGCTCGTATCGCCCTTGTCCTTCTTCGTCTTCCAGTAATGACCCGTCACGCTTCCGTCTTGAACCGTATAGGTCAAATCTTCGACGCGATCCTGCTTAATGGCGTTGACCATCTCGCTCGTTGCGAGCTTTACGGTATTGCTGGAATTGGCAAAGCCGGAGCCCATGTTAAAGAAGGCGTAGCCCAGAAGCGCGCAAGCCAAAATAAAATACAGCCAGCCCGTACGCGTGGGCTTCTTGCCTCCGGGCACCCCCGGGATCTTAGGCTCCCGGGGAGTCTGGGAATTGTTATCGTTACGGTCGTCGGGCATCTTACGAATAAACCTCCGGTTTCAAAATGCCCAGATACGGAAGGTTACGATAGCGCTCGGCATAATCGAGGCCGTAGCCCACCACAAAGGCATCGGGGCAATGGGTTCCAACATACTTGGGCGTGATGGCCGAGGTACGGTCCTCAACGTCCTTCCACAGGAAGGCGGCGACCTCCAGAGAAGCGGGCTTGCGGCTCTCGAGGTTCTTCATCAGATACTTGAGCGTCAGGCCCGAGTCCAGAATGTCCTCGACGATCAGCACGTCGCGACCGCGGATGTCGATATCCAGGTCCTTAATGATACGCACGATACCCGAGGACTTCACACCGTCGCCATAGCTCGAAACAGCCATGAAATCGATGTTGGTCGGCAGCTCGATCTTGCGCATCAGGTCGCCCATAAAGACCACGGCGCCGCGCAGGACCGCAATCAGCACCAGATCCTTACCCGCGTAGTCGCGAGTAATCTGCTCGCCTAGGCGAGAGACGATACCGTCGATATCCTCCTGCGTAAACAGAACCTTCTCGATATCCGGATGTTGAGAAGCCATGACAACCCTTTCTTGTGCTTATCGCCCACACACCGCCGTATGGACGCGAACTTCACATTCTAGCAGCGCACGGGGTATATTTTCCAGCCCGTACGCCATCAGCGCGGGAATACCGTCAACGTCGCACAGAATAGCTGGCGTGGGACGCTATTCCGCATCGACCACACGAAGCAGATACGCCACGCGCGTTGCGGCCGTGCATTTAAAACGCTCGTCCGTGCGAACGCCTGCGACCCATACCACGGCACCTCCCGGAGCCGTTCTCACCACGGGAACGCCTGCGCGCTCAGAGACGGGAATACGAGCCTCGTTGAGCAGGTCGGACACCTTCTTACTTCGCCCACTCATGCCCAACGGACACATCACATCCCCCGGCGCGGGACCGTCTACCCACAGACGCGCCAAACGCGCCTCGGCGGGAATCTCCCCGCGCGAGCCGGCGAGCATCCGTTTGCTATCGCGATCGGCAAAGCCCAGCGTCGCTGCATCCACCATAGCGACCACCCCTCCGGCACCCGCAAGTTCGCGGGCACGGCGCACAATATCACACCCCGGCTCGACGGCTATCGGCTCTGCCACCAGGATGCGGCCCGCCCCCAGCGGCAATCGACCGGGAATGGTGACCCAATCGGCAACTAACCCCTCGCGCGCCGCCGGGGCCTTGAATGACAGCATGCCAAACTCCACGCGCGCATCGATTCCCGCCGGCAGCGTGACCGAACCCGAGCCTTCGGCAACACAGGCAAGCACGCGCTCCACATGCCGCATCTCCGGGCGAGCGTCTGGGTCGATACGCTTAATTGCCAGTCGCACCATGCGCCGGGCAATCACCACCTCGGCCGCGGCCAGTCGGCGAGCGTCAAGGACCAGTGCTCCCGCCGCCTCCTTGCGCAGGCAGCTTCGAAACGCCTGTGCGGAAAGCTGGGAAAGAAAGGCGTCTTCGTCGCCCAGAATTTCACAAGCGGCGCCAATCGTCTTACAGACGTTCGCGTTGCGCTGCGCCACCACCGGTATCACTCGAT
The DNA here is from genome assembly GCF_039758815.1 of Collinsella aerofaciens. Classification (GTDB taxonomy): domain Bacteria; phylum Actinomycetota; class Coriobacteriia; order Coriobacteriales; family Coriobacteriaceae; genus Collinsella; species Collinsella aerofaciens_BP. The sequence goes on along the minus strand of NZ_JBDMSK010000014.1, from coordinate 2,975 downwards.
GGCGCACGTAGTTACGCAAGTACGACACGTCCTCGTTGCTCTCGTCCTCTCGCCACGGCTGACCATGCACCTGCAGATAGCCCACGAGCTCATCATGAGTCAGGTCGAGCAAGGGACGCACCACGATATTCCTCCGGCGAGGAATGCTCGATAGACCAGCGGGCCCCGAACCCTTAATCGCGTTCATCAAAAACGTTTCCGCGCGATCCGAAGACGTGTGCGCGGTGCAGATACGAGCCGCCGTTCGCGGTGCCCCCGTCTGGGCGCAGAGCTCGCGGACATACCTCCGCGCCGCGGCATAGCGCACCTCGCGGGCAGCCGCCTCGATATTGCCCGATTCATCATCAAAATAGGCATGCTCAACACACAGCGGCAAGCCATATTGTGCGCATAGGCCGCGCACAAAGGCCTCGTCGCCATCGGATGCCTCACCGCGCAAATGATGGTTCACATGCAGCACGTGCAGTCGCTCGCGCGCGATGGGAGCTACACCACGCCCATCCTGAATATCCAACTTTGATGTGCACGCCATAAGGAGCAAAGCCGTCGAGTCCGCACCACCTGATACCATGAGCACCACGGGGGCAGCCGTCTGCCGCGTTGCCAGAGCTTTATCATCAGCCCACGATGCAGCATGGTGTCCATAATGCTGAGATACCGTTGGCATTTGCTTCCTCCTCTATTCGTTCGCACCCATTGTATCCTTTGGAATCTTATGTCTCGTCTGCACCTTCATATCCTTGGCAGCGGCTCAAAAGGCAACTGCGCGCTCATCGAAGGCCCCCGGGGGCTCATCATGATTGACGACGGTCTTTCTCGCCGCGAGACATTAAAGCGCATGACAGAACTGGGACTCTCGGCAGACAACGTCTCGGCTCTTCTCATTACTCATGAGCATACCGATCACATCAAGGGCCTCGATGTCTGGTGCAAGCACTGGCACGGCCCCCTCTTTGCCAGCAGGGGCACACTTTCGAGCAAAGAAAATCTTTCGCATCTGCCTGTCGAGGAATTCGATCCCGGTGACACCCTATCCATTGCCGGCATCCAGGTGCAAACCTACTCAACATCACACGATGTCATAAATCCAGTCGGCTATCGATTCGACGCCCTCGATGATTCCATCGGCTTTGCCACCGACACCGGAGAGCTATCGAGCCAGGCCATGAACACCCTCAAAGATTGTCGAGTCCTCGCGCTCGAAAGCAACCACGATGTGACCATGCTGCGCGAGGGAGAATATCCCCGCTTTCTTCAGGAGCGCATCCTATCTACAAAAGGGCATCTGTCCAACGATCAGGCCGCCGAAGCCGCACGCGAGCTTGCTACCGATCGCACCGAACAGCTCATTGCCATGCATATCAGCCAAGATAACAATCGCCCGAGTCTTACCGTCAAAAGCTATGCCAAAGCTCTAGCCGCAACCCTGGATGACGAGGTCGGCAGCTCCGCCACCCTTCTCCAAGGATCGCGAAATCTCTCGATACGCCCCGCAAGCCAGTATCAACCGACAACCATTGTATAGACCGCTCAATAAAACAAAAGGGGCCGGGAATCGCTTCCCAGCCCCTTTTGTTGTCTTTTAATAGTGCAGAACACCAACGAAGTTAGTCGATGGAGATCTTCGTAACGTTCTTCTTCTCGACGATCTTGGGAACCGTAACGGTCAGGATGCCGTCAGCGTACTTAGCCGAGAGGCCCTCGCTCGAAGCGTCCTTAAGATACACGCCACGCGTCGCGCTGTACGAGCTGAACTCCTTCTGCAGGAAGTTCTTGCCCTCGTTCTCCTCGTCTTCCTCGACATTCACGCTAATGGACAGACGGCCCTCGTTAAGCTCGACATCGATATCGTCCTTGGCGACGCCGGTCAGATAAGCCTTGACCTCATAGCCATCGCCCTTATCCTCAACGTCAACGGGGAACGCCTTAGAGGCAATCGAGTTGTTCGCTAGGTCGCTCATATCATCAAACAGATCGAACAGCGAGCTTGCAGAGGGACGAACGCCAAAAACCGAACGATAAGGAACCATGCTTGCCATGTTTACCACTCCTTTATAGGACTGCCGAGCCATCTTCTAGGTGACTGGGACTTCTTTTGACGCTCTTATATATGCCCACCCGGTGCTCATATATACATCGACTATAAAGTTTTTTGAGTCCAGTACTATAAGCATATCTAAGTGCGTAAGACTCAGGTTTTTGGAAGGTTAAGGTTCTTTGAACCAGAGCTTAAATAACGAGTATGTCCCCAGCTACAAATAACAAGGGGCTTACAATGAGCGCATACACGTTGTTGGTAACGAGCTAAAGGGCATCATGGACGACCAAAACCAGAACAATATGTTTATGCCGACGCAGGGGGAAAATACTTCCACGCAGCCGCCACGGTTCCATCGCCCCCACATCTCGCAAGAGCCCATTAATGATCCAGAGCCCGAGTATGTGACGAGAAATCGATATCAAACGCTCGAGGATGCCCAAACGGGGCGTAAGCATATGGGCGTCGCATCGAGCGATCCCGTATATCTGAAAGATGCACCGTTATCAAAAAACAGCGCAATCAATGACGACCCGGCGAAAACGCCCATAACTCGGCAGCAAAGAGGCCCCCGACCTAAGCAAACCTTAACGCATTCGACTCGTTATCTCGAAACGCCAAAACAGGGAAAATCAATCTTCGTTTCGTCAAGCAAACGACGCAAGCAGCATCGACTGACAATCCTGCTTTTGATCATTGTGGCCATAGCAGTTGCCCTTGTTATTCGATTTATTGTCTTTAAATAAAAGCTCATTACCCATAAGCCCAATCGGGTTACAGGTGAAATGCAACTACATTGTGAAGTGTTAGCGTAAAAAAGGGGGAGGCCGCGAGGCCTCCCCCTTCTTCAGTCCGTTGCGACGGCTCGGTGCCGTCCACCGGTCAGCGGCGCCCTGGCCTCCCACGGGCTGACCCCGCAGTACTCTCGGCGCGATGG
>NZ_JBDMSK010000013.1:0-54821 GCF_039758815.1 Collinsella aerofaciens | reverse complement strand
GCAAGGGGTCGATAGCTTTGCAATTTCAAAAAGATGATTGAGGCAGAATGTCAATTCTGGTCTAACAGAGCCTTAAAAAATCATCGAGGGGATTGCCTGCTCGAAAGGTAGTCAGAATATCCCCGTCTCAAAAAGACTGGGTATTGGGCGTTGACAGTTGGCGAGCCGTAGGTAAAATATCAACTTGTCCTGGGGACGTAGCTCAGTTGGGAGAGCGCTGCCGTCGCATGGCAGAGGCCGAGGGTTCGACTCCCTTCGTCTCCACCCTTGGATTTGATAAGCCGCTGACATTGTGTCGGCGGCTTTTTTTGAAAGAAAGGGCTGTACCATGGCCGAGCTTGAGTCCCAACCATTGTCCGACGAGGAGCGCGCCGAGTTGGAAGAGCTCCGCGCCGAGAAGGCTCGTCGCGAGGCCCAGGAAGAGGCCCGTCGCGAGCGTGAGGAGCTGACTGCCCTGCGTGCCGAGCGCGCGAAAGCCGAGGAGGCCGCCGCGAACGCCGCGCCCAAGCCCGCGCCCGCGCCTGCGCCCAAGCCCGCCGCCGCGAAGCCTGCGCCTGCCGCGGCCAAACCTCAGCCTAAAAAGGCCGCCCGCCCCAAGCCCGCCGAGCCCACGCCGAGCCGTGACGAGATGACCTTTGCCCAGCGCATGGTCACCTCCAAGGAGCCCACGGGCGAGGGCGAGATCCCCGGCATGGCTCCGGCTCAAAAAATCATCATCGTGCTCGCCTTGGTCGCATTTGTCGTCTTTATGGGCTACACGATTTTGACCAGTATGGGTCTGCTCTAGCCGATTCGCGCTGGGCGCCATGCCTGAACACTCTGCCTTGTCCAACCCTCAACTTCTGCACAACGCATCCGAAAGGTCGCCCCATGGCTTTGACCGACATCTCGCATCCCACCGACATTGCAATGCTCACCGATCTGTACGAGCTCACTATGGCCCAGGGCCTGTGGGAGAGCGGCAAGGCCAATGAGCAGGGTTGTTTTACCGCGTTTTACCGCGACCATCCCTTTGGTAGCGCCTACGCCGTCATGTGCGGTACCGCCGAGCTGCCCGAGCTGGTCGAGAACCTGCGCTTTACGTCCGAGGACATCGAGTACCTCGCCTCGCTTCAGGCTCCCGCCGGCGGTGCGATGTTTAAACCCGCATTCCTCGACTACCTGCGCAACTTCCGCGCGCACGTGAACATTGACGCCGTGCCCGAGGGCGAGCTCGTCTTTCCGCGCGAGCCCATGGTGCGCGTCACCGGGCCGGCGCTGGAGTGCCAGCTGCTCGAGACGGCGCTGCTGAACATCGTCGGCTTCCAGACGCTCGTCGCCACCAAGACGGCACGCGTGGTGTTGGCGGCGGACGGCCGTCCCGTGGCCGAGTTTGGCCTGCGCCGCGCCCAGGGTCCCGATGGCGGCCTGGCCGTCGCGCGCGCGAGCTACGTTGCCGGCTGTTCCTCTACGTCCAATGTGCTCGCCGGGCGCCGCTACGGTATTCCCGTCTTTGGCACGCATGCGCACAGCTGGGTGATGAGCTTTGACTCCGAGCTCGAGGCCTTCCGCGCCTTTGCCAAGTCGAGCCCCAAGAATTGCACGCTGCTCATCGACACCTACGACGTGCGCGAGGGCTGCGAGCATGCCATTACGGTTGCCAAGGAGATGGAGGCGGTGGGCGAGCGTCTATCGGCCATTCGCATCGACTCGGGCGACCTCGCTAAACTCTCCAAGTATGTGCGCGGCCGTTTTGATGCCGAGGGCTTGCCCTATGTGGGGATCTCGGTTTCCAACGATCTGGACGAGTACACGATTCAGTCGCTGCTCGACCAGGGCGCGCCCATCGATAGCTTTGGTGTGGGTACCAAGCTCGCGACCTGCTACGACCAGCCGGCGCTGGGCGGTGTGTATAAGCTTTCTGCCCGCCGTGCGAGCGAGGCGGACCCGTGGACGCCGGTGGTTAAGCTCTCCGAGCAGCCCTACAAGCGCACGATCCCGGGCGTGCAGCGCGTACGCCGCTATTACGACGGCTTTGGCGGCCCGATCTGCGACATGATCTATGACGAGGATCATCTGTCGGGGGAGGGCACCGCGCGCGGCAATACCCTCGTGGCCGTGAACGATGCCGCCCTGGTGACCGATGTGTCGGAGCTTGAGTATCGCGAGCTGCTGGTGCCGATCGTGCGCGATGGCAGCGCTGTTGCCCCGCGCGAGAGTATCGAGGACGCACGCGAGCGTTGCGCCTGGGCGCTTGACCATCTGGATCCGGTCTACAAGCGCTTCCTGTATCCGCAGACCTATGTGGTGGGCATGGAGCAGGGCCTGGCACAGGTGCGCGACGAGCTCGTGCGCAAAAACATGGCCGCGGCTTCCGCCTTTCCCTGGGCTCACTAATGAAATGATCCCTTGGGGACGGAGGAAAACGGATCATTTTCTCGCCCGCCTGCTCAACATTCGATTGGTTTGACGTATGACGATTTCTTATAAAACGATGGTGGTAAAGATCGGTTCGTCCACGGTTGTGGGCGCCGACGGCAAGGTCAACCGCGCCTTTATCGGCGGGCTTGCCGATCAGGCCGCAGCGCTGCGCAAGCTCGGCTGGCGTCTGGTCGTGGTGAGCTCGGGCGCTATCGCCTGCGGCTATCCCGTGCTGGGCTTCGACCGCAAGCCGGTCGGCGACCTGCCGAGCCTGCAGGCCTGCGCCTCGGCCGGTCAGTGCATCATCTCGTCGGCCTACGATGAGGAGTTCCATGCGCGCGACCTTCTCACCTCGCTCGTGCTGCTCACGCGCCACGACACGGCCCGCCGTACGTCCTACCTGCACGCGCGCGACGCCCTGCTGCGCCTGGTGGAGCTTGGCGTGGTGCCGGTCGTCAACGAGAACGATACCGTTACCGTCGATGAGATCAAGTTTGGCGACAACGACACGCTGGCGGCGCTTGTAAGCTGCCTGGTTTCTGCCGATCTGTGTGTGACGCTCTCGGACATCGATGGCCTCTACACTGCCAATCCGCATGAGGACCCCACGGCCGAGTTTGTACCGGTCGTGCATAAGATCGATGCCAAGATCATCGCCTCGGCGGGCGATTCTTCCACATCGGTGGGCACGGGCGGCATGATTACCAAGATTCGTGCGAGCCGCATTCTGATGACGGCGGGCATTCAGAGCGTGATATGTTCGGGCGAGGAGCCCGATGCGCTCGTGCGCCTCGCCCGCGGAGAGAGCGTGGGTACGCTGTTCGATCCGCCGGCGGAGCGCCTGGACATTGCGCCCCGCAAGCTGTGGATTGCACTGGGCGACAAGGCGCATGGCTCAGTAACGGTTGACGATGGCGCCGCAAAGGCGCTGGTCAGCCGTGGCTCGTCCTTACTCGCGGTGGGTATTCGCGAGGTCGATGGCGCGTTTGCCGAGGGCGATGTGCTCGACGTGTGCGACCCAAGCGGCATGGTTGTCGCCCGCGGTATCGCCGAGGCCGATTCGGACGTGCTGGAACTTGCGGCAGGACGCCGCCAGGACCAGATCGCCGGCAACCGCCTGCTGGCAGACCTGGCCGAAAAGCCCGCGATCCATCGAGATAATTTGATCGTCTTCGCCTAACGGGTCGACGCTGCGCGCCGCCCAGAGCGACAATTTGTCATTCAAAAGGCGAGGCATGACCATCAGGTCTATGCCTCGCCTTTTTCATGCCAACTTGTTCGCTCTGGGCGGCGCTCGCTTCTTTTGTTCGACCTACGATTTAAAGCCACTCGCTTAGGGGCGTTTTCGCTTTCCGTCCTCTTTCTACAATGACTTCATTAACTTGGCACTTGGGGGCGTTCCTTTTGTGCCGGCAGGTGGGGACACTCCTTTGCTAGAAGATCTGGCGCAGGTCTCCGCGGCTGAGGGCTTCGTCGAAGAGGTGCTTGAACACCACGCTGCCGTGCAGGCCATCGTGCTCAAACTCGTTGGTCACCCAGGCATGTGAGTTGCCCACGCGGCTGAGCGTGTCGAGCTGCAGACCCGAATCCACGTACATGTCATCGAAGTACACGGCGGCCTGGAGTGGCACCTCGTTGCACGCCAGGCGCTGCGGGTCGTAGATCTTGTCCCAGCTGGTGTCTTCCATCAGCAGATCCATGGCGGGCTTGAAGGGCTTGAGCTCGGGCATCTGCTCAAACATCCACGGGAACATGGCCTCGCCGGTAAACATGAGCGGGCGCGCGAGGGTGTCGAACTCGGCGCGGTGCGCCTTCTCTTCTGCCGCGGCCCAGCGGATGGGCATGGTGTCGCCATCGGCGTAGATGAATTCCTGCAGCGTCCAGTACAGCGGATTCGTGCGTGTGTTGGTGCGCTCGAAGGCGCGCATCAAAAAGCTGTCTGATACCGAGGTTCCGCAGATTAGCGTGCCGTCGCCGTCAATAAAAGCATGGTCGATAATCCAGTGCATGCGCTCAAAGCTCGGCTTCATGCCAAAGTCGCTGCCCATGAGCTGCAGGCGCTCCACCGTCATCGGCGAGCCGTCGGGCAGCACGGGCTTTTGCTCCTCGATCGCATCGGCCAGCGCCGCCACGCGCTCGACATCGGCGGGGTAGCGGTCGTAGTACTGCTGCGTCTTGGCTGCCATGCGCGGGAAGGTGTGTGCGTAGACCTCGCTGGCGCTCGTCGGCACGTGCGGAATGCCGCCGCAGGTAAAGCTTGCCGCCACGCCCTCGGGGAAGAGCGACAGATAGCTCAGCGTCAAAAAGCCGCCGTAGCTCTGCCCGAGTGTGACCCAGGGCTTGCCGCCAAAGCCCACCAGGCGCAGGTACTCAAAATCGCGCACGATGGAGCTGGCGAGGTGACGCTTGAGGAAGTCCGCCTGCGAGCGTGCGGCATCGGAGCCGGCTGCCGTCGCGCACTCGCCCAGTGCGGCAATCGTGCGCCCGTCTACACAGCTGCTGCGTCCGGTGCCGCGCTGGTCGGGCAGGACGACGCGGAAGTGCTTGACGGCTTCCTCGATCCAGCCATCGCTGGTGGGCGACAGCGGACGCGGGCTTTCGCCGCCGGGGCCGCCCTGCAAAAAGAGGAGCAGCGGTAAATCATCGTTGATGCGGTCGGGTGCGCAAACCACGCGGTAGAAAAGCTTGATGCTCTCGGGCGCGCCGGCGATGGGCGCCGGCATGGCGCCGCGGCGCATGGTGCTGCCGACGGCCAAAAGCATTGGCTCAAGGCCGCGCCAGTCAAGGGGGACATCGATGCTGTGGTCCTCGACATACAGGCCGGGGACGTGGTATGAAGTGATGAGCGCCATGTAATGCTTCCATTCGTTGCGGTGTTTCGGGTTGACCAATTCTACCGCCGTCGGCGAGGATGCGCATAAATCGGCTACCATGGTTGGCAAACATCTAAGAGAAAGGGCCGTCCATGTCGGTCGATATAGCCACGTACGTTCACGATCTTGCCGTCGAGGCCAAGGCCGCTTCTGCCGCGCTTGCCACGGCGAGCGATGCCCAGCGCCAGGAGGCCGTGCGCGCCATGGCCGCGGCGCTGCGCGATGGTGTCGATTGCATCATTGCCGCCAACGAGCTCGATATGTCTGCCGCGCGCGATGCGGGCACCTCGGCGGGGCTCCTCGACCGCCTGCTGCTGACGCCCGAGCGCGTTGAGGGCATGGCCGCCGGCCTGGAGAAGCTCGCTGAGTTGCCCGATCCCGTCGGCCGCGTGCTCGATCACCGCTTGCTTGCAAGCGGTGTGGACCTTACGCGCGTGAGTGTGCCGCTGGGCCTGGTCGCCATGGTCTACGAGGCGCGCCCCAACGTGACGGCCGACGCTGCTGGCATCTGCATCCGCACCGGCAACGCCTGCATCCTGCGCGGCGGTTCGCTGGCCTATCACTCGTGCGCCATGATTGCCGAGCTGCTGGCCGATGCGCTTGAAGCCCAAGGCTTCCCGCGCGAGGCCGTCTCGATGATCGAGTCTACCGACCGCGAGGCCACCGGCGAGCTCATGAAGCTTCGCGGCGTTGTCGATGTGCTCATTCCGCGTGGCGGTGCGGGCCTGATCCAGCGCTGCGTTCGCGAGTCGCTTGTACCGGTGATCGAGACGGGTACGGGCAACTGCCACATCTACGTGCATGAATCCGCCGACTTTGATAAAGCGCTCAACATTATCGTCAACGCCAAGACGCAGCGCGTGGGCGTGTGCAATGCTGCCGAGTCGCTGCTGGTCGACCGCGCCGTGGCCGACGCGTTTTTGCCCGCGGCTGTGGCTGTGCTGCACGACCACGGCGTGCTCATTCACGGCGACGAGGCCACGTGCGCCACATGCGCCGATTCCGGTCTTGCCGTGGGCGACGACTACGTGGCCGCGACCGAGGAGGATTGGGGCCGCGAGTACCTGGCGCTCGAGATGAGCGTGAAGGTCGTGGCGAACGAGGACGAGGCCATCGCGCACATCAACCGCTATGGCACCATGCATTCCGAGGCCATCATCGCCGAGGACGCGGACGCTTGCGAGCGCTTTTTGGATGAGATCGATGCCTCGGCCGTGTATGCCAACGCCAGCACGCGCTTCACTGACGGCGGCGAGTTTGGGTTGGGTGCCGAGATCGGCATCTCGACCCAAAAGCTTCACGCCCGCGGACCCTTTGCCGCCGAGGCCCTCACCACCTACAAATACAAGCTCCGCGGCACCGGCCAGGTCCGCCCCTAAACCCCTCACAAACGAAAACCACCACAAAAGTGCTTGTCCCCTTTGTGGTGGTTATAGGTGGCGTGGGCGGTTAGGCCTGGAAGGTGTCGCGGTCGGGCGCGAAGGACTGCATGGCCGCGATGGTACGGTCGAAGAGCTCGGGGAGCTCCCAGCCCAGCATCTCGGCGCCCTGCGTAATCACGTCGCGCGAGCAGCCGGCGGCAAAGCGCTTGTCCTTGAACTTTTTCTTGAGCGACTTAGTCGTAAAGTCCATGACGCTCTTGCTAGGACGCATGATCACGGCAGCACCGATCAGGCCGGTGAGCTCGTCGCAAGCGAACAAGATTTTTTCCATCTGCAGCTCGGGCTTGGGCAGCGAAGAGTTGAAATCGGACGTGTGCGTCTGGATGGCGCGAATGAGCTCGGGCGATGCGCCCTCGCCCTCGAGGATTTTGGCCGCATAGATGGTGTGGTTCATGGGGTCATCCTCATGCTCCTCCCAATCCAAGTCGTGCAGCAGGCCGACGATGCCCCAAAACTCCTCGTTCTCGGGGTCGAACTCGCGCGCAAAGTAGCGCATGGTGCCCTCGACCGTTTCGCCGTGGGTGATGTGGAACGGGTCCTTGTTGTGCTCTTTGAGCAATTCGAACGCACGGTCGCGGGTGATTCCGGCGGAAAGCGGCTCTGCCATAAAAGACTCCTTCTGCTCGTAGGTATCGCTAAGAATGAATACTACTAGAACGACTAGAACGAAATAACCACCACAAAGGTGTCTGTCCCCTTTGTGGTGGTTTTGGCGTGGGCAGGTTAGTTGAGGGCGGCTTGGGCTAGACGGGCTTCGGCGGCCTCTTCGGTGACGCCCAGGGCCACGGCGAACTCCTCGATGGAGCGGCGCTTGGCTTCCTTGAGTACGCGCATGTAATAAGAGCTGGGCTTTTTATCTGCTTCCTCGGCCTGGCGAATACGGTGCATCATGGTTTTTGCCACGCGAACCGTCTCGGGCGCGCCCAGCTTGAGCTGCTGCTTAAAGTGCGTCTCCTCGAGCGAGCTATTGCGCTCGGTAAAGGTGTCGCACTCCAGCTCGTCGTAGTGGCTCAGCAGGTGCTCGGCATCTTGCTGGGAGATGGCGGCATGCAGACGGTCGGCCTGCGCCACGGGGTACATGAGAATCGTCTGCGCATGTCCCTGCTTGGTCTCGAGCAGCAACATGGGCTGAGGTGTGTCGTCCCTAAAACCGACGACGGTGCAGACTCCCTGACCCGGATGAATGACGTGTTGACCGATTGAGAACATGCTACCTCCAACTTATACGAATTTACGTATGTTAAGAATACCACGCTGACGTGCGCAAAACATCACTTTATGCAGGAAAAGCACACAACTCCGATAGGTAAGAGTATTCGATAAATAGAACGGCTTATTCATACGTTTATGCATTTCTGGAACGTGTATAAACAGCAGGCAAACCGCCAACTTTGTACCGCCGCGCAAGAGCGGTAGTCATTTTTGTGCATATGCAATATCTATTAGCTTTACCCTGCGACAGTAGTTACTGCTTGTGATAGAGTGCTATAAACTCTGGCTTTTGCCCTACGAGTGACCAAGAGCTCGGGGCTTTAACACAAGGAGGATCTATGCCCGAGAAGATTGAAGAGCTGGTACGCGCTGCGCTTGCTGCGGCCCAGGAGGCCGGCGACCTTTCCGCATTTGAACTTGACGATTGCGCTATCGAGCGACCGGCTGACACTTCTCATGGCGAGTGGACCTCCACCATGGCCCTGAAGTCCGCCAAGCTGGCTCACTGCGCCCCGCGCAAGATCGCCGAGGCCGTCGTTGCCCATATGCCCGAGGACCCCGCAATCGAGAAGGTCGAGATCGCAGGCCCCGGCTTCATCAACTTCTACCTCTCCGTTGCCGTCAAGAACGCCATCTTTGGCGAGGCCCGCGAGAAGGGCATGGACTTCGCTAAGTCCAACGTCGGTGGCGGCCTGAAGACCCAGGTCGAGTTCGTCTCCGCCAACCCCGTCGGCCCCATGCACATCGGCCATGGCCGCTGGGCCGCTCTGGGCGACTCCCTTTGCCGTGTTATGGATCACGCCGGTTACGACATTCAGCGCGAGTTCTACATCAACGACCACGGCTCTCAGATGAACACCTTCGGCAACTCCATCAGCACGCGCTATATGCAGCTTGCCGACATCATCGCCAAGCAGGGCGTGGATATCGACGAGGCTCACAAGCTGCTGATCGCCGACCGCGACGCCTTTGTTGCCGACGAGAACGATGAGCACCCCGAGACCCATCCGTATCAGGACAATTTTGCCGAGACTCTGGGCAAGGACTCCTACGGCGGCGACTACATCATCGACGAGGCTGCCGAGTTCTGGCGCACCGACGGCGATAAGTGGGTCAACGCCGATCCGCAGGAGCGCATGGAGAGCTTCCGCGAGCGCGGCTATGTAAAGATGGTCGACAACATGCGCGACCTTTGCCACGCCGTTAACTGCGACTTCGATCGTTGGTTCTCCGAGCGCTCTCTGTACGTGAAGGACACCGAGGGCGAGACCGCCGGCACCTCCGCCGTCGACCGCGCTTTTGAGAAGCTCGACAAGATGGGCTACCTCTACACCAAGGACGGTGCCCTGTGGTTCCGCTCCACCGACCTGGGCGACGACAAGGACCGCGTCCTGATCAAGTCCGATGGCGAGTACACCTACTTCGCCTCCGACGTTGCCTATCACTGGGATAAGTTCCAGCGCGTCGACCACGTCATCGACATCTGGGGCGCCGACCACCACGGCTACATCGAGCGCGTCCGCTGTGTCTGCGACGCTCTTGGCTATCCCGGCAAGTTTGAGGTTCTGCTGGGCCAGCTCGTCAATCTGCTGCGCAACGGCAAGCCCGTCCGTATGTCCAAGCGCAAGGGCACCATGGTGACCCTGCAGGAGCTCGTCGACGAGGTCGGCTCCGACGCCGCTCGCTACACGCTCATCTCCAAGAGCTCCAACCAGATGGTCGACTTCGATATCGAGGCCGTCAAGAAGCGCGACAACTCCAACCCGGTGTACTACGTGCAGTACGCTCACGCTCGCGTGTGCTCCATCCTGCGTCGTGCCGCAGACGTTACCGCCGAGCAGGCCGCTGAGATGGGCATGAAGGACGTCGCCGCCAAGGCCATCGGTGAGAACGTCGATTACTCTCTGCTGACCGACCCGACCGAGCTCGCCCTTTCGCGTAAGCTCAACGAGCTCACCGACCTCATCGGTAGCTGCGCTCGCGATCGCGCCCCGTTCCGCCTGACTCACTTTGCCGAGGAGCTCGCCGGCGACTTCCACAGCTTCTACGCTGCCTGCCAGGTTCTGCCGAGCGAGGGCCGTCCCGTCGACCCCGAGCTCTCGCGCGCCCGTCTGGCCGCTTGCGACGCCGTCCGCGTGACGCTCGCCCTGGTGCTCACCCTTGTTGGCGTTTCCGCGCCCGAGCAGATGTAATCTGCGAGTCATTTGACCGTACAGACTTGGTTTAACTAAGCCTTGAAAGCCCGATCTCCCACGGAGGTCGGGCTTTTTTGCAAACGCCGACGTATTGACGAATTTGGAACTGCTGGAAATACGAAACTATGCCGGTTTACTACGATGAATTGAGATATTCCAACCACGCCGGATTTTAGCTAAAAAGTGCAAGGCATCTACCTGCGGTTTTAGTTCAACAAGTTTCGGAGTGGTCGCGGTTGAGCGATTCATCGTAGTAAACCGCCATATTTTTGGCGGAGGGAGTCAGATTTGTGGGTGTTAAACCAAAGAGTGTCCCTTTTGACTGGTCGTTTAAGAATGTCCCCAATGAAAGAACGTCCCCAATGACTAAGTTGCAGGTGGCGGCGGTTGTGTTACACTAACGCTGCGTATATGACGCAAATATCTCGATACAGATCAATGATGTCCGTCGGTATTTGACGGAGCTAGACTGTTTAGCCGCCCTGAAGGTTTATGCAGGGAGCATGTGATCACAGGGCTTGAAAAGAAAGTTGAGCAAACACTGTGTCTGATCAACAGCAAGAAAACGAAATAACGATGACGCAAGCCGCTCCCGCTGCACCGGTTGCGTCGGACCAGGTCGCGGCGCCCGCGCAAGCCTCGGCTCCTGAGACGCCTAAGGCTGCTTCGACGCCTACGCCTGCAGCGGCTGAGAAGGCCGTGCCTGCAACTGGTGAGGAGGCTGCTCCGGCAAAGCCCAAGCGTACGCGCCGCACGACCAAGCCTGCTGCTGACGGCGAGGAGGTCACCAAGCCCAAGCGCCGTACTACGCGCACGACGCGCGTCAAGCGCACCGTTGCAGCTGACTCCTCGGCGCCGATTTCCGATGAGGTCGCGCAGGCACGTGCGTTGGCGCAGATTAGCGAGGCTCAGGTGGTGCGCGCCCGCCGTCGTGCTGCCGAGCGCGAGGCCGCGGCTCTGACCGAGCTCGCAGCTCCGTCTGTGCCCGAGACGCCTGCCGCCACCGAGACCCCTGTCGCCGACCAGCCGACCGAGAAGCCGGTACCGCGCACACGCCGTCGCACGGCTGCTAAGGCCGAGCAGGTTGCCGATCAGGTAACCCCCGAGCTCACTGAGGCTTCGGTCCGTTCCGCGGTAGGGGAGGGCACATCGCCTGTTGAGCCCGCTGCGCCTGTCGAGGCCAGCGAAGTTCCCGTTGTCGATCCGGCTTTGCGCCCGCACCGTCGCGGTCGTAAGCCCAAGGCCTTCGTCGAGGCCGAGAAGGCCGCAGCCGCGGCCGCAGCCGCTCGGGATGCTGCTGCGGCTGCCGAGTCTGCAACCGCTGCCGACGCACCCGTCCAGGATGCTACGACTTCCGAGGCCGCTCCCGCCGATGCCAAGCCTGCCGACGTCCGTCCCGGTCGCAGCCGTCGCACTGCTGCTAAGCGCACGTCCAAGGCTAAAGCTGCCAAGAAGGGTGCGTCCGAGGATTCCGCCGAGACGACCGTCGATGCATCGATTGATGCCGCCGAGCCCCAGGACGTCGAACAGTCTGCGTCCGAGAAGCCCAAGCGCGGTCGTAAGAAGTCCGCTAAGGCCAAGGCGTCCGAGCAGCAGGCCGAGGCCGAGCTGCAGGGCGATTCCAAGGCCGAGGCCAGCGATGATACTGTGGCTAACGCCGACGCCGCCGCAACCGATGGCGCCGCGCCCGCCGAGGCCGAAGACAACGCTCGCCCCAACCGTCGCCAGCACAAGCGTAACGACGAGCGCAACGAGCGCAAGGACGAGCGCAACAACGACCGCCGCAACCGCCAGCGCGATCGCAAACAGCGCAACAAGGAGCGCAACGCCGCCCCCACCGAGCCCACGCTTTCGCGTGAGGAACTCGCGGCCATGAAGGTCGCCGAGCTGCGCGAGAAGGCCAAGGAGTTCGAGATCGAGACGACCGGCAAGAAGAAAGCCGAGCTCGTCGAGGAGATCTACACTACCGCCGCAAAGGCCGAGGGTTTCCGCGATATCAAGGGCATTCTGCAGATTCGCCCAGACAGCTCCGGCATCATCCACGCCCATGGCTACATGAAGTCCAACGACGACGCCTTCGTGCCCGCATACCTCATCCGTTCCGCGCGTCTGCGCACGGGCGATGTCATCGAGGGCTCGCTGCGTCCTTCGCGCGGCGGCGACAAGCGCGCCGGCCTCGCCAAGATCACGACCGTCAACGGCATGGATCCTGAGCAGATTCGCAATCGCCCCAAGTTCGGCGACCTCACCCCGGTCTATCCCAACGAGCCGCTGCGCATGGAGCATGGCAAGGATTCCATTACCGGTCGTGCCATCGACATCGTGTCGCCGATCGGCAAGGGTCAGCGTGGCCTGATTGTGTCCCCGCCTAAGGCCGGCAAGACGACGATCCTCAAGAAAATCTGCCAGTCTATCTCGATTAACAACCCCGAGGTGCACCTCATCTGCCTGCTCGTCGACGAGCGCCCCGAAGAGGTCACCGATATGCAGCGTTCCATCAAGGGCGAGGTTGTGGCGTCGACCTTCGATATGCCCGCCGACAACCACACTCGCGTGGCAGAGCTCGTCATCGAGCGCGCCAAGCGCATCGTGGAACTGGGCGGCGATGTTGTAGTTGTGCTCGACTCCATCACGCGTCTTGCCCGCGCCTACAACTTGGCGGCGCCCGCCTCAGGCCGCATCCTTTCGGGCGGCGTTGATTCGGCGGCACTGTATCCGCCCAAGCGTTTTCTGGGTGCAGCCCGCAATATCGAGAACGGTGGCTCGCTCACCATCCTGGCCTCCGCACTCATCGATACCGGTTCCAAGATGGACGAGGTCATCTTTGAGGAGTTCAAGGGTACCGGCAACATGGAGCTCAAGCTCGACCGCGACCTGGCCGATCGCCGCATTTTCCCGGCCATCGACCCTGTTGCCTCGGGTACGCGCAACGAGGACCTGCTGGTCGACGAGCAGATGCGCCCGTTTGTCTTTGGTCTGCGTCGCATCCTCGCCGGCATGAACAATACCGAGCGCGCGGCCGCATCGTTTATCAAGGGCCTCAAGGGCACCAACACCAACCAGGAGTTCCTGGTGCGTTCGGCCAAAAAGCATAGCGACTACGAGCAGACGTTCTAAGTCGTCAACCGCACGCGGCGTTATTGCCGGCGCGATGAAGGGTCGGGGCTTGCGCCTCGGCCCTTTTTATATCGCCACTCGGCGCCAGTTATCGACCATAAGACTGGCAAGCAGCAGGTTTCCCGTTTCAATCCGACATCGTCGCTTGCAATCGACAGGGCGGTTTCGCATAATAGCTTTTAAGCTTCGCGACGGAAAACGCAGATGAAACGAACCATATACCGTTGCTTTGGGGCATAGCCCCGCTTCATCTTCTCTCGCGCAGCCAACTGAATGATGCGATTTGGGTGCTGGAAGATGGGGAGAGCTCATGGCTTCTTCTGATGCAACACAACGAGCAGTCCTTGCCGGACTTTCGTGCGGGATCGGCCTGGCCGCCCCCGTGGTTATGTATGCCGCGACGCTGCCGTTTTCGTCGGTGAACGAGACGGTCGTGGCGGGTGCGGTTCCCTTCGCCGTGGGCGCGGTGGCGGGCGTGGGTATCTATGCCGCCTCGCTGGGCATCTCCGAGTACCGTGCGCAGCGTGAAGAGCGTCTGTTCCAGCCCGATGCCATGGGCGGTGCTGCCAATCTCAATCAACATCAAAGTGAGTTCAAGACCGCCTCGATTCCGGCTCAGCAGCAGGATGCGACTCCTTACGCTGCGGCTTCTGCTTCTCAGGCTCAGGCGGAGCAGTCTACCTCGGCATACCTTTCCGGCCTGACTGGTGCGTTCCAGCGCCGTCATGCCGATGATGGTGTCCCTACCATCGCTCGAGCCGCAGATGCTATGGACGAGGCCGAGGCTTGGTCCATGATCGACAGTATGCTCGACGACGATTCGCCGGTGAGCTGCGACCCTGCACACTCGCGCGACGTCTATCAAGTCGCCATCGACGAGCTTACCAACGGCGGGCAGACCGGCTCCTTCAATCGTGACGACATCGCCGCCGCGGCGCGCGCCGTGTCGGGCTCCCAGGCCGCCCCTGCGGGCAGCACGGCGGCTTTCGTGGCACTCGTTGCCAACGCGGCAGCCAATAACGCCTACAACGCTACCTCGGGCGACGCGAACGCTTCTGCCGATTATTCGTACGTTGATGAAGCCATTACCGCGGACGAGGAGGCCGTTGCCGCCCGCCGTGCCGCCGAGAGCTCGCTTTGGGGCGCTCCTGCTCAGCAGCAGGCGGCTGAGGCTGCGCCGTACAACGCAAACCTCGCCAGCATGCCTATCATCTCCGGTGCCGCGGACATCGATCTTGACGACCTCGATGAACCTGCAGCCATCACCGCATCGATTGATGCCCAAGATCGCATCGACACCGGCGACCTTCCGGACGCCTCGCTCGAGGTCGATGTCCCCATGGCCGATTACTCGGGCCACGAGGACATGTGGGCCGCCGCCACCGCGATTCTGGATGAGATTGACGAGCCCGCTCCTGTTGCAGTCCCCACTCCCGTCGCTGCCCCTCAGCCTGCTGCTCCCGCCTATGTCGGCCGTCACAGCGCTGTGTTCCCCGAGGATACCGCCCGTATCTCGCGCGAGAGCATCGAGCGGGCCGAGGCTATTGCCGCCGGCATTATGGAAAATCGTCGTCACGAGCGCGTCAATCAGATCCTCGAGGAAGAGATCGAGCGCCTGCAGTCCTCTACCGCCAAGCGTACGGGCCGTGCCTATCTGAGCGTTATCGAGGGCGGTACCGCCAGCTTCGCGCCGCTCCGCGCGGAGGCATAACTTCTGCATGGTTAAGATCAATCGAAAATGGGCGGTCGTGACCTGCCTGATGGCGCTCTTGATCTGGGGCAATTCGCTGGTTCCCGGCTCGGGGTCGGGCTCGCTGAGCCTAACGGTCATGGAAGCTATCCGCGGTTTCCTGCACGGCGTGGGACTTCCATATGAATGGGTGACCAACTTTGTTGTTCGCAAGTGCGCGCATTTTACCGAGTATATGGTGCTCGGCATCCTGGCAACGCACGCTTTTGATTTTGAGGGCCGGCACACCTTTGACGTGCTGCTGCCCACGGCGGTGTTCCTGCTGCTGATTCCCTCGATCGACGAGACGATTCAGCTCTTTGTGCCGGGACGCGCCGGCATGATCACCGATGTGATGATCGACTGCTGTGGAGCGGCAATGGGCGTTGTGCTCCGATATCTCTTACGGTCGCTGATGTACGCCAAAAAGGCCGCCTAGGACGTATTGTTTGGTCCTAGGCGGCCTTTTTTATTTGAGGGCTTATATGAGGCGTGGTGGCGTCGTTCCATTGGTCGGATTTGCTGGGCGCGCCACGCCCCGTGGGTGCGTCTGTTACTGAAGCGCCTGTGCGCCCAGGGCAAGGCAACCCATGATGCCCTGCTTGCCCTCGAGGCTGTTGTTGACAATGTAGGTATCGATGTCGTTGACCTCGGGCGTGACGATATAGCCGTTGAGCATTTCGGCACATTTCTTGCGTGCGAGCGGCACGATGGGGGTGTGGTCGGCCACGCCGCCGCCGATGATGATCTTTTGCGGCGCGTAGCACAGCGTGTAGGTCATGAGCGCCTGTGCCAGATAGCCGGCGAGCAGGTCCATGGCCTCCGGGTCATCGGCCATGTCTCCGGCGCTCTTGCCATCCCAGCGCTTTTTAACGCCGGGGCCGGCGATGAGGCCCTCGAGACAGTTGTCGTGGAAGGGGCAGGCGCTGTGCTCGCCAATGGTGTCGCGCGGGTCGCGCGTGACCAGGATGTGGCCGGCCTCGGGATGCATCATGCCGTGCACGAGCTTACCGCCCGAGAGCACGCCGGCGCCCACGCCGGTGCCGATGGTCAGGTAGACCACGTCGGTGAGGCCCTTGGCGCAACCAAACGTGACCTCGCCCAGGCAGGCGACGTTGACGTCGGTATCGTAGCCGCAGGGGATATTGAGCTCGTTTTGGATAGTGCCCAGCAGGTCAAAGTAGCGCCATGCCGTTTTGGGCGTCTCCAGGATCTTGCCGTATTGGGGCGAGGCAGGGTTGACTGCGGTGGGGCCAAAGGCGCCGATGCCCAGCGCGGCGATGCCCTTGTCGGCAAACCATGCGTTGACGGCCTCAACGGTCTCCTGCGGGGTCGTGGTCGCGATCTGCTCGCGCTCTAGGACCGTACCGTCCGCATAGCCCGTGGCGCAGACCATCTTGGTGCCACCGGCCTCGAGCGCTCCGATAAGCTGCTGCTCTGCCATAGTATTCCTCTCTCTGGGACGAGTTGCTCCGTGACTAAAGTATAGAGCTCTAAACTATTTAAGAAAGCGCTATAGAAAGAAGCCTCGCAACGCGGCGGGCGGTGCGAGGCTTCTTTGGTTGCTTTAGTTGCCGGGCCGTCCTTACCCGCGCGGCTTGATTTTATCACGTAGCGACTTGAGGTTCTCCAGCGCCGCGTTAAGCGTCTCGTCTCGCTTGGCAAAGTGGAAACGAATCAGATGGTTGACGGGCTCGCGGAAGAAGCTCGAGCCGGGCACGGCGCCCACGCCCACCTTAGACGCGAGGTCCTCGCAGAATTCGAGGTCGCTGTCATAGCCAAACTCAGAGATGTCCATCATGACGTAGTAGGCGCCCTGCGGCACGTTGTGCGTGAGGCCGATGCTGCCGAGTCCCTGACAGAACAGGTCGCGCTTGGCGGTGTAGAGGTCGAGGACCTCCTGGTAATAGCTGTCGTCGAAGTTGAGGGCGGTGACGACAGCTTCCTGCAGGGGAGCGGCGGCACCCACGGTGAGGAAGTCGTGGACCTTCTTGATGCGCTCGGTGATCTGGGCCGGGGCAATGGTGTAGCCCAGACGCCAGCCGGTGATGGAGTACGTTTTGGACAGCGAGCTGCAGCTGATGGTTCGCTCGAACATGCCGGGCAGCGTGGCCATATAGACGTGCTCGTGGGGCGCGTAGACGATGTGCTCGTACACCTCGTCGGTGATGCAGTAGGTGTCGTACTTTTTGCAGAGGTCGGCGATAAAGGTGAGCTCCTCGCGCGTAAAGACCTTGCCGCAAGGGTTGGAAGGGTTGCACAGGACGATGGCCTTGGGGTCGTTGTCGCGGAAGGCCGCCTCGAGTGTCTCGCGGTCAAAGTCGAATGTGGGCGGGTTGAGCGGCACGTAGATAGGCTCGGCACCCGAAAGGATCGTGTCGGCGCCGTAGTTCTCGTAGAACGGCGAGAAGATGACGACCTTGTCTCCGGGGTTCGTAACCGTCATCATGGCGGCCATCATGGCCTCGGTGGAGCCGCAGGTGACTACGATATTCTCGTTGGGGTTTACCGACATGCCCATAAAATGCTCCTGCTTGGCGGCAAGCGCCTCACGCATGGCCTGGGAGCCCCAGGTGATGGAGTACTGGTGGTAAAGCGGCTTGGGGTCGGTGGCGATGGTGCTGAGGCTATCGAGCAGCTGCGCTGGGGGATCGAAGTCAGGGAAGCCCTGCGAGAGATTGACAGCGCCGTACTTATTGGAGATGCGTGTCATGCGGCGGATGACCGAATCGGTAAACGTTGCCGTGCGGTTGGAGAGTTCTTTCATGACGGTCCTTTCGAGCATTTGCAGTGGGGCAAGTTTACTCCTATGAAACCGGTGGGATTTGCTCGAAATGGTCTCGAAAGACTCTTTTCAAAATTCTTGAAAATTGGGGCTTGCATCACGTGGCGTTCCTTGCAATAATAGTCGAGCGCGAAGCGCACAGGACACGGTGGGTGTAGCTCAGTTGGCTAGAGCGACGGGTTGTGGTCCCGTAGGTCGAGGGTTCGAGTCCCTTTACCCACCCCAGTTCTTGCTTCGTGTTGATATCGGGTCGTTAGCTCAGTTGGTAGAGCAGGGGACTCTTAATCCCAAGGTCCAGGGTTCGACCCCCTGACGGCCCACCACACGATATCTCCTCTAAAGTCCGCCACAACGGACTTTAGCTTTGGGTCGTTAGCTCAGTTGGTAGAGCAGGGGACTCTTAATCCCAAGGTCCAGGGTTCGACCCCCTGACGGCCCACCAAAGCAAGTTAAGACGGTCAACTTCGGTTGGCCGTCTTTTTTTGTTGACCTTTCATGGGGTCGAACCCGAAAGGGCGCGGCCGCTTTCACAGATTGAGTCTACCCTGGGGATCGGTGAAACCGTCAGTACCCTCCTTGAGTTTCTTCTCGTCTGCCTTCACGCGACGCTCGAGCTTTTTTGTATCCTCGGCAGGCGGTAGGTTCTCGGGAACAATTCCGCGGTCGATGAGGCTGCCACGCACGCTCGTGTTGTTCTCGACGTGTTCTTGTTTGATCTGGTCCAGACCGTACAAGTCGTGTTCCTCGGCGTTGAAGGCCGTCATCGAGTTCGTGAGGTCCTTTGCTTTGATGAGAACATCGGCTAGCTTGTCCGCCAATGCAGCACTCTTGGACACACCAAGCTGCCGCTTCATGTCCGCCGTGCTTCTGCCGCCGAATAACGCCTCATCGCCCTTCGACTTGATGATCGCGAATCCTTTGGAGTCCACGCCTCGTTTGAACGCAATGCCCGAGAGCTGTTTCTCTGAATCGGATAGCGAGTGGCACGCCTGCAAGCGCTGAATCTCTGCGAAGCGCTGCTCTATGAGCTCCTGACGGCGTGTCTGCACGGCGAAGTACGCCTGTGCGAGTGCGATTTCGGGCTTGTTTGGGTCTCCGTTTTGGGCGATTAAATAGCATGCGTAGCGCGTCAGCTTGTAGTCTTTTACGGCTCGTTTGGCGATGCCGGCATCTACCATTTTGCTGGCCTCAGCAAAATGGGCGGCAACAGGCATTTTATTGGTGTCACACGATGCCATGGATCTCTTAACTGCAGTCTCAAAATTACGCCATTGGGTGTATCCGAGGGGTTCCATTAAATCGCGTGCGAGCCAATACTCAACGCCGTCTTCTACATGGGCGTAGCTGTCAAGTTCGACACGCCATTTCTCGATATCCCTGCTGTCCATATCTCTTCCTTTCTGTTCGTTTGTCTACGTGGACTATGTCGACTCCGTATTCAGAATGAGTATATTTGCCCGCGCGGACACGAATGGGCCCTGTGTCGCTTTGAGTTCACGGGACCCATTAATATCGAGAAGTTGTGTTCTGCTCTGGAGGGGTGCTCGGCTTAGTCCGCTCGATAGTGCGAACCCAGGCTTTCGGTCCGCTTGCGCATGGCTTTGACCATTTCCTGTGCTAGTTGAATCTGCGATTGCAGGCGGGCGAGGGCAGCGATTTCGCTGTCGTTGGCATGTGGCTTATTTAGAGCCGTGGCTTCGTCTTGCAGGCTTTCAAGCTGTTGCAGGGCCTCGGATAGGCCTGTTTCGGTCCTGTTGATCATGCAAAAGGTGCTCATCGTGTGCCTAAGGCTGTGTGTCAGGCGTTCGGCATCTGTTGCGGCAATGCCGTACTGGGGGAGGGTGATATCCGCCTTCAGGGCCGCCTCAGGCTCTTTCTGCGCTGCAAGGGCTGCCGATGCGCCCGCGATGCGTCCGAATACGATGCCGTTGGCGCTTGACAAGCCACCAATGCGGTCGGCGCCGTGCATGCCGCCTGTCGCCTCGCCGCAAGCGTAGAGGCCCTCAACGCCCGTGTGCGCGGTCTTATCGATCTTGATGCCGCCGTTAGCGGCGTGGGCATACATCGCAACGCGCATCTCGTCGGTCGGCGCGATGCCGTGCTCGTCTTGCAGCCAGGTGGCAAAGGTCTGCACAAACTCTGGGACATCCTCGCGGGGGAAGTCGTAGTGGAGTGCCAGGCCTTCGACACCTGCCTGATCGATGACGAGATCGATAGCGCGGGAGGCCAAGCGTGACGTGAAGGGACCATATCCAGAGCGCTGCTCGAGCAGGTCGTCCAGCTTGTCGTCGGCAATATCTACCGGCTGGTCTACGTGCACGTAGCGCCAGGTTTTCTCATTGAAGACCAAGTTACGCCTGGGCTCGATGAAGCCGGGCATCATCTGCATGAACTCTATATTAGTAAGTGTTGCGCCGTGCGCCAGCGCGATGGCCTGCGAGGAACTGAGCACATCAGCCGACGTAAGGCTGCGCTCGAACAGGCCGCCTGTGCCACCGGCTGCGATGACCGTGGCCTTGGCAGCAAAGGGCACGATTCGATTTTCGGTAAGGTCGTAGAGTACGGTTCCGGTTATTCTGCCGTTCGTGTCCTCAACAAGGTCGATAAGCTCATGGCGGGGGAGCAGGCGAATGCCGAGCGACTCGATCCAGGTCGTCAGAGAGTCCTCAAGGGGCTTGCGGGTGAGGCCGCGCCACATGCGCGTCTTGTGGTCAAAGCAGGGGATAAATTGCTTTTGTTGAGCACTCTTGGCGCTTTGCGGACGCTGGAGCTCAACGCCCAGGTCTTGCTCGAGCCAGTCAATCGCTTGGGGAATGCCGTGGACGAACGCTTGGACGAGATCGGGGTCGGCAACGCCGCCGCCGACGGCCAGGATGGTGTCGATGAGGTCCTGCTCGTCGTCTTCGTTAACGGGTCCGATAAGCCCTAGGCCCCAGGTTCCGGGGAAGAAGCTCGATCCACTCATAGTCTTGCCGGCGCTTGCCACAGTGACGGTTGCACCCGTGCGTGCCGCTTCGATGGCGGCGCAAAGGCCCGCAATGCCAGATCCAATTACCAGTACATCAGTCGATTCCATCGGATTCCTTTCTCGTCCGGCGCATTGTCGCACGGGTGATCGGCAATGGGGCCGCAAAGACCCGGCAAATCGGTAAAGGGCAAATATGGCAGGTGGGCGTCATGGACGCTCTGACGCTCCATCTCATCACATCTCGTATTTCGCCCCAGCTGATATACCGGCATTAGCTACCCTGCGCCAGCGCAAACAAAAAGAGCCGCTACCTCGAAAGGTAGCGACTCCAAAGCTCAACTATATGAGCATCGCGCGGGCGCGATTAGGCCTTGAGGGCCTCCTCGACGGCGACAGCGCAGGCGACGGTGGCACCGACCATGGGGTTGTTGCCCATGCCGATGAGACCCATCATGTCAACGTGCGCAGGCACGGAGGAAGAACCGGCGAACTGGGCGTCGGAGTGCATGCGGCCCATGGTGTCGGTCATGCCGTAAGAGGCAGGGCCGGCGCCCATGTTGTCCGGGTGCAGGGTGCGGCCAGTGCCGCCACCAGAAGCGACGGAGAAGTACTTCTTGCCAGCCTCGATGCGCTCCTTCTTGTAGGTGCCAGCAACGGGGTGCTGGAAGCGCGTGGGGTTGGTGGAGTTACCGGTGATCGAGATGTCGACGTTCTCGTGCCACATGATGGCAACGCCCTCACGGACGTCGTCGGAGCCGTAGCAGTTAACGGCAGCGCGGGGACCATCGGAGTAGGGGATGGTCTCGACGACCTTGAGCTCGCCCGTGTAGTAGTCGAACCGGGTCTTCACATAGGTGAAGCCGTTGATGCGGGCGATGATCTGGGCGGCGTCCTTGCCTAGGCCGTTGAGGATAACGCGCAGCGGCTTCTTGCGAGCCTTGTTGGCGTTCAGAGCCAGGCCGATAGCGCCCTCAGCGGCAGCGAAGGACTCGTGGCCGGCCAGGAAGGCGAAGCACTCGGTGTCGTCGGAGAGCAGCATAGCGCCCAGGTTGCCGTGGCCCAGACCGACCTTGCGGTCCTCGGCGACGGAGCCGGGAACGGTGAAGGCCTGGATGCCCTCGCCGATGATGGCGGCAGCCTCAGAAGCGGACTTGGCGCCACGCTTGACAGCGAGAGCGCAGCCGAGGGTGTAGGCCCACTCAGCGTTCTGGAAGGCGATGGACTGGGTGTTGTTGACGATCTCACGCGGGTTGAAGCCCTTGTCGGTGCAGATCTGCAGAGCTTCCTCGAGGGAGGCGATGCCGTTGTCGGCGAGGCACTTGTTGATCTTGTCAGCGCGGCGCTCGTAACCTTCGAACGTAACAGTCATAGTTATTTCCCTCCCTTTCTACTCGTGAACCGGGAACACGCTGGCGACGGAGTGAGTCTCCTCGTCGGTGCGCGGGTCGATGTACTTGGCAGCGTTCTCCCACTGACCATAGTGGCCCATAGCGCCAGCGATGGCCTCCTCGGGGGTCTTGCCGGCCTTGACGGCGTCGGTGAACTTGCCGAGGTTCAGGAACTCGAAAGCGATGATCTCGTTCTTGTCGTTGAGAGCCATGCGGGTGACGTAGCCCTGAGCGAGCTCGAGGTAACGAGCGCCCTTGGCCTTGGTGCCGAACATGGTGCCGACCTGAGAGCGAAGGCCCTTGCCGAGGTCGTCGAGGGAGGCGCCCACGGGCAGGCCGCCCTCGGAGAACGCGGTCTGGCTGCGGCCGTAAACGATCTGCAGGAAGATCTCGCGCATAGCAACGTTGATGGCGTCGCAGACGAGGTCGGTGTTGAGGGCCTCGAGAATGGTCTTACCGGGAAGGATCTCGGAAGCCATGGCGGCAGAGTGCGTCATACCCGAGCAGCCGATGGTCTCAACGAGGGCCTCCTCGATGATGCCGTCCTTGACGTTCAGCGTGAGCTTGCAGGCGCCCTGCTGAGGTGCGCACCAACCCACACCGTGCGTAAGACCGGAGATGTCGGAAATCTCCTTAGCCTGGACCCACTTGCCCTCCTCGGGGATGGGTGCGGGGCCGTGGTATGCACCCTTGGCAACGGGGCACATGTTCTCCACTTCCTGTGAGTACTGCATGCCTCTCCTCTCTATCGTGTTGGCGTCCCGTCTGGGGGTCGTGGCTGGCGATTGCCGGGCGACCCTTCGAAAGGGACATGACATGCAGCCCCTATAATACCGCGAAATGCACGGAATATTCGGCGAACGGCTCAGTTTTCGTAGCGAGAAGTCCGGAAGTTTTAATTGAAACGGTTTAACGCTATGTTCTGTGGTCGCGAACTTCCGTAGAGGGGGTCCGTCTTTGGCAAGCTTTTGGTCAGCTCTTGTAAGCGTTGCAGGGGTTGACCTGTTGCAACGGTGCCGTTCGCCGCCTGATTACTGCCTTTGGCCGCGCGAGTGTATTGTTTTGCGTGAATGTTTTGATGGCACGCTTCAATCGTGCTGTATTGGATGGCAAGCAGATCCCGGCGAAGGGAGCGCCATGCAGCGCGTTTGGAGAACGGTTACCGGCTTTTACCATGTCTGTGCCCGCGGTACGGGCAAGCGGCTCATCTTTGAGGGCGATGACGACCGGTTGGAGTTTTTGGAGCTGATGCGCGAGTGCTGCCGCGAGGAGGGCGTGACGGTCGTTGCGTGGTGCCTTATGAACGACCACGTGGATCTGGTACTCTCGGATTATGAGGACACGATGAGCGCGGCGATGCACCGACTGCTTTTGACGTACGCTCGTCGGTTCAACAAGCGTACCGGACGCTCCGGGCATCTGTTCCAGAACCGTTTTGACCGGCGCTCACTCGATACCGACTGGCAGGTGATGGAGGCTATTCGCTCTGTACACGCCGATCCGCAGGAGGTGGGCGTTAGCCTAATCGAGCGTTATCCCTGGAGCAGCTTTCCGGAACATCTACGCGCTTACGACGGTGATGTGGCCCATGCCGCGAGGGGATTTTCTGATCCTTCTTGCGTGCTTGAGCTTTTTGGCTCTGCCGAGGGCTTTATTGCCTATTCGCTTTCGACGCCCGCCGGCAGTGAGTCAGCGCTGTGCGATATGAAAGAGACGGAGTGGGAACGCCACGCCTTTGCCGACAAGATGGCGAAGAGCCTCGGGGTTCCGCTCAACGAACTCAAGACCGTTGCGCCCTCGCGGCGAGACAGAATCATTTTCGCTCTGCACGATGGCGGCTACACGGTGCGCGAGGTCGAACGGTATACGGGAATCAGCAAGAGTACCGTATCTCGTATCGTGCGCGCTTATGCGCGGGTGAAGGCACAGGCTGAGCTCTCGGAATAGAAAATGGCCGAACCACTCTTGTCAAGCGATTCGGCCAACAAAAATCTTAAGATTTGGGACAAGTTCTACTGATTATTTTGTCCCGTGAGCATGCCGTCGAGGGTGCGCCAGGCGAGCTCGGCGCATTTGACGCGGGCGGGCATGTGCGAGATGTCCTGGAGCTGGGCGGCTTCGTCCAGGTCTTCCAGGTCCTCCTCGGAGAGCTGCTCGCCGCGGATCATGGCAAGGAAGAGCTCTGCTAGGCGGCGAGCTTCCTCGACGGTCTCGCCGGTGATGAGGTCGGCCATGATGTCGGCGCTGGCCTGACTGATGGCGCAGCCGTGGCCGGTAAAGGAGGCCTCCTCGATCACGCCGTTCTCGACGCGCAGCTGCAAGGTGAGCTCGTCGCCGCAGCTGGGGTTGATGCCGTCGTGCTCGTGCGTGGGAGCATCCATCTCATACTTATAGTCGGGGTGCGAGTTGTGCTCCATAAATGTGGTGGAGGTGTACAGATTACCCATTGAACGTGCTCCAAACGTGATGCAGGCCGGCGATGAACTTGTCGATGTCGGCCTTGTCGTTGTAGAAGGCCACGCTGGCGCGGCAGCAGGCAAGGTTCTCGACGCCCAGCCAGGTGAGCAGCGGCTGCGCGCAGTGGTGGCCGGCGCGTATGCAGACGCCGTCCATGTCCATGATGCTCGCGACGTCGTGCGGGTGGATGCCCTTGACGTTAAAGCTCACAACGCCGTGGTGGTTGTCCCAATAGATGGAGCCGATGATCTGGACAAAGTCGAGCTGCATGAGCTCGCCCATCAGATAGTGGACGAGTGCCTGCTCGCGGGCCTGGATGTTCTCGTAACCCACGGTGTTGACCAGGTAGTCGAGTGCCGCACCCGTGGCGAAGATGCCGGCGGCGTCCTGCGTGCCGGCCTCGAATTTCTCGGGAACGGGCGCCCAGACGGCGTCCTGCTCGGTGACCGAATCGATCATCTCACCGCCGGTAAGCACTGGCGGCATGGCGTTGAGCAGGTCCATCTTGCCCCACAGCACGCCGATGCCCATGGGGCCCATGGCCTTGTGCGCGCTAAAGGCAAAGAAGTCGGCGCCCAGGTCGGCCACATCGACCGGCATGTGCGGCAGCGACTGCGCGCCGTCGACGACCAGATAGCCGCCGTACTTGTGCACGAGCTTGCCGAGGTTCTTGACCGGGTTCTCGACTCCTAGCACGTTGGAGACCTGACCCACGGCCAGGATCTTGGTCTTGGGTCCCACCTTGGCAAGAACCTCCTCGGTGGTGAGCTGGCCGGTCTTGGTGGGATAGAGGTAGACGAGCTTGGCGCCGGTCTCGCGGCAGACCTGCTGCCACGGAATCAGGTTGGAGTGGTGCTCCATGATGGTGATGACGACCTCGTCACCGGGCTCGAGCACCGTGGGTGCAAAGCTCTTGGCGACCAGGTTGAGCGACTCGCTCGTGTTGCGGGTGAAGACGACCTCGTTGGCCTGTGAGGCACCGATGAGGTCGGCGATCTGCTGGCGGACTTTCGCGATGGCGTCGGTGGCCTCGACGGACAGCGAGTACAGGCCACGCAGGGGGTTGGCGTTCATGCGCTGATAGAAGTCGCGCTCGGCGTCGAGCACGCAGGCAGGGCGCTGCGCGGTGGCGGCACTATCGAGGAAGGCGATCTCGGGGTGTTGCTGGAACAGCGGGAACTGTGCCTTGTAGGGATTGGTCTCGATGTCGACGGTAGGCCAGCCGCGCGAGGCCTCGTCGCTGGCGTCGAGCTCCATAGGCTCCGGTGCGGTACAGGTATCGCATTTAACGTGCTCGGTGTCGATCATGCGAGCTCCTCTTCAAAGTTGTCGATCAGGTTGTTGCCCAGGCGGACGACGGCGGCGCGGGTGCGCTCGTCGGTGGCGGAAAGCGCGGCGTCCTCCAGCTTGGCACGGACGAACAGGTCCTCGGCGGCGTTTTGGTCAAGACCGCGGCAGGCGAGGTAGAACAGCTGCTCGTCGCGGACGTGGCCGATGGTGGCTCCGTGGTTGCCGGCGACGTCGTCCTCGTCGCAGAGAATGACGGGAATGGTCTTGTTGTCGACCCCCTTGTTGGCCAAAAGCACCGTCTCGCGCTCGGTGCCGGTTGCACCCTTGCAGCCGTGCACGAGGTCGATGGTGCCGCGGTAGACCTTCTTGGACGTGCCGGTCAGCACGCCGTTGGCGTCGATCTCGCACTCGGTCTTGCGACCGCGGTGGCGCAGCTCGTAGTTAAAGTCGCGCACCTGCTCTCGGGCGCCCAGGTAGTCAGTATCGATGGTGACCTTGGCGGTATCGCCCAACAGGTCGCCGGCGAGGCCGGTGGCGCTGGCACCGGCACCCAGGACGGTGTGCTGCACGTTGACGCGCGCGCCCTCGTCCAGGAACAGGCCGGTGTCGTCGAGCGCGATCCAGCTATCGTCGAGCGTCTGCGTGCAGGTCACGTTGACGGTGGCGTACTCGTGGGCGCACACGCGTAGCACGGAGCCCACGACACCCTCGCCGGTAACGGGGGAGTCTAGGGCAATATGTAGATCGAGCGTCGACTGGGGACGGGCGACGACGTCGATGGCGGCGATGGCCGCGGCGGCATCGACAGCGCTCACGCGCACGGTAACCGTGGCGTGCTTGTATGCGGGCACATCGATGACGATGCGCTTGGTAGCGTGGTCGGCCAGGTAGGTGTAGGCAGCCTCGCCCATGCCAGTCTCGAAGGCCTCGGCAGGGGAGAGCTCCTCCTCGAGCTTGATGGCGCCGGCCTGGTAGACGGAGGTCGCAGGCACGTCGAGCTCGGTCTCGGGCGTGATGCGGGCGCGGTCGGCGGCATCACCCGGGGCGGAGGCGCGGCGCTCGGGGAAGCGCTCGGCCATGGCATCCATGGCGGCGTCGAAGGCGTCGGCCGTGCCAGCAAACTGCTCTTCCAATCCATCAACCTCAACGGCCTCGGCGGGAGCGGCGGAAAGCTCGTCCGAAAGCTCGAGCTTGGTCTGGTTCATCTTGAGCCAACCCCAAGTGGCAGCCGGCATCGCATTGACCTGCTCAAGGGTGGTAGCAGCGGTGTTCGTGGTCTGTTTCATTATCCGATCGCTCCTTCCATCTCGAGCTTGATCAGGTTGTTCATCTCGACGGCGTACTCCAGCGGCAGCTCCTTGGAGACCGGGTTGGCAAAGCCGTTGACGATCATGGTACGGGCCTCTTCCTCCGAGATGCCGCGGCTCATCAGGTAGAACACCTTGTCGTCGCCGATGCGGCCGATGGTGGCCTCGTGGCCGATGTCGACGTTCTTGGCGCGGATGTCCATGGCCGGGATGGTGTCGGATCGGCTCTGGTCGTCGAGCATGAGCGACTGGCAGCTCACGGTTGCCTTGGAGCCCTCGGCCTTGGGCGTGGCCACGATGGAGCTGCGGAAGGTCTGGATGCCACCGCTCTTGGAGATGCCCTTGGTCTCGACGGTTGCCGAGGTCTCGGGCGCGTTGAGTACGACCTTGCAGCCTGTGTCGAGATTCTGACCGGCGCCGGCAAAGGTGATGCCGGTAAAGCTCGACCGGGCGCGGCGGCCGTTGAGCACGCTCATGGGGTAGAGGTAGCCCACGTGGCTGCCGAAGGAGCCGCTGATCCACTCGATGTCGCCGTCCTCGTCCACGCGCGCACGCTTGGTGTTGAGGTTGTACATGTTCTTGGACCAGTTCTCGATGGTCGAGTAGCGCAGGTGCGCACGCTTGCCCACAAAGAGCTCGACGGCGCCGGCGTGGAGGTTGGCCACGTTGTACTTGGGCGCGGAGCAACCCTCAATGAAGTGCAGGTCGGCATCGTCCTCTACGATGATGAGCGTGTGCTCAAACTGGCCGGCGCCCTTGGCGTTAAGGCGGAAGTAGCTCTGCAGCGGGAAATCGAGCTTGGTGCCCTTGGGCACGTAGACAAACGAGCCGCCCGACCATACGGCGCCGTGCAGGGCCGCAAATTTGTGGTCGGTGGGCGGGATGAGCGTCATAAACTTCTCGTGGATGAGCGGTTCCCACTGCGGATCGTGCAGGGCTTCCTCAATACCGGAGTAGACGATGCCCATCTTGGACGCCGTGTCCTGCATGTTGTGGTAGACGAGCTCGGAGTCGTACTGCGCGCCGACGCCTGCCAGGTAGCTACGCTCGGCCTCGGGGATGCCCAGGCGCTCAAAGGTGTTCTTGATGTCGTCGGGCACCGACTCCCAGTCGTGCTTTTGGTCGGTGTTGGGCTTGACGTAGGTGACGATGTTATCCATGTCCAGGCCCTCGATGGAGGGGCCCCACGTCGGATCCGGGAAGCGGTTGAAGATTTCGAGGGACTTTAAGCGCAGGTCGAGCATCCACTGCGGCTCGTCCTTTTTGGCGCTGATCTCGCGCACGATGTCGGGCGTGATGCCGGCGTCGAGGCGCTCGAATCCCTCCTCGCCATAGGTGAAGTCGTAGAGGCTGCGGTCGATGTCCGCGACCTCGGTGCGGTTCTTGGTCATTGCGTCGCCCCTTTACGCCTGCTGCTCGGCAGCGGCAGACTCGGCCTGGGCGCGCTGCTCGGCGGCCTCGCGCTCGAAGGTCTCAAAGCCGTTCTTGTCGATCCAGGGGATGAGCGAGGCGTCGTCCTCGCGCACGATGTGGCCCTTGACCATAACGTGGACGCGGTCGACATCCAGGTGCTCCAGGATGCGCGTGTTGTGTGTGATGATGAGCATGGAGCCGTCGCAGCTCTTGCGGTAGGCGTCCATGCCGTGGCTGACGGTGGACAGGGCGTCGACGTCCAGGCCGGAGTCGGTTTCGTCCAAGATGGCGAGCTTGGGCTGCAGCAGCAGGAGCTGGAGCATCTCGACCTTCTTCTTCTCGCCGCCCGAGAAGCCCACGCCCAGCTCGCGGTTGAGGTAGGCGGTGTCCATGTTGAGCTCGGCCGCGAGCTCCTTGACGCGACGGCGGAACTCCTTGCCCTTCATCTCCAGGCCGGGGCGGCCGGCGATGCTGGCGCGCAAAAAGCTCGACAGCGGCACGCCCGGAATCTCGACCGGGGCCTGGAAGCTCAGGAACAGGCCGGCGCGCGAACGCTTGTCGGTGGTGAGCTCGGTGATGTCCTGGCCGTCAAAGACGATGCGGCCGTCGTTGACGGTATAGACGGGGTCGCCCATGACCAGGTGGCCGAGGGTGGACTTGCCGGCGCCATTGGGTCCCATCAGCACGTGGGTCTCGCCGGCGGCGACGTTGAGGTTGACGTTGTGGAGGATGGTCTTCTCGTCCACGGAGGCGGTCAGACCTTCGATGGAAAGCAGCGGATTTGCGCTCATGCTGTCCCTCTCTGTATATGGTGTACTCATAGGTGTACTAAACCCTAGGAATCTTCTCGGAATAAAGTTACTATGGGTTCGGCGTTAGTCAAGGGAAAACCCGACTAATCCACTCGACTTTTTAGATGAGGGACATAAAATCAGGTTTGTTTGCCCCGCGTGCATAGGATTTGGGACAAACAAGCCTGGTTTTGTCCCAGTAACGATGGGAGGGTAGGTATGCTCATTTCTTCTAAGGGCCGCTATGCCCTCCGGCTGATGATCTATATCGCGGCGCTGGGCGACGCCGAGGGCAAGATTGCCCTGCGCGAGGTTGCCGACCGCGAGCATATCTCGCAAAAGTATTTGGAGCAGCTGGTTCGTCCGCTTATGAAGGCGGGCCTGCTTAAGAGCGTGCGCGGCAAGGGCGGCGGCTACATGATGGCCAAGGACCCGGTCGAGGTGCGTGCCGGCGACATCCTGCGCGCTGTCGAGGGCAGCACGGCGCCCGTGGCGTGCGACGGCATCGACAACAGCTGCGCCCGCAGTGACCTGTGTTCCACCGTCAAGTTCTGGCGCGGCCTGGACGATGTGATCGAAAAGTACGTCGACGGCGTGACGTTGGCCGACCTGGCCGCCGTCCCCGAGATCAACTTTGACATTAAGCTGTAGGGGCTGGCTTTCGTGAAGTCGTACGAAGCCTTTGATTCGCGGTTGGCACTGCTAGAGACAGCTCGATTCCAAGATTTCGATAACGACTATGTTGTCTCCGGATGTGCGTATATCTATGAGCAGGTTTTCGGTCTCTCAATTACGCTCCTTAAGCGTCTGCTCGAGTATGAGGGCGCCACGCTTGCCGCGTCGGGGTCTCCTCGCGCCATCTTGAAGGAGTCCTACCGATTCTACGACTTTATTGATGAGGCAGCCTGGCTGGATATGCTCAGAGACCGCAATACGAACGTCCATATCTACGACAACAAGCTCGCTCAAGATTTGATTCAGCGCATCTTGAACGTCTATATTCCCGCTTTCTGTCAGTTGAGAGACGGGCTGACGAAACGTTACGGCGAGCTTCTGTTGGCGCCCGACGACCAGTTTGTCTAATTCTTTAAGATTTCGCGGAGGGTTGTTGCCGTTTACCGAGGGGTTGTTGTGCAACAACGGGCGAGCTGCAATACTTATTTTTATCTTTGCAAACTGAACTTTAACTACACCAATGCAGGGAGGATCTTATGCAGCCCAAGCATTCTGCGATTGTCGCGGGTCTGACGCTGGCGCTTTCGTTTGGTGCCGTTTCCGCGCCGGCACCCGCCGCCGCCGAGGAGCCCACGCCGGGCGTTGCCTCGGATGCCACCGATATCGATAAGGGCCTTTACACCCAACAGTCCTTCTCGGGCGTGCTGAGGTCGGTCCAGGGCGTTTCGTTTGTCAACGTGACTCCCGAGATGAAGTACTTCACCAAATATGAGAGCCATGGCAACTATAACCAGGGCTTTTCGTATGGCGACGGTTATAACGCGCTGGGCTATTACCAGTTCGACCGCCGTTGGTCGCTCATCCCGTTTATGAAGCAGGCCTACAACTACAACCCTGAAAAATACTGCATGCTTAAGGATGCGATTGATCGCGGCAGCGAGATTTCCAACACGAGCAATGCCATGTACGAGAACGGCCAGCTCACCGAGTTGGGCCGTATCGCTCAGGATGCCTTCCAAGGTGCGTACAACACCGATCCTGTTGAGTTCTCAGCACTTCAAGATGCCTATGCGTACAACTCGTACTATGCGGTGACCGAGGCGTGGCTCAAGAGCGGCCTTGGTATTGATATTTCGGGCCGTGCCGATTGCGTCAAGGGCATGGTGTGGAGCATTACCAACATGTGCGGCACCGGTGGCTGCAGGGACTTCTTCCGCTGGGCGAATCTTTCTAATGATATGACTGACCGTGAGTTTGTGACGGCGCTCTCCAATAGCGTGGTCAACAATGTCGCCACCAAGTATTCGAGCCAGCCCCAGTATCATGAGGGCTGGAAGAACCGTTATAAGAATGAGCTGAAGGACTGCTTGGTTTATATCGCCGAGGATGAGGCTGCCGCTGCGACGCCCGTGCAGCCCGAGCCCACACCGGCGCCCTCGCCGACACCTGATTCGAATGACGACTCGAGTGACGATGCCAACGATGACAGGATGGATGCGCCCTCGACCGATGCTGACGGTAATGGCTCTGCTGGTGGCACTACCAACGACGGCTCTACCTCGAACGGCTCCAATTCGAACGGCTCTGCTGCGGGCGATTCGCCTTCAAGCTCTGCCGGCAATACGGACAGCGACGCTTCTGGTTCGACCGGCGCTGACACCTCTAACTCATCTACCGGCTCGAGCGATTCGTCCGTTGACACCGGCTCTAACAACGGCTCCGGCTCTGACACGACCCCTGATTCCGATGCTTCCAAGGACGACTCGAATAAGGCGCCGGACGCTCCCGTTGCTTCGCCGGACAAGAAGCCTTCTTTCTCCGTGCAGCTTGGTTCTACGCTGGGCTCTTCGCTGATGGCTGGTGTCAATAACGGCTCGACCCAGAACAAGGACAACTCTGATCAGGTTTCCACGGAAAAGGCCGAGGCCGCAAAGGGCGACTCCAAGGACGAGACTTCCGAGAAGACCGAATCCAATAAGGGTTCTAGCTCTGAGGAGAAGGACGACAAGTCCGCTCTGAAGAAGGACGAGAGCAAGACCGAGGGCGAAAAGAAACAGCCCGAAGACGACGACAAGAGCGGTGCTGACAACCAGGTCCAAGAGCAAAATGACTCCAAGACGGTGACCACTACAACCACGACGACTACAACGACCAAGTCATCTGGCGGTAACATGCCCAAGACGGGCGACCTTATCGTTATGGCGAGCCTTGCCAGCGCGAGCTTGGCCACGCTGGGCGCTACGTCCATCGTGAGTGGTAAGCATAAGCTCGATCAGCAGAAGAAAGCTTCTGGAGAGGACGACTCTGAGGAGTAGGCTCTCAGTTGCCAGATAACTAAATAGTCGGGTCGGGGCCCGGTGCGAATGCATCGGGGCCCGTTTTGTTGTGCAACGATTAGTTGTGCCCCCTCACACCTCTTGTTGCTACCGTTGCCCGATATGATCGCACGGCGACATTGGTACGCGCGAGGCGGTCATTACAATTGGCATTGTGTTGCGATTTAGGGGGAACGTTTTGGTGTCTGAACAGGCAAATAATGGTTGTGCTGCTGGCTTTGGCGTGCGCTTGATCGGCTGTGCCGACGATGCGGTTTTGCCCATTGGCATACACGACTATGCGGAGGCCCTTGGTTGCTGCATGCTTGTTGACAAGACCATGTTTATTGCCGATGTGTTGGACTGCGACGCGTCCGTTGTGGTGTGCTGTCGACCCGAGGGTTTTGGCAAGAGCATGAACTTGTCGATGATCAGGGCTTTTCTGGAGCGTCCAGCGGTCGGTCGCTCTGGTCAGCGTTTGTTTGCCGATGCTCAGATTTGGGATGCGAACGGCGGGCGCTATCGGGATGAGTATGCTTACTATCCGGTGATATCGCTGGACTTTTCTGGCGCTGCGAGGCGTGGCCCCGCTGTTGCCGGCGTCGTGCGCGATGCCCTTTCGGGCGAGTGCGCTCGCTTGTTGGCGCTCTTGGAGGCTCCAGATTTAGCTCGAGATAAGGTGCGTCACGTCGAACGTGTCGCGCGTGGCGTGGCGAGCGCGGACGAGGTCGCCTCGGTGCTTGGTGTGCTCATTGAGCTGCTGGAGATGGCCTGCGATGAGCAGGTTGTATTGCTCATTGATGGGTACGATGCGGCGTGGTCTCGCCGTGCGAGCGCGAGGGACGCTTCCGACGCCGATCCGGCAGGGCTATTCGATCGCGTGCTGTTCGACGCCATTGCCACTGCGCGCGAGTCGTTGCGGCTGACGTGTCTGATGGGGGAGTGTCCCGGTCCTGCCGAAGCGGCGCTTTCTTCGCGCGGCTGCTCGTATTGTCTGTCGACGCCGCTTTCGACGTGGTGTGACCGTTGGTTCGGCTTTTCGGATGCCGAGGTCCAGGCTCTGTTGAATCATGCTGGGCGCGAGGAATACCTTGATGATGCGCGTGAATGGCTCGAGGGGTATCGGTTTGGCAGGGCCTATTGCTCGAGTCCAGAGCGTGTGATCGGTTTTCTGGACCGAGGCTGCACGGCGCCTGTGCGTGCCGATCTGTATGGATATGCCGATTGCCTGAGTAGGGTAGTTGCCGGGTGGAATCTCGACCGCCTTTCGGTCTTCTTTGATTTGCTCGAGGCCCATGGGTGCGCTGAGGTCCCGCTTTGTTTGGGCACTGCAGAGCCAGATGTCTCGCCTGACGATGGCATGTGGACAGCGCTATATCTGTCCGGTTTTCTTACGACGGATATGACTGAGGAGCCAGAGCATGGCGATCGCCTCCGTGCTTTGCGATTGCCCAATAACGAGCTTCGACAGGCCTTGCGTCTAGTGATTGTTGAGTGGTTTGAGTGCGCTGCCGAAGACATTCGAGACGTCGATGCGTTTCGCGACGGGCTGTGCCGTGGGGATGAGGATGCGGTGAGGCGGGCGCTAAGCCGCATCCTGGGTGATGCGGGAATCGGTGAGACCGACCTAGATACGCCGCTGCCATATCATCTGCTCTTGCAGGGGCTCTGCTTTGGCTTGCCGGGCTATGCCAATCCTGCCTCGAGGCGAAAGTGTGGCGCGGGTCGCTGGGACATCCAGGTTTTCCCTACGGGTGCTGTGTTCGACGTAGCAGACACGATTGGCATGCTGGACGAGCGCCCGCTGATAACGATTAACTTGATGTATGACCCCGATGTGGATGCGCTGGGGTTGGAATTACTGGCCGTGCAGTCGCTACTCGACATAGAGCGCGACGGCATCGACGATATCCGTGTACCGCGCCCCGGCGTGGGTCGCATGCGCTGGGGGTTCGGTTTTGATGGGCAGCATGTGGCTACGGTGTGCCAGCGGCTTTGAGCGCCGAGGTGTTTCCGGCTTTCGTTACTCGGTGTCCTTCATGGGCGGCATGGGCTTCCAGTTGGGATCCTTAACGATCTTGCGGGCGTCCTTCATGCCGCGTCGCAGCGCCGGAATACCGGTCTTAAAGCACTTGTCAACGGCAACCAGGCGAATGAATTCCTTGCAGAAGGTCGCGGCATTGCCCAGGCGGAACAACATGGGGTGGTAGTCACCGTAGATCTGCATATAGCGAGCGAGGAAGCCTCGGTTGCGCATGATGTAGTAACGGTTGGTGTCGCTCGTAGAGTTGAGCTGGCGCTTGCCGGCGATATCCCAGTTAGAGACGGCGCGGGCGCGCTTGAGAACCACGTCGGCAACAACGGCGGCGGAGAAGTGCTGGCTGGCCACGTAGCCATAGCAGGCATCGTCGCCGTAGATAAAGAAGCGCGCGTCGGGCAGGCCGATCTTGTCGACCACGCGGCGCGAGAACATGCCGCCCTCAAAGCACAGCTGGTTCATGGTGCGGTAGCCCTCGGGACCCAGATCCCACTTGGCGACTGGGTTGGGAATGCCGAGCGATAGGATGAGTTGGTATTGCCAAAAGAAGGCGCCGCCGTCAAAGTCTAGGCGCGAACCCTGGATGACATCGTAGCGGTCGGTCCACTTGGCAAGACGCTCGATGCCTTCGGGGATGACGAGCACGTCGTCGTCCATCACCCAGAACCACTGGGCGCCCAGGTCGTAGGCGCATTTAGTGCCGGCGGAGAAGCCGCCCGCACCGCCGCCGTTTTCGAGCTGCGGGGCGTAGATGACACGGTCGGTGCCGCCCTGCGCGTCAGGCTGCTCGGTGTCGATGCCCCACAGGTTGGCCAGGCGCTCGTTGAATGCGGCGCACATGGCCTCGGTCTCGCGCGAATTCTCGTTATCGACAATCACGATGCGCCAGGGCGTTGCCGTGAGCTCGGTCATGGAGTCGAACAAATTTGCCAGGAGTTCCTGGCGCTTGTACGTAACGACGACGATGGCGAGCTTGTCGATGGGAGCGGGAAGGGTTGAAGACATGAGGCAATATATCCTTTCACGCGCGGCGGGCGAGTGCTGCGCGGAAGCTATCGAATACGTCCTTGGGACTGTCCTATTGTAAAGTCTCGGCGCACCTTGACGGCAAGCTTTGAATAAAACGCAGGAACCTGCCATGGGCCCGCCGCATGACGTGGGGCTGCTTTGCCCGCAAGAGGCTCCATAGATTATATAAACGCCCGCTGGCGCGCTGACCCTTTGATACCATGAAACAACAGGTATTTCCTAAGGAGCACATTTGTCTACTAATTCCTCTGGCAGCCCTGTCCTGTCGCTGCTTATTCCCATCTACAACGTTGAGCGCTACCTGCGCGAGTGTCTCGATTCCGCCGTGGCTCAGACGCTCAAGGACATCGAGATCATCTGCATCAATGACGGTTCCACCGATAGCTCGCCGGATATCATTCGCGAGTACATGGAGCGCGACCCCCGTGTAAAGATGATCGACAAGGCCAACAGCGGCTACGGCGACTCGATGAACCACGGCCTGGAGATGGCGCGTGGCAAGTACGTTGGCATCTTGGAGTCCGATGACTTTATGGCGCCCGACGCACTTGAAAAGCTTGTCTCGGCCGCCGATACCAATAATGCCGACTTTTCGAAGGCGAACTTTGATTTCTACTGGTCTAAGCCCGAGGAGCGCCGTTCGCTGCACGAGATGTTTAGACCTCGGGATTGCGGTAAGCCGGTGCACCCGAGCGATACGACGCAGTTCTTTAAGCAAAAGCCGTCGATTTGGTCGGCCGTGTACCGTCGCGATTTTCTTGAGCGCAACGGCATTAAGTTCCTGCCGACTCCGGGGGCATCCTTTCAGGACACGTCATTTGCCTTTAAGGTGATCGCGTGCGCCGATAAGGCTGTTTACCTGCATGATGCCGTGTTGTCGTATCGCCAGGACAACGAGAATTCCTCGGTCAATTCTTCGGCTAAGGTCTTTTGCGTCAATACCGAGTATGCCGAGATTGAGCGTTGGATTCGAGAGGATTATGCCCGCGACCACGCAAGTGATGACGTCGCGCGCATGCTCAAGTTCAATCAGCTCATTAAGTACGATTCGTACATGTGGAACTACGTGCGCCTGGCGCCCAAGTTCTATAAGGAGTTCCTGGTTCAGATGGCCAAGGAGTTCCAAGCGGCCTTGGACGCCGGGGACTTTTCGCTTGATGACCTCAAGCCGTGGAAGCGCGCGAATCTCGCTGCCATCCTCAAAGATCCCGAGGGCTGGGTTGACGAGCATCCGAGTTTTGCGACGGATGGTGCCTTGGGGCGTGCTAAGTATTACGCCTCGGTTGGAGGCCCAGGCGTGGTTGCTGCCTTCCTCATCGAATCGCTGAGGGGGTAGGTCGGCATGGGAGAGGCCTCGTGTCCTAAAGCTACCATTGTCGTCCCCGTTTACAACTCTGCGCGCTCCATTCAGCGATGCCTCGATTCGCTGTTGGCCCAGTCCGAGCGCTCGATTCAGGTTGTGTGTGTCAACGACGGTTCGACTGATGATTCGTTGAACGTGTTGCGCCAGATCGCGCAGACTGACGATCGCGTACTGGTGATTGACCAGGAAAACGCGGGCGTCTCATGCGCTCGAAATGCCGGTATCGATGTCGCCGAGGGCGAGACCGTCTTTTTTGTGGACGCCGACGATTACATCGATGCCCAGACGGTCGAGCGCGTGCTGCATGCCATGGAGTCTGCGGATGCCGAGGCCGCCGTTTTTGGCGGCGTCTGTGAACCTGCCGATGCTGCCCCCAAACGCGTCCAGCAACTCATGAGCCCCAAAGCTGGTACCTTCGGCGCCCGTGATTCCCAACTGCTGTTCCATTCGAATGCGCAGCCCTATGCCTGCCGTGCGGCTTTTTCGCGCGAGCTGCTCAATCGCGAAGGCATTCGCTTCGCCCCCGGTTTGGCTTTGGGCGAGGACGTCGTCTTCCAATTTGCGGTTTATGCGCTTGCCCGCAAGACCGTCGTCATGCCGGACAAGTTCTACCACTACGTGATGGAGAGTGAATCGGCGACGCACGAGTTCAACAGTGCCGAGGCTCGCGCCAAAAAGCTTGACGCCCACATGAGGATGCTCGAGGGGGTCTTGGAGGACTGGGCGGCCTACGGTCTTTTGGACCTGTGCCCCGGCGAGCTGATAACTTGGTTTTTGGACCTAATTGTGTTCGACCTGGCGCGCTTGGATGCCGATGACTTCCATCGCGTGGCGGCTCGCGTCAACATGGACCTCGCGACGTTTTTGGGAACGGCGTGGGCGGATATGCCTGCTAAGGGCGCCGTTCGGCGTGTTGCCCACAAGCTCGTTGCGGCGACCTCGGGCGTTTCGATGGCAGACGCCACGCTGTTCTATCTTTCGACTCGCGGTCTCAAAGCCTGTCTGGAGCGCTTTATCTAATTCCAAGCGCTGCCGCCCGCCGCAACCCGGCTGCTAAAATAACCCTGTTACACGCTATTCAACAGGAGGTTCTCTTGCAGAACTCTGATACCCCTAAAGTTTCGCTGCTTGTCCCCATTTGCAATGTCGAGCGCTATCTGCGCGAGTGCCTCGATTCCGCCGTGGCGCAGACGCTCAAGGACATCGAGATCATCTGTATCAATGACGGTTCCACCGATAGCTCGCCGGATATCATCCGCGAGTACATGGAGCGCGACCCCCGTGTAAAGATGATCGACAAAGCCAACAGCGGCTACGGCGACTCGATGAACCGCGGTCTGGAGATGGCGCGCGGTGAGTACGTGGGCATTCTTGAGTCCGACGACTTTATGTTTGAGGATTCGCTCCAAAAGCTGGTCGCCAAGGCCGATGCTGAGCATGCCGATGTGGTAAAGGGCGACTTTTATCTGTATTGGTCCACGCCCAGCGAGCGCCGTGAGCTGTTTGGGATCATCGGCGAGTATATGACGGGCGCCGCGTATCGCCCCGTCGATCGCCCGGGCATCTTCTACCGCAAACCTTCCATTTGGTCGGCCATCTATCGGCGCGAGTTCCTCAACGACAATCAGATTCGGTTCCTTCCCACGCCGGGCGCCTCGTATCAGGACGCAGGCTTTAACTTTAAGGTTTGGGCATGCGCCGAGCGTGCAGCGTTTATCGCGGACCCCATTTTGTGCTATCGCCAAGACAACGAGAAGAGCTCAGTTAATTCGCCCAACAAGGTATTTTGCGTGTGCGACGAATACGCCGAGATGCAGCGCTTTTTGGATGAACGTCCCGAGCTCAAGGTTCAGCTCCAGGGCATTTTAATGCGCATGAAGGTCGATACGTATCGCTGGAATGACGAGCGTCTGGTCGATGAGCTGCGCGAGCAGTTTTGGGAGAAGGCTTCGCCCGAGCTCAAGGCCGATTGGGATGCCGGTCGCTTTGATCTGTCGCTGTTCGATCCGCGCGGCGAGACCGACTTGCGCCTGATGGTCAAGTCGCCCCGTGCTTATATCGATTCGCGCTTTGACTTTAAGAAGCCCGGCAAGCTCAATACGTTTAAGCACTACTTTAAGATTGGCGGCCTGCCGCTGGTCTGGCGCGTGCTGACGTATCAGCGCACCTACGGCGATAATCCGCATCCCGATGACGTGCCGGCCGCACAGTAGGAGCACTTGGCTATGACTACCCCCAAGATTTCCGTTGTCGTTCCCATCTATAAGGTGGAGGAGTGCCTGGCCTGGTGCCTGGACTCCCTGCTTGCGCAGGACATGCCCGATTGGGAGGGCGTGCTGGTCAACGATGGCTCGCCGGATGGTTCGCGCGATATTGCGGCTGCCTATTGCGAAAAGGACGCGCGCTTTACCCTGGTCGATAAGGAGAACGGCGGCCTGTCGAGCGCCCGTAATGCAGGCATTGCTGCGTCCACGGCGCCTATCGTCGCGTTTTTGGATTCCGATGATCGGTTCACGCCCGATGCATGCCGCGTGATCGTCGATGCCTTTGAGCGCGAGGACTGCGACGTTTTGACCTTTGGCGCGAATCCGTATCCGCTGGAGGCGGGGTATCCGTGGCTTAACTATGTGCTGAGCCCACGCGACGTTTCGTTTGAGGGCTATAGCTCCGACCTGCTGTTTAAGGAGGCGTCTCGCCCCTTTGCATGGCGCACCGCTTGCAAGCGCGCTTTTTTGCTGGGCAACGGGATCGTGTTCGATGAAACCGTTAAGTATGGCGAGGACCAGGTCTTCGATTTTGCCGTGTACGGTCGCTCGCGCAAGACCGCGCTTATCTCGAACAAGCTGTACGAGTATCGCGTGGCACGCAAAGGTTCGCTCATGGACACCATGCGCTACGACGACGAGACGCGTCTGCTGGAGCACGTGAAGATTTACTCCGCGGTGCTGGCTGACTGGCAGCGCGACGGTCTCGATGCTCATCATGCCGATGACCTGGCGTACTTCCTATGTGATCTGGTGCTGTACGATGCGCTCAGGTTGCTTGGTTCGGACTGCGGCAAGGTGTTTGCCGCCGTTGCTGCGGCGCTTAACGGTTCTGCTGTGGGCAGTGATGCTTCGCTCGCACAATGCGCTTCTTCTGTTGCCGCCATGGTGCGTGCGGCGCTTGTCGGTAAGGCGCCCGCTGCTCGTTCGTGCAAAAAACTCATGTTCAATTACGACGTCTTGAGGTTTGGGCGCTTGGGCGCGTGCAAGCGCATGGCTGCGAACGCTCTGGGAAAGCGAGAAGTGTAGATGAGTATCAAGCGTTTGTCACTTTGCCGCAGTCAGGGCCGTCTGTTTGTGCTGCTTCGTTTTGTCGGTCAGGATATCGCGGGGCTTATTGAGCAGGAGGATTCCCAGACTTTTGCCCATGCGACTACGAGCGGTTCTTGTTTGCCGTCACTGGTGCTCCCGGTCGATCATGGCCGTGTGCTGGCGCTATGCCCTTCTGTTTCCGA
Organism: Collinsella aerofaciens; assembly: GCF_039758815.1. Classification (GTDB taxonomy): domain Bacteria; phylum Actinomycetota; class Coriobacteriia; order Coriobacteriales; family Coriobacteriaceae; genus Collinsella; species Collinsella aerofaciens_BP. The sequence continues at coordinate 14,535 of NZ_JBDMSK010000013.1, read as the reverse complement.
TTACGAGCGCGAGCTCGCCGTTTTGGTGCTTCCGTTTTTGGATGGCTCGTCGATGGATGCCGTTTTTGCATCCGGTGGCCAAAGGTTGGGCTCTATTCGTCTCGATAGCCGCGTGGCCAAATTGGAATCCAAGATTAACTACAAAGCAAAGCCTGCGCTGTGCGCGCTTATCCGCGATGCGCAGCGTGGCGAACACTGCGGCCGCTACGAGATCGATGCCATTCGCTATTTGCCGGCAGACGTCGGCGCGGTGTGGCGCTATGAGGTTACCTGGGCGGGAGACCCCCAGTGCGCGCCTGAGCTCCAGATCTTCGATACGCATATGAATGCCATCGATGTTACCGTGCATGTGTTTGAATCGCAGGTCGATGTTCCGCAGCAGAACGGATGCCGCATCAATAAATCGTATCTGAGTGTTGAGATGCCTCAGGATATACGAGATTTTGTCGCGATCGTGAGCGATCCCACAGAGCGGATCCAAAGCGGGTTTTGCGCCATGGATGGTCGCCTGTACAACGGCATGGTCGACGACAGCTGGAACCGTATGAAGGACGCGCGTGCAGACGACGCAGCTTATCGACGTTGGTTTGAGCAGCATCGCGCAAAGCCGGGCGATTTGGCGTGCCAGCGTGTCGCTTCGGCGGCCTTTGCCTATAGACCGCTCGTGAGCATTGTGGTGCCGTGCTACAAGACTGATCGGGTCTACCTGCGCGAGCTGCTGGAATCGGTGCAAGCCCAGAGCTATGACAACTGGGAATTGCTGCTTATGGACGCCTCGCCCGAATGGGACGCGGTGGCCACCCTTGCGGCAGGTGCCAACGACGAGCGCATCCGTCGCATCGAGCTTCCCGGCAACGGCGGCATTGTGGTCAACACCAACGCAGGTATCGAGCAAGCAACAGGCGACTACATCGCTTTCTTGGACCACGATGACATTCTGGAACCGGACGCGTTATTCCAGTATGTTTCCGCACTGAACAAGGCGGCCGAGGGCGAGCGTCCCCAGGTCCTGTTCTGTGATGAGGACATGTTCCAGAAAACGGGGGAGTGGGGCCAGCCGGTCTTTAAGACCGTACTCAACGTCGACCTGCTCTATAGCCATAACTGCGTGACGCATTTCCTGATGGTGGAGAAGGCGCTCATCGATCACATTGGTATGTCCCCAGAAGACGTTGCGGGCGCCCAGGACTACGACTTGACGCTTCGCTGCCTTGCAGCCGGCGCGCGCTTTGAGCACGTTGCGCATGTGCTGTATCACTGGCGCGTGCATCCGGGATCGACCGCCGATGGCTCTGCCGATAGCAAGCCGTATGCCATTGAAGCGGGTCGTCTTGCGCTGCAGCGCCACTTTAACGCGCTGGGCGTTCACGGAACGGTCGAGGAGACCGAGACGCCGTTTGTCTACCGCATGCGCCATGCGCTGCCGGAGCCTGCGCCGCTGGTGAGCATTGTGATCCCCACCAAGGATCACATTGAGACGCTCGATGCCTGTGTGATGTCGATCGCCCAGAAGGCCACGTATACCAATTACGAGATCGTCTTGGTGGAGAACAACAGTGAAGCCCCGGAGACGTTTGCGTATTACGAAACCCTGCCAGAGCGCGTGGCTGCAGCATCCGAAGGCAAGGGCATCGCGCGCGTTGTGTACTGGCCGGGCGAGTTCAATTACTCTCAGATCATCAATTTTGGTGTGAAGCACGCCAAGGGTGACTACCTGCTGCTGCTGAACAACGATACCGAGGTCATAAGCCCGGACTTTATCGAAGAGATGATGGGCTATCTGCAGCGTCCCGATGCGGGCGTGGTGGGCGCCAAACTCTACTTTGCCGATCATCTGGTGCAGCATGCCGGCATTTTGGTTGGCGTGCGTGGCGCACTTGCCCATGCCAACCAGGACTTCTCGGCAAAGCGCGAGGGCTATCTTGCCCGTGCCGTGCGCCCGGGCAACTTTAGCGCCGTGACGGGTGCCTGCCAGATGGTGCGACGCGACGTATTTGAGCGCGTCGGCGGCTACAACGAGGAATTCGCCGTTGGCTTTAACGACGCAGACTTTTGCCTGCGCGTATGGGAGGCGGGCTACCGCACCATCTATACGCCCTATGCCGAGCTGTATCACTACGAGTTCACCTCGCGCGGCAGGGAAGAGGCCAACGAGGAGAAGCTGCGCCGTTGGAAACGCGAACAGGCACTGTTCACGCAGCGCTGGCCGGAGTTTTTCTTGACGGGTGATTCATGGTTGGGGCCTAACTTGTCTTCCGAGAGTGAGTACTTCTCGCTTTAGACAATGGTTGTTAGAAGGCCCTCAGCTTGACTTCGCCATGAGTTGGGAAGAAGGCAGCGTTTAGGCTATTTGTTAGTTTACATTACGATAGCTCGATACTTCTACGATAAGTTTGTACAGGCTTATACAACTCGATATAATCCGATATAGTTGCGATAAACTAATAAAGCTAAGATTGACCGATAATCGATTTCCTTGAGAGGCAAACAAGTGAGCGCCACAATATTCCATAACCCGTTTCGTCCCACTGCCGGCGCTGAGCCTCCGCGCATAATTGGTCGTGATGATATTGCCCTTGAGTTTACCGAGAGTTTGAATTCGGGAATTGGTGCACCTGCGAGGCTCATGCGCGTTGCCGGGCCAAGGGGTTCCGGAAAAACTGTTTTGCTCTGTGATCTTAGAGATCGTGCACGAGAGCTTGGCTGGAAGACGGCTATTGTTTCTGCTGGTCCCAACCTATTGCTGGACCTGAAGGATCAGATTGCAGAATCCTCCCTTGCGACCAATGCTTCAGTCGGCGTAAATGCCGGCTTTGTTTCCGCTAAATTCGACGTTGTGCCAAAAGAGTCGAGTCTTAGAAAGTTGCTTGGCTCGGCCGCAAAGTCTTCCAAGGGCCTGTTTATTGCAATAGATGAGGTGCAGGATGCCCCGATTGACGATATGCGCGCTATTGCTTCTGCTGTGCAGCTTCTAATAGGGGAGAAAGTCGATATTGCTCTCGCATTTGCCGGATTGCCCGCTGGTGTTATGGATCTTATTAACGGCAAGGCACTTACATTCTTGCGTCGTGCCCTCCCCGAAGATCTGGCGCCTATCAACCAGGTGGAGGTAGCGCTCTCTATGGGCGATAGCTTTATAGCGACTGGTTTGACCATAGAGGACGATCTGCTGTCGAGAGCCGCTAAGGCCACGAAGGGCTATGCCTATTTGGTGCAACTGGTCGGTTACTCCATTTGGCAGCGCGCCAACTTGCATCGTGTCAAAAGTGCCAACGTGAGCGAGCGCGATGTTATCGAAGGCATTGCGCTGGCAGAGGCTCGTTTTCACGATGTTGTTCACGAGCCCGCGATTTCTGGACTTGGACTCAACGATATCAAATATCTTTTGGCCATGTGCGAGGATAAGCAGCAGTCCAAATCATCTGAGATTGCTAAACGTATGGGTAAAAAGACCAATGAGGTCAGCTCTATTAGGGCTAAGCTGCTACAAAGAGAGGTTATTCAGGCTCCACAGAGGGGCTACGTGCAGTTTGCCGTGCCGGACCTAGATATCTATCTGCGAGAGAATGCCGCGGAGATTCTCGAGCGGTTCTAAATCAAGGCATGAATAGCCGCCGGTTAACTGCCTTTTTCGACTTGGCTCGCGTCCCCCCCCCCCGCGCGCGAGGACGTGCCCAAAGCGGCAATACTGATTGATTACGGAAGGGCATCTCAGGGTGCAATCGATATACTATTTGTCCAAATGAAAGGAAACCCATGCAGCTATCTGAGCAGCTTCTGCACACGACGATTCGCATCGAAGCTTCGTTGGCCTCGGGAGGTTGCTCAGTTGGAACGGGTTTCTTTTTCAAGTTCTGCGACGACGGAAAGACCTATGTGCCGGCAATCGTGACCAACAGGCACGTGGTCGAGGGCGCGTACGAGTATCGCGTCATCTTTTCGAGATCTGACGAGAACGGAAACCTGCTCAATATAAACGAGCAACTTACCATGCGGGGCTCCGAGAGCGACTGGATCGCACACCCTGACGAAAGTGTTGACCTGTGCGTCTTACCCATCGGTCCCGCACTGAATGGTTTTATCCGGGCGGGGAAGCATCTGCTTACCATACCGCTCAGCTTGGAGCTTCTGCCGACGGATAAGCAGATTCAAGACATGGGCTGTATGGACGAGGTGACCATGGTCGGATACCCCAACGGCATTTGGGATGAGGCCAACAACCTGCCGATCGTCCGTCGGGGTATCACGGCGACGCCCTATAGGTACGACTATCAGGGGCAGAAAGAGTTCCTGGTTGACATGGCGTGCTACCCGGGATCGAGCGGTTCCCCGGTCTTTCTCTACAACGAGGGTACTTATTTGGAGAACGATGCTGTGGTCATGGGCAAGAGGCTCTATCTACTTGGCATCCTTCGGGCTGTGCCCATCAGAACTCTTCTCGGAGACATCACCGTATCCACGATTGCCCACGTGAGCGTTCAGGACATGTTGAATCTCGGCATCGTCATCAAATCCGAGCGTCTGAGGGACTTCGATCCCATCGTGAGGGAACGCTTGAGCGTTTCTGGAAATTAGTATTTATTTGGCTCGCCCGCTCTGATGCCGCCCCCGCACAGCTGGTCGGCCTCGGCGTCCATCACCGCGTTCACGACCTGCTCGGCGAGGCGCCTGAGCAGCTCCTGCATGTCGATGGCGCCGTCGTCGAAACGGGGCATGGCGAGCATGTCCGGCGTCGGGTCTGATAAGATTTCCATAGCGGTCCTCGTCCTTTCCTAGAACCTGTTGTTGTGGTGATTTCAGATTCTAGGACGAGGGCCGCTCTTCGTTAAGCGGCCGCTAGGGCGTCACCCTTACACCTACATTTTCGACGCGATCGGCCGCTTCGTGGACTTCGTGCGCGACGTGTGTGCTGAGGATGCTCTGGAAGAGAATCTCCGTTTTGTGTCTGATGCCCTGGACGGTAAGTGCACGCCGCGTGAGATTATTCGCAACTACTTCCTCAAAGATTTCTACAAGGATCACTGCTCAACCTACCAGAAGCGCCCCATCTACTGGATGCTTGATTTCGGTAAGAAAAACGGCTTCAAGTGCCTTATTTACATGCATCGCTACCAGCCAGACCTGCTGGTCCGCGTACGCACTAATTATGTCCATGAACAGCAAGAACGGTACCGCACGCAGCTCGCTCACCTAGAGGAAGCCGTGGCACAAGTTGATATCTCGCAACGCGTAAAGTTGAACAAGCAGATCAAGAAGCTCAACGATCAGCTCGCTGAGACTATAACCTTTGGGGAGAAGATTCACCATTTAGCAGAACAAATGATTGCGATCGGACTGAGGGATAAGCGTGATCGATTTCGGCATCTTTACCATTGACGGGGTTAAGAGGTTCTTGTTCGACGCCCTGCGCATCGATGGGTGCGAGTTCGGAGATATGCAGCTGCGTTTTCGCAGCGACGAGGTTGGGACGTACGCCGATGTCCGGGAGAGGCTGGGGGAGTCCCTCGCCCCCGACGACCTGCTGCTGCACCTCAGGCACGTCACGGCCAACACGGATGGCTGCGCGTCCATTCGCGAGAGCGGGATTCTCGGAATCGGGGACGTGCTCTCGCGTCCTAGTGCGCTTACGCGTCTTTTCGAGGGCTGCGGGGTTCATTTCGACAAGGCGAGCCGAACCGTGTCTGTCGACGGGAGAAGGCTCAGCCTGGACCTGGTCGATGATGCCTTCCTCGGACGGGAGTCCTCGGAGCCGATAGATGGACTTCTGTACATTCTGGCGGAAGACTCCCTCGTGAACTCCTTCATCCACAAGTCGTGCATCCGGGAGTACTCCACGCTTTCGCGGTATCCCGAGGCCATATGGGCTCTGGAAGAGGTCGTCGGGCATGGGAACGAGGCGGTTTGGAGATGGAAGGACGCCGCGCGCCCATATGTTGTCGAGTTCACCGCGACTTTGAAGGAGCTCGATCTGTGTCGACTCCAGCCGGACGATGGGATGGGTTTTTGCAGGGCGGCGGTTTGAAGGAGTCCGTATTCAATAATCTGGTTTACCAGGCGCTCGGGGTCTGCGTGCGGGGTGCCCGCGAGGTTATCGCCTCCCTGCCTGCTGGCGGCGGGGTGCCCCGTCGTCGATCGTTCGGATAACCCCTCTGGATGAGTTCTGCGGCGACCCCGAAGCTGGCTTGGATTCCATGTGCGATAGGGAGGGGCGTTGTCGGATTTGCGACGAAGACGCTGTGGAGTCCCTGTCGGCGTTCCTTATCGCTAATGGGTATCTAGGGGAGGGCTTCTCGGGATAAAACGGGTTTCGCTTGGTCTAATGCGTAGGATGACCAGTTTCGTGTTGTCCCAGCAGGGAATCGCCCGACGGATCAGATTGCGGAAACATGGGGTTCCGATGCATGGGGTAGGCGAGGGGTCGTCGCCCTGATGTGCGAATGAGCTTCACCCTGCTGTCGCATTCTGTCCGTATGGATAATGGCCGGCTTAAGGTGCCGGCCTCCTACCGGAGGAGGTTGCGACGTGCGCGCGATGATCGAGATTGAGTGGATGGACGGGCTTGTGACGAAGGTGCCGGAGTTCGCTCTGGGCGACGTATTCGGTGAAAGCGTTCAGGTAGAGCTCGATTTCAAGTTCGACGACGTGTCGGAGGGCCTCTGGGTCGAGGTGCGCCATCATAAACCGGACGAGGGCTCGGATGGCGACCCGCGCGAAAGGGCCTGTACGCTGCATGCGGACTGTCACTACGGTTTGGTCGACGCGGTCGACCTCGACCGTATCTTCTGCGTTCTCTTTGAGGGGCAGCCGAGGATCTGCCGCATCGCGGGGGAGCTCGTGAACCTCTCAAGGGCCTGTGCTATGGCTCAAGGTTGACGCGCTACTGAACGTTGTCGGTGCGCAGCCTCGCGTGGCGCTCGTAGGGGAAGTCCAGGTAGGTCAGCGCGTCGGCCTCTGCCTCCTGTTACCGTTCATGGGAAATCGGTCAATTGGGAGCGCGGTGGAAATCCTGGACCGTGTTCCTACGCTACAAGACCTAGGCTTCTTCGGTACTGCATCGGGCTCATATAGCCCAGGTCGCTCTTGCAGCGCTTGTCGCGATACCAGACCAGATAGGCGTACAGCATCTTCATGAATTCCCCCATGCCAACATCGTCCCAGCCCCTTCCGTAGAAGAGCTCCACCTTCAGCCTGCCGAAGCCCTCCGTCCTTGAATTGTCGGGTGAGCACCCCTTTCTCGACATCGAGCGCGCGAGGTCCTGGGCGGCGCATAGCCGATCCGGCCCTGCCACCGGTAGTGGCCGCCGCGGTCGCTGGCTTACGCCTTGAGGAAGCGCGCCCGGGACCTCGGCCCCTACGAGGCATCGGCATTGTGCCAGCTTCGATCGGAGGCGGGCTGCTCGAGCCTCATGACCGCATACGACCTCAAAGAGGACTTCTTCGACATCTACGACGAGCACCCGCTCTCGCGGGAGGATGCCGAGGATGCATTCGATGCGTGGAAGGCATCCATCCCCGATGACAAGGCCTACGATCCCTTCCGGGGGCTTGCGAAGGCCGTGGAGAACCACCGCGAGTTCATATTTAACTACCGGGATTGTCCGAGCCGCATCTCGAACGGTTACACGGAATGCGCGAACCGCCTCATCAACGAGACTAACATGATGGGGCGTGGCCACTCCTTCGAGACGCTGCGCGCGCGTACGCTCTATCGCAGTTTGTCCCGTCACAGAGGTATGGCCCTACGCCTGTCATCTCGGCTGTCGGAACAGGAGTGGGTGCGGTTACCCCAAGTGTCGCTACGACGCTGCCTATCGCACCCGCCTGTCCGCGGCCCGTGAAGGGTTATGTCTCACCGCTGACGAGCTCGCCGCCATGGTCGCGATTGCGGTCCCTTTGTTTAGGCGGGGGCAGAGTTACGAGACCATATGGGCCACACATGCTGACGAGCTTCCTGTGTGCGTGCGCAGTGCCTGCTCCTATCAGGAGAGGGACAGGCGCGCCTTACCTGCTTCTCCCGCGAAAGGACCGTATGAGGAAGCGTAAGCGCAGGGATGTCGAAGGTGCTGGGCGCGACGGGGTTGACCGCACTGGCCGTACCTACGCCGAATTCGAGGCGCTCTCGCTTGCCGACAGGTCGCGCGTGGTCCAATGTGACTCCGTTGAGGGCTACGAGCGCAACACCTACGACATCCTGAGCGCACACATCGTGGCCCGGGCGTTCCAAATCTATTTGCGCAAGCGTCATGCCAGCTCCGGCAGCCATCGTTGCCTGCCTCGACCATATAGAGAGTCTCATAGGCTCTGTTGCTGCCTTCGAGGCTATCTTCGGCATCCTGCTAGTCGATTGAGGAGTCGAGTTCGATGATTGGAAGGGCCTGGAGCGCTGGTGTCTCGAAAGCGGAGCTCGGCGCTGCCGCGTGTTCTGCTGCGACGCGATGAGATCCAACCAGTAGTCGGCATGTGAGCGCAACCACGAGCAGCTCAGGCGCATTCTGCCCAAAAGCCGTAGTGGCGGTGCTCTGAGCCCCTACGACGTTGTAGTATGCTGCAGCCACGTAAACTCTTGCCCGCTTGCTGGACTCGCTGGCAGGTGTCCATTCGAGCTCCTCGGAGACCTGTTGCTGTGCGGCATCGGATGATCGCTTCGGGCTGTCCCTCGACAGCGAGCTCGCCGTCTCGCCCGATAAGGGGTCATCCCCGACGGGGTGGTACCAGGCCTACGAGCGGGGCGAAGGCTCTTGGGCCGCCGGGTGTCAGTGGTAGCGTGAAACTGAACACTTGTTCAGTTTCACGCTACCACTGACAGTTCGCAAGCTTCATTATGAATTCAGGGTACCTCATCTTGTCGATGCGGGATTGGCGCCCAGAGCCGGGGTCCCGCCAGAGTGCGATACGCCGTGTGCCGAACATGCAGGCGCGACCGTTGACGCCTTCTTCTCTTCTGCCGGAATCCACGCAGAAAGCATTCTGTACGACAGGCTATGCCAGGTGTTCTACCAAATGGTCATTTTATCTTTCTATAATGAGGCGAGATTCTATCCAAGAATCCGACATGTCGCTCTTCATCGATGCCGAGGACCGTTAAGTCGACTACTCTACCGGTCTCGTTACCTAACTTTTGGGATATCTGTTCGCATCCGGAGACAAGTTGATCGGAATATTTCGAGTACAGTAGCAGCAAATCAATATCACTGTCTGCACTGAGCTCTGAACCACTCAGCGCAGATCCGAACAGATAGACATGATCAAACTGAGAGAACAGTTCTAGGTTGCTGTCGAGAATGTCTATGAGTCTCAAATAGTTCATAGTTTGCGAACGAATGGGAAGAAGCTATCCATATCGAGGAGCTTCACGTTAATTTGCCCCGCAAACACCTGGGCTTCTTCGGAGATGCATTGCTTACCGTTCCATCTATGCAAGTTGACGACAACGGTATGTTCTGCCGGTGCTAAACGGGCCAACTCTGCATAGCTCAGACAGTATTCGTATACGAATAAGAAGCATTTTCCTTTCGCTATATATTCTCTAAGGTTTGTCTTCGACTTGCGAGTTGCTTTCTTTCCGCACAGGCGGAAGTACTTTAGGGCAAAAATCAAGCTGTCTAGCCTCATCTCGGCACGCCTGAAGCAGCGGGCGTCATAGTACATCTGTCGGATACGCGGCGTATCGTCAAGATAAACTACCGCCTCTTTCCCGTTTTCTATTATTTGCAACAATGGATGTTCTGCATCTAGAGAAACATCTATAAATCGCCCCTGTTCGTCAAGCTTTTTGATTAGCAGCTCTAGGGATTCTGCAGAGGGGAGCAGGTCACCTTCTATGGGCTGGATTCCGAAGATGGAGTTGATGACCTCGGGGAAAAGAATAGACCTTTGTCTTTCCGTATTATCTCTGGTGGCTTCGAACTCCTTAGCATGGTCGATAAAATCGCGGACAGCGGCCTGGTTGGAGAAGGAATTGTCCTTGTGGTTCTGGAACAGGCACAAGTTCGATTCGAACAGCGTGCAAAGTTTTCGGTTGTTGACGATTATTTCCTTTTCAAAAACATCCCACAGTCTTCGCTTGTCCTTCATGTAGTAATTCTCATATATCGACTTGTTTCGGGCGAGCAGAGGTGCGGCCTCTTTGCGCAGGTCGTCGAAGGAACTGAACGTCTTTCCGAAAACGCGATCAATTTCTGCGTGACGAATCGACTTCCATTTCCTCACTTCATCTGCCGTGAAAGCGGAGTTTTTGTCGAAATTCGTATGGCAGTTTGGACAGATGAGAATAAGGTTGTCGAACGTGTTCTCTGCGCTTTTGCAATATGGGACGATATGGGCTCGTTCAGCAATGTCTCCATTGCTGATGAATAGATCGGCCCGACAATCTGGATTCATGCATTTGCCGGCAGACTCCGCCCAGAGTCTTCGCTCGACATATGCTGAGATTGGCTTTCTGCTTGTCTTCGACACTTTCCGTCCCCGCTTTGACCTCTTCGATTGACGATTAACTGTCATTTAAGAATATGTTATCCAATGATTGGGCCACCGTCAGGCTTCAAGTGAAGATTATTGAACGGGGAGGTAAATGGAGCACTAAAGAAGTAGACATTCGGCAGCTTTAAGCCCCAGGGTTAACGAATCGCGTGCCGAATGACGCTGCTATAGGCTGTCAAGTCCTTTATCGGACGACATTTTAGCATTCAAGTAGCGGTCGTATTCGCGTCTGATTTCCTCGTGGGGGCATACTTCTCTTTCTATTTCGCTGAGCCTTACATTCGGCACGTTAAGCTCTCGGGCAACCTGCTTTTGGGTCAATCCGAGCGATTTTCGCATGTCCGCCAGTATCGAGCCCCGGGCGTACTTCAACCTCATGGGGCGCCGCAACGTTGGGTAAACCTCCCTGGCTGTGAACCTCTTAAGGCAGCGCATGATCTCTCGCTTTGTCTTGCCGTCGGACTTGCGCTTCGCCATGTAGGCGAGCGTTCTCTCGTCCCCGCGCATCCTGTGTTAGTCATGCCGTCGTAGCCCGCCGAGACCCAGCGGTAGATGGTCGAGGGCGACAGGTCCACCGGCCCGCCGTTGCGCGCCGCCATCTGCTCGGGCGACAGCCCCCGGCGCAGGCAGTCCCTGATGGCCTCAAGCCTCGCCGTCGCGGCGGGCTCGTCGGCGTCGATCCCGCGCCTGGACGAGACGAGCACCGAGTCCGCGCACAGCTGCGCGGCGCGGGCCTCGTAGAAGACGTGCGGGCAGCGCATGCAGCCCACCGCGCGGTAGCGGCCGCAGCCGTCGCGGCAGCGCGGCCACGCCGCCAGGCGCGGGCAGGCTGCCGACAGGTCGGTGCCGGCGTCGACGCGCTCGCCGCGCCTGGGCTTGGGCGCGGCGACGAACCTGTGCGACGACACCTCGGCGCTCACCGTCGAGGGCGACCTGCCCAGCTCCCTCGCGATCTCCCTGCACGAGGCCCTGCGCTCCAGCATCCTCTGGACCGTATCCCGCTCGTGCCTAGTGAGCCTGCCGTAGGCCCTCGGGACCGCCTTCGCTGCGCCCTTCTTGCTCTTTCCGGACATGGCGTCCTCCGATCTCCCGGGGCCGGCCGATCCGGCCCTCAGGGTATCGGATTCCCATATTCATCCGTACATGTACAGATGAATATGGGAGGTGTTCGGATGAAGTTGATATTCAAGGTCCATATCTATCTGTTCCATCCGGCCGAACGCCCTGTTCCCGAATCATTACCCGTTATCTAAACTGTTGGATTGATTTGGCTCTGTTAGACCATGATTGACATTCTGCCCCAATCATCTTTTTGAAATTGCAAGATAATCGCCCCCTTGCCGGGTTTGAATCCGGCAAGGGGGCGATGTGCTCAAGATCTGTCGGGTCAATCGTGAGGGTCCCATCGCCCAAGTCGATTTGCCGACTATCTTGCCGTCTTCCCGTCGGGCACCGGCGCCTTGACCCTCATCTCGAACGGCAACCCGCCCTTCCGGACGGGCGCCCTGAGGAACGCGTTGACGGCGGTGGACATGGACAGGCCGAGCTCGTCCAGGATGGCCGTGGCCTCCTTTTTGGCCTCCGGGTCGATCCGGATCGTCGTGGCCGGTATATTCGACGGCATGGCTGCACCTTTCCTCGTATATCGCGATGTGACCATTCTACTGCCTCTATGCGGCGGCTTCGGTCCAGTAGTCCATTTAGGGCGGCAGGACGTTGAACATATCATGGATGCGGCTCCTGCACACGCCGTTGGCGAGCTGTCGCGCGACCGTGCGCTCGGCGGTGCCGGAATCGGTCGCCATGAAGGTCCGGCACCACTTGAACCAAGCGAGGTAGGTGCCGAGGTGCTTCGTCGACACGCCCTTAAACGGCTTCATGAAGGTATCGAGGAGCGAATGGACGGTGTTGATCCGGTTGATGGTCCCCTCGGAAGGGTCCTTGGAATCGTAGGCCGTGTGTGCGTCGACCTCGAGCTCCGCGAGGACGTCGACATAGGCGGACGCCTTGTCCGTCGCTACGACGGAAGCGGACGCGATGCGGTCCCTCAGCACGTCCATGGCGCGTTTCCTCGACAGGATGCCCCGCCCCGTGACCTCGAGAAACGTCTCGTTCGAGTCGTTCACGCCGGTCATGACGCAGATCCGCTCGAGCGAGAGGCCGCGCCTGTGCACCTGCCTGCCGCGGCGCCGAGAGGGGCGCGGCATCTTGAACGACCCCTTCACGTGGTTGCCCTTGAACGACTCGGGGAAGTAGGTCTCGTCGAGCTCGCAGCCGCAGCCCCGCCCGACCCTGAACGAGGGGGTGTAGGCCGAGAGGCACTCGATGAGCCTGTGGCGCATGGTGTAGGCGGTCTTGAGGCAGACGCGGCAGCGCCTCGCGCATTCCCGCAGGGGCAGCTTGAGCACGAAGCACTCGGCGTAGGCCATCCAGGTCTCCCTCGGCAGCCTGCTCGTCCCAAGGATGCGCCCGCTGCCCATGCCGAAGGTCCTGCCGCAGCCCCGGCAGAGGTAGCGCTGCTCGCCGTTCCTCGATTTGCCCTTCTTCACGACCGCGGCGGACCCGCAGCGCGGGCAGCGCTCGACCTCATAGGTGGAGCCGGCGGCGTTCGGTCCTGCTGAGGCTCGCGATGTCCCTCTTGAAGGTGATTACCAGGTCCTCGGCGTTCATGCTGCCCCGCGGTCTACGAGGCTAACGATATGGCGCCGTGATGACATATGTATGTCAATCTTGGTCTAACAGAGCCTAACGAAAGTGCATGTCAGGAGTTTCCCTTAGGCATTTTGCGGCTATAGGGACAAGGTCGAACATCGTGTGAACGACATCGCCCGTGTTTGCAACGGTAGCCGTGAACTTGCCGTTTCCAAAATCCATCAGATGGTAGAGGTTGATGGTTAAGTCCTTTTGCGTGGCAATTCTCAGAATCCAGTAAGCGCAATTGTCGCTGCAGGTTGTGGCGTTGTATACGTTCTGAGGCATGAAGTACATGAGCAACAGCGTCTTAGTGCCTCCCGACAGCCTTTCAGGAGGGATAATGCCTAGGATCTTGGTGTCTATTGCGCAGGGTCCAACGACATTGCCTTTATCGATTGATTTAATAATCCTTTGAGCAAAGGCGTCTTGAAACCACTGGGGCGAATAGACGTTATCGAAGTAAACCGACGTATTGTAGATAACGTTTTCCATATCACCATAGTGAATTGTTAACACGTTGGTCCCTTCGGGTTGCTGGTTTGGTGTTCGGTGAGACTGATTGTATCGCACGCATAAGACGGGCGTAATTTGCCAGAAACACATGCGATTGATAACCATTGACAGTCAAGACCTGTATCCAGTGCCCGTATTTGCATGTCCGTACTTGAACCTAAGTTGCTTTGAAGGCCTATGTTTTAGACAATAGTTCCAGGCTAGGCTCTGCGTGGCGGCACGTAAAAGCCGTACTGTGCTTGGGTGGGTAAAAGTCCAAGACGATTAGATATCCGAGAGGATATCGAGCCCGTGCCGGGGAGATAAGGTGAGCCCGCGCCGGGGACTATAGTTCCGGCAACAAATGGGTTTCCGCGAGGATGCCGCGGCTGACGGTCAGTATATTACCGCCCTACACGCTCCTTCCGCGCGTCGCCTGCTCAAACGATTTGCGCCGAATTTTATTCCGCGGGCGGTGAGCCTGTTTATAGACAACGTCACGACCTATAGACGGGTGTCTTGGGGGTATTGCAGCTTGGCTCCCGTCCCCCCAATCTAGTAGACTTGGAAACCGTTGCTAGATTAGGGGGATTTTCCATGAGACGCTCCACGAAACGAATTTCCGGTGCCGCCGCCGCGCTGGCGGTCGCGGCCGCCCTGGCCCTGTGCGGGCCCGCGGCCTACGCCGCCCCCGCCGCCCCGGGCGACGCGCAGGCCCCGGCCGCCGGGGCCCAGCCCGCCGACGGGGGTCCCGCCGCCCAGGCCGACGCCGCCCAGCCCGCGCAGGCCGACGCCTCCCAGCCCGAGGCCTCGCAGGCCGACGGCGCCCAGGCGGAGCCCGCCCGGTCCGAGGCGGCCGCGCCCGTCTCG
>NZ_JBDMSK010000012.1:0-60208 GCF_039758815.1 Collinsella aerofaciens | reverse complement strand
GCGACGCGGAAATCGCGCGCCGTTGCCGCGCCCCGCAGTGCCCGCTTCCCCCGAGAACAATTATCAGTGCAGGTAGAACGTTTGCAATATTTAGAAAAATGCAGCCATGGTCGGGAATGTCGAATTCGTCGTAGTAAACCGGCATAGTTTTGTTCGGGCGGCCCTGCACGAGTGCCTCCGCCAGCCTCGCTGGACCAAAATGATCCGTTTTCCTCCGTCCCCAAGGGATCAGCCGGAACCGCTCGCCACGAAATCGGCCCATCTACTACGTTTGATTCGATACCCCTGACCATACCTTCGTTTTGAACAAAACCACAGGCGTTCTACCTGCGGTTTTGTTTTCGCGTTTTTTGGCATGGTTAGGGGTAAGGGACTAAATGTAGTAGATGGGCCGGTTTCGTGGCGAATCCTTCTCGCCTACGCACAAAAGCGCCGCCACGGAGGAGGGAGATACCTCCGCGGCGGCTGGGGGTGGGGGTGGGGGCTATGTTCTGGCTCCCCGCCGGCCGCCCGGGGCCTTTTGGCCCCGGGCGCTGCCAGCGTGCCTAGCGCTTACGGATACCCCAGACCAGGGCTCCGACGCCGGCCATGGCGATGACGAATGCCATGAGCAGTGCAGCGGCCTGCTGGTCACCCGTGGTGGGCAGGAAACCCTTGACCGTCTTGACGATGTTCGTCACGGTCTTGGGTGTGCCGGGATCGGGCGTCGGCACGGGCGTCTCGGGCTTCTTGTACGTGTTGTTGAACACGATACCCTCGACGCTCTTATCGCCCTTGGCAAAGGCGACATTCGCCTTGAGGTTTCCCTCGCCGTCATCGGCCACGTTGACGGTCGCGGTAAAGACGGACTTGTCGTAGGTCATACCGGCCTCGTCGCCCTTGACCTCGCTGATGATGTAGACGTACGTACCGGGCTCGCTGTACTCGAACTTGTCGAAGTTGATCTTACCGTCGGCATCGTTGGTAACCGTAGACTCGATGCCCTCGCCAACGAGCTTAAAGCTGAACTCGTCCTTCTTGAGCTCGCGTCCCCCGAGCACCTTGATGGCGCCGATGGAGACCTGCGTGGGCATGGCGTGATACTTGTTGGTAAAGCCAGCCGACTCGGTGGTTCCCTCGAGCTTGTGCGTCGCGGTCAGCGTGCCGTCGCCGTTGTCGGAAACGGTGGTCACGACGGTGTAGGTCGTGCCGTCATAGGTGACGCCCTTGTACAGGCCGAGCGCGTTGGGGCAAGCCTCGCGCAGCGTGTACGTGTGCGTGCCGGGTGCCTCGTAGCGGATCGGGCTCAGCGTGACGTTGCCGTTGACGTCATTGGTGCCGCTAGCGACAACCACGCCGTCCTCGAGCAGATCAAACGTGAACTCGCCGGCTGCAAGGTCGCGTCCGGTCAGACGCTTGACCGTCTTGACCTGATCGGTCACGACAGAATCGGTGGGCGTTACGCTGTAGGTGTTGGTGAATGTGAAGGCCGCACCGTCATCGCCGTCGCGCACGACGCTCAGATGTCCGGCACCATCGTCAGTCACGGTGTAGGAAACCTTGCGCGTGGCGTTGGCGTCGTTGGTCACGCCAGGGGCACTACCGGACTCGGTCACCGTGTAGGCAAAGGTGTGCGAGCGCGGGGCGGTGGGGGCTGTGGGCTCGAACTCGTCGCTGGGCTCATCGGCGTTGGCATCAACGTCGGCGTCGGCCTCTTCAGCCTCTGCCTCGTCGGCCTCGGCCTCGTCAGCTTCGTCCGCCTCGGCCTTATCGGTCGCATCGTCCGTCACGCCCAGAGCGCGGTTGAGGTCCTCGAGCGTAAAGTGGATCTTGCCAAAGTCCACGTTACCGGCTGCGTCGTTGGTTACGGTCGTGCGCTCGGGCATCGGGGCACCTGCCTCGTCGGCGGTCACGGTAAAGGTGAACTTACCCGTGATGTCGGCCGGGGTCAGGCCCTCGGCAACCTGGAGCTTCTTAGTACCGGTGAGCGCGGCATCCACGGCGTCGGCGCCGTAGACGTTCTCGAACAAGGGCTCGACGCCGCCGTAGTCGACCGTCGCCGTCAGGGTACCGTCACCGTTGTCGACGACGATAACCTTAAAGCCAAAGCTCCACGTTGTAGCGGAAACGCCATTCGGCAGCCCGAATAAATCTTCGTAGGCCGTGTAGTTAATGGTCCAGGCAAGCTTACCGTCCTTATCGGTACGATGGGCAAGCCCAGCAGCCTCAAGATTAGCAAGCATCTTAGTGTCGTAGTGCAGCGTATCAAAGCTCACGTGCCCGCCGATATTGGGCTTGAGGTTTTCGCATGCCACAAGCTCACCCTGATAGGCGATGCCGAACCAGAACTCGCCGTCGGCCATCGGGCGGCCGGTCAGAGTCTTGGTGGCAACGACCTGAGCGGCGGTGCCGCCAGGCGTGTTGGTCGTAGCGCTGTAACTGTTGTGGAACGGCACCAGGGCCTTCTCGACCTTGTTCTCGCCACTCTTGTGGACCGTCTCATGCGTGCCCTCGGGACCGCCGGAAACGGTCGTCGTAGCAGTGAGCGTGCCGGCGGTGTCGTCGGCGATGGCGATCGTCACCGTGCGCACGGCGTCGTCGTAGGTGTAACCGGGCTGGCCGTCGTTCTTCTCGGCCACGGTGTACGTAAAGGTCTTGCCGGCGTCAGCCTGCGTAAATATAACCTCATGACCAGCCAGAATGTCGATCAGTCCG
Source organism: Collinsella aerofaciens (assembly GCF_039758815.1). Classification (GTDB taxonomy): domain Bacteria; phylum Actinomycetota; class Coriobacteriia; order Coriobacteriales; family Coriobacteriaceae; genus Collinsella; species Collinsella aerofaciens_BP. The sequence continues at coordinate 57,514 of NZ_JBDMSK010000012.1, read as the reverse complement.
ACCGTTGCCTCTGCCGCTGCGGGGGACTTGAAGCTATTAGCCCCGGGCAGCAGACCGAGCGCGCGAGCCGAAGCGTCGTCAGCAGGTGTCACGGTAAAGGTGAACTGACCCTCGGTCATGGGGCGGCCATCCAGATACTTGCTGAGCCACAGACCGCCGGCAGCGGTGTAGTTAAGCTCAGTGCGGTACGTGTTGGTAAAGCGTCCGTTTTCCTTCTTGGTGACGTTGGCGGTCAGGCTGCCATCGCCGTTCTCGGTCACGGTCACTTCGGCGGTTGCGACATGCGCGTCATACGTCAAGCCGACCGTGCTGCCCGCGTTCTCGCGAATCTCGTACTTATAGGTTCCGGCGGCAGCGTAGTGAATCTTGCCGAACTTGATGGCGGCAATGCCGTCCTTCGCGTCCTTCTTGCTCACGGTTACGGTTGCGGGATCGGGCAGTGGGGCGTCTTCGGGGGCGGTGATGGTAAAGCTGAACTCGTCCCCATCCGTCCAGTCGCGGCCGCTGATGACCTTGCCCAGGTCAAAGTCGAGCTCCGCATCGAGCGGGGCCACGCTGTAGGTGTTCTTGAAAGTCGCAGCCGTGGCGTCCTTCAGGACATGCTCGGCCTTGAGGGTGCCGTCGCCGTTGTCCGTGATGGTGGTCTCGATGGTGTACTTGGCGTCACTGTAGGTGATGCCCTTGCTGGTGGTTCCGCCCTTGATCTCGCGCAGCGTGTAGGCGTGCTTGCCGGGCTTGGTGTAGGTGATCTTGTCCATGGCGATCGTTCCGTCGTCGGCGTTGGTGCCCTTGGCGACGACCTTGTCGCCCTCGACCAGCTCAAAGGAGAACTCGCCGTCCTTGAGATCGCGGCCGGTCAGGACCTTGGTCGCGGTGATCTGTTCGGTGACGCTCGTCTCGACAGGCGTCACGTTATAGGTATTGGTGAACGTGAAGGCCGCATCACCGTCCGGCTTGCGGGATACGCGCAGATTCCCCTTGCCGTCATCGGTCACGGTGAAGGAAACCTCGCGCGACGGCTTAGCGTCGTTGGTCACGCCAGCGACCTCACCGGACTCGGTCACGGTGTAGGTAAAGGTGTGCTCGCGCTTCTCGGGCTTCTCGCCCACAGCCTTGTTAAGGTCGTCGAGCGTAAAGGTAATCTTGCCAAAGTCGACCTTGCCGTCGACGTTGTTGTGCACGCTCGTGCTCGCAGGCATAGGCGCGCCCTCTTCACCGGTCACGGTAAAGGTGAACTTGCCGGTGATATCAGCCGGGGTAAGAGCGTCGTCAACCCGCAGATTCTTGATACCCGCAAGCGATGCCTCGGTAGCATTCGTGGTGTAGGCGTTCTTGAACTCGATGCTCTTGACGTCCTTGGCGTCCTTCAGCTCGTGTGTGGCAACCAGCTGGCCCTTGCCGTTATCGGCGATGGTCGTCACGATGGTGTAGACCGCGTCATCGTAGTCAATACCGCCGGCGTTGCCCTTAACCTCATGCAGCTTGTAGGTGTGCTGGCCGATCTCGGTGTACTTGATGGCACTGAACGTCACCTTGCCGTCGGCAGCGTTCTTAACGGTCTCGATAAGCTCAGAGTCCTCATCCTTAATCTCGCGCAGCTCAAAGCTGAACTCACCGACCGTAAGGTCGCGCCCGGTCAGAGACTTGGTCACGTCAATCTTGTCGGTAACGCTGGACTCAACAGGCTCCGCAGTGTAGACGTTCTTGAACTCGGTCTCGTCGGCTTCGCTCCATGTCACCTTCACAGCGGCGCTGAGCTCGCCCCTCTTGTTGGGCGTTACCGTCACGGTGACCTCCGCGACGTTCTTGCTGTAGGCAATGCCGTCAACCGTAGTCCCGGCGTTCTTTTCGCTGACCCTGTAGACGTACGTGCCGGGCTCGGTGTATTTGATCGTGCCGAAGTCGATGACAGCTTTACCCTTGTCGTCCAGATCGTCCTTGGTCACAGACGCGGTCACGGGCGCTGTCGCGGACTCGGGTATCGGGGCACCGTTCTCGGACGTCAGCCCAAACTCAAACGTGTCCTCCTTCGTCCAGTCGCGGCCCTCGAGTACCTTGGTCAGGCCAAAGCCGGCCTTGGCATCCTTGGTATCCACCGTTACCGGCGTCATGTCGTACTTATAGCTGATCTTGCCGTTGTTGCCCAGGTAGGAGTTGACATGCGTCGCGGTCGCCTTGGCGGATATGTTGTTCCACTTGGGATTAAGAACGTCGGTCGCGGTACCAGTGTTGTTGCCGCCCACACTCTCCTTGGTGGTGTGGAGCTCGTCGATAAAGGCTAGGCGCGCGGTTCCCACGCTAAACGAAAGGTTGCCGTCCTCGTCAGCAACAATAGCGCCGTCAAACTTCGCAGCGTCGCCGCCGATAAACTCGATGACGGCAGAGGCGGGCTTGGCCTCGCCGTTTTCGCCCTGCTCCTCAAACTCATCCTTGTAGTAATAGGTGCCGGTATCTGCCAGCGATTTCTTTGCAGGCTGCGTGCAATCCTTGTCCGTGTAAATGGGCGTCTGCTTCTGGAAGTAGTAGTAGCGGTTGGTGTCGGCCGGCTCAAAGGTCGCAACCGTATTGCCCAGATCGCCGGCAGCCCACTTGTTCGCGTAGAAATTCACGGTCTTGGCGCCGTTGGCAACGGTCGTATTGTTCTCGATGTAATCCTTGAGCCCCGTTACCTTCTCGGGCGTAAACAGGTTGTCGAGCGCAGTGCTCTTCACGCTCGAGGTGTACTTCACGCGGATAGGCTGAGCGCTGTCGACCGAAAGCTTGCCGTCTACGGTCTTAAAGTGGCTCAGCGGAATCAACGACGCAGGAATGCTGACCGTTACGACATCGCCCTTCTGGGGATTGTCATCACCAGCACGCTGCACGGTAATGAGCAGGTCTTTTGCCTTGCCGGTGAACTCGTAGGTGTCGGTATTGGTTTCTTTATTGACCGTTTTGTCCGTCTTGGTAAACGGCGTGCCGTTGATGACGACCTCGGTGAAGCTGTCGACCTGCATAAAGTCGCCCAGCTCGTCGGTAAACGTGATGTAGCCGGACTTGGTCTCGTCGTAGCCCTTATGGATTTCGGTCGGATAAGGCGCCTCCGATGTGATGGCCTGTGAGATGTCGTCAAAGACCTTCTTGAGCTCTTCTGCATTGGTCGCCGACTTGTAGTAGTCGGAGTTTTCAGCGCGTGCACCATGAGCATCCCATGCCGTGGCATTGGGGTAGTTGCTCGAAACGGCCTGCATGAACTTGTTCTCTTTTTGGCTTTTTCCCGAATCCTGGATACCAGCGCTGGGGTCCGCGCCATCAAAGATGCCGATAGTATAAACGGTGGCCTTGCTGTCCTTCATGTTCTTGGCAGCCGTCACGGCATCGTTAGCGACCTTAGAATCAAACTCGTCGTAGCTCGTTGGCTTGCCGTCGGTAAAGAACACAACGATCTTCTTGGCATCTGCGCGACCAGAAGTGATGCCCTCTGCCAGCTGCAGACCATTATCGGCGCGCGTGGCGCCGGCGGGTTTGATTGCCTTAATTGTTTCCCTAAGATCAGTCACGCCGGCGCCAGAGCAATTGGTCAAGCCCGCCATTACCTGGGAGTAGTTGTAAGTATTAGTTCTGCCATATTCCCATTTATCGTACGTGTCGTTGCCGATCTTATCGGTCTTATCACCCGAAAACTTAACAATGGCAACCCTGTGCTGCCTATCGACACCCTCGATACCCTCGTTTTGCTTGGCGATGGTATCAATAAAGCTATAGGCAGCGTTCTTCAGAGCTGTAATGCGCTTAGTGTCGTCAGTATCGCCCATAGCGTGATCCATAGAGCCAGAGGCATCCAGCACCATCACGATGTCAAGCGGCGTGGTGACCGTCACGGTTGAATTAGACGTCGAGGACATCGCCGAAAGCGTGGTCAAAAAGTCCGACTCTTCGTTTTCCTCGGTTGCCTTGACCGTCTTGTCGGTCCAGATTCGACCGACGTTTTGGGTTGTTACTTTATTACCGCCGTGGCCGGCTGCCCAGATTTCCCAGCGTCCGCTAGTATCGGGGTCGACGACCGTCCCGTTTACTGTCGGTCCGTCCATTCCTGTGCTGGACCTGGCGTTGGCCTCGGGCAGCATGGCGAATGCTGCGGCTGGCAACACCAGCACTACGGCCAGTATCACCGCCAAGAGACCCCTCGTGTACTTACTCGTCGCGTCTCCCTTCTCGCGGTCTCAGACCTTGCAACAGCCTAAAGTTACGAAATGAGACACAATTTGGGCAGGTGACACACGTTCCAGATTCGGTTTTGGGCGTGAGACAAATGTCTCACCAAAGTTGAGACACGGCGTTTTCGCAGGAAAACGGGTGCGACTCGGAGCCATCAGGCAAAAATGACCCACTTTCCTCCGTCCTTGGGGGATCAGGGGCTGTTACGGATATGGTGCCATTTCAAAACTGTGCTGGATTATGGGGCTAATGTCGGGACCCTTATCCATACCTCCATTTTTTGAAAAACGGCAGGCTATCTACCTGTGGTTTTGTTTTTGCGATTTTCCGTATGGTCGGAGGTTCGCTATCCAGCCCCGTAATCCGGCATAGTTTTGTTCGCGACGGCACAACCGCGCGTTTAAGCGCGGGGCCGGTGGGGCATTCTTGCCCCACCGGCCCCTATTCCAGCTCTGTTCCAGCGCTATTCCGGCTTGGTTTCTACCGTGGGAGTCTTGTCCGCTGCGACTGGAGTGCGGGCGGTGTCCATAGTCAGGCAGTGTTTGGGGCAGCTCTCGATGCACTCGCCGCACACCACGCAGGCGTACGGATCGATCGACCAGGTACCGCCCTTGCGATCGACCGCGAGCGCGCCCGCCGGGCAGCGGCGCGCACACATGCCGCAGCAGATGCACACGTCCATATCATTGACGATATGTCCGCGCAAGCGCTCGGGCGCCGTCAGCTCCTCCTGCGGGTAGCACACCGTTACCGGCTGCTTGACCATAGAACCCAAGGCCGTCTTGGCAAATGTCAGTAAACTCATGCCGCGCCTACCTTTCCGTGCAGCTGATGCAAGGGTCGATGGTCAGGATAATCATGGGCACGTTGGCAAGGAGCACGCCCTGCAGCGCATGCGTCAGACCTGCCAGGTTCTGCGACGTCGGCGTGCGCACGCGAAAACGGTCCAGATTCTTGGTACCGTTGCCGCGCACATAGTAATACGCCTCGCCGCGCGGCTGCTCAATCACAACCTCGCCGCGCGCGCCGTCGGCCGGCGTGAGCTTGGTGCGCCCGCCGATTCCGTCGTGCGGAATCTTGCCCACAAGCTCCTTGATGATGTCCATGGCCTGCGTGACCTCGGCGCAACGAACCTGGCAGCGGGCGTAGCAGTCGCCGTCGGTGGCAACGATGGGCTCAAACGCGGCCAGGTCCGCATAGGCACCGTCGCCAAACATGCGCACGTCGTAGTCCACGCCCGAGGCGCGACCGAACGGGCCGACCATCGACAGATCAAGCGCGTCCTTCTTGCTGATCACACCCACGCCATGCAGGCGCTCGCCGCAGCTGTTGTCGTCCAAAAACGTATGCACCAGGGTCTCGTAGTCGGGACGCATGGCATCGAGCGCCTGCACAATACCCGCCAGCTCAGAGTCCTCAATATCGTGCTTAAGGCCGCCGATCTCGTTAATCGAAAGGATCACGCGGCCGCCGCACGTGCTCTCAAAGATCTTGAGAATCTGCTCGCGCAGGGTCCACGAACGATAGAACAGCGCCTCAAAGCCAAAGGCATCGGCGAGCAGGCCCAGCCACAGCAGGTGCGAGTGAATGCGCGAAAGCTCGTGCAAAATGGTGCGGATATACTGCACGCGGCCAGGCACCTCGATGTTCAGCATGCGCTCGCAGGCGCTGGCATAGCCGCAGCTGTGGCCCACGGCGCAGATGCCGCAGATGCGCTCGGCGATGTAGCCAAACTGATGCATATCGCGCTTTTCGGTGAGCTTCTCGAGTCCGCGGTGCACAAAACCGATCTGCGGAATTGCCTCGATGACGCGGTCGTCCTCGATCACCAGGTCCAGATGAAGCGGCTCGGGCAGCACCGGGTGCTGCGGGCCAAACGGAATAACGGAGCGATGTGCCATGGACCTTACGCCTCCTTTTTATGCTTGTCGCGGGCGGCCTTTGCGGCAAGCGCCGCACGGACCTTAGCCGCTTTCTCGGGATCCATGGCGGCGAGCTTTGCCTCCATCTCGGCAGCCTTGAGCGCGGCCTTCGCAGCAGCTTCATCGTGCTGAGCATCGGAGCCGGCAGCCGCAGCGGGCTGAGCAACGGCAGCGCCCGCAGCATCGCCAGCACCCGCAACGCCCTTCCCTGCAGTGGCCGTGGCAGCGGCGGCCTTCTCGGCCGCAGCCTTGCGCGCCTTGGCCTCGGCGGCGGCACGGACCTTCATGGCCTTCTCGCGCGCGGCCTTCACCTCGGGCGTGATGACGCTCATGGGTTCGGCAGTCGAGACCTGGTAGAAAAAACCCTTAAAGTCGATCTGCATGTCGGTGATGGCAAGACCAAATAGGTCGTGCGCCTCGTTCTCAAACGGGAACACCGCCGGATAGTACGAGCTGATGGACGGAATCTCCTGGTACTGGTCGATGCCCTCAACCACCAGGTTCTCGATCGCATAGCTGCCGTCCTGCGCGATATGCTCCTGAGCAGCACGAACGTTGATAAACGTATAGACCAGGCGATACATGCCGTCGTCGACATTGCGCTCGGCGTGCATTTGCACAAAGCGCGCGCCGACGCCCTTGAGCGCCTGGACATGCGACAGGAGCTCGTCGATCCCGACGGTGGTATAGATAGCCTTTTGCATTACTCGGCCTCCTTTGCAGCGGCGGGCGTCCCAGCAGGCACGTCGCCAGCGGCGGGCTTCCCAGCAGGTGCGTCACCGGCACCATCAGCCCCGGCCCCCGCAGCCACAAACCCGTCCTCGCCCAGCTCAACGCCACCGTCCCAGGTTGCGGCACCGCCCACGCTGAGCGGATCGCCGCCGGCGCGCATCACGGCCTCCTTCTGGTCCAGGATGCCGCACGCCTCCACAATGGCATCAATCACGGTCTCGGGGCGAATGGCGCACCCGGGCGCGTACACGTCCACGGGAATTGCGCGGTCCACGCCGCCGATCACGTTATAGGCACCGCGGAACACGCCGCCCGAGCACGCGCAGATACCGCAGGCCACCACGCACTTGGGCTCGAGCATCTGGTTGTAGATCTGGCGCACGACGGGCAGGTTCTGAGCGTTGACCGACCCCGTCACCAAAAAGATATCCGCATGCTTGGGGTTGCCGGTGTTGACCACGCCAAACCGCTCCGCATCGAACAGCGGCGTGAGCGAGGCCAGCACCTCGATATCGCATCCGTTGCAGCTCGAGCCGTCGTAATGAATCACCCACGGCGAGCGCGACATTTTATGATCCATGGATGCCGCCTCCTAAATAAACACGTCGACGAGGATGGGCATAAGGTTGAGCAGGCCAAACACCAGCGCCACGCCCCATCCGAGCCTAAAGCAGCTGCGCCAGGTGCTGCGTGCGAAGGTGTTATCGATCAGCACCTCGACAAAGTACGTCGCGGCCATCACGACCAGGGCTACGACCCAGCTCACCGGGTTGTCCCAAACAAAGAACATGCCCACCCACATCAAAAACAGCACGGTCTCGCACCAGTGCATAAGGGTCATCTTGGCCAGCGTGCCGCCGCTCATCTCGGTGGCGACGCCCTGGACAATCTCCTGATGCGCGTGATGCGAATACGAAAGATCGAACGGCGACTTGCGCAGCTTGATGGTAAGCACCGCGAGCAGCGCAAGGAAAATGGGCGCGCTGTACACGATGATGGGGGCCGACTGCCCCGTCACGGCGATGGAATCGAAGCTATCGGTGGCAAGGTACAAGCCCACGCTCATCAGCAGAACGGCGGGCTCGTAACTCATAACCTGCAGCAGCTCGCGGTCGGCGCCGACCTGGGCAAATGGGCTTTGCGTCGAGGCGGACGCCAACACCACAAAGATCGCGGCGAGCGTCACCATAAAGGCGCACAGCAGCGTGTTGGAGCCCGACACAAAGATGCCGCCGCCCACGACGGTAAAGATGAGCGCGCACGCCATATAGGTATCGTCCATGGTGTTTACGCTGGCAGGGGCCTTGCGCAGGAGCTTGGCCACATCGTAGAAGGGTTGCAGCAGGCGCGGGCCCACGCGGCCCTGCATGCGGGCGGACAGCTTGCGATCGATGCCGTCGATCAGACCGCCCAGAAGCGGCGCAATCAGGACAAACGCCACGGTGCCTATAAAGATGCCCACGACGCCCGAGCCTTCGAAATACTTGCCGCGCAACACCGAGGGCGCGCTCATGGCAAGTCGCTCGGGTCCAATCCACGCGCAACACAGCAGCGCAAACAAGATAATGCTGCAGCACACGACGCTGCCCGCGGGGCCAATACGCTTCTCGCCAAGGGCGTCCTCCGAGTACCAATTGCGCTTTTCGGCCTTCACCTCGCGTCCCATCGAGCCGCGGAAATGGCGATATTTGTCGGTTCCCACGCCCGAAAGATATACGTTTACATGCGGTTTGTTGCTCACTCGGAATGAAGTCAGCAGCACCACGGCGATAAACGCCACGATAACCACCATCAGGTACATGGCGTCCTTGCCAATAACGTACGGCACGCGGCCAAACACCATGGCCAAGTAAGGCGACACCAGGCCGCTCGAGATAACCGGGAACGCCACGCAGCACAGAATCAGCAGCGCGGCGATGGTGTTGAGGGCCATCCATTCGGTCTTATGGACATTGACCTCAACGTTTTGAGCCGTGGGGTCGACGCCCGAAAGCTTGGCGAGCCACTTGCCCCAGAAGTAAAACGTCGCGGCCGAGCCAAAGGCGAGCACCATGATCATGAGCACGTTGCCGGTCTGGGCAAACGCCACCAGGGCGCCCCACTTGGACACGAGCATGCCAAACGGCGCGACGAACATACCCATGATGCCCAGCATCATCAGGCGCGTCAGGTGCGGCATGCGGCTGAACATACCGTCCATGTCCTCGATATTGCGGCTGCCGATATGATGCTCGGCCGTGCCCACGCACAGGAACAGCAGCGACTTTGCCACCGTGTGGAACAGGATCAGGAAGATGGCGGCCCACACGGCCTCGGGCGCGCCGACACCCAGGCAGGCACTGATGAGGCCCAAGTTGGAAATGGTGGAGTACGCGAGCACGCGTTTGGCGTTGCTCTGCGAGATGGCCATGAGGGCAGCGAGCAAAAACGTGATGGCACCCACACTCGTGACCATAAAGCCAGTCACGGGATAGATGGCATAGAGCGGGCTCAGCTTGACCATTAGGAACACGCCGGCCTTGACCATGGTTGACGAGTGCAGCAGGGCGCTCGTGGGCGTGGGGGCAACCATGGCGCCGAGCAGCCAAGTGTGGAACGGCATCTGCGCGGCCTTGGTGAGTGCGGCGAGCGACAGCAGGATGACCGGCATCACCAGCAGCGCGGACTGCGCGGTTCCGGCGCCGGAAAGCTCGATCATGCCCGAGATGGTCAGCGGCATGCCATTAACGTGCAGGTACATGAGTCCGGCCAAAAACGCGATGCCGCCCAGCATGTTGAGGATGATCTGGGTGAAGGCGTTCTTGATGGCCTCGGGTGTGCGCGTGTAGCCAATCATGAGGAACGAGCACACGGTGGTGATTTCCCAGCCGCAGAACAACCACTCAAGGTTGTCGCTCGTCACGATGACGAACATGGCCGAGAGGAACAGGAACATAAGCGCCAGGAACTGCGGGCGTCGGTCGGGCGCGGTCTGCCCGCGCAGCGCGGCCTCGTGCTCATCGTGGGCCTGGAAGTCCTTCATGTAGCCCAGGGCGTACACGCAGATTAGGCTGCCGACGATGCCGACGGCGAGGACCATGATCACGCTCATGTAGTCCAGGTAGAGCGGCGTCGCCGTGACGGCTTCGGCCGCAGGCAGCGTCATGGTCGCAAAGGCGAGTGAGCCCACCAGCTGGACTATGCCGAGCACTGTGGTGAGCGCGTTCCTATATTTGTACGCGTTGTACAGGATTACGGCGCACAGGATGACGTCGATGACGGAGCTGATGATCGAGAGCACATGCGAGGTGCCGGAGGCAACCTCAAAGCTCTGCGGACCCATGCCAAAAAACATGACGGCGACTACAACTGTCACCGCCATAATCATGCCGGAACCTATGAGCCCCACCGCATCGCGGGCGCGGTCGCCGCGCGCGAACAGCATGCCCAACGCCGGTACCAGCGGAAACAGGGTAAGGAAATACAGTAGCGTCATACCATCACTCCCCCATGCAAAAACGCTGCAATTGTTTAACGTTATAGCTCAATTACGGGGTTGCGGTGGCAGGTTTTCGGTCAACTGGGGAGTTTTGGGCGTACGGGGTAAGGGCATGTCCACATTGGAGCAGAGGCGCGGTAAGAAAAATGCGCCCCTGTGGGCGCACCATCCCGTTCGCTATTCCGCCTTTTTAACGCGCGGCTTGCGACCGCGCGGCTTATCGACCAGTGCGGACTCACCGCTCTCGCGGTACTGACGGCACCAAGCCTTGACCGAAGACTCGCTGGGAATCTTATGCTTGATCATGGCCTCGCGAAACGTCAAGCCGTTTTCCAGACGGTCCTTAACCACAGCGAGCTTTACGTCGTACGAATAGGTGTGATGATGCGAACCGGCATTGAGAACGGCGTCGGCACCGCCCACGGCATACGCGCGGGCCCACTGACGAGCCGTGGCCTGGGGAATGTCAAGCTCCGCGGCGAGGGCGCGATGACCGACCCCCTCTTGGAGGATCTCGACGGCGCGCTGCCTAACCTCAGGCGCATGCGTGCGAGTCCTAGTTGCTTCCGACATACCTGCCACTTCTTAGTCTTAACCGTTAATCTGCTTTCTTACGTGCAAGTTAGATAGTAGCATTTTACCGTTTGCTCAAAGCAGTTAATTAAAATAGACGCGGCGTTATCTGGGCATTTGGCACCAAATTACGACATTTCTTTATCGATTATTTACGCTGGTAGCCGACTCGCAGCTAATCGTCATTCGCTTGTCAACAAAATTGGTATCTCTTTATGTCCTTTGGTATAGAGGATATAGTTATTAACCCCTCCCCCAATATTTTTGAGTGATCTGCAAGGCAGTAGACGTCCTCACTCCTCATGATTACCGCGCATTGCCATCCACCGGAGCAAAACAAAAAGGGCGGGACCTGCTGCGCTTGCAGGCCCCGCACCGATTGACACCCGACGGGACACAGCCGGGCGAAACGGATCCGTGCTACCGTCCCGCCTGGCCGCGATGCTCAACTACAGCTCGTTGGCCGCGTGATATGCCGTGCGAATGGCGTTCGCAATGTCGGCGGTGCGCTCGCCCGAGCAGTCGCCCACGCAGGTCACGGGCACCGTCACGCCATCCAGGTCAAACGCGTTGGCCTTGGAGCCCACGGCCATCACCACGTAATCGCAGGCGATCTTTACCGGCTCCTCGGCGCCGTCCTCGGTGGTGCAAATGGCCTCAACGCCCTCGTCGGTAATAGCGGTCAGGCGGGTCTTCACGTGCTGCTCCACGTTGTGCTCTGCAAAGTCGCTCATAATCAGCGGCAGAATGGTCTCGGACTCGCCCGCGGCAATCTTGTCGAGCATCTCCACGATCGCCACCTCGCAGCCGTGCTGCAGCAGGTACTCGGCAGTCTCGGTGCCCACCAGGCCACCGCCAATGACGGCGACGCGACCGCTGAGCTCCACCTTGCCGGCCAGTACGTCCCAGCTCGAGACGACCTTCTCCGAATCGGCACCCGGAACGGGGATGACCACGTCGTGCGCGCCCACGGCCACAATCGCGGCGTCGGCGGCGTTGAGGTCCTCAGCGGTAGCGGCATGGTTGAGCTCAACCTTCACGCCCAGGCCAGGCAGAATCTTCTCGTAGTACTCGACCGAGCGCATGATCTCGTCCTTGCGCGGGGGCGCAGCCGCCAGCACAATCTGGCCGCCCAGATGATCGCTCGCCTCGTAGACGGTCACGTCGTAGCCGCGCTTGGCCGCCACGCGCGCGGCCTCCAGGCCGGCAATACCGCCGCCCACCACGGCGATCTTCTTGTCGCCCTCGCCCGGCTTGATGGCGATGGTCGCCTCGTCGCCATTCTCGGCATTAAGCACGCACGAGATGTACTTGCGGTTTTGAATCGCATCGACGCAGCCCTTGTTGCAGTTGAGGCACTCGCGAATAGGCTCGCCCGTGGCGGCCTTCAGCGCAATATCGGGGTCGCACATGAGCGAGCGGCCATAGGCGATGATGTCGGCGGCGCCGTCTTCCAGAATCTTCTCGCCGGCCTCGACCGAGACAACACGGCCGACGGTGGCCACCGGCACGGAGACCAGGGCCTTAACGCGCTCGGCCACGGGCAGCGTCCAGTTGTAGGGCATGGCGCCCATGGGCGGAATGGTGTCGCCCATGTTGCCGGTGTGGTTGGCCTGCGCGACCTGGATCATGTCGATGCCCGCGCCCTCGAGCAGCTTGGCGAACTCACAGGCCTCGTCGGGCTGCAGGCCGCCCTTGCCGCGCGGCGTGCCGTCGGGGTTCTCCATGATCACGGGGAGCTTGTACTCCACCATCAGCTGCGGCGCGGCCTCCTTAATGGCGGCGACGACCTCCAGCGCGTAGCGAACGCGGTTCTCGAACGAACCACCGTACTCGTCGGTGCGCTGGTTGAGGATGGCCGAGCACAGCGAACCCACCAGGCGGTCGCCGTGGACCTCGATGGCGTCGATCCCGGCCTGCTGCGCGCGAGCGGCCGAGGCAGCAATGGCCTCCTTGATCTGGGTGAGCTGCTCTACGCTCGCCTCGTTCACAAAGTGCTGCATATCGTGGTGCAGCTTGGCGTAGGCCTGGTTGCGAATCTCGTTGGACTCGGCCATCTTGGCGGCAAAGGTCTCCTCGTCACCGGCGGCCTTGGCCTCCTGCGCGGCCTTGGCGGCAGCCATGGATCCCATGACCATGCGGCCGACACCGGGCACGTCGTACTCGGGGTGGAACAACTGCAGCGCGACCTTGGCGCCGTGCTTGTGGACGGCGTCGGCCAGGGCCTTAAACGTGGGGATCTGGGCGTCGGTCGCCAGCTTGGGCGTGGGGCTTGCGGTCATGACGGGAGCGACGTCGCCGATGACGATGTAGCTCACGCCGCCACGGGCCAGGCGCTCGTAAAAAGCCAGGCTGCGCTCGCCAATGGAGCCGTCGCGCTCCTCGTAGCCGGTGGTCAGCGGCGGGAACATAATGCGGTTCTTGAGCTCAAGGGGGCCAACCGTAATGGGCTGGAGCAGCTTGGATGCAGGTGTGGTCATGGACATTCCTCTCTTGTAGGCGCGGCGGCGATGATGCCGCGTAGTTATCTAGAGGATATGGCATGGGAATACAGCAGCGCAACGGAAATCGGCGGACAGCAGGTAGCGGCAGGTGGATGGGGATGGGCGGGGCGGCCCGTCGGTTTATCTCAATCTGTAACAGTTACGCGACAAAACCGGGTCTTACTGTTACAGATCGAGACATTCCTCTCAACCCATCCCCAACAATCTAGATCTGTAACAGCTAGGCCCACTTTTGGCCCCTACCTGTTACAGATCGAGACAAACCAATCTAATCTGCCGAAAGATCTCGATCTGTAACAGTTACTCAGCAAAATGAACCCCAGATGTTACAGATCGAGACAAACGGGGCCCGCCTGCTAGAAAATCTCAATCTGTAACAACAACTCGGCAAAATCCGTCCCTCGTGTTACAGATTTAGACAAACGGGGCCCAACCCACCGGTATATCTAGATCTGTAACACCTAGCCGTCCAAATCGGGTCTAAATGTTACAGATTGAGATTTTGTTTGAGAGGCCGAGAATTGGACCGAATACACAGCCCCGGAATAACAAAAAAGCTCGCCGGCTAGGCCGACGAGCTGCAAGTTCTTGGTCGCGGGGGCAGGATTTGAACCTACGACCTCCGGGTTATGAGCCCGTTGGAGGCTGGCACTCATAATATACATGTGTGTTTACCTGCGGTTTTATTTGTAGATGTTTGGCGCTATTGCTCGTATTTTTCTACTCTATTTCTTCGTAAGGCGCTTTTCTTCTTCGAATCTTCGCTCAATGTGCGCAGCGGAAATGCAGCGAAACACCTCGAAATCCGATCGAAATATCGGCCTGGACTTCCAGCAAGATTGGACGTTTCTGCAAGTTGCTCAGGCGTATCCCGCCTTGCGTTTGGCATCCGAAGATATCGTGGATGCGGTCGTTCGAGACCACTTCGCCGATATTAAGGTCCTGCTCAAACATATTGTGCTCCGCCCTGCCGGGATTGAATAGCTCGCCTGAGCGCTGCGCCGCGAGCCGGCGAGGTCAATGGCCTACAGCCAGGACGATCTGGCGGCATCCCACCACTCGGCGCGGACGCGGGTGGCCGCGAGCAGGGCCCCGCACACCGCAAAGAGCTCGTAGTCCGCCAATGTCGTCGCCATCTGCATGAGCTCAGCCAGGAGATTGAGACGGTCAGCGGTGCCAAGGTCGCCGAACGCCCCGATTGCGTTCGCGATCCGGCGCGCCTCCTGGCTGATGTTCGGGCTATTAACATCCTTATCGGGGTTCATGGACATCCTTCCTCCTCGATCCCAGCCAAGAGCATAGGAATACCTGCACAGCAGACGTAAACCATAGTTTACGTTCCGGGGAAAACGCGCTGGGAAACCAAACTCGGCATCCGCCGAGATGTGCCCACGGCCCCGCGACCGGGTTGCACCTCCGCTGCGCGGCCTCATGATCGACTACGGCGTCGGCGTGAGCACGAGACAGGTCTACGAGATCAAGGCCGTTGACACCGATTTCTTCGACGAATAGCGCGTGTCTGCAACGCGCCGCTACCGTGTGCCCTTCCGCCCGTTGCATTTCGAGCAGAGCACCTGCAGGTTGGATGGAACGGTCTTGCCGCCCTTCGCGACCGGCACGATATGGTCGACGTGCAGGCCCACGCCGTCCGGCATGTATTTCCCGCATATCTGGCAGGTGTAGTTGTCCCGGCGGGCGATCTGCTCGCGCAGCTGCTTCGTCATCAGCCTTCGCTGGTTCTTGGCGTGATAGTCCCTGAGCGTCGCCTCGTCGTTGATGGCGGCGAGGCGGATACGGCGCTCGACGATCCACTCCCAGTTCACGTCAAGCTCGGAATCATCCATCGACACCTTGTAGGACGTCTTCACGTAGTTGGCCTGCCAGACACATCGAAGCGGGCCACGTAGTAGGGATACCTAAAGGGGCTCGCCAGAATCCTGCGAACCAGGACCGCGATTGCACAGACCAGGGCTATGACCAGCACGCCGAGAACGAAATAGGGCGTCAGGTCGACTATATAGTGGTACCCGTCTATCTCATAGAGCTGAGTCATGGCATTCTTCCTTCCCCAAGGATGGCAAAATGATACCAAGACGCGGGTCTTCCGGATCGCGGGCGCTTTCCACGCGATACATCCATGCCCCTCCGTCCGGACACCGCACACCGAACCCCCACACCACGTTCGCTTTACAATCAAGAACATTCGTTCGACAATGAAGCCCGTGAGATACAAACGGATGTTCGGGGGTACGCGCATGATCATGAAAAAGCACTCGCTTGCGGGAACCTGCGGCATACCCACCGATGCACAGCGCATCTACATCCCCGTGGACGCCAACGGCGCGGACGACCCCGACCACGGCCCGTCCGATCCCGTCACCATCCACTGGCCGGACGGCCGCAGTTGGAAGGTTGAGAGCATCTACGCCCGCCAGGAGTTCGGCCGCGCCATCTTCGGTAACCTCTGTGTGCGTTACGACGTCTGCATCGCGAAGCAGCGCAAAACGGTCTGGTGGGAGCACGGCGACTGGTTCGTCGAGCGCGGTGGCGGCATGGCGGTGATGCCCGAGTGATAGGCCACACAAAGGACTTCGGCGGCGGCATCACCGTTCGCGCCAACGGCGACAAGCCCGGCAGACGCGTCCATAAGCAGTACGTAGACGTCTACGCCCGCACTAACGCCGACGGAACGACGGTGCCTGTCCGCGTCTGCTGGCCGGACGGCCGCGGCTTCACGATCGACGAAATCATTCGAATAGACCCCTTCGGCGCGGTCATCCACGACGCGCAGACGGCGGTCTACACGGTGCGCTTCGGCGGCTGGACCACTCAGCTCATGCTGGAGCACTACCACAGGGAGGACCCCATTCACGGGGCAGATGACCGCCTGCGATGGTGGGTCTGGGCGTTCGAGAACACCCGCTCGAAGAACGACGTTTCCGCACCGCCTGCCGACACGCGCGTCCGGTGAACGCGGGTTGGGTCGTCATGCGGAACGCAGAGGGTGACGTCGGCTAGAGCCAAGCTCCGGTCCACTCGCTCCGGTTCCTCGTCGCCGCGAGGAGCGCACCGCATGCCGCGAGCAGTTCGTAGTCCGCGATCCTGATCCCGACCGACATGGCCTCGGCGAGGACTTCAATCCTTCTGCCATAATCCTCGATCTCGGAGAATACCCCGATACCGTCCATGAGCCGCTGAGCGGCTTCGCTCGGCCCGTCCCCCGTCGTGACATGACGTTCTTCCATGCCGAAACAATCCTCTCTATGCGAGAAAGGCGATGATAGCAGGTGCTGTTCGGGCCAGCATAAACAGCGTTTTACATTTTACGGCATCCGCCGACGGCGGCCACGGCTCCGTGGCCGGGTGATGCCTCCGCTGCGCCCTGTAAAGGCCGCTCCATGAGGCCCCGCACAAACCTCCGCTCCGCTCCGGTTGGTGGAGGCCGTCATGGAGGACCTTGACAGGCCTTCGCTCCGGCATGGCTTTGCAGGGAGCAAAGCCGACGACGACGCGCGGCGTCGCCATTCGGCTTTGCCCGCAGGGGCGAGATGTTGAGGGCCATGTGCCCGGAACGGAGGAAGACATGCAGCAGCTGATGACCGAGAAAATCGCCAAGACGGTGCCGAGGCTCTACGAGCAGGACGGGGCGGAGGACCCCACGGTCTACGCCCACTACTTCTCGTGCGTGAACGGATGGGACTGGTGGCTGCTCGAGTTCGACGGAACGGACGAGGCGTTCGGCCTCGTCGAGGGCTACGACGACGAGCTCGGCTACTTCAGCATCAAGGAGATGGAGGAGCTGAACCGCCAGATGGGGTTTGCCGCCGTCGAGCGCGACGAGCACTTCTCCCCGAAGCCGCTCAGCGCCGTCAGGAGGGGGTAGCCGCATGGTGACGGTCGAGTTCGACTCCATGGGCGAGGCGGTCCGCCTCGCCCTCGTGGCCGGGGAGTACGTGGACGGCGGCCTGGCCGTCCTCCTCCTCGACGCCACGGACCCGCGCTCCGATGGCTACATGGCCGAGTGGGGCGTGCTCACGGCGAACGTGCCGGCGGCCGCCGAGTGGTGCCGCGGGCGGGGCAACATCGCCATAGACGCCGACGCGCCCGCGGCGCTCCTCGAGGCGCTCGAGGCCGCCGGCACGGTCCGGATGGCCGACCGCTCGGCGGCGTCCGGGATGGCCCGCTACCCGCTGGCCACGGTCGCCGAGCACGCCCTCGGCGGCATGGGCGGCCTGAGCGAGACCCTCGAGGAGGCCCTCGGCTCGACGGTCGTCGTCGAGTACGAGTCGGGCGGCGACGGCGGCGCGTTCGAGGTGGGGACCGCGCCGGCGGGCTCGGCCGAGCTCGAGCGCATCATTGCCGCCGCGAGGTCCGAGGCCGACGCGCTGGCAGCCGCCGGCGGATGGGCGGCCGTCCGGGTCGGTTTCGGGGACGCCGAGACCATCGACTGCGAGACGGGCCGGACGGTCTTCACGGCCGGGGCGGAGTAGCCCCGGCCGCCGCCCGCACGGGCATGCCGGCGACGGCGTGTCCCTCGCGGCGTCTCCCAGGGACGCTTCGCGTCGTCCCCGGACCCCTGTGCGCCAAAGGGACGAGTCCCCTTGGAACCCCGGGCTGCCGCCGGCGGGCCGTGAACGGCGGGCCAATCACTCGGCTTCAACTCGCGATCGCCCCGCCGTGTCACACGCCCCGCCGGCTCTCGCTCCGGCTCCGTTCGATGGCTCCCATGGGTCGCCATCACTGCACCTCCGCTCACCTGTCCCGTTGCACTCCTGCTATTCGCCCCACGTTTCTCGGGACATGCAAGATGTGTATCTGTGCGTACGCGGCGACTTGCAGCCTCCGCGTACGCACAGATATCTTGCCCTGCGGGGCCGTCCCCCGGGCTTGCGGGACGCCTGTTGCGTTCCGGTCCCGGGAGACGAGAAGAGGGGCCAAGGCCCCTCTTCAAGATGTGCCGATTAAGCTTGTCGCTCGTTCGCCCAACCGGTATCGATGCCCGTGTCGCGCACCACGAGGACGGCCGTGTGACCGGAAGCGCGGCGCACGCGGAATCCCCCGCCATCTCCATCGACGCGGCAGAGAGCGTCGAAGAAATCCCTCCCCGCGCCATCTTGGTACCAGGGAGAATCCGGAACATTGTCGGTAAGCCTCAGCTCGGCTATGCCATCGCGCATTTTGAGCTTGGCATCGAGCTTGATGTTGATTTCCATAGCCATTACTCCTCTCGCCGGGCGCATCTCGCACCCTTCTACATTTCGTTGTCCCGGCCGTCGTCCATCGACCTCTCCGCCATCCGGTAGACGGCGGCACCGATGCCCAGGGCGTGCTGTATGCCGCCCCTCGTGAAGCCGCGACCGAGCTTGCGGCCGCTGATCGCGGCCTTCCTGACGGCGCGCCCGCGCGCATCCCTGCGGTCGTATGTCGGGCGGTACTCGAAGACGAGGTCGCGCTCCCCGAGGTTCCGGTCGCGGCTGAGGCGCATGTGGACGCCCCTCCGCTCCAAGGCCTCGTTGAGCGCGCGCATCCTGTTCGGCGCGCCGGACGCCGCGACCTCGCGAACGCTCTCGCGCACGACCCGGCGCACATGGTCCTGGTCGGTCTCGAAGCCCGGGGCTGCCTTCGAGCCGATCTCGCGGGCCCGCCGCTCGCCCCTCGACTCCTGCCGGGCGTGAACGCGGCTGTTGCGCGCCCCGCGCTCAAGCTGGGAGAGCCCCCAACGCTCGTCCATCTCGCGCATCCTCGCCGCGTGGAGGGTCTTCTGACGGGACGACCTGCCGTCGTTGAGGCGCTTTCCGGTCGAGAGGTCGGTCCGGTTGATGGCGATATGGACGGCGTACCGGTCGGTCCCGTCCTTCGAGTGCTCCAGATGGAGCGCCCACGCCGCCTCCTGGTTCGGGTAGTAGCGGGCAACCCACTCCCGGGCGAACTCCATGCAGCCATCCCTGGACATCTTTCCCCCGTTGACGTCGCACTCGTCAGGGTTGAACGCGATGATCTGGTGGTAGCAGTAGGTGCATTTCGAGCCCTTGCGGCCGGGCTCGTTGTGGCCGTAGGCCTCGCGCGTACGGTCCATCTCCCTGGCCCAGTTCTCCGGTTCGTTGAGGTTCTGCGAGTCGAAGTCGAGCGCATCGTGCTTCTCGCTCGTTCGGTCGAGATAGCCCGACAAACTCTTCATGTGCTGCGCGCTCGTGATCGCCACCTGCTTGATAGCCGTCATGTCCGTCCCCCTACTCGTCCCATGCGGCCCACTCGTCCGAAAGGGTCGCGTTGTCCTCGTCCGCCTTGAACACGTCGTCGGGCGCGACCTCGTCATCGTCCGCTCCGTTGCCGGCTTCGAACTCGGGGCACCACGGCTCCGGAACCTCGTACGCATCGCCCTCCGCTGCGGCCTTGGCACGGGTGTAGTAAGTGACCCGCTTCGCACGCTCGGCCTGCTCGTCGCCAAGCCCGAAGAACGGGCCCGCCGGGGTGCGGCTGGCGTAGTCGAGCGGGAACTCGAACACGCCCTCGCGCCCGGGCTTCGAGTTCTCACCACCTTTGACGGCGATGAGGCCGTCGCGGATGGGGATGCGCTGCTGCCACTCCCACTCGTTGATCAGGGGGACGGCCGCCTCGTTGTAGCTCGTTCCAACGGACGTGCGGCCCTGGCCCTTCTGGCTGGACGTCCCCATCGAGCGCACCGTGCGCTTTCCGACGAGCGAGGTGAAGAACTTGAAATCCTCGGGCTCCGAAAGCGACAGGGCGACCTTGGTGCCGACGGAGCCGACCAGCTTGTCGCGTCCGGCCCCGCCGTCGCCGGGTTCGTTGTACGAATTCAGCTGCTTGAGATTCTGAACGAAGAGGTATTCATGGATTCTCATGCTTCGTCCGAGTGTGGCGATGGCCGGCAGGCACGCCACCTTGACGTTAAGGTTGCCGATCTCATCGAGCACGAGAGCCGTCTCGTGCGGCATCCGGCCGCCGCTCTCCTTGCATACTTGCTGCGCCACCTGCCACCACTGGTTGAGGAAACAGGTATAGACGACGCCGTACGGGTCCCCCTCGTCGAGCATCTCGATGTACACGGCCGTCTTCCTCTCGATGAGGTCGCGGATCGACACGCTGCTCTCGGACGTCACGGCGCGGAGCGCCCCGTCCGAGAAGATGCTCAGGGCCTCCTTGAGGGTGGACACGACGTTCTTGCCCGCCGTCGTCGCCCCGCCGTCCCCGAGGAGGTCGGACGCCGGCGAGAACGCCGGGTGCGTCGGGCCGAGTCCGCGGATGTAGTCCTTGAGGGAAGCAGACGGATCCTTCGGGTCGTCGCCGGCGGTCCCGCGCTCGACGAGCGCGGCGACGCTCGTAAGGTTCTTCTGTTTACGCGGGACGTCGGCCGTGCAGACGACGAGGATGCAGGCGGCGAGCATGTTGCGCGCGGCCTTGGGGAAATAGGTGTTCTTCTCCCCGCCGAGGGGAATGAGATCGACGGCAACCTGCCGGGCAGTCCTCACTGCGGCATCGGTGTCGCCCGCCTCGACGGCATCGGCGACGAGCCCGATGGGGTTGTACCGGCTGGCACCCGGATATCCCGTCAAATCAAGGACGACGATCTCGTAGCCGAGCTCCCGCGCCTTTTCGGCCGTGAGCTCAAGCACCTCCGGTTTGCCGGTCGAGACGACGTTCCATCCGGCCGCAAGCGTCAGGTGCATTGTCTCCAGCACCTGCAGCTGGGTCTTGCCGGAACCTGTCTTTCCGCAGGTCAGAGCATGAGGCACGGACGAATCGAACCAATAACCCTTTGCTGTCGCGCCGAGGACGAGGCCGGCCTTCGCCGGCGTTCCGCGACCATCCCAGAAATCGTTAGCCCGGTTGAGCCCCGCCGCGCCCCGGACAACGTGGGCGTCGCCGTATATGCCGTCGTCGACGCTTCGGGTCCGCCCGGCGTCCTTAGCGGCCACATAGCCGAGGAGGAAGAGAAAGAGGAGGCAGAACGCGGCGAACATGAACGGGATATGGCCGAGCCATGCTCCCGAGAGCCAGAAGGCCGACCACATGTCTAAGCCGATGGAGTCGAGCCAGGAGAGCCAATCGACCGGGAGTGAATCGAAAACGCAGGAGATTACGGGTGCCGTCAGTGGATAGCATGCGACGGTGAGGGCGGCGGCGAAAGAAGCCGAAAGAACCGCGTTGAACTTGAGATCGTTCATGAAAATCCCCTTCCTATACATTCCTCGCGTCGGCAAGAAAGCCCGATACGGCATCGGCTGCGTCTCCGACCTTTACGAGCGCGGCATCGAGGAACGGGGCGATACGGCCAGGATCATGCGTGATGTGGACCTCACGCGACAGCTGATTCAGGTTGGACCCCGCTAGCCTGAGATCGCGGTACAGCAGTTTCAATGTCTCAGCGTCGGTCTCAATCACGGGCCGGTCACCGTCGACGAGCGAGCGCCTCCGCATGTACTCGCTCGCGTTCAGACCTGCCGCACGGGCGCGACGGACGATGGCGGCGCGCTCCTCGCTGCTGACCCTGACGTATACGCGCCCATCCCTCGCCTTGCTACTCATGGAACTTCCAGGCGCGTTCGAGGTCGGCACCGTATTTAGAGAGAAGGTACATGTTGCGCGGGCTCTTCACGGGCATGTGGGGCTGGAGATAGGCGGGGACGACAGCAAGAGGATCGCAGGGCACGCCGAGCTCGACGAGATACGCGGTCCGCGCGAAAGCCTCCTCCGGCCCGCTCGCGTCAATTCCGGCGGTATAGAGGATGCCCACCTGGTCGTAGTCGCCGCCTACAATGAGCTGGAGACCGCATCCGGGGACGTTGCTTCCGTTGAGTTCGGCAAAGGCCTTGGAAACCATGTAGAGAACCCCACCGCGCTCGATAAGCCTGATGCCCAGACCGTGAACGTGGACGGTTGCCGGCGAGAAGCGAATATCCGGGTCAGCCGCGCGAATATAGTCGAGGGCAGTCATGGTCGAAGTGCCAAACAGACGCTCGATGCGCGCATCAACCTCGCGTTTGAGAAGCGGGTTGGGGTAGCCGTCATGACGACGGGCGTAACCAGGGACGGGAATGCGGGCGATCTTCTCTTCGAGAGTGTTCATGAATCGTTCCTTTCTTGGAGAGGCAGACCGGTACCGGTCGGTGCCGGTCTGCAAATAACAGGTATTTCGGTTCGCTGCTGGTCGGAAGGGCGGCTCGGCATGACGGTGCCGATGGTGCCGATTGGTCGATGAAATCTATCCGGCGGTCGCCTCAACCGCACGCAAAAATCCTGGGCTTGGCGCGGCACCATCGGCACCGCGCGGAAAATCCCAGCTAACCGTAGCGTCAGCGGTGCCGGCGGCCATTGACATCGGCACCGCTGGCACTAGCGCCGGGGGTCGTAAACCCAGCACCGCTGCTTGCCGTAGGGGCCGCACTTGCGCTTTCCATCGAAGCGCCATCCAGGACACTGGTCGGTGAGGATGGCGCTGATGTCCTTGGCGAGCTTCTGCGTGAACTCCTGGCGGAGGGCGTAGTCGGCGATCTCGTGAGTGCAAACCGGATGGTCGCGATGGGCGATGAGATAGCTGTTGATGGCGTCCGTGCGCGGGTCCTCCTCGAGGAAGCCCTCGCGGCGCTTCGCTGCTTCCCCCTCCATCTCGGCCGAAAGCACCGCGCTGAAGCGCGGGTCGCCGGACTTCATCCAGTAGACGACCTCGGCCATAGCCTGGCGCGCGTCGTGGGCAAACTCAGCTGAGTGCACCGATTTCGTAGGCTCGACCGTGCCGCAGAGTACGGGGAGAAAACGGCGCGCGCCGGACGACTTCTCGGCGATGAAGCCGATGGTATTGGTCGTAGCGACGAAGACACAGCGGCGCTGGAAGTCCGTCGACCGCTTGCCGTAGGCTACGCGAAAGGTGTCCGTCTGGCGCACTAGGCCGGCCTTCACCGCCTCAAGCGAGCGGCCGCTGATTCCAGTCAGCTCGGCGAGCTCAACAACCCACTTGCCGCGCAGGGCCTCGCCCGTTGCCTTGATGTTACCGAGGTCGTAGATACTGTCGCAGAAGTAGCGGTCGTCGAGGGCGATGCGGCGCGCGAAAGTCGACTTTCCGATACCGCCACGGCCGGCAAGTACCATGGTGTAGTCGAACTTGCAACCAGGATGGAAGGCGCGCTTCACGGCACCGCAGAGAAACAGGCGCTCGATTGCAACCGTGAGCGGGGAGTCGTCCGCGCCGAGGTAGGTGTGCAGCAGGGTGCCGGCGCGCTTCTCGCCATCCCACTTGAGGCCGTCGAGCATCTGCGTCAGCGGATTGAACGAGTTACCATAGGCGACGATGGTCATGGCATGGTCGAGAGTCTTGTCGGAGCGCAGGCCAATTGTGTCCTGGAGGTGAGCATAGAGCTCGGCGTCGTCCAGCGGCGTCCAGGAGCGGACGCCCTTGACGCCGTTCCAGGGCGTGGGGCCGAGCGCGAAGGTCGCGTCGGCGAGCTCGTTGTAGGCAAGCGGAATGCCATCGGACATAATGGCCGCGACCACCTGATGAACGGTCGGGGCCTTCTTCTCCTGCGGCTGCGGCACGGGCGCGCCGGGAACGGACCGGGCATTATCTGGGGCGGCCATGCTAGGCCTCCCAGGAATAATGGACTTCAATGCCGTGGTCCTGAAGTGTGGTGTCGACGGCGATCATATCCTCGCGGATGCCGTCGAGGCGGCTCTCGATGTCGAGGATGCGGAGCGCGAGGTCCATATCCGTGAGCGGATGGTCGAGATCGTGCTCGCGCAGGAGCGTGCGCAAGCGCGCGGCGTTGAGGCCGCTATAATCCTTCATGGTTCTCCTTATCGTAGATTAGGGGGCAGTCGGTCGCTAGCGAACTTTGGTCGGGGAGCTAGCGGCCTTTCTTTTCGCCGCCCTCGTCGTCAATGGCGAGGCCGAGAGCGGCGTAGAGCTTGGAGCGCGGAATGAGCCATGCGTTGCCAATCTGCTTGAACGGCAACGTGCCGGCGCGCGCGATCTTATACACCTTGGAATAGCTACAGCGCAGGATGGGCGCGCACTCCTCGAGGGTCAGAAGCTTGTCCATATATACCTCCTCTCTTTTCGTTAATTCCATTGTACACTCTTAACAAAGAGAAACAAGGTAAAATAAAAATCAAATTGAAATGAGATATAGATAAAGGCTAAAGTTGAAACCAACATCGCTATAAAGCTTTATTTAGAAAGTTGATTAAGTAATGGCTAGAAAAGTATTCATCGCGAGGAACCGAAGCACCGGATTCCACTCCCTGGTCGAGGTGGTTCGTGGGGTTGAGGCGGCGGAGAAGTCGGCTCCAATGGACTTCGAACTTGCGGAGCGCCTCATGCGCTGGGGCACTCTCGACGAGCTCGTCACGGCCATTTCGGAGTCTGGTCCCCTCATCGACCGCAGCATCTATAAAGAGGAGAATAGGCGGTTGTCTATCGACGAGGCCATCGAGGTCGTGGAGGAGTCCGTCGGCGGCGAGCGTGGTTTCACCCGTTGTGACGAAGACTTCCTCTATCTCCAGCTGTGCCTTGAGGGGATGTCTACGACGGGCAGTGCTTCGTCACTCTATCCCTCTCAGGCCTCCATTGCTCGCGACCTCAATCGCCATGGGCTTATTGAGTCCAACGGTCTTGACGAGTTGAAGAAATGGCGGGAAGAAGATCCCGGCTGCGTCGTTGTGATTGAACCCTTGAGGGACGTCGTCCTATGCCGAAATCTCGGTTCGGTTCTGCTCAGGTTGATCGCAAACATCATGTCGGGGCATGAGAACGTCCTTGAGAAAAGCGGGTTCAAGCGCTTCGAAAAGAAACGTCGCTGGTGGATTACTGGGGAGCTCAAGGACTCCTATTACGTTCTGCCGTTCCAGCACAATTCCTCCTTCGATATGACTCTCAACTACTCGACCAAGTGGTTCAAGAACGTCTTTTCCTATATGGTCATTAATCCGCTTGAGACGCGCATCCTCGATCTTAGGCCGAGAAAGAGTAAGGTTCTTTTCGGATCGGTTCCCAACGCGGTTTTGATAACCGCGCAGATAAAGACCGGCGAGGGCGCACCGTTTTTCGACATCGGCTGGAAGCCGGAGGTCGAGAAGACCCAGCTGTATCTCGGTATCGATGACGGGGGTACCCAGAGAGACGAGGCCATTGCCTTCGTGGAGTCCGTTGCCAAAATGCTGGCCGGGCTGACGACGAAGGACGGCGATCGACTTGGGTGGTCTGTAGGCGGGCCTTCGATCTTCGATGATGTGCCGGTGCCCAGATACCATTTCCACTCGACGGCGGCGGCGATGTTCGGGGCTATCTTCTACCGATACGGCTGTGTCCCCACGACGTGCAAAAATTGCGGAAACGGCATTTTGGTCAAAACCAGGGGGAAGAGGCGCGAGTTCTGTTCCCCGTCGTGCAGGACGCAGTATTCGAATCGAAAGGCGGGGCTCTAGATGAATCCGTTTATCATCGCGGGCGCGGTGTGGCTGGCGGTCGCCACCGCAACCTTGCTGTATCAAGTGGTCCGCAGGAAGCTCGGGGATCGGGGCTCGATGGTCGAGGCGTCTTGGCGCGACTTGGCTATGTCGTCGATCGGTTTCGGGCTTCTGTTCGCGGCGCTCGCGTTTGCCGTCGCCGGCGTGGCAACTATTTTTATTCAATAGGGGGTCTGTTGGCATGGCGACGGTGCCTCGTAACAAGGGAAGCTACGCATCTAGAGCGGGCGGCAACTCCTGGCAGGTAAAGTATCCGCTCGGCTGGAATGAGCGCAAGAAGCGTTACGACGAATATCGCGAAGAGGTCGCTTCGGAGGCCGAGGCCATCGCGCTGATCAAGGCCATCAACGACTATGTCTATCATGGAGGCCTTCCCCAAGACGTGCCCGAGTGGAGACGCAGGGCAAAAGGGCATTCCGAGGGCGACGCCCTCACGCTTGAAGGATTCGCCGTGTCCTATATCGATAACCGGAAAGGAAAGAGATGGCCAAGGTCCCGCGCAACAAGGGCTCCTACAGTGTCTACAAAGACGGACGGGCCCAGATCAAGTTCCCCCTCGGGTTCAACGAGAAAACCGGAAAGTACGGCGTCTACAACGAAAACTTCCCATCAGAGGCAGAGGCTATCGCGGCAATCAAGGAGATCAACGACTTCATCTACCACGGCGGCACCGCCGCCGAGGTGCCCGCCCATAGGATGAAAAAAGATGCCAAGGCGAAGGAGGAGGCGGAGCCCTTCCGGACATTCGCGGCGAATTTCGTCGCCGACCGAGAGAAACAGAAGGCGGTCACAGAACGGACCATCAAGGACTACCGCACCCACCTGAAGAGAATCGATCCGTATATCGGAAGCATGCCAATAAGCGCCATCGGGCCCAAGGACATTAACGCCATGTACTCCGGCCTCCGGAGCAACGACCGCCGCAACGGTGGGGCGGCGCCCGTCAGTGGCACGTACCTCCAGCACATACACAGCACCCTGTCCCTGGTCTTCGACCGAGCGGTCGTATACGGCTACATTGGCTCGAACCCCTGCAAGGATGTCGACAAACCCAAAAGGGACACCGAGGAGAAATATGCCCTATCGGTTGATGAGTGCCGCGCATTCATCGGGTCCGTGCTTGACAAAGGGCTTGAGGCGAAGAGCGTCGGCCTCCTTATCTGCCTGTGCACCGCCGCACGTTTATCGGAAATGCTCGCATTGACCTGGGCGGATTATTCCAGCGGCACCCTCCGCATCAGCAAGGCGATGAAAAAGGATAGCCAGGAGACCAAGGAGACAAAAACGGGGGACGTGAGGAACGACCCCTGCCCCCCGATATTGGTCGACGTCCTAGCAGAGTGGAAGGAATTGCAGGCGGCCCAGCTCGAACGCGTCGGCCTGAGCCAGACTGGATCGACCCCCATCGTTCAGGCGAGGCGGGGCAAGCACACCCTTAAGACATCGTTCGAGAAGTGGTTCAGGCTACAGAAGCACAATTACAATCTGCCGCCGGAGATCACAATACACGGACTGCGCCATACCGCGACCAGCATCTTGCAAAGGGACTGCCATGTCGACATGGCGACGACGATGCAGATTACCGGCCATAAGACAGTCGAAATGCTGAAACGCTATTCTCATACGGACGACAGTGCAAAGCGCGCTGCGGCCGAGGCCTTTGGCGACTTGCTGGCACCCGACAAGAACGAAGCGCGTTGCCGTTACTGCCGCTACTGGACCGTGTCCCCGGACGACGCGGGGATCGGGGCATGCTGGCACGGCTACGACGGCAACGGGATCAAGGTCCTACCCGGCGCGACGAAATGCCCAACGAACGGCTTCAGGGCAGGCTGATCTAGCAACCGCTGATGTGGCCCGGGTCCGCAGACAAACTTACCAAGACAGTCATTCCTCGAAGAAATCCGTGTCAACGGCCTTGATCTCGTAGACCTGTCTCGTGCTCACGCCGACGCCGTAGTCGATCATGAGGCCGGCGAGCGCGGGGCCGTCGACGAGCACGACCGTCTGCCCCAGGAGGCCCTCAGCATATTTGCGGGCATCCTTGGAGAAGCGAGCCGTGGTGATGAAAAGGCCCTTCGATACGCCCTTTCCGGAAAGCGCCCCGACGAATGCCTGAACCTCCGGCCGTCCGACCGTCCTTTGCGGATCCCACCGCTTAGCCTGGTAGCAGATGGTTCCAAATCCGAGTCGGTCCTCACGGACGACGCCGTCTATCCCCTCGTCACCACTCTTTTTGGTGACGTCGGCACGGGAGTCCAGGCTCTCGCCGTAACCCATCGCCACGAGCAGCTTTCCGACCAGGTGCTCGAAGAAATACGGATCTTTTCCCATGATGATCGAAATGAGGTCGTCGGCGAGCGCGTCGCGAATCTCGCCGTAGGCAGACTCCATCGCCTCCTGAGGGGACTCCTGGTCCTCCAGCGTCGAAACGCCCTCGGGCTCTGAAGCGTTTTTGGCCTTGCTTGCGGCCTGATAGCCGTCTTTCCACTTCTTGAATGCCATGCAGTTCTCATAGAGACCCTTGGCTGTAATGGGTCCGGGATAATCAGAGAGGTACGTCCTGCCGGCATCGGTGATACGGTAGGTTCCCTTCTTCTCGCCGTATTCCAGGAGCTTAGCCTTCTCCAAATCGGTGATACCCCAGTACACGCGGTTGTAGAGTCTCGACTGGCCGCTCTTGAGACGCTCGGCCCGTTCGTCATCGGTCATGTCGAATTCGATCGCCACGGCATCCTGGAGGTCGTTGCCTGCCAGATATCCATCGACATGCGCCAGCGCTTCAAGGATGGGCCGCATGGTCTCATGCCATTTGGGCATCGTCATCGCTCATCATCCCCTTCATTTCGGCAAAATCAGTAAAAGAATCAACCGCCGCTGCGGTCAAGGGACCTGTCGCCTGCGGCAATGACCTGAGCTCCCCTGCAAGTCTCCTCGACCCGCCCTTGAGGCTGACGAACGTGAGGCCTCCCGAGACGAGACCGCCGACGACCGGAACGACCTTGCTCACCGCGTCGCCGAAACTGCTTTTGGTGATTTTGACGCCGATTCCGGCAAGAACCTTTTTGATGATCGGGTAGTAGCTTGTCTGCGTAAGAGCCTTGTTGGCGACCTTCTTGGCGATATTCGACTGGACCGTTTTGGAAAACGCCGTCAACGCGGAGTTGGCCCCGCTCACTCCGACCATCACGGCCAGGAGAAGGGCAAAAGCCGCCAAGGTCTCATCGTCCATCTCGTCGCAATCGTCGATGAAGGACTGCCAGCCGTAGAGATACGCCAGTTTCTGCATGATTCGAAAGGCGTGGACATAGTACTGCGTCACGTCCGCCGGGATCGTTCCGAGCATCGCTAACCCGCCGGGTAATCCCGCGGAGAACGAAAGAACGGTCGATTTCTTCGTCTCGAAATCAATAACGTCCATAGCAATAGAGTCGACAAGGTTGGAATCCACCCCAGCGGCAGCCGGACTTGCTGAAATCGCGAGCTCCACTCGCTCTTCCGAGACGCCTCGCTTCCGGAACTCAGAACGGAGGAAACGGTCGCGCTCGATCGCCACGCCCTTCAGCCTCATCACCTTTTTCAGGAAAGCAATGGCATATCTCTGGGCTTCCTCCTCCTGCCGATCAGCTTCGGCCTTTAGGTCCCTGATACCCTCCTCCACGGAATCGGGATCGGATAGCTCCGCTCCCTCTTTCGGCTTTACGGCACTCCCCTTCACGCTACTCACCGACCTTTTCGGCATACAGGTTGAACAGATGAGCGACGATCTTGTTTTCGTCGCCATTAAAGTCGACGCCATACGCCGATTCAACTGCTGCATCAAGCTCCGCATGCGCTTTCATGAGATCCGGAAAGAGAAACTCGTTGTCTGGGTCGTACATGTCGGCGAGAGTTGACCCCTGATGTGAGCTGCGGGCATCAAGGACGGCCTGGGCGCACATTTCAATTTCGGCCCTATGCGAATCTGTCAAATTCGGCCAAATGAAGTTGTTGTATACGATCGTATTGGAATAGTTGAAGTCACTTTTCAAACGCCCACAGACCGCACGCATCCAGCAGTTGTGGATAGCACTTGTCAGTATTCCAAATTCATATAGTCCGCCACCGTCTACGTAGTAAATCTTATTTCCGGGAATCATTCCGTTGGTTACAAAACCCGTTGGGACATACTTCCTCCTGCCCGAGGACACAGCGGGGAAGGCAATGTAACTCTTTTCCTGAGGCGGCCTTACCTCATCGAACAGCCACGGAGTCTCTGCTTTTCGACGAGTTGCCTCTTTTGTAGACGTGAGTCTAAACTCGCGAACACGCTGCACTCGCTCCCTCGTGATCGGCATCTTTGTGAGGACTGCGGGGTCGATGCCATCCATCCATAAGCAATATCTCGAAGTACCCTTTATGTACTCTGCACCCATTGAAAACGGGCGGATCAATCCCTCCGCTTCCGGCTCACGTGCGACAAGGGCATCTCTTTCCTCTGCACTAAGGAGCAGGTTCCCATCATCGGTTGGCTGGCAACCTCTAACCATTGGAAGAACGTCGCAGAGGGGCCGCGAACGACGAGATACGAACATATCTTTAATTGGGGCCAAATATCCATTTATGTTGCCAACAACCTTTGGGGTCCCTTCCCGATCGAACAACACCTTTTCTTTTATGTGCTCCCTTGAAAAGCCGACGATGATTACGTGGACGTGCGCTTCATCTGAGGCCTGAGAGTCCCACTCAAAAGTCGGATATGCGAAGTCAATATGAACCCCGTTTTCGAACAGGGGCTTCCAAAGGGGCTCAACCTGCTGGCCCTGACAGATAGAGTTTGTTGAGACGAAGGCGCAACGGATGTGATGTCCCGCCATATACTCCGAGGCCGTTTTATGCCAGCAAGCTACATAATCCAGCGATCCGGCCGATTTCCCAAATATGTTGGCACGGTCCTCTTTCTGGGAATCCTCGAGACGCGCATTACCGATAAATGGGGGGTTTCCGAGAATGTAGTCAACTTCATCAGACGGGACGACATCGTTCCAGTCGATGCGGAGAGCGTTCGCGTTGACGATGCCCTCGTAGTCCCTGAGCGGCAACTCCTGGTAGACGCGCTGAGTCACTTTTGCGGTGTCAGCGTCCGCCTGCTTCTCAGCGATCCAGAGCGCTGTGCGGGCAACGCAGCAAGCGAAGTCCTCCAGCTCAATACCATGGAAGTTCCTTAGGCTCACCAGAACATCTCGGTCTCCGGATTCCTCGAAACTGATTGACGCCTGCACGCCCTGGAGCTCGAAGAGAATACGGTTCTCGAGCTGCCTTAAGCAGAGATAGCTCTCTGTGAGGAAGTTACCCGATCCGGCAGCGGGATCGAGGATGGAGATGCCACCGATCTTCTCGTGAAGATCCTTGAGCGCACGGGTTCTCGCGCCGCCCGCGACGGGCTTCGCGCACGCCTCGTCGAACTCGGCCTTGAGGCCGTCGAGGAAGAGCGGGTCTATGACCTTGTGGATGTTCTCGGGGCTCGTGAAGTGCTGGCCGTTTGCGCGGCGGTGGTCATGGGACAGCGCCCCCTCGAAGATGGAGCCGAAGACCGTGGGGCTCACGCCCGACCAATCAAACTCCTGGCACCCCTCGACGATGAGCGTATGGCGGAAGTTCTCGGACAGGGGCGGAATCTCCGTCTTCTCGCGGAAGAGGCCACCGTTCATGTAGGGCAGTTTCTTCAGCCAGGACTCGGCATATTTGTCGCGGTCCTCGTCCTTGGTGTCGAGCCAAACAAACAAGTCCTTGAGACCTCGCCTGAGATCGCCCGCTTGGAAGTGCGAGACGTAGTCGCGGAAGGCGTTGGGGGCCACGAGTCCCGAGTCCTCGCAGAACATGAGGAACATGAGACGCGTCATGAGCACGGAGAGCGCATGGTGGTTCTCGGGCGCGTCGGGGTCATCGAACGCCTCGGCGACCTGGTCGTGAAGTTTCGACATGATCTTGCCGGCCTCGACGGAAACGGCGCGGGAGATCGTGGCCGGGGCCTCCGCCCCGCCCTTGAGGAACTGGATGGCGGCGAGGTTCTTCGGAAGTTCGGCAAGCGACAACCTGAAGAGAGGCTCCCGGCAGAGTGAATCTCTCTCGCGGTCGAAGACCCAGAAATCCGAGAAGTTGCAGGCGATGATATAGCGCGGTTGCTGCGAGAGCGGCATACCCTGGGCGTAGGCGTTGCCCTGCTTCGCGGGCGTCACCTTGCGGCCCTGGCGCGTCTCCTCCTTGGCAAGATCGATTCCCAGCGACTTTTGCTCGATAAGGGTTTTGGCCGACGGTATGAAGACGTCGATATACCCATCGTGCGCGCTTGCGTCGGTGGAAACGGGCTTCTCGAACTCAAGTCTCGAGACCGCATCCTCCACGCCCAGAACGTTCTGATAGAAGTCGATCCAGAACCGCTGGGTGTCCTGGTTCTCGATCCCCTTGTTCGCCCACCTGCTTGCAAAAGCTTCTGCATCGGCTTTCTTCCCCGGCATACGGACCCTCACTTGATAGCCTTTTCCACTAAGAAAGATTCTACGTGCTAGTCCGGTCTTTTTTACCAGCGTTTGGCTTTATTGCACTCCGGTAGGCTTCTTTGTGCGTGGTTCCGTCTTATTTTCTTCGCTATTTCTTCGCCGCACTATTTAGCCAAAAGAAAACAGCCCAGAGGAACAATGCCTCTGAGCTGCTAAAAGTCTTGGTCGCGGGGGCAGGATTTGAACCTACGACCTCCGGGTTATGAGCCCGGCGAGCTACCAGACTGCTCCACCCCGCAATGTCTGGGCGCCTCATGTGCGCAAGAAAGAATATTACGTGGGAGTTCGGTAAACGGCAAGGAAAATCTCGTAGAGCATAATTCCTTCATATTTAAACCCCTCAGTCCATATCACCGCAAACGAATCGCAGCCGAGCGCCGTCGGCGGCGCGTATACAATGGTGCGCGTCCTTTTACGCCGACACCTGGAGTAGACATGCTGCTCGCTATCGATATGGGAAACACGCAGACGGCCATGGGCCTGTTTGACGGAGACGAGCTGGTGCAGTCGTGGCGTATGCCCACCGACCGCTCCTATACCGCCGACGAGATCCATGTGCGCCTGATGGGTTTCTTTAAGATGTACGGCCTTTCGCTCGATGCGGTCGACGCGATCGCCTTTGCGGGCGTGGTGCCGCAGCTCTCGCGCGAGTGGCACGCCGTGGCCGACCGCATTGCCGCGGACGCCATCGTCATTGGGCCGCAGACGGCGGCCGTGACCAAGCTGCGGGCGGCGCGCCCCCAGGCCGTTGGTGCCGACCGCATCGCCAACGCCGTCGCTGCCGAGACCTTCTACGGCGCCCCGGCGATCGTGGTGGACTTTGGCACCGCGACCAATATCGACGTCATCGACGAGGACGGCTATTACATTGGCGGAGCGATTGCGCCAGGCATCCGCATTTCGATGGACGCGCTCGCCGCCCGAGCCGCCAAGCTCGCCAGCGTTCCGCTCGAGGCACCCGAGCACGCCATCGGCCGCGATACCGAGGAGTGCATCAAGGTCGGCGCCGTAACGGGCGCCGCGGCCATGGCCGAGGGCCTGGTCGCGCGCATGAAGCGCGAGCTGGGGCGCGAAGACGCCACCGTTATCGCCACGGGCGGCCTCGCCAGCATCGTCGCCGATTCGACCGACGCCTTCGACATAGTCGACGGCCAACTCACCATCAAAGGCATCTGCGAAATCTACCGCCGCATGCAGGAGCTGGGGTAGGACGGGGACCTAAGTCGAGCACGAGCGCGAGCGGCGAACTAGGCAACGCATCGGCCCTATTCCTCAAAAACGAAAATTTTTCAGTTTTGAGGAATAGGACCGAGATGCCGCCCTGCAGTCACGCGAAAGCCCTCCCCGGTGCAGGCCGAAGAGGGCTTCGTTGTCATCGTTATCTTTGGGCGCTGGCGCCCTGCGCTACAGACCGCGAATGCGCACGGCCTCGGGCGGAAACTCTTGCTCGCCGGTGTCGGTCTTAATGGTTGCGCGACCCCAGATGTCCAGACCCGCAAACACGCCGACCGCGAGCGGCAGGCCGTTGGGCGACACCGCCGCGACCTGACGACCCAGCAGCGGCACCATATCGAAGTACTCACCCAGCACCGGGGCCAGCGGGCCGGCAGCGCCCTGCGGCGTGTTGGCAACAACCGCCCAGGTGTCAATGCGAGCGAGCACCGCCGCGGCCAGCACCTCGACCAGCACCTCGTCGGCCATATCCACGCCGAGCTCGCCTAGCGCCGCACGCTCAACATCAACCGTCACCGCGGCAAACATGCCCGCAGCACCGGCACCACCGTTGACGGCGACGCACGCGAGCGACGTCTCAAACGCAGGCGCGCCGCACACGATGTCGCTCGGCCACTGGATGCCCACTTTGCCGGCAAGCCCCAGGCCCGGCGTTGCGGCCGCGCCCGCGAGCGCGTCCATCATGCCCATTGCGGCCACAAACGGCAGGCCGTGGAAGGCGTGCATGTTCACATCGGGGCGCACGACCAGCGAAAACGTCAACGACGCCTCGCCCGCGCTCCAAGCACACCAGCCCGCGGACACACCTTCGCGACCCGCGTCGCGTGCCGCGTCAAGCTCGGTACCGGCGGCAACAGCATTCATCTCGATCATCTACATACGCCCCAATTCGCCCACGATATGGCCCACGCGATCCTCGGGCTCCTTGACCTCGACGCCGTTGTAGCGGAAGAACCGCGCCGGGTCGTGCATCAGGTCCTCGAGCGGCACCAGCACAAAGTCTCGCTCGCCGATCAGCGGATGCGGCAGGCGCAGCTTCTTGCCGCCATGGGTCTCGCCGTCCATCCACAACAGGTCCAAGTCGATGGTGCGCGGGCCGTTGACCTTGGCCTTCTTGGAGCGGTCACGCCCCAGCTCGGCCTCGATCTTCATGAGCTCGTCGAGCAGCACCAGCGGCGCCAGCTCGGTCTTGATCTCGATGACGGCGTTGGCAAACGCGTCCTGGCGCGTCTCGTAGGCCGGCTCGCTCTCGTAGATGCGCGAGCAGTTGGACACGCAGGTGAGCGGGATCTCGGCAATCATGTCGCGCGCAGCGCGGATGTTGTCGCAGCGATGCCCCAGGTTGGAACCCACGGCCACAAACGCGCGGCGCGGCTGCGGCTTGGCAACGGCCCAGTAACCGTTCAGGAACTGCGCAAAGCCCGCAACGTCGTGCACGCGCACGACGTTGGCACCGGCCTGGATGGCGCCCAGGCACACACCAAACGTGGCGGCATCGCGCGCGGCGGCCTCAGTCACGCCCGAGACGGCGCCCACAAAGCGCTTGCGTGACACGGCGCACATGAGCGGATAGCCCAGCGACGCCATCTTGGCGGTCTCGCGCTGGATGACGATGTCTTCGTTGGCCGTCTTGCCAAAGCCCGGGCCGGGATCGATGCAGATACGGTCGCGCGACACGCCGGCATGGATGAGCGTGCGGGCCTGGTCGGACAGAAAGCCCATGACGCGGCGCATGATGGGCGCAGAATCGGGCAGGGTAAAGCGGCGGAGCTGCGAGGTGGGCACGTAGGCTTCCTCGCGGCGGGCGCTGCGGCGCATCATGGCGGCCAGGTGGTCGCTGGGCTCTGGTGCGGCTTCGGTAGCTGCGGGCACGGTCTCGGGCTCTGCAGTCTCGGCGGCAGGAGCGGTCTGCTCGGCAGCCGGCGTCTCTGGCTCGGACTCGGGCGCGGGCTCCGGTTCGCCAAACGGCAGCGAGGGCTGTACCACACCGCCCGGAAGCTTGGCCTCAACCTTGGGCTCGCCCAGCAACTTGCCGCGACGGCGACGGGCCGGCTTCTCGGCCTCGCGCGCAGCCTCGGCAGCCGCTTCGCGCGCCTTCTCGGCAACAAACGCCGCAGCCGAGGTATCGAGCTGCACCGTCGCGTGTGTGCGTGCGGGCGCGGCGACCTCGCCGGCGTGCATTACGATGACGCCGCAGGTGCTCGTCTTAACGAACTCAACCATCTTGGGATCGGTGAAGCCCGTCACGTCGTTGACAATCGAAGCACCGCAGCGCACAGCCGCCTTGGCAACCGCCACATGACGCGTATCGATCGAGACGATGGCGCCCTCTTTGGCCAGCGCGCGCACGACGGGCAGCACGCGACGCGCTTCCTCGTCGGGGTTGACCGGGGTAAAGCCGGGGCGCGTGGACTCGCCGCCCACGTCGATGATGTCGGCGCCGGCATCGAGCATCGCCAGGCCGTACTCGATAGCGGCATCTTGGTCAAAGTGCTCACCGCCGTCGCTAAACGAATCGGGCGTCACGTTGAGGACGCCCATGATGCGCGGACGGTCAAAGCTGAGCTCGTACTTTCCGCACCGCCATGTCTTGCTGTCGTTCGCCATGAACATCCTCCTAAAATGCCCACGCCGCCGCGCTCGGGCGCTGGCGGCGGGGTCGCTTTGCAATCAGTCTTTCTATTGTATCCGCGCGCGCGGGCTAGAACGCAAACGCGGCCGCGATGTCGCAAGAAATCAGCAGGTCGGCATTTGCATCCTGATCGGTGGGCGCCAAATTGCAAATGGCCAGCGTATCGCCAGTAAAGTAACGCGTGAGGCCCGCCGCCGGATACACCACGAGCGAGGTCCCGCCCACGATGAGGGCGTCGGCTGCGGCGATGGCAGCAACGGCGCCGGTCAGTACGTGCTCGTCGAGCGGCTCCTCGTAGAGCACCACATCGGGCTTGATGCGACCGCCGCACGCGGGACACACGGGCACGCCCGCGGCATCCTCGTGCTCGCGCGCGCAAATCCATTCGGCGCCGTAGACCGCGCCGCACGTCTGGCAGATATTGCGGTGGACCGAGCCATGCAGCTCAAACACGCGCCGCGAACCAGCCGCCTGATGCAGGCCGTCGATATTTTGCGTCACCACGGCGTCGAGCTTGCCGGCGCGCTCCAGCTCGGCCAGCTTAGCGTGGCAGCGGTTGGGCTTGGCGTTAAGGGAGATCATCTTGGTCCGGTAGAAGTCAAAAAACTCCGCCGGATGCGCCTCATAGAAGCTGTGCGAGAGCATAGTCTCGGGCGGATAGGAAAACCGCTGGTGATACAGACCGTCCACGCTGCGGAAATCGGGAATGCCGCTTGCCGTGGAAACGCCCGCGCCGCCAAAGAAGACCACGTGGCTATGGGTTTCGAACAGCTCCGCCAGCGCAGCGGAGGCCTGTTTGGGGTCCGATATTGCCTGCGTCATATATGTCCTCCGTCCGTGTCTCCGGGACGGCGGCGTTTGCACCATCACTCGCGGACTCCGCCCCGCCCCTGTTGCGCTAATCTTAAGCCTGCCAACCCCGTCGAAAGGACACCATGCCTCAGACTTACACTTTCGCCTCGTGGAACGTCAACGGCCTGCGCGCCGTGCTCAAAAAAGACCCGAGCTTTATCCAGATCGCACAGGAGCTCGATGTCGATATCCTGGCGCTGCAAGAAACCAAGCTGCAGGAGGGCCAGGTCGATATTGACCTGCCTGGCTATCACCAAACCTGGAGCTACGCCGAGCGCAAGGGCTACTCGGGCACCGCGGTCTTTAGCCGCCAGGAACCGCTGCGCGTGCTGCGCGCCGATGCGCTGCTGCCCTACGCCGGCGAGGGCGAGGCGGCCGAGCTCGTCGCCCAGGCCGCAACCGAGGGCCGCGTCTGCGCGCTCGAGTTCGACAAGTTTTGGTTTGTCGACGTCTACACGCCCAACGCGCAAAACGAGCTCGCCCGCATCGACGTGCGCATGGCCTGGGACGATACCTACCGCGGCTTTTTGAGCGCGCTTGAGCGCGAGACCGGCAAGCCCGTCGTAACCTGCGGCGACTTTAACGTAGCGCACGAGGAGATCGACCTTAAGAACCCCAAGTCCAACCGCGGCAACGCCGGCTTTTCGGATGAGGAGCGTGGCAAGTTCACCGAGCTGCTCGACGCCGGTTTTACCGACACCTGGCGCGCGGCCAATCCGGACGTCGAGGGCGTCTACAGCTGGTGGAGCTACCGCTTTAATGCCCGCAAGAACAACGCAGGCTGGCGCATCGACTACTTCCTGGTAAGCGACGCAATCGCCGGCAACGTACGCGACACCGGCATCCGCGGCGACATCTTCGGCAGCGACCACTGCCCCGTCACCCTCGCCCTGGAGCTCTAACCCCCAGATGATCCCCCGGGGACGGAGGAAAAGGGATCATTTTCACCTCGCGAGGGCATCCACGTGGCCCACTCGCCACGAAACTGGCTCATCTACTACGTTTAAGCCACCACCCTCAACCACAGCGAACAACGCAAAAAGAAAACCGCAGGTAGAGAGCCTGCGGTTTTTCATAAAACGCGGGTATGGTTGGAGGTATCGGGTTAAACGTAGTAGATGGGCTGGTTTCGTGGCGGGCATCCCCAGCGACCGCTTAGGGACGGGGAAACGGATCCTTTCGGCCCTCTGAGATCGGTGACGACAGCAATATATGCCGGCCATTTCAAAACTATGCCGGTTTACGGGGCTGAACCGCAAACCCCCCAGCCATACGCAATTCCGAAATAATAAAGCCGCAGGTAGATGGCTCGTCTATTTTCGAAAAATGCCGGTATGGTCGGTCTGCGTCAATCCGGCCCCGTAAACCGGCATAGTTTTGATATGAAACCAAGACAGTATTGATTCTCGCCCCGGCGCAGCCGCCACTACAGCCCGTACTTCACGACGACGCGGTTGATGCGGCGACACCAGGGCTTGTACAGAGCGGCCAAAAACACGCAGGTCGCGAGGCTATGCATGATGTCGAACGGCACCGCCGTA
Source organism: Collinsella aerofaciens (assembly GCF_039758815.1). Lineage (GTDB taxonomy): Bacteria > Actinomycetota > Coriobacteriia > Coriobacteriales > Coriobacteriaceae > Collinsella > Collinsella aerofaciens_BP. The sequence goes on along the minus strand of NZ_JBDMSK010000012.1, from coordinate 18,831 downwards.
GCAAGACGCGCTGCGGCGCCTGCCCAGGTGAGCGGCTGCACAAAACCGATGATGTCATACGCGTTGATCACGACGCCATACAGCAGGCCCGACGCAAAGCCATACGCCAACAGCGCCGGCAATCGCACGGTTCCATCGGCGCGGTCGAACGCGCCCACATGCGCCAGCACGCCGCCAACATAGCCAACCAGACCCCAGGCATACATCTGCCACGGCGTCCACATGCCCTGACCAAAAAAGAAATTACTGGTCAGTGCCGCCAGTGCACCGACCATAAAGCCGTTGCGGCGACCGAGTGTCGCCCCCGCGATAATGGCAATAGCGCTCACCGGCTTAAAGTCGGGAATGGGCCCGAACAGGATACGCCCCGCCGCCGCCAGCGCCGCCAACACCAGCGTGGGCATAATCTGACGCAGGCCCGGACGCGACGCCTCGTAACCCGCAAAGAACAGCGCGAGCACCAGCGCCACCACAACCAGCATGGCAAGCGCCGCCTGCTCGATGCCCGCCACCAGCGCAGCAGCCATCACCATCGGCACCGCCAACAGCAGCGGGATCTCCAATTTTGCGAGCAAGCGCGAGGCGCGATGATCCGTCATCCCATCACGCCCTATAGAACACGTTGTCGGCAAAGAAGTCGGCTGGGGGCTCCATGCAGGCAATCTCGCCGTCGAACATCATGGCGACGTCGTCGGATACTTGCTCAGCGAAGTCTAGGTCGTGCGTGGCCATGATGACGGTGCCGCCGCCCTGTGCATGGTCGCGCAGGGCGCGGGCGATAATGCGACGGCTCGCCAGATCCAAGCCCTTGGTGGGCTCATCGAGCAGCAGCAGCTCGGGGCCAATCAGCAGCAGTTTTGCCAACGCAAGTAGCTGGCGCTGGCCGCCCGAAAGGTCGTACGGATGACGCGCCTCCAAGCCCGCCAAGCCCAGACGCGCCGTCTGCTCCTGCGCCGTGGCCTCATCGTATCCGCAGGTCGAAGCCCATTCCATCAGCTCGTCGCGCACCGTCTCGGCGACCAGCAATGCCTTGGGGTTTTGCGGCAACAACGCCGCCGAAGCCGCCCCGCGCATCATGCGACCGCGCTGCAGTTTGGCCGTCTTGGCCAGCACCGAGAGCATCGTCGACTTGCCGCAGCCGTTACCGCCCACAATCGCATGTACCGCGCCAGCCGAAAACGCCACATCGAGCCCGTGCAGCACCCAACCGGACGCGCGGTCGTAGCGAAACCAGCCCTCGCGGATAGCCGCCGCACCCGGCGCCGCCCCCTGCGTAGGCTCATAAGAGCCCAACGCCAAAAGCCCCTCGCGACCACCAAAACTTGCGGGGTCAGCCACTTCGCGCACGCGGCCGTCCTCGATCCGATACGCGCACGTCGCGTACTCGAGCATCGGGCGCGGCTGGTGCGTTGCCACGACCACCGTGCAGCCCAGTTCGCGGTTCACGCGAAACAGTGCGTGCAGAAAATTCTTCTCGGCAACGGGATCGAGCTGAGACGTAGGCTCGTCGAGCAGCAGCACACGCGGGCGCAGCGCCAGAACGGCCGCCAGCGACAGCAGCTGCTTGCGACCACCCGAAAGCGTATCGGTATCGCGGTGGAGCCAATCCTCCAACCCAAAGAAATAGCTAGTCTCGGCAACACGGCGGCGCATCTCGTCGCGCGACACACCCAGATTTTCCAGGACAAACGCCATCTCGTGCCATACCGTTTCGCACACGATCTGGTTCTCGGGATCCTGAAACACGTAGCCCACGCGCTCCGCCGATGCCCGCACATCCATGTCGGCAACGTTCTCGCCCAGCACGCGCAGCTCGCCAGCGAGCTCGCCCGCCGGGGCGATCTCGGGTTTGAGCAACGAGAGCAGTGTCGACTTGCCCGACCCGGTACCGCCAACAAGCAGCGCAAACGCACCTTGGGGAACAGACCAGTCGAGCCCCTCGAGCGCCGCAGCGTCAGTCCCGGGATAGGCAAAGCTCAAGCCCCGCACCTCAATTGCCGGCACATCCGGGCCGCACGCCGCGCCCGACACCGGGCCCCTATCCAACCGAGCCATCAGCCAAACCTCTTCTCGTCAATCGCGCACAGCACGCAAGGCAGTGCCATCCAGGCAGCGTATACAACATAGCCCGGCCATGGCGCCGGCACCGAGAGCTGCGGGTAAAACGAATACTGCGTCGTCGCGGTCCACGCCACCGCCACGGCTACCACGCCAAACAACGCCAGCCCCGCCAGCGCAACAACATCGCCGCGCCCCAGCCGATACCGCGCATACGTCGTACGACGAGACACGGCACCCCATCCGCGCGAGCGCATGGCGTCCGCACGCTCAAGCGAATCTTCCATGCCCCAGCCCATCAGCACGCTCGACGCCCGCAAGCGCGAACGCACGGGATCGGCAGGCGCGCGCCCCGGAACATCAATCGCATCCTGCACCGCCAGCACGGTGCGACCGCGGCGCAAAAACTGCGGGATCAGCCGCATGCACATCGAGATCATGAGCGCGATCACCGGTGCGGCATTGCCCAGCAGCGCGAGCACCTTGTCGTATTCGAGCATCGACGCCGCCGCCTCAAACCACAGCACGCTCGCCACAAACAGCCCGCCCATGCACAGGCCGTATACCATGCTCTCCAGATACACCGCGCGCATGCCAATACGGAACAGCTCCGTCGAGCCCGAGGCGCTAAACAGCGGATTGAGCACCGCGACGATCAAAATCACCGGCAGCTGCCAGCGGAGCGCGCCCAGCGTGCGGGCAGCCCCACGCGTCGCAAATCCATACGCCAGCCCGCCCGCAAGTGACAGCGCAATCAGTACCGGCTGCATCGAGAACATAGTGAGCCCCAGCGTCAGCACTATATAGAGTGCCGGCACAGCCGGATGCGACATCGAGAATGCCGCGACGGGCTCGCCGCCAAACTCCTCTCGTATGTTGTCCACGGGCACCCCCGTCCCCTCGCTCAAACAACAGCTCCGCAGCACCGCCAACGCCGCACGCAAGCAGTGCAAACGCCACGCCGGCGGCGCAAGCCTCAACCGCCGCAAACCAATCGTTATGCGCTCGTCATATGCCTGCGGTATCATATTGCGCCGTGTATCGTTTCCAAACACACGTCTCTATAACGTAACAGGAGATCACATGGACGCAACCGCAATTATCCTCGCCGCCGGCGAGGGCACCCGCATGAAGTCGAACCACTGCAAGGTTTCGCACAAGATCCTGGGTAAGCCCATGGTCCAGTGGATCGTCGACGCCACCATCAAGGCCGGCTGCAGCCGCGTCGTGGTCGTCATCGGCAGCCACGCCGACGAGATGCGCGCCCTCATCGACGGCGCCTACGCCAGCAGCGTCACCAAGGTCGAGTGCGTCGAGCAGACCGAGCGCCTGGGCACCGGTCACGCCGTGAAGGTCGCGCTCGAGGCCTGTGGCATCACGCAAGGCCCCGTCGTGGTGCTCAACGGCGACCTGCCGCTCATCACCGCCGACACCGTCGCCAAGTTCGCGCAAACCGTCGCCACCGGCGAGCTCGCCTGCACCGTCATGACCATGACCCCGCCCGATCCTTTCGGCTACGGCCGCATCAAGCTGGGCGCCGACGGTCAGATCGAGCGCATCATCGAACAGAAGGACTGCACGCCCGAGCAGGCCGCCGAGCTACTCGAGTGCAACGCCGGCTGCTACGCCTTCGACGGCGCGCAGCTCGCCGCCCACATTAACGAGATCGGCAACGACAACGCGCAATCCGAGTACTACCTGCCCGACATGCTCGAGATCCTCAAAGGCCACGGCCAGGCAGTCTCCATCTTCCACTGCGACGACTACCGCGACGGCCTGGGCGTCAACAGCCGCATCCAGCTCGCGCAGCTCACCGCCATCGCGCGCGACCGCATCAACGAGCACTGGATGGCCGAGGGCGTTACCTTCATCGACCCCACGCAGGCCTGGATCGGCCCCGATGCCACCATCGGCCGCGACACCGTCGTGTGGCCGCAGACGCACCTGATCGGCCACGTCACCGTGGGCGAGGAGTGCCAGCTTGGCCCCAACAGCCGCCTCACCGACACCACCATTGGCAGCGGCTGCGTCATCGATGAGACTATCGCCATCGAGGCCGTCATCGAGAACGGCGTCGACTGCGGCCCGCGCGCCTACCTGCGCCCGGGCACTCACATGCTCGACGGCTCCAAGGCCGGCACGCACGTGGAGATCAAGAAGTCCACGATCGGCGAGGGCTCCAAGGTGCCGCACCTGTCCTACATCGGCGACACCACCATGGGCTCCGGCGTCAACGTGGGCGCGGGCTCCATCACCTGCAACTACGACGGCGTGCACAAGCACAAGACCGTCATCGGCAAGGATGCCTTCATTGGCTCCGACACCATGATGGTCGCGCCCGCCCAGATCGGCGACGGCGCGCTCGTGGCCGCTGGCTCCGTCATCACCGAGCCGGTCCCGGCCGACGCACTTGGTCTGGGCCGCGCCCGTCAGGTAAATATTGAGGGCTGGGCCGCCGATTACCGCCGCCGCCTGCACGAGGACGACGAGGTATAACGTTTTACCAAGCACAAAAGGAGCTGCTCCATGGGGGCGGCTCCTTTTTCTATCGTGACCTGCGCAACCGGATGAGTGGTCGGTTCGTGTCCGTTGGCGGTAAAGACGTTATCAGGACCCGATAAACCCCGCCGCGCGGTTACAATGCAACAAGGCATCTATATGGCATTCGATGTATAAAGGAGAAGGGTAATGCCGATTAATGATCCCGAGAAGTCGGAGAATATGCGCAAGTCCATCCGCGTGTATTCCGGTTCCTCCAACCGTCCCCTCGCTCAGAAGATTGCTGAGTACCTTGGGGTCGAGCTTTCGGGCCTTACGCTAAAGCAGTTCGCCAATGGTGAGATTTACGCCCGCTACGACGAGACCGTCCGCGGCGCCGACGTCTTCCTGATTCAGTCCGTGGCCGGCGGCAACGTCAACGACATGCTCATGGAGCTGCTCATCGCCACCGACGCTGCCAAGCGCGCATCCGCCCGCTCCATCACCGCCGTCATCACCCACTACGGCTATGCCCGCCAGGACCGCAAGGCCGGCCCGCGCGAGCCCATCACCGCCCGCCTCGTCGCCAACCTGCTCGAGCGTGCCGGCGTCAACCGCATCATCACCCTCGACCTGCACCAGGGCCAGATCCAGGGCTTCTTTGATATCCCGGTTAACCACCTGTCCGCACTGCCGCTGTTTGGCCAGTACTACAACGACATGCACTTCGACACCGACAACCTGGTTGTCGTCTCCCCCGACGTGGGTCGTGCCAAGGCCGCCAAGAAGCTGTCCGACATGCTCGGCTGCGACCTGGCCATCGCCCACAAGGGTCGTCCGCGCCACAACGCCGCCGAGGTCATGGGCATCATCGGTGACATCAAGGGCAAGACCTGCATCATCAACGACGACATGATCGACACCGCTGGCACCCTGTGCGCCAACGTCAAGGAGCTCAAGGCTATGGGCGCTGGCGACATCTACGTCTGCGCCACCCACGGCATCTTCTCCGGCCCGGCCATCGAGCGTCTGAACGACGCCCCCATCGTCGAGTGCGTCGTCACCGACGCCATCCCCGTCGAGGTGGGCGGCAAGATCAAGACCATCTCGGTCGCCGAGGAGTTCGCTCAGGCCATCTCCGCCGTTTACCACGAGGAGCCCGTCTCCACGCTCGTCGGCGGCGACTTCGCGCTGTAGTCGCTCGACCCTCGCATCCCTCCGGAAGCCCCGAACACGCCTGCGGGGTTATCACACGAACGTCCTCGCCGCTTTGCGGCTGCGGGATGTTCGCTTTGATAACCCCTCCCGGCGTGTCCGGGGCTTCCTGTTGTCTCGGGGCAGCTGTTTTCTGAAATGACTTTGCTGCAACCTTTCCTCGCCTTCGGCGGGCGTGGTAGCCTTTGTCGTTGATTAAACTTTTGTGTAACGAAAGGAAGCATATGGCAGCTGCACAGCCGCTCAAGATTCGCATGGTTGCCGGACTTGGCAACCCTGGCGATGAGTATGCCGAGACCCGTCACAACGCTGGTTTCAAAGCAATCGACGAGCTGGCCCGTCAGGCCGGCGTCACGTACTGGAAAAACCAAGCAGGCGCCGAGGTCGCGCTCATCAACATCAACGATCCCGAGGAAGAGGGCGGCAAGCGCCAGATTGTACTGGTCAAGCCGCAGTCGTACATGAACACCTCGGGCGGGCCCATCTCCAAGCTCTGCCGCGAGTACAAGATCAAGGCCGAGGAACTGCTCGTGATTCACGACGAGCTCGACATTCCCGCCGGCGACGTACGTGTTAAGGTGGGCGGTGGCCACGCCGGCCACAACGGCCTGCGCTCCATCATCGACAAGATGGGCAGCCGCGACTTTAGTCGCATCCGCACCGGCATCGGCAACCCTCCCGGCAAGATGGCCGTCGCCGACTACGTGCTTAAGCAGCTGCGCGCCCGCGAGGCCGAGGATTTCCAGGACACCTGCGCCCGCGCGGCCGACGCCGCCGGCCTGGCGATTGTGCACGGCGTAGTCTATGCTCGCGACCATGTCAACGGCGCCGCCTCCGCCAACGGCAAGCACTAAAACCTATCATTTAGGGATAGGTTTATTTTGGCAGGTTTTACCTGCGGAAACGCCGCGGCGGCCGCATCGCAATAAACCGCGCACCGCCATACACACATAGCACCCCAAAGGGGGCCGACCTCATTGCAACCCGAGGCTGGCCCCTTTGCCGTTTTACCCGATAAAGCTGACCAAAATAAACCTCTCCCCCTTTGGTGGGCCGAAGTGGATAAACCCCGCTCCCAACCGCCGAAGACACACGTAAGTGACATGTCCATGAGGGTATAATTTGCACCGTATGTCTGCACAACGCCTGTGCGCGTACGGTTTTATTCGGGCTACCGTCCATTTCCGTGGAGGCACGGTTCGGCAGCCCTAACAAGAGAGGGGTTCTATGTATAAGATCCTGGAGAAGACGCAGTTCTCGGAGAAGGTGTTCAAGTTCCGCATCGAGGCGCCCGCAATCGCCAAACATGCGCACGCTGGACAGTTCCTCATGGTCCGCGCCAACGAGACGGGCGAGCGCGTCCCGTTTACCCTGGCCGGCTGGAACGGTGACGAGGGCTGGGTCGAGTTCATCTTCATGGTGATCGGCAAGACCACCGAGATGCTGTCCACCTACGAGGCCGGCGAGTCGCTGCGCGACGTCGTGGGCCCGCTGGGCGTTCCCACCGAGATGGCCGAGGGCCCCTGCGCCGTCATTGGCGGCGGCGTCGGCCTGGCAATTGCCTTCCCGGTCGCCAAGCACCTGGTCGAGACCGGTCATGAAGTTCACGCCATCATGGGCGCCCGCACCAAGGACCTCCTGCTCATGGAGGACCAGTTCCGCGAGCTCCTCGACGAGGACCACATCCACATCACCACTGACGACGGCTCCTACGGCGAGCAGGGCGTTGTCACCGCTCCGCTGGAGCGCCTGCTGCAGGACAAGGCCGTGAGCCAGGTCTTCTGCGTCGGCCCCGTTCCGATGATGAAGTTCTCGACCCTCACCGCCCAGAAGTACGACACCCCCATCACCGCGTCCCTCAACCCCATCATGGTTGACGGCACCGGCATGTGCGGCTGCTGCCGCGTCGAGGTGGGCGGCGTGACCAAGTTCGCTTGCGTCGACGGCCCCGACTTCGATGCCACCCTGGTCGACTGGGATGACCTTCGTGCCCGCCAGGCCGCTTACCGTTCCGAAGAGGGCGAGTCCCTCAAGGCCTATGAGGAAAAGAGCTGCGCATGCCACTAGTTAACGGTCGTTTCGTTGCCGATATGAAGTCGCCCCGCACCCCCGATAACGAGGAGCCGGCTGCCGAGCGCGCCTGCGACTTCCGCCCCGTCGACAAGGGCTTCACCGAGGAGATGGCGCTGGCCGAGGCCGAGCGCTGCCTCAACTGCAAGAAGCCGTTCTGTGTTGAGGGCTGCCCCGTCAACATCAACATCCCCCGCTTTATCGAGCAGATCCGCGCGAAGGACTTCAGCGGCGCCCTCGATACCATCCGCGAGGACTCCATGCTTCCCGCTATCTGCGGCCGTGTCTGCCCGCAGGAGAACCAGTGCGAGGGCAAGTGCATCCGTGGTAAGAAGTCCGAGCCTGTGGCCATCGGCCAGCTCGAGCGCTTCCTGGGTGACCGCCCCGAGCTCGCCTCCACGCCCAAGATGGCCCCCAAGAACGGCAAGAAGGTCGCCGTCGTCGGATCCGGCCCGTCCGGCATCACCTGCGCCGGCGAGCTCGCCCGCAACGGCTTTGACGTCACCGTCTTTGAGGCCTTCTTTACCGGCGGCGGCGTGCTGGTCTACGGCATCCCCGAGTTCCGTCTGCCCAAGGCGGTCGTCAAGCGCGAGATTGACGGCCTGGAGGACATGGGCGTCAAGTTTGAGTACAACTCCGTCGTGGGAAACATGGCCACGGCCGAGGAGCTGTTCGAGCAGGGCTTCGACGCCATCTACGTGGCGACCGGCGCTGGCCTGCCCAAGTTCCTCAACGTCCCCGGCGAGAATCTGCCCAACGTCTTCTTCGCGAACGAATACCTCACCCGCGTGAACCTGATGAAGGCCAACAAGTTCCCCGAGTACGACACCCCCACCAAGCACGGCAAGAACGTCGTCGTCTTTGGTGGCGGCAACGTGGCTATGGACGCCGTCCGTACCGCCAAGCGCCTGGGCGCCGAGCATGCCATCATCGCCTACCGTCGTACCGAGGACGAGATGCCCTGCCGTCGCGCCGAGCTGCACCATGCTAAGGCCGAAGGCGTCGAGGTTCTGCCGCTCGTCTCCCCGCTCGAGTTTGTCGCTGGCGAGGACGGCTCCGTGTGCGCCGTCAAGGTCCAGAAGATGGAACTCGGCGAGCCCGACGAGTCCGGCCGTCGTCGCCCGGTGCCCATCGAGGGCGCCATCGAGGAGATCCCCTGCGACGTCGCTATTTCGGCTATCGGCACCAACGCCAACCCCTTCGCAAAGAAGATCGGCGGCAAGATGGAGCTCAACAAGTGGGGCTACATCGTCGCCGACGAGGAGACCGGCCAGACCACCGATCCCCGCATCTGGGCTGGCGGCGACATCGTCACCGGTGCCGCTACGGTCATTCTGGCGATGGGCGCCGGCAAGAAGGCCGCCGCTTCCATCACCAAGAGCCTGTTGGGCGAGTAATCACCTACAGCACTAGCCACCAAACGGCAAAGTCCCCGTCGAGCACACGCCCGGCGGGGACTTTTTCTATGCCGACCACCCAACCACCACGATGGGGACAGACACCTTTGTGGTGGTTTGGGGCCTGGTCGGTCGTTTTGTCTCAATCTGTAACACCTGGAGCCCGTTGAGCCTTGTAGTTGTTACAGATCGAGATCTTGCGCCAGCCGCCTCCGCTTTGTCTCAATCTGTAACAGTTAGAGACCAAATTCCCCGCTACGTGTTACAGATCGAGACATTAGATTGGCGGCCGAGCAGTTCATCTCAATCTGTAACACCTGGAACCCAAATATCCCGCTTGGTGTTACAGATTGAGATTTTGCTAAAGCCGAGGATGGGAGCTGCCACCAAAAACCTAACGCTTGCGACGCTTGGTCGCGGCGATGCCGGCCGCGGCAACGGTTGCGCCGGCGATGCCCAGAGCAGCGACTGTCATCGCGGCGGAGTCACCCGTGCCGGCAAGCTCCGTGCCACCGGACTTCTTGCCGTTCTCGCCCTTACCCTTGGACTTGTCCATCGTCACCGTGGTCGTCGTCGAAGTCGAACTGCCCGCAGGGACCCCGGCGCCACCAGAGCCATCCGTACCGCCACCCTGCTCGCCGCCGTCAGGCGTCGGCTCGGGCGTCGGGTCCGGATCGGGCGTCGGCTCAGGCACCGGCTCATCGGTCACCGTAATCGTAATGTTCAGACGCTCGGAATACTCACTGTATGACATGCCAGGGCGCTGTGCCGCAATGCGCACATACATGTTGCTATCGAGCGCAATAGGCTCGGTGTACTTTACGCGGCCTTCGTCACGGCAGGGGCAGGTGTCGTTGGTGGTGTACCAAATCGTCGCGCCATCCTCGGCCGAAAGCTCCAGCTTCGAGCCCTTGGGCACCGTAATGTAGTTCTCCTTGGGCGACCATGCACCAAACGTCGTCGCACCAATCGTCGCCACCGGTCGCGCCGGTCGCACTGCCTCGGCAGACACGCGAACGTCGACCTGCTTGGACAGCGCCGTGCCGTCCACCGCCGCCGTCAACGTCGTCAAACCGGGCAGAGCACCATGCAGCACAAACGTCGCCGCGCCGTCCTCGCCCGTCACGGCCCGGGTGGCATCGACAGAGCAGATAGCCGAGGACTCCAGCCCAACACTAACCTTGGCGCCCGCAAACGGCTTGCCCGCCTTATCGGTCACGTGCGCCACCAGCTCAAAGTCACTGCCATCAAGCATGGTCACGGCCTGTTCCACGTTGAGCTTGAGTTTGTCAGCACGAACGCCCACGACAAGCTCGCCGCTTGCCCAGCGCGCCATGGCCGTGCCGGCGTAGTTGCGAGCACCGTCGAGCTCAAACGCCACCGTCGAGCCCGCCTCACACGCATCGGCATAGCGAATACGCAGCACGCGCGACAGCGGCTTGCCATTGGGATCGTCCTGCTTGTCGAGCCACGTATACGTCACGTCACCCAAGCCCTGCGCGCGCAATGCGACTAGGGCATCGTCGCTCGCATCCATATACTGCGCAAACTCAACCTCGATGCAATCGGTATAGGCATGGGCCGAAACCACCTCGGGTGCCGCCGTCGACACCAAGCCAATGTTCACCTCAGTCTGAATCGGCGGCACGCGCAGCCAAGCCGAACGCGCCTCCTCATACCCGTCCTTGGTCACGCGCACCTGATACCAGCCGGTCGGCGTATTCCAGTTGTATGCACCGTCCGCACCCGTTGCAAGCGGATTGTCCTGCTCATACTCCTCGGCATCCCAACGCACTGCGTTGGTACCGGCCGCATCGTCGGCGCTCCATAGCTCAACCGTCGCGCCTTCAACCGTATTGGACAGCAGGCCCTCGTACACCACGCCCGCAGGGTCGGGTGCTGCCTTGGCAGCCACATTGCGATAACGCGCCTCGAAGATCGACTGCATCTTCTCGTCCGAGATCAAGCCGTCCTTGTTGGCCTTGTAGACCTCGGCATCGGTCAGCTCGCCCCAGTTGACCGTAATACGATTCTGGCATGCGCGCTCCACCTGCTCGCAGGCAACATCGTAGGCGCATTCGGCGTTGGTCAGCTTAATCGCGCGCTCCGAACCTACGCTGGTCGAAGCCGCGTCATAGGCAGCGCCCACCACGGTACCCGCCGAACCGGCCGTCAGCACGCCGGCGATTGTCATAACGGAGCCCACCGCCACATCGGTGCTATCGTGACAGAGCTGGCGATACAGCAGATCCTCAAACGCACGCGCCTTCTCCATGGCGTCACGCAGCGCGTAAATGCACTTCCAGTCGTCCTCGGTCTTCTCGGGCTTGGCAAGCAAGCGCGTATGCTGAAGCTCATAGCCCTCTCGCTCGCCCTTCACCTTCTGCATACGGACGTTCACGTTCTCCCAGTTCTTGCTGGCATCGTTCACACCGTAAATGCCGGTAAAGATGCCGATGCCCTGGGTCGCCGCGGGAAACGCCTGGCCGGCCGCCTTCCACGCATCGGTCTTAAAGACCTGGCCGAACATCTCGCACTCGATCTTATAGCTCTTGAGCGAACGGATCGTGCGGATGAGCTTCATATGGGCGCTCACGTCGCCGTTGCGCTTCCAGGCCATAAGCCAACCGCGAATCGTAGAGTTATTGAGGCTATGGACCACATTCCAGTTGTCGTACAGGTTGTCCAGAATGTCGCACTGCATGGCAATCGAGTTAAACAGAAGCGCCTGGTTCTTGTTGTTATTGGAGTTCTCGATAAATTCCGACTCTATATAGGCCGTCTGCTCGCCATCGGGCGCGGCGACCTTAAAGCCCTTAACGGTATCGTCGTCAGCCGCCTTGTAGCTCAGTGAGCTGCCGAGCGCCTGGCCCAAATCGTTAAACCCGCTCGTCGACTGGCCGTTGTACTCGCTGGCCTTAATGCCCGCACACTTGTTGAGCGCCGCAGCAGTTGCGTCATTCCAGCTTCCGTATTGGTTGAGCCGGCCGATACCCATCGACTGGCCCACCAGATCCTCGGCCTGCTGGGCAATAAACTCCGCTCGCGATGCATGGTCGACGAGCTCCTTGATGGCGGCCGCATCCGCAGCGTTCGCGCCCTGGGCCGCCGCGAGTTCCTGATACCAATCCTCGCTGGTGCCGTAAGCATCCTCAAAGATCATCTTGTCCACATTGACGCCATAGCTGTCGCCCTGCTGGGTTAGCAGCGCCGCCGACCCGCCGACCGCGGCCTTGAGCTCAGCCGCAAACTGCGCGGCCTCGTCGTTGCCAGCATCATCACCCTCGCCGTCGCTGGCGGCAGGGGCGCGACGAGCCTTACGGGCAGCTCCACCTTGGGCTTCGTCCTCTTTACCGTCCTTGTCCTCCTCGGCAAACGCATCGGCGACCATCTGGTCAATCGCGTCGTTAAAGGCCTCGTCGACATCATTAAACGAGTTATCCATCATATACTCGTGCCACTGCTGCACGGCATTCGAGAACTCCTGCTGGCGCTCCTCGGCCGCGGCGGAATGCTTTTTGGCCGAAGCGTTGGCGTCAAAACTCAGCATGGTCATAAGCTGAGCATTGGAGATGCGGTAGGTCTGTGGCATAAAGATCTGCTCAAAGTTGCCGCAGTTCACATAGGTTGAATCATTCGCCTTGTTAAACTCGTCGAGCAGCTTGAGATATCCCTCGTCCACATACTCCGCCACATAGCGCACACGGGTGCCCTCGCGCGACTTTTGAGTCAGAGGAATCGTCACCGTCTTGCCATCCACGCAGTCCACGTACAGGTCGAGCGTGTCGGCGGCCTCTTCGTTTCCCACCTCGAGCGTGATGTCAAAGGTCCAGTAGGCGTTCTTCTTTTGTGGCAGATGATGGAAGGTCCACAGGCTCTTGCCGGTGTCCTTGCCGTCCTTGACCAAGTTTTGCGTACCGCCACGATACGTCACATCAAAGTTCCAGACCGAAGCGCCCGGAACATAGCGCACATAATTGCGAGCCGTTACCTCGGCAGCAGCGGCGGCAACATCGGTCGAGCCCACGCGCGCTTCGAGCGTCACACGCTCGGCGGCAAGCGTATCCTGCGGCAGGTCGTATTCAATCTTGGCACGGCCGAGTTTATTGGTCTTGCCGGTGTACTTTGCAGCCGAGGCGCCCGTGCCCACGGTGAGCTGCGCGCTTTTGCCGGGCGCTGCGTATACGTAGGCCACATTGCCCAGTAGGCTGTGAACGTCGGTGCTGTCGACCTCGATGCGCGATCCGCTAACCTCAAGCGTCGTGCTCCCCAGCGGCAATGTCACCTCGCCCAGCGTAATGAGCGGCGAGATGGCATAGGTGCCCGCGGCCTTAGGCTTAAAGCGCACAAACACATCGGTGCCCGCATTCTTCGTCATATTGAGAACGAGGTTGTCGCCCTCCCAAGTTGCGTTAGCCCACATGGCCTCGGAGCTGGCGCCGGCTTCGCGAGAGCCTGCGGACACTTCCTCGACGGCATCCTTGGCCAGCGGAATCTCAATCTTGGCAGCCTGGCTGTCCTTGAGCTCGTAATGAATGCGCAGCTCGGTCTCCACGCCAACGACCGCGGACGAATCAGCGATAACCGAGCCCGCCGTCAGCCCGCGCTCGGCACGATACGTCTCCACGTCAAACGTGGGGACGTCGAGCGTCACGTCGAGCTGTTTGCCGTCCTCAATCTTCACCTGCTTTTGCGCGATATGCTTACCCACGGTCAGCCCTAGGCGGCTAAACGTGGAATAGCTCGTCGCTTGGATGTCGTAGCTCGTCTTGTTAAAGGCGACGATGGTGTACGAACCGGCCTTAAGGCGCGGCGTCTCGGCCTTCATGATAGGCGTGGTGCCATCGTCTTCGTAACCCATCAGATAGGTGACACCGTCGGCAACTAGCTTGCCGTCGGACGTACGGAACACCAGCACGCGGTTGGCGCCCTGGTAGTCGCCCTTGGTCGTAACCGTCGCCGCACCCCAAGGCTTCAAGTCGATATCGACCTTGCCGGCCGAGGGCTTCACCGTCGCCGTCGCCCCACCCAGCCTGAGGCTGTCTTTGGGCTCGAGCGTTATCTCCAGATCCTGGTCCGCGTCGGCAATGGTCTGCGAAACCACGAGTGCTGTGCCCTGGATACGGAAGTCGTTTTCCTTGTCACCCTTGGCAGGCTTAAGCGTCTTGCCGCCGCTCTTCACCGTCAGATCGATGTTATCGAGACTATCGAGCTCAATGCGTTCGGTCTTATCCTGGCCCACAATCGGTTCAAGATAGCCCACGTTGAGCTCAATCGCGCGCGAGGCCGGAATCTTGGTAAAGTCCTCCGCCTTAATGTCTCCGATATTCCATGTGCCCGTCATCTGATCGCCCGGGCGCGCCAGCACCATGTCATAGTAACCGCTGAGCGAAATGCGCAGGGTGGCTGCCGTCTTGGAGAGAGCGTCCGCTGTAAAGCTGCCGTCATCGCCAACCGCCAGCGGCGTGGACTGCCCCGCCTGCACGAGCACGGCCGCCGCGCCCTGGGGAAGTTTGCCCGTCACCTGGGCCGCCTCGCCCATCCACTCAAACGTGTAGGCAGGCTTCGAGGAATCGACGGAGTCCTTGCGATCGGCCACGGCATCGGCAAGCTTTTTGACCATCGAGGGGTTGCCAGCCGAATCGGTCGCATAGGCATAGATGGTCTGGCCTTCACCAAAGGGAATCGCATACGTTACGCCATCGATTGTCACGCGCTCATTATAGTCGCCCGGATAGCCCGCCTCACCAAACTGAAGATCGGGGTTCATCACGCGCAGGGCAACGGCATTATGGTTCGTCTCGTTTCCGTATCTCGTGTTCTCAAAAGCTCCCCACTCTATCATTTCCACGCTTTTGGGTAGCACAATCTCTTTGCCGGCAATCGCAGGATCAAGAGAGGCGAACGCGAGCGCCCCGATATATTTAACGCCGTCGCCGATCGTCACCGACGACACATGCGAGCACCCGTCAAAGGCATTGCGCTCAATCCGCTCCACCGTGCCCGGCACATTGATCTGCGTAAAGGTGAGCACTGTTGTGTCCGAGACATAGAACTGTGGCACGCCGCAATAGGCGAATGCAAGATAGTCGATAGTTTTGACCGAAGTCGGCAGCGTTGCCACCACCTTGTCGTCAAGTTGTTCACATTCCTTAAAGGCCTGCTCGGGAATCGTGGTAAAGGCCGCGTTGTTGGGCCAGGTTACCGTTTGGAGCGTCTTGCTTTTGTAGAATGCATAGCTCTTGAGCTCCTCGACCGAATCGGGCAGTGCGATCTCTTTGATGCTGCTGCCGCCCAAGCCTCCAACCGAGCGGACATGCGAATTAGGGGCGAAGGTGATCGATGTGAGCGCAGCGCTTCCCATACCCGTAAGGCTTACGACATTTTTGTCGTCGATGGTCGAGGGCACCTCCAACGTGGTAATGCCCGCGTCGCCATACTCGATAGAAATTTCGTTGGTGAGGCTATCAATCGAGAAGTAGTACTGCGCGGGGGTCTGCTCGCCGGCCACGTAGCCATCGTCGTATTCGTCCTTTACGCCCGTGGCGCCCTTCGAGGTCATCCAGAGCCCAAGATCCTCATTCCAGGTTGCTTCGGCTTCGGCGGTCTCCTCCTGCTTCTGCTGTTCGGCGAGCTCCTTCCCCTCGACAAGATCGGTGGCAAGCGTGGCCACGGGCGTGCTCTCGGTCTGCCCAGCGCCCGTCAGGCCTGCCGCCGATGCAATCTCGGAGTCCGGGGGCGTAGGGGTGTCACCGGTATCGAGCACTGTGGGGTCGGCAGCGCCGGCATCGGGCGCGGCGTCGGCGGCATCGGGCGCGGGGTCGGCGGCGTCGGCATCGGCTGCTTGGTCGTTATCCGTCTGCACAAAAGTGCCGTCGGTGGTGAGGGTCTCGGCAAACGCGCCCGCGGGCAACGAACCCGTCACCATGGTGAGGGTCACCGCGGCAACGGTCAGGCGGCGGCAAAGCGCTCGAACAGTAGTCCACCTCATGGTCGTTCCTTTCCTGCAAACCAAAAGTCATCCAGCGTAATCGTTGTCCAAAAACAAAGCGAACGGTAGGTTCATATATACGAACCTACCGTTCTACCTGCGCAAACCGCCACAAAGGGGACAGGCACCTTTGTGGCGGTTTGGGGTCTGGTCGGCGAACCGATTCCGATGTTTGTCTCGATCTGTAACAGTTAGGCCCTGTTGAGCCTTGTAGTTGTTACAGATCGAGATATTGCTCCAGCCGCCCCCGCTTTGTCTCAATCTGTAACAGTTAGAGACCAAATTCCCCGCTACGTGTTACAGATCGAGACGTTAGGTTGGCGGCCATTCGGTTCATCTCAATCTGTAACATCTAGAGCCGTTTTGACTGGCTTGGTGTTACAGATTGAGATTTTGCTAAAGCCGAGGATGGGCGCCGCCGCCAAAACCTAACGCTTGCGGCGCTTGGTTGCGGCGATGCCGGCAGCGGCAACGGTTGCGCCAGCGATACCTAGGGCGGTGACCGTCATTACGGTGGTATCTCCCGTGGTAGCCAGGACAGCATCGCCCTTCTTGGTCGGCGCGGCTTTCTCAACCGTCTTGGTCGTGGCGGTTGTCGTGGCCGGCTTAGCCGCGGGTTTGGTCTCAGGTTTCGTCTCAGGCTTGGTTTCGGGCTTGACCTCGGGCTGCGGCGTCGGATTGGGATCCGGCGTAGGCTGCGGATCGGGAGTCGGCGTGGCTTCAGGCGTAAAGGTCAAATCGGTGTTGAGCCACAGAGTGAAGATACAGCCGCTCTCGGGATCAACTACACTCGCTTCGCCCATCTGGTAGCCGCACTCCTGGCCGTTGATCACCAGCTTGGTGTTGGGCGTAAAGTAGAATCCGCGCGCGGGCTTGAGGTAGATACCGTAGCGATAGGTCACGCCAGGCTTAAAGGCGTCGATGTGGTTCGTGATGTTCTGATCCCAGAACTCCTGAGAGTTCACTTCGCTGCCGTCGCTACCCGTCCAGTACTCACACTGAGGAAGGAAGTTGGAGCCCGTCGGAACATTCGCCGTAAAGACCGGCTTATCGCCTGCCTTGAAGGTGGTCGTGGCGCCGTTGATCTCGATAACGTCGATGGCCCGCCATTCGTCGATCGGCTGCTCGCACAGCATATTGTCAGCGTTTGGCGCGAAGACGCCGTTGACGGTCTTGATGTGGTGCGTCCAATGGCCGTTGACGTACATCATGCAGTCATTGCCCACGGTATTGTCGCCCTTGAGCCTCAGCTCGACGGAATACATGTAGAACTTGCCCTCTTCGAAGTGTTCGATCCTCCTCGCTCCCGTCGGATACTTGGCGGGGTCGGAATACCAGAAGGCAACGGGCGTGAGCTCCGCGGGGTCGCTGCCATCCATCTCCTCCCAGCACTCGTAGGCGATCTCGTACTTGTCGGCGTCAGCAGCGGGAATCGTCGCGGTCGCGCGGGGCGCCTCGCCGGGCGCGTAGTTGGTCTTCACGTCGTTGACGTTCAGGTTATGGAGGGCTTCGTTTTCTGACGCAACGAGCGTAATTTCGCTATTGATGGCGTAGCGGAGGTAATAATCGTACCTGGTTTCGTTGAGGATAGTCGAGCTGCCTTCATAGTCAGTTCCGGTATACTCCAGTGCCGAGCCAATATAGAGAGCCTCATTGCGCGTGAGTCGATACGAGCCGCCTGCCGCGCCACCCGTAAAGGTCAGCGTCAGCCTCATGTGATTGCCAACGGGTTCGAAGCGAGCCGTCACGTCGGACATGGACGCATCCTGAACTTCGACCAGAGTGCCCGAAGCGGCATCGGCCCTGTAGTACTTAACCTCGACAACTTCGCTCGCAAGCGCTTCTGGAATGCCACCCTCAACATCGGGAAAATCATGGGTATACGACTGGCCCTTTTCGAGCGTGATGTTGTCCGAAAGCTCGCAGTTCGTATAATGATCGACCACGGTCGTATTGACCCTAACGCCGCCCCCGCCTGTCACATCGGTCACGCCACAGGGCATGATGGCGTTGCTCGCCGGCATGGCGGCGTTGTCGTCGCCAGAAGCGTTTTGCCCAGCGAGCGCAGCACCGCTAGGCTCATTGGCGGCATCGGCTGGGATTGTCTGCTGAGGCTCAACGGTGGCTTGCGCCGCCGGAGCAGCATCGGTTGCAGGCGCGGTCGAAGCAGCTGGCGCGGTCGTTGCAGCCGTATCCTCCGCAACCGTCGGCGTCACCGGAGCCGCGGCAACCTCATCCGTCCCAGCGGCGGGATCGGCGCATTCCGTCGCCAGCGCCACGCTCGGCAGCAGCAACTGACCGACCATAAGCGCACACGCGCCGGCGCAAGCTATTTTGGCACCCACACAACGCCAGGTACCGTGAGCAAGCGAGCAGGTGGACTCACGTTGAGCTTGCTTGTCAAAGTGGCTTACGTTCATAACGGCCTCCTTGGTCGTAGGGACATACCACCACAAAGGTGCCTGTCCCCTTTGCGGTGGTCCTGTACCACCAAGATGTGCCAAATGACTCCGTATGCCTAGGTTCGTAGATGTGAACCTAGGCCTCTACCTGCACTGATAATTGTTCTCGGGGGAAGCGGGCACTGCGGGGCGCGGCAACGGCGCGCGATTTCCGCGTCGC
>NZ_JBDMSK010000011.1:0-60236 GCF_039758815.1 Collinsella aerofaciens | reverse complement strand
CCTCAAGAAGGAGTAACATCGGGACTTGCAGCGACGGACCTCAGGACACTCTTACACCACGTCTGCGCGCGCGACCCGGCCTCGAGGCTCATTCCACGGTGCCGTAGACGGCGCCCCAGCCGTGGGCGGCCAAGGCGGAGTTGAGCTGGTCACAAAGCGATTGGCGGTCGTAGTAGCCGGGCGGCAAAAGGTTCACGATTTCCATGAGGTCGGGCGCGAGGTCCAAGATCTCGGCCTGCACGATGAGATCCAGGCGGTCGATGGCGCGGCGGTCATAAAACAGTCCGTCGACCAGGCGCTGCAGGTCGCCGAATTCCTCGGCCTGGAACGATCCGTACTCCATAGTGCCTCCTTGGGCGCCCCACGCCGGCATGCGCGGCGATGTCGTAATTCATTGCGATGGACTTAATCTATCACGGCTTCATACCGTTGCGGCAGTGGCGGTCTATACTTAGACGAACTGCAACGTCCCGCTTCGCGAAAGGTCGCACCCATGCAGACGATCTACCAGAAGATGGAAACCACCGAACTCGATGCCGCCATCGAGGCGCTCAAAGCCGAGGTCGCCGAGGTCAAGGCCAAGGGCCTGGCGCTCGACATGGCCCGCGGCAAGCCGTCGCCCTCCCAGGTGGGCATCTCTCGACCCATGCTCGATATCCTCAATGCCGATGCCGATCTGCACGACGGCAACGTCGACTGCTCCAACTACGGTTGCTTTGAGGGCATTCCCTCGGCACGCAAGCTGGCGGGGGAGTTCCTGGGTTGCCCCGCCGAGCAGACGCTCGTACTGGGTTCGTCGAGCCTGCTGATCGAGCACGATATCGCCGGCATGTTCTGGCGCTGCGGCTCGTGCGGTAGCGAGCCTTGGGAGGCTTATGAGGCCGCGCATGACGGCAAGAAGGTCAAGTTCCTGTGCCCTGTTCCCGGCTACGACCGCCACTTTGGCATCACTGCCGACTTGGGTATCGAGAATGTCCCCGTCGCGATGACCGACAACGGCCCCGACATGGACGAGATCGAGCGCTTGGTTGCCGCCGACGACTCCATCAAGGGCATCTGGTGCGTGCCCAAGTATTCCAACCCCACGGGCATCACCTTTAGCGAGGACACCGTGCGTCGCCTGGTCGAGATGCCCACGGCCGCGCCCGATTTCCGCATCTTCTGGGACAACGCCTACTGCGTGCACGACCTGTACGACGAGACCGACGAGACCGATGAGCTCGCAAACATTTTTGACCTCGCTCGCGCGGCGGGCACCGAGGACCGCGTGGTGGCCTTTGCCTCGACGTCCAAGATCACCTTCCCGGGCGCCGGTATCGGCTTTATCGGTGCGAGCCCCGCGGTCATCGCCGAGTTCTCCAAGCGCCTGAAGGCCGGCCTCATCAGTGCCGATAAGCTCAACCAGCTGCGTCACGTGCGCTTCCTTCCCACCATCGAGGCGGTCAAGGAGCACATGAAAAAGCATGCCGAGTTTTTGCGCCCGCGCTTTGAGGCCGTTGAGCGCAAGCTCACCGAGGGCTTGGGCGATACGGGTTGCGCTACTTGGACGCATCCCCGCGGCGGCTACTTTGTGAGCTTCGATGGTCCCGAGGGCTCGGCCCAAAAGGTCGCCGCGCTTTGTGCCGACCTGGGCGTCAAGCTCACACCGGCTGGTGCCACCTGGCCTTATGGCAAGGATCCGCGCGACACCAACATCCGCATCGCGCCGAGCTATCCCACGGTCGAGGACCTGGAGGCCGCGCTCGATGTGCTGGTGCTGGCTGTGAAGCTGGTCGCTGCCGAGCTTGCGCGTGCCGAGCGCGCCTAACGCGCGGCTTCCCGTACTATCAGCACTTTCGATATGTAAAGGAGCGTATACATGGATTTGGGTATTTCCACCAACCCCACGCCAGAGCTCTACACCATTAAGGTAACCGGCGAGATCGATATCTCTAACGCCGATAGCCTGCGCAATGCCATCGACCTGGCGCTCGAGCAGCCCACTGAGGCCGTTGAGCTCGATTTTGCCCAGGTGAGCTACATCGATTCGACGGGCATTGGCGTGCTCGTGGGCGCCGCGCACCACGCGGTCGACCACGGCAAGCGCTTTAGCTGCACCAATGTGCAGCCCCCGGTGATGCGCGTGGTCCAGCTGTTAGGTGTCGACCAGGAGATTTCGATCACCGCTGCATAATCTTTGCCCCCAAAAGGGCGTGCCGTTTGGCATATGTTTGTGATGCGCTCGGACGTTTTGGCGTCCGGGCGCTATACTTGACCGAATGAATAGACGAGTTCCGGCCGAATGGCGCGGTGCGGGCTCGACTCACATCGAGCCTTGGAGGTATGTGTGTTTGGTATTGGAGAGGGTGAGCTCGCGATCATCGTGGTCTTCGGCTTTTTGCTGTTTGGCCCGGATAAGCTCCCGCAGATGGGCCGCACGATCGGCCGTGCCATCCGTCAGTTCCGCGAGACGCAGGAAAAGATGACGGCCGTTGTTCAGTCCGAGATTATCGATCCGGTGAGTGAGGCCGCTTCGGCTCCGGTCAAGCCCAAGAAGGTTGCTGCGACCGACGACGATTCCGATGCGGACGAGGATGCCGCCGAGACGGCAGCTCCCGCCAAGAAGGAGACCTTTGCCGAGCGTCGCGCCCGTCTTGCTGCCGAGAAGGCCGCGAGCGAGGCTGCCGCCGAGGGCGAGGGTGCTGCTGAGGAGTCCGAGGCCGAGGGTGCCGAGCCTGCCGCTGCCGCCGAGCCTGTCGTCGAGCCCGGGCCTGCTGCAGAGCCGGAGTCCGAGCCCGAGCCGGCAGAGCCCACGACGGCCGACCTCTACGCCCGTCGTCCCCGCAAGCGCAAGGCCGTCGTCGACCAGCTCGCTCGCGAGCTCGAGGCCGAGGGCGACGCCGCTGCCGCCGATGCCCCGAAGGGAGGCGATGAGTAATGCCTATCGGACCTGCGCGTATGCCGCTCTTCGATCACCTGGGAGAGCTCCGTCGCCGCCTGACCATCGTGGTTGTGTCGGTGTTTGCCGCCGCCATCGTGCTGTATTTCGCCACGCCTGTGGTGCTCGACATCTTGGAAGACCCCATCCGCTCCTTTGTGCCGGACGGTAAGTTCTACATCACCACCACACTCGGCGGCTTTGGCCTGCGTTTCTCGCTGGCCATCAAGATGGCCGTGGTCATGTGTACACCCATGATTATCTGGCAGATTCTGGCATTTTTCCTGCCGGCACTGCGTCCCAACGAGCGCAAATGGGTCGTGCCCACGGTGCTCGCCTCGACGGTGCTGTTCTTCCTGGGCGCAATTTTCTGCTACTTCATCATCATTCCTGCGGGCTTTGAGTGGCTCATCGGCGAGACCTCGGCCGTCGCTACGGCGCTGCCCGATCTGGAGAATTACGTCAACATGGAGCTGCTCTTTATGATCGGCTTTGGT
Organism: Collinsella aerofaciens; assembly: GCF_039758815.1. Classification (GTDB taxonomy): domain Bacteria; phylum Actinomycetota; class Coriobacteriia; order Coriobacteriales; family Coriobacteriaceae; genus Collinsella; species Collinsella aerofaciens_BP. The sequence continues at coordinate 56,822 of NZ_JBDMSK010000011.1, read as the reverse complement.
GTGGCGTTTGAGCTGCCGCTCATCATCTTCTATCTGTCCGTCTTCCACATCGTGTCCTACGCGGCCTTCCGCGGTGCCTGGCGTTACGTATACGTTGGCCTGCTTGTGGGCTCGGCTGTGATTACGCCCGACGGCTCGCCCGTTACGCTGGGCCTCATGTATGGTGCCCTGCTCTCGCTCTACGAGATTTCGCTCGCCATTGCCCGCGTGGTCATTACCGCGCGCGAGGGCAAGGAGGGCTTGTTTGTGAGCCGTCTGGACCTGTTCTCGGACGATGAGGACGACGAGGAGTAAATCGGTATGCACGAGGTTGGCATTGTCAACGGCATACTCGATACAGTGATTCGCGCGGCGCGTGGGGCGGGGGCCTCGCGCGCCGTTTTGGTAACGCTGCGTATCGGGGATATGACCGAAGTTGTGCGCGAGGCGCTCGACTTTGCGTGGGAGACATTTCGCGATGAGGACTCGCTCACGCGAGGCTGCGAGCTTGCCGTGGAGGAAGTCCATCCACAAAGCGAGTGTCTGGACTGCGGGGAGGTCTTTGAGCACGACCGCTTCCATTGCCGCTGTCCCCAGTGTGGTGGTGCCAACGTGCGCCTACTGCACGGCCGCGAGCTCGATATCGCGAGTATCGAAATCGAAACCCCCGACGATTAGCCCGCTAGCCATCTGGTGATGGGGTATAAAGGGGCCAAAGTAAGGAGTGCCAAGTATGGCTGAGAAAACGATTGATATCGCGTCGCCGATCCTGTCGCGCAACGAGCGCCTGGCAGATCAGCTGCGACAGCGATTTAAAGAGACAAACACCTATGTGATCAATGTGCTGTCGAGCCCCGGTTCGGGCAAGACCACCACGATCCTGGGCACCAACGAGCGCCTGCGCGACAAGGCTGGCCTGCGCTGTGCCGTCATCGAGGGCGATATTGCCTCGGATGTCGACGCCATCACCATGAAGGAAGCCGGCATGCCCGCCATCCAGATCAACACGGGTGGCCTGTGCCACCTCGAGGGCAACATGATCATGGAGGCCGTTGACGCGTTCGACCAGGCCGTCGGTCTGGAGAACATCGACGTCATCTTTATCGAAAACGTGGGCAACTTGGTCTGCCCGGTCGACTTTGACCTGGGTGAGAACCTGTCCATCATGATTCTCTCGGTGCCCGAGGGCGACGACAAGCCCATCAAGTACCCGGGCATCTTCCAGCACGCCGGCGCGCAGCTGCTCAATAAGGTCGACGTGGCCCCGGCTTTCGATTTTGACATGGATAGGTATACTAAGACACTCGATGACCTCAATCCGCAGGCGCCGCGGTTTGCCGTGAGCGCGCGCAAGGGCGAGGGCATGGATGCCTGGTGCGATTGGCTCATCGGGCAGATCGAGCAAGCAAGGGCGTAAGTCGGCCGCCATACGGGCGGGCGTAGCCGTAGAGATACGAGATAGGAGCCTCTTTTGAAGCTCATCATCGCCGAGAAAAACGACGCCGCGCGGCAGATTGCCGAGCGTCTGTCCACGGGTAGACCCAAAAAGGACAAGGTGTACAACACCGCCATCTACCGTTTTGAGTGGAAGGGCGAGGAGTGCGTGACGATCGGTCTTGCCGGTCACATCCTTGCGCCCGATTTTTGCGACAGCGTGCTGTTCGATAAAAAGCTGGGCTGGTATTCGGTTACTGAGGACGGCGAGATGCTGCCGGCCGACATGCCCGATGGCCTGGCTCGTCCGCCCTACGACACCAAGCGCAAGCCGTTTCTTGCCGATGGCATCTCCATCAAGGGCTGGAAGCTCGAGAGCCTGCCTTATCTCACCTGGGCACCCGTCATTAAGCTGCCGGCCGAGAAGGAACTCATCCGCTCGCTTAAGAACCTCGCCAAAAAGTCCGACAGCGTCATCATCGCCACGGACTTCGATCGCGAGGGCGAGCTGATTGGTTCGGACGCCCTCAACAAGGTGCGCGAGGTGGCGCCCGACTTGCCGGTCGCCCGCGCCCAGTATTCTTCGTTTACCAAGGCCGAGATCACGCAGGCCTTCGATAACCTTGTCTCGCTCGACCAGAACCTGGCCGACGCCGGCGAGAGCCGTCAGCACATCGACCTCATTTGGGGTGCGGTGCTCACGCGCTACCTGACGCTCGCCAAGTTTGGCGGCTTTGGCAACGTGCGTTCCGCCGGCCGCGTGCAGACGCCGACGCTTGCCCTGGTGGTCGAGCGCGAACGCGAGCGCATGGCGTTTGTGCCCGAGGACTATTGGCAGATTCGCGGCATGGGTGCCGCGCAAGGCGCTGCCGAGGACGATCGCTTTAAGATCGCGCACAAGACGGCGCGCTTTACCGACAAGGATGCTGCTGAGACGGCGTACGGTCACGTTGACGGTGCCAAGACGGCAACCGTCGCCGCGGTGACCAAGCGCTCGCGCAAGCAGCAGCCGCCCACGCCGTTTGCGACCACCTCGCTGCAGGCTGCCGCCGCAGCCGAGGGCATCTCGCCTGCGCGTACCATGCGCATCGCCGAGTCCCTCTACATGGCGGGCCTCATCAGCTACCCGCGTGTCGACAACACCGTGTACCCCGCGACGCTCGACCTGGGCGCCGTGGTGAGTGACCTTGCAAAGATCAACCCGGCGCTGGCGCCCGTATGCAAAAAGGTCCTCGCCGGCCCCATGAAGCCCACGCGCGGCAAGGTCGAGACCACCGACCACCCGCCTATCTATCCCACGGGCGAGGGCGATCCGTCCACGCTCGACGGCGGTCAGCGCAAGCTCTACGACCTCATCGCCCGTCGCTTCCTGGCGACGCTTATGGGTCCTGCGACCATTGAGAACACCAAGCTCGAGCTCGACGTCAACGGCGAGCCGTTCGTGGCCTCGGGTGACGTGCTCGTGACCCCTGGCTTCCGCGAGGCCTATCCGTACGGCCTTAAGCGCGATGAGCAGATGCCGCCGCTGGAGCAGGGCGATACGGTCGACGTGTTCGACATTAAGCTCGAGGCCAAGCAGACCGAGCCGCCCGCGCGCTACAGCCAGGGCAAGCTCGTGCAGGAGATGGAAAAGCGCGGCCTGGGCACCAAGTCCACGCGCGCGAGCATCATCGAGCGCCTGTACGCCGTGCGCTACCTCAAAAACGATCCCGTGGAGCCGAGCCAGCTAGGCATCGCCATCATCGACGCGCTGTCGCAGTTTGCCCCGCGCATCACGAGCCCCGATATGACCAGCGAGCTCGACGGCGACATGACTCGCGTGGAGCGCGGCGAGGACACCGAAGAGCATGTCGTGACCCATTCGCGCGCGCTGCTGGCCGGCGTGCTCGACGAGCTGCTCAAGCATACGCAGGAGCTGGGCGACGCCATCAGCGACGCCGTCACGGCCGATGCGCGCGTGGGCGCTTGCCCCAAGTGCGGCAAGGACCTGGTTATGAAGACGAGTGCCAAGACCCGCGGCAGCTTCATTGGCTGCATGGGCTGGCCCGACTGCGACGTGACCTATCCGGTGCCGAGCGGCGTCAAGGTGAGCCCGCTCGAGGGCGAGGCAGCCGTGTGCCCCGAGTGCGGCGCGCCGCGCATTAAGTGCCAGCCGTTCCGCCAGAAGGCCTTCGAGATTTGCGTGAACCCCACGTGCCCCACCAACTACGAGCCTGACCTTAAGGTGGGCGAGTGCAAGGTGTGCGCCGAGGCCGGACGCCATGGCGACCTGATCGCGCACAAGAGCGAGAAGAGCGGCAAGCGCTTTATCCGCTGTACCAACTACGATGACTGCGGCGTGAGCTATCCTCTGCCGGCGCGCGGTAAGCTCGAGGCGACGGGTGAGACTTGCCCCGAGTGCGGCGCCCCCATCGTGGTGGTCAACACGGCGCGCGGTCCGTGGCGCATCTGCGTGAACATGGACTGCCCGACCAAGGAGAAGAAGCCCGCCCGCGGTCGCAAGACCACGACCAAGGCGAGCGCGGCCAAGAAGACGACGGCGGCCAAGAAGACGACGGCTAAGAAAGCCACTGCCGCCAAGAAGACGACGGCTAAGAAAGCCACTGCCGCCAAGAAGACGACCGCGAAGAAGTCGACTGCCAAGAAAGCAGCCGCCGACAAGTAACCGAGCGCATATCCGAGCACATATAGACAAGGCGGGGCCGGGCGCGCAAATGCAAATGTGCACCCGGCCCCACTTCTAAGTTGCGGTGAAATAGGGACTGTTTTTGCTGGCAAAAGGCCTAATCAATCCCTATTTCACCGCAAGTTTTGATCAGTTGTTGGGATTACTTCACCTCGACAGGCTTGGCGCTGGGATAGCGCTCCTCAAAATCTAGGCGGTACTTATTGTCATTGGTGCCCGCCACGTTGTCGCGCGACAGCGGCGCCACGATCTCATTCTTGTGGTCCGCAGGCTTGGCGTATTTCAGGCTGATCTCCCAGGCATCACAGATTGCGTCAATGCGGTGATCCAGGTCGTCGTACAGGGCGATGATGTCCTTCCAGGAGCTGTAGTTCTTGGAGCTCGTCGGAACGTCTAGGTCCTCGACGATGTCGTAATACTGCTCGATGGTGTCCTCCGTGCGCTCGGCGACGTCGGCGAGATTTTGACGGGCGGTTCGATCCTCTTCCAGATAACTGCCGTTGAAGTTCTGCGCGCAGCCACGGACGTAGTTGTCGAGGTCTTCGAGCAGGTCGTAGTATTCGCTCAGTCGGCGGTAGAGATTCTGCTCGGAGAGCGTTGCTTCGCCGCCATCCTCGTCGTCATCGTCATCGTCATCATCGTCGTACAGGCTGTTGGGATCGCCGAGAGGCTTTAGGTCATCGTCGTCGACGTCATGGTGCAGCTTAGCTACCTCGGCAGTCGTCTGCGTGGCGGCGTTGTCGAAAGGCTTGATCACAAAGAAAACGACCAGGGCGATGATGATCGCCACCAGCACAACGATAACGGCGATAAGCGGCCCGATGCCGCTCTTTTTGGGAGCGGGGGTCTGTGGCGAAGCGGGCGCGTATGCGGGAGCCGGCTGCTGTTGGGGCGAGCCGCTCGCGACGGGTATGCGCTGCGTGGTCTCGACGGCCGCGGGGCTTGCGGCGGGGTCGGGGCGATAGGCGAGGGGGTCGTCCGCCTTGGCTTGCGGCGTATCAAGGGAGCCTGTCTGCTCAAAAGCGGGCTGGCTATCGCTCGCGGTTGTTTGCTCAACGGGTGCACCGCACGAGGTGCAGAACTTGGCATTATCTGCAAGAAGCTTGCCGCACGAGGCGCAATACCGAGACATTGCCACTCCTTTCGCCACATTTCAATGCAATACGACGATTATACCCAGCGTCCAAAATTCCCCATCATAAGTTGCGGTGAAATAGGGACTGTTGGCGGTCTCGGAGCTTCAGTCAGTCCCTATTTCACCGCAACTTTGGAAAGGCACTTTAGCTATTGGGGACGCACCGAGCACTGGGGTATCATGGCTTGGTTGGTATATCTGCATTTACGCGCCTTGTAGGAAGGGGCTGCGCCCATGGCTTTTGAGCCCGCTCAACATAGCTTTATCACGCTCGAGGGCGTCGACGGTGCCGGCAAGTCCACGCAGGCGCGCCTGCTTGCCCGTGCGCTCGAGCTCGCTGGCTACCAGGTTGTGAACCTGCGCGAGCCGGGCGGCACCGCCATCAGCGAAAAGATCCGCGCTCTGCTGCTCGACCCCGCCAATACGGCGATGGGCGACACCTGCGAACTGCTGCTCTACGAGGCGGCGCGTGCCCAGCTGGTGCACGAGGTCATCGTGCCCGCCCTCGCTGCCGGCAAGGTGGTCCTGTGCGATCGCTTCTACGATTCCACGACCTGCTACCAGGCGTTTGCCGATGGCCTCGATCGCCAGATGGTGCGCGATGCCAACAACCTGGCCGTCGCGGGCACGCACCCGGCGCTCACGCTCGTCTATCGCATCACGCCCGAGCAGGCGGCGCTGCGCATGGCAGCCCGTGGCGCGGCAGATCGCATGGAGGCTAAGGGCATGGCCTTCCAAGAGCGTGTCTACCAGGGATTTTGCGCCATTGCCGCCGAGGAACCAAACCGCGTAAAGCTCATCGACGCCACCGCGTCCATCGAGGACGTCTTCGCGCAGACGGTCGAGCAGGTACGCGCCTACGGCCTCGACATTTCCCAGGACGCCGTCACCGCCGCGCTTGCCCAGGAGGCCGAGTAACATGGCCCCCGCTCAGGCAAGCCTGCTGGCCAAGCTCGACACCCAACAGCGCGTGCGCGACTTTTTGACCAATGCCGTCGCGAGCGGTCGCGCGTCGCACGCCTACCTGTTTTTGGGCGCGCCCGGCGCGGGCAAGCTCGATGCCGCGTGGGCGCTTGCCCAGGCATTCCTGTGCGAGCAGGATGGCTGCGGCTCATGCGATAGCTGCGTGCGCGTCGCCCGCCATACGCACCCCGACGTGCACTACTACACGCCCGAGAGTGCCACGGGCTACCTCATTGCCCAGACCCGTGAGCTGCTCGATGACGTGCCACTGGCGCCCATCCGCGCCAAGGCCAAGGTCTATATCATCGACCGTGCCGAGCAGCTGCGCGCTAACACCGCCAACGCACTGCTCAAAACACTCGAGGAGCCGCCCGAGGGCGTTATGTTTATCTTGCTGGGCACCTCGGCAGACGTGATGTTGCCCACCATCGTGAGCCGCTGCCAGTGCGTGCCGTTTCGGCTGGTGTCGCCCGCCGTCGCCGCGCAGGCCGTGAGCCGCGCCACCGGTCAGGATATTGCGCGTTGTCGCATGGCCGTCGCCGTGGCGGGGAGTCCCACGCGTGGCATCGAGTTCCTCAAGAGCGCCGAGCGCCAGGACGCCCGCCGTCAGATGGTTCGCGCCATCGACTCGCTCATCGCCGCCGACGAGGCCGACGTGCTCAGCCGCGCCAAGTCGCTCATCGTCGCCGTTAAGGCGCCGCTCGCCGAGGTCAAGTCCACGCAGGAAAAGGTGCTCGAGCAAAACGCCGACTACCTGTCGCGTGGAGCATTGAAGCAGCTTGAGGACCGCAACAAGCGCGAACTCAACGCGCGCGAGCGTTCGGGTATCATGGAAGCGCTGGCGAGCGCGCGGACGCTCATGCGCGACGTGCTACTGACGCTTCAGGACGAGGCAGCCGACGTGGTGAACGAAGACGTGCGCGACACGATCGGTCGGCTTGCCGCCGCGACCAATGTTGCGGGTGCCACCCAGGCGCTCGAGGCAGTCGCGACCGCCGAGCGCAACATCGCCAGAAACGTTACTCCCCAGCTGGCCATCGAGGTCATGCTATTCGATATCAGGAAGGCACTGAAATGCCGTTAGTCGTACCCGTTAAGTTTACCTACGCCTCGCGCGACCTGTGGTTCGACCCGCAGGATCTGGATATCCTCGAGGCCGATTATGCCATTTGCTCCACCGAGCGCGGAACCGAGATCGGCCTGGTTACGGCCGACCCCTTCGAGGTGCCGCTCGACGAAATCGGTCAGCCGCTCAAGCCCGTGCTGCGCGTGGCGAGCGACATCGACTTGCAGCTTGCCGACGACCTGGCCATCCAAGGCGACGAGGCGATGGTCGACTTCCGCCGCCTGGTCAAGGAGCTCGACCTCGAGATGAAGCCGGTCGGCGTCGAGTACCTGTTTGGCGGCGAGAAGGCCGTGTTCTACTTTGCGGCCGAGGAGCGCGTCGATTTTCGCCAGCTCGTCAAGGACCTGTCCTCGACGCTGCATATTCGCGTCGACATGCGCCAGATCGGCGTGCGCGACGAGACCCGTCTGGTGGGCGGCTATGCCCAGTGCGGACAGGAGCTCTGCTGCACGCGCTTTGGCGGACAGTTTGAGCCCGTCTCGATTCGCATGGCAAAAGAGCAGGACCTGCCGCTCAACTCGTCCAAGATCAGCGGCGTGTGCGGCCGCCTGATGTGCTGCCTGCGTTATGAGTTCGAGGCGTACAAGGACTTTAAGAGCCGTGCGCCCAAAAAGAAGACGCTCATCGATACGCCGCTTGGCAAGGCGCGTATTCAGGAGTATGACACGCCGCGTGAGCAGCTGGTGCTGCGCCTGGAGAACGGCAAGGTCTTTAAGGTCAACCTAGTCGATATGACGTGCTCGGAGGGCTGCAAAAAGAAGGCTGCCGAGCAGGGCTGCAACTGCCGCCCCGACTGCGTGACGCGTGACGTGCTCGAGCGCATCGAGTCGCCCGAGATGCGCCTGGCGCTCATGGAACTCGATCGCGAGAACGGCGTCGACGTGGGCGATGGCCTGTCGAGTGCCGACCGTCTGGCCGGTACGTCGATGCCCAAGCGCCGTCGTCGCGATGCCGATTCCGATGCCCGAGCTGCTCAGAGCCAGGGCGAGGGTCGCGGCCGCGGTAAGGGTCGCGGCAAGGCCGAGGCACCCGAGGCCGAGGAGGCTGCCGGTGGACGTCGCCGCCGCAAGCGCGCGGGTTCGGGCGATGCCGGCGAGGCCGCTCCCGCGGGCAAGAACGCTTCTCGCGAGCGCGAGGTTCAGCAGCCCCAGCAGCAGAATCGCGGCGGTGGCATGAACCCCACACGTCGCCGCCGCCGTCATCTGTCGAGCGAGGAGCGCGAGGACGCCTTCCGCGCCGCAGCTGCTCGCGAGGCTGGTGCCGCTTCCAAGGGCGCCTCGGCCTCCGACGCGCCTGTCGACAAGGGCGGCAAGTCACGTGGCGAGGAGGAGCGCGCGCCGCGTCCGCGCCGTCGCCATTCCTCGGGCGCGCAGCAGAAGCCCTCAGTGCCCTCCGTGGCCGATCAGGTCTCGGATGGCGAGGTCAAGGTTACGCGCCGTCGTCCCGGAGATGGCGGGGGAGCGGCTGCCAAGGCTTCGCGTGGCGCCGCTCGTGACGAGCGCGAGCCGCGCGAGGATCGCGGTGGCGAGGGCTCGGCCGACCAGGGTCAAAAGCGCCGTCGCCGTCGCCGTTCCCGCAAGCCGCGCCAGGATGGTGGCGAGGGCTCGGCCCCGTCTTCGTCCGCACCACAACCGCCCGCCGGCGAATAACGCCCGCGAGCGGATTTAGCCCGCCTTGCCCCGAGCGCATCGGGGTATCATAGCGCCGAATCAACAACCCTCCCTGCGACCGAACGTAGGGAGGGTTGTGTCTTGAAGAGCCATCTGAACATATTGAGCCGTCTACTGGGCGCCGGCGCCCTACCGTTTGCGGACGAATTGCTACCGTTTGCCGAGTGGGTGGCACGCGAGGCGCTCGAGGCATTGTCGCCAACACGATGTGCCGGCTGCGAGCGCGCCGGTACGCTTATTTGCCAAGACTGCCTGACTGCGCTCACGCTCATCGACCCACGTCATAGCTGCACCCGATGCGGCGCCCCGTTTGGGGATTTGCTGTGCACTGAGTGTTCGGTCGAGGGCACGTCCTCGGCAATGGCGGAGGCGCTCGACCGCTGCCTGGCGTGCGCCGTCTATGCGCATCCGCTGCCGCGCATCATTAAAGCGTACAAGGATGCGGGCGAGCGACGTCTGGCTCCGTATCTGGCGGAGCTGCTCTACGACACCGCCCTGCATGCCCAGGTCGTAGCGCCCGATCGCTATGGAGGTGTGCTGTCCGGTGCGGATGCGGTGGTGTTTGTGCCTGCGACGGCGGTAGCGTTTCGGCGGCGTGGTTTTGATCATATGGAGGCCATTGCGCGCTCGTTTTGCGATCTTTCGGGTGTGCCGTTGCTGGACGCCCTGGTCAAATACGGTCATGGTGACCAGCGAGAGCTCGGTCGCGATGAGCGTCGGGAGCATGCCCGGGGCATGTACGAGACGGTCGAGGATGTGCGGGGCAAGCGCCTGCTGCTCATCGATGATGTCATTACCACGGGCGCGACCATGGCAGCAGCCTCGGCGGAGCTCAAGCGTGCCGGCGCCGCAGCAGTCGATGGTCTCGCTGTCGCACGCGTTTGGTAGGGGTGGTTTTGTGGCAGTGAAGATGGCGCGACGCATCGAGCCGACAAGCGAGCAACTGGCGGCCTCCGTAATCCTGACCGGCGCCTCGGCGCTGCGCATGATGCGCGCCGAGCGCCGACAAATGGGTTACATCAGCTGGAGGGACCTCGATCCCGATGAAGAGCGCCGTGTGCTGCGCACGTCGTCGCCCTCGACCGAGGACATCTATCTTCCCGATTTGGTGCGGATTGGGGCCGCAAGCGGCGAGGTGCAAGAGGATTTGTGCTTGTTGGTAGGGTCTGCAGCGCAGCGCCGCCGTATTCTTGGCGTGAGCTGGTCCGTATGCTCCGAGTTGCCCGCCGGCTCGATTCTAGAGGTGGAACCGGGGGTGTACAGTCTATCTCCCGAGGCCCTTTGCGTAGCCGTCGCGCGCGAGGTCGGCTGTATCCAGGCATTTGCCCTGGCCCAGGAGCTGTGCTCTAAGATTTCGCTGAGTGACCGCGGGAAGTATCTGCCTCCCTACACCTCGCCCGTTACGAATAAACTTGCAAAGGACAAGGACCAGCCAGCAGACGTGGGCTACTTTGAGGTTGAGCCGGTGCTGACGCCCGATCGTCTGGCAGATTACCTCGCGGTATGCAAGGGGAATGCGGCCAAACAACTGCAGCGTCTGTGTCCCTACTTGTCAGAAAACCTGCGCTCGCCCATGGAGTGCATCATGCTCGCTCTGTTTTCGCTTCCGTTTTCCTATGGCGGATTTGCCTGCGGTCCCTTTAAGACCGACTACAAGATCGAGTTCGATGACCGTGCGCAGGCAATCTCGGGGATGCCGCATGCAGTTTGCGATGCGTATCAGGAAGCAGCCCAGTTTGACCTGGAATACAACGGTGAGCTGGGCCATTCCTCCCGGAGGGGACGTATCCATGATGAAAAACGCAACACGGGCTTGATTACTATGGGAATCGAGGTCGCGACGGTCAATAACGAGATACTCTGCGACATGGAAGCAATGGAGGCGCTCACATGGCGCATGCACCAGCGTATGCGAAAGCGGTACCGGAATCGTGTCGATGCCCGCAGGAAAAAGCAAGAGGCGCTGCTTAACACGCTGCGGGCGTGTTTTGGGCTTAAACCCGCCTAACAATGCTCTGAAACAGGGGGTTGGATATATGCTCTGGCCAAAATATAGCAAATATGAGTACTGCTACAAATTCAGTAACATCAAAATCAGGGATTTTGGGACTGGAAGATGGGGTAAATTAGAAAGTTATTAAACAAATGTGGAATATCCTGGCATCAATCTGACGTTATAGAGCGTGAAAACAGCTTGCAGAGCCAAAAACTCCTGCTACTAAATTGGTAACAGTACTCATATTTGCTATTTTTTGGCCACGGCGCCCTAAGACGGGTGTGTTGGGGCTTTCCATAGGGGAGCGACGGGCTCAATCAGAGCGCGTGCGGCCCGTCCTGACCTGCGAAATCTGTACTCGCGATGCGAATAACGCCCCTAACCTTAAACTATAGCTTGAACTTAGCTATAATGCGCTACGTTCCTGCCAGGCTGTGGTTGCGGACGGACGAAATGTCCATCCTAGTCCAAGACAGACGCGGTCAAAGGGATCCACGTAAGCGACCGCGTGCGCGCGGCGCGATCATGGCGCGTCCTAGATGTAAGCCGCACCGTCCGTTCTACTTTCTTTGGGGCAATACCGCCTCGCGGGCGAGCGGGCCAGTCGTGAAGGTGGCTGCGGCCTCCCGAGCAAACGCCCCGGTGCGCAAGTGTGGGGTCAAATACCAGGTCAGCTGGTGGGAACAACCAGATATTCCGCGCAAGGCACGGATCGTATACGACATAGAAGGCAGGGTAGTGGACATGGTGAGGGGCAGCTTGATGCACGCGGCTCGGTTAGGCGCTGGGACCGCGGCGGTCATTGCCGTTTTGGGCCTGAGTGGATGCGCGTTCAATCCACTTTCCACGTTCACGACGCCCACGATCGACCAAATCGAGTACGAGGCCGTCACGCCCACGGTGTCGGACGATGCCCTAGTCACGCCGGGAACCCTGACGGTCGCCCTCGATACGTCCGACGCCCCGCAGGCTATGCAGGACGCCGACGGAAACCTCACGGGCTATGCGGTCGATGCCGCCCGCGCCCTCGCATGCCGTATGGGTCTCAAGGTTGCCTTTGTCGATGCGTCCTCGGCCGATTCCGTGCTCAGCGACAAGAAGGCCGACATCTTCATTGGCAACATCAAGTCCACGGACGATGGCATCAGCTCGCTTGGTACCTGCCTGTACGACGCCGCCGCTGTGTTTGGCAAGACCAGCGACGGAGAGTCCCTGAACGTCTCCACCGACACGCTCAATACCGCTACCCTGGGCGTCCAGACGTCCTCGGCCTCGCAGGAGGCGCTCGCCAAGCAGAGCATCACGGCCAATCAAAAGACCTTCTCAAACATCAACGAGTGCTTTGAGGCGCTCGAGTCCGGCGAGGTCGATTACGTGATTTGCGACTCCACGGCCGGCGGCTACCTCGCGCGCCTGATGAACCAGATCTCGTATGTCGGCACGCTCGAGACGCCCGCGACGCTCGGCGTCGCGGGCCTTGCCTCCAACGATGAGCTGTGCCGCGCCGTCAGCGATGCCCTCGACGGCATCACGGTCGACGGTACCCTCGAGGCCGTCCACTCCGTCTGGTACGGCACGATGCCCTACGACCTCACCGCCAAGACCGTTTCGGGCGTCAACATGCAGGCATCCGACTCTACATCCGACGAGGCCGAGTCTTCCGACGACGAGGCCTCTGATGACAGCGGCGACAGCTCGTCATCTAGCCAAGAAGGCACGATCACCGACGATGACATCAACAAGCTCAATAGCTAGTTATTGGTAGGGGTGGCGTCTTCCGTGCATTAAATGAGGCGCTTCTTCACGGTTTCAACACGCGTTGCCGGGTCTCCCAAGTAGGGGAGCCCGGCTTTTCTATTTTGATAAAACCTGCAGGTCAAAGCCAATTTCCAGAAAAAAATCCAACGCCGCCGACGTCTTCCTATAGCGCACTTTGCCACGGAAAAGTGCGAGACTTCGGTATGCGGTATCAAGCAGTCGTTATTCGGGTCTTTGAGAATCCGGGTGATTAAATACACGGCAATGGGTACATAGCCAGTACAGTAAGTCCCCGAGGCAGATTGGAGCCACGTATGGATATCAAGGTTTCTGGACGCAAGACGACGGTAACCGATGCTCTGCGTGCGCATGTTGATGAGAAGATCGGCGAGGCGCTCAAGGTTTTCGACATCGAGCCCATGACGGTCGACGTTGTACTTCGCTACGAGAAGAACCCCTCGAACCCCAACCCGGCAATCGTCGAGGTCACGGTTCGTGCCCGCGGCTCTGTGATTCGCGTTGCCGAGCACGGCGCAGATATGTATGCCGCCATCGATCTCTCCGCCGATAAGGTTACTCGTCAGCTGCGCAAGTTCAAGACCAAGGTCGTGGACAACCGCCAGGGCGGTGCCAGCGCCGCGGATGTCGCACCGGTCGAGCGCGTCGAGGATCTGGCCGACCTGCTGCTGCCCGAGGAGGAGGACGACCTGCTCGTCCGCGAGAAGGTCATCGATGTCACCCCGATGACTGAGGAGCAGGCGCTGGTGCAGACCGATCTGCTCGGTCACGACTTCTACGTGTTCGAGAACGCGACGACTGGCCTCATCAATGTGGTGTATCACCGTAAGAATGGTGGATATGGCATCATCAAGCCCCGTATCGAAACACTTGACGAGTAAAATACGTTAACTTGCATGAGTTAACGGTTGGCGGCCATCCCATGCGGGTGGCCGCCTTTTTACGTAAGGAGTCGCTTTGATGGACAAGGCCGCATCTACCGGTCATTCGGACCGTTGCCGCATCGTCGTCGATACCTGCTGCGACTTTAGCCCCGAGGTCGCCGCGAACCTCGATGTCGATATCCTGGGTTTCCCCTTCATTATCGATGGCGAGGAGCGCACGGATGACATCTGGTCGAGCATCGCGCCCAAGGAGTTCTATGACCGCATGCGCGCTGGTGCCCACGTGTCCACCTCGGCTGTGTCGCTCGGTCGCTATATCGAGTTCTTTACCGAGTGCGCCAAAGAGGGCACGCCCACGGTCTACCTGTGCTTTACCTCGGCGCTGTCGTCGAGCTACAACTCCGCGTGCCAGGCGGCGGACGCCGTGCGTGCCGAGTATCCCAACTTTGAGCTCTACGTGGTCGACAACGCTCTGCCCTGCGCGACTGGCGCGCTCTTGGCGCTCGAGGCCGTGCGCCAGCGTTCGGCGGGACTGACCGCCAAGCAGCTGGTCGATTGGGCAAACGAGGCAAAGACCTACGTCCACGGCTACTTTACGCTCGAGAGCTTCGACGCACTAGCTGCCGGCGGCCGCATTCCGCCCGCGGCGGCGCAGCTCACGGCAAAGCTCGATGTCAAGCCCGAGCTCTCCTACGACCTTGCCGGCTCGCTGTCGCTGATCGGCGTCAACCGCGGCCGCAAGAAGGCGCTCAAGTCCATTCTCAAGTCGTTCCGCGAGAACTACGTGCCCGACCGCACCATGCCCATCGCAATCATGACGGCCGATGCCGAGAAGGACGGCGACTGGCTCGAAGCTGCCATCCGCAAGGAGGAGGGCTGCGCCGACGTCACGATCATTCGCAGCTCCGTGGGTCCCACCATTGGCTCGCACGTGGGCCCCGGCATGGTGGCCTGCGCGTTTTGGGGTAAGAACCGCGCCGACAAGGCGTCGCTTCCCGATCGCATCGCCCGCCGCGTGCGCGGTCAGTAGGCAAGTAACGCGTCCGTAATCGCCCTCGACTCACAGCTCAAACGCTGGCACCGAGTATTCAACCTGGTAATAACACCCAACCTAAAAGGAAAGGTTTCATGGCAAACAAGCTCTCTGTCGCATTTATCGGCACCGGAATTATGGGTGCCCCCATCGCCGGCCACATTCTGGACGCTGGCTATCCCGTCACGGTCAACAACCGCACCAAGTCCAAGGCTGCAGCGCTCGTTGAGCGCGGTGCCGTCTGGGCCGATACGCCGGCAGATGCCGCGGCGAACGCCGACGTCGTCTTTACCATGGTGGGCTATCCCTCCGAGGTCGAGGAGCTCTACCTGGCGGGCGACGGCCTGCTGGCCTGCACCAAGCCCGGTGCAGTCCTGATCGACCTCACCACGAGCTCGCCCGAGCTCGCGCGCGACATTGCCGAGGCCGCCCAGGTTTCCGGCCGCATGGCGTTTGACTGCCCCGTCACCGGCGGCGAGTCGGGCGCGATCGCCGGCACGCTCACGGCTATCGTGGGCGCCACCGAGAACGACATTGCCCCGGTCCGCGACATCCTTGCCACCTTTGCGGCCAACATCTGCTGCTTCGATGGCGCCGGCAAGGGCCAGGCTGCCAAGCTTGCTAACCAGGTGTCGCTGGGCGCCTGTATGGTCGGCATGGCCGATGCGCTGGCATTTGCCGAGCTGAGCGGTCTGGATCTGGATAAGACCCGCGAGATGATCCTGGGCGGCACCGGCAAGTCCGGCGCCATGGAGAGCCTGGCGCCCAAGGCGCTCGACGGCGACTACAAGCCCGGCTTTATGGTCGAGCACTTCATTAAGGACCTGCGCCTGGCGCTCGCCTACGCCGACGACCGCGAGCTCGCGCTGCCCGGTGCTGACGTGGCCTTTACGCTCTACGACATGCTCGACGCCATCGGTGGCGCCAAGCTGGGTACCCAGGCCATCACGGTGCTCTACAAGGAGGAGGCCGACGCCATCGCCGCCGGTCTTGACTGGTCGCAGTATCGTCCCGAGGAGCACGGTGCCCACGAGGACAGCTGCGGTTGCGGCGAGCACGGCGACGACCACGAGTGCGGTTGCGGCCACCACCACGGCGAGGACCACGAGTGCTGCGGCGGCCACGGCCACGATGACGGCCACGAGTGCTGCTGCGGCCACCATCACGAGGAGTAGCGCCCATGAGCTGGACGTTCGTGGTGCTCGCGCTGGTGCTCTTTATCTTTGCGATCTACATTGGCTTCTTGTGCGGCCAGTGGGCCTGCGAAAAGCGCGTCATCACCAAGCGCGACTACTGGATTGCCAACTTTGCGGGTGCGGCGGCAGTTGTCCTGCTGACCTGGGTGTTCTCGCTGTTCCCGCTGGTGCAGTTTGCACCGATCGGCTGGCTCGGCGGCTTTATCGCCGGCCTTAAGATGAGCTTTGGCGAGTCCGTCGGCCCGTGGCGCAAGCACGATGAGGTCTTTAACGTCAACAAGGCCCATCGCGCCGCGGCCGATGCGGGCGATGCCGAGGAGCGCCGCCGTGCACGTCGCAATGGCGCGGCCGACCGACAGCTCATCTCGGTCACCGATGACAGCAAGGGTGCTGGTAAGCACGCCAAGAAATAGTAAGAAGAGGTAACTATGGCAGAAAACAAAGACGAACAGCTCACCGACGAGGAGCTGGCACAGCTTCAGCTGGCAGAGGAGAACGAGAACGCCGTCGACCGCCTGGTCCAGGAGCTCGGCTGCCCCACACGCCGCATTCGCCAGTTTGCCGCCCGCGTGCTGCACCTGCTCGCCGAGCGCGATCCGCAGCGCGTCGTGCCCTGCGTGCCCGCGCTGATCGAGGCGCTCGACCGCCCCGAGGCTCAGACCCGCTGGGAGGCCCTCGATGCCCTGACGGCGCTCGCCACCACCTGCCCCGAGCAGATGGGCGATGCCTTTGAGGGCGCCGAGACCGCGCTGTTCGACGAGCTTTCCTCCACGCTGCGCTATGCCGCCTTCCGCCTGCTGTGCGTGTGGGGCGCCACGAGCGTCGAGCGTTCGCGCGAGGCTTGGCCCATTCTGGACGAGGCCATCCAGTGCTACCACGGCGATCTTGAGTACCGTGACATGCTAGGCTGCCTGTACGAGTTTGGCCAGGGCGAGATCGACGCCGAGGTTGCCGAGAAGCTCGCGCTGCGCCTTAAGTTCGATGCCGAGAACGGCAAGGGCAGCTATCTCAAGGCCCGTTCGAGCGAGATTTGCGAAATGCTTGTTAAACGTTTCGGCCTGGATCTCTCCAAAAAGAAGAAGCGTGCTAGCGTTAAAAAATCTGACGACGCCGAAGACGAGGAGTAACAGATTATGGCGCACGATGTAGTCCTGATTCCCGGTGACGGTATCGGTCCCGAGATCACCCAGGCCATGCGCCGCGTGGTCGAGGCCACCGGTGTCCAGATCAACTGGAACGTCCAGGAGGCCGGTGCCGGCGTCATGGACGAGTTTGGCACGCCGCTGCCCCAGCACGTGCTCGATGCGGTCGCCGAGACCAAGGTTGCCATCAAGGGCCCCATCACCACGCCGGTCGGTACGGGCTTCCGCAGCGTCAACGTCGCCCTGCGCAAGCACTTCGACCTGTATGCCTGCGTGCGCCCCTGCCTGTCGCAGCCGGGTGACGGCTCTCGTTTCCGCGATGTCGACCTGGTCATCGTGCGCGAGAACACCGAGGACCTCTACGCCGGCATCGAGTTCGACGAGGGCGCTGCCGAGGTCGAGGAGCTCTCGCAGCTCGTCGAGCGCTCGGGCCAAAAGACCTTCGCTGCCGATTCCGCTATCTCGATTAAGCCGATCTCTATCGCCAAGAGCCGCCGCATTGTGGAGTATGCCTTTGAGTATGCCCGCCGCTGTGGCCGCAAAAAGGTGACGGCCGTGCACAAGGCCAACATCATGAAGGCGACCGACGGCCTGTTCCTGCGCGTCGCGCGCGAGGTGGCCGCAAACTACCCCGATATCGAGTTCAACGACAAGATCGTCGACGCCACCTGCATGGGCCTGGTCCAGAACCCCAATGACTTCGATGTCCTGGTGCTGCCCAACCTGTACGGCGACATCGTCAGTGACCTGTGCGCCGGCCTGGTGGGCGGCTTAGGCATGGCTCCCGGCTCCAACATCGGTGCCGATTGCGCCATCTTCGAGGCAACGCACGGCTCCGCGCCCGATATCGCTGGCCAGGATATCGCCAACCCCACGGCCGAGATCCTCTCTGCTGCGATGATGCTCGATCACCTGGGCGAGAACGACGCGGCCAATCGCATTCGCGTGGCCGTCTCTGCCACGCTCGACGAGGGCGAGCAGGTCACCGGTGACGTGCGCCGCGCCCAGACCGGCTCCGTCGAGGGCGCCGTGGGCACGCAGGCATTCGCCGATGCCGTTATCGCGCACCTCGCCTAAGGCATGCGGCCCGCAAACGCCTAAATAGTACTTAAGTGTTTGCGTATAACCTAAGAATCAATACGCCCGGCGCTCCGTCGGGCGTATTCTATTGGGGACTATGTTTCCTAACAAGGAGTAACTGATATGGGTCTGATTCAAAAGAAGGACGAGAAGGACGAGATCGACGGCATCCAGATCATCGAGCGCGGCGAAGGTCCCGACGGTGACGAGGAAGAGAAGATCGACTTGGTCGCCGGTACGTCTGCCGAGCACATTGCCGCCGGTACGACGGCCGAGGAGGAAGACGCCCGTCTGGAGGCTCAGATCGCCGCGGACGCCGCCGACGAGAACCTGATGCCCGAGGCACAGGACGAGGACGACGATATCCTGGGTTCCGACGAGGACGACCACGCATCCAAGCACAAGAAGACGATGATCGCCGCCTTTGTGGTTGCCGTCGTGATTGCTGCCGTGGTCGGCTTCTTTATCGGCAACGGTGGCTTTGGCGGCAAGGGCATTGGCTCGTCGACCCTGACCGAGGACCAGCTCGACTCGACCGTGGCAAGCTATAGCTACAACGGCAAGAAGAGCGACATCACCGCGCGCGAGGCCATCGAGAGCCAGTACAGCCTCGATACCGTCAAGGATAGCGATGGCAACTACACTGCCCCTTCCGCCGATGTCATCCTTTCCTACGTGCGTAACAAAATCCTGCTCGACGCCGCCGAGGACGAGGGCATTACCGTCTCTTCCAAGGAGATGAAGAAGTACGCCGAGGATTCCATCGGCACTTCGGACTACGACACCATGGCCACGCAGTATGGCGTGTCCAAGGACCAGGCCAAGCAGATTGTCCGCCAGTCCGCGACGCTGCAGAAGCTCTATAAGAAGAAGGTGGGCGACAGCTCCGCAAGCATGCCGACCGCTCCGACCGAGCCTTCTGACGGCAACGAGGATACCGCGAGCAAGGATTACGCCGACTACATCATCAACCTTGCCGGCGACGAGTGGGATAGCGAAAAGGGCACCTGGAAGGACGCCGATAGCACCTACGCTAAGGCCTTCGCCGACGATGCCTTTACGGCCGATAGCGCTACCTATAAGCAGGCCATGACCGCCTATTACACCGCCTACCAGCAGTATTCCTCGCAGGCTTCGAGCGCTAGCTCCAAGTGGACCGAGTATGCTAACGGCCTCTACGCCAAGGCCAACATCAGCATCTACGGCCTGTTTGCGTAAAGATTGCCTGAGCCTTCGAGTACGAAGCCGATATATCTGATTGAGCCCGCTAGAACGGATCGTTCTGGCGGGCTTTTTGCGTTGTGGGTACCGGCGGCAAGGCGCTTGATATTACTCTTTAAGCCCAAAGAGGCTATCGGCTTCATCGTCAGGTATATATTCCAGTACATCGCCCGGCTGGCAGTCGAGTGCTCGGCATATCGCGTCTAGAGTTGAAAAACGTATGGCAGAAACCTTACCCGTCTTAATGCGTGACATATTGACCTGGGAGATGCCCACACGTTCCGCAAGCTCTTTAGATGAGATCTTGCGTTCGGCAAGCATGCGGTCGAGCCGCAGAATAATCATGGATTCCCCCTAGAGCAACTCGTCATCTTGTTTTTGCAGGATACACCCGTACTGGAAGACGCTGGCAATCAGGCTAATAATCAGGCCTGCAAAGACCATAGAGAGGTCGAGGTGCTGGCCGCCAAGCGCATCCGTAAAGTTGCCGCCAAATCCTGAGAGTATCAGCCCCGTGACTATGGCACAAAGAAGCTTCACAGCAACGCCGCCAATAAGGAACAAATGTCCTATTTGACGTAGTATGCGGATGCATTCGAGGTCAAAGGGCCTGCCCGCCTTTTCAATGGCGGAGAAAAACCTGTATGCGCTTAGCACGATGGCAAACGCAAGGCATGTCATCATGGCGCTCCCTATGGCAGTATGACCGTCGTGCGCGACAAGCATAAGAGGGGTGTGTTCATCGGCGCCGACGAGAGCGAGAATTGGCCCTTCGCCAGCCTCAAGCTCTACGGATTGGAGACAGAACCCTTGGGAGAGGCTAGGCAATATGAGTAGATCGTAGATTGCAATGACTGCGAGGAGTCCCAGAGCGAGCGCCACGGCGGTGCAGATTGTGGCCCATTTGCAGTAGCGAGTGAGCTTCCTCAGATTGGCTATTGCCTGTTCACGGTCGATGGCTTCATTCGATTTGGATGCGTTCCAGCGGATCATAGCTCCTCCAACCAATGTCTTGGATGATACTAAATTTTATAACATACTTAACGATAAACGATAAACAATTACAGATTAGAGTAAGTAATGTTTATAAGACGAATAGCGAGAGCTTATGGCACATTCAGGGAGTGGGAGTTTGGCGCGCGGGGGATGGACGAGTATTGAAATATCCTGCAACCGCGCAAGTGCTTCATCGGGTCTCCCCAATTCATCTAGAAAAACGGCTGCAAACGACTGCAAATAACCGGTGAACGGTCAAAAACTACCGTTCACCGATAATTTTTAAACTGGTTCTAACTGGTATTAAGTCAAAAAGACCAATTCACAAATCTTCACAATGACCTGCATTTTTTCTACACGCCATTTTTAGCCACCCTGCGTTGTTTAGACACAGAAAAGGTTCCGATCTTTCGCTAAGTCATTTCGAAACGGTTTCAAAACCGCAGGTAGAAGTGTTAACGAGCGGTAAACGGTCGATTTATCGCCGTGAGCGGTGCAAAAACGTTTTACTGTATGAATCAACGAAAGCAACCTCTTCTGTGGTGATATAGTGACAACAACACGTCACATGGTTACTACCAGTTGAGAGACCACTGGTCTTCAAAGAACGCTTTCCAAGAAGCTTTAAGGGCGTCTGCCCGCTGGCTTCCGAAAACTATCGGACTCAGATTGTACACACCTTCGGAAGGGAAATTTGAATGGTTGGCTTTATTCTTACCGGTCATGGACAGTTCGCACCCGGCCTTGCAAGCGCTATCGCTATGGTCGCTGGTGACCAGCCCGCTTTTACCGTCGTTCCTTTCGAGGGCGACCAGGCTGCTTCCTACGGTGAGGATCTCCGCGCCGCTATTACCGCCATGCGCGAGGAGTGCGACGGCGTGCTCGTCTTTACCGATCTGCTTGGTGGTACCCCGTTCAACCAGGCAATGATGATTGCCCAGGATGTCGACAACGTCGAGATTCTGACTGGAACTAACCTTCCCATGGTTATTGAGCTTCTGTTCCTCCGCGGCAACGCCACGCTCGCCGAGCTTGGCGAGCAGGCCGTGACCGTTGGCCAGACGGGCATCACCGCTCAGACGGTCGCCTCCGTGGCTGGTGCCGAGGAAGAGGATATCTTCGGCGACGAGGACGGCATCTAATGGCCGATTTCGGAGCTAGCGTCCTGAGCTCCTCGGTCGCTCTTTTAGGTCTTCTTGCCATCATGGGTGTGATTTACACCATTTGGTCTCAGATCAACATGAAGAAGAAGCAGAAGTACTTCAAAGAGCTGCACACCGAGCTCAAGCCGGGTCAGGAGGTCCTTTTCGCCGGCGGTATCTACGGAACCGTCAAGGGCATCGAAGGCGATAAGGTCCAAATCAAAGTCCGATCCGGTGCCGTCGTAGATGTTTCGCGTTACGCGATTCAGGAGATCAAGTAACTGTCGTCAGCAATCAACGAAAGGAAGCTGATCAACATGGCAGAACCCAACATTCTTCTTACCCGCATCGATAACCGACTGGTTCATGGTCAGGTTGCCACCCAGTGGAACTCCACCCTGGGCTCCAACCTCATCCTCGTCGCCAACGACGACGTGTCGACCAACACCATGCGCCAGAACCTCATGAAGATGGCCGCTCCCACCGGCGTCGCTACGCGTTTCTTCTCCCTGCAGAAGACCATCGACGTCATCGGCAAGGCGAGCCCGCGCCAGAAGATCTTCATCGTGGCCGAAACACCGGAAGACGTGCTTACGCTCGTCAAGGGCGGTGTGCCTATAAAGAAGGTAAACATCGGCAACATGCACATGTCGGAAGGAAAGCGCCAAGTCGCCACCTCCGTCGCAGTTAACGACGAGGATGTCGCTGCGTTTAAAGAGCTGCAGGAATTGGGGGTGGAGTTGGAGATCAGGCGCGTTCCGAGCACGCCTGTTGAGGACACGAGCAAGCTCTTCTCGTAATCCTCGTGATCCACGTTGTCAGGAGTGAAACCCTGACATTCTGTACGTGATATCCAAAGTGCGTACATACATTTTGAAAGGAGGAGCAAGATGGAATACACGATCTTCCAGGTCGCTCTGGTCTTCATCGTCACGTTCGTCGCGGCAATCGACCAGTTTAACTTCCTCGAGTCTCTCTATCAGCCCATCGTCACCGGCGCCGTCATCGGTCTTATCCTTGGCGACCTCAACACCGGTCTTCTCGTGGGTGGTACTTATCAGCTCATGACGATCGGCAACATGCCGATCGGAGGTGCTCAGCCGCCTAACGCCGTTATCGGCGGCATCATGGCAGCCATTCTCGCTATCGCTACGGGCCTCGAGCCCAACGCGGCAGTCGGCCTTGCCATTCCGTTCGCTCTGCTTGGTCAGCTCGGCGTTACCCTGGTCTTCACGCTTATGTCGCCGCTCATGTCCTCCGCGGACAACATGGCTCACAACGCTGACACCAAGGGTATCGAGCGTCTGAACTACTTCGCCATGGCTCTGCTCGGCCTGATCTTCGCTGTCGTCGTCACCCTGTTCTTCATCGCTGGCGCTACCATCGGTCAGACCATCGCTTCCGCCATCCCGACCTGGCTGCAGACCGGTCTCTCCGCTGCAGGCGGCATGATGCGCTTCGTCGGCTTCGCCGTCCTGCTCAAGGTTATGATGAACCGCGATATGTGGGGCTTCTTCCTCATGGGCTTTGGCCTCGCGCTCATCACCGTTGCCAACGATTCTCTGGCAACCCCTGCCCTGCTCATCCTCGCTCTCATCGGCTTCGGCATCGCTTTCTGGGACTTCCAGCAGCAGACCGAGCTGAAGGGTGCAGCTGTTTCTGACGGAGGTGACTTCGAAGATGGCATCTAATGAGTATGTGATCCCGGAGCACTACGAGGATCTCACTCCTGCTCCGCAGCTCGACCAGAAGACCCTCAACAAGATGGCTTGGCGCTCCTGCTTCCTGCAGGCCTCGTTCAACTACGAGCGTATGCAGGCTGCTGGCTGGCTCTACTCCATCATCCCCGGTCTGGAGAAGATCCACACCAACAAGAACGACCTCGCGGCTTCCATGAGCCACAACCTGGAGTTCTTCAACACCCACCCGTTCCTCGTCACCTTTGTTATGGGTATCGTGCTTTCGCTCGAGCAGAACAAGGTTGACATCCCCACGATCCGCGCCGTCCGCGTTGCCGCAATGGGCCCGCTCGGTGGTATCGGTGACGCTCTGTTCTGGCTGACGCTCGTGCCTATCACGGCCGGCATCACCTCCAACATGGCCATCAACGGCAACGCCGCTGCACCGATCATCTTCCTGGTGATCTTCAACGTCGTCCAGTTCGCTCTGCGCTTCTGGCTCATGAACTGGTCCTACAAGCTTGGCACCAGCGCTATTGACGCTCTGACTGCCAACATGCAGGCCTTCACGCGTGCCGCTTCCATCATGGGCGTCTTCGTCGTCGGTTGCCTGGTCGTCACCATGGGTGGCACCCAGATCAACCTCCAGATCCCCAACGGCACCACCCGTGGCCTCTCCGCTACTACCGTGATCGTCTCCGAGAAGGAGGCCGAGAACTTCACCGGTATGGAGGGCATCGATACCGAGACCGCTGAGGCCGGCACCATCGCCATGACCGATGAGGACGGCAACGCCCTCACCGCTTCCGATGCCGACGGCAACGCTGTCGAGTGCGGCGTCACCGATCTGGGCAACGGCATGGAGTCCGTTACCTACGGCACCGTCACCGAGGATCCGGTCAACTTCTCCGTTGCCGACACCCTCAACACCATCGTCCCGAAGCTCGTCCCGCTTATGCTTACGCTGCTGCTTTACTACATGTTCGCTAAGCACAGCTGGACCCCGACCAAGGGCATTCTCCTGCTCTTTGTCCTTGGCATCCTGGGCGCTGGCCCGCTTGGTCTCTGGCCGAGCATCTGGTAAGGCTCTAGCTTGAGGGGTGTGTCCCTACGCGGCTCACACCCCGACCCCTGAAGCCATGTGTATGTTAAAAGCCGCGTGCTCGAAAGAGCGCGCGGCTTTTGTTTTCTTGATGATTCGGGTGTTGCGGACTGATAATGCTTAACACCCTAGGTAGTTAGCCGAATTCGAGCAAAAGGGAGGATAGGATGGCGATCGGAGCGCGTAAGCAACCGCTGTACGATCAGCTGGTCGATATTCTGACCGAAAAGATTGACCATGAATATCGCGCCGGTGACATGATTCCTTCCGAGCGCGAACTTTCGGAGCGCTATGGTCTCTCGCGCACTACGGTACGCCTGGCTCTGCAGGAACTGGAGCGTTTAGGACTGGTGGTTCGGCAGCACGGTCGCGGTACCTTTGTGACCGACCGTTCGGCAAAGGCAACCAATCTTATGCAGTCCTACAGCTTTACTGAGCAGATGCGCGCGATGGGTCGCGACCCCGAGACCACGATTCTCGAGTTTTGCGAGATGGAGGCCGATAAGAATCTGGCCGAGCATATGGGATTGCGTATCGGTGATCGCATTTTTAAGCTTAAGCGCCTTCGTTCTGCCGACAACATGCCCATGATGGTCGAACGCAGCTATCTACCGGTTCGTCAATTTCTGTCCCTAAAGCGACCGCTGCTGGAGCGTAAGCCGCTTTACGATGTGATTGAGCAGGACTTTCAGCAAAAGATTCGCGTGGCCGAAGAGGAGTTCTATGCGAGCATAGCCCGTCCCACCGATGCCCACCTTTTGGGAATTGTCGAGGGCTCGCCTGTGCTCGATTTGGTCAGGACTACGTATAACGAGTCAAACGAGGTAGTGGAGTACACACTCTCGGTTGCTCGTGCCGATCAGTTTAAATACAAGGTTTACCACCAGCGCAGTAACTAGTGCTCGCATCGTTTCCATATGGTGATTCTTTGCATTTAACTGGTTACTACCAGATAACCAACCGAAGTGTATAATTGCACGTCAGAGGATTACTTCTAGAGAGAGGTATTAGAAATGTTCGAGAAGAGTGTCGAGGAGCTCACCGAGCTCGGCGCCCAGATCACCACGGCCGAGATTGCTCAGCAGCCCGAGCTTTGGCGTGATACGCTCAACATCTATCGCGAGAACAAGGAGGCCATCGAGGCCTTCCTGGCCGAGGCTCGCGCTATGGGCGAGGGTCGTCTGTCCGTTGTCTTCACCGGTGCCGGTACGTCCGACTACGTTGGCGATACCTGCGCCCCGTACCTGCGTCACGCTGGCAACACTGATCTCTACGACTTTAAGCCCATCGCCACGACCGACATCGTGAGCGCCCCGCGCGACTTCCTGCGCGCCGAGGATCCCACGCTCGTGGTTTCCTTTGCCCGCTCTGGCAACAGCCCCGAGAGCCTTGCCGCCGTTGCCGTTGCCAAGGAGCTCGTCCACAACGTCAAGTTCCTCAACATCACCTGCGCTCCCGAGGGCAAGCTCGCCGTCGAGTCCGCCGATGATCCCAATGCGCTGACGCTGCTCATCCCGCGCGCCAACGACAAGGGCTTCGCCATGACCGGTTCCTACACCTGCATGACCCTGCTCTCCACCCTTATTTTCGACACTGCCTCTGACGAGCAGAAGGCCGAGTGGGTCGAGACCATCGCCAAGATGGGCGAGGAGGTCATCTCCCGTGAGCCCGAGATCGCCGATTACCTGGCTGGCGATTTCAACCGCGTGACCTACTTGGGTTCTGGCTCCTTCGGTGGCCTTGCTCAGGAGAGCCAGCTCAAGATCCTCGAGCTCGCTCACGGTCTGGTCGCTACTTCCTACGACACCTCCATGGGCTATCGTCACGGACCTAAGTCCTTCGTCGACGATAAGACGCTCGTCTTCGTGTTCGTCAACAACGACGCCTACACCCGTCAGTACGACATCGACATCCTCAACGAGATCGGTGGCGACGAGATCGCTCAGCACACCATCGCCGTTCAACAGGAAGGTGCCACCGTCTATGAGGGTGAGTCCTTCACCTTTAAGGGCTACGAGGCACTTCCCGAGGGTTACCTTGCTCTGCCGTTCGTGATGTTTGCCCAGGCTATCAGCCTGCTCAACTCCGTCCGCGTGGGCAACACGCCCGATACGCCGAGCCCCACCGGCACGGTCAACCGCGTGGTTAAGGGCGTGACGATTCACCCCTTCACCGCTTAATCGCGTCCCCCTGTAAGGGCGCCCGTCCGCTCATAACGGCGGGCGGGCGCTTTTTGTTTTACGTGAGCTGGGTATAAGCATCACTACAGTCAACTGCTTTAGAAGCAAGGAGTGCATATGAGCACGTACGCAATTAAGGCTGACAAGTTCTTCTTGCCGGCAGGCCCGCAACTGGGCGGCTATCTTATGGTCGAGGATGGCGTCTTTGGCGCCTGGCAGGCCGACGAGCCCTCTTGCGAGATTAAGGACTACACAGGATCGTGGATTGCGCCGGGTATGGTCGATACTCACATCCACGGCTTCTACAACCACTCAACTACCGATAACGATCCCGAGGGCATCGATATCAGCTCGACTGAGCTCGCCCGTCGCGGTACCACCAGCTGGCTGCCCACGACGTTCACCGATGGCGTCGAGCAGATCAAGGACGCCTGCGCCGCTATCGCTCAGGCGGACGAGGGCCGCGGCCCCGACTTCTGCGGTGCACGCATTCAGGGCATCTACCTGGAGGGCCCCTTCTTTACCATGAAGCATGTGGGCGCGCAGAACCCCGCTTATCTGATTGACCCCTCTGAGGAGGTCTTCGACCAGTGGCAGGAGGCTGCGGGTGGTCGCATCGTTAAGAGCGCCATGGCGGCCGAGCGCGACGGTGCCGCTGCTTATGCGGCTGCGCTGAACGCCAAGGGCGTGGTGACCAGCATCGGTCACTCCGACGCCACCTATGATGAGTGCATCGCCGCCATCAACGCCGGTGCCAGCTGCTTTACGCATACCTATAACGGCCAGCGCGGGCTGCATCACCGCGAGCCCGGTGTCGTGGGTGCTGCCATGTCCACGCCCGAGACCTACGCCGAGATCATCTGTGACGGCAAGCACGTAAACCCTGCCGCCATCAAGGCGCTGCTGCAGGCAAAGGGCTGGCAGCATACGGTGCTCATCACCGACTGCCTTGGCTGCGGCGGCATGCCCGAGGGCAGCTACACCAGTGGCGGCATGGACGTCATCATGAAGGACAACCTGTGCTGGCTCGCCGACGGCAAGAGCATTGCTGGCTCGGTGCTCACGCTTGCCCAGGGCGTCAAGAATATCGTCGACTGGGGCATCGCCAGCGCCGATATCGCCATTCGCATGGCAACCGAGGTGCCGGCACGCTCCGCGCACATCGAGGATAAGTGCGGCAGCATCATGCCGGGTCGCGACGCCGACTTTGTCGTGTTCGACCATGAGCTCACCCTCGTCGAGACGTATGTTGGCGGCCAGAGCGTCGGCAACGCCTTTACCGAGTAACGATAGAAAAAGACGGCGGGCCCGAATCTGCTCGGACCCGCCGTATGGGTTAAACGCTCAAAAGCACCTTCACAGTTACAGCTTGTTAGCGATCTTCTTTGCCGTGCGCTTGACGCCGGCCACCAAGCCTCCTGCAGGATGCTCCTTCTCGTATGCTAGGCGCTTTTCGCGCTTGGCGTACTCTTCGACGATGATGTCGCCATACTCGTCTTCGATCTTGTCGAAGAAGTCGACGGCGCCCTGAATTTCCTCAGCGGTCGGGTGTCCCTTTTGGACACCGCCGGCGAGCTTGAACGGTCCCCACGTATCAAAGCCGGGGCAGCCGTAGACACCCATAAAGATGGCCTGCCTCATGCGGCAGATGCCATCGATATCCTTGCCGTACCACTTGTTTTTGCCACCGTAGGTCATAAGGCCAAACACCTTGTCCTGCGGCTGCAGCACGTTAGTGAGCACGCGTGCCATGTCCTTGTCGATCTCGGAGTAATAGATGCCCGTGGCGACACCGATCAGATGGTATTCGTGCAGGTTGGGATATTCGTTTTTACCGAGTGACTTTACATCGAGGGTATCGATCTCGGGGTGCGCCTCGACGATGGCGTCCACGAGCTTTTTCGTATTGCCGTGATGGCGCGAGGCGTAGAGGATGATGGTTCGCATAAGAAGGCCTTTCAGCTGTAATTGCATCAATGTCTGTATGGTACCCCGTTGCATGGCTGGGATACCGGACGTATCGATGAACGTGCGGGTTTGTCCTTTGGTCAGGGCCGAGACGGGTTCTTGCGAGCAAAAAGCAGTTGTTCGAAAGGATGGGCAATGGAATACGCTCTCTCCAACGATTCGATTTCTATTAAGGTGTCCACGGCTGGCGGTTCGTTTACCTCGATTGAGGCCGACGGTCGCGAGTATTTGTGGCAGGGTGATCCCGCAGTGTGGTCCGGCCAGGCGCCGATCTGCTTCCCGATTTGCGGAGGCCTGCGCGATGGCAACGCCATGACGTTTGCCGGGCATCATGTAAAGCTCGCTCGCCACGGGTTTGCGCGCAAACAGGAGTGGAAGCTGCTGAGCCAAAGCGCAAACGAGCTGGCGATGTGCCTGGCATCCGAGGATAACGCTGCATTGCTGAGCGATTATCCGTATCCGTTTAAGCTCGTCGCTCGCTATACGCTCGAGGACGCTGCCGTGCGCGTTTCCTACGAGGTGACCAACGAGGGCACCGAGGACATGCCGTTCTTTATTGGCGGTCATCCCGGCTTTAGGTGCCCGCTCGACGAGGGCGAGGCCTATACGGACTACGAGTTGCGCTTTGAGAAAGAAGAGGCTGCGGAGCTTTGCACCGCCGTACCCTCGACCGGATTGATTGATGTAGCTAACCGCTCCAAGAACCCCATGGTGGGAAAGACGCTGCCCCTGTCGCATGAGCTCTTCGATTTTGCGGAGACCATCTTTGACGTGCTCGAGAGTCGTCAGGTCACGCTTTCCAAGAAGGGCGAGGACAAGGGCGTTCGCTTGAGCTTTGAGGGTTTCCCGTATCTCATTGTGTGGAGTAAGCCCGAGGGCGATTTTGTGGCAGTTGAACCCTGGCGCGGCCTTTCGACCTGCTCCGATGAGGACGACGTGCTTGAGCATAAGCGCGGCTGCCTTGTCGCCAAGCCCAAGGAGACCGTCGCTCGCTCGTTCACGATTGAAATTCTGTAATTCCGTTTTGTCGACTCGTATCGCGAGGCACAAGAAGCCTGCGAGATAAGGAGCTAAAAATGATCCTCACCGTTACGATGAACCCGTCTGTCGATACGCGCTATCAGCTCGATGAGCTCGTCATCGACGACGTCAACCGTGTGACGCCCGAAAAGACCGCCGGCGGCAAGGGCCTCAACGTGGCCCGTGTGCTGGGTCAGCTGGGCGACGACGTTGTGGCAACCGGTCTGCTCGGCGGCCACATGGGCGCCTACATGGCTGAGCTCATGGACGCCAACGGTATTAACAACGACTTTGTGCCCATCAAGGGCGAGACTCGCATTTGCCTCAACATCCTCCACGCCGGCAACCAGACCGAGCTGCTCGAGAGCGGCCCGACGATTGCCCCCGAGGAGCTCGATGCCTTTACCGCAAAGTTCGCCGAGCTTGCGAGCAAGGCCGACGTCGTCACCATCTCGGGTTCGTTGCCCCGCGGTGTCGAGGCAGACTACTATGCCAAGATCACGGGCATTGCCGAGAACGCCGGCGCCAAGGTGCTGCTCGATACCTCGGGTGCTTCGCTCGAGGCCGCCCTTAAGTCCGAAATTAAGCCCGAGCTGGTCAAGCCTAACCTGACCGAGATCAACGGCCTTTTGGGTACGAGCTTTACCACCGACGATGTGGACGAGCTCCGCGCTGCGCTCGCCTCTGATGCCCGCTTCTCCGATATCCCCTGGGTCGTCGTGTCCATGGGCGCTGCCGGCTCCGTTGGCTTCCACAATGGCTGTGCGTTCCGCGCAAAGACGCCCGATATCCCTGCCGTTAACGCCACGGGCTCTGGTGACTCCACTATCGCTGGCTTCGCGCATGCCATTGCTGCTGGCGCGGACGACGAGACGGTGCTGCGTACCGCCAACACCTGCGGCAAGCTCAATGCTATGGACCCCATGACTGGCCATTTGGTCATGGACCGTTGGGACGAGGTTTACAACGGTGTTGTCGTAACCGAGCTGTAAGAGTTTGGATTGCGCCTCGGTATTGCTTGTCCGCTTATTGGTCCGTGTGGACGACAAGTGCGGTAGCATTATGCCGGGGCGCGACGCCGACTTTGTCGTGTTCAATCCCGACCTTACCCTGGTCGAGACGTATGTGGGCGGCAACAGCGTCGGTAACGCGTTTACCGAGTAGCTGCCAAAGAAACGATCCGAGAGGGGATTTAGATGATTTACGGTGCACTGGGCGATATCGAGGAATACCGCGGCATGTCCAAGGGCCTCGACGTGCTGATCGATTGGCTCGAGGAGAACGACCCGGCGGAGCTCGAGGTCGGCAGCCATCCGATTCTGGGCGACAAGGTCTTTGCGAACGTCATGGCTCCCACGACGCGTCCCGAGGCCGACGCTCACTACGAGACGCATCAGCGCTATCACGACCTGCAGATCGACGTCGAGGGTCGCGAGGCCTTTAAGGTCGCCACGGGCAGCCTGACGCTGGTCCAGGAGTTTGACGAGAAGGACGACTACGATCTGGTCGATTCCGACGCCTCGATCGCCGGCGACCTTGCCGACGACAAGTTTGCCCTGTTCGTTGCAGGCGAGCCTCATATGCCCACGCTCGAGTTCCCGGGCGATGGCGCGCAGCCGGTCAAGAAGATCTGCTTTAAGCTGCTTGCCGACGCCTACTGGGAGGAGTAGCGCGCAGCTCGGCTGAGCCGTGTGTTGGCGTGATTCCCTTGAGGGGATCGCGCATGAGCCCCGCCAACCGTATTTTTCCTAGGGGAATCACGGTTAGCGGGGCTTTTGTATTTGAACAGGGGAGTTGCCGACGGCGTGGCGTTTGCATTGGCGATGCGCTCAGGAAAATCGGCAACAAAAAAGCCGCCCGAAGGCGGCTATCTTGTGCAATGGAGCCAGCGACCGGGCTCGAACCGGTGACCCCCGCTTTACGAGAGCGGTGCTCTACCAACTGAGCTACGCTGGCGGCTATGCGATGACGCAACTGAGGCGTCAACGGCTGTCTATGATACGGGACATCGTAAATCCGCGCAAGTGTTCTGGCGGCTTTTCTCACTTTAAATGCACTAATATTTGAGGCGTGATGTCTTGCTCTTACGGGTCTCAACCAGAATGGGGCTGCCATGGCTCAACCCAAGATCCTTCTCACGCGCATCGATGACCGGTTTATTTACGGGCAAGACGTTGAGCTGTGGAATGAGGCGATTGGTTCCAACCTCGTCCTGATCGTCAACGACGAGATTGCGGCGGATTCGCGCAAGTGGGCGCCCATGAGGGTGGCGGCGCCCGATGGCGTATGGACTCGGTTCTTCTCGGTCCAAAGGACGATTGGCATTATTCATACCGCGACTCCGCGCCAATGGATCCTCATCATGGTGGCGTCGCCCGCCGATGCGTTGGCGCTGGTTAAGGGTGGCGTGCCAATCACCAAGATCAGCATTGGCCATATGCAGGCAGGGGAGGGCAAGCGTTCCGCGACGCCCGCAGTCGCCATAGACGATGCGGACGTCGCCGCCCTCAAAGAGCTGCAAGAGCTCGGCATAGAGCTAGAAATCCGCTATCTCCCCAGTTCCGACCCCGACCCCATCGACAATCTGTTCAATTGATCCCTTGGGGACGGAGGAAAACGGATCATTTTGCCCCCGCAAGGGATGTGCGCGATGCCGCCTGTCAAAAACTATGCCCATTTACTACGTTTGAACGGCTATCGCCGAGCATGCCGAATTTGAGAAAAACAAAACCGCAGGTAAACGGCTCGCGTATTTCGTAAAAACCGGTGCATGGTTGAGTGTCCCTGGCTAAACGTAGTAAATGGGCATAGTTTTGATATGCCACTCATACAGTGACAGCGAAATTGAGCCCTAGGGATGAAAAAGCGCCCGTCGGCGGTGGTGCCGGCGGGCGCTGCTGTGCGATATGTTGCGTAGTGGACTTAGTGCCTCATGAAGTGATACTCGATCACATTGCTGTAGGGGTGACCCGGGCCGACGATGCCCTGAGGGAACAGCGTGTGGTGCGGAGCGTCGGGATACATCTCGGCCTCGAGGGCAAAGCCGGCGCCCCAGCCATAGTTGGCGTCGTCCTTGGCGTGCTCGTCACCCAGCCAGTTGCCGGTGTAGAGCTGTACGCCCGGGGCGGTGGTGTAGTAGTCCAGCTCGCGACCGGTCCACATCTCCTCGACGTGCAGGGCACGACGCAGGTTGAGGCCGTACTGGTAGCCACCGATGCACAGGCAGTGGTCGTAGCCACGGGCCTGCTTAATCTGCGGATCGTCAGCCTCCATACCGGGTGCGACGGGGCGCAGCTCGCGGAAGTCAAATGGCGTGCCCTCGACCGAAGCAATCTCGCCGATGGGGATGTTCTGCTCGTCGATGGGCAGGTAGTGGGCAGCGTTGGCAACAAAGAAGTGCTCGCAGTCCATGCCGGCGTTGTGGCCAGCAAGGTTAAAGTACGTGTGATTGGTCATGGACACGTAGGTGGCGCGGTCGCTCTCGCAGCTGTACTCGATGCGGAAGCGGCCCGTCGGCGTTACGGTAAACACTGCCGTAAACGTGCGGTTGCCCGGCAGGCCCAGCTCACCGTCCTCGAGCGAGGTGGTCATGCGCACGGCGTTGTGGACCTCGTCGAGCTCAGCGTTCCACACGCGCTTGTGCAGGCCATGCTCAAGGTCGCTGTGCAGGTTGTTGGCGCCCTCGTTGGCCGGCATGTGCCAGTCCGTGCCATCGATGGTAATCGTGGCGCCTGCAGTGCGGTTGGCCACGGGGCCGATGGTCGCGCCAAAGCAGGCGGGATTGTCAAAGTAATCCTCGAGCTTATCGAAGCCCAGTACCACATCGCGCACGTTGCCGGGGATGTCAGGCACGTCGATGCCCAGCACGGTGGCGCCGTAGTCCATAATGCGAACGCAGATCTCGGGCCCGTTGAGGGTGTAGCGATGAACGGGGGTACCGCACGGCGCGGTGCCGAAAAGCTCGGAAGTGATCATTTGGTTCCTAACATCGAGGTATTTCGGACAAACTGTAGCGCGAACAGGCGAGATTATCACTACACCCCACTAAAGCAGGGGGTATTTTTCTTAAAAAAAGTAATGGAGGTGAGGTTGAAGCGTTCATTTTTGGTTCGCGCGAATCTGATACAATTTGTTCGTTACTGTTTGAATTGATGTACGCGTGGAATGTCGAGGGCTCATCGTGATTAAGGCAGAGCGACAGGATAAGGTTCGTCAGCTGCTCGAGGAGCAGGGAACGGTCTCGGTCAAGGAGATCTCGGACGCGCTGGGCGTCTCGGACATGACGATCCGCCGCGACCTTGAGGAGCTCGCGAGCCTGGGCGAGATCGAGCGCGTGCACGGCGGTGCCCGTAGTGCGCAGGGTCGCCCCCATACGATGCTCCGCCACGAGTACTCGCACAACGAAAAGCGTTCCAAGCATGCCGAGGAAAAGCTGCAGATCGCGCGCCGTGCCGTGGAGCTCATCGAGGAAGGCTCGACTATCTTTTTGGGTACGGGCACCACGGTGGAACAGATGGCCTCGATGCTGCCGGTGTGCCGTCTGCGTATCGTGACCAATTCGCTTTCGGTCTTTAACCTGCTCGAGGCGCGCGAGGACTGCGACTTGTGCCTGGTGGGCGGCATGTACCGCCGTCGCACCGCTGCCTTTGTTGGCC
Source organism: Collinsella aerofaciens (assembly GCF_039758815.1). Taxonomy (GTDB): domain Bacteria; phylum Actinomycetota; class Coriobacteriia; order Coriobacteriales; family Coriobacteriaceae; genus Collinsella; species Collinsella aerofaciens_BP. The sequence continues at coordinate 22,759 of NZ_JBDMSK010000011.1, read as the reverse complement.
CCACTGCCGAGGACACCCTGCGCGCACTGGGAATCGATGCGGCCTTTATCGGCGCGAACGGCATCCTGGATGGCGACGTGTCCACGTCCAACATGGACGAGGGCCGCATTCAGCAGCTTGCCTTTAGCAAGGCCGACTCGCGCTACCTCATCGCCGACTCCAGCAAGATCGGTAAGCGCGATTTCTACACCTTCTGCCGCCTGGACAGCCTGGACGCCGTAGTGTGCGAGCCGAACATCTCCGCCGAAGACCGCGCCGCCATCGAGGAGCACACGCAGGTCATCTGCTAGCTAACGCTGCAGACGATACTTCTGCCCCCTGCCGGCGCGGGGATTATCGCTTCAATATGACGTGCAGAATGACACATAAAAGTTAAAACGCCATTTTGCGCGTCATTTTACGTGTCAACGAGATGCGATTTGACACGCAAATAGGAATTCGTGGGCGCTCGGAAGATCGACGGAGTTCGTGAACCTGCAACTTGGTTGGGTAGCGTACGAAGTCCTCCAGCGGGACCGAATATGTTTTCGGTATCATATCGGTATCAAATGATACCGAAAGTATGTTCGTGATACTGAAAACTAGAAACCGTGCTTCATAACTGCTTGGAAAGTTCGGATTCGACTATCTTATTGTCTTGATCTGTAACAGGTAGACGGTCGAAAGTGGGCTACGTGTTACAGATTTAGATATTTCTGCTCGGGCGTTCTGTTTGTCTCGATTTGTAACAACTAGGGCCGAAATACTCGGCTAGATGTTACAGATCGAGACAAACGGCCTGTTCGGGCCGAGCCAAAACAAAAAGGCCGCATGCGAACCCGTGGAGGGATTCGTATGCGGCCGACAGGGGGTATGCGGCGGAAACTAGGCCATGAGCAGGCCGGTCTCCGCGACGTTCTTGTACCAGTACGCGCTTGCCTTGGGATAGCGCTTCTGGGTCTCAAAGTCGATGTAGAACAGGCCATAGCGCTTGTTATAGCCGTTGGTCCAGGAGAACTGGTCCTGCAGCGACCACACAAAGTAGCCGTCGACGTTCACGCCGCCGTCAATTGCCTTGAGGATCCACGCGAGATGCTGGCGCATATAGTCGATGCGAGGGGCGTCGTCGATAAAGCCGTCCTCGAAGTCGTCCTTATAGCCCATGCCGTTTTCGGTGATGTAAATCTTCTTGTAGTTGGGGTAATCGTTCTTAATGCGGAGCAGCAGATCGTACAGGCCCTCGGGATAGATAATCCAGTCCCAATCGGTGGTGGGTACGCCTTCGCGCACGCATGACTCACCAACGCCCTTGAGGAACCAGCGCGAGGAGCCCTTGTCGCCAGTGCCATTGTGGTTGATGTCATTTTCGCCCTCGGCGGCACGCAGGAACTGACACTTGTAGGTGTTGACGCCCAGGCAATCGTTGTAGGGGAGCGCGGCGGTCAGCGCGGCGATGTCCTCGTCGCGGACGTCGAGCTCGCCGCCGGCGATATGGGCCAGCTTGGTCGCAGCCTCCATGGTGTCGGCTGCATAGTGGCCGCTGAAGGTGGCGTCGAGTACCCAGCGGTTGTTGATGACGTCGGCCATGCGGGCGGCCTCGCAGTCGGCAGCACTGTTGGGATCGAGGGGATACTTGGGCTCCAGGTTCTGGACAATGCCGATCTCGCCCTCAAAGCCGCCCTCGTGGAAGGCGACTACGGCCTTGGCATGGGCCACCATCATGTTGTGCATAAGCTGGAAGGCCTTGTCCAGGCGATACTTCTCGCCGTGCGGCCAGTTGCCGACGATAAAGCTGCCCTCGGCGGTCGCGGGAATCTCGTTAAAGGTAAACCAGTGCTTGACCTCGGTGAACTCGGCAAAGCAGAACTTGGCGTACTCGACAAAGGCGTCGATCGTCGTGCGCGTCAGGAAGCCCTCGCCACCGTTCTGGTAGAAGGCCTCGGGCGTGTCAAAGTGATCGAGCGTGACATAGGGGATAACGCCGGCCTTGTTGCAGGTGGCAAAGAGCTCGTGATAGTAGGCAACACCCTCGGAGTTAACCTCGCCGGTGCCGTTGGGGAAGATACGGCTCCAAGCGATGGAGACACGGATGCCGTTGATGCCGAAGCGCTGGCACAGGTCGATATCGACCGGGTACTTGTTGTAGAAATCGCTTGCGGGGTCGGGGGAGAAGCGACCCTGAGCAGCCAGGAAATCGTCCCAGGGCACTTTGCCCTTGCCGTGCGTGCGGGTCTCGCCTTCAACCTGGTAAGCAGCGGTGGCGCCGCCAAACACAAAGCCGTCGGGGAACTGCATGGGGTTGGTCATGAGTCATCCTTTCTGTGGGATTCGAATAGGGAGAGGTGCCCGAACTGGGGATCCGGGCACCAACAGAGGGAGGTAACTAGTCGAGGTTCTCGCGGAGCCACTTGATGGCGCCGGCGGGGTCGCGGGTGAGGTCGATATATTCCTTACCGCGCGGAGCGAGCAGCTTAATGCCCAGGCGATCGGTGTCGGCCTTCATGTCGTTGTAGTAGCTACGAACCTGCGGGGCGAGCACGATGACGTCGTACTGATCCATGATGGCAGTGTGCTGGCCATAGGCGCCTGCGGAGGAAGCAATATTCTCTCCGGTCTGCGCGGCACCTTCCTTGATGGCGTTGGCAAGCATGGCAGAGGTGCCGGCGCCGGCGCACAGGACGAGGACCTTCAGGCCATCGACATCCTTCTTGGCGGATGCGTCGGCGGCGGGCTCGGGCTGATCGGCGACAGGCTTGCTGTCGGCGGCGGCAACGGTCGTCTCGACGGAAGCGGTGGCCTGCTCGACAGCGGGCGCAGAGGCGTTGGCGGCGATGGAAGCGGCACCATCGGACTCGAGACCCAGCTCGGCGGCGCGCTCGGCCTCCTGGTCGCAGAGCAGCTTATCGTACGCCTTCAAGAACGGCAGGTAGATGATGGCGTCCAGCAAGATAATGATCGCGACAAACACCAGAGCGATAAGCTGGAAGTTCGTGGTGATGAAAATGCCGATGGGGGCGGGGGTGGCCCAAGGCACCACGAAGGAGAAGCCGTTCATGCCCACGTTATCGATAAAGAACTTGGCAACACTTACGTTGACGCAGCCGGCGGCAACAAAGGGGACGAGCATGTAGGGGTTAAGGATCATCGGCGCGCCAAAGAGCAGCGGTTCGTTGACGGCGAAGGCAACAGGAACAATCGAGGCCTTACCGACGGCTTTGAGCTGCTTGGACTTCATAAAGAGAATCAGCAGAAGCGGCACGATGAACGTGGCGCCGGTGCCGCCGAACTCACCCACGAGCGACATGTTAAAGGTGAGGGAATGGGCGGGGTGACCACCGGCCAGCAGAACCTGCAGGTTCTCAGCCTGGTTGGCAAGACGGATGGGGTCGATGCCCGGCTGGACGATCGAGGGGCCGTGGACGCCGATGAACCAGAAGAACGCGGTGGCCGCCTGGATAAGGATAAGGCCAGGATAGGTTTCTGCAGCGGTAAAGAGCGGGGAGAGCAGTTTGATAAGCAGCTCGGAGAACGGAACGCCCATGAGGTTACGCACGACGACATCGATGATGCCGCAGATGATGACGGCGCCGCCAAAGGGGATAATGTCGCGGAAGTTCTGAGCGATGGCGCCCGGGACCTCCTTGGGCAGCTTAATGGTCAGATCGCGCGAGACACAGAACTTATAGACCCAAACGGTAATGAACGCGGCGATATAGGCCGAGAACAGACCGCGCGTGCCCATGCTGGTGCAATCGAAGACCGAAAGTTCGGAGCCGTTGAACTTGGTGGTGAACTGCGTAACAGCGAGCAAAAGCATGCTGCACTGGGCGGCCACCATGGTGGAACCGTCGTTGAGCACTTTGCCGGCGGGCATACGACGGTTCATGGATGCCGTGAAGTTCTTGGCAGTGGTGCCGGCAACCATGATGCCCATGACGCCCATGGTGAAGTTGTAGAGCTTGTTGCACCAGTCGATGAGCGGCTGGGGAAGCGTGACGCCAACGACGCCGGGGAGCGTGGCGATGAGCAGGAAGATCGAAGAGGTGAGGACAATGGGCATGCACCCAAGGAATCCGTCCTTGATGGCCTGGAGATAGATGTTCCTCGAGATCTTCTCAAAGAACGGTTGATGCTTTTCGAGCATCTTTACGATGGCGTCCATAGAGCTCCTTTGCTACTTGATGCGCGATGCATGTGGATGGAACTGGTCGTCGATGGATGGTCAGGACTGCCCGGAAACCTTCCTGCGTAAGGAAGGCGTTACGAAATGACAACGTTGTCATTTCATTAATGACAACGTAAGACATTTTTGGAAGAGCAACAAGGATTTACGCGTGAGCGGTCGATATTGTCCGGTAAACGGTTGATTTGAAAATTGAGCAGGTAGTGTATGCTAGAACGCAAAAAACAAGCGATACGAAACCGACGGGAGAAGCAGTGGCAACGATGGACAAGAAAAACGTCTCAATGAACGATGTAGCGGTTGCCGCAGGTGTCTCCCTCAAGACGGTGTCTCGTGTGATCAACGAGCCCGATAGCGTGCGCGAATCGACGCGCGATAAAGTCCATGCGGCCATGGAAGCGCTTGGGTTTCGAACTAACTTTGCCGCGCGCTCGCTCAAGTTGGGCCGTTACGGGTGCATTGGCGTGGTGTTGTTTCACTTGTCAGGCGGTGCCGTGGACATGATCGACGGTATCGCCGATGCCGCCGAAGAGCGCGGGTTTGCGCTCACGATGATCAAGAAGCGGGCAGGGGAGAAGATGACCCTTGCCGATGCGGCGCGCAGGATGTCACAGCTGCCTGTCGATGGCATGATCTTCAACTTGCGCCAGATGGTCGACGACTTCGAAACGTTCGAGGCGCCAAAGGACCTCAAGACCGTAATCATCACACCGATGGAGCATCCTACCTGCTCCACCGTCAGTGACGACCAAGAGGGTGGTGCGCGCATGGCGTGCGAGTACTTCTTGGATCATGGTCACAAGAACGTCTACTTCGTTGCCGGTAAAGAAGAATCGCTGTCGAGCCAGTGCCGTATGAAAGGCTGGCGCGCGGCGCTCGAGGCGCGTGGCATTGAGCCGCCCGACCCGCTGCAGGGCGATTGGAATGCGGATAGTGGCTATGCCGCAGGCCTTGTGCTTGCCGATAAGCCCGATTGCACGGCGGTCCTCGCTGCTAACGACTGCATGGCAAACGGCGTGATGATGGCCCTGCGAGACAAGGGGCTGAGCGTGCCCGACGACGTATCCGTGATCGGCTTCGATGACGAGCTCTACAAGACGATTCCCAACTCGATTTTGACGTCGGTGAAGTTCCGTCACCGCGAGCTGGGCATCCGCGCACTCAACGAGGTCGTCGCAGGTTTGGAGGCTCCGAGCTCCAGGAGCCGTACGCTCGTCTCGGGCGTGTTGGTCGAGCGCTCGAGCGTGCGAGACTTGCGGGCATAAATCAGCCCACCCAAAACCAAAAAAGCCGGGGGCGGCGCGTCGTGTGACGTGCCGCCCCCGGCTGAGAAATGGGGAGCAGGTTATGTGAGCGGGGCAGCCCCGCGAGCCGCTAGTCCAGACGACGGGTCTCGGCTACGTGCTTATACCAGTATGCGCTTGCCTTGGGCGTGCGCTTCTGGGTTTCAAAGTCTACGTAGAAGAAACCGTAGCGCTTGTTGTAGCCGTTGGTCCAGGAGAACTGGTCCTGCAGGCTCCACAGGAAGTAGCCTCCCACGTTGACGCCAACCTCCATGGCCTTGAGCAGCCAGCGCAGGTGCTGCTCGATGTAGTCGATGCGCGGCTGGTCGTCCACAAAGCCGTCCTTGTAGGGGTCCTTGTAGCCCATGCCGTTCTCGGTAATGAAGATTTGCTTGTAGTTGGGGTAGCGCTGCTTAATGTAGACGAGCAGATCGAACAGGCCCTCGGGGTAGATGATCCAGTCCCAGTCGGTGGTGGGGATGCCGGGCTTGTTCACGTGCTCGCCAATGCCCTTGACGCGCCAGCGGCCGGTGCCCTTCTCGCCCGTACCGTTATGGTGCAGGTCGTTCTCGCCATCGTAGGCCTTGAGGAAGCGGCACTGGTAGTTGTTAACGCCTAGGTAGTCGTTGTAGAGCGCAGCCTCGCGCATGATCTCGAGGTCCTCGTCCAGGATCTCGATGGTACCGCCCGAGACGGCAGCCAGGCGGTTGGCGCACTCGAGCGTGTCGGGCGCGTAATCGCCGCGGAAGGTGGCGTCGAGCAGGAACTGGTTCTGCAGCACGTGCTCGTTGTTGGCGGCCTTGATGTCGGCGGGGTCGTTCTCGTTGAGCGGATACTTAAACTCCAGCGACTGGATGACGCCGATCTTGCCCTTAAAGCCACCGTTGTGGAAGGCGAGCACTGCCTTGGCGTGGGCGAGCATCATGTTGTGCTCGCACTGGAAGGCCTCGGCCAGATGTGCCTTGACGCCACCAGGGAAGGTGCCCTCGATGTAGGTGTTGGAGGCGTCGGCCCAGATCTCGTTAAAGGTGAACCAGTAGGTCACCTGGTCGGCGTACTCCTTAAAGCAGAAGGTGGCAAAGTCCACAAAGGCGTCGATGGTCTCGCGGTTGAGGAAGTCGCCCTTCTCAAAGAGGGTCAGCGGCGTGTCGAAGTGGTGCAGCGTGACGAACGGCTCAACGTGGTGCTTGTGGCACTCGGCGAAGAGATCGTGGTAGAACTGGACACCCTCGGGGTTGATCTCGCCGGTGCCGTTGGGGAAGATACGGCTCCAGGCGATGGAGAGGCGGATGCCGTTGATGCCGAACTCCTCGCACAGCTCCAGATCGACAGGGTACTGGTTGTAGAAGTCGGAAGCGGGATCGGGGGAGAAGCGGCCCTGGGCCTCCAGGAAGTCGTCCCAGGCAACCTTGCCCTTACCGTGGGTGCGGGTCTCGCCCTCTACCTGGTAGGCAGCAGTGGCGCCGCCAAAGACAAAGTCCTCGGGAAACTGCGCGGGCGGGTTGGTGACGCTGGCGGGGTTAACGGACATGATGATCCAATCGTCTAAATCGAAGGGCCAGCCGGCTGTGGATGGTCGGCTGGCCTTTACGCGTTACTTACTTCGAAAGCTGCTCGGAGACGAAGGCGAGAGACTTGTCGCCGTTCTGGGAGAGCTCGATGTACTGCTTACCGCGGCAGGCGACGCACTTGTTGCCCACGCGCTCGCAATCCTTCTGCAGATCGGCCAGGTAGCTCGCGGCCTGCGGGGCCAGGACGACCAGGTCAAAGTCGGGGAGCATGTCCACGTGGTTGCCATAGGCGTCGGCAGCGGTCTCCAGGTCGATACCGCGCTCCTTGGCGGCCTTGGCCAGTGCGTTGGCCAGCAGGCCCGAGGTGCCGCCACCCTGGCAGAGCACGAGCACGCGCTTGCCGTTGAGGTCGCTGGTGGCCGTGGCCTCGGCGGCGGGGGCTGCAGCGGCGGCGTCGCTCTTCACGGCCTCGGCAGCAGCGCCGGCGGCAACGCTCTTGGCATCGGCCTTGCCCTGGAAGGCGTCGTTGAGCTTGGCGGCCTTCTCGGCGTTCTTGGCGGCGAGCTCCTCCTGGGAGATCTCGGCCTCCTCGGCGCACTTCTGGGCGTCATAGGCACGGAAGAACGGATAGTACAGAAGGAAGTCGACGACCAGGATGATGGCGAGCATCACAAAGGCGAGCGGCTGGAAGCCCAGGCCCATGATGGTACCGATGGGGCCGGGGACGGTCCAAGGCAGGGTGTACATAAAGCCGTTCATGCCCAGGAAGTCGATAAAGACCTTGAGGATCCAGACGTTGGCGATCGGGGCAAAGACAAACGGGACAAAGAAGACGGGGTTGAGCACGATGGGCGCGGCGAACAGCAGCGGCTCGTTGACGGCGAAGCAGACCGGGACGATTGCAGCCTTACCAACGGCTCGCATCTCCTGAGATTTGGCTAGGAAGCAGAACATAAAGACGAGGACGAGCGTGGCGCCGGTGCCGCCCATGCAGACGACGAAGTACTGGGCGCCCTGCGTCAGGACAGCGGAGGCGTGCTGGCCGGCCTGGTAAGCAGCCAGGTTGTCGGTCATGTTGGCAACGAGGGCGGCGGCGATGGCGGGCTCGACGATCGAGGGGCCGTGGACACCGACGAACCAGAACAGGCTCATGGCGCCGTAGATCACAGCGAGGCCGATGTAGCCGTCGGCAGCGGTGAACAGGGGCTGGAATACCTGGATGACACCCTGGGCAAAGCAGAAGCCAAAGGCAGCGCGGAAGACGATGTCAAAGACCCAAAAGACGGTGATGCAGACGGAGAAGGGGATGATGTCCTTAAAGGTCTGCGAGATGTTGGGCGGAACCTGCTCGGGCATCTTGACGGTAATGTTGCGCTTGATAAAGAACTTGTAGATGATGCCCGTTACAAACGCAGCGATGAAGGCGGTCAGCAGGCCCTTGGAACCAAGGTAGGTGGTGTTGAAGCCGCTGGCGGCGTCCGTGGCGATGGTGTCGCTCGAAAGGAGCAGGAAGCCGATGATGGCCGCGCACATGCAGGAGATAAAGTTGATCTGGTTGTTCTTGGGCAGATCACGGTTCTGAGCGTCGGCGAAGTGCTTGGCGGTGGTGGCGGCACAGGCGATGGCCAGGATGCCCATGGAGTAGTTGTAGCACTTCCACAGGGCGTTATTGATGTCGTCGGGCCAGTAGAAACCCCAGATGTTGGGGACCGAGGCCACCAGGCAGAAGATGGACGAGAAGATGATGATGGGGATGACGGAGATAAAGCCGTCGCGGATCGCCTTGAGGTACTTGTTGCGGGCGATCGCGTTGAAAAGGGGCTGGCCCTTTTCGATGGTGGCGATGAGTTGCTCCATGCAAAGCTCCTAAGAGTCGGTGGGTTAGCAACGATGGTAACTTTTGGACCTTGTTTGCCAAAATGTTGACGTTGCCATTTTGCGACACAAAAAAAGACGCGAACCGGTGGCCCCTGTGCCTGTGGACCGTCGATTCCTTGCGCGTAAACGTCTGACCCGCCCGGTGGCTCTGTGTTTGCACAATGGCAACGTTAACATTTGGGCGACAAAAGCCGTTCGGGGACGTGGAATTGTCGGTGAACGGTAGGTTTTGGGTGGTGAGCGTATGGCGGGGGAGGCGTTGGATATACTTGGAGACGTTCATTTTGTCTGTTGGGATGTCTGCAATGGCATCGTTGACATAGAAAGATCGACCTATGGCCGCTGTAAAAAAATCGGTATCCGTTAAGGACGTGGCGCGTCTTGCGGGCGTCTCGGAGCAGACGGTCTCGCGCACCGTGCACGATTCGCCCAGCGTGCGCCCCGAGACCAAGGAGCGCGTGCGTGCTGCCATGCGCGAGCTGGGCTACCGTCCCAATTTTGCCGGCCGGTCGCTGCGCCGCGGCAAGTTCAAGACCGTCGGCGTGGCCATGTTCAACATCACCGGCACCGGAAACCTCGACCGCATGGAGGGCTTTGCTGCCGCCGCCGACAAACACGGCTATGCCATCACCCTTACTAAAGTAGATGGGCACCCCTACACTCTCGAGAGTGCGTCGTCGCGCATGAGTGCGCTGCCGGTGGACGGTATGGTTGTGATCATGAACCGTATGCCGGCAGACTTTGGCACCTTTGAGCCGCTGCCCGGCATGCAGACGGTGCTCGTTACCATGCTGGAGCATCCGCTGTGCTCGACGGTCGATAACGATCAGTTCGATTGCTCGCGCCAGGTGGTTGAGTACCTGCTGGGGCAGGGGCACAAGACGGTACACTTTATCTCGTGCCCCGAGCGCTCGCTTTCGGGCATGCAACGCGAGGAGGGCTGGCGCGAGACCCTGCGTGCGCATGACATTGAGCCGCCGCGGCTCATCCGTGGCGATTGGACGGCGCAGAGCGGATACGCCGCCGGGCAGGCTCTGGCGGACGATCCGACCTGCACGGCCATTTATGCCTCCAACGACGCCATGGCATATGGCTGCATTCGCGGGCTCGAGTCGCGCGGGAAGCGCGTGCCACAGGACGTGAGCGTGGTGGGTGTTGACGATAGCCTGGGCGATATCGTGCCCGATCGTCGCCTGACTACGGTGCGCTTTGATAACAAGCGCGTTGGCATGTGGGCGGTCGACAAGATTGCCGGCGCCGAGGGCGTCGCACCTAGCGTGGAGCACATGCTGATCCCCGGCGTGCTCATCGAGGGTGATACGGTACGCAGCTTGCGCTAGGGTGCGGGCCTGTTCGGGTCGCGCTTCTTTGTGTTTGATATTGTTCGAAATGGTTTAAAAACCGTTCACGGGCGAAAATCGACCGTTCATAGTCCGATATTGCGTTTTGGATTGTTCTTTTTTGTTTGAATGTTAATGTTTCTGACATACACAACGCAGCGCGTATGCCCGGACGCGATGCTCTCCATTGGTTCATATGTGAAAGGAACGCAATATGGCAACCAAAGAAGAAATCTCGATGGTTGGATTCGAGATCGTCGCATACGCGGGTGACGCCCAGACCGACCTGCTCGCAGCACTCGATGCTGCCCGCGAGGGTGACTTTGAGAAGGCCGAGCAGCTGCACAAGGATGCCAGCGACGCGCTCATCGGTGCTCACGACACGCAGACCAAGCTGCTTTCGCAGGAGGCCGGCGGCGGCGAGATGGAGATGACCTTCATCATGGCTCACGCTCAGGACACCCTCATGACCACCATGATCCTGGAGAAGCAGACCCGCTTTACCATCGATGCCTACAAGCGCATTGCCGAGCTCGAGGCCAAGCTCGCCTAACGAACTCTCACAACCAAGTCCCCTTCCAAAAGCCCTGCCGCAACCTACGGCGGGGCTTTTTACCTAGTCATTGGGGACGTTCTTAAATGACTAGTCGTCGGGGACACTCTTGGGTCGAACGCCGGCTCTGCCGTTCGGTTTTTCGCTCGGTGGGTATACTTCCCCTGCATTACACGCCGGAATGAGGAGGTATCCAAATGCCGGACAATGGATCGATTCAAAAGAAGGACGCGCACGAGATGGCTCACGGGCGCTCGGTTCAGGTTACCGAGCAAACGACAGTGGTTGAGCTGCAACCCAGCGTGAGCGATGTCGTGTGCGCAAACAAAAAGCTGCAGATTGGCTTTATCGTCGCGCTCGTGGTGCTGGCGCTGCTGTCGGGCTTTGTGGCTCGTCCGCATTTTGCCGATACCAAAACTTGGGACTCCACCATCGAGGTAGTCGACCAAAAGAAGGGCAATGTTTTGGCGCTCACGACCTCGTGCGTGGCGCTGTCTGCGGGCATTACCGCGCTGCCGGGTGATACGGGAACGCCGGTTGCCGAGCAGCTCGCGCAGCTTTCGGGTAACTTGGGCATCGTGCTTGCCGTGCTGTACCTTGAGAAATACCTGCTCACTATATTATGGTCGGTCGGGCTGGGCATCCTGATCCCGTTCTCGCTCGTACTCTTCGCGGTGTCGCTTGGCATTCACGGACGCTGGAGCACCAGCGCCGTCCTTCGCCGCGTGGCAACACGCGTGCTGGTGGTTGCCATGATCGGCATGGCGTTGGTGCCTGCGAGCGTGTGGGTTTCGCAAAAGGTCGACGAGACATATCGCGTGAGCATTGAGCAGGCCGAGCAAAAGGCGGAGGACGCTGCGGAGAAATCGACCGATGCCAGCTCCAAAACAAGCAAGAAAAAGTCCAAGGCCACGGAGTCCAAGAATGTGCTTGAGCAGCTTGCCGACGGTGCCTCGGGTCTTGTCACGACGGTGACCAGCGGCGCCAAGCAGATGACCGACGAGATCGTGCAGCAGGTGACCGACCTGATCGAAGGCGTCATCGTAATGATCGTGACCTCGTGCGTCATCCCGCTGCTGGTGCTCGTGGCGTTTCTGTGGCTGGGCCATACCCTGCTAGGGATTGATATCTCCGGTCCCGCGAACTACCTGACGGGCCGTTTTCTGAGCGCTTCGTCCAAGCATGCCAAGAAGAGCGGACAGTCCGAGTAGCCGCAGAGCTCTCGTGGCGCATATATAAGTCAGCTGAATAGGCGGTCGAGACGCATCTCGGCCGCCTTTTGTGTGCTTGGTCCATGGCGACTCGATGTCTGCTACGCCCAAACGGTCAGCAATCATCCGCGAACGGTATTTGTTCAAAAAAGAACAAAGACAAACAAATAGTAGTTGCAGTTACTGTTCGAATGTGTTCAAATAAACATGAACAGTGAAGAACCGCACATTCAGATGCCCGGACCTGAACGCGATTCAACACTTCCAAACAGAAACTACGCACCTGCGTATCTCTCAAGGAGGATGTCATGAGGGTTGTAATCGCTTCCGATGCCGACGGTATGTCGATGAAGGAGTCCATCAAGGAGATGCTCATCGCCGACGGTCACGAGGTCGTCGACTATTCCGAGACCCCTGCCGCGGACTTTGTCGATTCCGCGACCGCCGTTGCCAAGGACCTGCTGGAGCACAAGGATTCCCAGGGCTTTGCATTCGATAAGTACGGCGTCGGCTCCTATATGGCCGCCGTCAAGATCAAGGGCATGGTCGTCGCCAACATTTCCGACGAGCGTTCCGCTTACATGACCCGCGAGCACAACGGCTCGCGCATGGTCACCATGGGCCCGGGCGTTGTGGGCACCGAGGTCGCCAAGAAGATCGCCCGCGAGTTCCTGCGTGCACAGTACGCCGGCGGCCGTCACCAGATCCGTGTCGACATGCTCAACAAGATGGCCTAACGAGAGCCACCGAGAACTCGAACTTCTACCTCAACTTGTGAATTCAGACGAAAGGACGTTCTGATGAAGAAGACCATCGCAATCGGTTGCGACCATATCGTTACGGACGAGAAGATCTATCTGGCCGACCGCCTGGAGCAGGCTGGCTACCAGGTGCTCGACTGCGGCACCTACAGCCACACCCGTACGCACTATCCCATCTACGGTAAGGCCGTGGGTGAGGCTGTTGCCAGCGGCAAGGCCGACTTTGGCGTGGCACTGTGCGGCACCGGCATCGGCATCACCAACGCCGTCAACAAGGTTCCCGGCGCTCGCTGCGCTCTGGTCCGCGACATGACCTCTGCCCTGTATGCCCGTCGCGAGCTCAACGCCAACATCGTGGGCTTTGGCGGCAAGATCACCGGCGAGTTCCTGATGGCCGACATCATGCTTGCCTTCCTGGAGGAGCCCTACGAGAAGACTCCCGAGCACGATGCCCTGATTGCCAAGATCGATGCCTGCAACAAGGCTGACGCCGAGGCTCAGGCCGACCCGCACTTCTTTGACGAGTTCCTCGAGAAGTGGGACCGCGGCGAATACCATGATTAGCGGGTATCCGGCGTAATTAACTAGTCCGTTGACGGCTCGCGTTTCTGTGAGGGGCGCGGGCCGGTTTTCTATCAGCCCATTGACTCGGCGGGCTGGCGTAAGAAAGGGAAGGCTCCTATGGAGTTTGTTCTTGATAACGGTTCTATCCGCATAGCGCTAAGCACGGCGGGTGGCTCATTTACCTCTATTACGGCAAATGGTCGTGAGTACCTGTGGCAGGGCGATCCGTCGGTCTGGTCGGGTCAGGCGCCCATTTGCTTCCCGATCTGCGGCGGTCTTCGTGACGGTCGCGCGATGACCATGGGCGGCCGTGAGGTCAAGCTTGCCCGTCATGGCTTTGCTCGCAAGCAGGAGTGGAAGCTTGAGGAACAGGGCGACAGCATGGTTGCGCTGAGTCTAAGCTCTGCCGACCACGCCGAGCTGCTCGAGCAATACCCGTATCCGTTTAAGATCGTTGCGCGCTACGCAATCGATGCGGCAAAAGTGACCGTTTCGTACGAGGTGACTAACGAGGGGACCGAGGACATGCCGTTCTTTGTGGGCGGCCACCCCGGCTTTAAGTGCCCGCTCGACGAGGGCGAGTCCTACGACGATTACGAGCTTCGATTTGAGCAGCGTGAGGCGGCGGAGCTCTGCACCGCCGTTCCCTCGACGGGCCTGATTGATGTTGAGCATCGCAGCAAGAACCCGATGGTCGGCCACGACTTGCCGCTTACCCACGAACTCTTCGACTTCGCGGAGACCATCTTTGACGTGCTTGAGAGCCGCGTGGTTACGCTGACCAAGAAAACCGAGGACAAGGGCGTGCGCCTGACGTTCCCCGATATGCCATACCTGATTGTGTGGAGCAAGCCCGAGGGCGACTTTGTGGCCGTGGAACCGTGGGGCGGCCTGTCCACCTGCTCCGACGAGGACGATATTCTGGAGCACAAGCGCGGCTGCCTGGTGGCCAAGCCGGGAGAGACCGTCACCCGCGGCTTTGAGATCGAGATCCTTTAACGAGCTATCGTATGTTTGGGGCGGGTTATGCCGCCCCGGAACAGGAGTTCAACATGATTCTGACCGTTACCATGAACCCGTCGATTGATACGCGCTATCAGCTCGACAAGCTGATCATCGACGATGTTAACCGTGTGACACCCGAAAAGACCGCTGGCGGCAAGGGCCTCAACGTGAGCCGTGTGCTGCTGCAGTTGGGCGACGATGTGCTCGCGACCGGTCTACTCGGCGGCCACATGGGTGCCTATATGGCCGAGCTTATGGATGCCGACGGCGTCAAGAACGACTTTGTGCCTATTGCTGGTGAGACGCGCATCTGCCTGAATATCCTGCATGAGGGCAATCAGACCGAGCTGCTGGAGAGCGGCCCGCAGATCGCGCCTGCCGAGCTCGAGGCCTTTACGGCCAAGTTTGCCGAGCTTGCAGCGAAGGCGGACGTCGTGACGCTTTCGGGCTCGCTGCCGCGTGGCGTCGATGCCGGCTACTATGCCGAGCTCGTCAAGATCGCCGAGGAGGCGGGCGCCAAGGTGCTGCTCGACACCTCGGGCGCATCGCTGGAGGCCGCGCTGGAGTCCGACGCTAAGCCTGAGCTCGTAAAGCCCAACCTGACCGAGATTAACGGCCTGCTGGGTACGTCCTTTACGACCGATGATGTCGATGCCCTGCGCGAGGCGCTTGCCGCCGATGACCGTTTTGCCGGTATCCCCTGGGTTGTCGTTTCGATGGGCGCTGCCGGTTCGGTGGGCTTCCATGAGGGCCGCGCGTTCCGCGCCAAGACGCCCGCGATTGCGGCTGTGAACGCGACGGGTTCCGGTGACTCGACCATCGCCGGCTTTGCGCATGCCATTGCTGCCGGCGCCGACGACGTCACGGTGCTCAAGACCGCCAATACCTGCGGCAAGCTTAATGCCATGGATCCCAAGACCGGCCACCTGGTCATGGATCGCTGGGACGAGGTCTACAACAGCGTTGAGGTGACCGAACTTTAAGGTTACGCGGTTTTACCAAACCGCGTAACGGGCCGACGCTGCGCGGGCCGCATTTGGGCAATCTGACGTTCAACTTCAAGGGCGCGACCAGAAGGTCAGCGCCCTTTCGTTTCACGTCACCTTGTCTCAAATGCGACCCGCTCGCTGCCGTTGCCAAAACATCGGCGTTACCTTGCTTCGGGAATGCGGCGGAGAGGGACGTTCCTTTTCTGCCGGCAGTTTGGGACACTCCTTACGGGGCACCCCCTCCACAGCGCCTATGCCAGCTTGTCGATTTGCCCAATCTCCCAGAGCGGAATGTTGACGAGCGTGCCCTCGTCTCTATATGCCGCTAACGATGTTCTCACGCAGCGCTCGAGCTTGAACTTCTCGCAGGCAATCCTCAGACTCTTTGCTTTGAGATTCTCTGCCGCCTTGACCTCGAGCGGAAGCACGATCCCCGCATGGTCGATGGCAAAGTCAGTCTCTGCATTGCCGGAAGAGGATGACCAATACGCGGGAGTTTTGCCTTGGAGCAAAAGCTCCTGTGCGACGTATTGCTCTGTCAGCGAGCCTTTGAACTCAGTAAAAACAGCGGGCCCGTTCAGAACAATGGCCGGCGAGAGGCCGGAGAGTGCTCCGAGGATGCCGGTGTCGATGCAGAACAGCTTGAAGCCCGAGAGATCCTCGTAGCTTGTGAGCGGTGCTCTTAGGGCGGAAACACGTGGTACCTTATGAACGATTCCATAGTCCATGAGCCACTGGAGGCTTTCCTCAAAATCGCGTGCGCGCGCCCCGGGACGAAGCGCGCCGTAGACGAACTTCTTGTTTTCCTTTGCGAGCTGGCCGGGAAGGGATTTCCAAACCAGCCTCATGCGCTCGACGATGCGGGCTGGCGCATGCTTGCCAAAATCGGATTCGTAAGCTTCGATGATTTGCTGCTGGAGCCTGCGGGCCTCGATGAAATCGTGGGAGGCGGCGAAAGCGGAGACAACTTCTGGCATGCCACCGACAACGAGGTATTCCTTGAGCAGGCGCTCGAGCTTTTCGGAAACGTTTGCCAGCAGGTCCATGTCTGCGGCAAGGATGGCATCTGCGAGCGGATCGCCATCGACGGCACGAACGAACTCGACAAACCCCATGGGGCGCATGGTGAGCTGGTCGATCTTGCCGACGGGGAACGACTCGTTTTCGCGTCGGAGCGCGAGCCCCATATAGGAGCCGGCTGCCACGATATGGTATTCCGGCGCCAGCTCGTTGAAGTATTTGAGCGAGGTGATGCCACGCGGTGCCTCTTGGATTTCGTCGAAGATGATGAGTGTGTCTGTCGGCGTTATGGTCTGGCCGCGCAGGAGCTCTATCTGGGAGATGATGCGTTTGGGGTCAAGGCTTCCGTCGAACAGCGAACGTGCGCCCGGTTCGAGCATAAAGTCAAAACGGATGACGTTTTGATACTGCTGGCCTGCGAATTCGTTGAGAAGCCAGGTTTTTCCCGTCTGGCGGGCCCCCTTAAGCAGGAGGGGCTTGCGGTTTGCCCTAGATTTCCAAGCGATGAGTTCGTCCATTAGCTGTCGCTGCACGCTGCCTCCTAACGATCATGGTTAGTATAAGACTGTTTTGGTCTTTCCATCGAAAAATGTGGGAGTGAACCACGCTTTTCCATCGAATAATGTGGGAGGCAACCACGTTTTTCCATCGAATAATGTGGGGGTTTAGGTCGGCACCTGGGGACGTTCCTTTTCTGCCGGCAGTTTGGGACACGCCTTGTTTTAGTGCAAATTAGCTACCCTTGCATCAAAACGGCGCCTGTCGGCGATGTTGCCGGCGGGCGCCGTTGTCGTGTGGGCGGAAATGATCCGTTTTCCTCCGTCCCCAAGGGATCATTGGGACGGTTTGAGCTGCGTGCTACAGCGAGTCGATAAAGCGCTGTTGGGCGGCGCGGCCGGCTTCGTCCCACTTAAAGACGCCGGCGTTGTCGAGCACGTGGCCAAACACCACGCCGACCTCCTCGTGCAGGATATCGATGGCGTTGTCGGCCGTAAGCTCGTCGGCGCGGCGGGTAAAGACGTCCTCAGCCCATGCGGCGTGGCTGCGGCAAAGATCATCGCCCTCGAGCGCACCGGCAAGGTCGTAGCTGGCGTCGACCTTGGCTGCCAGCAGATGCTCACGGACAGCGCCAAGCTCGGGAACCAGGCGCGGCGGCAAAATGGCCAGGCCCATGACTTCGATCAGGCCGATGTTCTCCTTCTTAATGTGGTGGTACTCGGCATGTGGGTGGAAAACGCCTAGCGGGTGCTCGTCGGTCGTGATATTGCAGCGAAGCGCCAGGTAGGCCTCGTAAATCTCGCCGCCGGCGTTGCCGCGGGAGTCCACGCGGCGAATGACGGGCGTCACGGTGTTGTGGGCCACGCCGTCGGCTGTGTGCGCGATGACGCCCACCGACTCATCGGTCCACTCGCGCCAGGCGAGGATAATCTTCTCGGTGGCGTCGAGCAGCTGGGCGCGGTCGTGCGAGCGCAGTCGCAGCACCGAAAGCGGCCACTGCAACACGGTACCGCTGACCTGGTCAAAGCCGGGCATGCTAAACTGCGAGATCTCAGCGGCGTGCATCATGGGGAACTCGTGCGCGCCGCCCTGGAAGTGGTCGTGCGACAGAATCGAGCCGCCCACGATGGGCAGGTCGGCGTTGGAGCCAATAAAGTAGTGCGGGAACAGGTCGACAAAGTCGAGCAGGCAGGTCAGCCCCTTGCGGTCGACGTGCATCGGACGATGCTCGGAGCTCATGGCAATGCAGTGCTCGTTAAAGTACGCGTACGGGCTGTATTGGAAGCCCCAGCGCTCGCCGTCGAGCTTAATGGGGATAACGCGCAGATTCTGGCGGGCGGGGTGAGCGCCACCGTCGGCTGCGGCGGAGCGTCCGGGGTAGCCCTCGTTTTCAATGCAGAGCTGACAGGCGGGATACTTCTCGCCCGTGTTCTTTGCGGCGCCGGCCGCGGCAATGTCGCGCGGATCCTTTTCGGGCTTTGACAGGTTGATTGTGATCTCCAGGTCGCCCCAGTTGGTGGGGGTGCTCCATTTGATATTGCGCGCGATGGCGGCACGACGCACGTAGCCGGCGTCGCAGCACAGACCGTAGAACCAGTCGGTCGCGGCGCGGGGCTCGTTGACGCCCATACGGCCGTTGAATTCCTCGTTTACAACCGAAGGCCTCGGCATCAGCACACCCATGATGCGCATGGCGATGCGATCGCGGCCCGATGCCGTATCCTCGGCAGCACCGTTGGCAACGGCGGCCTCGGAAAGCGCGGCAAGCGTGCCTTCAAGGTCAAAGTTGGGCAGGGTGTCGGGGTGCAAGAGCGAGAGTTTCTCGACCTGGAGCGCCCAGGCCATGTCGAGCGCCGGGCCCGTAGCACCGATGCACTCGAGAATGGTGTTATACGCCCAGATGCGATCGTCCTGGCCGATCATCGATCGGTGGATAGCGTACTCGATCAGGTTCTGCGCGGCCTCGCGCACGTCAGTCATTACAGCCATGCCGCGTAAGCCCCCTTGTCAGAAATTGCGTAGTGGCGGGCAGAGCCCTCGCCCAGCCAGCCGTTCATCTTGGTGATAAAGGTGTCGACCAGGTCGAGCGGCACGAAGGCCTGGATGGTGCCACCAAAGCCGCCACCGTGGATACGGACGGCGCCACGGCCGTCGAGCACGTGCTCGGCCAGTGCCAGGGCATACATCGAGGGCTGCTCGGAGCCCAGCTTGGCAACGACATTCTGTAGGTACATGGCAGAGCTGGCGCCGGACTCGCGCGTCAGGACCAGGAACTGATCGATGTCGCCGGCGTTCAGAGCAGCCCAGCGCTTGTCGACCAGGCCGTTCTCGTACCAGTAGTGAACGGCGCGCAGGCAGGCGCGGTCGCCCAGCTTGGCGCGCAGCTCGGGGAGCTTGGCGTCAAAATCGGCAACGTCGACCTCGCACAGGCGTGCCTTGCCAAACTCGGCGGCAACGTCCTGCATCTCGCGCGGAACGGCGGCGTAGTCGTCGGTGGCGGCCACGTGGTCGGCACCGACCTTAACGAGCACGAGCGCATAGCCGTGATCCTCAAAGTTGAGCTCGAGCTTCTGGGTTTTAGGCTGAGCCTGGTCCTCAAAGTCCATGTAGGCAAGGCCGCCCAGGCACACGGCGGCCTGGTCCATCAGACCGCAGGGCTTGCCGTAATAGTTGTTCTCGGTGCGCTGGCTCATCTGCGCGAGCGCGACGGGCTCGATGGCGGGTGCGCCCCAGAGGGTTTCCATGGCGCGACCGTACGCGGCCTCGACGGCGGCAGAGCTGGAAAGACCGCCGCCCGAGGGGACGGAGCAGGTAAAGGCAAAGTCGAAGCCGTGGGGCTCAACGCCAAGGGCTGCAATCTCGTGGGCCATGCCGCGGACGAGGCTTGCGGACGTGCCCTTCTCGGACTCTTGAACGTCTAGCGTGTCGAGCGCGATTTCAAACGTGGGATAGCCCTCGTCGGCTACGCGAACCTTGTTGGAATCGGTTGCCACGGCGATGCCGTCGACGGCGACATCGAGCGAGCCGGCGATAACGTGGCCACCCTCGTGGTCGGTGTGGTTGCCGCTGATCTCGGAACGGCCGGGCGCGTGCACGTAGAGCACCTGGCGGTCGCCGATGGGGCCAAACTCCTCCTCGAACAGCTTGGTGAGCGTGGCGAATGTCTTTTCGTCGGGGGTGGTCATGGGAGTCCTTTCCTTGGCGCGCCCGGGTGGGTTTTGCGTCGTTATGAGTACGTTAACAACTTGAAGCGGCATGAACCAAGTATTCACGATACCGCACGCTACGGGCTATGTTAACGTACTCATAACACATCGCTTGTCACTTTTTGAGAATCTGGTAATCGGTAGAAATTCAGCCGTGAACGGTACTGCCGTATGGACTTATAAAGCAGAAGAGATGCAGATAGAAAAAGTAGAGTACGTTAACATGCGTCCGACGATAGCGGGCCTCGGCGCGGGATGTATTTCTGCCCGGGCCGGCATTCACGCTATTCAAATCTCGCAAGGGTGAAGGTGATCCTGTGGCAAGGCGCCCGTCCAACGATACCAGTTCGCGTCCGGTCTCCATGGCCGACGTCGCCCGCGCTGCCGGCGTTTCGCAGCAGACGGTTTCGCGCGTCGCCAACGGCTTGCCCAACGTTAACGAGCAGACGCGCCAGCGCGTGCAGGCCGCTATGCAAGAGCTCGGCTTTCGTCCGAGTTATGCCGGTCGCTCGCTGCGCGACGGTCGCTACCATTCGGTCGGCCTGTGCGTCAACGATGTCACCAAGTTTGGCAACCTCTCAATGATCGACGGCATCGCCAGCGCTGCTCGCGAGCATAATTGCGCCATCACGTTGGTCGAGATGTCCAAGACCGAGGAGTTTTCGCTTGCCGAGGCCACGCGTCGTATGGCCGCATTGCCGGTGGACGGCATCATCATCGGCATGAGCCGCATGGCGCCCGATTTTGAGACGTTCGATCCACTGCCGGGCATTGGCACGGTCATCGTTACCATGTACGCGCACCCGCGGGTGACCACGGTCGATTCCGACCATTACGGCTGCTCGCTATTGCTTATGGATCACCTGTTTGAGCTGGGGCACGAGCAGATTCGCTATATCGGCGGCCCGTCGTTCTCGGTCGACGAGCAATTTCGTCGCGCCGGTTGGCAGGATGCGCTCGAGCGTAAACACATCGAGCCGGCAGAGCCGCTCGAGGGCGACTGGTCTGCCAACAGCGGTTACGAAGCCGGCAGGTATCTGGCCGAGCACGATCACACCATGACGGCGATCTATGCGGCAAACGATCAGATGGCAAATGGCGCGATTGCCGCGCTGCGTGATAGCGGCCTGCGCGTGCCCGAGGACGTGAGCGTGGTGGGCGTCGACGATTCGCTCGATGATTTTGTGGCACACAACGAGCTCACGACCGTGCGATTCGATCTACATCAGCGCGGACGCGAGGTGTTTGAGCATGCGGTTCCCGAGGCGGGTACGGCGGGCAAAACCGTTGCCATCCGTATTCCCGGCCAGCTCATTATTCGACATAGCACGGCGATACTGCGCGCATAGTTTGTGCAGGTCAACGGCAGTATATTCCGCCTCAATTACAATCGGTAAGGATGCTGACGGATAGCCGTGGCTATGAAGGCGAGTGTTATGATAGACGGGTTCTTTTGTCTATCTAGGAGGCTTTGCCTGATGGAGATCACCAAGGATATCCGCTACATCGGTGTCGACGATCACGACATTGACCTGTTCGAGGGCCAGTACGACGTGTCCGAGAACGGTATGGCATACAACAGCTACGTTATCTTGGGCGAAAAGATCGCTGTCGCCGATTCAGTCGACGGCGGTTTTGTTGACGAGTGGCTCGGCAACCTCGAGGCCGTGCTCGATGGCCGTACGCCCGACTACCTGGTTGTCCATCACATGGAGCCCGATCACTCCGCCGGTATCGCCGCCTTTATGGAGCGCTATCCCCAGGCACAGATTGTGGCCAGCATGGGCGCCTTCCGCATGATGGTCAACTACTTTGGCACCGACTACCCCGAGCGCAAGATGGTCGTCAAAGAGGGCGACGTGCTCGACCTGGGCGGCCACAGCCTGACCTTTATCGGCGCCCCCAACGTTCACTGGCCCGAGGTGATCTTCTCCTACGAGTCCACCGACAAGGTGCTCTTTAGTGCCGACGGCTTTGGCAAGTTTGGCGCCAACGACATCGAGGATCCCGAGGGGTGGGCTTGCGAGGCTCGCCGCTACTACTTTGGCATCGTCGGTAAGTTCGGCAAGTTCGTGCAGGCCGTGCTCAAGAAGGCCGCCGACCTGGACATCCAAATCATCTGCCCGCTCCACGGCCCCGTGCTGACCGAGAACCTGGGCTACTACCTCGACACCTATAACACCTGGTCGAGCTATCAGCCCGAGGACGAGGGCATCACCATTGCCTACGCGAGCGTGTATGGCCATCTGAAGGCTGCCGTCGAGGAGCTCGCATCTGCGCTCGAGGCCCGCGGCCAGAAGGTCTCCGTCTTTGACCTGGCTCGCGACGACATGGCCGAGGCCGTTGAGGACGCGTTCCGCTACGACCGTCTGGTGCTCGCCTCCATCACCTATCAGGGCGAGATCTTCCCGTCCATGAGCACCTTTATCCACACACTTGCCGAGCATGCCTATCAGAACCGTACGGTGGCGCTCGTTGAGGCCGGCTCCTGGGCGCCCACCGCTGCCAAGGTTATGACCAGGGAGCTCGAGGGCATGAAGGACATTACCCTGGCGCAGAACAAGGTGACCGTGCTGGGCTCGCTCAACGACGCCTCGCGCGCTCAGATCGAGGTTCTCGCCGACGAGCTGTCCAAGTAGCGACACATTCACTTCTGATGCTCAACCACCACAAAGGAGACCTTTGTGGTGGTTTTTGTTAGAGGCTTTAGCCTGTGCGGGGCGCGCAGCGCGCCGCATCAGAAACCACCCGCTATGCGGGTGGGGACAACCGGCTTTA
>NZ_JBDMSK010000010.1:0-61370 GCF_039758815.1 Collinsella aerofaciens | reverse complement strand
ACCCGGCAAGGGGTCGATAGCTTTGCAATTTCAAAAAGATGATTGAGGCAGAATGTCAATTCTGGTCTAACAGAGCCTTAAATAATCATTCGGTACAAATTGATCATTTAATCCCCGTCCCAGAAAAATCATCAGCTAGTTGCGCCTAAGGTGGACGACGGTCTCGCAGTGGAAGGTTTGTGGGAACAGATCGACTGGCGTGATCTTTACGGGGGAGAAAGTGCCTTCCTCGACAAAGCGTTTAAGATCGCGCGCCAGGGTGGCCGGGTCGCAGCTCACATAGGCGACATCGCGAGCGCTTGTGCTGGCGATGAGGTCGATGGCCTCAGGCGCTAGGCCTGCACGCGGCGGGTCGACTACTAGGACATCGGCGTCCTGGTCGGGGAACTCGCGCACAGCGTCTCCGCCAATGACGTCGACGTTATCAAGCTTGTTGATTTCCAGGTTACGGCGTAGATCGCGCACGGCGGGGCCGTAGGCCTCGACGGCAGCGACAAAGTCGCAGCGGCGGGCGAGCGGCAGGGTAAAGGTGCCGGCACCGCAGTACAGGTCCACGGCAAGCTCGTCTTCCTGCGGATCGAGCGCCTCCATAACGAGCTCGATCAAAATCTCGGCGCCCTTGGTGTTGACTTGGAAAAACGATGGGGCGGACAGGCGCATCTGGCCGTCAGCGATGTTCTCGGTCCACGAGCCCTCACCGGCGAGCATCTCCACCTTAGAGACACGGCGGGCCTTCTTTTCGCCCTTGCTCATCACGCGCACGATGCTCGTGGGATGAGCGGCGTCCGCCAGCACGCGGGAGACCTGCGAGCGCGGAAAAGAGCCTGTCGGCGTCCAGAGTGCGACCTCGAGTGCCTTGGTGCGGCGCGATGCGCGAATGCCCACGCGTTCGAGCCCCAAGTCATGGCTGCCGCTTAGATAGTTAAGTGCGCCGACGACCGATTTGAGTGCCTTCGGGAAGCGCTTATCGAACAGCGGACACATATCGACGGTCACGATTTTGCTGGGGTCGACACCGTGCATGCCAAGGCGCACGCGACCGTTGACGACGGTCGGTTCGAGCTCGATTTTATTGCGGTAGCCCCAGTCGTCCTTGGTGTGGCAGATGGGCTGTACCAACTCATCGACCTGCTCAGGAGCGAACTTGCCGATGCGCTCGAGCGTGGAGCGCAGGTTTTGCTCCTTGGCGGCGAGCTGTGCCGTGCGTGAGAGATTGCCCCACGAGCAGCCGCCGCAGATGCCCACGAAGGGGCAGGGAGGCTGAATGCGATCGGGGCTTGGCTCCAGAATCTCGGTGGTGCGGGCGCGCATGAACGACTTGCCGTCCTGTACGACCTCGGCCTCGACGATGTCGCCTGCCACGGCGCCCTGCACAAAGACGGCCTTTCCGTTGTCGGCGTGCGCCAGCCCGTCGGCGCCGTAGGTCATCGATTCTATAGTGAGCTTCATATTCCTGCCTGTCATTCGCGTTGTTGTTCGCACCATGGTAGCAGGGAAAAGCGCCCCGCATCCGAGGCTTTCCTCAAATGCGGGGCGCTTCTACAAACTGCTTCTACAAACGACTATTTCGTCTTGCCGGTAATGAGCGTCTTAAGACCCAGGCCGATCAGGCCCAGGCCTATGCGCACGCGACCGGGGCGATGGCGCTCGATGGCCTTGGTCTTGCCGGCGGGCTTATCGCGACGGGTGCTCGTCTCGGATACGGGCTTGGTGACCTGCGGCTCGGGCTGAGGTGCAGGTGCAGGCTCGGGCTCAATGACAGTCGCCTGGACCTTCTGAACCTCGGGTGTGGTCGGCTGCGGCTTAGGAGCAGGGGTGGGCTTTGCCTCGGCGGCGGGCTCCGGAGTCGCGGTAGCGGGCTCGGGCGCTTTCTCCACGGCGGTCTCTGCGGCAGCCTCGGGCTCATTCACCGGGGGAGCTGCAACCGCTTCCGGTTTGGCAGCTGCCCCGTGTTCAACCTCGGCCTGAATGGCCTCCTCGGCCACACGTTCCTTCTCCTGTGCGCGCTGCTGCGCGGCGGCCTCGGCGTTGCGATAGGCACGCTCCAGTAGAGCTTCCTGCGAGTTGAAGGGTTTCTCACCCTCTGCACGCTCCACGGGGACCCAGGTGCCGTCGCTCGTGAGGCTGCGGGCCTTCACGTTGTCCCGCAGCTGCATGCCCATATACTCGTGCACTAGGGCGCGGCAGGTGGGGTCGAGCACGGGGAAGGCGATCTCCACGCGGTGCTCGGTGTTGCGCGTCATCATGTCTGCCGAGCTCAGGTAAATCATGTCCGAGTCCACGCCGAAAGCATAGACGCGCGCGTGCTCCAAAAAGCGTCCGACGATGGAGCGGACATGCACGTTCTCGGTCTTGCCCGGAATACCGGGCTTGAGGCACGAGATGCCGCGGATGATCATGTCTACGCGCACGCCGGCACACGATGCCTCGGCGATCTTGTCGATGACCTCGCGGTCGGTCAGCGAGTTGAGCTTAAAGAACACGCGGGCGGGCTCGCCGGCAAGGGCGCGCTGAATCTCGCGGTCAAGCCCGCGCATGATGAGCGGTTTCAGTCCGACGGGCGCCACACCCAGGAAGCGGTAGTCGCCGCGCAGGTTGCCCAGCGACAGATTGCGGAAGAACAGGTTGGCGTCTTCACCGATGCCGGGATGGGCTGTCATGAGCATAAAGTCGCTGTAGAGTTTGGCCGTCTTCTCGTTAAAGTTGCCGGTGCCCAAAAGCGTGAGGCGGGTGAGCGCCATGCCCTCGCGATAGGTGAGCTGGCAGATCTTTGAGTGGCATTTAAAGCCCTCGGAACCATAGATGACGGTGCAGCCCGCCTCTTCCAGACGCTCGGCCCACTCGATGTTGTTCTGCTCGTCAAAGCGGGCACGAAGTTCCATGAGCACCGTGACCTCTTTGCCGTTCTCGGCAGCATCGATCAGCGACTCGCACAGGCGGCTCTGCTTGGCCACGCGGTAGAGCGTGATGCGCAGCGAGATGCACTCGGGGTCATAGGCGGCCTCGTGCACCAGATCCAGGAACGGATTCATGGCCTCGTAAGGGTAAAAGAGCAGCTTGTCGTGCTGCAGCACCTGCTCGCGGATGGAGCGGGTCATATCGATGGTGGGGTTGGGCTGCGGCTTAAACGGCGTAAAGAGCAGCTCGTTGCGCAGGTGCTCGGGAATCTTACCCTCAATGCCAAAGACGTAGCCCAGGTCGAGCGGGATATCGCAGGTAAAGACAGAGCGGCGCGAAAGCTCGAGCGCCTTGCGGATGGTCTTGAGCGTCGCCTTCTCGAGCGATCCCGAGACCGCGAGCACTACCGGCTGCAGACGCAGGCGCTTCTTGAGAATGCGCTTCATGTGCTGGCGGTAGTCCTCTTCCTCTTCGACGCCCTCGCCGTCCGGATCGATGTCGGCGTTGCGGGTGACTCGGATGAGCGCGCGGTCGAGTGGCTTGTAGGAGCCAAAGCAGCTGTCCAGGCAGGCGAGGATGACGTCCTCGAGCAAGATGTAGGAGTAGGTGCCGGTGGGCGAGGGGATCTCGACCACGCGGTTCATCGAGGCGGGAATCTCGATAAGGCCCAGCAGGCTCTCCTCGTCGGTGGCGCCGTCCAGACCACAGGCCAGATAGAGTGCGCCATTGCGCAGGTTGGGGAAGGGGTGGCGAGGATCGATGACCAGCGGCGAGATGACCGGCGACACGTAGGCCTGGAAGTAGCGGGTTACAAAGGTGCGCTCCTCGGGCGTAAGCGAATCGATGTGGGCGCGGTGAACGCCCAAGGTGTCGAGCTTGTCCTCGATGCTCTTAAAGATGGACTCCCAACGGGTAAGGAGCCCAGGCATTTCGGCCATGACAGCATCGACCTGTTCGGAGGCGGTCATATTGCTCTTGTTGTCGACAGGTTGGTTTTTGAGCTCCGCCAGATCGGACAGGCCGCCCACGCGCACCATAAGGAACTCGTCGAGGTTGGACTCGAAGATCGAGACGAACTTTAGTCGCTCGAATAACGGAACGGTTTCGTCGAAGGCTTCGTCGAGCACGCGGTTGTCAAAGCGTAGCCAGCTGAGCTCTCGGTTTTGCGTGTATGAGAAGTCGCGCGGCGGTTTGCGCAGCTTTGCGGCGGCTTGCTTCTTTTCGATTTTGCTCGGCATATGCATCTGTCCGTTCAGTCCCCACAGGGGACGGTAGCCTAACACTATTCACTATTGTCTCAATTTAGTCGACCTGTGGCACGGACGTATCGCGTGAACGGTATCTTTACCTACTTCTTACGCTGCCAAGGCATGCAACTAACTGCCCAACTCGTTTAGAAACAATCTATATCCATACTCAATTGGTGAGGATGTATGAATAAGAATGATTGCGAGCTGAATATAATCGAATCCAAATTGAATCATGAACAAACGACATATATATGCAGAAAACCGTTTTAGCTATGCAATTCTTAAACATGAAAATATTTGTGCAATCTAGCTTAATTCCTTAGAAAAAAGAACATTTACCTTTGAAAACCTGCTTTAGAGAACCGAAGTGCATCATGGGGGAATCATATGAGATATACCGTTCATCGCACTTTGCTGACCGTTCGGGGGCGAGGTGGAATTGCAGGTGGTTTTTGGATATAACTAGAGCTGTCAGCAAGCAGCGTCCCATACGGAGGGGCGCTGATACATTCGGCCAGTAAGGCCCGAAAGAAAGGTAGGAGGCCATGACGAAAGGTCTGCACGTGCCTTCCGAGATCGGCAAGCTCAGGAAGGTCTGCCTGCACCGTCCCGGCGACGAGCTCCTCAACCTGCCGCCCGACGAGCTCGAGCGACTCCTGTTCGACGACGTCCCGTTCCTGGAGGTCGCGCAGCAGGAGCACGACACCTTCGCCCAGATCCTGAGGGACCAGGGCGTGGAGGTCCTCTATCTCGAGAACCTCGTCGCCGAGGTGTTCGACCAGGTCCCCGGCGCCCGCGCCGAGTTCACCGACCAGTACATCGCCGAGGCCGGCATCCGCGGCCAGCACATGCCGCAGATCGTCCGCGAGAAGCTGGACTCCATCGAGGACAACCTCGAGTTCGTCAAGAAGACCATGGCCGGCATGACCAAGTCCGAGATCGACATGCCCCTCACGGCGTCCACGACCCTCGACTCCCTGGTCAACTCCGAGTCCGAGTCCGACCTGATCATCGACCCGATGCCCAACCTCTACTTCACCCGCGACCCGTTCGCGGTCGTCGGCGAGGGCGTCAACCTCAACCGCATGTACTCGGTCACCCGCAACCGCGAGACCCTGTACGGCAAGTACATCTTCAAGTACCACCCCGACTACAAGGACGTCTCGCTGTACTTCCGCCGCGACTGCCAGTTCCACACCGAGGGCGGCGACGTGCTGAACATCAACGAGAAGACCCTCGCCGTCGGCATCTCCCAGCGCACCCAGGCCGCCGCGATCGACGTCATGGCCCAGAACATCTTCTGGAACTCCGACTCCAAGGTCGAGCGCATCCTGGCCTTCGACATCCCGGTCTCGCGCGCCTTCATGCACCTCGACACGGTCTTCACCCAGATCGACGTCGATAAGTTCACGATCCACCCCGCCATCATGGGCACCCTGCGCGTCTACGAGCTGACCGCCGGCAAGAACCCGGGCGACGTGAACATCCGCCTGATCGAGGACACCCTCGAGCACGTCCTGGAGGACGCCACCGGCGTCGACCAGGTCAAGCTGATCCCCTGCGGCGGCGGCGACCCGATCGCGGCCTCCCGCGAGCAGTGGAACGACGGCTCCAACACCCTGTGCGTCGAGCCCGGCAAGATCTGCGTCTACGCCCGCAACACCGTCACCAACGACGTGCTGTACAAGGAGGGCCTGGACCTTCTCGTCGTGCCCTCCGCCGAGCTCTCCCGCGGCCGCGGCGGCCCGCGCTGCATGAGCATGCCCTTCTGGCGCGAGGACCTCTAAGGTCTTTCAGGACCCGTACAGGTCATAATACATACATCTAGCTGCCATTAGATGTCTCCCATTGGGGCGGTGCGGGTTTTCGCACCGCCCCAATCTTGTATGAGGGACGTCAACACGATTGGATGACTGCTTTTGTAAGGAGCTTGGCCATGGACATCAAGACGATTGGCGTTGAGGAATGGCTCAACGTTTGGGAGAAAAGTGCCACGTGGGACATCGCCCAGTCGACGATCTCGTCGCTCACCATGGGCGAGCTGCGCGCGCTCGATGAGCAGGACGGCGCCACGTTCTACGAGCGCTTGGACCGCGAGAAGATGAACTACGGCTGGATCGAGGGCTCGCCGGAGTTTAAGGCCGTGGTTGCCAAGCTGTATCGTCGGGAGGTCAATCCCGACCACATTCTGCAGACCAATGGCTGCACGGGTGCGAACCTCAACGCCATCATGGCCGTGGTCGAGCCCGGCGACCACGTTATCGCCGAGTGGCCCACCTACGCGCCGCTCTACGAGATTCCGCGCACGCTGGGCGCCGAGGTCGAGTATTGGGAGCTTCGCGAGGAACTCGGCTGGAAGCCCGATATCGAGGAACTCAAGCGCTTGGTGCGCCCCAACACGAAGCTCATCTGCATCAATAACGCATCGAACCCCATCGGTACGGTGCTCGATGCCGATACGCTCGGCCAGATTGCCGAGATCGCCCGTTCGGTGGGCGCCTATGTGCTGTGCGACGAGGTGTATCTGCCGCTCGAAAACACTGGGTCCTTTATGTCGATGGTCGACGTGTACGAGAAGGCCATTGTCACCAACTCGTTGTCGAAGACCTATTCGACGCCTGCGGCCCGCGTGGGCTGGGTCGTGGCCGACGAAGAGGTGTCCAACCGCATCCGTACCTATCGCGATTACACCATGATCTGCGGCGGTGTGTTCAACGACGCCCTGGCGACCTATGTGCTTGAGCACAAGGACAAGATCCTCGAGCGCAATCGCAAGATCGTGTTTGGCAACCGCGATATCGCGCAGGCTTGGATCGATACGCAGCATCGCGTTTCCTGGACGGCCCCACAGGGCGTGTCTACCTCGTTTATCCAGCTGGATATTCCCGAGGACGACGAGGAGTTCTGCAAGCGCCTGCTGTCCGAGAGGGGAGTGCTGCTGGTACCCGGCAGCCGCTTTGAGCTTCCCTGTGGCGCACGCCTGGGCTACTGCGCGAGCGAGGACGTTCTGCGCGAGGGCCTGAGGCTTTTGGGCGAGGCGCTGGCGGAGTTTGATCGCTAGGATTCCGATGATCTTCGAGGGCGTTATCTAAATTGGCCGAAGATAATCGAAAACGGACCCGTTTCCCTAGTGAAGCGGGTCCGTTTTTCTATACCGAGAAGTCAAGTTGTTACAAATGGGGCCGTAAAGCGAGCCGGTATCCGCTGGGCCTTATACTGAGTTTCCGGTGAACGGTATCAAGCGTCTGGTAAACGGTAATTTATTTACCAGAAATGAATAGGACAAACTTTTTTCTGAATAAAAATGAAAATGGTTGAGACGCGGTATGAACCGCTAATTCTATTCATAGCTTTAGTGGAAATATGCAATTTGAGGATGGTTTAACAAAGTTAAGTTCCATTTGATTTTAGGATTGAAAACGCGTTTAAGCACGTAAATACGCTTTATTAAGATGAAGTGTGCCATGCGTGAAGTATATGTGTATGCCGTTCACCCCCTATAAAAAACCGTTCGGGGGCAAGGTGGAAGTATGGGCTGATTTTGGATATAAATATGTCGTCAGCAATAACGCCTCACACGGAGGGGCGCTAACGAATCGGCCCTGACAAGGGCCCGAAAGAAAGGTAGGAGGCCATGACGAAAGGTCTGCACGTGCCTTCCGAGATCGGCAAGCTCAGGAAGGTCTGCCTGCACCGTCCCGGCGACGAGCTCCTCAACCTGCCGCCCGACGAGCTCGAGCGACTCCTGTTCGACGACGTCCCGTTCCTGGAGGTCGCGCAGCAGGAGCACGACACCTTCGCCCAGATCCTGAGGGACCAGGGCGTGGAGGTCCTCTATCTCGAGAACCTCGTCGCCGAGGTGTTCGACCAGGTCCCCGGCGCCCGCGCCGAGTTCACCGACCAGTACATCGCCGAGGCCGGCATCCGCGGCCAGCACATGCCGCAGATCGTCCGCGAGAAGCTGGACTCCATCGAGGACAACCTCGAGTTCGTCAAGAAGACCATGGCCGCCATGACCAAGTCCGAGATCGACATGCCCCTCACGGCGTCCACGACCCTCGACTCCCTGGTCAACTCCGAGTCCGAGTCCGACCTGATCATCGACCCGATGCCCAACCTCTACTTCACCCGCGACCCGTTCGCGGTCGTCGGCGAGGGCGTCAACCTCAACCGCATGTACTCGGTCACCCGCAACCGCGAGACCCTGTACGGCAAGTACATCTTCAAGTACCACCCCGACTACAAGGACGTCTCGCTGTACTTCCGCCGCGACTGCCAGTTCCACACCGAGGGCGGCGACGTGCTGAACATCAACGAGAAGACCCTCGCCGTCGGCATCTCCCAGCGCACCCAGGCCGCCGCGATCGACGTCATGGCCCAGAACATCTTCTGGAACTCCGACTCCAAGGTCGAGCGCATCCTGGCCTTCGACATCCCGGTCTCGCGCGCCTTCATGCACCTCGACACGGTCTTCACCCAGATCGACGTCGATAAGTTCACGATCCACCCCGCCATCATGGGCACCCTGCGCGTCTACGAGCTGACCGCCGGCAAGAACCCGGGCGACGTGAACATCCGCCTGATCGAGGACACCCTCGAGCACGTCCTGGAGGACGCCACCGGCGTCGACCAGGTCAAGCTGATCCCCTGCGGCGGCGGCGACCCGATCGCGGCCTCCCGCGAGCAGTGGAACGACGGCTCCAACACCCTGTGCGTCGAGCCCGGCAAGATCTGCGTCTACGCCCGCAACACCGTCACCAACGACGTGCTGTACAAGGAGGGCCTGGACCTTCTCGTCGTGCCCTCCGCCGAGCTCTCCCGCGGCCGCGGCGGCCCGCGCTGCATGAGCATGCCCTTCTGGCGCGAGGACCTCTAAGTCTTTCCGTTTCCGGTGCGGTCCCCCTACAACCGCACCGGCTTCGCCCGTTAAACGGGCAACACTGATACTTACGTAATTCATTTCTTCGAAAGGAATCGAACCATGGGTGTTAACCTCTCCGGCCGTAGCTTCCTCAAGCTTCTCGACCTCACCACCGAGGAGATCGAGTACCTGCTCAAGCTCTCCAAGAACTTCAAGGATATGAAGCGCGCTGGCGTTCCGCACCGCTATCTCGAGGGCAAGAACATCGTTCTGCTCTTCCAGAAGACCTCTACTCGTACCCGCTGCGCCTTCGAGGTCGGCGGCATGGATCTGGGCATGGGCGTCACCTACCTCGATCCGGGTTCGTCGCAGATGGGCAAGAAGGAGTCCATCGAGGACACCGCCCGTGTTCTCGGCCGCATGTATGACGGCATCGAGTTCCGTGGCTTTGCCCAGGACGACGTCGAGGAGCTCGCTGCTAAGTCCGGCGTGCCCGTGTGGAACGGCCTGACCACCGAGTGGCATCCCACCCAGATGCTCGCCGACATCCTGACCGTCCAGGAGAACTTCAACTACGACATCAAGGGCAAGACCCTCGTCTTCATGGGCGACTGCAAGAACAACGTCGCTCGCTCCCTCATGGTTGTCTGCTCCAAGCTCGGCATGAACTTCGTGGCCTGCGGCCCCGAGGAGTGCATGCCCGCCGACGACGTCATCGAGGCCTGCAAGCCCATCGCCGAGGCCAACGGCTGCACCATCAAGCTGACCACCGACGTCAAGGACGGCGTCACCGGTGCCGACGTTATCTACACCGACGTGTGGGTCTCCATGGGCGAGCCCGACGAGGTCTGGGCCGAGCGCATCGCTCAGCTCACCCCGTATCGTGTTACCTCCGAGGTCATGGCTATGGCCAACCCGGGCGCCATCTTCCTGCACTGCCTGCCCAGCTTCCACGACACCAACACCACCATTGGCGCCGAGAAGTGCGAGCAGTTCGGCATCACCGAGCAGGAGGTCACCGACGAGGTCTTCGAGAGCCCCGCTTCCAAGGTCTTCGACGAGGCCGAGAACCGCATGCACACCATCAAGGCTGTCATGTACGCCACGCTCAAGTAAGAGCATCTAGCATCTCGCTCGGGGTGTATTGCTGCACACCCCGAGCGGTTTTATCTGGTAATAATCTCGCATCAAGCGGCAGGCACGGCACGGAAGAGCCGCTTCTGGCGAGATCAGTAAATGATTTATGAAGGGGGGATGAGAACTATGACTGAGACCGCTAAGAAAAAGCGCGGTATGCCTTCATCGTTCACCATTCTTCTTGCTCTGCTGGCAATTGTCGCAGTGATTACCGTTATCGTCTCCGGCACGTCCGGTGGCGCGGTTACTGCCGCCCGTTTGAGCGATTTCTGCACCGCCCCGATTAAGGGCTTCGCTGACGCTCTGCCCGTCTGCCTCTTCGTTATGATCCTGGGCGGCTTCCTCGGCATGATGACCGAGACCGGTGCCCTGGACAACGGCATCGCCGTTCTGGTGCAGAAGCTTAAGGGCAACGAGATCATGCTCATTCCCGTGCTGATGCTCATCTTCTCCCTCGGTGGTACCACCTATGGTATGTGCGAGGAGACCGTTCCCTTCTACGCCCTGCTCGCCGCTACCATGATGGCCGCTGGCTTCGACCCCATGGTCGGTGCCGCCACCGTCCTGCTCGGCGCTGGCTGCGGCTGCCTGGGCTCCACGGTTAACCCGTTCGCCGTCGGCGCTGCCGTCGACGCTCTGACCGGCGTTGGCATTGAGGTCAACCAGTCCATCATCATCGGCCTCGGTGCCGTCCTGTGGATTGTCACCACCGGCATGTCCATCTTCTTCGTGATGAACTATGCCAAGAAGGTCAAGGCTGACAAGGGTTCCACCATCCTGTCGATGCAGGAGCTCAAGGACGCCGAAGAGGCTCACGGCAAGGCTGCTTCCGAGGTTCACAAGGAGGTCAAGCTCACCGGTCGTCAGAAGGGTGTTCTGATCGCCTTCGCCTTCACCTTCGTCGTCATGATCGTCGGCTTCATTCCGCTGGCCGACCTCAACGAGGGCGTCGCCAACTTCTTCGACGCTGGTGCCGTCTACGACGCCGACGGTAACGCCGTCGTCCAGGGCTGGTCTGCCCTGATCACCGGTCTGCCCATTGGCCAGTGGTACTTCGACGAGGCTTCCACCTGGTTCTTCCTCATGGCCGTCCTGATCGGTATCATCGGTGGCCTGTCCGAGAAGCAGATCGTTAACACCTTCATCACCGGCGCTGCCGACATGATGTCCGTTGTTCTCGTCATCGCCCTCGCCCGTGGTATCTCCGTCCTCATGGCTAACACCGGCCTCGACGTCTACGTCCTCGACGCTGCCGCCAATGCTCTGGCTGGCCTGTCCGGCGTGATCTTCGCTCCCATGAGCTTCCTGGTCTACTTCGGCCTGTCCTTCCTGATCCCCTCGACCTCTGGTATGGCTACCGTCTCCATGCCCATCATGGGACCGCTGGCTGTTAAGCTCGGCTTCTCGCCCGAGGTCATGGTCATGATCTTCTCCGCTGCTATCGGTGTCGTGAACCTGTTCACCCCGACCTCCGGTGCCATCATGGGCGGTCTCGCCCTGGCCAAGATCGAGTGGACGACCTGGCTCAAGTTTGCCCTTAAGCTCATCGTCGCGCTCTCCGTCGTCTGCGCCGTCATCCTGACCGTCGCCTGCGTGCTGCT
Organism: Collinsella aerofaciens; assembly: GCF_039758815.1. Classification (GTDB taxonomy): domain Bacteria; phylum Actinomycetota; class Coriobacteriia; order Coriobacteriales; family Coriobacteriaceae; genus Collinsella; species Collinsella aerofaciens_BP. The sequence goes on along the minus strand of NZ_JBDMSK010000010.1, from coordinate 49,623 downwards.
CTAAGTACCCAACGGGTACCACACGGAAACCTTGACGATCCTGTAAAGGATCACCTGGTCATCGTCTGTCCGGTGGGGTCAACCCACCGGTAGACTCCTACCTTTAGCCCCCTCCCGTTCCGTGCGCGGGAGGGGGCGCTCTCATGTTGCGCGGTTCTACGAACCGCGCAACCAGTCGACGCTGCGCGCCGCCCAGAACGACAATTTGTCATTCAAAAGGCAAGGCATGACCAGAAGGTCTATGCCTTGCCTTTTTCATGCCAACTTGTACGTCCTGGGCGGCGCTCGCTGACTTATGCTCAACCTGCGACGTTTCCATTATTGATGCAAAGGGGTCAGGTTAGTTTGCGCCAAAAAGGGGAAGTTGCGGTGGAATAGTTCCTGTTTGGCCGTCTTGAGGGGTTAAACGGGAACTATTTCACCGCAACTTATCGATGACGTGTTTGGTTGATGCCCGTTGGCTGCTTGGGTGTTGGGAAGGGTCTGCTCCGTTATAATCGCCTAGAACATTAAATGGAAACGGGACGGGAGCCATACATGCGCCAGGGTTTCGACAACGCGAAATATATCGAGCTGCAGGCCGCTCATATTAAGGAGCGCATCTCGCAGTTTGGCGGCAAGCTGTATTTGGAGTTTGGCGGCAAGCTGTTTGACGACTATCACGCGAGTCGCGTGCTGCCGGGTTTTGAACCGGACAGCAAGTTCCGCATGCTCAAGAGCATTGCCGATGACGTTGAGGTCATCATCGCGATCAACGCGAACCACATCGAGAAGAACAAGGCTCGCGGTGACCTGGGCATTACCTATGACGAGGACGTCTTGCGCCTGGTCGACCTGTTCCGCGGCAACGGTTTTGCTGTCGCGGCCGTGGTCATCACCCAGTATGCAGGCCAGCCCGCCGCTGACGTCTTCCGTAATCGCCTAAACGCGCTCGGCATTCCTGCCAAGCTGCACTATCCCATCGAGGGCTATCCCCACGACGTCGATCTGATCGTGTCCGACGACGGCTACGGCAAGAACGAGTTTGTCGAGACCACCCGTCCGCTCGTCGTGGTCACCGCTCCCGGCCCCGGCTCAGGCAAGCTCGCCACTTGCCTCTCGCAGCTCTATCACGAGCACAAGCACGGCACCGCCGCCGGCTACGCCAAGTTCGAGACTTTCCCGGTCTGGAATCTGCCCCTCACGCATCCGGTCAACATCGCCTATGAGGCCGCCACGGCTGACCTCGACGACGCCAATATCATCGATTCGTTCCACCTTGAGGCCTACAACAAGACCACGGTCAACTACAACCGCGACGTCGAGGCCTTCCCGGTAGTCCGTGCCCTGATGGAAAAGATCCTGGGCAAGAGCCCCTACCAGAGCCCTACGGACATGGGCGTCAATATGGTCGGCTTTGCCATCACCGATGACGATGCCTGCCGCGACGCTTCCAAGATGGAGATCGTCCGCCGCTACTTTACCGCGGTCGAAAATGTGCGCCGTACCGGCGTGGGCGATGAGCAAGTCGACCGTCTCAAGATTATTATGAAGAAAGCCGGCATCGATAAGAACTACTCACCGGCGCGCTCGGCGGCCCTCACCAGGGAGCAGCTGACGGGTGGTCCCGTGGGTGCCATGGTCATGCCCGATGGCTCCGTGGTGACCGGTAAGACCTCCACGCGCCTGGGCGCCGCAAGTTCGCTCATTATGAACGCCCTCAAGCATGTCTCGGGCGTCGACCTTGAGCTCGAGGTCATCAGCGATGAGGCGATCGAGCCCATCAGCAAGCTCAAGACGCATTTCCTGGGAAGCAAAAACCCGCGCCTCCACACCGACGAGACGCTTATGGCGCTGTCGATCACCTCGGCCACGAGTGAGACGGCCGCTCGCGTCCTTTCGGGCCTGGAGCAGCTGCGCGGCTGCGACGCCTTCTTTAGCGTGATCATCTCGCCGACGGACGAGACGGTACTGCGCAAACTGGGTATCAACGTGTGCTGCGAGCCCAAGTTTGAGCGCCGCGGTTTCTTCCATCGCTAAGTTTGAAGCACCGCGGTAATTGCATTGCATTTTGGCCGTATCGGGTTAGCGCCCGGTACGGCTTTTTGATCAATAAAGCGCCTATTTCGGCGAAAAATAGCCGTTTACCTGCCTAGAGACAATTTGAGCGGTATACAATAACCGTAACTGTTTCATCCTTAGCGGGATGCCGCATGATGGATATTACCTGCCATCGTGAGGTGTGTCGGTCGCGCACGGCGCGTTAGATGCTCGTGCTCGGTTTGAGGAGGCTGCTATGGCGGGCAAGGGTCGTGCGAGTGTCAACGATATGAAGCGTGTCGAGGTGCTGGTGTTGATGGAGATCGACCAGCAAACCGAAGACAATGGCGGGCCGTATGGTTTCTCGCGCAAAACGCTTGCCGAGCGCGTGGGGGTTTCGCCGTATCGTGCCCGCGCCGCAATCGATCGCTTGGATTCCGAAGGCATGATTGATGTCGTCTCGCGTTATAGCGACGACGGCGGTCAGCTTGCAAATGGCATTTGCCTCACCGAACGTGGCGAGTGGTATCTTGAGGGTGTCCGTACTGGCATGCTCGTTCAAGAAATGCTTGAGGACGAGGTTGCTGATCGATAGCAGCATGTAACCCTTGCCATAGCGACGCCACCTGGGAAACCGGGCGGCGTTTTGTTTCAAGATTGAGAAATGCAATCGCACGCGAGAAAAATTGCGAACGGTCCGCGGCGCGAGTATTACAATGAAGACCCGTAAGATGTGGATAAACAACTTCTACGGGAAGCGCAGGTAACTCAATATGACCAAGCATGTGTTCGTAACCGGTGGCGTGGTTTCGTCCCTGGGCAAGGGTATCACCGCGGCCTCGCTGGGCCGTCTGCTCAAGTCGCGTGGCTACAAAGTAACGATGCAGAAGGCCGACCCGTATCTGAACGTCGACCCCGGTACCATGAGCCCGTTCCAGCATGGTGAGGTCTTCGTTACCGAGGATGGTTACGAGTCCGACCTGGACCTGGGTCATTACGAGCGCTTTATTGATGAGAACCTGACCCGCGATTCCAACTTTACGACCGGTGCCATCTACAAAAGCCTAATCGCCCGCGAGCGTCGCGGCGACTTTTTGGGCGGCACCGTACAGGTGATTCCGCACGTCACCAATGCCATTAAGGACAAGTTCCGCCGCATTGAGGAGCAGACCGGCTCCGATGTGGTCATCACCGAGCTGGGCGGCACGATCGGCGACATCGAGTCGCAGCCGTTTGTCGAGGCTATTCGCCAGTACCGCAAGGAGGCCGGCCCCGAGAACGTCTGCTACATCCACGTGTCGCTCGTTCCCTATATCGCCGCCGCCCACGAGGTCAAGACCAAGCCCACGCAGCATTCCGTCAAGGAGCTCCGCAGCTTTGGCATCCAGCCCGATATCATCGTGCTGCGCTCCGACCACCATATCGATGACGCTATCCGCGGAAAGATCGCAAGCTTCTGCGACGTCGACACCGATTGCGTCTTTACCAACGAGGACTGCGCGAGCATTTACGATGTTCCGCAGCTGCTTGCCGAGCAGGACTTTGACCTGCGCATTTGCGAACGCCTGGGTCTGGACCCGCGTGAGCGCGACATGAGCGAGTGGAACGAGTTCCTGCGCAAGCAGAATCACGCCAACCATCACGCCGACAAGGTGAAGATCGCCGTCGTGGGCAAGTACACGCAGCTGCCCGATGCGTACCTGTCGGTTATCGAGGCCCTGCACCATGCAGGCGTCTTCTACGATCGCCATGTGGACGTCCAGCTGGTCGACGGCGAGAGCCTCGACGAGCAGAATGTCTCCGAGGTTCTGGGCGACGCCTCGGGCATCCTGGTCCCCGGCGGCTTTGGCAAGCGCGCCCTGGAGGGCAAGATCCTCGCGGCCGAGTTTGCCCGTGAGCACAAGATTCCGTATCTGGGCATTTGCCTGGGAATGCAGGTGGCCGTGTGCGAATTTGCGCGCAACGTCGTCGGCCTTGCCGGCGCCAGCTCCTCCGAGTTCGATCCGGATGGCCCGTATAGTGTCATCGATCTGATGAGCTCGCAGGAGGACGTGACCGAGAAGGGCGGCACCATGCGCCTGGGCGCCTATCCGTGCAAGCTCGCCGCCGATACCCTCGCTCGCGAGGCATATGGCGAGGAGCTCGTCTACGAGCGTCACCGTCATCGCTTTGAGTTCAACAACGCCTTCCGCGACCAGCTCGAGGACGCCGGTTTGGTTATCTCGGGCCTGTCGCCCGACGAGCGCCTGGTCGAGATGGTCGAGCTGCCGCGCGACGTGCATCCGTGGTATGTGGCAACTCAGGCTCATCCCGAGTTCAAGAGCCGCCCGACCAACCCACAGCCGCTGTTCCGCGAGTTCGTGCGCGCTTCGATCGGCCAGCACGAGGGTGTCGACCGTCTGCAGGTGACGCCCATGAACCTCGCTACGGACTAAGGGTGCCGGCGAATAAGGAACATACCGAAGCTACTCCCTCGTCGCTCGCCGTGGCGGCGGGGGAGTATCTCGATTACCTCGCGGTCGAGCGGGGTTTGGCGCGCAACACGATTGCGGCCTATCGTCGTGACCTGACGACGTACTGCGCCTATCTGGAGCGGGCGGGTATTGTGTCTTTTGAAGAGGTGACCCGTCAGGTCGTGGAGGGCTTTGTCGCCGACCGTCGCGATGGGGGCTATTCGGATGCCTCGGTGGAGCGTGCGCTTGCGGCCGTGAAGGGCCTGCATGCCTTTTTGGTGCGCGATGGGGCTGTGGCCCAAAATCCAACGGCGGCGTTGCGCCTTCCTAAAAAGGCTGATCGTTTGCCGGAGTATCTATCGGTGGAGGATGTCTCGGCGCTGCTCGATCAAGACTTCCCCGAGGGCGAGATGGGCTTGCGCGACCATGCCATCTTGGAAGTGCTCTACGGATGCGGTTTGCGTGTGAGCGAGTTGGTGGGGCTCGATGTGGGCGATATCCATATCGACGATGGCTTTGTACTCGTTCGCGGTAAGGGCTCAAAGGAACGCCTGTCCCCGCTGGTGGGAAGCGCGGCGCGAGCTCTGACGCTCTATGTAACTGAGGGACGTTCTCGCTTGGCGGCCCATGCCCGCGGAACCGAGACCTCGGCGGTCTTTTTAAATAAGAACGGCCGCCGTCTGTCGCGCCAGGGCATTCATGCCATCTGTGAGCGCTACGGGCGCCAGGTGGGGCTGGTGGGACTCCATCCCCACACGCTGCGTCACTCCTTTGCCACCCATATGCTTGCGGGCGGCGCAGACCTCCGTGTGCTACAGGAGATCTTGGGACATGCCGATATATCGACCACGCAGGTCTACACGCATGTCGACCGAACGCAACTGACCGAGGTCTATCTGGCGGCGCATCCGCTAGCACATCGCTAGCACCTCGCTGACCTGCATATTTATAAATATTAAATGGGACGGGCCCCAGATTGCCGAGACGCACTTTTGCGCGCATGGGCAATCTGGGGCCCGTCCCATTTTTCGCCAGACACCGACGCGGTGGTGGGCCGTGTGTACCGTGGGCAGGGGAGTTTGGGGGCGATGTGAACGGCGTGTAAAGGGACGTAAAAATCGCCTCAAGGTCAACTTGAAGGTTGAGGTTCGCGGGCGTGGTTCTACAGGTGGCATCCCGCTGTTGCTGTAAACACAACATATTGTGTTTTCGAACATATGCTTGGGGGTGTTTTGCAATATATGGTGGGTGGAGTAGTGGGGCGGGGTGGGGGAAGGGGTGGGGAAAGGTGTTGAAAAATGGGGCGGTTCCCCATATTATTAATGACGTCGACAGGCGGGGTGGTTCCCCGCGTACGTGCCATCTGAGTAACCGAGGGGAGGGCGCACATGGGAATGACTGGTGCATACGAGCGCAATCTCGATGCAAAAGGTCGTCTGTCCCTGCCTGCACCCCTTCGCGAGGAGCTTGGAGAGCACGTTCGCGTGTTCAAAGCCCTGGATGTCGATGCTCTGTACGTGTTCTCTGCCGAGGCCTTCGATAAGTGGGTCGAAGGACTCTTCGCGGGTCGTGAGGGCCACGAGGGTTTTAACCCGCGTGACATTAATGACCAGAAGCTCATGAGGGCGATCAACAAGCGCACCACGTCGATGGACGTGGACAGCGCCGGTCGTATCGGTCTTTCCGAGTCTCTCCGCAAGCAGGCGAACCTTGACCGCGAGGTCACGGTTGTGGGCAACTACGACCACCTTGAGGTTTGGGATCGCGCCGCGGCCGATGAGGACGATGACGATGAGGCCCTGCTGGACCTCTTCTTCTCGTAAGGGCAAGGCACGGGTAACGGATGGAGCGTGGGATCTTGACACAAGAATATCGGCATGAACCTGTCATGCTCGGCGAAGTGCTTGAGTCGCTGCGGCTAAAGAGCGGCTCCGTTGTCTGCGATTGCACCCTTGGCGGTGCCGGCCATTCGGTAAAGATGGCCGCGCAGGTGGGGGAGACGGGCCTTTTGCTCGGCGTCGATCAGGACGACATGGCCCTCGAGGCCGCTGGCGCCCGTCTGGACCGCGAGGTTCCCGGCGTTCCGCACCAGCTGCTGAAGGGCAACTTCGGCGACTTGGACGAGCTACTTTGCTCGGCCGAGGTGCCCGGGGTCGATGGCTTCCTGTTCGATTTGGGCGTTTCGTCGCCGCAACTCGATATCCCTGGCAGGGGCTTTTCGTATAACGAGGACGCCCCATTGGACATGCGGATGGATCCGGGTAATAACACCTTAAACGCAGCTGAGGTCATCAACACCTATAACGAACACGACCTCGCCCGGATTCTACGCGTCTACGGCGAAGAGAAGTTCGCCTCACAGATCGCGCGCGAGATCGTGCGCCGCCGCGAGCAAGAACCGATCGAAACCACCGGCCAATTTGTCGAGATCATCAAGGCGGGTATCCCGGCTGCCGCTCGTCGGCATGGTGGACACCCGGCCAAGAAAAGTTTCCAGGCCATTCGCATCGAGGTCAATCACGAGCTCGATGTGCTCGAACGAGGGCTTGATGCCGCCACCAGGTGGCTCAACCCGGGCGGACGTATCTGCGTCATCTCGTATCACTCGCTCGAGGACCGTATCGTAAAGAACCACTTTAAGGAGATGAGCCAGGGGTGCACGTGTCCGCCGGAGATTCCGGTGTGCGTGTGCGGCAACGTGCCGATACTCAAGGTCATCACCCGCAAACCCCTGGTTGCCCAGCCTGATGAGGTTGAGTGCAACCCTCGGGCGAGATCAGCCAAAATCCGCGTGGCGCAGCGTCTGTAGGCGCGACCGCGCGATATTGGACCTCCCGCTCGCACCATAAACGAAGCTTAAACACACTACCAACGTACTCGGGATGGGAGGCGGCATATCATGGGCTACAACACTTCAAGCGCAGCACTCGCCTATGATATGAACGCCATGCCCGCCTATCGTGAGACGCCGCAGGCCCCCGTTGCTCCCCGTGAGCAGCGCACGCCGCGCTTTGATGTCTACACGGGCGCGGGCCGTCAGGCAAACCAGGCGGTAAGCCCGGTTTTCATGAGCGTTCTTAAAACGTTTTGCATCATTGCGGCTATCTTCATGACGATCGGCGTCGCCCGCGTGGCGCTCGCCGGCGTTACGGCCCAGGTGCTCAACAGCAACGCCGAGCTTACCAACACGCTCGAAAAGGCGACCGATGAGAGCTCCGACCTGGAGGTCATGCATTCGGTCTATGGCGCCGACACGCGCATTCGCGACCTTGCGGGCGCTTATGGCATGGTGGAGCCCAGCGAGAGCGTTACACTTGACTTTTCGCAGGATGCAGCCGCGGGCGCCAACGCGACCGCGACCGCTCAGTAGCAAGACGGTAGCTGAGTATGACAAATGACTATCGCCGCGGTTCCGATGGGGGCCGCGGTTCTGGACGTCCCTCGTCGCGGGGACGTTCTGGTTATCAAGGAACGGGTCGGCAATCTTACAACGCCGGGCAGTCCCGTGGCAACGACCCGGCGTCGCGACTTCGCGGCTCGGGCGGCCCTCAAGTGCATAACACCGGGTCGCGCAAGAGTTCGTCGACCGAATGGCTCACAGGCGCGCCTCTGCCTCGCCGCAAAGCCGTCATGGGATTCATCGGGCTTGGCTTGGGCTTGGGCGTCTTTCGCCTTGCCGACTATCAAATTGTCGAAGCCGATAAACTGCGCGAGCGTGCCGATGCGCGCCGCCTGCTTGCGCAGACCCTCTATGCCAGACGTGGCACCATCTACGACCGCAACGGTAACGTGCTGGCGTCGTCAGTCGAATGTCGCAACATCGCCGTGAACCCGCAGCTTGTCGAGGATGTTGACAAGACGGTGTCGGCGCTGGTCAAGGCAACTGGAATCGATAAAAAGACCTGCCGCAAGCTCGTTGAGTCCGATGGAACCTGGGTGTATATCAAGCGCCAGGTGGACGAAGACGATGTTGCGGCGCTGGAGAAGAAGAACCTGCCCGGCGTGCTTTTTGAGCAGGCCATGAAGCGCGTATATCCATACGGTAATCTGGCATCGCAGGTGCTGGGTGTAGTGAATGTAGACAACGACGGCTTGACGGGTCTCGAAAAGCAATACAACAAGCTTCTGACCGGCACGAACGGTTCTCTCGTACGCGAGCGCGCGAGGGACGGCAGCTATATCGCGGGCGGTGCCTATAAAAAGGTGGCTGCGGTCGACGGCGTTGATATCGTGACGACGCTCGACGTCAATATCCAGCGTGCGGCCGAGGATGCCCTGGCAGAGGCTGTCGAGAAGACAAAGGCCAAGAACGGCTCGGCGCTGGTCACCGATCCTACGACAGGCGAGATCTTGGCAGCCTGCTCGTATCCGACTTACGACCAGACCGATCTGGAAAACGCCAAGACCGAGGATATGAACTTGCGCCTGGTCACCGACGCCTACGAGCCCGGCTCGGTCTTTAAGACGCTCGTGGCGGGCGCCGGCTTCGACTTGGGTGTCGTGCGATCGAGTACGTCGTTTGAGGTGCCGGCGAGCATCAAGGTGGGCGACGATACCGTCACCGATGCCGACAAGCGCGACTACGCCATGACCATGGATGTGCGCGAGATGATGCGCCGTTCGTCCAACGTGGGCTTTGTCCTGGTGGGGCGCAAGATCGGTGCCGACGACTTTGCCACCTATGTGGACAAGTGGGGCATCGGTCACAGCTCTGGTGTAGATTTTCCGGGCGAGAGCCTGGGTATCGTCAAGGAGCGTGACCAGTATGACGGCGCCACGCTGGGCTCGATGAGCTTTGGACAGGCACTGTCTGTCTCGCCGATTGAGATCGCACGTGCCGTGGGCGGCATCGCCAACGGCGGCGTGATGATGACACCGCACTTCTATAAGTCCAGCAAGGGCGACGAGAAGGACTGGGGCGAAGGCGAGCGCGCGATTTCGGAGGACGCCGCATCCCAGGTGACATCGTGCATGCAGACGGTCGTGTCCGAGGGAACGGGCGTTGGCGGCGCGGTTGACGGCTATGACGTGGCGGGTAAGACCGGTACGGCCGAACGTGCCGACGAGAACGGCGGCTACCTCAAGGAGAACTACATGTCGTCCTTTATGGGCTTTGCACCGGCACAATCGCCCAAGGTGCTGTGCTATATCACGCTCGACGGAACGCCGAGCGGCTCAGATGCCGCTGCGGTGCCGTTCCAGTCCATTATGGCCAACGCGCTCGACGTGCTGGGTATCCCGCACACGAAGTAGGGGGTTACAATCTTTGGGGCGTGGTTTGTTGTCCCATATGAGGGTGTTCACATGCCCTGCACCACGCATGTGCGGCGCTGGGATACAATACGCCGATAGCATTATTAGGTTTACAGGGGAGCTGCAATGATAGAGATCGCCGTCAACAACCTCGCGGCCGCAACAGGGGCCCGAACCGTGACGGGAGAAGCCGATCGGGTATGCCGCGGGTGCGTTATCGACTCGCGCCAGGTCGAGGAAGGGACGATTTTCGTCGCCTTTCCCGGTGAAAACGTCGACGGCAATGATTTTGCTTCCCGTGCCGTCCAGTCGGGTGCCGGCGCCGTCGTGATGACGCGTGAGCCCGAGGCCGAGCTGGTCTCGCTGGCGCAGGACAAGGGGTGCGCCATCCTGCTGACCGATGATCCCGAGGAGTTTCTGCTGCGTTTGGCGCACACGTATCGCCTGGAGCTTGGCTGCCTGGTCGTTGGTATTACCGGTTCCATCGGCAAGACGACGACCAAGGACGTGCTCGCCGCCGTGCTCGCCAAGCGCTATCGTGTCTGGGCCACCAAGGGCAATTTCAATAACCTGATCGGCATGCCGCTCACGGTGCTTTCCGCTCCGGCCGATACCGAGGTCCTGGTGCTCGAGATGGGCATGAACCATTTCCACGAGATTGAGCGCCTGTCCCAGTCCGCCAATCCCAACCTTGCCATCGTGAGCAAGATTGGTACCTCTCACATCGGCATTTTGGGCAGCCGCGAGAACATCGCCCGCGCTAAGGCCGAGATTGTCCAGGGTATGTGCGCCGCCGGCGACTTCTTGCCACTGCTGATTTTGGGCGGTGAGGACGACTTTACGCCGTTCATTCGCGATACGTTCGCCCAGCCTGCTGGTATCGATGTGATGCTGGCCGGCGTCTCGGACGATGATGAGGTCCGTGCCCGCGACATTCGTGTTGATGACGAGGGCCGTCCGGTCTTTACGCTCGATTTTGGCCAGGGTGAGACGACCGATACCATGCTTGCCATCCCCGGCGTGCAGTCCGTCCCAAATGCCGTTAAGGCCGCCGCAGTTGCCTATCGCCTGGGCGTGACGCCCGAGCAGATCGATGCTGCCTTTAGAGGCCTCACGATCACCGGTCACCGCCAGGAGATCAAGCGCGCCAAGAGCGGTGCACGCATCATCGACGATTCCTATAACGCCAGTGCCGAATCCATGGCTGCTGGCCTCGATCTGCTGTGCTCGCTTTCGTGCACGGGGTCTCGTATGGCGATCCTGGGCGAGATGGGCGAGATGGGCGATGAGGCTCCTCGCATGCATGAGCTCGTGGGCGCCTATGCCGCCGCCAAGAAGCTCGACATGCTGGCGTGCGTGGGTGGTGAGCTGGCCCAGCTTATGGCCGATGCCGCGCGAATGATGGGCATGGACGAGGACCGCATCCAAGTGTTCTCCGATTATCAGCAGGTGCTCGACCGCATGGGCGGCGCGCTTGAAAAACATGATGTTGTACTGGTCAAGGGTTCCCGCTTTGTTGAGCTCGACCGCTTTGTGGAAGGTGTGTGCTAGCCCATGTTCGGCAATCCCTCGTATCCAACGTATCAGGCTTTTTTGGGGCTTGGCATCGCCGCCGCCATTGCGCTGCTGCTCATGCCGTGGTGGATCAAGCTACTCAAGGTCGAGGGTATCGGCCAGCAGGTTCGTGCCGACGGCCCCAAGCGTCATTTGGTTAAGCAGGGAACGCCCACCATGGGTGGCGTTGTCATCCTCGTCGCGATCTCGCTGACCTGCCTGCTGATGGGCAAGCTCACCACCGAGCTCGTGCTCGTGCTGCTCGCCACGCTGGCGACCGGCGTGCTGGGCCTGATCGACGACCTGACCTCCGTTACGCATGGGCGCTCGCTCGGTCTGACGCCCCATGCCAAGATGATCGGCCTAACCATTATCTGTGTCACCTTTACGGTACTTGCCGTCAACTGGTGCGGCGTCGCCCCCGAGATTCGTTTTCCCGGCGGCCTGACGATTGACCTCGGTGTTCTTTCGACCACCATCTGTGGCCTTTCGTTCCCGTGGCTCTACATTGTCTTTTGCTGGCTGATGATCGCCGGTCTTTCTAATGCCGTGAACCTGACCGATGGCCTTGACGGTCTTGCTGGCGGCACCTCCATGATTGCCATGCTCGCCATGGCCGCCATGGCGTTTTTGCACGGAGACGTGAACCTGTCCATCTTCTGCACCGCGTGTGCCGGTGCCTGCTTGGGCTTTCTGTGGTTCAACTGCTATCCGGCGAGCATCTTTATGGGTGATACCGGCTCGCTTGCCCTGGGCGCCGCGTTTGCCTGCACGTCCATCATGACCAACACCGAGGTCGTCTCCCTCATCATCGGCGGCCTGTTTATCGTTGAGACCCTGTCGGTCATGATTCAGGTTGTCTACTTCCACTTTACGCACAAGCGCGTCTTCCTTATGGCGCCCATCCATCATCATTTCGAAAAGAAGGGCTGGGCCGAGACCAAGGTCGTCATCCGTTTTTGGATTATCGCTGCGGCCTTTGGTGCCGTTGGCCTTGCTCTGTTCTTCCAGTTGGGATAGTGGTCTTTCATGCCTCTTGCTGATGTCTTTAGCCTGCTCGTTTTGGGTCAGGGCAAATCCGGTCTCGATGTCGCCCGCTGGGCGCTGGCACATCCCGAGCGCGTAAGCGCCGTTACCGTGTATGGCGGCGGCACCTCTGAGCCCAATGACGCCACGCGTGCGCTCGAGGCTGCTGGTGCGTCGTTTGTCTATGGGACCGAACAGGTCGAGGGCGCCTATGACGTATGCGTGACGTGCCCGGGCATCTCGGAGTTCTCGGGCTTCTTTAAGGCCGGGCGCGAGCATGCCGCCCAGATTATGGGTGAGCCCGAGTTTGCCTATCGCCTGTCGCCCGATAACTGGATTGCCATTACGGGTACCAACGGCAAGACGACTACCACGTCGCTGACTGATTATCTGCTCAAGGCTGCTGGTGAGGCCAGCGTAGCTGTCGGCAACATCGGCGAGCCGCCGGTCAACGAGATTGACGGCCGAGCCCACAACGAGTGGTTTGTGGCTGAGCTCTCGAGCTATCAGATTGCTACGACAACCGAGCTCCACCCCCGCGTGGCGGTGCTGCTCAACATCACTCCCGACCACTTGGGCTGGCATAAGAGCCATAAGAACTACGCGCTTGCCAAGATCAAACTGTTTGACAATATGGTCGATGACGATCTGGCGGTTGTCGACGTCGAAGACGCCGGCATTCACGAGTTCGATGAGTACATCTACACGCCGGGTCGTCGCATCTGCAAGGTTGCCTTTGACGAGCCTGAGGGCGAGGATGCCGCCTTTGTGCGCGACGGCAAGATGGTCGTGCGCCTGAAGGGCGTCGAGACCCCGCTCATCGCTACATCCGAGCTCAAGATCTCGGGCCATCACAATGTTATCAATGCCCTGTGCGCCGCCACGGCTGCCTTGGCGGTCGGTGCCGATGTCGATGGTGTCTGCCGCGGTCTTGCCTCGTTCCAGCCGCTCGAGCACCGCGTGGAGCCGTGTGGCGAGATTGACGGCGTGCGCTACGTCAACGATTCCAAGGCGACCAACACCGATGCGGTCGAGAAGGCACTGACGGCATTTCCCGATGACGACGTGATCTTGCTGCTCGGCGGCCACGATAAGGGCACGCCGCTCACGGACTTCGCGCGCGTCGTTATGGACAACGTGCGCTCGGTCGTCTGCTTTGGCGATGCGCGCGAGCGCTTCACCGCCGCTATGGACGAGGCCGATGTCGATGGCGATGTGGATATCGCCCAGGCGGATGACCTACGCGACGCCGTGGACGTCGCCCGTTCGCTGTCGAGCCGTGGTGACGTGATCTTACTTTCTCCTGCCTGCTCTTCGTTCGATGAGTTCTCGGGCTATGAGGAGCGCGGCCGCGTGTTTAAGGACTACGTGGCCCAGCTTGCCGCTGCAGCGAAATCACAAATGGAATAGGGGTTGCGGTGAGAGAGGAGAGCCCCCGACAAGGTATGAGGAGGCCCGACTCGGACCGTGCTTCCTCACGTCGTATCACACCGCGTTCCAGCCGCGGCGGGCAGTCGTTTAGCGAACGCTATATTGCCGGCGTTCCCGCCCGTATCATGCGCCCCCGTTTGATATTCATGGCCTGCTTGTTTACCTTGGTATGCTTTGGCCTGTTGATGGTGTACTCGGCGTCTTCGGTCGAGGCGCTGCACGAGAATGGCTCGGCGACGTTTTTTCTGGGTCGACAGGCCGCGTTTGCCGTGGTCGGTGTTCTAGCGCTGATTGCCATCGTGCGCGTTTTGCCGGACAGCTGGTTTGGGGAGGATGTGCTCAGGATCTTCCTTATCGGCATGATAGGGCTACTGCTTCTGGTGTTCTTGGTGGGCAGCGGCAGCCGTGGCGCCACGCGCTGGCTCAACATCGCCGGTATTCAGTTCCAGCCTTCCGAGTTTTTAAAGCCATTTGCCATTGCGTATTCGGCCATCATGCTTGATCGCTTCTTTTCGCCCGGTGGCAACATCAACGAATTCCTTCGCAAGATGGGCATCTACCTGGGTATTTCGCTCTTTCTGATCTTTATCCAGCCCGATTTCGGTACTGTCCTGATCATCCTGTTGACCCTCATGTGCATGGCGTTGTTTGCGGGTCTCGACCCCAGATTTATCATCGGCGTGCTAATCTTCGGCATTCTCGTGATCGTGATTGCGCTTGTCGCAGAGCCGTACCGTATGGTGCGCATTCAGGTTGCCTTGAACCCTTGGGCCGACGAGTATGGTGACGGCTATCAGGCCACGCTTGCCATCATGGCCTTTGCCTCGGGCGGTCTGTTCGGCCGTGGCATCGGCAACTCAACCATGAAGTACTCGTATCTTCCCGAGGCGCACAATGACTACATCCTGGCCATCATTGGCGAGGAAGTCGGTTTTGTCGGAACCGTGCTGTTCTTCTTGGTGTTTGCGATGCTGATCTACTCGGCGTTTCGCATTGCCGAGCAGGCGACCGATCGTCGGGGCGCGCTTATGGCGTCTGGCTCCGCGGTCATTCTCGCGGTGCAGTTTTTGATTAACGCGCTGGGCATCCTCAACGTGTTTCCCATGACGGGCAAACCGTTGCCGTTTATTAGCTACGGCGGTTCGTCGATTATCGTGTCGCTTATGCTCGCCGGTCTGATCCTGCGCGTTTCGTATGAGAGCGCCCGTCGCGATGAGTACGACCGTCGCCGCGAGAGCTTTGCCGTTATGGACGAGAGCACTGCCGGCGTGGCCCATGTGCGCGGTGAACGACCTTCGCGTAGCGGCTTTACCGTTCTTGATGGTTCTCCATCCGAGCCGGCAGCTCGTCCACGCCCGCGAATGGCTCCGCAAGGTCGTCCTCAGCGCCCCAGCCCTCGCAACGCGGGCGGCGGATATAATCGAATCGATTTGAACTCGGACCCGTCGGCGCGTCTGCGCACCGACGACCAGGGACCGCGTGTACGAAGGGACTACCATGACCGATAAAATGACCGTTGCTATTGCAGCCGGCGGCACGGCAGGACACATCAACCCCGCGCTCGCCTTGGCCGAAGAACTGCGTGATCGTGGCCACCACGTTGTGTTCGTGGGCCAGTCGCGCAAGCTCGAGGGTCGTCTGGTCCCCGAGGCTGGGTTTGATTTTGTGCCCATTACGGTCACGGGCTTCGACCGCTCCCGTCCTTGGACGGCGCTGACCTCGCTGTGGCGTGTCAACAAAGCCAAGCGTGCGCTCGCCAGTCATTTCTCAAAGGTCGGCAAGCCCGACGCCGCCATCGGTTTTGGTGCCTATGTCGAGGTTCCGCTGCTGGGGTGGTGCAAGGGCGCGGGCGTTCCGTATCTGCTGCATGAGCAGAACTCTGTTCCGGGCCTGGCCAACAAGATGATGAACTCCCACGCCGCCCGCGTGTGCATCTCGGTGCCGGCAGCGCGTTCGGTTTTTGAGCGCGAAGGTGACCCTGACCACGTGCTCATGACCGGCAACCCCGTACGTCGCTCGGTGATCGAGGGCGATCGCGCTCGCGGCCGCAAGGCACTTGGCGTTCCCGAGGACGCTACGCTGCTGCTCGTCTTTGGCGGTTCACTTGGCGCCCAGCACCTCAACGAGCGCGTGGTCTCGCTCAAAAACGAGCTGCTTTCGCGCAAGAGCCTCTATGTGTTGCATTCGACGGGTGCCGACGGCTTTGAGGAGACCGAGCGCGCTTTGGCGCTGACGCCCGAGGAGGCGAAGCGTTATCGCGTCCAGCCTTACATCGACAACATGGGCGATATGCTGGCTGCTGCCGATTTGGTGCTCTCGCGTTCGGGCGCATCGAGCGTGGCCGAGATCGCTGCGCTCGCCGTGCCCTCGGTGCTCGTGCCGTATCCGCATGCGACGGCCGACCACCAAACCACCAATGCCCGTTATCTGGTCGACGCCGGGGCCGGTGTGCTCTGCGCCGATGCCGATATCGATGGTTCTGCCTTTGCCGATGAGCTGCTGCACTTGGTCGATGACGCGGCGGCGCGCGACGCCATGCGTCAGGCGGCACGTGGTCTGGCTCAGGATAGGGCCGCCGCTCTTCTGGCGGATGCGGTAGAGGGTTTGCGTTAGTTAGACGGGATATCGTCGGTCGCCCTCGCGCTGATGCGGTAGGTGCGGTACAGTTAACGGGTTACAGGCAGTGTTTACGCAAGGAGTACACGAGCACATGGCTGATTCCCAGACTGCAACCTCCGCGCCCGAGTTTAAGAGCGCCCACTTTATCGGTATCGGCGGCGCCGGCATGAGCGGCATCGCCCTCGTTCTGCACGAGCGCGGTTATGCCGTTACCGGCTCCGACCTTAAGACGTCACGTTATATCCGCCAGCTTACCCGCGCTGGTGTGAAGGTGCATGTGGGCCATGAGGCCGCCACGATCGACGAGGTCAAGCCCGACGTGGTTGTTGTCTCCACCGCTATTCCGGAGTCCAACCCTGAGCTCGTGCGCGCTCGCGAGCTGGGCATTCCTGTGTGGCCCCGTGCCAAGATGCTCTCTGCATTGGGCCACGGGTACACCACCGTCGCTGTTGCCGGCACGCATGGCAAGACCACCACGTCTTCGATGTGCGCCACCATGCTCGACCGCATGGGTCTGGATCCGAGCTTCTTGATCGGTGGCATCGTCGAGGGCTATGACACGAACGGCAAGAACGGCTCGGGCGACTACTTTGTCGCCGAGGCCGACGAGTCCGACAGCTCCTTCCTGTTCCTGAACCCCAACGTAGTCATTGTGACCAACGTCGAGGCCGACCACCTCGATCACTACTCGGGTATCGAGGAGATCGAGGCAACTTTCGCCAAATTCATGAGCCTGGTGGGCGAGGACGGCACCGTCATCGTCTGCGGTGAGGACCCGCATCTGGTCGAGCTCGCCAAGTCGACGGGCCGTCACGTGCTTTCCTACGGCTTTGCCGAGAGCAACGACATCGTCTGCATGCACCCGGATGTCAAGGGCATCCAGAGTGACTTTATCGTTCGCTTTGAGGACGGCACTGAGCACGCTGTGGAGATCAAGAGCAATCCCGGTCGCCACAACATGCTCAACGCCACGGCCGTGCTCACCGTCGCCCATGTCCTGGGCCTTGACATCGACGCCGCCGCCAAGGCGCTCTCGAGCTTTGAAGGCGTCCGCCGTCGCTTTACCCACGTGGGCGATATCGATGGCATCACCGTGGTCGATGATTACGGCCATCACCCCACCGAGATCAAGGCGACGCTTGCTGCCGCTTCGTCGCTGGGTTACAAGCACGTCGACGTCGTGTTCCAGCCGCACCGCTATTCGCGCCTGCAGGCCCTGTGCGACGACTTTGCCGATGCATTTGCCAATGCCGATAAACTGCTGCTGATTGATGTGTTCTCGGCTGGCGAAATGCCCATTCCGGGTGTCACCTCTAAGATGCTCGCCGATACCGTGCGCGCCAAGCATCCTGGCAAGGAGGTCGTGTACTGCTCCAGCCGTCTTGAGCTCAATCAGGAGCTCGAGCAGATGGTGGGCGAGGGCGACCTGCTGCTCACCATGGGTGCCGGCGACGTTACGACCGTCGGCCCCGAGTTCATTGAGTATCTGACTGCCAAGAAAGACGCTTAAGTCTAATGGGTCTGTTTAACGCCGTCATGGCGCTCTCGGGCATGATCGACACGGATGTGATCGAGGACGAGCGCCTTGCGCGTCATACGAGCTATCGTATCGGCGGCAAGGCCGACCTCTTTGTGACGTGCCATAGCTATCATGCCCTCCGTCGCGCCGTGGCGGTGCTCGATCGCGAGCAGGTGCCGTGGGTCATCATCGGCAAGGGCTCCAATCTGCTGGTTGCCGATGGCGGTTATCGCGGTGCCGTCATTTCGCTCGGACGTGAGTTTCAGCGCACGGTTGTTGCCGATGACGGTTGTACGCTGACGGTCGGTGCGGGCGTGATGTTTGCGCGCCTGGTCAACGATGCCCTGTCGCGTAGCCTTTCGGGCCTTGAGTTTGCCGTTGGCATCCCTGGTTCGGTCGGCGGTGCGATATCTATGAATGCCGGCACACGGACCGAGTGGATTGGCTCGCTGGTTGAGGATGTCGTAACGTTTGACCCGGCATTCGGTATCAAGCATTATGCGGGGTCCGAGATCACTTGGGGCTACCGCGAATGTAGCCTTCCCCGCAATGAGATCATCCTCGAGTGCGTGTTCAAGCTTAAACCGGCGCCCAAGGCCGACATTCGCGAGCGCATGGAGCGGTACCTTACAAGGCGCAAGCGTACGCAGCCCATGGGTCGCGCATCCTGCGGGTCTGTCTTTCGCAACCCGCCCGATGCGAGTGTGGGCAAGCTTATCGAGGATTGTGGATTAAAGGGTTTTTCGATTGGCGGCGCGGAAGTTTCGCCCGTTCACGCTAATTTTATCGTTAATAACGGAACTGCCTCGGCCGATGACGTTGCCGCGGTTATCAGACATGTGCACGGAAAGGTGAGGGAGGCGTATGGCATCGAGCTCAGACCGGAAGTTAAATTCCTCGGCTTCTAGAGTATCGAAACCCACCTTCCGCCGCGCCGGAGGGCGTTCCGGCGCGCCTGCCAAACCTCAACGCAATACCGTCGCGCACTCTAAGTCTGTCGGGCATGCTCGACAGACCAGTCGGCCGGTTGTCGGCTCGCAGCTCGGTAATCGTCCGGCCGCAAAAAAGTCCTCGCGTCCCTCGGTGACGTCAAAGCCTGTTATGGGCACCAAGCCTGCCCGTCCCATGGCAACTCCTAAGCCCTCGACAGGAACTAAAGCGGTGCGTCCCGGTCGCACGCTGGGCGCATCGAAACCGCGCTCGCTGACATCGGTGCCGGCTACCGCCAAGAAGCCTTCGGGTAAAAAAGGCGTCAACCCGTTGTCTTCACTTGGGGCGATGGCAAATAAAACGTCAGACGCCGCTTCTCTCGTTACAGGCAAAGGCAAAATCGTGGGCGGCGTTCTGGCCGTCTTGGCCGTGCTCGTCGTCGTTGCTATCGTGGTGATCAACTCTGGATTGTTTACCGCCACTGATATTCAGATTCAAGGCAGCGAGCATGTGACGAAGCACGATGCTATCCAGCTGATCGATTTGCCCGAGGGAACGTCGCTTTTTAACGTCGATCCCGACCAGATTACCGAGGACCTCAAGCAGAACCCGTGGGTCTCGGGCGTGGATGTCCAGCGTCAGTTCCCGCATACGCTCATCATTACGCCGATGGAGCGCAAGGTCATCGCAATTGCCTATATCAGCTCCGATGACCTTGCCTGGGCCATCGGGGATGATGACACCTGGATCGCCCCGCTGTCGACGTCGGTCGAAGTGGATGACCAGGGCAACGTCATCACGACGGGGCAGGGCTCAAATACCCTGACCGGCATTGATGCCGCGCTGGCGCTCGCTAAGCACTATGGCGCGGTGTTGTTGACTGATGTCTCGGCGGATGTCGCTCCGGTTTCCGGCCAGGCGGTGAGCTCCAAGGCCGTTAAGGCTGGCTTGGATTATGTGCGTGGTTTTTCGAGCGAGTTCTTGGGACAAGTCAAGGATATTTCCACGCCTTCGGTCGAAGCCATCTCGGCAAACCTCAATAACGGCATTGAGGTGTCGCTGGGCGATTCGAACGATATCGTCAAGAAGGAGCGCGTAGTCACCAAGCTGCTTTCGCAGGTAGAGGGCGTAACGTATATCAATGTGCGCTCTCCGGGTAACTATACATTTAGGAACGCTCCGACCTCGTAGCGCTGGTTGATGCTTTGTTGAGGGGCCATACCACGCCGTTTATCTGGTTTGTTTGGTTTTCACGGTCAATTATTTGACTGATACGTTCATAATGTGCAAACATAATACGGTTTACCTTTGCATTTACTTTCAACCTGAAGGTTAATGTGCGCAGGGGTCGACCCATGCTATGGCTATAACCTTTGTTCGGAGGACCGACATGCACGAGACAGAGATCAACAACTACCTTGCCGTCATTAAGGTGGTCGGCGTCGGCGGCGGCGGTACCAACGCGGTCAATCGAATGATCGAAGAGGGCATCCGCGGCGTCGAGTTTGTTGCCATCAACACCGATGCTCAGGCACTCGCGATCTCTGATGCCGATATCAAGGTGCACATCGGCACCGACCTTACCCGCGGCCTGGGCGCCGGCGCCAACCCCGAGGTTGGCCGCAAGGCTGCCGATGAGTCCCGCGACGACATTGCCGAGGCGCTCGCTGGCGCCGACATGGTGTTCATCACCTGCGGCGAGGGCGGTGGCACCGGTACCGGCGCTGCTCCCATCGTTGCCGATATCGCGATGAACGAGGTCGGTGCGCTGACCGTCGCCGTCGTGACCAAGCCCTTCACCTTCGAGGGCCGCAAGCGCAAGAAGAGCGCCGAGGAGGGCATTAAGACCCTCTCCGATTGCGTCGACACCATGATCGTCATCCCTAACGATAAGCTGCTCGACATCGCCGAGAAGAAGACCACCATGCTCGAGGCCTTCGCGATTGCCGATGGCGTTCTTTCCCAGGGCACCCAGGGCATCACCGACCTCATCACCGTCCCCGGTATCATCAACCTGGACTTCGCCGATGTTAAGACCATCATGAAGCAGGCCGGTACCGCCATGATGGGTATCGGTACCTCTTCTGGGGATACCCGTGCCGTCGACGCTGCCCAGCAGGCCATCTCCAGCCCGCTGCTCGAGAGCTCCATCGATGGTGCCACGCGCGTGCTGCTCTCCATCGCCGGTTCCAAGGACCTGGGCATCCAGGAGATCAGCGACGCCGCCGACGTTGTCGCCAACGCCGTCGACCCCGAGGCCAACATCATCTTCGGTACCGTTGTCGACGAGTCCCTGGGCGATCAGGTGCGTATCACCGTCATCGCTACGGGCTTCTCCGACTCCAACGTCAACCGTCAGGACGAGCTCTTTGCTGCCCAGCAGTCTCAGAGCAAGGCCGCTGCCTCCGCTGAGCCGCAGCGCACCGCTCCTGCCACAAGCCCGGCTCAGGCCGCTCCGACCCGCAACGTCGGTGGCACCGAGCTTCCTAACTTCGGCAACGATCAGTTCGAGCTTCCCGACTTCCTGAAGCGCGGTAGCTTCTAAGTCGTTCTTTGCATTGTTGTGCACAGGGGCGTGTCCGTATGGGCGCGCCCTTTTTATTTCGACTTTGTAAACTAGAACCTCCAATCTCCTTACGTTCCCTTTACGATTGCCTCCAGCGCAGCAGGTATCCTTTAAGAGAAGTATGACAGCCATATAAACGCTGGCTGTAGCGGCGATGCCGCAATACTTGTGTTATTAGGAGGCTTTAGTATGGCAGCACGTGCGGACAACGTTTCGCGTGTCGACCATGATGGAGTTACGTTGGTGGAGGGCGCGACATCCGATGTTCGCTTTGCCTTCACCGAACGCGCCGGTGGTGTTTCCGAAGATGCGTACTCCTCACTCAACTTGGGCTCGCATGTTGGCGATGACCCCTTTGCTGTTCAAGAAAATCGTCGTCGCGCGCTCGAGGCTATGGGTGCCGCCGAGTGCGAGCACAACCTGCTCGTTCCCAATCAGGTCCATGGTGACCATATCGTTGCGGTGACCTCGAACGGCGCCGATGACCTTGAGGACGTTCGCGAGCAGATTGCCGAGGGCTGCGATGCCATCGTCTGCACGGCGCATAACGTACCCGTGCTACTCTGCTTTGCCGACTGCGTTCCCGTGGTGCTGGTGGCCCCTGGCGGATTTGCCGTGGTGCACTCCGGCTGGAAGGGCACGATTGCACGTATTTCCGCCAAGGCGTGCCAGGCGCTTTGCGATGCTGCCGGCTGCGATGCAAGTGACATCTCGGCCTATATCGGCCCCCATATCTTGGGTGACGAATATGAGGTATCCCAGGAACTCATGGATCGCTTTGCCGCCGAGTTCTCGTGCATCGATGCGAGCACCTCTCGCATGCTCAATCTTTCCGCTGCCATTTGCGAGGCGCTGGTAGATGTCGGTGTCGACGCGGATAATATCGTGGATACCCAGCTTTCGACCGTGCGTCAGAACGACCGCTTTTATTCCTACCGTAACGAGAACGGCACCTGTGGGCGCCATGCTGCGATCGGCGTGATGCTATGAGAAAGATCGTATCGGTCCTGAGCGCCGCTGTGCTTACGCTTACGCTGTGCGCCTGTTCTTCGGGATCTTCTACCTCTTCCATTACCGTCGCCGGCTCCACGACCTGCCTTCCTATCGCCGAGATTGCGGCCGAGGGTTTTAAGGAGGAGACCGGCATCGACGTGCTCGTTTCCGGTTTGGGTTCTTCCGCTGGCATCGAGGCTGTCAGCGCCGGCACGGCCGATATCGCCAGCTCCTCCCGTGGACTCAATGCCGACGAACAGGATCTGGGCCTGACTCCCATCGTCATTGCCCACGACGGTATCGCGGTCATCGTGAACGACGATAACCCGGTCGATAACCTCTCGACCGAGCAGCTCCGCGATATTTACGCCGGCAAGATCACCAACTGGAAAGAAGTCGGTGGCGAGGACCTGAGGATTCAGGTCATCAACCGAGATGAGGCGTCCGGCACGCGTGAGGCCTTTCGCACCATCGTGATGGACGGCACCCCGTTCGATCGCCGCTCGGCCGTTCTTTCGGGCACGGGCCAGGTGCGCGACGTGGTATCTCGTTCGCGCGGTGCCATTGGCTACATTTCGCTGGGCTTCGTCGATAGCCTCAACGCCAAGACCTCGGTCAAGGCCGTCTCGGTCAATCATGTTGAGGCGTCCGAGAAGACGGTCGCGAGCGGCGGCTATCCCATCTCACGCGACCTTTACTTCTTTGTGAAGGGTGCGCCTTCGCAGCAGGCGCAGGATTACATCGACTACGTGACGTCCGAAAAAATGGACAAGCAGATTCGTGAGGCGGGCTTTATCCCCGTCACCAACGACGAGAAGGGGAGTGAGTAGCATGGAAGCACAGGAAAACTCCCAGACTGAGCAGAATGTTCAGACGCCCAAGAAGCGCGAGCTGGCGCTCGTATCGCGCAGTACCTATATCAAGGAGAAGGCGCTGCAGTGGATCTTCTTTGCCTGCGCGTTCTTGGCGGTCGTTACCGTCATCCTGATTTTTGTCTTTACCACGTACTCGGCGCTGCCCGTCTTTACCGACATCGGTCTGGCGGAATTCTTTAGCTTTACGTGGGCGCCCTCTGAGGGCCACTACGGCATCATGTCGCTGCTTGCCGGCTCAGGTCTGGTGACCGTCGGTGCGCTCGCCATGGGCGTGCCGCTGGGCGTAGGTACGGCCGTGTACCTGGTCGAGATCGCCAGCAAGCGCGTGCGCAAGCTCATCAGCCCTGCCGTCGACCTGCTGGCCGGCATCCCTTCTATCATCTATGGTTTCTTTGGCATGATCATCATTCGTCCGTTTATCGCGCAACTGACCGGTGGTCTTGGTTTTGGTGCGCTGACAGCGTGGTTCGTGCTCGCCATCATGATCGTCCCTACCATCACGACGCTTACCATCGATGCCCTCAATTCCATTCCCATGGGCATTCGCGAGGCATCGTATGCCATGGGTGCTACTAAGTGGCAGACCATCTATAAGGTCGTGTTACCTGCCGCCAAGCTGGGTATCGTGGATGCCATCGTGCTGGGTATGGGCCGTGCCATCGGCGAGACCATGGCCGTGCTCATGGTCGTGGGTAACGCCCCGGTTATTCCCGACAGCATTGCGAGCCCCATCTCGACGCTCACGAGCCAGATTGCGCTCGACATGAGCTATTCCTCGGGTCTGCACCGCTCGGCGTTGTTCGGCATGGGCGTGGTCCTGTTTATCATCTCCGCCACGCTGGTGGGCATCGTTCGTCTGATTTCCAAGAAGAAGAGAGGGTAGGCTATGTCCGATTCCGTTGACACGACGGTCGATACGACCTCGTCGCGCGAGCGCATCAAGCGTGCCCTTTCCCACGGCAAGAAGGGCCGCATCAACAAGGGCCTGTCCAACAAGATCATGCTTGGCGTGTTTCGTGCCGCTGCCTACATCACCACGCTGGTGCTGGTCGCTATCATCGCCTACGTGGTCATTAACGGCCTGCCACATATCTCGCTCGACTTTATCTTCGGTTGGCCGCAGGGCGTCAACGCCGAGGGCGGTATTTGGCCCACGATCGTCTCGACCGTCTACGTGACGGCGCTCGCCATGCTTATCTGCACGCCGATCGCTGTGCTGGCAGCCGTCTATCTGGCCGAGTACGCCAAGCAGGGCAAGATCGTCGAGCTCATTCGCTACGCCGCTGACGCTTTGGCCTCGGTGCCCTCCATCGTTATGGGCTTGTTTGGCTACGCCTTGTTTGTCGAGGCTATGGGCCTGGGCCTTTCGATGGTCTCGGCCGCTCTGGCGCTCGCGCTCTTGATGCTTCCCATCGTCATGCGCACCACCGAGGAGGCTATTCGCGCCGTGCCGCGCTATATCCGTTGGGGCGCGTACGGCCTGGGCGCCACCAAGTGGCAGGTCGTTTCCAAGATCGTGCTCCCTTCTGCCTTTGGCCGCATCGCCACCGGTATCGTCCTTGCCATCGGCCGTGCCATCGGCGAGACTGCGGTGGTGCTTTACACCATGGGTCAGGCCATCAACCTGCCTATCTCGCCGCTTGATTCCGGTCGCCCCATGACGGTCCATCTGTACCTGCTTGCCAACGATGGCATCAACATGAACGCAGCCTATGGCACCGCGCTCTTGCTGATGGTGATCATTCTGGCCTTCAACCTGTTTGCGCGTTTCCTGTCGCGCAAGCGCCGCTAGTTAAGGAGTCCCATGTCCGTCTATCAGTCCGCTCCCACGCCGGAGCAAGCGGCCATCACGGCCAAGGATTTCAACTTTTGGTACGGTGACTTTCATGCGCTGACGGGGCTCGACCTCAACATCGCCAAAAACGCCATCACCTCCTTCATTGGCCCTTCGGGCTGCGGCAAGTCGACGTTTTTGCGCTGCATCAACCGCATGAATGACCTGATCGAGGGTACGCGCGTCGAGGGCACCATGACGCTTGACGGCAACGATATCTATGCCGAGGGCGTCGATCCGGTCGACCTCCGCCGTCGCGTTGGCATGATCTTTCAGCAGCCCAACCCGTTTCCCAAATCCATCTACGAGAATGTCGCCTTTGGCCCTCGTCTGCAGGGCGTGACTAGCAAAAGCGACCTCGATGACATCGTGGAAGAATCGCTCAAGCGCGCCAACCTCTGGAAAGAGGTATCCAATCAGCTCAACAAGGATGGTTTGGCGCTCTCGGGCGGTCAGCAGCAGCGTCTGTGCATCGCGCGCGTGCTTGCGGTGCAACCCGATGTCCTCCTGATGGACGAGCCCTGCTCCGCCATCGACCCCACTTCCGTCTCTAAGGTCGAGGATCTGATGGCCGAGCTGGCGCCCGAGATGACGATTATCATCGTCACGCATTCAATGCAGCAGGCAGCTCGTATCAGTGACTACACCGCGTTCTTCTTGCAGGAAGTTGCCGGCGAGCCCGCCACGCTTATCGAGTATGGTCAAACCGACGCGATCTTTACCAGCCCGGTGGACTCGCGGACGGAAGACTATATCACCGGCCGCTTTGGCTGATCGATGCGACTAGTCCCAAGTCGATCGGACCTGGTCCGGTGCGTATTCACTGTGCGGGCGGCATGACCGCACCCAACTGATTGGAGTGAACCATGCGCAAACTGTTTTCCCGTCAGCTCATCGAGGCCCGCCACGAGATGCTGAGCATCTACGAGGCCGTCGATCTGGCCCTCCACGATGCCGTGAAGGCCTATGTGACCGACGACCGCAAGCTCGCCACCAAGACCAAGAAGCGCACGCTTTCGATTGACGCGCGCTGCGCTAACTTGGAGGCCGTGTGCTACAACCTGATCGCCACGCAGTCACCGGTCGCCTCCGACTTCCGCTTGCTGCAGACGATTATCTACGTCGACTTTAACCTGCAGCGCATGACCGATAAGGTCCGTCAGATCTGCCGCGCCACGCGTCATATGATCAAGGCCGACATCTCGCTGCCCAAGGAGCTTGTCGGCACGGTTGAGGCCGAGGCTGAGGCCGTTTACCAGGTGCTGGGCTCTTCGCTTTCTGCGCTCGTCACCAATGACATGTCCATCATCTGCAACTTGGCCGTCGAGGACGAGCCAGTGCACGCCGCCTACGAGAAGTTCTTCCGCACCTTTAACCGCATGGATACGGGCGACTTTATGGACGACGACAGCAACTATGACGACCTGCGCCGCGCCATCATGGTTTCGCGCTACCTCGATCGCATCGCTTCGATTTCCATCGATGCCGCTTGCCGTCTGACCTTCCTGTTGACTGGTCAGCGCATGAATGCCGGCGATATCGCCCGCACTGATGAGGATGAGCTCGAGAGCATGCGCGTGCCTTCGGGCGAGGGTGTTATCATGAGGCCCGCCGTCGACGCTCGCTACGTTGCCAAGGTGCCCACTAACGAGGTCAGCGAGGGTCTTCGCTACCTGCTCGATCATCTTGAGGACGAGGACGATGGCGAGGACGACGAGGAGTAAGTAACCTCGTTCGTCGAAAGATTGTAAATACCTAAGTGAGCGCGGCCTTGCACATGCGGGGCCGCGCTCTTGCGATAGCATGGGACTACTTGTTTGGCTGTCAGCGGAGGCGATTGGCAATGGATAACTATTTGGACTTGATGCGCGCTCGCCGCGAGCAGATTCTGAAACGTTTTTATGCGGCGCTCGATCGCGCGGGCCGTCCCCACGACGCCGCGCGCCTCATTGCCGTGTCCAAGACCGTTGGTGTCGATGAGACCGTTGCCGCCATCCAGGCGGGGTATCGCCATTTTGCCGAGAATCGCCCGCAGGAGCTGGTTCGCAAGCTCACAGGTTTGGCGGAGCATCCGGAGCTGCCCGAGGTGCGCTTCGATATGATCGGCAACCTGCAGACCAATAAGATCAATGCGGTGCTGGGCTCAGCCGAGCTGATTCACTCGGTGGGTTCGCTGCATCTGGCGCAGGCGATCTCGAGCCGTGCTGCCCGCAAGATTGAGGCAGGCGAACTCGCCGGCCCCCAGCGTGTGCTCATTGAGGTCAATGTGAGTGGTGAGGAGTCAAAGGGAGGCTTTTCGCCCGATGAGATTCGCGCCGCCGCGGGTGAGCTTGCAGAACTTGAGGGAATTTGCGTACAGGGGCTTATGACTATGGCGCCCCGGGGGAATAAGGATGTGGCACGCCGCACCTTTGCGGGGCTTCGTGAGCTGAGGGATGAGCTGGAGGCGGCGCATCCCGATTTGAACCTGCCTGAGCTTTCCTGCGGTATGAGCGAGGACTTTGAGTCTGCCCTTGAGGAGGGCTCTACGCTCGTTCGCCTGGGCAGGGTAGTATTTAGCCCGGAGTTTGCAGTAAAATAAGGCTCTGAAGTGCGCACTGATTATCGGGGCGCCTGCACTAAACCGCGAGAGGACACAACCATGGGCTTCCTTGACGAGATTAAAAATAAGATGCACCTGGGCGGCCAGCAGGGTTACGACCAGGGTTATGGCCAGGACGACGACTACGGCTACGATGATGGCTATGACGATGGCTATCAGGGCAACGGCTACAGCGGTGCTTCGGGCGAGGGCTTCTACACCCAAGACGAGCCGAGCAACGGCCTGCTTGGTCAGACGCGCCGTGGTGAAGCTGAGTCGGTTGCCGTGTATACACGCTCCGGGCAGCTGGTCGGCGATGACTCCCGCCATGCCACGACGTATAACCCGCCTTCGCGCTCGCAGGACAGTGTTGCGAGCGGTTATCGTCCTGGTGCCTATGACACGCCGTCGAGCTACGCCGAGAACACCCGCGCCCGTGCCGCCGCTGCGCCTGCGCCTGCACCGAGCGATGCCTCGGCCTATGCGAGCAATATCATCAACGCCACACCGCAGCTGCCGGCCTATGTCCTGCGCCCCGAGAGCTATGACGACGTGGAGACCGTGGTGCGCCGCGTTCGCACCAAGCAGCCTGTCGCACTGATTTTTGTGGGCGTACGCACCGAAGTTGCCAAGCGCGTTTTGGACTTCTCTTACGGCTTTGCCTGCGGTCTGGGTGCCACGGTCAAGGAGGTGGGCGACCGCGTGTTCATGGTGCTGCCCGCCGGTTGCGAGGTCAAAGATTCCGATCTCAAGAAGCTTCGTGCCGACGGCTACCTTAAGTAAAGACAAGACGAGGAGATTCTCATCAACATCTACACTATCGTCCAGCTGGTCAATACGCTGTTCAACTTCTATTCCACGCTCATTGTCGTCTACTGCTTTATGACGTGGATTCCCATGAAGCAGGGTGGTTTGCTTCAGGATATTGCCGCGGTGCTTGATAGCGTGTGCGGTCCGTGGCTCAACCTGTTCCGTCGTTTCATCCCGCCGATGGGCGGTATCGATTTTTCGCCGGTCGTTGCGATTATTGCGTTGCAGTTGGTGCAGAGGCTGGTTCTGCAGCTTCTTATAGGTATACTCGTGTAGAACTGACTTAGTAACTTACGTCGGGCGTGTAGCGCCGAGGCGATGAAAAGGAGACTTGTTATGGCTATTACCCCTGCAGACATCCAGGCTCAGACTTTCTCTGAGGCCAAGCGTGGCTACGATCCTGCTGAGGTCGACGTCTTCTTGGAGACGCTGTCCTCCGAGGTTGACGCTATGCTCGCTAAGATCGTCGACCTTAAGGGTCGTCTGACTGCTACTGAGCAGCAGCTTGCCGATGCGCAGGCTCAGCTTGCCCAGGCTCAGGATGCCCCCGCCCAGGCCGTTCCTGCCGCCCCCGTTGCTGCTCCCGCCCCTGACTTCTCCGCTCAGGAGCGCCAGATTTCCGCTGCCCTGATCGCTGCCCAGCAGACCGCTGAGACCATCGTCAACGATGCCAACGAGAACGCTGAGCGTATTCGCAACGAGGCTGACGCCAAGGCCCGCGAGGTTATCCGCCAGGCTCTGACCGAAAAGCAGGCCGAGCTCGAGGAGATCGATCGACTCAAGGCCTCCCGTGAGGAGTTCAAGGCCGAGTATCTCAAGCTCATCCAGCACTTCATGGACGATGCCCAGAACTCCTTCCCGGCCGACCTCATGGCCTCCACGCCGGTCGGTTCTGCCGCTTCTCCTGCAGTGACTGTTCCCGCCGAGTCGCTGCCCGTCGCTGACCCGGTTGTCCCCGTGGCCGATCCCTTCGCCCCGATCGACAACTTTGCTGCCGACGACCTGGACTAACATTCGGCCTACAATTTAGTGCCTAGAAAGGACCCGCAGCTTGCGGGTCCTTTTTTATGACCGTGCCGGAGTGCGTAACATAAAAAACCGAGCCCTGCACATAATGGCGCAGAACTCGGCGAACGGGTGAGCGGTCAAGGGTAGGTTTTAAGGCATGTCCCAAAACCTACTTGAGGAGGAAGTCGGAGAGGGGAATGGTACGGGCCTCGTGATGCTCGGGATCGGCGATGTGGTCGGCAGGATATCCACAGACGAGCATGTGATAGGGATAGACGCCCTTGGGCAGATTGAACTGCTCCTGCGCCACCTCAGGCTTAAAATGGCATACCCAGCACGTTCCCAGGCCCTGCTCGGTGGCCTCCATCATCATCTGATCACACACGATTGAGGTGTCGATTTCACTAGAATTCATCTGGTCATAAGGGCGCACCCAAGCATCACCGGTAACGCTGCAAATAAGGAAGACAAGCGGAGCGCCAAAGATAGACTCATCACGAGCAAACCGAGGCTGACAAGCAGCTGCTTTCTCCAGAAGCTCAGGCGTATCCAACACCATCACACGGGTTGGATGATTATTACAAGCAGAAGGAGCAATACGCCCAGCCTCAACAATGGCATCCACAACAGCTTGCTCAACAGAACGATCCTCAAACTCGCGACAAGAATACCGAGACCGAGCCAGATCCAAATAAGACATACAAGCCTTCCTTCAATTAAAAGTCAAACAAATCCAAAGTAACCCAAAGAGTACCCAAAGCAGCAATCGGCCAAACGCTCATCAAGGGCCAAAGTGTCCGAACGGGTACCAAAGGTCCCTTCAGCCAAACCCCCATTGCGCTACAACTATCAGCCAAGGTTCCCAATGGTGGTACGTAAGGGAGCGGGCCCGACCACTAATACCTTTTGAACGACTCTGCTTGCAGCCGGAGTGAAAAAGGTATTAGTGGTCGGGCCCGCGACCGGTGGGATACGTGCCCCCAATTAACTGTTCTTCATGACAATCGAATCCACGACATCGGCCACATTCTCACAGCAGTCAGCGCAGTACTCCAGGAAGGCGTATACGTCACGCCAGGCGATGACCTCGAGCGGGTCCTTGCCGTTAACGTGCAGGTTGCGCATGGCGTTGATATAGAGCTCGTCGGCTTCGGACTCGATGGTGTTGATCTGGATGACGAGTTCGCGCAGGGTCTTGGACTTGCGGTAGTTGGGCAGCTCGACCATCAGGTCTTTCATGGCGCGGCAGGCGTCAGTCACCTTGTGGGCGATGACGATGGCGTCGGGATGGATGCTCTGGATGTTGGTGAAGTAGACGCGCTGCACGACGCCCTCGATGCGGTCGAGCACGGTGTCGAGTGAGCAGCTCATCAGATCCAGATCCTCGCGCTCGAGCGGGGTGATAAAGGCGGTGAGCAAGGCGTCCTCAAGCTCATGGTGCTTCTTGTCGGCCGCATGCTCGATCGCGTGCATCTTGTTGAGCATATCGTGAATCTTTGCGGGATCGAAGTTCTCGAAAATCTTGGTGAGCAGCTCTGCGGCCTGGACGGCGAGGTCGGCGCAGGCGACGTAGTTGTCAAAGTAGAACGAATCGGGTTTCTTTGCCATGAGTGGGTCCTTTCGAGGTGAAGACGGGTGGGCGAGGTAATGCAGTCCGGATGGACGTTCGGTTTGACTAGAGGAACATCATGAACAGCTTGGCCATGACAAAGCTGATGAGTCCGCAGGCGGGGAAGGTGAAGAACCAGGTGAACATCATGTCTTTGACGACGCCGAAGTTGATGGCTGAGAGGCGCTTGACGGCACCGACGCCCATGATGGCGCAGGTCTTGATGTGTGTGGAGGACACGGGGATGCCGGTAAGGGTGGCAAGCAGCAGGTTTGCGGCGCCTGCGAGGTCGGCGGAGAAGCCCTGATACTTTTCGAGCTTGACCATGCTCTGGCCGACGGACTTGATGATGCGCTCGCCGCCCACGCTGGTGCCGATACCCATAGTGGCCGAGCACAGCAGCATAATCCAGATGGGGATGCCTGCATCGCCGACGCTCGTCTGGCCGCTGGCAAAGGCCACGCCTAAAAAGAGCACGCCGATGAACTTCTGTCCATCCTGCGCGCCGTGCATAAAGCTCATGGCCGCAGCGCTCGCGATCTGAGCGTATTTAAAGAAGACATTGGCACGTCGCCTGTTGGCGGCGGCGAAAAGAATCGAGACGAGCTTGCACAGGACCCAGCCCATGACAAAGCCCAGGCCGATGGAGAGCGCCAGACCGTAGATGACCTTCATCCACTCGTGGACGTTGACGCTGCTCGCACCGCCGAGGGCGATGGCGGCACCGGTCAGGCCGGCGATAAGGCTGTGGCTTTGCGAGGTGGGGATGCCAAAACGCGACGCTGTGGCGCCGTAGACGACGATGGAGAACAGCGCCGCGCATAGGCAGGCGAGCGCCATGGTGCTGTTTCCGCCAAAGTCGACGATATGTGAGATGGTGTTGGCGACGCTCGCGTTAAAGTGCGTCATGATGAGCACGCCGAGGAAGTTGAATGCGGCGCTCATGAGAATGGCGGCGCGGGCGGGCATGCAACGCGTAGTGACGCAGGTCGCGATGGCGTTGGGCGCGTCGGTCCATCCATTGACGAAGATGGCGCCCAACGCGAGGATCACGGTGACGGCAAGGACTGGGTTCGACACAATTTGGCCGAGGAAGGTTGAGAACGTTACGTCCATATATGGGCTTTCTCGAAGTTTGCAGACACGTTACAAAAACATGATAAATCGTATCACCTCCTGCGGGTCTCTTTACCGAGTTCTGATGGGAGAAGTGAACTTTTTGGCACTAAAATTGAATATTAGCCCTGTTGACCGCGGGTGTTCTTTTTGCTAACACGCCATGCGGACACGTGCGATTACTACGACACTCCAAAACCACAGTCTGTTCGCTTTACAACATGCAAACATGCGTTCGATAATAGGAGGCATGGAATATCGACAGACAGATGGCAAAACTCGGCGCGTGCACAAGCAGTATGTGGACGTCGTGGCTCGCATCCTCGCGGGCGGACAGGTCGTGCCGGTCACCGTCTGCTGGGTCGACGGTCGTTGCTTTACGATTGACGAGATTGTCTCGACCACTGGGTTTGGCCTGACGGTTCACGGCATCCGTACGGCAACCTATAAGGTGCGTTTTGGCGGGCACGCGACCGAGTTGTATCTGGAGGACCAGACGCGCGAACGACCAGATGGTTCGCAGGCCCATCTGATGCGTTGGTGGGTGTGGGCATTCGACCGTACGCTCGAGGGCGAGCGCCGTGGGTAAGGACGTACGGCATTCGGGTACAATGACAGGAATCTTGTCACCTGCTGCGCCGTCTTTCACGGCACTTTTTGAAAGGACGAACCTATGAACGATATCCAGGGCTATCAGAACGGCCCCGTCGAGAGCGGCGCAAGCCGCGCCAAGGAGATGTCGCCGCGCGCGTACAACCTTGTCATGTCTGCCCTGATCTTTTTGGGCTTTTGCGCCATGGACGTCGGTGCTTACTTTACGAGCACCATGTCGTTTGCGCGCATGATGATGAGCGGCGCCGCTTTGCCGCTGGTCTTTGGCTCATTTATTTTGACCATCGTCGGCATGGTCATGATGTCGGCCGCCGCCAGCAAGCAGTCCGTGGGCCTGTCCCTTGTGGGCTACGTAATCTTTGCGAGCACCTTTGGCCTGACCGCGTCGTTTGGCCTTGCCAACTACGACCTGCCCACCATCAACACTGCCTTTATCGCCACGGCCGCCATCACCTTTGTCTTTGGCGCCTTGGGCGTGACGTTCCCCAAGTTTTTCCAGCGCGTATATGGCATCGGTTTTGGCATTCTGCTCGCTACTATTCTGGTTGAGATCGTGCTGATGTTCATGGGCGTCTCACAGACCATCACCGACCTGATCGTGATCGTGGTGTTCGCCGGCTTTATTGGCTACGACACCTATGTTGCCACGACGGTGCCGCCTACGCTGCCCAACGCCGTGCTTATGGCCTCTAACCTGTTCGTGGATATTATCAACGTGTTCCTGCGCATTCTGAACATCCTCGGCCGTCGCGACTAGTGGCGAATTGCGGCGGTGCTTGCCGTGCGTGCAAATCGATGCGAAAGGCGGTCCTTCGGGGCCGTCTTTTTTGTACGCGGCGGGGTATCATGGATGGGAAAAGCCGATAGCGGCAGAGACCGAGAAAGGTGACCACTTATGGCAGACGTCGACAACAGGAACCGTAACCGCAGGTCCAACCGAGCGGGTCAGCCCAATCCCAAGCGCGAGGCCCGTGCCAAGGCCGCCGAGCGTCACGTGGCAACTGTGTCCGAAGCGTGCGCCAAGGATATCGAGCGTTCGCTTGCCGGTGTTCGCGAGTTTGACGGTATGCCTGCCGGCTTTGTCTCGGCGATGAAGGCCAAGGTTCAGAGTGCTGTGGCCACCGAAGAACAGGTTGCCGAGGACGTCGAGGGCGCGGAGGCTGCCGAGGTCGAGGCAGCGCTCGAGCCCGTCGAGGAGCCTGCCGAGGAAATCGCCGAAGCTGAGTCCGCGCCTGCTGAGGAGCCCGCTCCGGTTCTGCCCGAGGTCACCGTGCTCGATGCCTCCACCACGCAGGCCATCTTGGACAACGGTCGTGGCTATGCGCAGTTCTGCGACATGGCCGTGCTCGCCTTTGCCTCGTTCACCAATCCGGGCGGTGGCTATATTCAGGGTTATCTGGGCCAGGAGGCCACGCTGTGCGCCGATTCGTATCTGTACAACGTTCTCGATAAGCAGCGCAAATGGTACGGCGAGAACCGTCGCCGCAACATCAACTGCGAGCTTTACCGAAACCGTGCGCTGGTGGTGCCTGCGGTGCGCTTCGACCGCAACCACGTGCATGCATACGCCGACGTGATCGTGGCCGCCGCGCCCAACGTTAAGCGCGCCCGCCAGGAGTATCGCGTGAGCGACGATGCTCTGCTGGATGCCCTGCGCGACCGCATTCGCTTTGTGCTTGCCATCTGCGACGAGCTAGGTCGCGAGAAGCTCGTGCTGGGCGCTTGGGGCTGCGACAACAACGGCTTTGACGCAGAGGCCGTGGCCGAGCTCTTCCGCAAGGAGCTCGCGTCGGGCGACTTTAAGGTCAAGCAAGTCTTCTTTGCCGTGCCTTCTACGCGCTGGGATGAGGATTTTGCCAAGTTCGAGCACGTGCTGGCAAACTTCCCCGAGCGCAACGAGGAGTCCTATGCCCAGGTTGCCGCTCGCGCTGCGGCAGCTCGCGCCGCCGAGCAGATCCAAGCTGCTACCGAGGATGATGAGGACGAGGACGACTGGCGCAAGTACCTGTAATCGGTACGTGCTGACAGATGGGTCGAGCCGGCGGGAGAGGCTGCTTCCGTCGGTTTTTTACTGAGCGAGGGGCTTACGATGAAAAACGTTCTATGCTTTGGCGACAGCAACACCTATGGTTACGATCCGGCGGGCATGCGCGACGGCACCGCGGTGCGCTATGCGCAGGATGTGCGCTGGTGCGGCGTGGCCCAACGTGACTTAGGCGAGGGCTGGCATGTAATTGAAGAAGGCCTCAACGGCCGCACGACGGTACACGACGACATGTGCCATCTGAACACCAATCTTAACGGCATCCGCGCACTGCCGATGCTGCTCGAGGCCCATAAGCCGCTGGATGCGATCGTTATTATGCTGGGAACCAACGATTGCAAGACGGTCTTTGGTGTGACGGCCTCCGATATTGCCCGTGGCACCATGGCGCTGATTCGCGCGGTGCGTGCATTTCCCTGGACCAATGCTGCACCCTGCCCGCGTATTCTGCTGATGGCACCTATCAAGATCAAGCCGCAAATCGCCGATGTATATATGACCGATTTTGACGAGCGTTCCGTCGAGGCCTCGGAGCATTTTGCTGAATACTATGCGCACGTAGCCGAGCAGTTTGGCTGCGACTTTTTGAATGCAGCGGAGTTTGCCGAGCCGGGCGATATCGACTATCTGCATATGATGCCCGAAAGCCATGAGAGCCTGGGTCACGCCGTGGCAGCCAAGCTCAAAGAGATGCTCGGTGAGTAGCACGGCCCCAAGCCACCGCAAAGGGGACAGGCGCCTTTGCGGTGGTTTTGCCCGGGTAAACGAACGGATTGGCTGCCATATGGGCATGGACGAGCTCATCGACCTCTTTGCCGAGGGCGATGAGCTCGTCTCCAATACCGCTTTTGAGGATTTGGATCTTGCCTACGACGTGGCGAACGGCGCGACCTTCGATGGCGTTGTGTTCCGATCTTGCGAGTTCGATAGCGTTGACTGGAGCGGCTCGACGTTTCGCGACGTGGTGTTTCGCGGTTGCCGCTTTATCCGCTGCAACATGGAAGGCTGCTGGCTCAGCCGCTGCGACTTCGTTGACTGCTCGGCACCGGGACTCAACTTGCTCAAGGCGCGCCTGTCGAGCGTGTCGTTTGGATCGTGCGATTTGAGCTATGCGAACCTTTCGGAGGGACGCATTGGCCCCATGGCTGCGCGTGACACGCGTTTGACCGAGGCCGCACTCCAGGGGGCAAAGCTGGGGCAATTGCGCTTGGACGGCTGCGACCTGACGCGAATCGATGTGTTCAAGACGCCGCTTTCCGGCGTGGATGTATCGCGATGCGCGTTCGCGGCTCCTGTCATCTCGGGCGACTACCGTGAGCTGCGGGGCCTGACGGTCAATGCCGAGCAGGCGCTGGCGCTCTCGGGTTTGTTGGGAATTCAACTCGCCGACGGCTAGACGTCAAAAAGGAAAAACCGCCGCAAAGGTGCCTGTCCCCTTTGCGGTGGTTTTGGGCTGCGAATCTTAATATTGCCACATGTGGTTGACGGGGCCGGAACCTTTGCCCATGTTCAGGCCGGCGGCCAGAGCGCCTGTCAGGTATGCCTTGCCTGCGTTGACGGCGTCGGCAAGATCCATGCCCTGGGCCAGCGCGCAGGCGATGGCGGACGAGAGCGTGCAACCGGTGCCATGCGTGTTGCCGGTCTCGATGCGCTTGTGGCGGAACCACGTGGTGAGCGGATCGCCCAGGTGGTTGCCCTCGTCATCGAGCGGCGCGGGCTCTGCTAGCACATCGTTGGCCTCGTTGACAAAATGCCCGCCCTTAACGAGAGACGCGCAGCCAAAGCGGCGGGTGAGAAGCATGGCGGCATTTTGCTGAGTGCGCTCGGAATCGACCTCATAATCGAGCAACGCCATGGCCTCGGGAATATTGGGCGTGATGACGGTTGCTAGCGGGAACAGGCGGCGGGTGAGCGCCTCGGCGGCATCTTCGGCAATCAGCCGTGCGCCCGAGGTGGCTACCATGACGGGGTCGACTACCACGTTTGTCGCGTTCCAGGCGCTCAGGCGGTCGGCGATAACATCGATAATCTCGACAGAAGAAACCATGCCGATCTTGACGGCGCTGGGGCGGATATCGTCAAAAACGGCGTCAATTTGCGCGGCTACGATATCTGGTGAGATATCCTGCACGGCGGTGACGCCCAGTGTGTTTTGCGCTGTGATGGCGGTGATGGCCGTCTCGGCATACAGGCGGTGCGCCGTGATGGTCTTGATGTCGGCCTGAATGCCGGCGCCACCGCTGGAATCGGATCCCGCGATGGACAGGACGGTAGGTACCTTACTACGATCCATGTTCGCTCCCTTGTTCGGTCGGAATCAAATGGGTCTTTAAGCCAGCATTATAAAGATGCCCGGGCCGACTCTATGTCGAACCCGGGCGGGCGATGCAATCTTTACGCAAATGCAAGCAAATGTTCACACGTCAACAATTGACAGGCACCAGCTCGCCGCCAGAGGCGGCCGCGGCGACAGGGTTAGTCCTCCATGCCGAGGTCGATCGTGGTGCCCTCGAAGATCTTGTTGACGGTGCGGACGGCGCACATCTTGCCACACATGGTGCAAGTGCCCTCGGTGGCGGCGGGGGACTCCTCGTAGCGCTTCTTGCCCGTAACCGGGTCGAGCGCGCACTCCCACATGGCGTCCCAGTCAAGCTTGCGGCGTGCCTGGCCCATCTTGTCGTCCATGTCGCGGGCGTGCGGCACCTTTTTGGCGATGTCGGCGGCGTGTGCGGCGATCTTGGTGGCCATGAGGCCGTCGAGCACATCCTGGGCGTTAGGCAGGCATAGGTGCTCGGCCGGCGTCACGTAGCACAGGAAGTCGGCGCCGGAACTGGCGGAGGTAGCGCCGCCGATGGCAGCGGTGATGTGGTCGTAGCCCACGCCGATATCGGTCACCAGCGGCCCGAGCACATAGAACGGGGCATTGTGGCACAGGCGCTTCTGCAGTTTCATGTTGGCGGCGATCTCGTCGAGCGCCATGTGACCCGGGCCCTCGACCATGACCTGGACGCCGGCGGCCCAAGCGCGCTTGCACAGCTTGCCCAGCTCGATCATCTCAGCGGTCTCGGTGGCGTCGTTGGAGTCGTAGAGGCAGCCCGGGCGGCAGGAGTCGCCGAGCGAAATCGTCACGTCGTACTCGTGGCAAATCTCGAGCAACTCGTCGTAGAACTCATAGAATGGGTTCTCGTTACCGGTGACCTCCATCCAGCCAAACAGCAGTGAGCCGCCACGGCTCACGATGTTCATCAGGCGGCCGGTCTCCTTAAAGGTCTTGGTGACCGACTTGTTTATGCCGCAGTGGATGGTCATAAAGTCCACGCCGTCCTCGGCATGCGCGCGCACGACTTCGAACAGGTCGTCCTTGGTGAGCTTGACCAGCGGCTTTTCCATGTAGCCGATGGCGTCGTACATGGGGACGGTGCCTACCATGAGCGGTGTCTCGTCGATGAGCTGCTGGCGGAACTGGCGCGTCTTGCCCGAGTTGGAGAGGTCCATGATGGCGTCGGCGCCAAAGTCCTCGGCGATCTTGACCTTCTTCCATTCCTCGGCGGCATCGGCCTTGTCGCCCGAGATGCCCAGGTTGACGTTGACCTTGGTGGAAAGGCCCTCGCCGACGCCAAAGGCGCGCATGCCCTTTTTGATGTGCACGATGTTGGCGGGAATGGCGATGCGGCCGTCGGCCACGCGCTCGCGGATGTACTCGGGGTCGCGATGCTCGCGCTCGGCGACCTCCTTCATCTGCGGTGTGATCTGCCCGGCGCGGGCGAAGTCGATTTGCGTGACGAGCTTGGGCTCGGTCTGTGTGCTCATTGGCACGGCTCCCTTCGTTGGCATTACCCATATCAGGTTTGCGGGTCAGGGCGGGCGCGCCCAATCTCAGCCTGCCGTCTTGTCCTGCAAGCTCCCCGTTTATGTAATGGGCTCAAGTATAGCTCGAATGGGTACGATTGGCCTAACGAGCGTGCCTGTGGGGAGGCGTACATGGAAGACAAGCATCTATATCGAGAGACGCAATGGGATGTATCGGCCGAGGAAAGCCGTGCGCACCATGGGTTGGTTGCGATTGGTTTTGCGGTGCTTGCCGTGCTGGTGATTGCCTTTTGTATTTGGACGTTCGGCGGTCCTGGCGGCGCTACCTGGGGGTTTGAAGCCGACGAGGGCCTGCCGATTATGACCATGAAAGTTTCTGGTGGCAACACGGTTGCCGCACCGGGCGACTATTGGTATCCGCGCGACGAGTTTGTGCAGCTGCAGCTGAGCGGCGGGTCTATTCCGGGCGAAGAAATCGAACGCGTGACGTTTGATGCGACGCTCAAAACGCTGACGGTGAAGCTCAAAGATCAAGGGGACGTGCCCACGACCATGGACATTGCGCTGACGGAATGGCGCTTGGAGCCCCCGGCGGGCGCTGCGGTATCCGAGGTGGAGCACGTTAAGATTACCTACCAAGATGGCTCGACGAGCGAGATTGCAAAGGCCGATGGCTTGGCGGAGTAATGGGGTGTTTGGAAACGGCGGGCCTATTGTGCCTGCGCGTTCATGAAAACCAGGGTGTTTTTGTCTGAAAGCTCGGGGATGTGCCGATAGCCGATGTTGAATGCGGTGAGTTCGCTTGCATCCTCGAGCTTGTTTTCTGCCATCCACCGCACCATGGAGCCGCGCGCCTTTTTGCTGGCGGTCGACCGTTGGATGGGCTTCCCGTTGCGGATGCCCTCGCCAAAGAGGCATGTGACGGCCGTGGCGTCGTCCGCGAGGTGGGGCAGAACGGCTTTGGCATACTCTACGCTGGCGAGGTTGACGATCGTGGTGTTTGAGCCTGCCGGGGCGATAGCCCGCGCGAGCTTGTCGCTCCAAAACGCGTAGAGGTCTTGGGCATCGTCAACGGCGAGCTTCGCGCCCATCTCCAGTCGATACGGTTCGACGGCATGGAAGGGACGAACGCACCCGTAGAGGCCGGAGAGGATCCACAGATGGTCTTGCAGCCATGCGAGCTGCACTGAATCCATCACCTCGGGTGCCATGCTCTGGTACTGAATGCCGTGATAGGACATGATGGCGGGGGAGAGGTGACGGGCGAGTGCGGGATTGTCGAGATCGCCGTTCCCCAAGATGGGCTCGAACTCATGCAAAATGTCGAGACAAGGGGACAGCAGCTTGTCGCTGACGTTCCACAGAGCTTGTAGGCCGCTGTCGCCTTCGGTTCGTTCGATGTCCAAGAGCGCATGGTGCAGCTGAGCGGTCTCGCGCGCAAAGGGCGGAATCCCCTGAACTTCAAAAGCATCTTGTGCCGCGCGCATTTGCTTGGCGGGTGAAACGATGACCTGGAGCATGAACTCTCCTCTGCCAAAAAAGTCGCGGCGGAATACGGTCTGCGCGAGCCGGTTGAAGGCCAGGTTAGTCCGTATTCCACCGCAAGTTATAAAGGGCTGGTTTGGTGCGCCTTACAAGGGTTGGTTAGGCGCGCTCGAGGAAGGCTTTGTACCCGCGATAGGCCTCGTAGATATCGGCCTTGTTGGCGACCTCCCACAGGGCGTGCATGGACAGGACGGCAACGCCGGAGTCGATGACGTTCATGCCATACTTGGCCATGATGTAGGCAATGGTGCCGCCGCCGCCCGCGTTGACGCGACCGAGCTCACAGGTCTGGAAGTCCACGCCGGCCTCGTCCATGATGTCGCGGACGAGGGCCACGTACTCGGCATCGGCGTCGTTGGAGCCGCCCTTGCCGCGGCTGCCCGTGTACTTGTTAAAGCACAGGCCGCGACCCATAAAGGCCGCGTTCTTGGTCTCGAACTTGCCGGCATAGCCCGGGTCGAAGCCGGCGGACACGTCGGAGGAGAGCATGCGGCTGCGGGCGAGTGCGCGGCGCAGGGCCAGCGGGCTATCCTCGCCGGCGAGCGTCATGATCTCGGCGACGGTGTTCTCGAAGAAGCGGCTCGTCATACCGGTGGCACCCACGGAGCCGATCTCCTCCTTGTCGACGATGAGCGTGATGCTCGTGCGCTCCACGTTGGCGACGTCGATCTGGGCGAGCATGGAGGGGTAGGCGCAGACGCGATCGTCGTGGCCATAGCCCAAAATCATGGAGCGGTCGAGGCCCATGTCGCGGGCGGGGCCGGCGGGCACGACCTCGATCTCGGCGGAGAGGAAGTCCTCCTCCTCGACGTCGTACTGCTCCTTGAGGATGTCCAGGAACATCTGCTTGACGGGCTCCTTGGGGGCGTCCTTGTCGTCCCCATCGAACTTGACGGGACGACCGCCCACGATCACGTCGAGGATCTCGGCATCGACGGCGTCCTTGGCAGGCTTGGACATCTGCTCGCTCGAGAGGTGGATCAGCAGGTCGGAGATGGTAAAGACCGGGTCGTCCGCCTTGTCGCCGATATTGATGTCGACGGTGGTACCGTCCTTTTTGCAGATGACGCCCACGAGTGCGAGCGGGGAGGCTACCCAGTGGTAGCTCTTGACGCCGCCGTAGTAGTGCGTGTCGAGGTAGGCCATGTCGCCGGCCTCGAAGGCGGGATTCTGCTTAAGGTCCAGGCGCGGCGAGTCCACGTGGGCGCCCAGGATGTTAAAGCCCTGCTCGAGCGGGGCGGTGCCCAGGTTGACGAGCATAAGGTCCTTGCCGTGGTTGGCGGCGTACACCTTGTCGCCTGCCTTGAGCTCGCGGCCCTCGGCGATCACGGTCTCCAGGTCGACGTATCCCGCCTCCTCGGCCATCTTGATGCCGGTCTTGACGCACAGGCGCTCGGTCTTGTTCTCGCTCAAAAACTGCTTATAGCCGCGGCAAAGCTCCTCGAGCTCCTCGACTTGCTGTGGCGTGTACTTTTTCCATGCGCAGGGACGCTCCATGACGCAGGCTCCTTTCGGATCGATTGTGCTGGTTGATGTACCGTGAGCCATCGTATCACGCGCGGGCCCGCGGCGGCAGGGAAGCCTGATGTGCGGTGGCCGCGGGGCGGGGAGCGTGTAAACTGGTGTGAGCAAACCGTGCCCAGCCCAAAGCGAGGTATTCAATATGTCTGACAAGCGCCGCACCTTTGCCGTTATCGACGGCAACTCGCTCATGCACCGCGCCTTCCACGCCGTGCCGCCCACCATGAATGCGCCGGACGGCCGCCCCACCAACGCGATCTTCGGCTTTCTGAACATGTTTCTCAAGATGATCGATGCCTTTAACCCCGACGGTGTGGTCGTGGCGTTTGACAAGGGCAAACCGCGCGTGCGCATGGAGATGCTGCCGCAGTATAAGGCGCAACGCCCGCCCATGGACCCCGATCTGCATGCGCAGTTTCCGATGATCAAGGAGCTGCTCACCGCGCTCAACGTGCCGATTCTGCAGTCCGAGGGCTGGGAAGGCGACGATATCCTGGGAACCATGGCGCGCCTGGGTGAAGAGGCCGGCTGCGACATGCTGCTGGTGACCGGCGACCGCGACATGTATCAACTCGTGACCGAGCACGTCAACGTGGTCTCGACCCGCAAGGGCCTGTCCGACGTGGCGATCA
Source organism: Collinsella aerofaciens (assembly GCF_039758815.1). Taxonomy (GTDB): domain Bacteria; phylum Actinomycetota; class Coriobacteriia; order Coriobacteriales; family Coriobacteriaceae; genus Collinsella; species Collinsella aerofaciens_BP. Next base: position 7,263 of record NZ_JBDMSK010000010.1, on the reverse strand, counting down.
TGACGCCCGAGAGCGTGGACGACCTGTATCACGGCATTACGCCGGCGCTCGTGCCCGATTTTTACGGTCTAAAGGGCGATACGTCGGACAACATTCCCGGCGTACCGGGCATCGGCCCCAAAAAGGCGAGCGCGCTCATCGCACAGTACGGCAGCTTGGACGAGGTCATCGCGCATGCCGACGAGGTCAAGGGCAAGATGGGCGAGAACCTGCGTGCGCACATCGACGATGCGCTGCTGAGCCGCAAGGTCGCAACCATTCGCACCGATGCGCCCGTCGAGCTCGACTTTGACGAAACGTCCTTCCCGGCGTTTTCTGCCGACGAAGTGTCCGCGGCGCTGGGCACACTTGGTATCACCGCCATGCAGAACCGTTTCTTGGCGCTGGTCGGCGGCGAGGGCGGGGCTGCTGCTGCCTCCAGTGTGGTTGAGATACCTGCTATGGTTCGCGCAGCCGCCGGCGATGCCGACGCGCTTGGTGCCGTTGCGGCTGAGGTCTCCCGCGCGATTGATGCCGGCGAGTGGGTCGCCGCCGTGGTGGACGACGACAAGGAAGAGGGCGCGCTCTTTGGACTGACGCGCACGCTGTGGTTGGCGACGTCCAAGGGCCTGTTCGCGCTCGAGGAGGGCGACAGCTGTGCGGCGGCTGAGGTTGAGGGCTTCAACTTCGTTCACGGCGTGATTGCCGGCGTGCTCGCGCGTCTGTTTATGGAGGGTCGCGTGGCGAGCCCGGATATGAAGGCGCTGTTGCACGAGCTTTCGCCCGTCGATTCTTCTGAGCCCGAGCTCATGGATCCGCTCGCTACCGATTCCACGCGTATCTTCGATACCGTGGTCGCTGCCTATCTGCTGGATTCCGATCGCTCCGAGTTCGATGAGGCATATCTTGCCGATACGTATCTGCAGATGGCGCTGCCTGCGGCGCGCGGCGCAGAGGGTGCCGGTGAGGACGCTCCGGCGCCTGCCGCCCGTACTGCGGCTCTGACGCTGGCGCTCGTGGCACCGTTGCGCGAGTGCATGGCCCGTGAGAATGCCGCCAACGTGTTCGATGGCATCGAGATGCCGCTCGTTCCGGTACTTGCCAAGATGGAGCGCGCGGGCATGCTCGTGGACCCCGACCGTCTGCACAGTCTGTCCGAGGGTCTGGCGACCCAGATTACCGAGGTTGAGCGCAGTATTCGCGACCTGGCGGGTGACGAGACCTTTAATATTGGCAGTCCCATGCAGCTGTCGCACGTGCTCTTTGATGTGATGGGGCTTCCGACCAAGGGCCTCAAGAAGACTAAGCGCGGCTATTATTCGACCAACGCCAAGGTGCTGAGCGACCTTGCGCGTGACCACGAAATCGTGCGTCTGATCTTGGACTGGCGTGAGAAATCTAAGATCAAGTCCACCTATCTGGACACGCTGGGCCCGCTACGCCGTGGTGACGGTCGCGTACACACTACGTACAACCAGACCATCACGGCAACGGGGCGTCTGTCCTCGAGCGACCCGAACCTGCAGAACATCCCGACGCGCTCGGAGCTGGGTCGTACCGTCAAGACGGCGTTTTCGGCAGGCGAGGGAAGCGTCTTTTTGGCGGTGGACTACTCGCAGATCGAGCTGCGTCTGCTGGCGCATCTCTCAGGTGACGAGCACTTGGTGCGCGCCTTTAACGAGGGCGAGGACTTCCATGCCGAGACGGCGGCGCGCGTGTTCGGTGTGCCGGTGTCCGAGGTAACGCCCGACCTGCGCAGTCGCGCCAAGGCCGTGAACTTTGGCATCGTGTATGGTCAGCAGGCCTACGGCCTGTCGCAGTCGCTGCATATCTCGATGGCCGAGGCACGCGACATGATCGACCGCTACTACGAGGCCTACCCGGGCGTGCGTACGTTCCTCGACAACGTAGTGGCGCGCGCCAAGCAGACGGGCTACGCCGAGACCATGTATGGCCGCAGACGCCATATTCCCGAGCTCAAGGCCAAAAACCCGCAACTCCGCGGCTTTGGCGAGCGCACGGCCATGAACCACCCCATGCAGGGAACCGCCGCCGACATCATCAAGATCGCCATGGCCCGCGTAAGCCGCCGCCTGGAAGAGGAAGGCTTTGCCGCCCACATGATCCTGCAAGTGCACGACGAACTGGACTTTGAGTGCCCCATCGACGAAGTCGAGCGCCTAACCACCATGGTCCGCGACGTCATGGAGCACGTCGTAGACCTCCGCGTCCCCCTAATCGCCGAAGCCAGCACCGGCATAACCTGGGCCGACGCGAAATAGGGAAGTGCCCACAACCCCAAAGTAACCAAAACAGAGGGGAGCCCCTTCCAAAAAGGGGCTCCCCTCTGTTCAAATAAATTCAGCCAAGTATCTAGACACTCAAGAGGCCATCTTGGCGGCAAGCAAAGTCAACATGGCCATGCCCGGGGCCGACCGCTTGATTTTTGTAGATTCCGCACGAGCCGAAGAGCACTAAATGTGCTCTTCGTGCGAGCCCAGGACTTGACCGAGCAAAAATCAAGCGGTCGGCCCCGGGCATGGCGACGGGATAGATTAACGAGCCGCCAAGATGGCGTCGATGAGCGTCAGTACGCCCCCGTCGTTGTTGCTCGGAATGCGCCACTTGGCGTGCGCGTTCATGTGCTCCTCGGCATTGTCTACGATAAAGCTTTGACCGACGCGCTCCAGCATGGGGATGTCGTTGTACGTATCGCCCACGGCGGCGGCGTCGGCAATATCGATGCCCAGGTGTTCGCACAGGTGCGCGACGCCGGCGCCCTTGTCGACGCCCAGGTTCATAAAGTCGATCCACTCGCGCCCGGCGTTGGTGACGTAGAGCTTGTCCGAGAACTCGGGACTATAGGTCTCGCGGAAAGCGGGCTCGGCGTCGTAGCCGGGGAAGAAGACCGAAATCTTGTTGGACTCGAAATCAATGCCATCAAAGCTGTCGACGTAGTTGATTGTGTTGTAGTAGACGCTGATCTCGTCGTGGTATTGATGGTCGCGGGCAAGCACGTAGAACTCGTCGAAGCAGCAAAGGACGGGGACAGCGCGCGGATCCTCCGAGGCACGGCTCAAGACCTGCTGATACAGCTCCACGTCAATAGTGCTCTTATAGATATAGCTGCCGCGATAGATCACGCACGCTCCGTTGTCGGGACAAAAGGCGAGGCGGTTCTTGACGCCCTCGAACATCTCCTCGAGCTTGGGGGCGGGACGTCCGCTGGCGGGGCAGAATACGATGTCGGCGTCGGCGAGCTTGTCTAGGCGCTCATCAAGACCCTGGGGCAGCACGCGCTCGTCGGTCAGCAGCGTCTTGTCCATGTCGACGGCGAGAATCTTAATGTTTCCGATATTGGCGTCCGATTCGTAAGTTTGCATAAAAGCGAGCCTTTCGTTTCGAGATTGTTTCAGACGTTATAGCCATCAATTCGTAGTCGGGCGTATTTTCGCAGGAACGGAGCGTATTTGCACCACGCTTCACAAAGTAATGAAAAAACTTTTCAGAAATTTGAATTTGTCGCTTGTGCTGCGGGCACTTTAGCGTAATATAGCGACCATCGAAAACGGAGACGGAAAAACAACCGCTTACCGAGGAAAAGGTACCGTTTACGATATTAGAATTGCGCCCGGCGATAGGTGAAAGGAGAGGCAGATGCAGTTCGTAACGATCATCACCACTGCAGACAATGCCATCCGACGCCAGCGCGCAATTTCCCGACGACGATAACAATCGTCTCTGTCCGCATGGGGCGAATTGCCTCAACAGAGTCATTTTGAGGTCGTTGGGTTTTAGCACGACATTGCTGCATGTTTCTAGGGCATGTATGTGCTGATTTTTGCTATTTAACCTGATATTGCACGGTATATGACCTTGAAATGACTTGCAACTGACCGATGTTCTAACTAGCTACCAAGGGCGAAAGGAAACAGCCATGAGCAAGGAAAAAGTCGTTCTCGCATATTCCGGTGGTCTTGATACATCCGTATGTGTCAAGTGGCTCCAGGACGAGAAGAATCTCGATGTCGTTTGTGTCTGCGGCAACGTGGGCCAGGAAGAGACCGAACTGGATGCCAAGAAGCAGAAGGCGCTCGACCTGGGCGTTCTCGATTGCCAGGTGCTCGACCTGCGCGACGAGTTCTCCGATGAGTTCCTGACCAAAGCCATTGCAGCAAACTCCATGTACGAGAACAAGTATCCGCTGCTCTCCGCTCTTTCCCGCCCGCTGCTTGCCAAGAAGCTTGTTGAGGTCGCCCACGAGTTTGGCGCGACCTACGTCGCCCACGGCTGCACCGGCAAGGGTAACGACCAGGTCCGTTTTGAGGCCGCCGTCAAGGCCCTCGACCCCGAGCTCAAGGTTATCGCCCCGGTTCGCGAGTGGGACCTGAAGTGTCGCCCCGACGAGGTCGCCTATGCCCACGCCCACAACGTGCCGGTTCCCGAGGGTGCCAACGACAACCCCTACTCCATCGACGACAACCTGTGGGGTCGTGCCATTGAGTGCGGTCACCTGGAGGATCCCTGGAATGAGCCGCTCGACGACGCTTGGGTTATGACCAAGAATCCCGAGGACACCCCGGACACCCCGACCTACACCGAGATTGAGTTTGAGGCCGGCAAGCCCGTCGCCGTCGACGGCAAGAAGATGAAGCTCTCTGAGATCGTCATCGCCCTCAACAAGATCTCCGGCGACAATGGCTTTGGCCGTCTCGATCTGGTCGAGGATCGCCTGGTGGGCCTTAAGAGCCGCGAGTGCTACGAGGTTCCCGGCGCCCTGACGCTCATCACCGCCCACAAGGCGCTCGAGGACATCTGCGTCGAGGGCGACCTGCTCAAGACCAAGATCAAGCTCGAGCAGGATTGGGCCACCGCCGTGTACAACGGCCAGTGGTACAGCCCGCTCAAGAACGCGCTCGATGCCTTTATGGCCGACACGCAAAAGTTCGTGACCGGCACTGTCCGTCTGAAGTTCTTTAAGGGCAACTGCCATGTCGTCGGCCGCAAGAGCCCCTTCAGCCTCTACGACTACGGTCTGGCTACCTACGACCGCGACACCACGTTTGACGAGAAGGCCAGCGCCGGCTTTATCGAGATCGATACGCTGTCGCTCAAGACGTGGGCAAAGGTCCAGGGCCCCAGCTCTGCTGCTGCCCAGGCCTAGCGCCTCCTTCCCTTGGTATCCGCGCGGCCCATCCGCGTGATACATAACGGGCGCACGGGGTCCCTACCTTTCGTTATGCTTGCTGACACTTCTTAACATCGGTGGCCCCTACGTTCCGCCCGCATATATGATGCCGCGTCTGCGGCTGAGTCCGAGCCCCGCCGGGGTTGTCCGGCGGGGCTCCTTCTATCAATTTGGCGGCTCTGTGCCTATATATATGAGGAGTATCCATTATGTTCAATGCTATCGCGCATGCTTTGCTTGCCCTCGCGCCCGAGTTCGATGCTGTAAGGGTCGAGGACGTTCCTATGAGCCTGAAGGCCTGGATCGATGGTTCGCAGGGCAACATCCGGAGGGAGACGTTGGGCGCCAAGTGCATGGTGCGTCACTTCTTTGCAAATTAGCCACATGGCCCCGCGCGCGGCAGGGAGTGTGTAAAACTAGCGGTTGATAAATCGCTTTAGCGACAGGGCACATTGCTTTGGACGCTTGTTTTGGTATTTGGAGAAAGGAGACGGTTCCATGGCTCTTTGGGGCGGTCGTTTTGAGGCGGGCGTGGCCGAGGTCACGCAGGAGTTTGGCGCGTCGCTGCCGGTCGACAAACATCTCTATAAGCAGGATATCGCCGGCTCTAAGGCGCATGCCAAGATGTTGGCCGCCCAGGGCATCATCAGTGCCGAGGACGAGCAGGCGATTGCCAAGGGCCTGACCGGAATCGAACAGGATATCGATGCCGGCAACTTTACCTTCGACATCAACGATGAGGACATTCATATGTCCATCGAGAGCGAGCTGACGCGTCGCATCGGCGAGGCTGGCAAGCGCTTGCATACTGGGCGTTCGCGCAACGACCAGGTGGCGACCGATACGCGCCTGGGCGTCAAGGCGCTGGCCAAGGAGCTCATGGAGGCCAATCTTGAGCTGCGCCATGTGCTGGTGGATGCGGCCAAGAAGTACGACAAGGTGATTCTGCCGGGCTACACGCATATGCAGCACGCTCAGCCCGTGCTGCTCTCGCATCATCTGCTGGCGTATTTCTGGATGTTCGCGCGCGACTTTACGCGCCTGAAGGCCGCCTTTGATGCCGCCGACAACTGCCCGCTTGGTGCTGCCGCGCTTGCCGGTACGAGCTATCCGCTCGATCGCCAGATGACGGCTGCCGAACTTGGCTTTGCGGGCGTGATCCCCAACTCGCTCGATGCGGTTTCCGACCGTGATTTCCTGCTCGATCTGCATTACGCCGGATCCGTCATGGCGATGCACCTGTCGCGTCTTTCCGAGGAGATCGTGCTGTGGTCGAGCTCCGAATTTGGCTTTATCACGCTTTCAGACTCCTACTCCACCGGCTCGTCTATCATGCCGCAGAAGAAGAACCCCGACTTTGCCGAGCTTATCCGCGGCAAGAGCGGTCGCGTGTACGGCAACCTGGTGCAGCTGCTGGTAACCATGAAGGGCTTGCCGCTTGCTTATAACAAGGACTTGCAGGAGGACAAGGAGGGCGCGCTCGATACCGCCCATACGCTCATGCAGTGCCTGTCCGTTATGGCCGGAATGATTTCGACTTGGACCGTCAACGAGGATGCCATGGCGCGCGAGTGCGGCGTGGGGCACCTTGCCGCCACCGATGTTGCCGATTACCTGGCCAAGCGTGGCCTGCCGTTCCGCGAGGCACATGCCGTGGTGGGCCATCTGGTCCTGATGTGCGAGAAGCGCGGCTGCAATCTTGAGGACCTGCCGTTTGAGGTGTTCCAGGAGGCAAGCCCGCTCTTTGAGCGCGACATTACCGAGGCGCTCGACATCCCGTCGATTGTCGCCGCGCGCACGACCGAGGGCGGCACCGCCCCTGCCGCCGTTGCCGTGCAGCTTGATCGCGCCGAGGCACAGCTCGTGGCTGACGAGGGTGTGTTTGGGTCACTGACTAAGGTCGTCGAGATGGGCCACGGGGTAAAGTAGGGATTTGGCTGAAGCCGTTTTGGCCATTTATTGATAAATCGTTTTCACTTTACGGGCGCCTGCTGATGTGGGCGCCCGTATTTTGTTTAAAGGCTTTAGCCTGTGCGGGGCGCGCAGCGCGCCGCATCAGAAACCACCCGCTATGCGGGTGGGGACAACCGGCTTTA
>NZ_JBDMSK010000009.1:0-66285 GCF_039758815.1 Collinsella aerofaciens | reverse complement strand
GCGGTGTCCCCTCCCTTTCAAGAAAGGGAAGAGGCGAGGCATGCCCCGCCTCTTACACCACATCTCTGCGCGCTACCCGAGGCCGACGATTTGGCCCGTTTCCCGACTCTGGCGAGGCTTGTTTTAGGGCTTGTGGCCAAAAAAGGGCAAATATGAGTACTGTTACCTTTTTAGTAGCAGCGATTCTTGGTCGAAATCGGCAAAACTCGACTTGAAACTCCCTAATCACCGTCAGCTAGCGCCAAATTGGAAGTCGATGGTCACTCATTAACGTACAGTTCTTATAAATTTGTTCATTATTTTCCGCACCTAAAATGATACGCCGTTTGTGACAGTACTCACAAACGGCGTTTTTTGACCACGGGGGTATCTGGCAGGGGGCCAGTAGCGCTCGGATCCGAGTTTCGAACGCATCCAAACCGGTTCTGGTGTCTTTTTTCGAGCTTTTACTCGTTCTTGGGCGCAGGGTGCTTGCAGACCACGCTCATGTAGATCATGCCGAGCACGGCAGCGGTGACCGAACCGGCAAGGATGGCGGCCTTGGCAGCCAGAACCTCAAACTGGGCCGTCGGGAAAGCGAGGCCGCTGATGAGGATCGACATCGTAAAGCCGATGCCGCCCAGAATGCCCACACCGGCAATCATGTGCCAGTTGACGTTGCGCGGCAACTGGCAAGCCTTGAGCTTGACCAGGGCAAATGTCATGCCAAAAATACCAATCGGCTTGCCCAGCAGCATGCCAAAGTACACGCCGAGCGTCACCGGGTCGGTAAGCAGTGTGCTCATGTCCACGCCCACCAGGCGAACCTGTGCGTTCACGAACGCAAAGATCGGCAGAATCACAAAGTTGACCGGTGTGGAGATCAGACGCTCCATGCGGATGAGCGGCGGGGTCACGCGGTGCATGACGCGCTCGACCCTGGTGGTCGAGACGGTAAAGTCATGCTGGCCCAAGATGTGCGCCTCGTCGTCGTAGCGGTCATCGAGCAGCGGCAGGCACTCGCCCAACCAATCGGTGAGGCTATCGAGCTTGACGCCGCACTTGGCCGGGATGGTAAAGGCCAAGATAACGCCAGCAAGCGTGGCGTGCACGCCGCTCTTGAACATACAGAACCACAACAGCAGACCCAGTACCGAATACGGGGCAAGGCGGTAATGCTGCGTCTTGTTGAGCCACACGAGCGCGCAGGTCACAAGCGCGGCGGCGCCCAACCAAAACGGATTGGGACTCTGACCGTAGAAGATAGCGATTGCGGCAATGGAGATGAGGTCGTCGGCGATGGCGAGCGTCGAGAAGAACACGCGCACGCCGTTGGGAACGCGATTGCCCAAAAGCGATAGCACGCCCAGCGCAAAGGCAATATCGGTTGCCATGGGGATGGCCCAACCGTTGCGGGCGCCGGCATGGTTGAAGATCAGGTAGATACAGGCGGGAACGACGACGCCGCCCACGGCCGCCAGCATGGGAAGCATGGCCTGACGCGGATTCTTGAGCTCGCCGACCGTCATCTCGTACTTAAGCTCAATGCCCACCAACAAAAAGAAAATCGCCATGAGGAAGTCGTTGACGAAAAGCTCAACGGTGAGACCGGCCGTAAGGTTTCCCAGACCCACATACAGCGGGGTCTCCAAAAAGTGATGGACGGCCTCGTAGGCATCGGTATTGGCGCAAATGACGGCGGCGATGGCGGCGAAGACCATGACGGCGGCGGAAATCGTGCCGTTCTCGGTGATGCGTTCCCAAATGTCGTGACGTTCAAAGCGCTTGCGCTCACGAACGTTGAACAGCTGCTCAGTTGCTGCCATGGGCGGCTCCTTTCACGGGAAAGCTCCCGTCTTAAAAAAGCACGGCCCGCCCAAGTGGCGGCGCCGCGCTCTAACGTATTACGCTTGCATCTAGCCTACCCTGCACGACAAGCACGCAGGCGTGGCCGAAAAGCGGAACCACAGGTTGAACATTATTTGCTCAACGGCACGGGCACGCCTGTCCAAGAGACGACGCGGCGCCGTGCACAAAAAAACGACCGGAGCGCGGGGCGTCCGCGATCCGGTCGTGGCATTTGGTCAAAAGAACCTAGCAGGCGGCCATGATGGGGGCAGCGACCTGCTTCTTACGGGAGAGGACGCCCGGCATCCAGACGCCGTCGTGCTCGTCGGCAATGCCCAGGCCCTTCTGAGCGGCCTCGGTCTCGCCCTCGAGCAGGACCTGCGAGCCCTCCTCCATAATGTCGGTGATGCACAGAACAATGCCGTCGGCACCCTTCTCGGCGGCGTAGGCGCGCATGGCCTCGCGAATCTCGTCAATCATGCCAAGCGCACGGCTCTTGTCGACGGTCTCGTACTGGCCGATGAGCAGCTTCTTGCCGGCGGGCTCGAACATCTTGATGTCGTTGCCGACCATCTCGGCTGCGGTGAAGGAGCCGGACGGACGGGTGAGGAAGACCTCCATGCCAAACTTGACCGGGTCGACGCCCACCTGCTCGCCGAGCTTGGCGGCGACGGCGCGGTCGACATCGGTGGTGGTGGGGCTCTTGAGCATAAGCGTGTCGGTCATCATGGCCGAGAGCAGCAGCTTGGCCTGGACGTCGGAAAGCTCAACGCCGAGCACGCCGGCGAGCTTGGTGACGATGGTGCAGCTGGAACCCCAGGGCAGGCAGATGTAGTGCAGCGGGCCGGCGGTCTCGAAGTCGCCGATGCGGTGATGATCGACAACGCCAAAGACCGTGGCGTCCTTAAGGCCGGCGACGGACTGGGCGGACTCGTTGTGGTCGGTGAGGACGACGAGCTGACCGGCCTCGACGGACTCGATCACGCGGGGCTCGGCGATGCCGGCGTCGGCGAGCAGCTTGGCGGACTCTGCCGGAAGCTGACCCAGGGCGCAGGCCTCGTAGGTGTTGCCGGCATACTCAACCTGGTTGAGCAGCTGGGACAGGACGACGGCGCTCATGATGGCGTCGTTATCGGGGTTCTGGTGACCAAAGACAAGAACGTTTGCCATGGATATCCTCCACTTGATATGTGTACTTGGACGTAGCTATGGTAGCACGCTGGCGCCGAGCCTTCTGAGACGGAAGGGCCGCGGCACAATTTGGGGCAAGTGCCGGGGCGAAGTCTGCCCCCTTGCACCATGTTGGTGCAAACTAACCTGTCCCCCTTGCACCAGCTATTTGCCGGCGGCGCGCAGGGCTACGTAGGCGGCACCGATGATGCCGGCGTCGTTGCCGAGCGAAGCGACCTTGATGGGCGTCTCGCGCGAGGCAGAGAGCGCGTACTGCTTAAAGTGCTCGCGAACCTTGTCGAGGTAGACATCGGCCGAAGCGGACGCGCCGCCACCGATCAGGAACATCTCGGGGTCGACCACGTTGGCGATAAGCGCCAGGGCGCGGCCAAGGTAGTCGGCCATGGTGTCGGCTGCGGCCAGCGCGAGCTTGTCACCCTCGCGGCAGGCCTGGAACACGTCCTTGGAATCGGAGGGGCCGGTGAGCTCAATGGGCTCGACGCCCGCCTTCTTGCACTCGGCAAGGTAGTTGCTCACCACGCCGGTGGCGCTGGAATACTGCTCCAGATGGCCATGGCCGCCACAGCCGCAGGTGCGCTCCTCGGCCGGGTTCAGGCACATGTGGCCAATCTCGCCGCCGGCGCCCACAACGCCCGATACCACGTCGCCGTTAACGATAACGCCGCCGCCCACGCCGGTACCGATGGTGACCATCACCACGTTCTGCACGCCCTTGGCAGAACCGAGCCAGGCCTCGCCCATGGCAGCGGCGTTGGCATCGTTCTCATACTTAACGACCGCATCGGGGCAGTGCTTCTGAATGGCGACCCTCAGCTCGGGCAGGTTAATGGCAATGTTGGCCTTGACCTTGGCATCGCCCGACGCCGGGATGGGACACGGAACGGCCAGGCCAATGCCCGCCACAAAGGCACGCGGAATCTGTGCCTTGGCGACCACCTGGTCGATAGCCTCGGTCACCGCGGCAAAGCCCGCGGCGTCAACGATAGGAGGCGTGGGCACGCTGGCCTTGGCAAGCAGGTTGCCGTCCTCGTCGAACAGGCCCTCCTTAACCGAAGTGCCGCCAACGTCGATGCCGATGTAGTACTGCTTAGGTTCCATGGGAGCCCACCTTTCTCGTTTAAACATTGCCTGTATGGTACCGCTCTCAAGGCAAAAACCTACCAAAAAGGGACAGGTTTGTTTTGGCAGGTTTTATCTGGGGTAACGCAATTGGCTGCCCAACAGGCCGCGCAAGACCATCCCCAAAAATAAAGGCGCCGGGAGGCGGAGGCTCCCGGCGCCCGTCAAAGGGACTATGTTGTCTGTTGGACCGCACGGTCCGTCGCGGCGATAACGCCGACTAGGCCTGAAGTGCCTGCAGCTGCTTGTGGATTTCGATGAGCTCCGTCGCCATGACGCGCATGGTCTCGGTGCCGGCCATCTGGTCCTCGGCATGCAGCAAAATCAACGGGGCCTCGCCGTTACGTTCGCCGTTGGCCTCCTTCTTCAGAAGCCCCATGTGAACATCGTGGCCACCGTTATAGGCCTCGTCGCCCTGCTTGATAAGCTCCTCGGCGGCGTCAAAATCGCCCTCCTTGGCCTTTTGCACGGCATTGATGTACATGCTCTTGGCGGTACCGACGTAGCTGATGATCTCAAAGCAGGTCATCTGCAGTTCGTTCATATCCTCCATGCAGAGCACCTAGCCCATCACGCTGACGCAGTGGTCGATGATGCCGGCAGCGTTCATGCGGCCGTAGTCGACCATGTTGATGACCTCGACCGGAAAACGACCGGCGGCCTCCTTCTCAAAATCGCCCTTGGTGTAGCCGATCTGCGGACCAAGCAGCAACATGTCGCACTCGTCCAGGTGATCGTGGGCCTCGTTCATGGGACGAGCCTCGACCTCAATATCCAGACCACGGTTTGCAACCTCGGCCTGCATCTTCTGGACCAGCAGGCTCGTGGACATACCGGCATTGCAGCAGAGCATGATCTTCTTCATGGTTTCCTCCTTATAACTGCGCGGCGCGCAGACGACAACTGGTTTTATTCCTTGCGGCTATTGTGCCCACCCCCCTGCATCTTTACACAAGGGAGAGAGCTGCGGGCACCGGCGCCGCGTACCGGCGCCCGCAAAGGTGAAAGGGACGAACGTTAGGCGTTCTACTCGGCGAGAGCCTCCTGCTTGGCGATTGCCTTCTCGGAAATCTTCATAAAGGGCAGGTAGACGGCCATGCCAATGACAATCTCGATAGCCTGCCACACGCCAGCGCGCCAGTCAAAGCCCGTAGCGAGCAGGGCATTGATGACGGGAGGCATGGTCCAGGGCACCTGGGCGATGCAGGGGCTGATGATGCCTGCGCAGGTAAGGCCATAGGTGATGCCGATGAACAGGTCGGGAAGGAGGACAAACGGGATCATGAGCGGCAGGTTGTACACGATGGGGTAACCGTAGATAACCGGCTCGTTGATGTTGAACAGACCAGGCAGGATAGCCATCTTGGAAACGGTCTCGGAAGCCTTGTTTTTGGAGAACAGGAGCGTGTCGAGCAGGAGCATGAGGGTGCAGCCCGAGCCGCCGATGAGGGCGAAGCTGTTAACGATCTGCATGTTCATGTAGTGATCGGGCTGGATGGTGCCACCGGCGGCAAAGGTAGCCATGTTGTCGACGATGAGCATGGTCAGGATCGGCTCGACGGTAGCGCCAGAGATGGTGGACTGGTGAATACCGACGCAGAACAGCAGGTTAGCAAGGGTGTAGATGAGGATAACAGCCCACGGACCAGCGTTCATGATGCTCTTGAGCGGGTTGGAGATGCACGTGGAGATGATGGTGCACAGATCGGTGCCGGCGCACACGGCGAGCAGAGCTGCGGCAAGAGCGAAGACCGCGAGGTTAAGCAGCATCGGAATCATGACGTTGAAGGAGTTGGAGACCGCGGGAGGCACGCCCTCGCCCAGCTTAACCTTGAGCTTCTCGACGCCAGAAATCTTGATGAAGAGCGAGACGGAAAGCAGGGCGATGATAATAGCCGAGAACAGACCGTTGGTGCCGGTGTTGGCAGTCGAAAGGGCGCCCGTGACCTCGGCGGAGGTGATCTTGTCGGTGAGCAGTGGGCTCGTGGCGGCAAGCGTGGCGGTGATCTGCTGCGGCATCATGATGACGAAGGCAGAGATAGCGACGACCATGCAAGCAAGCGGATTATCGAAGCGCTTGTTCTTAGCGAGGCTGTAGCCAATCAATCCGGCCAAGATAATGGCAGAGACGTTGAGGGTGCCCAGCGTAATCGCCGAACCCCACGTCTGAAGGTTGGCAAGGCCCGCCGCATCGAGCGGGAACAGAGGGAACACGACGTTGTTAATAAGAACCGCGATACCCGCAAGGATATAGAGCGGCGTGATGGTCGCGAAGGCGTCACGCAGGGAACGCAGGTGAACCTGGTTTCCCACCTTCGCAGAGACCTCGGCAAACTTGTCGAGGAAGCTCTTTCCGTTGTCACTGGCCATGATTGCTCCTAACTTTCAAATCCGGCCTTTCCTATGCGCACGGTGGTCTGTCGCCCTCTGCCACCAGATGTGCCATGTGTTGCGCGCGGCGGCGCGCGGTCTGGACGTTCGTCCGGTCGCTAATCAACCACGTGGGTCGTGGCGACCTGTTTGAGCCAGGCCGCCGACTTCTTAAGACGGCGCTTATAGCCATCCATCAGATCGACCTCGACAAAGCCATAGCGATTCTTAAAGGCATTGGCCCAAGACCAGTTATCGATGACGGCCCAATAATGGTATCCGCGGCACTTGGCGCCCTCGGCGATTGCCTTGGCAACCCACTCCAGGTGCTGACGTACAAAGTCGACGCGGTAGTCATCCTGGATGGTTCCCTCGGCGTCACGGTTCTTGTATTCGTCCATGATGCCGATGCCGTTCTCGGAAACGAACCACTCAAGATCGGGGTAGTTCTTAGCGCAGTCCATGCCAAAGTCGTAGAGGCCCTGCGGGTAGATCTCCCAGCCGCGGCTCTCGTTCATAACGGCATCGGGCCATACATACTCGTCGGCAAAGTGCGGCAGGCCGTACTGGTCGACCTTGCTCGCCGGCGCCTGAACACGCGTGGGATGGTAGTAGTTGCAGCCGAGCCAGTCGACAACACCCTGCTTGAGAATCTCTTGGTCGCCGGCACGGAACGGGAGCTTAACGCCGCCCTCGGCCAGGCTGTCGAGCACGTCGGCAGGAAGCTCGCCCTTGGTAATGAGGTCGAGCCACCAGCGGTTGTTGATGCCACTGGTCATACGCACGGCCTCGAGGTCCGCCTCGCTGGGGTTCTCCTTGGTATAGACCGGGGTAAAGCAGTTGATCATGCCAATCTTGGCATCGCTGCGAACGGCGCCCTCGTCATAGGCGCGGCGGTAGTTGGCCACGGCCAGAGCGTGCGCCAGCGAGATGTGATACTGCACGGTGCGGGCGCGGCTAAAGTCGTGGAGCTGCGGGAACCACACGCCCTCCTGATAGCGCTGCTCGGGCTCGACGATGGGCTCGTTAAAGGTGAACCAGTACTTAATCTCCTGGCCAAACTCGTGGAAAGCGACGTCGGCGTAATGCGCGTAAGCCTCGACGACCTCACGGCTCTCCCAGCCGCCACGGTTAAAGAGGTAGGTGGGCATGTCAAAGTGGTACAAGTTGACAAACGGCTCCAAGCCGGCCTCACGAGAGGCGCGGAACAGCTCGTGATACCACGCAGCGCCCTCCTCGTTGAGGTTGCCGTCGGCATCGAGCAGGCGGCTCCACTGGATGGAAGTGCGAAAGGTATTCAGGCCCAAGTCCTTCAAAATGCGAAAGTCTTCCTGGTACTTGGCCATAAAGTCATTGCCGGCATAAGAGCCAACGCAGTTGTAGAACGAACCCAGATCCTGGATGGACCAGGTGTCCCACAGGTTCTCGAGCTTGCCGCCCTGGTTCCACTGACCCTCAGTCTGCGGGCCGGACATAGCAGCGCCAAAGAAGAAGTCGTTGGGCAGCTGATACTGTGCCATCAAAGTCCTCGCTTTCGTGTTCTAGAGCTTCCGGTTGGTGACGGGTTTGCTTTGGCAGGTTGTCCGGCGCGGGCGCGCACCGGACATACCGATATCCAACCCGCCAAAACAAAACCGTCCCCAAACGGTCGATCCTGTTGTGCGGAAGGGTTCCGTTCGTTGCTTAAACTATAGCGCTCTAATTCTAAAAGTAAAGCGTCTTTTTCTTTTTTCTTTCTCGAACTTCTTAGAAAAAGTAATATGGATGCCCTGTTGAGGGTTATACTTACTTTTTGTATTCATATATGTCGGAAAGGAGGTTCCATGATTCCCAAATACGAGGCGATAGCTGCAGATATTCGTCGAAGTATCGAGGATGGCGCTCTTAAACCGGGCGACAAGCTTCCCACCGTCGTTGAGTTCTGTGAGCTCTATAGCGTTTCCAAAATCACCGTCAAACGAGCTATCGAGCAGATCACCGAGGAAGGTCTTATTACCAGCCGGCGCGGATCGGGTACCTACGTTAAGGACACGGCGGGACTTCCCGGTCAGGCGTTTTTCCAGGGCAAAAACGACCGTGCCCAGGGCTTTTCGTATGAGCACCGCGGAGAAAAGGTGACCTCGGTGGTCTACGATTTCTCGATTGTTAATCCACCAGCGGACATCGCAGCCCAGCTGGGAATTGCCGAGGATGACTTTGCCTATCACGTCGTGCGCGTGCGTCAGGCCGATGGGAAGCCCATCGTTATCGAGTACACCTACATGCCCCTCGAGCTGATTCCGGGGCTGAAAAAGAAGGACCTGTACGGATCGGTCTACCATTTCATCCGCGAGCAATGCGGGCTGAAAATTTCGAGCTTCCACCGTACCATTCGCGCTGTGGCAGCAACCGAGGAAGAAGCCGATCGCCTGGACACCAAACCTGGCTCTCCCCTGCTCGAGCTCACCCAGATTGGCTTTTTGGACAGCGGCGCCGCCTTTGAGTATTCGGTCTCGCGCAACGTTGGCGACCGCTTTGAGTTGCACAACGTAACGTTGGCATAGGTTTTTGTAGTCATGCGGGCGCTCGTTTTGAGCAGTTTTGCACCGCGTCCGCGCAACACAATGGGGTATGAACATGTCCGATTTGATTAAACTGACGCCGATCTTCCACGAGAAGATCTGGGGCGGCCGCCAGCTCGAAACCGTATTTGGTTACGACATTCCCGAGGGTCCCATCGGTGAGTGCTGGGCCATCTCGGCACACCCCAACGGCGACTGCCAGATCGCTGAGGGCCCGTACGCCGGTCACACGCTGTCATGGCTGTGGGCCGAGCACCGCGAGCTCTTTGGCAACTGCGAGGGCAAGGAATTCCCGCTGCTCATTAAGATTCTGGACGCCAAGGACGACCTTTCGATCCAGATTCATCCCAACGACGAGTACGCCGCCAAGCACGAGAACGGCAGCCTGGGCAAAACCGAGTGCTGGTATGTGCTGGACTGCGAGCCCGGCGCCACGATCATCGTCGGCCAGCGCGCCAAGGACCGCGTCGAGGCCGCACAGATGATCAAGGAAGGCCGTTGGGACGACATGCTCAACGTGCTGCCGATTCACAAGGGAGACTTTTTCCAGATTGATTCCGGTACCGTGCACGCCATCAAGACCGGCACGCTCATTTTGGAGACGCAGCAGTCGAGCGACGTGACGTATCGTCTGTACGACTACGACCGCCCCGGCACCGACGGCAAGCTGCGCCCCCTGCACATTGAGCAGAGCCTCGATTGCATCGATTTTGACGTTCAGGCACCGATCGACGGCACGGTGACCGCGCCCGAGGTGGACGGCGTGACCGAGCTCGAGTCTAACTCCTGCTACACCGTCGATCGCGTGCGCGTCGACGGCAGCAAGACCCTCGACCAGCGCTGGCCCTTCATGTGCCTGTCGGTCATCGACGGCGAAGGCACCATCTGCGGCGACCCCGTCCACAAGGGAAGCCACCTGCTGGCCCCGAGCACCGTCAGCACCATTGACCTCGAAGGCCAGATGGAACTGATCATCAGCCACCTCTAGGTCGCAACAACAACCAAAACGAAACAAGGGGCTCCCCCGTCCATGTACGGGAGAGCCCCTTGCTATATCTTTCCATCAGCCCACCCGGCTCTCCAGATCAAAAAGCGAACGAGCAAAGCGATGTTTGTAGGCTGAGTGCCGTAACGTCACAAGGAAGAGGGCGCGCTGGGGGCTTTGGTCGATCGCGAGTTCCGCACGAGCCGGAGAGCACTTAATGTGCTCTCCGTGCGAGCAGGACTGTCCGAGCAGGCGACCAAAGCCCCCAGTGCGCCCGGTCACCCTCGCAGTTAGGCATTCAGCTTGACGATCGGTGCAAAGCCCTTCATAAGCTTTTTGGTCTGGCCGGTCTTTTCGAATTGGACCTCGATCATGTCTCCAGCGACCGAGATCACGGTACCCGTGCCAAAGGTCTTATGGCTCACGGTATCGCCCGCGGCAAAGTCCTGCGATGCGCTGGCGCGATCGACCTTGCGTTCCACCGTCGGGGACACCTTGGACGAGGGCTTTTTGGCTCGCGGCGCGCCCGAGCCAAAGGTCGAGGCAACACGGCCGGCATCGGGCGAGACCCCACGATGGCGTTCGGTCCCGTAGCTGCTGCCGCCAAAGAAATCGTCAAAGCTCGATCCGCCGCGCGAACCGGAACCGCCGGTCGAGCGCGTATGCGAGCCGAACACCTTGCCGCCATACATATCCGAGCCCATGCCCGAGCCAAAGGTGCCGTGACGGTCGCCGCGCTTCTCCCAGCCCGTGCCTTCAAAGCCGGCAGAACCGATACCGCTAAACTCGATATCCTCAAACGGAATCTCGTTGAGGAAGCGCGAACGCGGGTTGGCAGAGGTCGAGCCGTAGGTGCGACGCGTGGCCGCATAGGTCAAGAACAGGCGCTTACGGGCGCGCGTGATGGCGACGTAGGCCAGGCGACGCTCCTCCTCGAGCTTACCCGGGTCATCGCTGCCGCCAAAGTCGTGCACGTGCGGGAAGATACCCTCCTCCATGCCGGCCACGAACACCGCCGGGAACTCCAGGCCCTTGGCGGAGTGGATGGTCATCATGGTAATGGCATGCGTCTCACCGGCTAGGGAATCCAAGTCGGAGCGCAGGGCCAGCCACTCCATGAGTGCCGGCAGCGCCTTACAGGTGAGCGGACCGTAGGTGCGCTCGATCTCGTCAGCATGCACGGCACCCGCCGGCATCTCCGTCGACGCGGCATATGCGTTGCCCGCGATGGCGGCGGCCAGAGCATCCTGCGGCGAGAGCGCCGGGGCGGCTAGGCTATCGAGCGGATTGGAACCTGCGGCATCGCGCGCGCCGACCAGCGCCTCAAACGAGGACGCGGGCGCGGACGGTCCCGGCTCGGGCGCAGGCGCGCTCACCACAACGGGCTCGGGCTCAGCGTCGGCAGGCACATCGGCAACGCCAGCCGCGCGCAGCTCTTCCAAGCTCTCAAGCGTACCCTCGATATCCTCGTGTGTCTCTTCAAATTCGGCCGCAACGCCCAGGAATTCCTGGATGTTCTCGGCGCGGCTCTCGGACTCCATGGTGCCCTCGGCGCGGAATGCCTGCAGCAGGCCCGTCTTGTCGACAATCATCTCGACGACGTCCTTGAGCTCGCCATCCATGCGACGGCCCTCGCGCACCAGCGACACAAAGCTCGACAGGCCATTGCGCACCTTGGCGCTAAACATGCCGGTTTCGGCGCACGCGATCTCACAAGCCTGGAAGAACGAGCAACGGTTGTCGCGCGCCAGCTGTTCGATCTTTTGGATCGAGGTGGAACCGATGCCGCGGCGCGGTGTGTTGATGACGCGCTTGACGCTCATCTCGTCGGCCGGGTTCACGATCATCTTGAGGTAAGCCATGACGTCGCGGATCTCGGCGCGGTCGAAGAATCGCGTGCCACCCACGATCTTGTAGGGCACGCCCGCACGCAGGAACATATCTTCGAGAATACGCGACTGGGCGTTGGTGCGATAGAACACGGCGATATCGTCGTAGCTCATGCCCTTGGAGTGCAGCTTCTCGATCTCGCCGGCAATCCAGCGGCCCTCGTCGCGCTCGTCGCTCGCCTGGAAGGCCTGGATCTTCTCGCCATCGCCCTCGGCCGTAAACAGGCGCTTGTCCTTGCGCTGCGAGTTGTGACGCACCACGGCGTTGGCGGCACTCAGGATATGACCAGTAGAGCGGTAGTTCTGCTCCAGCTTAACGGTCTTGCAGTCTTTAAAGTCCTTCTCAAAGTCCAGGATATTGGTGATGTCGGCACCACGCCAGCTATAAATGGACTGGTCGTCGTCGCCCACGACCATGAGGTTTTGGTACTTGGCGGCCAGCAGGTTGGCGATCTCGTACTGGACGTGGTTGGTGTCCTGATACTCGTCGACGCTAATGTAGCGGAAGCGCTCTTGGTACTTATCGAGCACCTCGGGGCGGGTGCGCAGCAGCTCGAGCGTGCGCACGAGCAGGTCGTCGAAGTCCATCGCATTGGCAGCGCGTAGGCGGCGCTCCAGCTCCAAGTAGACCTGCGCGGCCTTTTTGTCGTTGGGGCTATCGGCACTCTTGAGCATGTCCTCGGGGCCGATCATGGCGTTTTTGGCCGAGCTGATCTTGCTGCGAATCATGTTGATGGGGAACTGCTTTTGCTCAATGCCGAGTGCCTGCATAATGTCACGCACCATGCGCTTTGAGTCATC
This sequence comes from Collinsella aerofaciens, assembly GCF_039758815.1. GTDB lineage: Bacteria > Actinomycetota > Coriobacteriia > Coriobacteriales > Coriobacteriaceae > Collinsella > Collinsella aerofaciens_BP. The sequence continues at coordinate 53,542 of NZ_JBDMSK010000009.1, read as the reverse complement.
GTCGTCGTAGATGGTGAACTGACCGGTGTAGCCCAGCAGGTCGGCGTCCTCGCGCAGCATGCGCACACACATGGCATGGAAGGTGCACACCCACATGCCGCGGGTACCGCTGGGAATGAGCGCCGCCAAACGCTCGCGCATCTCGGCCGCGGCCTTGTTGGTAAACGTAATGGCAAGAACCTGCCAAGGCTTAACGCCCAGGTCCCCGAGCATATGTGCGATGCGGAAGGTCAGGACGCGGGTCTTGCCCGAGCCGGCGCCGGCGAGCACCAGCAACGGGCCCTCGGTGGTCAGAACCGCCTCGCGCTGGGCGGGATTCAGGCTGTCGATGTCGACGAGCGGCTTGGCGGGTTTGGGTGCCGGCGCAGGAGCGTCGTAGATGTCGAGCGGGACGAGCTCGGGCTCCGGCGCTGCAGGGGCGGTGCATGCATCGAGCGGCACGGGTTCCGGCGCGGGCGGCACGGGTACCGTGGCGTTCTTTTCCCAGGGCAAGGGCTGGGTCATGGGCGACTCCTCATCTGACGGACGGCGCGCCTGCGGGCGGCGCCATAGTTTGAGCCGTACCAGTATACCGAGCCGCGCGGACACCGACGCAAATCACACCACGACTCCGTGCGCCACCGTCAGGCCCACCCCAGCGGATTAGGCGCAATGGGGTCAGGTTAGTCTGCACCAATCAATTGACAATCACGAAACCGCCGATGTCACGGCAGCAGCAGCGAGCGGTGGCCGGGGCGAACAAATTGGCATGAAAAGGGGCGGCATAGACCTTCTGGTCATGCCGCCCCCTTTGAATGACAAGTTGTCGCCCCGGCCACCGCGCAGCGTCGACTAAGTTACAGGCCGAGCATCGGCTCCAGGACAAAGAAGTACGCAAGCACCACGATGCCCAGGATGATGCGGTAGACGCCGAAGCACTTGAAGTCGTGACGGCGGACGAAGCCCATAAGCCACTTGATGGCGATAAGCGACACCACAAAGGCGACGACGCAGCCCACGCCCAGGATGGCGATCTCGTTGGTGCCGAAGGTGCCGCCCTTAACGAAGTACTTGACCAGCTTGAGCGCGCTCGCGCCAAACATGACAGGAATGGCCAGGAAGAACGTGAACTTAGACGCCACCGAACGCGTGCAGCCCAGCAGCAGGCCACCGATGATGGTAGAACCGGAGCGCGACGTGCCCGGCACCAGCGAGAGCACCTGGAAGCATCCGATACCAAGCGCGGTCTTCCAGCTCAGATCCTCGAGCGTAGTGATGGAGCCAAAGTCCAGATTATCGTCATCGTCTGCAGCGGCAGTCGCAGCGGGCGCGGCAAAATGCGCACCAGCGGGTCGTCCGCCCGCCACCACGGCACGCGAACCAAACGAACCGGCAAGAGCGGCCTGGTCGCGCTTGTTCGCGCGCCAGTTCTCGATCACGATAAACAACACGCCGTACACAATGAGCGCCAGCGCCACGACGGGAGCATTATAGAAATGCTCCTCCATCCAGTCGTTAAGCGGCAGACCGATCGCCGCGGCGGGAATGCAACCGAGCACAATCTTGCCCCACAGCACCCAGGTGTCGCGACGGCCCTCCTTGCCCTTGCTGGGAGAAAACGGGTTGAGATCGTAGAAGAACAGGACGCAGACGGCCAAAATGGCGCCAAGCTGAATCACGACCAGGAACATATTCCAGAACGTCTCGCTCACGTTCATCTTGACGAACTCGTCCACCAAGATCATGTGACCGGTCGACGAAACAGGCAGCCATTCGGTGATGCCCTCGACCAGGCCCATGAAGGCAGATTTTAGAAGCTCGATAATATCCAAAGGGACCCCTTCGTTAGACACCCGCCGGTAGATGTTCTGCGGACGGTGCGGGCGATGTCCCATTATAAACCGTTGGCGGCGCGCCTGCGCCTACCCTTACCAAAAAACTCGCCCGTTCACAGAATTGCGAGCGGTCAAACCCAAATCCTTGGGTATAACTGCAACAAGATAAAGTGTCCGGCGGCCAACGCGCCCGCGCCCGCCCGATGCACGAGCCCCACGCCCGTGCGATAGACCAAGGAGGAAACCATGAACGAGGGCTACACCAAGGTATTTGTTTCACTCGACGGTACTGAGCAGCAGGATTTTGTGCTCGCACGCGCCATCAAGGTCGCCGCGAACAACGGCGCCAAGCTAATCATCGGCCACGTTATCGATTCCACGGCGCTCGAGAGCGCCGGTTCCTATCCGGTCGATCTGGTCAACGGCCTAGAGGAGGCATTTAAGAACTCCATCGCCAAGCAGCTCGAAGAGGCCAAGGCCAATCCCGATATTCCCGAGGTCGAGGTCATGATTCGCGCCGGCCGTATTCGCGAGACGCTCAAGGACGAGATGCTCGACGTGGTTAAGCCCGACCTGGTGCTCTGCGGCGCCCGCGGCCTGTCCTCGATCAAGTATGCGCTGCTGGGTTCGATTTCGACGTTCCTGCTGCGCAACACCGACTGCGACATCTTGGTCGTGAAATAGGTTCCTTCCCGCCGGCGCAAGGCCTGCGGGGTTATCACGCCGACGTCCTCGCCGCTTCGCGGCTGCGGGATGTCGGCTTAGATAACCCCTCCCGGCCTTGCGCCTTCGTCACCGTACTTCAGCGAGTTGGCTGATAGAAAAATGGCGTGCCGCCCCGTTTGGGGCGGCACGTTTTGTTTGGGCGGCACGTTTTTGTTATAAGGCGATCCTGCTTAAACGAGCTTGCACTTCTGGAATGATCTTCTCGAACATTACCTCCGCCTCGGGAAAACCCTCTTCTTTGAGACCGCGCGCCGCGTCTCTTAGCGCGTCTGGAACCTCATTGCAGGTATCAGCAATCATTCCGGCGACAATTCCCCCGGGCAAACCCGCCTCAATCATTTGGCTCATCACCGACCCACGCGTTACGTCGTCAATCTTGCGGCTCCCACCAAACGAAACGCCCATCTCACGAACGAGACTGGGGTAAACCGTTGTGGACAGCACGTCATAGAGCGGCGCCAACCTCACCTGCTTCCAACTTTCGTCCCATACGAGCGACCAGTTCTTTAGATGGTTATCACAGTTACCTACGGCATAGTCGAACAGCTGGTTATAGCCGACAAGGAACCTGTCCTCCATTTGATTCGTCGACGCCCTTCGCACCGCATCGACGATAAGCCCCAGGTAATTGACGCCCGTCGGCTCATATTTAAGCTCACGCGAGATGCCCTTGGCCTGACAAACATCTTCCTGGTGCAAACGGTATGGAATTGGCAATCCGTCAACCGAGCGTCCGGTATCAGGCGTTACTCGGTCAAATCGTTTCACGGCGATAATTGGCTCGGCATCCTCAACTCGGATAAGAAAGCACTCTTCGGCCGATAGGTCCATCAGAGAGGCGGCTCTCACGCACATCGCTTCGCACACTGTCTCGCCCGGGAACGTTTTCGACCCTGCCTTGAGAATGTGTGTGGATGGGGCCGCTCCATGAGGCAGGTACCATCCACCACATGGGTCATCACCCGTATGGTAGAGACCGACCTTCGCCTGAGCACCTGCAAGGGAGATTCGACTCTCTAGCGTTAAATCAAAAGCAATCTCCGCCGGTGCGTATGCCAGTCCGCTTAGCTGTTCCGCATCTATCTCTTCATAGCCCATTTCGAGACCGTCGGCCGAAGGCTCTCGCGTCAAAACCAGAGCGCCGACAGGTTCGTCGCGGACCAAATCGAGCACCTTAAAGTAATCTCCGCGTTCCGCTCGCGCCCTTTTCTCAAGGTCCCTGTTGAGCTGCCCCTCCGGAATGATGCCGGAGAAAAAGGAACCCGTTGCGTCCGGACTAAATGTCTCGGCCGACAACGGCAGCGAGATCGAAATCGGCGCCGCATCACCGCTCTCGAGATATTTGGGGCTATAGGTGAATATCGGAAACCCCGCATTTTCCTCCAATATGCCAACCGGCTGGTAAGACCCATTAAACTCACGGTGAACGAACAGCGTGCCATCCATTACTTCCCCCTCACCTTCAGAATAAAATCAACATCCACGATGGAGGCGTAATCGAAAATGACACCAATTTCGACCGTTGTCCGCCCCCGTTCGATATCACCAATCACACGAAGGCTGCGACCCGTCATAGTCGCGACGTCACGTTGAGTCAAGCCGAGTTCACGCCTTCTGAGCCTAAGGGCCTTCCCCATCTCGGCGGGATCGAAAACCGTGCGCTCCGAGAAAGCGACTTCCGACGGTTTGAGCTTGATGCGCCCATCCAGCTTTTTAATCGTTGTCACCGTTCTCATGACGCCTCCAGCTATATTCCTGTCCGTGAACTTAGTATAAAACTGTAGCACTATGTTCATGTACGGGAATATAGTGTTGACTACATTAGCAATGTTCCCGTTCAGGAATATAGCTGCTGAAAAGCCTGATTTCTTCTTACATGGGAAGATCCTGAACGGCTACGCCATACGGGCTGACTACTCAAAGTATTGGAACTTGTTGGTTGAGAAGGCAAACGTGACGACGAAGCCTTCGCCGGGCTCGGATGCCGCGGTGACGTCAATGCCCATCTTGGAGCACAGGCGCGCCACCAGGTAGAGGCCGATGCCCGTTGCGCGCTTGGTGGTGCGGCCGTTGTCGCCGGTAAAGCCCTTCTCGAACACGCGCGGCAGGTCGGCCGCGCTCACGCCGCAGCCGTTGTCCGCGACGGTGAGCTCGATGCGTTCGCTCGCCAGGCCCTCGTCCAGCAACGCGCCCGAAAACACGATCTTCGCGCCGTCCTCGCGCGCGTATTTAATGCTGTTCTGGATGAGCTGCCCCAGAATAAACTCGAGCCACTTCTCGTCGGTAAAGACCTCAAAGTCGAGGTTCCCGCACACCGGCGCCACGTGCGCCGCGATGAGCTCACGCGCGTTGGCTTTAATCGCGCCCGTCACCAAGGTCTTGAGACCCCAGCGGCGAATCAGGTAGTCGCGCTCCACGACTTCCGAGCGCGCGTAGTACAGCGCCTGGTCGATATAGCGCTCCACGCGAGCCAGCTCGCGGCCCAGGTCATCCACACGCGACAGGTCGTCTTCGCTGCCATCAAGGTTTTCCAAAATCAGGTGAGCCGCCGCCAGAGGCAGCTTAGCCTCGTGGACCCAGCTCTCGATATAGTCGCGATAGTCATCGGTCTGACGCCGGCCTTCGGCAACCTCGTCGCAGGCGGCTTTGCCCACCCGGCGCAAGACCTCGTACTCGAGCTCGCCCTCGGCATAGGTCGGGCATTGCACCATCTCCTGCACCCATGCGGGACTCTCGAGCTCCTCTGCCGCACGCTCCAGCTGGCGCAGAAAACGACGACGGCGCGCGTACTCGATCACGATGCCGAGCATACCAAAGATAAAGGACACGCCGACCGCCACGACCACGATAGATGTCGAAGCACCAGCGACCGTCAGCACAAAGCAGCTCAGCAGCACGCCGCACGCCCACACGGCGACGGGAAGCAGCGCGTCTTTAAAGAACTTGGCAAACGACATAGCCGGCCCCTAGACCGAATAGCCTTGGCCGCGATGCGTCGTCAAATACCCCTTGATGCCGATTTTTTCGAGCGTGGTGCGCAGGCGGTTGATGTTGACGGTGAGCGTATTGTCGTCCACGAAGGCGTCGGAGTCCCACAGGTCCTGCATGATGGCCGAGCGCGAAACAATCTTGCCCGCGCGACTCAGAAGCAGTGAGAGGATACGCAGTTCGTTTTTGGTGAGCTCGGTGCTAGTGCCGGTTTGCGTGTTGGTGACCATTGAGCGGGCGAGGTCGAGCTCCAGCCCCTTGTGGACAAGTGTACTGCGCTCGCCTGCCGCCGCGGTGCGACGCAGCAGTGCGTTGATGCGCGCCACAAGCACGCGCGCGCTGTAGGGCTTGGGAACAAAGTCGTCCGCGCCGAGCGTCATGGCCATGACCTCGTCGATCTCGGTCGTGCGCGACGTGAGAACGATGATGGGGACCTCGGATTCGCGACGGACCTCATGGCAGATGTGCTGGCCGTCTTTGACGGGAAGCGTGAGGTCGAGCAGCACCAGGTCGGGTGCGGCGGCGAGAATATCGCGCGAGACATGCTCAAACGATTCGCAGGCCTCGACCTCAAAACCGGCACGCGCCAAAATGTCGGCGAGCTCGCGACGGATGGGCTCGTCGTCCTCAACGATATAGATCAGCGCCATGGATTCCGCTCCCCTCTTGGTTGTCTTGCCCCATTATGACCGCGGAGCCGCAGGTGCGCGCCTCGCGCGGCACCAAGGTGACAGAACTGTTCGCAAGCGGGGGCGTTTTGTCCGCCTCACGCTCGCGACGGAAACGGAGACCAAAATGAGTTTTTAATCCCCGTCCCAGAAAAATCATTTAGCGGCGGGCGCGGAGCTTTTCGTAGCCGTCGGCAAAGAAGGCGACCGTGGCGGCGTCGGCCTCGGCGGCGTCGGCCTCGGCGGCGTCCGTCTCGGTTGCGGGGACCACGCCGTGCTCGTCGCTCACCAGGAACAAGGCGCCCTTGAGCTGTGCGGGAATGTCTACGCGCGTGACCGAGATGCCCTTGGTCTGGGCCAGCTGCTCGATGAGCGTCGCCGTGCCGCACAGGCACTCGTCCGCTGGCGCCACAAAGGCAAGCTCGCCGTTATCGACGGCAGCGAGCAGCTCGGGCGCCACGCCGGTTTCGTCGGCCTCGGAGCGGGCCTCGGCGGAGCGGGCACGTAGCGCCTTGGCCGACGTATCGGTTAGCGGCTCGTACTCCCCCACCGTCATGGCGGCGTTGCCGTTGACGTCGATCACCAGCATGAGCACGCCGTCGCGTGCGGTGTAATCGCCCTCGGCAAGCGACCACTCAACGTGCTGCTTGGCCCAGCTGAGCATGTTATGGGTAAGCGGCTCGCCCTGCACCAAGCGCTCGGACAGTGCGCGAATGTGGCGGTTGAGCATGGGTACCTTTTTGTTGGACATGCGCCAACGGCAGACAAGCGCGGGTTTGTCGAGCGTAAACTTCTCGACCGCCTCCTGATTGGCGCAAAAGTCCTCGTACGCACGCTGATCCTCGGCATTGCCAAACAGCTCGGCATCATCAATCTGGGGCATGGTCATACCTTTCGTGTTAGTCATTCCGTCCTCTTATACCAAAAAGACGGCCCTCCAAACGGAGCGACCGTCTTTTGCAGAGATTATTTTGACGATATGGTCAGGCGACCGATCAGCTTAATGGGATAGAACAACATCCCATTAAGGGTTTTCCAAGTGCCCGAGATTGCCCCGAAAGAGGAGCGCCGCGTACTAAATGTACGCAAGCGACGGTTTGAGGGGCAAGGTCGGGTGCTTGGGAAAGCCCCTAGTGCCTAAAATGCCTGGCACCCGTAAAGACCATCGCAATACCATGCTCGTTGCAGGCCTGGACGCTCTCGTCGTCGCGCTTGGAGCCGCCGGGCTGGATGATGCAGGTCACACCGTGCGCGGCAAGCACGTCGACGTTGTCGCGGAACGGGAAGAACGCGTCGCTTGCACAGGCAAAGCCGCCCTTCTCCACGCCCTCGCGCTCGCAGAAGTCCTCGGCGCGCTCGCAGGCAAGCAGTGCAGAGTCAACGCGGTTGGGCTGACCCGGGCCCATGCCAATGCCGGCCTTACCCTTGGAGACCAGAATGGCGTTGGACTTAACGCCCTTGCAGACCTTCCAGGCAAACTCGAGCTCGGCCATCTCGGCGTCGGTGGGCTTGCGGTCGGTGGGGAACGTGAAGGTCGCGGGATCCTCGGTCACGTGGTCGACTTCCTGCACCAGCATGCCGCCGTCGACGGAGCGCAGCTCCACCTGGGCGCCGTGGTCCACGCCGCCGGTGGCCAGCACGCGCAGGTTGGGGCGCTTGGCCATGCGCTCGAGCGCCTCGGCAGTGTAGCTCGGAGCGATGATAACCTCGACGAACTGCTTGTTCTGATCGGCAAAGTGCTCAACCAGCTCATAGGGAACCTCGCGGTTGCAGGCGATGATGCCGCCAAAGGCGCTCTTGGGATCGCAGGCGAAGGCGCGGTCGTAGGCGGCCGTGATGCCCTCGGCCACGGCGGAGCCGCAGGGGTTCTGATGCTTGAGGATCACGCAGGCCGGCTCGTCGAACTCGCGGACCAGGTTCCAAGCGGCGTCGGCATCCAGATAGTTGTTGTAGCTGAGCGGCTTGCCCTGGATCTGCTCGGAGCCCACGAGCGGGAACTGCGAGCTCGCGGTATTCTCGCAACCCTCGGCAAAGCGATAGACCGTGGCCTTTTGCTGCGGGTTCTCGCCATAGCGCAGGTCGTCGACCTTCTCCAGCGAGATCTCGAGCTTGGCAGAGGTGTCCGCCACGTCGCTTGCCTGGGCGGCAAGCCAACGGGAGATAGCCGTGTCGTAGGCGGCGGTGGTCTGGTAGACCTTCACCTGCAGGCGACGACGGGTGGAAAGCGTGGTGCAGCCACCGGTCTCGCGCATCTCGGCCAGGACGGCATCATAGTCGGCCGGGTCGGAAATGACGGTAACGCTCGCGGCGTTCTTGGCGGCAGAGCGCAGCATGGAGGGACCGCCGATGTCGATGTGCTCGATGGCATCCGCGAAGGTGACCTCGGGGTTGGCGACGGTCTTCTCGAACTCGTACAGGTTGACGACGACCAGGTCGATCAGCTTAATGCCGTGCTGTGCCGCCTCCTGCATGTGCTGCTCGGAATCGCGGCGGGCCAGCAGCGCGCCGTGAACCTTGGGGTGCAGGGTCTTAACGCGGCCGTCCATCATCTCGGGATAGCCCGTGAACTCCTCGATGGGGGTTACGGGAACGCCCGCGTCCTCGATGGCACGAGCCGTGCCGCCCGTAGAGATGATCTCGACGCCAAAGTCATCGACCAGCGTCCGTGCGAAATCGACGACGCCCGTCTTATCGGTAACCGAGATCAACGCGCGTGCGATCTTCACATCAGATCCCATGCAGTCCTCCTGTCTGGTACGCCGCCGTGCTCTGTGAGCCGGTGATACGTCGATCTGCAGCGCTCGCGCAGCGGCATTGAAAATACTGATTCAATGTAGCGCATCGAGCGCATCGATGCACCCCGCAACGGGCGCATATGCAGAAAAAGTTTGCGAGCGGAGGGGATGGGCACGGCACCGGGCACGGTGAGTTCATGGAACACAGGGGCACCATAATTAGATGCCAATAGCGTGGTAGAACTGTGCTCGATATGCATCCGCAAAAGAAAGAGGCACCATGGTCTCGCGGGTTCTCTACCGACCGTTTGATACCGAAGACTTCGACGCCATCGCGCTGATTCTACAGCAGCTTTGGCATGACAATTCGGATAACGATGAGTACAACCGCCTCGAGGCCGCGTGCGACCTTGCCTACTGCCTTTCGTCTTCGACGTTTTCGCAAGTTGCCGTAATCGACGGTCAGGCGCGCGGCATTGCGCTCGCGCGTGCGGGACAGAGCTCCGGCGCCACCGTTAAGGAACATTGGCTGGATACCGAACGCGCACTGCTATCGCAAATGCGCGAGCTGGAGCCCGATGCCTGCGCCGAGTATCTCTCGTTTGTGCGCGCAACCATCCGAACCAACAACCGCCTGCTCGAAAGCAGCCCGTTGCCACACGACAACGAGGTCACGCTGCTTGCCGTAGATCGCGACGTCCATGGCCTGGGCGTTGGCTCGGTGTTGCTCGACGCCGCAGTCTCGTACCTATCCTCGCGCGGGGCGACGAGGGCGCACCTGTACACCGACTCCAACTGCTCGTGGAAGTTCTACGAGCTGCATGGCTTTAAGCGCACGGCCACGCACCGCGCCAACCGCGAAGAGCGCCGTCACGACATGCCGCGCGAAAGCTTCCTCTACGAACTCGACCTAACAGCCTAGGCCCAGCAGCCATACCTAGTCATTTAGGAACGTCCCCAGTGACTAGTCGTTGGGGACAGTCTTCGTAGGTAGCGCATAAAAAGGGATGGGCTTCCCCCGACGGCTGTCGAGAAAAGCCCATCCCATAATTTACGACCGTTAGAACGTTCCGCCGCCGCCTCCGCCGACGCCGCCACCGCCGCCACCGGAAAAGCCGCCGCCGCTGCCGGCGCTCGAGCTATCGGAACTCGAAGCCAGCTCGCGGATGGTCTCGTGATACACATCGTTGAACGAATCGAGCGGAGACTCGTTGCCGTAGTGATGGTAATACCACCAGTAGCAGGGGTAGTTGTCGTAGAAATCGTCGCTGTTGCGCAGATCCGCAGGCACGGCCTCGGCCAGCTGTCGCAGCACTTCTTTCGAAACGCCCAGGGCAACGCCCATCACCAGCAGCTTGTTCCACAAGATCAGATCGCTGGGGACGGCCTCCTTCAGGCGCGTAAAATCCTCGAGCCAATGCTTGAGCGCCTTGCAGCGAGCCGCCACCTCGGCGCCCTCCGACGTGTAACGGCGGAAGGTGCAGCTCAGGACAAAGCCCACAATCGTGACGGGGATCGAGATCATAGCGGCACCGACGTTGGCGTCCGCAAAGTCGGTATAGAACAGAGAGCCCAAAATGCCAAAGACAATGATGATGCCGAGAACCAAGCCGGCAACCAGGGCGACGGTGCCGTCCGAGGCGATAAGCTCGCGCGCCTCCAGCTTGCCCTTAACCGTGCTCTGATAGTCCTCGAGCTTGTCGCCAACAGATGTGGTGCGCTCGCTAGCGTATTCCTCCAGCTCGCTAAACGTGCGCGAACGGACTCCGTCCTTATCGGGCTTAACGCCAGCGAAGAAGACCTTGAGTACGTCGCGGTCGATGCCGTCCTTCTTGGCAGCCTTCCAGGCCTCGTCGGTCACTGTGATGCGATACGTCTGCTCCTCTTTTTCGCGACGGAGCAGACCCTTCTTCTTGGTCTCGGTCGCTTCTTCCAGCTTGATCACGCGGTCGTCGGTCAGCTTCATCAGCGTGGCGATATATGCCTGATCGGGCACGTCGTTCCAGCTCATAAGAGTTGCAAGCACCGCGGGATGATCGGCGGAGGGCACATCGCGGAAGTACTCGTCCTGGAAGAGCGGCTTGGGCTTGGGCCTGCGCAGCTTGAGCATCACGATTACACCGGTATAGGCAACCGCCACAACAACACACATCACGGCAATCGCGCCGGCAACCGCACGCGCGTGCTCACGGCGGGCGTTAGCTTCGTCGGCCCATTCCTTCTCTTCGCTCAGGATCGTTGACATGCGCTCTTCGCCCGAGGCGGCAAGCTGCGGCACCCAGTCGCTGGGGAAGGCGATGCGTGCCTCGGCGAATTCGCCCTGATGCACGCAGGGAATGGTATAGGTGACCATGGGCTCGTCCTCATCGAGCGACACGTCGCCCGTCAACGGGCCGTGGCCCCATGCGCGGAAGTTATCGCCCTTGACGGCCGCCGTCCCGGCAGCGGCATTTGCGAAGTACACTTCCATCTCGACGTCATCGGAATCCGCAGACCAGCCGTCACCCACGAACTTCCAGTAGAGCTCGGCGGTATCGGCCCAGTTCATGACTGCACCGGTCATGGTATAGCTCACGTAATAGGTCGCGCTGTCGCCGCTCTCGTGAGGGCTGAATACCTTAATCTTTACGCCGTCGCCAGTCCGCTCGACCGTGTAGACGTCAGAGTCACCCTTGTTCGCGCTATCGACTTTGTTAAACGCGGTGTCCTCTTCCTCGACACTCAGCACGTCGACGCCCGCCGAGCCACCCTGCTGGTTGGTGCCCGCATTAATCTCCCAAAACACGCCGTTGATGTCGTCATCGAAATCAAACTGGCGCCCCTCGACAACGGTCAGCGATCCGTCGGCCTCGACCGTGGCGCCGATATAGGTTTGGATCATGGAGTAGCCGTCAGCGTGCGCGGCGACAGGCAGCAGCAACAACGCAAGCGCAACGAGCGCGCAGGCAGAAACGAATCGCGCAAACAAGCGGCGCTGCCGGCAGGCATTGGCAACGGGGGCGTTCATAGGCACATCCTTTGTCTGTAAAACCAACATCGCCATTGTCCCACGTTTGCGGGCACACATGACGAATATCTGGGCCAACGGAACGTCAAATGGGACAAAAGTCCCACCCGAGTCTGGCACTTAGGGACGTTCCTTATCTGCCGGCAGTTTGGGACAGTCCTTGGCATGTCCTGCGCCAACGATAGATACCACTTCACAGCTCCGTCACAGGTGTAGCGGCTTTGTGTGGGCGCGGCATACGCTGATTGAGCCGCCAGCCGAGGGGCATAAAGCAATTGAGCGAAAACGGTTTGCCCCTTTGCCGTTCGCTCGAGGATCATGTCCCCCTTTTCCGCGGAAACCCCGGCAGTTGCGAAGAGCTGCCGGGGTTTCTGTCGTCTAAGGTGCCGAGTTGATGGCAGGAATCAAAGCGCCGAGTCTGCGACCCGCCATGCGCAATGCGGAGCCTCGACAACTTGCGGACCACAGTGACGCCTCCTCGTCGCGCCCCGCGCTATACTCGTCCGCATGGATATCAACGCATGCAACATAGCAACGCCCGCCGCGGACGCGCCAACGACGCCGCCCGCCTCCGCTCCCGCGCCCGTCGTGGGGCGCTTTGCCCCGTCGCCATCGGGCCGCATGCACCTGGGCAACGTGTTCAGCTGCCTATGCGCGTGGCTTTCGGCCCGTAGCCAGGGCGGCAGCATTGTGTTGCGCATCGAGGACCTGGACGATCGCTGTAAGCGCCCGGAACTTGCCGCCCAGCTCATCGACGACCTAGCCTGGTTGGGGCTGGAGTGGGACGAAGGTCCCTACTACCAGCACGATCGCCTGGATCTGTACGAGGACGCCCTGCACCAGCTGCAGGACGCCGGCCTCACCTACCCCTGTTTTTGCACGCGCGCCGAGCTCCACACCGCAAGCGCGCCGCATGCCAGCGACGGCACGCCCATCTACCGTGGCGCCTGCAGAGGCCTTTCTGCCGAGGAGGTCGCCCGCCGCAGTGCCCTGCGCGCCCCGGCCACGCGCCTGCGCGTGCCCGCCGTCGACGACCTCGCAGACGATGTGGTCGAATTCGTGGACCGCACGTATGGTGCCCAATGCGAAGCGCTCGCCACCGAGTGCGGCGACTTTTTGGTGCGCCGCAGCGACGGCGTGTTTGCCTATCAGCTGGCCGTGGTGGTCGATGACGCCGCCATGGGTGTTACCGAGATCGTACGCGGATGCGACCTGCTTGGCTCCACGCCGCGCCAGATCTATCTGCAGCATCTGCTGGGACTTCCCACTCCGCACTACGCACATATTCCGCTGCTCATGTCACCGGACGGCCGCCGCCTTTCCAAGCGCGACCGCGATCTGGACCTGGGCGAGCTCCGCGCTCGCTTTGGCACATCCGAGGCACTGCTGGGCTGGCTCGCCGGGCAAACAGGCATCGCGCCGGACACCACGCCGCGCACCGCCGAGCAATTGGTCGAGCACTTTAGCTGGGATGTTATCCACGCGCACCGGAAAAACATCACCATAACGGCCGAGTAGCCAAACGTCTTGCCGCTACGCAACATCCCAGGGCTGGAGTTCATCACCCAAGCGAACGATACAGTCGTAGAGCACGGTGTGGCGCTCGGCCGGGTTGGCATCCCGATGAAAATGGCCGTAGTACCAGCGCTTGTAGTCCAAGCGATCTTCCAGCTCATCGAAAAACGCCGTAAGTCGATCAACGCCGGGGCAATCCCAGCCGGGCGCCGGATAGAGCGTGGGCGAAAGCATGTGCGTAGAGCAGGTGTGGGTGATTACGTAGTCGACCTTCCAGCCCACGCTGTCGAGCTTTGTCCGTGCCTCCTCAAAGTTGCGCTCGTCCGGCAGCTCCTGTGGCCACCAGCTGGAATACGGAATGCGGTATTCCTTGTCCACGCTCGTGGCACCGCCCATAGTAAAGATCGTTGAGTTGTCGAGCTCAAAAACCTCGCCACGCGTCAGGCGCCGTATGGGAGAGGTGTCCGACAGGCGCTGCGTCAGCCCACCGTGCCACAGCTCCATGGAACGCTCCGCCCAGTGATCGAAACGCTCGTGGTTGCCGTCGACGAACAGCACGGTATAGGGGCGCGACTCCAGCCAAGCGATATCGGCGCACTCCTCGGCAGAGAAATCCCACGGAAAGCCAAAGTCGCCCGCGACAATCAGATAGTCGTCGCCCGTCAGACTATCCCCAAGCTCCCAGTCGCGCAGCTTTTGCATGTCGACGCCGCCGTGAATATCGCCCGTCACATAGACCGTCATCGGATTACCACTTCCCTGCAAGTCGCTAGCCCACATTCTGCACGATCACTAAGCTAACCGTTCCAGCCCTCCCATCCTTTGGGGCCTACCCCTCGTTCTTCCATCCAAACGGGTCAAGCACCAAAAAAACCAGATCGAGCACGCCGCCGGTCATCATGGCGCCGGCAAGGGCCATGCAAATGTGTAGAAAGACGGCACTTCGGAGCACGTCGAATGGCCCCAGAACAGCCAGCAGCGCGACCGCTGCGCCGGCAAGGCACAACGCGAGGCACGGCCCCGCGTCCTTGACGCACTTCTTTGCAAGGTGCTTGGTGTTGTCACTCATCAATATCGAACTCCTTAGAGGGCCGTTGCTTTGATTCACGCCGCCGTGACAGACCAAGACGGCAAATTAAGTCTCCCACGCCACGCGGACACAGCTGAAAGCCCTCGCGCAAAAAACAGCGCGCCGCAGGATTCGTATCACCTGCGGCGCGCCGAAAATGATCCGCTTTCCTCCGTCCCCAACGGATCAGCTGAGTTGGTGCCGCTTGACGGAGAGGAAGGAGCCGGCGGTATCACGAGCTGCGGCAATGTCGCTAGGCATAGGAAACAGACGCGCTTCAAACGCCCTAAGCCCCAAGCCTACCCATTAAGAAATCGACTGCAGAAACGATTTTGATACCGTCGATGTCGGTCGGATGGCTCCCCTGACGAACGACAATGATCTTCTCGTAACCGCCGGTAATCTTCTCGAGCGATCTGAGCTCAAATGGACGCAGCTCGCGCTTACGCGTCGCCTCCTCGTCAATCGACTCTGTAACCTGAATAAACTTACGATCCGAGCCGTCGCCGATTGCAACGAAGTCGATTTCGGCATCTCGAAGATGACCCGTGAAGACTTGATATCCGTCATAGACAAGGCGATTGTAAACGGCATTTTTGAGAACACGCCCACTGTCGCTGCCGCGATACCCATCCAAGAAAGCTCGAAGCCCCAGATCCTCAATGTAGAACTTGCCACCGGTCTTCAAAATGTCCCGACCCTTAATATCAAATCGGCGCGCATGCGAAAAGATATAGGTCTCCTCAAGGGCGGACACACAAGTGTCCACGACGCCATGCGAGGATTTCAGCCCGTTCTCCGCCAGCGTGCCAACAATCTTGTTAATTGATGTCGGGTTTGAAATGTTATCGGCCAAGTAGGAAGTGACGCGGTCGAGCACACTCCTGCTCGTCACCGACCGTCTACCCCGACGCGCCTCGCGAGCCAAAATGTCGCGCCCGACGATTGTTTGGTACGTGCTCCAAATATAGTCCTTCATTTCCTGCTCCGGCAGTTTTGAAGCAGCGAGAAACGGCAGGCCTCCAAACACAAGATAACGGTCGAGAAGATCGTCGAGCGCAACAATGTCCTCCCGACCAAAAACAGCGAGCCTATTCGTGACGTCAGTCGGACCAAGAAAGTCGACATATTCCGAAAAAGTGAGCGGATGCATCCGAATCTCGACATACCTGCCCGAGATTAAGGTCGCAATCTCAGACGACAGGAGAAAAGCATTCGAACCCGTAACATATATATCGCAGTCCCGGTCGACACGAAGTGCGTTAATCGCCTTCTCCCATCCGGCAACCTCCTGGAGCTCGTCGAAGAAGAGATAGCACCTTTTACCCGCAGGCATTTGGCCGTCGACGTGGCGGTAGAGTTCTCGCCAATCACGCACGCCCTCCAGCTCAAACGACTCCATCTTAAAGGTCAAAAGACACTCGGACGGAACGCCGTTATCCTCCAGATGTTTGCGCATCATGTCCAGAAGCGTCGATTTGCCACAACGGCGCATACCCGTTACGACCTTGATGACATCCGCATCACGAAAGGCAATCAATTTCTCGAGATATCGATCTCTAGGGACCATCCGTTTATCCATCGCCCGCCCCAATCTGCAAGTTTTTCTCACAGCATGACAAGAACTTGCGAATTCTGCAAGTTTTTCTCACGTAGCGACAAGAACCTGCATATCCGTCCGTGGCCATTTACAGTCGGATTCCGGCGAGGCTATGACAAGCAGCTTGCCACATGGCCGACACGGAACCATGGCATGCGCGGAATCTTGGGGGCAGGACTTCTCCCAGCAGCCTATAAGACGAAAACACATACATATAGATAGAGAAAGGCCCAGCAAGACACGGCACCAAGGCCGCAGCCACAAACTTGAGTAGCCGATAGTCTAATAATCACATACGCTCAAAACACGAACGATCGATCTGTTATCCTGGCGCCAACATAGTCTTTCGAAAGGTTTGGCCGGGATGACTACGCAGCAGCAGATTGATATTGAATTCGACTCGCTTGCACGCGAGAACGATTCACCCAAGCTCATCGCCAACTCGAAGGCGACAGGCGGAACACTACTATCCGTTATGAAGGAGCAGCTCTCAACCTGCAGCTCTTTTGACTTTTGCGTAGCTTTTGTTGCAGACGGCGGCCTTCAAATCCTGGTCGAGGCGTTCCAGGAGCTCAAGCAGCGTGGCATTAAGGGCAGGCTGCTCACGTCCACCTATCTCAACTTCAACTCACCCGATGCCTTTCGCAAGCTCCTGGAATACGACAACATGGAAGTTCGCGTATTCCAGGGTAATCTGCATGCCAAGGGATACATTTTTGATAAGGGCGAAACCAGCACGGTCATCGTCGGCAGCTCGAACATGACGCAGACCGCCCTCACCTGTAATAAAGAATGGAACGTGCTGTACCAGACTGTCGAGAACAGCCGCCTACTCGGCGAACTGAGGGGCGAATTCAATTCGTTGTGGAACGACACCTCAACCGTTTTGCTTTCCCAAGACTGGATTGAGAACTATGCCGCATATCGATCGGCACATCCCTCAAAGCCCAAATCGAAACCGACGTTCCAGGCAACTGTTAGCCCAACCACGAACGACCTCGAAGAAATCAAGCCCAATAAAATGCAGCAGCGCGCCCTTGAGGCGCTCGGCGTAATCCACCGCAAGGGCGAGACCCGTGCATTGCTGGTCTCGGCAACCGGCACTGGCAAGACCTTCCTTTCGGCATTCGACGTGCTCGCAACTAAACCCCGGCGCATCCTCTTTCTTGCGCACCGCCGACGCATTATAGACGCCTCCCGTGTAAGCTATGAACGGCTCTTAGGTAGTACCTATACGTTCGACACCTATCAAACTGGCAAGAATATAAGCAATGCCACCTGCGTGTTTGCCATGTGTTCTTCGGTCGCCAAACATCTGAGCGATTTCCGTCCCGATGAGTTCGACTACATCGTCATCGACGAGGCCCACCGCACGGGATCTCAGAGCTACCAATCCATCATGTCGCACTTTACGCCTCGGTTTTATCTTGGCATGACCGCTACGCCTAATCGCACCGACGGCTACGACGTCTTTGCCCTTTTCAATCACGTCATCGCGTTCCAGATCACGCTGCAGGACGCTTTGGCCGAAGAGATGGTAGCCCCCTTCCATTATTTTGGCATTCACGATCTGGAGATTGACGATGAGACGGTCGAAGATACCGCTCTGTTCGGGCGTTTGACGTCCGATGAACGCGTGCGTCACATCACCGAGAAGATCGAAGAATATAGCGTCGCCAAAAACGACCGCAGGGGCTTAATTTTCTGCAATCGAAACGCCGAGGCCGAAGAACTGTCGCGCAAATTCAACGTTCTCGGATATCGAACGGCTGCGATTAGCGGTCAAGATTCCGATGAAGTCCGCGATGCCGCGATCAGCCAACTTGAAGCCGGCGAGCTCGAGTACATTTTCTCGGTCGATATCATGAACGAGGGCGTCGACATCCCCTCGCTCAATCAGATCATCATGCTTCGACGCACCGACTCCGCAATCATCTTTGTTCAGCAGCTCGGACGAGGTTTGCGCCTGAATGATGGCAAGGAATACGCACTGGTACTCGACTTTATTGGCAATTACCAGAGCAACTTCTTGGTGCCCATCGCGCTTTCGGGTGACAAGACGTACAACAAAGACCGTCTGCGTCGTCTCGTCCAAGAGAGCGATTCGGCGATCCCCGGATGCTCAACGGTAAGCTTCGATCGTATTTCCGAAGCTCGCATCTATAAGGCCATCGACGGCGGCGACTTTACCTCCGTCAGATTTTTGAAGAACGAATATCTCGACTTGCGTCAGAAACTCGGCAAGATTCCATCGCTGCTCGAATTTGATCGTAATGGCTCCATCGATCCGCTGCTTATCTTCAAGAACAGCGGCCTGGGGTCCTACCACGCATTTCTTTCCAAATACGAGCCGGGCTACACAGTCCATTTTTCCTCTGATCAAACCAAGATTCTCAAATTTATTTCTCAAAAGCTCGCCGCGGGCAAGCGATTTGAAGACCTCTATTTGCTTCAAACGCTCGTCGAAGCCGGACACGAGGGCTACCGGCATATGCGCGAGGCTGCGCTTAGGAACTACCGCGCACAGCTTAAGGACAGCGCCGTTAGGTCGGCAATCGCAGTCCTTAAGGGCGACTTTACCACTCCTAAGGATTTCGTTTCCCTGCTTATTGACGATGGAGCCGGACCTCGTCTGACCGAAGCGTTTGCGACCGCCCTGCGCAACGCAGAGTTCAAGCGTCAGATTCTCGAGGTGCTGGATTTTGGTATTGCGCGCAACCGACTCGACTATGCCGAGACGTACGAAAACACAAATTTCGTTCTCAACGCCAAGTACACGTACGAAGAGGTTTGCCGTTTGATGAACTGGGAAAAGAACATCAACGGCCAAAATCTTGGCGGCTACTTCTACGACGAGAAGACCAATACATTCCCCGTGTTTATTAACTATGACAAGGCACCCGACATTAGCGAGTCCATTCAGTATGAAGACCGCTTTGTTTCGCCGAGTAAGCTAGTTGCAATCTCCAAGAACAACCGCACGCTCAACTCCCCCGAAATTCAGCGACTGCAGACATGGCCAGGAAACGGCCTGAAGACGTATTTGTTTATGCGTAAGAACAAGGACGATAAGGGCGGTAGGGAGTTCTATTTCTTAGGCGAAATGCATCCGACCGGCGAGTTCGAAGCTATTAAAACTAAGAGCGGCGACAACGCCGTCGAAATCGAATATGAGCTCAATGCGCCCGTGCGTCAGGACATTTACGAGTTTATGCTCAGCGATCTTAGTGAAGCCGAGTAACAAAAAGGAGCGAGGCACCATGTGGCGCCCGCTCCTTTCTTACTTAAGTCCGTTAAGTCCGAGTTTCTTTTCGAGCTCCCTAACGACTTTAACGTCCGCCGGAAGCCAATCGACATCCCACAGGTTGTTGGTATCGAGCCACTTCATGTCCTCGTGAGCGTGCTCTTTGAACTCCCCCGAAAGGATGGTAGCTAGGTAGCACTGCATCGACAGGTGGAACGTCTCGTAATCGTGTTCGACCGTGCAAAGATAGTCGAGGTTACCGATCGTGACCTCGAGCTCTTCTTGAATCTCGCGCACGATTGCCTGCTCGCCGGTCTCGCCCGGCTCGAGCTTGCCGCCCGGAAACTCCCAGCCGTCTTTAAACTCGCCGTAGCCACGCTGGCAGCTCAGGATTTTCCCATCCTTCTGAATAATTGCCGCTGCAACATTGATTGATTTCATAACTAGTTATCACCTCTCCAGTTGGGCCCAACCAGTATAGGTGATCGACCGCCCGCCATGTCCCAGTCGCCTAAAAACCGCCCGCTCGACCAACCCTTGACACCGCTTTACTACCGGCACCACATCCCCCGCTATCGAGGTCTAATACTTTTCCCACCGCCACCCAAAAACTCATCCAACATTAATCTTGGCTCAAGAATCGCTTAATCTATAACCTGCACCATAGAGTTCGACCAAGGGCGGGGCGGCGCCGCGCAACGCAGGCCGCCGAACGCAACGCTCGCGCCCGGGCAGATCGCCTGACGTCGCGCCCATCGAACGAAAGGACAGGTCATGGACGACCTCGAAAAAGTTGAAACCATCCGCACCAAGTGCAACGTGAGCTACACCGATGCCAAGGCCGCGCTCGACGCCGCCGACGGCAACGTTCTGGACGCCATCATTTGGCTCGAGTCGCAGGGCAAGACGCAGACCACGTCGGCGCACGCCGCCACCGAGTCCGCGCCAGTCGATGAGCCCTCAGCCGAGATGGTCGCCGCGCAGGCCGCCTACGAGAAGTCGAGCGAAAAGACCGACTTCTCCAAGAAGATGGACAGCGTATGGGAGTACCTCAAAAAGCTCTTCCGCCTGAGCCTGGACACCAAGTTTATCGCCACGCGCCGCGATGCGATCATCCTCAACATCCCCATCCTGATCCCCATCATCGCCCTGTTTGCCTGGGGCGCTACGATTTGGCTGATGCTGATTGGCCTGTTCTTTGGCATGCGCTACCGCATCGACAGCGACGGCGACGTGCCCGGCAGCATCAACAACCTTATGAATCACGCCGCCGATGCCGCGGACGACATCAAGCAAAATCTGAACGACGACAAGTAATCGCAGACGGGGGCACGCATGGCACGGATCCTGATCGTAGAGGACGAGGAGAAAATCGCCCGCTTTGTGACGCTCGAGCTGGAGCACGAGGGCTACCAGGTGGAACACGCCGCCGACGGCCGCACCGCCGTGGACCTGGCGCTTGAGCGCGACTACGATCTGATTCTGCTCGATGTACTGCTGCCGCAGCTCAACGGCATGGAGGTGCTGCGGCGCGTCCGCAAGCACAAGGATGTGCCGGTGATTATGGTCACCGCGCGCGATGCCGTGATGGACAAGGTGTCCGGGCTTGACGCCGGTGCCGATGACTATCTGACCAAGCCGTTTGCGATCGAGGAGCTGTTCGCACGGATCCGCGTGGCGCTGAAGCGCTCGGAGGCCGTGCGGGCGGCTTCGGGCGTTGGCGGCGTCGGTGCCGGGGCGAACGTAGTGGGCGGCGCGGGCGCCGGTACCGTTGCGATGCCCCTGGCCGGCGGCTCGGCCCAGGCATCCGCCTCGCCCTCCCCCGCCGCGCTCGTCGTGGGCTCGGTCGCGCTCGATCCCGACCGCCGCGAAGTCACGGTCGGCGGCTCGCCCATTGCGCTCACGGCCCGCGAGTTCGATGTCCTCGCCCTGCTTATGGCGCATGCCGAGACCGTGCTCACGCGCGAACGCATCGCGCACGAAGCGCTGGGCTACGAATACATGGGCGACACCAACAACGTCGACGTACACATCGCGCACCTGCGCGCCAAGATCGAAGACGCCGGCGGTGCCCGCATCATCCAAACTGTGCGCGGGGTGGGCTATGTCTGTCGCGCGTAACGCCGAGACCAAGCGCGTCACCTCCATCGCCCGCGCCATCAACTGGAGCTACATGTGGCGCCGCTTGGTGAGCTACGTCTGGCTCGATCTGTTGCTGGTGGTGATTGCGGCGGCGATTCTCGTCTATGGATACAACCAGACGCTGCCCGACGGCGCGTTTACCGCGGGATGGATCCCCAGCGCCACCGTTCGCGGCATGTCGCTGACGCCCGCGCGCGGCTGGGACCTGACAACGCTCACCTATACCGTCGAGCTTGCGCGTACCACCAAGACCTTCCCCCTCGCGCAGGACCTCGCCGCGCTGTGGCCCCTCTATATCGTTGTTGTAGGTTGGCAGGTCATCAGCGTGCTCAACATGCTCGGCGGCGCCCGCCGCGTGCGCCGTACCATGGCACCACTCAACGACCTGGCCTTACGCGTGGACGAGCTCGGCCGTATGCAGCTCTCCGGCGGCAAGATGGAAACGCTGGAGCAGGCCATCGAGCGCGCAAGCGTCGACTCGCCGAGCGTCACCACCGGCGACGCCGACCTGGCGAGCATCGAGGTCGCGCTCAACCGCCTGCTGCGTCAGATGCAAGAGGCCAAGCTGCAGCAGATGCGCTTTGTCAACGACGCGAGTCACGAACTGCGCACGCCCATCGCGGTGATTCAGGGCTACGTAAACATGCTCGACCGCTGGGGCAAAGACGACCCAGACGTGCTGGCAGAGTCCATCGCTTCGCTCAAGGCCGAAAGCGAGCATATGCAGGAGCTCGTGGAGCAGCTGCTGTTTTTGGCGCGCGGCGATGCCGGCCGCACCGTGCTACGGCGCGCGAACACTAACCTGGCGGCACTGGTCGGCGAGGTATGCGAGGAATCGCAGATGATCGATGCCGGGCACACATATCGGCTGGCGTACGACACCGCGCTTGTCAGCGACCCGCGCTGCGACGCGCCCGTCGACGTGGCACTCGTAAAGCAGGCTCTGCGCGTGATCGTGCAAAACGCCGCCAAGTACTCGGGTGCGGGAACGACCGTCACATTTGACATAACACCCGATGCGGGCATGGGCACGATCGACATAAGTGTTGAGGACGAGGGTATCGGCATGAACCAGGAATCCGCAGCTCACGCGTTCGAGCGGTTCTACCGTGCCGGCAACGCGCGCGATGTCGGTGCACAGGGTTCGGGCCTGGGGCTTGCCATTGCCAAGTGGATCGTCGATAGCCATGGCGGCGTCATTGGCGTGACCTCAGTCGAGGGCGTCGGCAGCCGCTTTACGATTCGCCTGCCGCGGTAGGAAGCCCCTCGGCATAAATAAAGGGATAGGGCCACGCGGCCCTATCCCTTTTTGCCAGCTATGGCAGCTTGTGCGCTACTCGCGGCACAGGTGCACGGCGAAACCGGCGAACTCGCGCTTAAAGTACACGAGCTTGGTACCACCGTCGGGCAGCAGCGCGCGCGACTCTTCGTTGACCTCGAGCCCGCGCTCGGCAAACCACTTCTCAGCTGCATCGATGTCGTTAACGGCAAAGCCGATGTGGCCCTTGGTGCCACGACCGTTCTGCTTCATGATCTCGACCAGCGAATCGTTGAAGTACGAAACCGGGGTCTCGATGACGGGCAGGCCCATCATCGTCGAGAACAGCTCCGCGATCTCCAGGGCGTCTGCCGGGTCGGTGGCGTTAATGCCCACATGGGCAACGCGCATACCAAAGAGCTCTACCGGGTTGGCGTTCTGCTCACTCATGCAGTCAGCGCCTACTGAGCCATGACGTCGAGAACGGCCTTCTCGGCGGCAACGCGGTTCATGCCGGTCATGAAGGGCACGCCACTCACGTACGGGCAGGTGAGGCCCTCGGGGGCAACAGTGGTGGCGATCAGCAGGTCAGCGCCCTCGTCGCAGTAATCCTTGGCCTCGGAGATGGCGCACTGCACGATCTCGTACTTGTCGGCATAACCGTTGGCGTCGAGCAGGGTAGCGACCTTCTGGGCAACGAGCGTGGAAGTAGCAGCGCCAGCACCGCAAGCCAAAACGATCTTCTTCATAGGTAATGTCTCCCTTCATGGTTTACTTTAGGTAAGTGTACCGCAGCGAGCGATGGCACTCAGCCTCGATGAGCTTTTATGCTAGTTTGCTTGCGCGCTGCGTATAATACATCTAGTACGTGTTGTCATACCGCTCGCTTTATGAGCGACTAAGGACCCCAATATGCCCGATTCCCGCACCCTCTGGACCGCCGTCGTCATTATTTGCATCGCCGTGTCGGTATTCTTTAGCGTCAAAAAACGCACCACGTTTAAGCGCCTGCAGCAGCTTATGGCTGCCAAGCAGTGGGACGAGTTCGATCGTTTGCTCGACGGCAAACTCACCAGCATGCTGTACCCACGCTACAACCGCGACTACCTGCGCCTGAACTCCTATCTGCTGCGCGAGGACCACGAGCGTGCCAGCGAGATGTTCGACCTGCTGCTGGGGCTCAACCTCCCCAAGATGCAGCGCGTCGACCTGGTGATCAAAGCCTTTAACTACTATGTTGGCCAAGAGGACCGCAAAAAGTCCAAGGAGCTTCTTCACGAGATCAAGGGCTTTGAGGGCGGTCAGGCCGAAGCGGTCGCACACGAATGCCAGCTGATGTACGACACGATGATCCTCAAGCGCCACAACGACATTCCCGAGCTGGAGCGCATGCTCGAGGACGTCGGCGACGACCCGGTCAAGCGCTGCCGCTTGGAGTACCTGCTGGCCCTGCAGTATCAAAACAAGGGCGACGAGGCAAAGTTCCAAGAGTTCCTGGAGAAGTCGGGCCAACACTCGATGGCCGTCAACGCGTAACGGACGGCTTGTGCTAGACTTCAAGTCTCACGGGGGCGTGGCGGAATTGGCATACGCAGGGGACTTAAAATCCCTCGCCGCAAGGATTGTGGGTTCGAGTCCCACCGCCCCTACCACGTATTGTTTACGGGCCCGTGTCCCCCAGGGATGCGAGCCCGTTTCTTTTTCACGCCGGCGGGACTCTAAGTTGCGGTGGAATAGTTAGAGGGCGCTGAGGCTCGGGGTCCAGCCGATGGTGGGTAGCTCGCCGTCGAGGGTCTCGTTGATGGTGGTGGCCATGCCAGCGAGCAGGCTGTTCTCGCTTACGGTGAGCGTGTCGTAGCCGCCGGCTCGCATAAGCTCGCGAATCACCACGGCACCAGCCAAGATCACGCCCGCGCGTTTGGGCTGTACACCCGGTAGCGCGGCGATGCCTTCCGCGTCCAACACAGACATGCGCTCGATAGCGGCCGAGACCTGCTCCAGCGACAGCTCGCGTAGGTGCACAAAGCTCGAATCGTACGGTTCCAGCTCGTGGACCAGAGCCACCAGCGTAGTCACCGTGCCGCCCACCGCGACTAAGCGTTCGGCGCGCTCAAAGTCGACAGGCAGGCCCTCAAAATAGGCGGCGAACTGCTCGCCTGCCCACGCGGCAGCGGCAGCAAGCTCGCCATCCGCGGGCGGCAACGCGGAGAAAAAGCGCTCCGTCACGCGACGGCAACCGATGTCCAGCGAGCGCGTTCCCTCCAGCGCAAAGACGCTGCGCTCCGGAGCGTATACGCCCGTCGCGAGCTCCGTGGAGCCACCGCCCGAATCCGCGACGATGATGCGCTCGCCGGCAAAGTCGTGCGCCACGCCAAAAAATGTCAGGCGCGCCTCGACCTCGCCCGGAATTACCTGTGGTTTGAGCCCCAACTCGCGCAGGCCGTCCAGCAGCAGCGCGGCATTGGACGCATCGCGCGCGGCACTCGTGCACGTGGTGCAGATGCACGCGGCCCCAAAGGCACGCGCCTCATCCACAAACATACGACACGCATCGAGCACACGCTCAACGGCCGCCTCGCAAAAGCGGCCCGTCGCGTCCACGCCCTCGCCCAGGTCGGTAATCTCGGTATGCTTGGACGATTCCACGATCGCCCCGGCCTCGACCTGCGCCAACACCAGTCGCGACGACACCGTTCCCAGGTCGATCGCGGCTACCTTATAGCGTTTGCAATTTGTCATTGCGGGCTCCCCTCCGGGCGCTATTTGCCGTCGGACACGACCGTCTGGCCCTCGACGCCGTTAAACCCAAACAGCATGTCGAGCGCCTGGATGTACCACGGCGCGTCCTTGCCGACTTCTTCGATTTCCTTGGCAACTTCGCTGGCCTTCTTGGCGTTTGAGGACTTTTTGCTCGACGACGAGTCCGAATCGTCGTCCAAGCCTAGCACGTCAATCTTCTTCTCGCCGGGCATCACCAGGCCCAGGTCCTCGGACGCCGCGTCCTTGATACCCTCCTCCGAGAGCAGTTTGTCGACGCTTTTTCGCAGCTCATCATTGTATTGCTGGCGAATCTCAACCTGCTTGGCCAAGATATCGCTCGAGCGTTTTGCCACGTACAAGTCGCGCACGGGGAAATACAGGCTCACGAGCACCAGCGCCACGACAATGCCGATAAACAGCGGACGCAGAGAGCCATGCGTAAAGTCATAGATCGCCTTGACCACCGCGTTGTCGTTGGCGTAATGCATAAAGTCCGAGCCCGAAAGACGGCTCGAGGGTCTGCTCGATTTGTCGTGTGTCTGAGTCGAGGGACGCGATGCATGCGACGAACGTGCCGGGCGCACTGATCCATCTGCCAAAGTATTTGATTGGGCATTGGGGCGCGAGGTACTTGTCGGGCGCTGCGCGGGGCGGCCGACGCCGGCGTAGGCGGACCCACCGAGCTGCACCGTGCGCGCACGGTGAAGCGACGGCTCGCGCGAACCGGCGGAATAGTACCTGTTGTCGTAAATCTGATCCATGTGCGCCTTGTGCGGTTGAGGTTTGTTTGCGCTAAGTCCTTTAGTTATAGCACGAGCGCCCGCACCGCCTTCGCCAGCCTTTGCTCGACATAAAAAAGGCGCTGAGCCATATGGCCCAGCGCCCACAGCGCTTTGCGGCGTCCAGCCAAGGCGGGGCGGAACCGAGTCAGCCTCCTCCTCGCCAAATTCGCCCGTTTAGCGAATGTTGTAGAACGCGGCCTTGCCGGCGTAGCGCGCGCTGCCCTCGAGCTCGTCCTCGATGCGGATGAGCTGGTTGTACTTGGCGATACGGTCACTGCGGCACGGGGCGCCCGACTTGATCTGGCCGGCGTTGACGCCCACGACCAGGTCGGCGATCGTGGAGTCCTCGGTCTCGCCAGAACGGTGGCTCACAATGCAAGCGTAGCCGGCCTCCTTGGCGGTTTCGATGGCCTCCAGCGACTCGGTGAGCGTGCCGATCTGGTTGACCTTGACCAGGATCGCGTTGGCGGCACCCAGCTCGATGCCCTTCTTGAGGCGCTCGGTGTTGGTGACGAACAGGTCGTCGCCCACCAGCTGCACCTTGTTGCCAATGCGCTGGGTGAGCTCAACCCAACCGTCCCAGTCCTCCTCAGCCATGCCGTCCTCGATGGAGATGATGGGATAGGTGTCGACGAGCTTCTCCCAGTAATCAACCATCTGAGCACTCGTGTACTCCACGCCCTCACCCTTGAGCTCGTACATGCCGGTCTCGGCGTTGTAGAACTCGGTCGAGGCCGGGTCCATGGCGTACATGAAGTCGACGCCGGGCTTAAAGCCAGCCTTCTCGACGGCCTTGGTAATGTACTCGAACGGCTCGGCATTGGTCTTGAGGTTGGGCGCAAAGCCGCCCTCGTCGCCCACGCCGCCGCCCAGGCCGGCCTCGTGCAGCACGCCCTTGAGGGTGTGGTAGACCTCGGCACACCAACGCAGGCCCTCGGCAAAGCTCGGGGCGCCCACTGGCATGATCATGAACTCCTGGAAGTCGACGTTATTGTCGGCATGCACGCCGCCGTTTAGGATGTTCATCATGGGCGTGGGCAGCAGATGGGCGTTGACGCCGCCCAGGTACTGGTACAGCGAAAGACCCGCCGACTCGGCAGCGGCGCGGGCGACGGCCAGCGACACGCCCAGGATGGCGTTGGCACCGAGCTTGGTCTTGTTGGGGGTACCGTCCGCGGCAATCAGCGCGGCATCGACGGCGCGCTGGTCGAAGGCGTCGAGGCCCACGACGGCGTTGGCGCACTCGTTATTGACGTGCTCGACGGCCTGAGAGACGCCCTTGCCCAGGTAGCGGCCCTTGTCGCCATCGCGCAGTTCGCAGGCCTCAAAGGCGCCGGTCGAAGCACCCGAAGGCACCATTGCGCGGCCAAAGCTGCCGTCCTCGAGCACGACCTCGACCTCGACGGTGGGATTGCCGCGGCTGTCAAGCACCTCGCGACCGTAGACGTCCAAAATATCGCTCATGTTGTCTCCCTCTCACTTGGAAACGTAGTGGATGCAAGCGACCGGCTGACGTGCACCGTCGGTGCGTCTCCGTAAGTTAGCCATGTCGCACTTTTTGCATTATGCCCTAAGTTAGCCGAGAGATACACTTGATTTTCGAAAAATTTAGCGGGAACGATGAGGCGTGTCAGCCCGTCGTTCCCGCAGTCTTACTCCTCCGCCTTTGCGGCATCCCACAGGTCGTTGAGGCCGTGGGTCGAAAGCTCGGCAAGATCCACGTGAGCACCGGCCGCCATCTGCTCCATCGCAGCCCAGCGACGGCGGAACTTGGCCGTGCTCGCGCGCAGGGCGCTCTCGGCGTCAATCCCCTCTTTGCGCGCAACGTTGACTAGGGCAAAGAGCAGGTCGCCAAATTCCATCTCGCGCTCGGGCGAGCCGGGCGCCTCGGCCTCAAACTCGGCACGCTCCTCGGCGACCTCGTCCCACACATCCTGGACCGTCTCCCACTCAAAGCCCACGGCCGCCGCCTTGCGCGACACCTTCTGAGCTTGCATCAGCGCCGGCAGGTGCGTGGGCACGCCGTCGAGCAGGCCTTCGGGTGCAGCCTCGCCCGCCGCCACAGCCTTGTCCTTGGCAGCCTTCTCGGCAAGCTTGACCTCGTCCCAAATCTTGAGCACCTCGTCGGGGTTGTCGGCATCCGCATCGCCAAACACGTGCGGGTGGCGGCGAATGAGCTTGGCGTCGATATCGCGCGCCACGTCGGCCAGCGTAAACTCGCCGGCATCCGCCGCAATCTGCGCATGCAGCACTACCTGCATGAGTACGTCGCCTAGCTCCTCGCGAAGGTGTGCCG
This sequence comes from Collinsella aerofaciens, assembly GCF_039758815.1. Taxonomy (GTDB): domain Bacteria; phylum Actinomycetota; class Coriobacteriia; order Coriobacteriales; family Coriobacteriaceae; genus Collinsella; species Collinsella aerofaciens_BP. Next base: position 24,938 of record NZ_JBDMSK010000009.1, on the reverse strand, counting down.
CGTCGTCGGTCTCGATGCAGTCGAGCGCCTCATAGGCCTCCTCGATCATGTTCTTACCAATGCTGCGGTGTGTCTGCTCGCGGTCCCACGGACAGCCGTCGGGCTGGCGTAGGCGCCAGATGGTCTGCACCAGATGCTGCAGCTCGGCCGATGCGTCGACCAGCGTGGACAGATCGCGCGAGCCCTCGGCATTTTGCTGAGCCATGTGCTGCGCCATGGTTAGTCCTCCTCCAGGATCACGTGGCGGAACGCGCCGCCCTCGTAGATGCCGTAGCTGTGTGTGCCGTCCTTGGGGATGCTCACGCTGCCGGGGTTGAAGAGCCACAGGCCCGGGTGCGCCTCGCTTGCCTCGTTAACCTTGATATGCGTGTGGCCGTAGACGAGCGCGGAGCCTTCGGGCAGCGCGGGCGCGTGGTCGACGCTGTTGTGCATGCCGGCGCCAAAGACGTGGCCGTGCGTCAGGAACAGCTCGCGGCCGGCCTCATCGAACAGCGTGGCGTAGTCGGCCATGACGGGAAAGTCGAGGACCATTTGGTCGACCTCGGCGTCGCAGTTACCACGTACCGCGATGATGCGGTCGGACAGGGCGTTGAGCAGCGGAATGACGCGCTTGGGGGCGTAATCGCGCGGCAGGTCGTTGCGCGGGCCGTGGTAGAGCAGGTCACCTAGCAGCACGATGCGGTCAGGCTGCTCGGATTCGATGGCGGCGCACAGGCGCTCTGTCCAGTATGCCGAGCCGTGAATGTCGGAGGCGATGAGGTATTTCATGATGGTCCTTTCGAAGCGGAGTTGATGGGGGCTGAATACGGGGTCCGGCGGATGTGGGGCCCATCTACCGTGTTACTCAAATCGCAGCGCCGCGCTCTGAGCCGCCTGCATCACGCGTTGGAGCGGCGCGCCATGTTCGCGGGCAAGACGGGCGCAATCCTCGTACTCGGGAGCCGCGCGCTCGCTGCCGTCGGGCAGAGTCGCCACCTTAACGGATACCTCGCCCCAAGGCGTTGTCACCTGCTCGAATCGGCGCGGTAGGCAAACGCGTTCCATCACCTGGCGACGAACGGCGTTGGTCGTGGTCTCCAAAAAGATAATCGTCTGTAGGCGCTCGATATCCTCGTGCGAGCAGATCACCTGCAGCTGCCAGCCGGGGCGGCCTTTTTTGCAGTAGAGAGGCAGCCAGTGCACCTCGCGGGCGCCTGCCTCGCGCAGGCGGTCGGCGGCATAGGCGAGTACCTCGGGCGACGCATCGTCGATGTCGCACTCCAGCTTGACGATGGTCTCGGGCGCATCGGTCTCGCGGGACAGCGGAGATGTGCTATCGCATGGCATACGGTCCGGCTCCTTTCCGCGCGGGCTCGTTTTGTTCATCCAAACGCTAGCACATCGGACGTGGCACAAGCGTGACTTTCGTCCGTCGCCGCCCTCGCCCCTATCCAAACATGTACATCAGCCTCCAAACATGTCATTTTCTGCAGCTTTTGGAGGCTGATGTACATGTTTTGAGAGCGCAAGCGAGGCCGCGCCGCGCACCGCACAGCCTTTCCAATCGATTTCGAGCTCCGGCGTGCCCGGCGTGTTAAAAGCTACACCATTACAATGGAGCGGATTCGCTTGACGCAAAGGAGCTGCCATGTCTGCTTGCCCGATGGTCGATTGCCATACCCACACCTCGTTTTCGGACGGACATGCCTCGTTTGAGGACAACGTTCGCGCCGCTGCTGCGGCCAGCTGCCGCGTCATGGTCTCGACCGACCATCTCACCCTGCCCGCCAGCATGGATGCCAACTGCGAAGTGCAGGTTACTGAGGGCGACCTGCCGGTACATCGTCTGGCTTTTGAGGATGCTCGCAAGCTTGCCGCGCAGATTGTGCCGGAGCTCAGCTTTATCTATGGCTTTGAATGCGATTGGTACGAGGGCTGCGAGCCTTTGGTTGAGCGCTGGTCCCAGGGCGCCGTCGTACGCCTGGGCAGCGTGCATTGGATTGGCAACCCGGGAGATATTGCGGCAGGCGCCGCGGGGACGACGGGGACGGAGGACGTCGCTCGTCCCGATACGCCCGATTCGCGCTGCGGCTGGATCGACGATGACACCGACCTGCATGTTTGGGATAACTTAGGCGTGCGCGGCGTGTGGGAGCGCTATGTCGATGACTGGTGCCGCGCCTGCGAGAGCCCGCTCAACTTTGATGTGATGGCTCACCCCGACCTGGTCATGCGCTTTTCGAAGGAAGGCTTTGCGCCCGACTTTGACCCCGCACCGTTTTGGCAGCAGATGGCCGAGTGCGCGCACGATACGGGCCGCCGCGTTGAGGTCTCGACCGCCGCACCGCGCAAGGGCCTCGACGACTACTATCCCGCGACCGGATTGCTGCGTTGCTTTGCCCACGCCGAGGTGCCGATCACTTTTGGCTCGGACGCACACCGCGCCTGCGACATCTGCTGGAACATCCGTGAGGCCCAGGCACACGCCTACGACTGTGGCTACCGAACCTTCGACGTCCCCCACGCCACCGGCGAATGGGAATCCACACCCCTCGCCTAACTAGTCGTTTAAGAACGTCCCCAATGACTAGTGGCGGCGGGCGTTGAGTTCGCCAGCCAGCTCGTCGAGGGTGATGCCGTAGCGCTCAAGCGTCACGAGCAGGTGGTAGACCAGGTCGCCGGCCTCGTAGCGGATGTGGTCGTGATCGTTATCCTTGCAGGCCATGATCACCTCGCTCGACTCCTCGGCAAGCTTCTTGAGCAGCTCATCCTCGACGTCGGTCAGCAGACGCGCGGTATAGCTCTCCTGCGGCGATGCATCACGACGACCGTGAATCACCTCGGCCAGACCTGTCAACGTCTCTCCGATATTTCCATCCTGAACGTTTGCGGTGCGCACACCCATAGTTCAATCCTTTCTGGTTGGCCAAGCGCCTAGTCGAGCGCCCGTCCTACGCGAGTTTCTTAAAGAAGCAGGTACGGTTGCCGGTGTGGCAGGCCGGACCCGGCGAGTCGACCTTGACCAGCAGCGTATCGCTATCGCAGTCGGCCCAGAGCTCCTTGACCTCCTGCATGTTGCCGCTCGTCGCGCCCTTATTCCAGAGCTCCTGACGGCTGCGGCTCCAAAACCACGTGGTACCGGTCTTGAGCGTCAGCCCCACCGACTCCTCGTTCATCCAAGCAACCATAAGCACCTCGCCGGTGTCATATTGCTGAACCACACAAGGAATCAATCCTTTGGCGTCGTATTTAAGATCCGCTGGAGTAGTAATTTCTCTCATTTCAATTCCCCAATTTAAACATCGCCGGTCGGCGAGGGTTGTCCAGGTGCCCGAGATTCCGAGCGACAAGCCCGACGACGCGTACTTAAGTACGCGAGGAGGGTTGGAGCCGGAAGGTCGGGTGCCTGGACAAGCCGCAGCATTAGAAGTCCAATCTCACAGGAATGCCCTGTGAGGCCATATACTCTTTGACTTCGCGAATGCTGAAGGTTCCAAAGTGAAAGACGCTCGCCGCCAGCACGGCGTCGGCCTCGCCCTCGATCACGCCCTCGGCAAAATGCTCGAGCGTGCCCACTCCGCCGCTCGCGATGACGGGAATCGGCACCGCGCGCGCCACGGCGCGGGTGAGCGCCAAATCAAAGCCGGCCTTGGTGCCGTCGCGATCCATGCTGGTGAGCAGGATCTCGCCGGCGCCACGACGAGCCGCCTCCTCGGCCCACGCCACCGCGTCGATACCCGTAGCGTTGCGACCGCCCGCCGTAAAGACCTCCCACTTATCGGCGCCCGGCTCCCCGGGCAGCCCCACACGCTTGGCATCGATCGCCACGACCACGGCCTGGCTACCAAACGCCGCGGTAGCCTGGCTAATCAGCGATGGATCGCGCACGGCGGCAGAGTTGAGCGACACCTTGTCGGCACCGGCGGCAACCATGGTCCGCATGCCTGCCAGGTCGCGAAAGCCGCCGCCCACGGTATAGGGAATAGCGAGCTCCTCGGCCGCGTGCGCCGCCATCTCGATGGTCGTCGCACGGTTGTCACTCGTCGCGGTAATGTCCAAAAATACGACCTCGTCCGCACCCTCGCGGTCATAGGCGCGCGCCAGCTCCACCGGGTCGCCCGCATCGCGCAGGCTCACAAAGTTGACGCCCTTGACCACGCGGCCGTCCTTAACATCCAGACAGGGAATCACGCGTTTGGTAAGCATGGGCTACTCCTCCCCTCGGGCGGCGACCAGTGCCTGGGCCAGCGTAAAGTTGCCCTCGTAGAGCGCGCGACCGGTAATGGCACCTTCAATCGCGCCCTCACCCACCGCGACCAGTGCGCGGATGTCATCGAGCGTCGAGATACCACCCGAAGCCACGACGGGAAAGCCCGCGACCTCGGCCACATGGCGATACGCCGCTACGTCGATGCCCGTCTGCATGCCGTCGCGCGCGATGTCGGTATACACCAGATGCTTAAAACCCAGCTCGGAAAGCTGCGCCACGGCGTCGTCGAGCGCCACACCCGCACCGTCACGCCAGCCATTCACCTTGACCTGACCGTCGCGCGCGGCAATGTCTGCCACCAGCAACTCGCCAAAGCCTTGGGCTGCCACTTCGGCAAAACCCGGCTCGGTCACCAGCACGGTGCCCAGCGCAATACGGCGAGCACCATAGCCGGCCAGCTCGTCGATGCGCGCGAGCGAGCGGACGCCGCCGCCCACGTCCACAGACAGGCCGTCGACGCCGCAGATAGCCTTTATCGCCGCCGAGTTGGCAGCGCACGTGTCCTCGTCCTCGCCAAAGGCAGAAGACAGGTCTACGACGTGCACCCAGCTTGCGCCCTGCTCGGCAAACGAGCGGGCAACGGCAACGGGGTCGTCGGAATATACCTTGCAGCGGCTCCGGTCGCCGCGCTCCAGGCGCACAACCTTGCCGCCGATCAAATCGATTGCGGGAAACAGGATCATCGGCCGGCCCCCTCGACGATGCTCACGAAGTTCTTAAGGATGCGCTGACCCAGCGCGGAGGATTTCTCGGGATGGAACTGGCAGCCCCACACGTTGCCGTGGCGCACGATGCACGGGAAGCTCCGCGTATAGTGCGTGCGCGCCAGCACATCGGCGGCATCGGCATCGTCGGCCACCGCGTAGCTGTGGGTGAAGTACATGTTGGCACCCTCGGCAAAACCAGTAAGCAGCGGATCGGCCGCACCGGCGGGCGTCATGTGCACCTGGTCCCAGCCCACGTGCGGCACCTTCAGGCGACTCGATTTCAAGCGCGTGCACGAGCCACGCATAATACCCAGGCCATCGACCCAGGGACCGCCAGCCTGCTCGGGGGTGTTGCCATCGGCAACCGCGCCCTCGTCCGCAGGCACGCCCTCGTTGCCGCGCTCAAAAAATAGCTGAAGGCCCAGGCAGATACCGAGTAGCGGAGTTCCGGCGGCGACGGCATCGAGCACCGCGTCGGCCTCGCCGCTCTGGCGCATAAAGGCGATCGCGTCATAGAACGCGCCCACGCCCGGGATGACCAAGCCGTCGGCGTTACGGATCTGCTCTGGGTCGTCCGACGTGCAGGCGACGGCACCGGCGCGCGCAAGCCCGCGCACAACGCTCGACAAGTTGCCCTTGTGGTAGTCGACCACCACGATCTTCGGTTCGCCCACGCGACCCCTCCACTTCTCATCATCCAAAACCACCACAAAGGTGCCTGTCCCCTTTGTGGTGGTTTTACCCTTGTAACGGTTACAGCGATCCCTTGGTGCTGGGGATGCCCTGCACGCGGGGATCGAGCTCGCAGGCGTGGCGCATCGTGCGGCCCACGGCCTTAAAGGCAGCCTCGATAATGTGATGCGAGTTGCTGCCCGCCAGCTCGCGCACGTGCAGCGTGAGCTTGGCGTCACGCGCAAAGGCGTAGAAGAACTCGACGGCCAGCTCGGTATCGAAGCTGCCCACGCGCTCGGTCGGCACGGGCAGCTCGCAGTAGGCCTGCCCGCGGCCCGAAATATCAACAGCAGCCATCACAAGTGTCTCGTCCATGGCGATCGCCGCGTCGGCAAAGCGCGTAATGCCCGCCTTGTCGCCCAGCGCCTGGCAAAACGCCTCGCCCAGCACAATACCCGCGTCCTCGACGGTGTGGTGCGCATCGACCTCCACGTCGCCCACCGCGTGCACCGTCAGATCGAACAGACCATGGCGGCCAAAAGCGTTGAGCATGTGGTCGAAAAACGGCACGCCGGTCGAGATATCGCACACGCCGCTTCCGTCCAGGTCGAGCTTTACGACAATGTCGGTCTCGCCCGTCTTGCGGGTCACCTCGGCATAGCGGTCCATCTACATCTCCTCCTTCACCAGCGCGGCAAACGCAGCCAGCACCTCGTCGTTTTCCTGCGGGGTACCCACGGTAATGCGTAGGCAGTCCGCGAGCCCCGGCGCGTAGCTAAAGTCGCGCACCAAAATCGAATACTCGTCGCGCAGACGCTCGCGCACGTGCGTGGCATGCGGCGTGCGCACGAGCACAAAGTTCGACGCGCTCGGCCACGCCTCCACGGGCAGACCCTCGGCAGCCATCACGCGCAGAGCGGCCAGCTCGCGCTCACGCTCGGATGCGACCTGCGCCACCACAGGTGCGTAGGCATCGCGGGCACGCACGCAGGCAAGTGCTGCCGCCTGGCTCAGCACGTTGACCGAATAGATCTGGCGAATCGCCGCGAACACGTCGATGACCTCGGGCGCCGCGATCACATAGCCCAGACGCGTGCCGGCGGCGCCAAACGCCTTGGACAGCGTATGCAGAATCACCAGGTTGGGATGCTCGGCGATAAGCCCCTGCGCCGTGGTAGCCGCGCCAAACGAATCGTCCGCAAACTCAACGTAGGCCTCGTCGACCATGACCATGCCGGGGTACGCATCGCACAGGGCCGCGACAAAGTCGAGCGGAGCCACATCACCCGTGGGATTGTTGGGCGAGGTCACGATTGCCAGGTTGCACTCGGGCGCGGCCGCGAGCACAGCAGCTTGGTCGAGCTCAAAGGTCGCCGGGTCGCGCCACACGTCGCGCACCTCGGTCTGGCAGAGCGACGCAAAGAACGCATACTCGCTAAAGCACGGCGGGCAGTTGAGCAGAGTCCTCCCCGCGCCGCCAAACGCCAGCAGATAGTTATAGAGCAGCTCGTCGCCGCCGTTGCCCACGCAGATGTTCTCGCGCGTCACGCCATGCCAGGCAGCAAGCTCGTCGCGCAGGTCGTTGGACATGGGGTCGGGATAGCGGTTGAGCGGTGTAGCAGTCAGGGCGACGTCGACCGCCTCGCGCACGCCGGCCGGCACGGGGTAGGTGTTCTCGTTGGCCGATAGGTTGATACGCGTGGGCGTAAAGTTAGGATCGTAGGGCTCAATACCGGCCAGGTAAGGCTGGACGAGCTCCTTCATGCGGGGCGTCAGCTCGGCCATATTAGGCCTCCTCGACGACCGCGCCAGCGGCACCGCCCGCCGCCGCCAGGTCCACGCCCTCGGCGACCGTCGCGGTCGTATCGCCCGGCCAGGCAACCTTGGTCAGGTCGGCCGCGGCCAGCGACTCGGCACTCACGGCATCCTCGCCCTGCTCCAACACGCGACGGCGCAGGGCGGCAGAAAGCGCGTGCGCCCACAGGCCCTCGGCCTCGGCCAGGCGCTGCGTAGCGGGAGCGTCAGAGAGCAGGCCCTCGGGCGTATAGCAAATGACGCTCGAGCGCTTAACGAACTCCTCCACCGAAAGCGGATTGGAGAACATGGCCGTGCCGCCGGTCGGCAGCGTGTGATTGGGGCCAGCAACGTAATCGCCGAGCGGCTCGGAGCTCCAAGCGCCCACAAAGATGGCACCGGCGTTGCGGATACCGCCAAGCAGGCCCATCGCATCCTTGCAGTGCAGCTCCAGATGCTCGGGCGCCACGGTGTTCACCGCCTCGACGGCAGCGGCCATGTCGGCGGCCACCACGATGGCGCCCTCATTTTCGAGCGAAGCACGCGTAATCTCGGCACGCGGCGACTGCGCTACCAGAATGTCGATACCCGCCTCGACCTCGCGCGCAAACCGCTCGTCGCAGGTCACCAGATAGCAGGCTGCCAGCGGATCGTGCTCGGCCTGGGCCATCAGGTCGGCCGCGACCACCATGGGCTTGGCCGTGGCATCGGCCAGCACGCAGACTTCGGAGGGGCCAGCGACCATGTCGATACCCACGTCGCCCGAGACAATCTGCTTGGCCGCAGCGACAAAGGCGTTGCCCGGGCCGGTGATCTTGTCGACGCGCGGAATAGTCTCGGTGCCGTACGCCAGCGCGGCCACGGCCTGAGCGCCACCCACCATATAGATCTCGTCCACGCCGCCGAGCTTTGCCGCGGCGAGCGTATACGGGCTGATCAGGCCATCTTTCTGCGGCGGGGTCACCATAACCACGCGTTTGACGCCGGCCACCTTGGCGGGAATGGCGTTCATAAGCACGGTGGAAGGGTACTGCGCGCGACCGCCCGGCACATAGATGCCGGCCGCCGCGAGCGGGGTCACCTTAACGCCGAGCATGGTGCCGTCCGCACGCGTGGTAAACCAGCTCTGCTCGACCTCGCGCTGGTGGAACTCGCGAATCTGGCGTGCAGCCTTTTCGAGCGCCGCGACAAAGGCGGGATCAAGGCCTTCGAGCGCGGCATCGATCTGCTCTTGCGGCAAACGGAAGCTCTGCAGTTCAACGCCGTCAAAACGCTGACAGTAGTCGCGCACCGCGGCATCGCCATTGGCGCGCACGTTGGCCACGATATCGCGGGCGGCGTCGACGATGTTTTGCGGCAGCACGCCCTTGCGGTTGAGCTGGTTGGTAACGAGGCGCTCACCGGGAGCAAGCTTGATGGTCTTCATTTCGGTATCCCCTATCGGTCGAGGTTGTGTTCGAAAAACGAGAGGCCGGACGGCGGCGCCAATCGGCCCGCAGCCCGGACGTTGGGGCGCCCGTGAGTGCTCGCGCTATTGTGCCGAGCCCGCAACGGGCTCAAAATGCTTGCCCTTCACGGCTGCCGCCAAGCGATCTGCCAGATTGCGTACGCGCGGATCCAGACGTGCGGCGCCCGGATTGACAAAGAAGCGGGCCGTGCAGTCCATGATGCGGCCGGTGATGACCAGGTCGTTATCGCGCAGCGTGGCGCCCGTGGCGGTAATATCCACGATGCGATCGGTCATGCCGACGATGGGGCCCAGCTCGATGTTGCCGTGCAGTGAGACGATATCGGCGTTCACGCCGCGCTCGGCATACCAGGCACTCGCGATGCGCGGATACTTGGTGGCCACGCGAAGCGACCCGCGGCGGGCATAGTTGCGCTCGGCCTGGCCGGCGCGCCATGCAGGCTCCGCCTCGATAAACGTGCACAGGCCGTAGCCCAGATCGACCAGCTGCAGCAAGTTGAGGTCTGCCTCGATGAGCGAGTCCCAGCCACAGATGCCGCAATCGGCACCACCACAGCCCACAAAAGCGGGCGCGTCGCTGGGGCGCACGATGACAAACTCGATATCGCCGACCGCGCCCTCGCCGGCACGTGTGTCGCGACCGCGCACAATCAGGTGACGGCCGGGGTCGCGCAGCTCAGAGACGTCCAGGCCCGCGGCCTCGAGCACGTCGAGCGTGTCGGCCTTAAGCGAGCCCTTGGGCACGGCGATGCGCAGCGGGCCCTCGGCGCCGCGGCCCACGGCGTGGTCACCATCGGAGGCGGCGTCCTCGGCAGAGGTGCACGCGGCCTCCAGACGCTCGAGCGAAAAGGCGAAGCCCGCCGCCGGCACCTCGATGCCGTCGCCGAACGCGCCGGTAAAGATAGAGTCGTAGCGACCGCCCGAGCCCACCGGATCGGGCAGGCCACCGGCATAGGCCTTAAAGACCAGGCCCGTGTAGTAATCGAAAGAATTCATAATGGAAAAGTCGAAGGACAGCACCTGAGCGTCCTCGGGCGCCAGGCCCTCGACCAGCGCGCGCAGCTCACGCGTGAGCGGCGCGACAATACCGGCAGCCGCCAGCAGCGCATCCACGCGATCGAGCACTTCGGCCCCACCATGCAGGCGCGGCAGTTCGCTGACGGCGGCCTTAACGGCATCGGTCTCGGCGCTTGCCGCCACGCGGGCATCGAGGCCCACAAAGTCGTTGGCGTGCACGCAGCGCAGAGCCTCGGCAGCCAGCTCGCGATCCTCGCACGCCGCGAGCAGCTCCTTAAACGGGCGCACGCTACCTGCGATAATGCGCGCATCGGGCAGCGCCAACTTGCGAACGGCCTCGGCCACCAGCGAGACGATCTCGACATCGCCCGCGGTATCGCCCGCACCGATGAGCTCAAAACCCAGCTGGGTAAATTGACGCGAACCGCCGGCATTGCGCTGGCATTCGCGAACCACCGGCGCCTCATAGCGCAGGCGCAGCGGCAGATCGGCCGCGCGCATGCGAGTCGAAACCAGGCGAACGATCGGCAGCGTGTTGTCGGGACGGACCACCAGCAGGCGACCGTTGTCATCAAAAAGCTTGAACGGCGTGTCCGCGATGCGGCCGCCTTCCTCGAGCGAACCCTTGTCCTCGAGCAGCGGCGTCTCAACCGGCAGGTAATGATGCTCCCTAAAGCAGCCCTTCACCGTACATGCGATCTCCTCGCGTGCCTGAGCCTCCTCGGGCAATATGTCCCGGAATCCCCACGGTGTGGCCGTCATCTGGTGAGCCTCCTCATGCTGTGTTTCATATAGAACAGAAGACCGGCATAGCTCCGCCGGTCTTCTGGGTACTTTAGCATACTAGAGTGTTTGCGGGGAAAATCCATCGCAGCCGCTCACGCCGTATTCATTTGGAAACATAGGGGCAGACGCTCAGCTAAATCTGACGATTATCTAGGCCAACCAGAAACCATATCCCGTTTTTCGTCTAAAAACTGGGATGCAGTTTCCGCTGAGGACTTTCCGAACTGCTTCTGCAGCGGCTGTTTTGGCTCCGGGACCGTGTCAATCGCATATCTTTATGGCGCCTTTATCCTACACATGTTGTATAACTACCAAATGTGGAATATAACAAAGAGCAAAACATAGGCTGAGCGTTATGGAGGATTGAGGTTGAAAGAGAAGCTATTTCGATGGGTCGTGAAGCACCGCAAACCCATCATCGCGTTCTATGCGGTGGCAGCACTGGTATGCCTGTTCCTGCGCCAGTTTGTAGGCGTTAACTACGACATTACGAGCTATCTGCCCGACGAAGCGGCGTCGACCGTCGCTCTGAATACCATGGGTGATGAGTTTGAGGGTGACATTCCCAACTGTCGCGTTATGGTGCCCAATGTCTCGATCGCTCAGGCGCTCAAATACAAGGACAAAATCAAAAAGGTCGACGGCGTCGAGGAGGTCCTATGGCTTGACGACGCGGCAGATATCGATCAGCCGCTTGCCACGCAAGACAAAGACACCGTTGAGACCTATTACAAAAAGAACAACGCCCTGTTTACGGTGACGGTTAATTCCGAAAAGGAGATCGAGGCAACCGACGCTATTCGAGATATCGTGGGCGACGAGGGCGCCATTACGGGCTCGGCCATGTCTAACGCGCTCGCCACCACATCGACCGAGCAGCAGATCAGCATTATCACGGTCGCTGTCATAGCGATTATCTTCGTGATTCTGGTCATCACGACTACCAGCTGGGCCGAACCCATCCTGGTGCTGCTGGGCCTGGGCGTCTCGGTGTTTATCAACTGGGGCACCAACCTCATCTTTGGCGAGATTAGCTTTGTCACCAACTCTGCGGGCTCCATTTTGCAGGTTGCCATCGCGCTGGACTTCTCGGTCTTTTTGCTGCACCGCTTTAACGAGGAGCGTGGCCGCCACGGCAGCGTTGCCGAAGACATGGTGCAGTCGTGCTGCCTGTCCTCGGTCGCCGTGTTTTCGAGCGGTTGCACGGTCTGCATCGGCTTTATCGCGCTTGCCGCCATGCAGTTTAAGATCGGCCCCGACCTTGGTCTTGCCCTTGCAAAGGGTATCGCCATCAGCCTGGTATCGGTCTTTACCTTTGTTCCTTCGATGTTCGTTCAGTTCGATGGCTTTGTGCAAAAATCGCAGCACAGGCCCTTTGTCCCGCCGCTGGGTAAGTTCGCCCGTCTGGTGCTCAAGGTCTGTATCCCCGCTGCCGTCGTGATCCTCGCCGTGGTTTACCCTGCGCGTGTGGCATCGACCTCCAGCGATATCACGTACTACTACGGCACTTCGCACATTTTTGGTTCGGATACGCGGCTTGGTCAGGATATGGACAAGGTCAAGGAGGTCTTTGGCAACTCCGATACCTACGTTGTGCTCGTTCCCCGTGGAGAGGTGAGCGAGGAGCAGGCACTCTCCAATGAGCTCAAGGCGCTCCCCGAGGTCAAGTCCATCCAGAGCTATGTTGACGTTGCGAGTCCCTATATCCCCACGGGCATGGCCGAAAAGGACACGCTCGATCTGGTGGAGGGAGAGCACCACAGCCGTTTGGTGCTCACGGTTACCGCGCCCTACGAGGGTCCGAGTACATTTAAGCTGGTCAAGAAGATTCGTTGTATCGCGGACAAACATTATCCGGGTAAGGCAATGCTCGCCGGCGAGGGCGTGAGCACCACCGACCTTAAGGACACCATCACCGTCGATAAGGGCAAGGTCGACCTCATCGCCGTCGTGGCCGTGTTCGCGGTCTTGCTGCTGGCCACCAAGTCGCTGAGCCTGCCGATCATCTTGGTGCTCGTGATTGAGACCTCGATCTGGATCAACTTTGCTGCACCGCTCTACACCGGTATGCACGAGTTCTTCCTCGCCTACTTAATTGTGAGCTCCATCCAGCTGGGCGTTGCCGTCGACTACGGCATCCTGATTGCTGACCGCTATCGTGAGGACCGCGTGACCATGCATAAGCGCGAAGCGCTACTCGAGACCATGGAAGCTTGCACGATTCCTGTTTTGACCTCTGGATCGGTTCTGCTGATCAGTGGCTTCCTGATCCATGCGATCTCGAGCCACGGCGTGCTCAAGCAGATCGGCTGGTTCCTGGGCGTCGGCGTGAGCATCTCCCTAGTCGCCGTACTCTTTGCGCTGCCGGGTTTCCTGTATGTGCTCGATGGCCTCATCGGCAAGACCACGCTCAAAGCTCATTTTTTGCCCAAGGATGCCCAGGATCCGGTTTCGGATACCACCGAGGCATCGGCTGCGGACGGCTCCGCTCAGTAACGTTTTACAAAGCAGTTGGAAGGAATACCGCAATGCATACCCATACCACTGATACCGCTTCGAAAGAGCTCAAAGCCCAACGCGATCTTGTACGTCGTCCCCATAAGCGCATCGCTGCGCTCGCTCTTGCCGCCGGTCTGACCGTGGCCCTTACCGTTCCCGGTGCCGTTGTGTTCGCCGACGGCGTAGGGTCGACGAGCGCTGCCTCGGCTACGAGTGAACAGATGGCGACGGACTCCGATAACAGCACGCCGGGATATAAGAAAAACCAGGTCGTATACGTCAAAACCGATGCCGACGGCAATCGCACGGGTGTTTACGTGGTCAATAGCTTCGAGGCCAATAAGGGCGTCAAGATCGACGATGCCGGCACCTATAACAAAGTGACCAACCTATCGACGACTCAAAAACTAACGGACGACAGCGGGTCGGTTGCCGTTACGGGCCAGGGAGTGCAGGACTTTGTCTACCAGGGCGATCTGGACAAGAACACTCAGATGCCGTGGAACGTCACCGTGGCATACCAGCTCGATGGCCGCGATATCGACGCCAAGGATTTGGCGGGCAAGAGCGGCAAGCTCACCATGAAGCTCAAGGTCGAAAAGAATGACGACTATACCGGTGGCGATTATGCCGATAACTACCTGGTTCAGATTACCGGTCAGCTTAAGGATGCCGAGGCACACGATATTGAGGCTGAGGGCGCCACGGTTGCTGCCAACGGCTCCAACACGCAGCTTACCTACATGGTGATTCCCGGCAGCACCGGAGACTACACCATTACGACCGATGTTGAGGATTTTGAGTTTGATGGCTGGCAGATTGTCGGCGTGCCGCTGAATCTTGCCATCGATGTGGACTCGAGCAGCATGGATACGAGCCAGCTCGTGGAGCTCTCCAACGGTATTGCTACGGCCAATAGCGGTGCTGGCCAGGTTGCCGACGGTGTCAAGACGCTCGCGGCCTCGCTTGCCACGGCCAATACCGGTGCCGGCACGCTGTCCAGTGGCGCCGCTGCGCTCGCGGCGGGTACGAGTCAGCTCAACGCGCAGGTCCCCACGCTGGTCGAAGGCGTGAGCAACCTTAATGCCGGTGCCGAGGGGGTTAATGCCGGTGCCGTGCAGCTTAAGGGCGGTGCGTCCGATCTTTCGGCGGGCCTTTCCAAGCTGCAGGGGAGCGCACAGCAGATCTCGGGCGGCATAAGTGGAATTGCCGCTGGGTCCGATACGTACGTCGACGCGCTGACGCTGGGCAAGCAGGCTCAGGAGGCAAACCTTGCCAAGGCGCAGGCTGCGGCCAAGGCGGCCCAGGACGCCGTGACCGCTACGTCGGGCAACGCCTACAGCGCGCTGTACGGGCCGCAGGGTCTTACGGCGGCGCTCAGCGGCGAGGGGCAGTACCTTGCCGGTGCACAGCAGGCGCTCGGCGGGGCAAAGCAGGCCGCGAGCGCCATGGGCAACGATGCGGCAAAGGCTAACGCCGAGAGCGCAAAGGCTGGCGCCGAGAGCACCGTTGCATCTATTGCCGCTGCCAAGGCGGCGGTCGCCGATGCTCAGGACGCGCTGGATAACGCGGCGGATCTCGACTCCGCCAAGGCTGCGGCAGCCAAGCTAAGCGAGGCTACGGCACAGCTGGATGCCGCCACCGCAAGTGCCGGCAGTGCTGCTACCAGCGCGGGTGCCGCCGCCACGGCGGCATCGAGCGCCGATGCGACGGGTCTTACCGCGCTTCTCGATTCTGCATCCAATGCCGTTGCGGGCGCGCAGGGTCTTAACACGCAGGTGTCGCAGGGCCTTAAGGGTGCCGAGTCCATGTTTGGCACGCTTACCGATCAGGTTACGACTTTGGCCCAGGCGGCCGGCGCCCAGGGCGGCGCCCAGGGTGCCGTCACCGCGCTCGATAGCGCCATTCAGGGCTACACCACTGTCCAGGATGGCCAACAGCTGAGCCTGGCCGGAGCCATCGCCTATATGAACAGCGCGATCAACCCGGCAAACCCCACGGCCGTGAACCCCGGTCTTGTCGCCGGTGTTGGCTCTGCAGCAACGGGCGCGGGTCAGCTGAGCGATGGCGCCGCGGCTCTTGCCGCGGGCACCGACCAGCTTGCTGCGGGCACACAGCAGCTCAACGGTGCCACGCCCGCGCTTGCCAACGGCGCATCACAGCTCAACAACGGTGCGGCGCAGCTCAAGACAGGTGCTGCTAGCCTTGCCAGCGGCACGAATCTTCTCTCCTCGGGTGCGGGTACGCTTGCCAGCGGCGCATCCGAGCTCGGCAACGGCATGCAGGAGCTTACCGACCGAACGAGCAATCTCGATACTCAGGTCATCGACACCGTTAAGGACAAGATCGAGGAAATGCTCAACCCCGGCTTTACGCCGACGGACTTTGTCAACGGCGAGCAGGGCGGACATATAAATCGCGTGCAGTTTGTCTATATGACGGGCGCGATCAGCAAGTAGGCAGCCGCGCCCTTGTGGCGATTGGCATCGATAGCAAGTTATGAGGGGAGTGGCCGTCGGGCATTGTCTCGGCAGCCCCTCTTTGCTGTCAGCGGCCACTTCGCGTCTTTGCAGAAGCTGTACCGCAAGATTTGTGTTTGGAAGGAGACGCGCTTTCTGCAAGGGGCGGAGCGCGGAAAGCATGTCCCGGATTTGATGCTCGGAACGGGATGAGCTTTCCGGATCGGACCCCAAGCGGAAAGCGCGTCCCGTTTCGGGGCTTCAGAATGGGACGCCCTCATCCGGAAACCGCATCCCACTCTGAGCCGAAATTCCGGGATGAGATTTCCGCCGAGGACACCCTGCGCCGACGGCAACGCAAAAAGGGCGCCCGCGCGAATGCGGACGCCCTTGTGTAGGGTCGAGATATCAACCAGCCAAGATATCGGCCCTGCGGCCAGCTCTTAGTAGTCGAACTGGTGGTAGTAGCGGCGGTACTTGAGGTTGTGCTTGGTGACCAGCTCGTAGTTGCGCGAGAGGCGGTCGGTGGTGAGCACCGACAGGATCCAGGGGGACACGATGACGCGGAAGTCGTCGTCCAGGCCCGGGATCGCGTACTCGGCGGTGTCGATGATGACGTAGTCCTCGTCGCCGGTCACGCCGCTGGTGAGGAAGGCGCGGACGCGCTCGTCCAGGGCGCGGCACTCGTCCTCGCCCATGAACAGGAACACCGGGACGCCGGGCTCGAGCAGCTCGAGGGTGCCGTGGAAGAAGTCGTGCGAGGTGATGTGGCGGATGCGCTTCCACTGCATCTCCTCGAGCAGGCACATGGAGTACAGGATGGTCTCGCCCCACAGGGCGCCCGAGCCGATGAACATGGTGTAGTCGGCCAGGGCGTACTTCCTCGCGAGCTCCTCGGCGCGCGGCTCGAAGCGCTTGCGGATGTCGAGCATGTCCTTCCAGACGTCCTTCGTCTGCTCGATGAACAGGTCGAACTTGGGGAAGCAGCCGCGGCGGTTGAGCAGGCGCAGGCCGAAGCAGTCGGCGAGGTAGTAGCCCTTCTCGCAGCCGCCGGCGCCGTGGTCGGAGGCCATCATGACGCAGTTCTCGGCGCCCACGGCCCGCCCGATCTTGCCCTCCGGGTTGGTCATGGCGTAGACGCGCACGCCCATGGCCTTCATCTTGCCGATGGCCTCGAGGACCTCGGGGGTGGTGCCGGACTCGGAGGCGGTCAGCACGACGGAGCGCTCGGTCATGCGCTTGTGGCCCATGACGTTCCACTCGGCGGCGTGGATCAGGTAGACCTCGAGGTCGCGGTCGCCGAACTTGTTCATGAGGTACTCGAGCTGCATGAACTCGTCCCAGGTGCCGCCGACGCCCATCAGGAAGACGGCGTCGTAGCCCTCCTCGTGCACGCGGTCGGCCAGGGCGGTCATCCTCTTGCCGGCCTCGTAGACGTTCCTGCCGTCCTCGAGGTAGCCCTCCTGGTCGAAGTGCATGATCTCGATCTTCTCGGTCTCCTTCATGTGTGTCCTCCCATCACATGTGCGCAATTCTATACATCGCGCTTCTTGCTGATACCAATTATAGCCATACGATTGCTTGTTATTTAATACCAATCCAAACTCACGGAGATTTGCGGCGAACGGTCGGTTTCCTCGCCCGAGTGGTATTACAACGCCAATAGTTGTCTATTTCGAGCGCTACTGCCAACGGGTTCCCCACAACTCGCCAGCTATAAAAGCGTTGCGCCAGACCCGCCCAAGCGTTTCCGGCGCAACCGCGCAGTTTAGTTATTCGGCTTCCATCTCCGCTGTCACACGGCGATACATCTCGATAACCTGAGTCGTCGCCTTGGACGGATCCTGATAGTAGCGGCCATCACACGTCTCGGCCGAGACATAGCCCGTATAGCCGTGGCGCATGAGTGCCTCGAGGTCGGCACGCATATCACGCTCGCCGTCGCCCCAGGCAAGATGCGTCGTGCCGCCGCCCACATCTACAAAGTGGGTGTGAACGATCTTGTCGCCCAAAACCTCAAAGTAGCCGTCGATCGTGTCGCCGGCAACTTCCATGGCGCCAAAGTCGATACAGGCCTTCAGGTTGGGACGATCGACCGCCTCGAGGATGCGCGCGACATCCTGTGCGGTGTTGACCAACACGGACTCCGACGGCTGCAGGGCCTCGAGCGCGACGCGAATACCGCGCGTATCGGCGTAGTCGCACACCGAGCGCAGCATGGCAACGCTGCGGGCCCAGGCGTCCTCAGCCGGCTCGTCCAGATAGGCCCAACCACTCGTCACCAGAATCTGCGGCACGCCCAACTCAACGGCAACGTCGATCACATTCTTAAAGTACGAGAGGATGCGTTTTTGGCCCGCCTCACCGCGCACCGCGACGTTCCACGGCTTGGGGTTGTTCTGCTCGGGGCACACGCACACGATCTTGATACCGTATTGGGCGGCAAGATCGCGAATCTTATCCACCGAATCGTGCTCATGGCAATCCACATACAGGTGCATCGAGCCGGTCCACAGCTCGATATTGCGATAGCCCGCCTCGCTGGCCGCCTTAAAAAACGTCTCGATGCTGTAGTAACGATGGTTGATGTTCATGAGCGAAAGCTCGGGTACGACCATAGCCCTCCCCTTTCGTACGGAGTTTTAAAAAACAGGGGGCCGCCGCAGATGCGACAAGCCCCCAAAGATCGACGCAACCGTTAGACGCGATGGAAGCGCGATTCGAACATATTAGGCAAGCACGCCAAAGTAAGCGCCGATGATGCCCACGACCATGGTGCAGAGGATCAGGACCATCGGGTTGATCTTCTTGGAGAGCAGCCAGTAGTAGAGCCAGAAGGCGGCCATACCGAGCATACCGGGCATGATGCCGTCCAGGATGTCCTGGAGAGTCTGGGCGGAGTCGCCCTGACCAATGGCGATGGGCAACGAAGCCCAGAACATGTCCTTGCTCATGGCGCCGACGACCATGACGCCGACAATGCCGACGCAGGCCATGATCTTTTGCATCAGGCCGGTCTTCTGAGCCTCGTCGAGGAAGCCAATGCCTAGCTCATAACCCTTGATAGCGCCAAAGATACGAATCAGGAACGCCGGGATGTTGTAGACGAGCAGGAAGGCGATGGGGCCAAAGACGTTGCCGGCCTGGCACAGGCTGATGCCCACGGCAGCGGCGACGACGCGCAGGGTGGACAGGAAGAAGGAGTCACCCAGGCCGGAAAGCGGACCCATGAGGGCGGCCTTGATGTCGTTGACGCTCTCGGGCTCAACCTCGCCACGAGCGACCTTTTCTTCCATGGCCATCGCGATGCCACCCACGAAGGGAGCGAGCTGCGGGGTGATGTTGAAGAATGCGCTGTGACGGTGCAAGGCCTCGGCGTAATCATCGGGACGGCCGGCATAGATCTTCTTGAGCATGTTGGCGACCATCAGGCAGAAGGCAATGTTCATCTGCTTGTAGTAGGTCCAGGAGAATTCCATGCCCAGGGCGCCGGTGTTCACGGCGCTCTTAATGAGGTCGGAGCGAGTAATCTGGTTCTCGGAATTAGAAGTCATCGTCCTCATCCCCTTCCACAGAAAGCTGGGACTGGGCGCCACCAAGGCCCAGCAGGTCGTACTTGTCGATGCCGATGATGATTGCGATCAGAGCGACGCCGAGGACGGGCACGTTGGCATAGGAGCACAGCAGGAAGCCCAGGAAGTAGAACGGCACGAGCTGCTTGGTAAGCACCAGACGGCCGAGCATGGCGAAGCCCATGGCAGGCAGGATGTTGGCTGCGACGCCAAAGCCATCGAGGACGAACGTCGGGATGAAGTCGAGCAGGCCCTGAACGGCGTCGGCACCCAGATAGAAGGAGACCGAGCACAAGATAAAGGCCAGGACGACAATCACGAGACCGATAATCCAGTGCATAGCGTAGATACCCTTGAGGTTACCCTTGCTGGCAAAGACGTCGGCACGGTCGACCAGAAGGGGCATACCGGCGTTGACGACGTTCTTGATGGCCAGGCACAGAGTGGCGATGGGCATCGCGAGCGCGATAGCGGCCTCGGTGCTCTGACCCAGCTGAATAGCGAAGGCGCAGGCGAGCACACCGCCAATACACTCATCGGGCGGCACGTAAGCGCCGATGGAGATAGAACCCATGAAGAGCAGCTCGAGGCTCGCACCGATGGCGAGGCCGGACTGCAGGTCCCCGAGGACTATGCCGACGAGCGGGCACAGAACGATCGGGCGGAACGCATAGAGCGTACCGAGCTGATAATCGAGCTTACCGAAGGCAGCGATAAGTCCGATGAGGATCGCTTGAACAAGCATTGTTCCTCCCTTTGATCCCTCTTGGATCCGCGCGGCGATTCCCGACTTGTCAGCGCGCCCTTTTCCATGCCGACAATCGCCCAGACAGATCCAGCTTGTACCGGTGTGCTGTTAACACCTAAACCGGTGCAAATGATTTGATACCAATTATATAGTCATGCGAAAACTATTTAATACCAATCGCTCAACGGGCGTGTACTCCCGGTGAACGGTAGATGGGGGTAACGGGTAAAGCGTTTATCCGGTACGCCCACGAATAGGGGCGGCGCCGTGCGCGCCGCCCGTGGTTCCCAATTAGAGGGCGCTTAGGGCATCGACCTTGGGGTCGTCGGCCAGAGCGCGAATCTCGACCTCGACACCGCGGCCGACGAGCTCACGAATGTCCTCTTCCTCGGCAGCAGTCACAAAGATCTGGCGGGAGATCTTACGGGCATCGGGACGCTGCTCGTCCTTGGACTTGGTGTTGCCCAGATTGATGGAGGTGATCTGCGGGCAGCCGTCGACAAGCTGCTTGGCCTCGGCGATGCTGGCGACGCAGATGATCATCTTGTACTTATCGGTAACACCGGAGTTGATGGCCTCGATGGCGTGCTCCATGTCCTTGATGACGAGCTTGGCGTTGGCAGGCTTTCCCATCTTGAGCGTAGTCTTCCAGACGGGATCGTTGGCAACCTTGTCGCCAACGCAGAAGATGCAGTCAGAGCCCAAGCCCTGGACCCAAGAGACGGCCACCTGGCCATGAAGCAGACGATGGTCGACGCGAAGCAGTTGAATCATGATTGACCCCCAAAGGTCTCATGCCGGAAACCCGGCCCCATTAATAGCAGGCGGTGACTAGAACTCTTCCTCGTCATCCGCATCGGTCAGCAGGTCGTTGACAAACTTGACGCGCGTGTCGTCAGCCGCGAGGATCTCGCGGATAACCTGATCGGCGGGAGCCTCCTGGTCCGAAAAGAGCAGCTGGATCAGCAGCGGCAGATTCATGTTGGCAACCAGGTAGGTGTTGGGGCGCGTCTGGACGATCTTGGTGAACTCGTTGTTGACGCTGCCGCCAAACAGGTCGGTGCACACGATTACGTCGTCGGCGGGGTCGAAGGTCGCCAGGAGCTTGGCGGCCTCCTCGGCGACGTCGGTGCGGCCGTCGACAAACATCGACAGGTCGTGGACGTTATCGCGCGCGCCCGAGAGCAGCTCGGTGCTCTCCTTGATGCCGGTCGCAAAATGCGCGTGGCTGGCGAAGATGTATTGCCTCATTGCGGTTTCCCCCAAATGAAATTAGTAGTCGAACTGGTGGTAGTAGCGGCGGTACTTGAGGTTGTGCTTGGTGACCAGCTCGTAGTTGCGCGAGAGGCGGTCGGTGGTGAGCACCGACAGGATCCAGGGGGACACGATGACGCGGAAGTCGTCGTCCAGGCCCGGGATCGCGTACTCGGCGGTGTCGATGATGACGTAGTCCTCGTCGCCGGTCACGCCGCTGGTGAGGAAGGCGCGGACGCGCTCGTCCAGGGCGCGGCACTCGTCCTCGCCCATGAACAGGAACACCGGGACGCCGGGCTCGAGCAGCTCGAGGGTGCCGTGGAAGAAGTCGTGCGAGGTGATGTGGCGGATGCGCTTCCACTGCATCTCCTCGAGCAGGCACATGGAGTACAGGATGGTCTCGCCCCACAGGGCGCCCGAGCCGATGAACATGGTGTAGTCGGCCAGGGCGTACTTCCTCGCGAGCTCCTCGGCGCGCGGCTCGAAGCGCTTGCGGATGTCGAGCATGTCCTTCCAGACGTCCTTCGTCTGCTCGATGAACAGGTCGAACTTGGGGAAGCAGCCGCGGCGGTTGAGCAGGCGCAGGCCGAAGCAGTCGGCGAGGTAGTAGCCCTTCTCGCAGCCGCCGGCGCCGTGGTCGGAGGCCATCATGACGCAGTTCTCGGCGCCCACGGCCCGCCCGATCTTGCCCTCCGGGTTGGTCATGGCGTAGACGCGCACGCCCATGGCCTTCATCTTGCCGATGGCCTCGAGGACCTCGGGGGTGGTGCCGGACTCGGAGGCGGTCAGCACGACGGAGCGCTCGGTCATGCGCTTGTGGCCCATGACGTTCCACTCGGCGGCGTGGATCAGGTAGACCTCGAGGTCGCGGTCGCCGAACTTGTTCATGAGGTACTCGAGCTGCATGAACTCGTCCCAGGTGCCGCCGACGCCCATCAGGAAGACGGCGTCGTAGCCCTCCTCGTGCACGCGGTCGGCCAGGGCGGTCATCCTCTTGCCGGCCTCGTAGACGTTCCTGCCGTCCTCGAGGTAGCCCTCCTGGTCGAAGTGCATGATCTCGATCTTCTCGGTCTCCTTCATTCCCGCTCCTTTCACGAGCAGTCTGAATTGTCGCACGGACACGAACGGGCTTGCCGTCCCATTAGTCCCGTTTAACCTTGTGGTCATCTTGACCACAAACTCAACAATTCAAAGGTTCTTAATACCAGTGAACGATTACAGGTTAGCCGTTTTTAATACCGATTTTTCGATTTAATCCTCCTCTCTCGGTAGACGGTCAGTTTTGGCCGTTCATCGGTCGAGCGACACATGTCCTAAAAAAACGAGCGTCCTCGCCGTGCGCAAGGACGTTCTAGATACTAATAGTTGTAGGCATAACCGCCGGCATCGCCGCGAGTAAAGGATTTGGCGTACTCGATGACCTGTCCGCTCGCATCGTAAGTCAAGCATTCCAGCACAAGCGCCAGATCTCCTGGCTCAAGATTGAGCAGGCTCGCATCGCGTGCGCCCAAAGCCTCGATATCGAGCTTCTCAATCGATTTATCCGGCTTTCGACCCAACATGTCATAGGTTTCGTACAGACTGAAAACCGAAATATCGACATCCTCGATACCCGGGAACAGCAGGCACGGAATCAGCGTCATCTCGATCGACACGGGCTCGCCATCGATGCAGTTAAGACGGCGCACCGAGTAAAGCAGATCGTCCTCGGCGATACCAAACAGGTCGGCATAGTACAGGCCGGCATAGCGTTTGGAACGCGCGAGGATGCGTACCGATGGCGTCGCGCCCGAGGCCAAAACCGTCTGGCGAAAACCGCCTTTGCGAACGTGCTCATCAAACCACTTATGCCCCACAAAGGCGCCCTTGCCCTGCACGCGACGAATCTGACCGCTCTTGACCAGCTCGTCCATGGCGCTACGAATTGTCAGACGCGTGGTGCCAAACTCCTCGGCCAGTTCATTTTCGGACGGAATCATCGAACCCGTCGGATAGTCGCCGCGCTCGATTCGCTCCGCAATACAGCGGCGGATTTGTTTGTAGACCGGCAGGTCCCCTACCGCTTCAGCCATTCGGCACCCACCTTCGTTGCAACGCCGTCCGCCTCGCCGTTATCGGCAAAGCGATACTTGGTCGGCAGAATCACGGACTTGCAATACTCGACAAAGCCGTCGTTCTCGTCGCGTTCGTGAGACGCCTTGTAAAACACTGGCGTGCCCTCCTGGGCATCCAGCAGCTTGGCCTCGTCGGCGTTCAGGCGGCTGATGGAAATATGCTCCTTGCCGTGCGTCACATGGACATTGCCCTCTTTGAGCAAAACGTCATAGAGGCTCTCTTGCTCAAAATCGTGATCGGGAAGCGAGGGACATAAAGACAGATTGACGTATGCCGTCTCGATCGATGCGGGGGATCCATTGACCACGCGAACGCGTCGAATGCAGAAGAGCGGCATACCCAGATCGATCTGCGCCTTTTGAGCCAAATCGATATCGGCATACACGACCTTTGACCATATCAGGCGTGCGGTGGACTTTGAGCCGACCCTCTCGACGGCCTGGGTATAGTTCCACGTTTCCTGAAAGATGTTCAGCGGTTTGGGCGGGCACACATAGGTGCCCGAACCACGGCGGCTTTCCAGGGTTCCGCACGATATAAGACGCGTGATGGCAGCACGAAGCGCCGTGCGTGATACGCCCAGCTCTTCGCAGAGCACGCGCTCGGCAGGCAACCGATCGCCACCCTGTAAGTCATAGTGTTTGATATACCAAAGAATGCCCTCAAGGGCGCGATCTTTGGGCGGAATCGCATATGGTTCGCTCGACATGGACAAGGCTCCTCAACCGCCTGATGCTGCGGGCATCATTTCTCCGAACACCCCATGGCGTCGAAGGCTTCCTTAATCTGTTCCGCAACGTTCCGATACGACCGATACAGGCCGGAGTCTCGCTTGACTTCGCCCGCGGTCACCGGAATCTCAAGCTTCGAAATCTCATCCTCGCCGGTTTGCACGGCAACGATGACACCCATACCAAGGCACATATTACGCTTGGCGGCGTTATTTTTGGTAGCCTGAGCTGGATTAATCAGAATCTGCTGAGCGAGCTCACGATTGCTGAGCTCCGGTACATCCTCGGGATTTCCAGTCTCAACGATCTCGCACTGCAGCACATCCGCATAGTCAAAGATCTTTGGCTCGGCACCACGCTGATGCACAGCCCACTTGTGGCGCGTGGCATCTTGGTAGATAGCCGGCAAAAACGTAAACCGCGGCGGGTCCAAAATCGTATCCGTGATGGTAAACACATCGGGATCAAAGGCATCCTGCGGGTTTTTCTTCTTGAACAGCCCCATATCAGCCTCCCGTACTAGTATTAAACAACTCAAGCCGAATATAGCACCAATTTGAAGTTGCAACGGCAACCCTTCGGTACACGGCGGCAATCACGCGCTCAGCGGAAAAGTGTACGGGCGAGGGCCGGGGTGCCTGCTTTGTTTTGAGAAGTGGGCTCCGCGAACTTCTCAAAACAAAGCAGGCACCCCGGCCCCGGCGATGTATCTCGGGCTAGCCATAGTAAGACTTCCTGTTTCCAAGGCAGCAACAGCCATGTCCCCAATACATTAAAAAAATCAGCCCCCGCATATCGAAACGGTCGAGAGGGCCGCCTCCGGGCGGGTGCCTTCCTCTGAGAAGTTCGCGAAGCCCACTTCTCAGA
>NZ_JBDMSK010000008.1:0-77107 GCF_039758815.1 Collinsella aerofaciens | reverse complement strand
GCGCCAGGCGCCCGGATGCGTCATGCCGAAATGGCGCGAAGCACGCGGTTGACAAAACTATAGAGACACGTCCCAAAAAGACTGGTTACAATTACGTGCAGCATACAGACACCGGGAGGGATCGTGGCAAAAAAGCCTCAGCACGCTCAGAACAGCCAACGCGGACAGCAGGGCAAACAGGGTCAGCAGCAAAAGCGCGGCGGCAAGGCGCAGGCCACGGTCGCCCGCGCCAAGCATTCCCAAGCGACGCCCGCCCGCCCCTGGCGCCCGGGCCGCGACAAATTTCTCCCCGTCAGTCGCGCCGATATGAATGCGCGCGGCTGGGACCAGTGCGACTTTGTCTACATCTGCGGCGACGCCTACGTGGACCACCCCAGCTTTGGTATGGCCATCATTAGCCGCGTACTCGACGCGCACGGCTATAAGGTGGGCATCATCTGCCAGCCCAACTGGACCGACCCCGCCAGCATCACCGTGCTCGGCGAACCGCGCCTGGGCTTTCTCGTCAGTGCCGGCAACATGGACTCCATGGTCAACCACTATTCAGTGACCAAGCACCGCCGCCACACCGACGCCTATACTCCCGGTGGCGAGGAGGGGCGCCGTCCCAACCGAGCCGTCACGGTCTACGGCAACCTCATCCGCCAGACGTTTAAGGACATCCCCATCATCATCGGGGGCATCGAGGCGAGTCTGCGCCGTCTGGCCCACTACGACTACTGGCAGGACAAGCTTAAGCGTTCGGTACTGCTCGACTCGGGCGCCGACATTCTCATCTACGGCATGGGCGAGCACGCGATTGTCGAGATCGCCGACGCGCTCGACGCGGGACTGCCCGTCGACCAGATTACCTATATCAACGGCACCGTCTACCGCACCAACTCGCTCGACGAGGTCTACGACTACGACCTGTTGCCCAGCTGGGACGATCTTGCCGCCGACAAGCTCAACTACGCGCGCAGCTTTAACGTGCAGCAGCAGAATATGGACCCCATCACCGGCCATCGCCTGGTAGAGCCCTATCCCAACAGCGTCTATGTGGTGCAAAACCCGCCGTCGACGACACTCACCACCGACGAGATGGACGAGGTGGCCGAACTCCCCTACGCACGCGATTGGCATCCCGACTACGATGCGGCGGGCGGAGTGCCGGCCTTTGCCGAGATCAAGTTTTCCATTAGCTCCAACCGCGGCTGTTTTGGCGAGTGCTCATTTTGCGCGCTCACCTTCCACCAGGGCCGCGTGCTGCAGATGCGCAGCCACGACTCGATCATGCGCGAGGCCGAGCTGCTCACACGCGATCCCGAGTTTAAGGGCTACATCAACGACGTGGGCGGGCCGACGGCCAACTTTAGCCGCCCTGCCTGCGACAAGCAGCTCAAGCACGGCGTGTGCAAGAACAAGCGCTGCCTGTGGCCGAGTGTGTGCAAGAACATGGTGGTCGACGAGAGCGGCTACACGCAGCTGCTGCGAGACCTGCGCCAGCTGCCGGGCGTCAAGAAGGTCTTCGTCCGCAGCGGCATCCGCTTTGACTACACCATGGCCGACGCCTCGGACGAGTTTTTGCGCGAGCTGCTGGAGCACCATGTCTCGGGCCAGCTGCGCGTAGCGCCCGAGCACGTGAGCGACGCGGTGTTGTCCGTGATGGGCAAGCCGAGCCGCGCCGTCTACGACGCGTTCTGCCGTAAATTTGAGCGCCTGAACCGCGAATACGGACTCAAGCAGTATGTGGTGCCGTACCTGATCTCGAGCCACCCCGGCTCGACGATGAAGGAAGCCGTGGACCTTGCCGAAGCCGTGCGCGACATGGGCTACATGCCCGAACAGGTGCAGGACTTCTACCCCACCCCGTCCACCATGTCGACGTGCATGTACTACACCGGCGTGGACCCGCGCACCATGGAGCCGATCTATGTAGCGCGCGACCCGCACGAGAAGGCCATGCAACGCGCGCTCATCCAGTATCGCAAGCCCGAGAACTACAAGCTGGTACGCGAGGCGCTGGAAAAGGCTGGCCGCCGCGACCTGATCGGCTACACCAAGCATTGCCTGATCCGTCCCGTGCCGCCGCGCCCGGGCGAGACGTCTGCCGGCGGCGGACACGGCACCGGCAAGAAGGGCGGCAAGGCCCACGGTGGCGCTGGTGGTGCCGGCAAGGGGTCTAAGGGCAGCAAGGGATACGGCGGTATGTCCCGCGCGCAGAACACTGCCGGTCGCAATCGCGCGGCACAGGGCCGCCAGGGTGCCAACGGAGGCGGCAGGCGCAACTAGCGCGGCGAGGCGGCATGCCGCCGCTGGCGGCACACACGCCCCCACCAATGAAATGCCGCTCGCCGGGGCGTCGTAAAACGATTCCCCGGCGAGCGGCCGATTAATATTGTCTATCTCAAAACGTCGTTACTTTTTGTCAAAACGACCATAGAGCGCAAACGAGAGCGCCGCAGAGATAACCCAAGTCAAAGCGATGCAGGCGACAATCATGATCAGGTTCATGGGATTGCCGCTTGGATCGGCATAAACGGGCAACGAGGTAATGCCAGGCATAACAAAGCCGAAGCACTTAGCGCCCAGAACAACGGTGAGCGCGCCGCCAATGCCATCCGCGATCATCGCAGCGATAAGCGGAGTCCTGTTAGGAACCTGAACGGTAAACAAGGCGGGCTCGGAAATTCCCATAAATGCCGAGAAGGCGCACGTCATCGCAGCGGACTTGAGCTTTTCATCGGTCATGCGCAGGGCCGCACCAAAAGACGCACCGCTTTCGGCGAGGTTATGGCAGAAAGAGATCGGGAGCAGATAGTCATACCCAAGCGTTGCGATATTGGAAATCTGGATGGGGCTCGTTGACTGGTGCATGCCGAAGAGCACGATAAGCGGCATAAAGAAGCCCAGCAGAAAACCGGCAACGGGGCCTAACGTCGAGAATAGCCAAACGATACCGTTGGCAAGACCAAGACCGCACCAGGCACCAATCGGAGCGAGCACAAACAGGTTGACGGGAATCACGATAGCAAGGGAGAGCGCCGGAACGACAACGAGCTTAAAAAGATCCGGCACGACTTTGTCGATTGCGCGATATACAAAAGACAAGCCAATGACGCCAAAGATAACCGGGAACACGGAATCGGCGTAGCTAAAAATCGGCACCGCAAAACCGAACAGCGCAAGGGGCGTCTCGCCCGTACCGACAGCGTTGACAATGGTCGGGTACATCAGCGATCCGGCAACACAAAGCGCAAGCGAACGGTTGACCCGGAACTTATCAGCTGTAGACATTGCCAGCAAAAACGGCAAGAAGTAGAACGGGATATCCGAAATCATATTGAATATCGCAAAGTCGCCGGCACCCGTGTCGATTCCAAAAGCCGCGATAGCAGCCAGGATGCCCTTTACGATGCCTCCCGCCACCAGTGCGGGAATGATAGCGGAGAAGATGCCGGTGATGATATCGAATACGCGAGCCGAACCTTTTTGGAGCTCAGGCTGCCCGGCGTCGGCGGAGACCTCGCCACCCATCCTGTCACCTAGCATGGGCTCCAATTCGTCATATACCGACCCCACGCTGGCGCCGATGATAACCTGCCACTGCCCGTCTTTAACCTGCGCGCCCAAGGCGCCGTCAAGCGTCTTAAGGGCCTCCAGATCTGCCTTGCTATCGTCCTTCAGGTTGAATCTGAGCCTTGTAATGCAGTGCGTTGCCATAACAACGTTATCGGCGCCGCCCACGAGCTCGAGGACACGAGCGGCCAGTTCCTTCTTGTCTGCCACGACAATCACTCCTACCCAAGATCCTCGCCATTAGTGGCGATACATTTCTGATACCAATAGAAAGAGTCTTTACGCGAGCGCTCCGCAGTGCCGTTGCCGCAATTATCCAGATCGACATAGATAAGCCCGTAGCG
Source organism: Collinsella aerofaciens (assembly GCF_039758815.1). Classification (GTDB taxonomy): domain Bacteria; phylum Actinomycetota; class Coriobacteriia; order Coriobacteriales; family Coriobacteriaceae; genus Collinsella; species Collinsella aerofaciens_BP. Next base: position 73,205 of record NZ_JBDMSK010000008.1, on the reverse strand, counting down.
CTTGTCCATCGTAAGAGGACCGCAGGCAACAAGGTCAATGAATCCCCAGATCATGTATCCGCGCACGTCAACGCCATCGATCACTGCTTCCTTAAGGCACTTTATGTGCTGGCGCAAATAATCGATTCGATACTCGTCGTGGATGCTGCCATCCTCCTCGACTACATCAGATGTACCGAGGCCGTTCTCGGCGATATACAGGGGCAGCCCATAGCGGTCATACATCTGGTTAAGGGTAACCCTCAGGCCAATGGGATCGAGCTGCCAGCCCCACTCACTCGTCTCGAGATAAGGGTTCTTGTTTGCCATGACCAGATTTCCCGCAGTCTTCTCCCATCCCTGATCGCAGGTGGATACCTGGGAAAAGTAGTACGAGAAGGCCAGGAAGTCGACCGTGTTGCGAGCGATGAGCTCTTCATCGCCCGGCTCCATTTGAATCTCGATATCGCACGCGTCGAAATAGCGATTCATATAAGCGGGGTATTTTCCACGAGCCATCACGTCCGTATAGAACCAGTTGGAATACTGGTCGTCGTGAATAGCCTGCATGTTATCTTCGGGACGGCAGGTGGCGGGATACGTACAGAATCGAGCGATCATGCCGCCAACGGGAGTATCGGGCGAAAGACGATGGACAATCTCGACGGCACGCGCATTGGCAACGAACTCGTGGTGCAGGCACTGGAAGATGGCTCGATCGAAGTTCTCCCCCTCTTCGTCTTTGACCAGACAGACCCCGTCCCAAGGCGAAAAACGCGCTGCATTGAACTCGTTAAAAGGCAGCCAGAAATCGACCAGATCGCCCAATTCCGTAACGATTGTCTCGACATAGCGGGCGAAGAAATCAATCGTCTTGCGATTCTTCCATCCCCCATATGTGGTGACAAGATTTACCGGGATGTCATAGTGGAGCATGGTGACGAAGGTTTTAATGCCGTGCTTTTTGCACTCACCCAGCATGCTTCGATACCACTCGATGCCTTCGCGGTTAGGTTCAAGATCATCTCCGTTAGGATAGATTCGGCTCCAGCAAATAGAAGTGCGGAACAGCTTGAGGCCCATCTCCGCAAAAAGCGCGATGTCCTCACGGTAGTGATGATAGAAGTCGTTACCGCGCCTAAACGGGTAGAACTCAACACCATCATCTGCGAGAGCGTTCATTAGTTCGTCATGGCAGAAGGGGTTGTTTTGATGCTTGTCCTCAATCTGGTCATGAGTCCAGGTACCATCCAGCCATCGACAATCCTGCGTCGACTTTCCCTTTCCGCCCTCATTCCAGGCACCATCGGCCTGCGAGCACGATATGGCTCCGCCCCATAAAAAGTCGGAGTCAAACCCATGTTTTAACTTACTCATTTGCCCTCCTTGATCGGATGCTCCAGCGGATAACCCAATACTAGGAAGAACAAGATGCATAAGATATCGCATAGAAAGCGTGGGTTTATAACATTTTTTTAGTTATAATACTGTTTAAGGCATCGATTCTACCGTTCACCCCTGGAGCACCCCATGGATTCGAATCTCAAACAGCTGCTCTATACGCATACCGAGACCGAAGAGTGGCATCGCACACATCCTGGAGAACTCAGCCCGCGATATAACAGGGTGGAAACCACAACCATTAACGGCGAAGAGGTCTATCTGTTTGATTGGAAAGAAACTCTCGACGAAAACCCCGTGGGCCTTATCAAGGAGTCGCGCTTTACCGATATTCCTCCTCATATCAATCGGGATATGGAGCTTAACTACGTGTACGACGGCGTCTGCACGTTTATCGTCAACGGACGGCGACTACTCCTTAAAAAGGGCGACGTGCTCATTTGCAACACCGGCGTAGTCAGAAGCGTTCCATACGTTAAGGGCGAGCATGATATCGTCATTTCGATCGTCTTCAAAAAAGAAATGTTCGATTCGTTGTTCCTGAGCCAGCTACCCGGCGCGTCACCATTAACGAATCTTCTATTTGATTTTGTGTCCAAAAACCGCGAGGCCCGAAAATATCTCATTCTTCCAGAGGAATACGCCCGACATGCGCGACGCCTCATCGAGATGCTCTTTATCGAATATCACTTTAAAGATGCCTATTCCAATGAACTCATGAGGCACCTCGCCGTCAGCCTATTCCTTGTTCTCATTCGAGGACTGTACCGACGCTCCGCAACTGATAACCAGGCGATCATGTCGGACGAACGCATCGTGTCGATTCTGAATCATATTGAGCGAAGCTACGGCGACTGCACACTCGAAAGCATTGCGAGCGATACGGGTTATAGCACCAGCTATCTCAGCAGCTTGATCAAGCAAAAAACCGGCAAAACGTTTTCGCAAATCAAGCTCAACCAGCAGCTCACAGAGGCGGCATATCTTCTCAATAACACCGAGCGCAGCGTGCAGTATGTAGCCCGAAAAGTCGGCATCTCCAACATGTCATTCTTTTACTCAAAATTTAAAGAAGCATTCGGCGAAACGCCAGGTGCGTTCAGGACGCATCGGTCTAATTAAAGGCGTTATTACTCAGACCGATCAGCTTCGCGCGACACGGGAATGCGCAATCGAAGCAGCGAGTGCATCGCCTCTACCAGCACAAAGCCGGCGATGCCAACCGTGACCACAACGTCGAGCGGCGTGTTCACAAACCACAGCAACGTCATGAGATACGACCCGGCGTTAAAGGCAAAATGCAGCAGGATCGTGTAGCGGAGCTTTCCGGTGGTCACGAACACCCAACCAAAAATGAGGCCGGCAGCGCCCGCATAGCAGCCCTGCACCCAGTTCATATGCATAAAGCCAAAGATGGCCGCCTGCAGCACGATTGCCGCGGCGATACCCCACGTGCTTGGGGCCGCCCAGGGCACCATGGCGCCGTCTTGCGCGTTCGCGCGGCGCCGGCGCTTCCAGAGCGAACGGCACTGTGGATTAAACGCACGCAGCGAAAACTCAAAGATGATGCCGCGCACCAGCAGTTCCTCGCAAAACGGAGCGCCGAGCACCGTGGTCAGGACGGCAAGAAGGCTGGTATCGCCCATGCCCGTTTCCTCGACGAGCTCGCTATAGTCTGCCGCGACCTCGGGCAGCAGCGACAGCACGCCGTCGCATAGGTAGCTAATGACCACCTGCATGGATAGGCCGATCACGACAACGCAGGCAATGCGCTTCCATGCCGCGCTTGCTCCCCCACCGAGCGGGCGCTCGCCTTGCCGGCGTGCCATGAAGGAGCGGGGCCACAGATAACGCCACCACAGCAGCGCCATCAAAAATGACGCCGTCTGAGCGGCAGCCTGGAACCATTGAATATCGAGGTTGTCGATCGGGAAACCCGTCAGCACCGACACGGCATCGAGAACTGAAAACAGAACCACGCTCAGGGCTATATCGGCAGCGACAACGCCAAAACAGGCAAGCGCCCACGCCATCGCATTGAGCATGCCAACCTCCTCAAAACCCGGCACTTAGGGACGTTCCTTAACTGCCGGCTGAAAAGGAACGTCCCCAAGTGCCGGCAGTTTGGGACGGTCATTGTTGACGAGAATCGGGCGCAGCGCCAAAGGCCCCGTTGGGCGAAATGTCGAACGGGAAGGTGCCGCAGCGATTGAACGCGGCGATAAACATGCGGATGGCGTTGGACGGCGTGGTGCCCACGAGCTGGGTTGCCGCCGCGAAGGCCGCCTTTTCCTCGGGCAAGACCTTCGCGACAACCGGGGTCATGTGTTCTGCCATGGCGCTTCCTTTTTGAAACGACGGTGATGCGGATAGATGCGGGCCACGCGGCTGGGCGACGGGCTGTGAAGGCAACCCGATTGGCCCGCATCTGGAGTTTGTTTCTACGGCGTTGGTATTACTTGGTATTCCTAAGTATTACCCCGCAGATAGAATACCATACCCGGCCCTATGGAGACGGAGAAAAACGGATCATTTTGTTGCTGGGTAAGTATTTAGAGCGTGATGATGTCCGAGATATTGAGGGCCCGAGCGTCAGCGGAATCGTGCGTGGCAAGCAACAGCATACGGCCGTCGAGCAAGTCGAGCACGGCCTCGGCGCATGCGTCGCGCGCAGCGGTATCTAGACCGGTAAAGGGCTCGTCCAGAATCACCGCGTCGCCTGGGCACAGCAGGGATCGGGCAATCTCGACGCGACGGCGCTGCCCGCCCGAGAGCTCGGCCACACGAGCATGTACATCGACCCCCGGCACCAGCAGGCGCAACAGGGCTGCGGCACTCGAGGCATCCACGCGCGCGTCGGCGCACACCAGCACGTTATCCAAAGCCGAGGCGCCCTCTACCAGGCGCACATCCTGAAACACCATGGAGCACGGCGCGCACTCGCCCGCCGCCAGCGCAAGCAGCGTCGACTTGCCCACGCCCGAAGCGCCCATCACGCAGGTGCGCCCACCAGCAGAAACGCGAAGTACCAGTCCATCGAGCGCCGGCACCCAGGGCGCTCGGTCGCCCACGGCAAGCGCAAGCTCCGCCGCAGCGCCATCGCTCGCAGCCCCCGCACGCCCGCGCAGTCCATGCCCATGCGCCCGCACGGCCGCGCGCCACGCCACGGGCCCCGAAACCCGCAGAAGCCACACCAGCACGCGCTCACACGCCCACGAGGCGGCTACGACCAACACGGTCCACGCCAGCAGATCAGCCGTCTCAATCAAAAGCTTTGCCTGATAGATGCGCTCACCCACGGTGCCCACCGCCATGCCGATCAGCTCGGCTGCCACGCCGGCCTTCCAGCTCATGCCGATCACGGCGCGGGCGCACGAAAGCACAAACGGCAGCACCTCGCGCCAGGTATGGACGCAAAACAGGCGCCAGCCGCGCACGCCATGCAGACGGAACATCTGCTCCAGCGGTTTATCCACTTGTGCCAAGCCCTCGGCCAGCGAAAAATACACGCCCGGCAGCGCCATCAAAAAGACCGCCGCGATGCTCACGCGCGCCGACCCCAGCCAAATGAGCAGCAGGACCACCACGCAGGCGACCGGCGTCGCCTTTACAAACGACAGTGCCGGAGCCACCAGGTGCGCAAACGCCCGCGACCGCACCGAGACTCCCGCCAGTACACCGCCGCAGATCGCGGCAAGCGCCAGTCCGCCCAAGATTCGTGCGCCTGAGCCCACCAGAATCGCCCACGTGTTGGCATCGCACACCAGCCGCAGCAACGCCACCACAACAGCGCCCGGCCCCGGCAAAATCAGCGGCTGCGCCACCAGCGCCGCCGCGAAAGCCCACACGGCAAGCCAAAAGGCGGCAACGGCACCTGCTGCCGCCACCGCCTTCATACGCTTTGTCATTTGTCGAGCAAACGCACGCACGGGCTACTCCATGTAGTAGAAATCATCAGCCGGGAGCTTGCCGCCCACGGCGCTCGCGTCCGCATCGGCCAGCACCTGCAGGTACCCACCGAGCGCCGCCTTCATATCCTTCCCCGTCCGGTACACGAGCATGCATCCGGGAATCGCCTTTTCGGCAATCGTGGCGTTATCCACGATGCCCGCATCGACCACGGCCTGCGCCCAGTCTGCCGGCGCCGCATTGACGGCCTTCACACTCGCCGCGTGGCGGCTCAAGAATTCCGCCACGGCCTCGGGATGCTCCTCGGCAAAGACCCGGCGCACCACGGTCACGCCCGTCAGCAAACGAGAGCCCGTGTCACCCGCCAGCTCATCCCACACATCGGTCAGGCTCACCGGTGCCGACAGCTTGCCTTCGCTCTTTGCGATGGCAGCGGTCTTGAACGGCTCGGGCAGCACGCCCACGGCGGACGGGTCGGCAAGCAGGGCCGAGAGCACCTCAGTGGGCTCGCTCTTAAACTCAAGCGCCACCTGGCCTGTCAGGCCCGCGCGCTCCAGCAGGTAGTTCATGACGTACTCCGGCGTGGTGCCCTTGCCCGTCATGTAGACGGTGCGACCCGCCAGATCGCTAAACGAGGTCACGCCCGCATCGCCCGTCACAACGTTCAGCACGCCCAGCGTGTTGATGTCGATGACCCGCACCGCGCCCTCGGTCTTGTTGTAGAGAACGCTCGCCACGTTGGCGGGCACCAGGGCAATGTCGACATCGCCCTGAATGACCTTGGGCACAATCTCGTCGGCGGCGGTGTTGATCGCAAAGTCGAACTCATTGTCCGTCTCGCCATCGGTAGCCTGGTCCATAAACTGCACCAGACCGATCGACGTCGGCCCCTTGAGCGAGGCGACGTGCACCTCGACCGGCTCGACAGCAGAACTGCCCGCAGCAGACCCGGCAGCCGAGCCCGCGGCGGACCCGGCACCGGCAGCCCCGCCGCCACAGCCCGCGAGCGCAAGCGACAGGGCGCCCGCGGCGAGCACCGAGGCAAACCCCCGGCGCGACATCTCAACATCAAACGCGCGCATTGCTAGCACGCCCCCTCGTTGGGCATCGACCAGGCGTGATGGTCGGTATGTAGCAGCTCCTCGGCCAGCGGCGAGAGTGGCGCGCCCAAGAACTCGCGATAGCATGCCTGAACATCGGGATTCTCGTGCGAAAAGCGAATGTCCGCCTTCGCATCCAGGCCCCACAGCACCTGGCCACGCTCGGCAGCCAGCTCGCAACCGTCATGGATCGGCTGACCACCGCCACCGACGCAGCCGCCCGGGCACGCCATGACCTCGACGAAGTCATAGCTCACACGGCCGTCGCGAATCGCATCGAGCAGGCGGGCGGCGTTGCCCAGCCCGTGCGCCACGGCGACGCGCGCCTTGGTACCATCGATATCGGCGACGGCTTCCTTCCAGCCGTCCAGGCCGCGCACATCGGTAAAGAAGTCGGCGTCGGGGTTCTTGCCCGTCACCAGGTAATAGGCCGAGCGCACGGCGGCCTCCATCACGCCGCCCGTGGCGCCAAAGATCACACCCGCGCCCGTGCCAAAGCCCAGCGGCGTATCGAGCGGCTCCTCAACCAGCGTATCCACGCTCACGTGGCTCGCGCGGATCATGCGCACCATCTCGCGCACCGTCAGCGCAACGTCCACATCGGGCGTGCCGTCCTCGCCCACCATGCTCGGCAGCGCGCACTCGGCCTTCTTGGCCGTGCACGGCATCACGGACACCACAAACAGACGCTCGGGCTCCACGCCCAGCACTTTGGCATAGTAGGTCTTGGCGATGGCGCCGAACATCTGCTGCGGCGACTTGGACGTAGACAGGCTGTCAACAAACTCCGGATAGCGGGCCTTCACAAAGCGCACCCAACCCGGGCAGCAGCTCGTAAACATGGGCAAGCCGCGGCTGTCACCATCGCCCTTGGCGGCGGCGCCCAGGCGCTCGAGCAGCTCGGAGCCCTCCTCCATAATGGTGAGGTCGGCCGAGAAATCGGTATCGAACACGTACTCAAAGCCCACGCGACGCAGCGCACACGCCAGGCGCTCGACGGTGGCCGCCTCGCGCGGAATGCCGAGCTCCTCGCCCCAAGCGCTGCGCACGGCCGGCGCAATCTGCACCAGCACGATCTTGTCGGGATCGGCGAGAGCATCGAACACGGTCTCGGTATCGTCGCGCTCGCGCAGTGCGCCCGTCGGACAATGCGTAATGCACTGGCCGCACGCGACGCAATCGGTCTTGCCGATTGGCACGCGCCCGCGGGTACCCACGGCGGTATGCGTGGCGCGGTTGGTCAGGTCCCAGATCCCTAGGCCCTGTACGCTCTCGCACACCTTAATGCAGCGCATGCATTTGATGCACTTGTCGTTTTCGCGGATGATGGGAAAATCGAAATCCCAGCCCTCGCCCGTCAAATGCCTTTGATACGGCAGATAGAAAATGCCCAGGTCATTGGCGATGGTCTGCAGGTTGCAGTTGCCGCTGCGCACGCAGCTCGTGCACTGCGAATCGTGCTGGGACAGCAGCAGCTGCACGTTGGTGCGACGGGCTTCGCGCGCCTTGGGGCTGTTGGTGTGGACCACCATGCCGTCGAGCACGTAGTTGTTGCAGGCGGCAACCAGCTGGTCGCAGCCCTCAACCTCGACCACGCACACGCGGCAACCGCCGATCTCGTTTAGATCGCGCAGGTAGCACAGGGTAGGAATCTGAATGCCGACGGACTTGGCTGCGTCCAGGATCGTGGTGTGCTCGGGAACCACGACCTCGCAATTATCGATAGTAAGCTTGACCATATTGTGCGCTCCGTTTTCGGTGTTGTCGCTGACGGTGGTTTTGTTGGGCTCTACCATTCCAGGTTCCTCCCTCCGCGGAACGCGCCAAAGCCAAAGTGGTCGCAGCGCAGGCAGCGGCTCGCCTCCTGGCGCGCCTCCTGCTCGGTGAGACCCTGCTCGACCAGATTCCAATCGTGAATGCGCTCGCCGGCCTCGCGCTCGCCCAGCTCGCAGCGGCCGCACTCGTGCTTGCCCTTAAACTGGACGGTCGGCAGCTCCACGTCGAGCTTGATCTTGTGGTCGAAGCCCAGATAGCGGTCGATGTTTGCCGAAGCCACGCGGCCGGCATTGATGGCGCGGATGACGGTAGCGGGGCCGGTCTGGCAGTCGCCGCCGCTAAAGAGGCCATCGAAGTTGGGCACGGCGCCATCCGAATCGGTGACGACGCAGCCCCACTTGCAGGCAATGCCCATCTCCTCAAACGGCTTGGAATCGATGTCCTGGCCAATGGCGACGAACACGCGCGCGCAGGGGATGACGTGCTCGGGCGTGGCGGCGGCACGCGGAGCCGGACGACCGCGGCGGGGCTCGCCGATAATCTGCGGCTGCACGCGCAGGCCGTTCACGCGACCGTCCTCGCCCGTCTCGATGGCGAGCGGGGCTGTCAGCTCCAGCACTTCGCAGCCCTCGGCCTGGGCACCGGCGATCTCGGCATCCTGGGCCGTCATATCGCAGATGCGACGGCGGTAGACGATGCTTACCTTTTCGGCACCGCAGCGCACGGCAGAGCGTGCCACGTCCATGGCAACGTTGCCGCCGCCGATGACGCACACGCGCTGGCCGCTTAGGTCGGGCAGCTCGTCATCACCGATGGCGCGCAGCATCTTGACGGCCGACTCAACGCCGGGCGCCTCTTCGCCCGGAAGGCCGAGCTTCTTGTCGCTGTGGGCACCGATGGCTAGGTAGACGGCATCGAACTCGTCGCGTAGACGGGCGAGCTCCTCGCCGTTCACGGAGTGGTCGAGTTCCACATCGATGCCGGCGCTCATGATCCAGTCGATCTCGGCCTGCAGGCGCTCGCGTGGCAGACGATAGCTGGGGATTCCGTAGCGCAGCATGCCACCCAGGTGGTGGCGCTGCTCAAAAATGGTCACCTTGTGGCCCATCACGGCCAGGTAGTAGGCGCAAGAAAGACCGGCCGGACCGCCGCCGATCACGGCGACGCGCTTACCAGTGTTGTCCACTACATGTGGCTTGTGGTCGTTGAGGTCGCTATGCTCAACGGCAAACCGCTTGAGGGCAAGGATGTTCATGGGGTCGTCGACCATGCCACGGCGACAGTGCATCTCGCAGGGATGCTCGCACACCAGGCCGCAGACGAGCGGAAGCGGATTGTTCTTGCGGATGACCTTGACGGCATCGGCATAGCGGCCGGCCTCAACGAGCGAAATGTACCCGGGAATGTCGACGTGCGCCGGGCAGCCTGAGACGCACGGGACACGGGCCTCGCGGTCAAAGCCGCAGGAGTGCTCACGAATGTGGTGCTCAAAGTCGTCGCGGAAGCCGCGAATGGCCGTGAGCGCCATGGCGCCGGCCTCGTAGCCGATGGCGCAGTCGCTCGAAAGGTAGATGGTGCGGGCCGTGCGCTCAATAAGGTTGAGCGTGGACTCATCGGCGCGCCCTTCGAGCACATCGGCGAGCAGGTCGCTCAGCGCGCTCAGGCCCACGCGGCAGGGCGTGCACTTGCCGCAGCTCTGGGTGGAGCACAGGTTGACGAGCGCTGCCGTAAACTCAACGGGACACGGAGCGAGCGAACTCACCGCCAGACGACGTCCGAGCGCATCGTGCAGGTCGTCCATGACGGCCTGAGCGTGGCTGCGTTCCATTACATGCAGTCGAGCCATAAGATCCCCTCTCACATGGCAGCCCGGAGGCGAGGCCGGGCGAAATTGCTACACGCAACACACTGACCTATAAAGTTGTTTGGCAGCAACACGGTTCGGCAGGCGGTATGAAACGTCGTCCTCAGCGGTGAAATAGAACATTACCGCAGATAAATGCCATATTTGATAAAACGCGTTACCAAATTGCAATATTCAATGTGAAAAAGAGCGCCTTACTATTTTTCCTTTTTGATCCGTTTTCCTCCGTCCCCTTCGGATCACATGATCCCTTGGGAACGGAGGAAAACGGATCGTTTTTGGTGCAAAAGGGCCAGGTTTGTTTGCACCAATCTCACTTGCGCTAGATGAAGAGCTCGCATTCCTTCCGCGCGACGCAAACCTTGCTCAGCATCTGGGAAACAGCGGATAGCTTGTTGGGATCAAGCTTACGAGCGCCTCGCGGACATACGGCAATGCAGCGCATGCAGGAGATGCACGCCTCGCCAGCTGCTCGTTTGGGGTCACCCTTGTCGATAGCACAAACGGGGCACGCCGCGGCGCATGCACCGCAGGAGACACAATCCCCTGTTGCCTCGGGTGCCATGCGGTGACCTTCGGCTTGTTTATAAGGACGATTGCCGGGAATAGAGGGCTCGGATGTATCCTCAGCCAACAGCTTTTGCTGAATTTGCTGCGCAAACTCTGCGAGCTGCGCCGTATCCTGCGCATCCGGACGACCGGCAGCAAACTGTCGTGCAATGGAATGTTCTGCAATGGCTGCAACTGCCGCGATCACCCGGAATCCCGCATGCTTCGCAACGTCCTCCAGCTCTACGAGCGTGTCCTCAAACGCGCGGTTTCCGTATACGCAAACCAAAACAGCCCGAGCCCCGTTGCCGCGCACCATGCCCAACCGGTCAGCCACCACAGCCGGGATTCTACCGGCATACGCCGGCACAGAGATTACGGCCACGTCGTCCTCGGTCATCGAGACAGCGCTGAAATCTAGCCCGCTAACGGTCAGATCGACGGTAACGGTATTCTTGTCCAGTGCCCCGGCCACAAGGCCAGACACCTTCTGCGTTCCACCCGTCGGACTAAACACAATTTCGAATACGCTCATCGAGGCACCCTCCCCTACGCCTGGCAACGCGTCAAGCCGCTTTCACATCCAGCCAGAGTATACGGCACGTGGGGTCCCCGTTTTGATGCACCAAGCACCCCAATGCACCCACCCTACGCTGTCTGCCTCTTCGTTTTGTATAAATTACGGTACAGATTGTATATATTTACGGGATACCGCCGTGTTCTCCCGAGGTACCCCATCCTGGCCCGTGCAAAAAACGGAGTATTCTGCAACGTGACCGCGCCAGCAATACCCCGAGCGGGCAAACCTTTAGGGCGCTGCGTCATTTTGGGTTCCGACATGGCGAGAATGACGCGCCCCTGCTCCGGAAAACGACGAAATCTGACTCAGAACGCTCGCTAGGGATATCCGAAAGCCACCGTTGGCGACGTCAAATCATATGCAGACAACTCGAACTGCAGAATACTCCAAAAAATGCACGGCGCACCCCATGGGACCCATTGCCGCATGGTAGGAAACAGGCCCACGGCATCCTCTAGATGCATTCCCGAGGAAATCACATTTGAACTAGCGATCGGATACGGCAAACAAAAAGGGCCCCGAGCGTAGTTGCTCGGGGCCCTTGGTTCACCTCGCTCTAGCGGGCGATGCGTGTGTTATTTACGCTTGCCGCCGCCGTCGCCGGGGCGACGGGAGCTGCCGCCGCGCTTGCCGCCACGGCTGTTGCCGTAGCTGCCACGGTTATCGCGACCGCCGGCGCGGCCGCCACGGGAACCGGCCTGGTTGCCGCCACGCCCACCACGATAGCCGCCGCGACGCTCCTCGCGGGTATCGTCGTAGTTGCGCCAGTCATCGCGACGATCGCGGCTGGCACGCGGGTCACGACGATCGCGCGACTCGTTAGAACGAGCGGCGCCGCCGCGGCCGCCATTGCCGCGAGCACCCTCGCGACGCTCGCCGCCGCGGCTACCGCGCTCTTCAAAGCGCTTGCCGCCACGGGACTCGCCACCGCGGGCACCGCGCTCACCACGGCCCTCGCCGCCACGGCGCTCATCGCGCCCGCCGCGCTCGCCGTCGCGACCGGAACGACGGCGGTCGCCCGCACCGCGCTTGCCACCGCGCGAACCGTGGCCCTCGTCCTCGCGCTCGACACGACGACGACCGCCGCGGTCCTCGTCCTCACGACGACGGCGGTGTGCCTCGCCCTGGAACTGCTTGGCACGACGCTCGGCACGGTTGCCGCGCGCAGGCTGCTCAGCGGCACCAGCACCGCCGCGCTCCTCGGCAGCTACCTCGCGAGCCACGCTCTCAACAGCCTCGTCCACGCGAGCCTGAACGCCCTCGCGCACGCGGGTCTTGCCGCCGCGCTTGGGACGGCTCGGACGCTCGCCGTCGCCGCGGCGCTCGTCGCGACCGCGGTTGGAACGACCGGCAACATCGCCGTAATCGTCGCCGTTGCGCTTGCCGTCGCGACGCGCCTGCTCAAGCTTCTTCTTGCTCTTGGACTTGCCGCGCTTAGTCTTCTTCTTCACCTTAAAGGCCGCAGGGTCGCGCTCGGGATCAACCGCAGGCGGGTTGGGACCCACATGCAGGTCGCCGGCTTCGTAAATATCGGCCGTCTTGTCCATGAGCTTCTCGATCTCGTAGAACTCATCGACGTCCTGCTCGGTCACAAACGTAATGGCCCAGCCCAGCTCGCCGGCGCGGCCCGTACGGCCAATGCGGTGGATATAGTCGGTCGGCTCGGCCGGCACGTCAAAGTTCACGACGTAGCGCACGTCGCTAATGTCGATGCCGCGGGCGAGAACATCGGTTGCCACCAGCACGTCGACGGTGCCGTCGCGGAAGGCAGAAAGCGCGCGCTCGCGCTGGGCCTGGCTGCGGTTGCCATGAATCGCGGCGGCCTTGATGCCCTTACGCTCCAGACGACGGCAGCAGCTGTCGGCGCGATGCTTGGTGCGCATAAAGACGATGGTGCGCTCCGGGCCCTCCTTCTTGAGGAACTCGGGCAACAGGTTATTCTTGGCCTCGATGGACACCGGGAACACAAACTGGTCGACGGTGTCGGCGGTCGACGTGGCGGGCGCGATCTCCACGCGAGCCGGATCGCTCACCAGGTCGGTGATCTCGCCCACGGCCTCCTCGTCGAGCGTCGCCGAGAACAGCAGCGTCTGGCGCTCGGCCGGCGTCTCGCGCACAATGCGGCGGACGGCGGGCAAAAAGCCCATGTCGAGCATGCGGTCGGCCTCGTCGAGTACCAGCACCTTGACCTCGTTCAGGTGGCAGGCGCCCTGCTCGATCAGGTCGACCAGACGGCCCGGCGTGGCGACCAGGATATCGCAGCCGTACTTGAGTGCCGCGGTCTGCGGCTTGTAGCTCACGCCACCCACGACGGTCACGGCGACATGGCCGGTGACGTCGGCGATCTTGCTCGCGACCTCGTCGATCTGCTGGGCGAGCTCGCGCGTGGGGGTGATGACGAGCATCACGGGGCCGCGGCCGTTGCCCTCGGGCTTCTTGGCACCGCGACGGCGGTTGCGGCCGCCGCGCTCGCGCACGGGTTTGGGCGGAGCAATGTGCTCCAGATTGTTCATGGTCGGCAGCAAGAAGGCGGCCGTCTTGCCGGTGCCGGTTTGAGCGGCGGCAAGCAGGTCGCGACCCTCGAGCACCACGGGGATCGAGCCGGCCTGCACGGGCGTCGGCGCCGTGTAGCCCAGGTTCTCGATAGCACGGAGTATCTCGTCCGAAAGCCCCAGCTCGTCAAAGGCGGGCAGGCTCTCGGTAGCGGACTCGACGGCCTGGGCAGCATTGGCCTCATCGGCGGCATCGAAGGCAGCCTGGGTCATAGCCTCGCGGGCCTCGTCCAGGATCTCGGCGTCCGTGACGTCAGATACAGAATTACGCATATGTTGTTGTTCCTTATCTGCACGCGCTATGGGCACGGCATGCGGCCGCGCGGGCGTGCTTGGTAGTGCGCTAATACATACAAAAACGGGTGCGCACAGAGAGGACGTTGCTCAGCACGCTGGCGATCGCTTTGGCAGCCCTATCACGCGCCGTCCAGACGCAGCAGCTCTAAGCGATGGAGCAGATTCGCCGCCGGTTAGTATACCCGTGCTTCGCATGCCCCCACGTAAACCACAGATGACGAGGCGGACGAGGTGGGCCCGGCTGATTGTCTCAATCTGTAACAGTTACAGGGCAAATCTTCCTCTACGTGTTACAGATCGAGACAAACGGTCGACACGGTTCACAAACGTCTCAATCTGTAACAGTTACCGAGTAAAATCGGTCCTAATTGTTATAGATCAAGACAGAGGGGGATTTCCGTCCAGTCCAAACCAAATCTCTCAGGCTTCCTGCAATTTCGAACATGTGGCCTATAATGTTGCTTTGGTTACGCTATATATTGCGCGGCCATTTAATACGTCGCCCACCGGGGGCCATTAATTCCTATCGCCATATTGGCTAGGAAGCAATCAAAGGAGGTATCCGTGGCAGCAGAGACGCCTTGCTCGGTCCTCTATAACGATATTCGCTCGTTCGGCGGTCTTAAACATCTCGAGATCGCCCGAATGCTTATCAATGGAAACTCTTATCTCGGCAGTACCCTGCTCGAGAAATGCTCTTCCAACCGCTCGTATCTCACCCGTTACATCGTCCATCGCAAGCCTGACCAGTGCGCGCCCTCCATCTACAGCGACTTTACCGTCACCACGCTCAACCTTTCCTCGGCAATCTGCAGCAAGCTCGGCGGCGGCGAGTCCGCCTATCGGGCAATCGCCGAGCACTATCGCGGTCCGGCCGCCAACGAAATGATGTCGGCTCTCACCAGTTACAAGCTGGACAGCCGCCTATATGCAAATGCCCTCAATCGCATCGACAACTTTGACGGCAATGCCGTGCGCGAGAAAAGCACGCTTTACCTTATGCTCTTTGTGGCAACGGGGGCGCTCGCCGATCCCGTTCAGGTCGTGGCCACCGTCGAGCGCTTTTGCGACAGCAAGACGGGCGAGCACTTTGGCACCACCGAAACTACCGTCGGACGTGGCTTTATGAGCAGCCTGGAGCAGCCGCGCACCGTCGCCCCCAACCTCGGTCTGCTCAGAACCCATGCCGACAACTGCGCCGACATGCAAATCCATCCCCTCACACGCGATCCGCACGGCACCGTGATTGGTTCTCTGCCCAAAACCTCGCCCAGCATCACCGATGTGGGCGCCGACGCATCGCGCGAGCATCTTCGCATTTGGCTTGAGGGTGAGCACTGGTACGCCCAGGGCCTTGGATCGACCAACGGCACGGTGCTCGAATCGGGCGCGCGCGACGGCGATATTGTGATTGAGCCGCCGCGCGACCAACGCGAGCCCGGCAAGATCTATCCCCCCGTGGAAATCGCCAACAGCGACAGACTTCATTTGGGTCTCTATACGACATTCCTTGTCATTGTGGACTAGCGCGGACGGCGATCGAAAGACGGTCGCCGTCCGTCTTTCGTCTTCTACCTTCTGCGTCGTAAACGACAATGCACAGCGGTATACGTGGGCAGTGCGGCTATCATGGTACTTTACCGATATCCGCACTGCTCACGTATACGTGCGGCAACCCATGCCAGACAAAGGAACGCCATGGATACTACCGATAGCGCCTATGGCGACAAACTCATCCGTCTCGATACTTTCGATACCGCCGTGGCGGTCGACCCCAGCGCCGAGGACGACGCCAAGCGTCGGTTTATGACGCTTATTCTCCAGACGGCCCACCGCAACAACGGCAACATCGGGCACGTGCTGCGCGCGACCAACACGAGCGGCGAGGTCTTTGCCGTCAAGCTACTCAAGGACAACGCCATCCTTTCCGGCCAAGCCCCCGACCGCTCCGCCGAGCAATCGGCAGCGCACCTGGCCAACACCGCTGCGCTGTTCGAGGAGTACCGTCATCTGTGTACCGTCTCGCACCTGCGCGGATTTCCGCGCGTCTATGGCTACGGCTCGTGTGAGGATGACCCGCTCATCCTCATGGAGTGGGTCGAGGGCACCTCACTCAAGCAGGCGCTGCCCCTGCTTCCGCACGACGCCTCGGGCGGGCTGACCACCCAGATGGTCGCCGCCGTCGGAAACGCCGTGCTTCGTGCGCTCTTGATGACCCAAGGCCTCGTGAATCCGGTCATCCATCGCGACCTGTCGCCTGCCAATATCATGTTCCGCACCACCAGCCGAACGCTCGAGCAGCAGATTGCTGATTGTTCCTTTGACCCCTGCCTCATCGACATGGGCTCCGCGACCATGGCTCTCGGCGACGACACGATCACCCGGCGCGCCGACATCTGGCGCTTTGCCACGCCCGCATACGCCGCGCCCGAGATGCTCACGCAGGATATCGAAGGCATCGCGGCCCTTCGCCGTTCGCCGGCAATCGACGTCTATGCGCTTTCGAGCATTTTGTACCAGCTCTACAGCGGTCGCAAACCGTTTGACTTTGAGTCGACGGACGCCGCTGCAACCGGCTCGTTCTATCTCGTAAAGACCAAGACCAAGCCGGCACCGCTCGAGCCGCGCTGCGAGGGCGATGAAGCGCTCGTCCAAATCATCATGAAGGGTCTCTCAGTCGAGCAGTGCGATCGTCCCACCGAGCAGCAGATGCTCGAGGTGCTCTCGGCATACCTCACCGATGCCGAATCCGAGGGCCGCGAAGGCACAGGAGACGAGGCCGCGATTGATATCGATTCTGGCACGCACCTTAAGGTCGACGTCGCCGGCGAGCGCGCACGAGAGATCCTGAATCAGGCCCGTCACGATGCCATGACCCGCCGCCGCTTTATTATCGGCGGCGCTAGCGCAGCCGTTGCGGGGCTCAGCGTTATCGGGGCGGCAACCCATGGCTTTGGCATCCCCGACTACCTTGACGGCATCCGCGGTTCACTTGACGACTACACCTGGGATCAGCTGCAGGAGATTTCGCTCAAGATTAAGGCCGCCGAGACCCGTAGCGAGGCACGCGAGATTGCCAAGCGTTACCACCTGCTCGACGCTGATGGGCATATCCCCTATCCGTGCACCAAGCGTGTCACGCTCACCAACGGGCTGGAGGTCGGCGCGCAGCTTGTGGGCATCCGTCACGATGAGCTTCTGGACGGTACGGGCAAGGCCGGGCTGACGTTTATGTTCGACGCGGGTATTGCCGAGCGCAACGCTGCAGCTGAACCGCCGAGCGCCGGCTGGGCAGATTGCGAGTTGCGGAAATGGCTCAACGGCGACGGCCTTAAGCTGCTGCCCAACGAGTTGCGCGCACTCATTAAAGGGGTCAAGAAGGTCTCGAACAATGTGGGCGCCGCCAACAGCGCATCGTGCCTGAGCGAGTTGCCCGCAACCCTTTGGCTGCCCGCCATGGTCGAGCTGTGCGGTACGCAACCGTCCGATTCGTTTGCCGAGGACTATCACTACCTGGCAGACATCTACAACGGCGAGGGCAAGGAGTATCAGCTCTTCCGCGAGCTCAAGGTAAGTCCGTATACCACGAACGAGATGCTGGTTCGCCAGTGGAAGGGCAAGGACACCTGCTGGTGGGAGCGCACGGTGAGCCCCGATACGTCGGAGACCGAAGGCACGCTCTACATAAACCGCGTGGGCCACGACGGCGACGTCTTTACGTACGCAACGCCTGCGGACAAGCCAAACAAACGAACCTGTGTGATCCCCGGATTCTGTATCTAGAGAGCGGGCGTCTTGCCGTGACGGGACCCCTCCCCGGCAAATGTCTCGATCTGTAACACTAGCTCGGCAGATACAGGTCTAGATGTTACAGATCGAGACAAACCCCAACCCCGCGAGACAACGTCTCAATCAGTAACAGTAAAGGGTCAAAAAACCTCTCTAGATGTTACAGAACGAGACATTAGCTTGCCGAGAACTTCGCCTCGTAAATGTGATTCAAGTGTGTCGATATTTCCTTGCCAATGTTGCGCAACAGGAACCCTTTCGGCGGTCGTAACGTACGAATTGTCATAGGTACCCCTTCAACGATTGGGAGAAGAAATGGCAAAGTACGCACCTAAACACTTGAAAGTCTCAGGCGGCGCCGAGCCTCGCCCCACATTCTCGGGCCACAAGGCAACACGACTCGCCGTCACCGCGGCAACCACCATCGCTATGACTGGCTCGACGCTGCTCGCGCCGTTCTCGGCATTTGCCAACGATGCAAGTGATACCACGGCACAGGACGCGATCATGTCGCCGCTTGCTATCCACGCCGGCGAGGCGGCAGGCTCCGCAGTAAAGGCAAACGCCCAGAAGATTGCCGACCTGCAGGCTGCGATCGATGCCGCAAAGGCTGCCGAGGCAGACGCCAAATCCGACTACGACACGGTGGCTGCCCCCTATACCGAAAAGCAGGCGGCCCGCGACAACGCACAAAGCACCTATGACGCCTCCGTCTCCGATAATTCGCAGGCAGAGGCCGCCGCGCGCGCCGAATATGCTCGCCAGCTCGATGAAAGCGTCAAGGCGGCCGACAGCGCCAGTGCCACGCTGAAGGATGCCCAAGGAAAGCTCGATGCAGCCAAGACCGACGCCGAGGACAAGTCGAAGGTCCTTGATGCCGCAAAGCAGGCGGCAGCTGATGCGCAGGCCAAGCTCGAGGCAGCCCAGAAGGCAGCCGCCAACGCAACGCCGGAGGAAATCAAGGTCGCCGAGCAGGCTGCCGCAGATGCGCAGGCCGCTCTGGACCAAGCAAAGGCTGCAAAGGCCGCTGCCGATTCCGCGCTCGCCGATGCCCAGCAGGCTCAGAGCGCCGCGCAGAGCGCTTACGACGAGGCGGCAGGCACGCTGGCTTCCGCTCAGCAGGAAAAGACCGCCGCGGATGGTAAGCTAGTTGCGGCACAGACAGCGTACGACAGCGCACAAGCCGATTTGGCGGCCGCAAAGGCAGGCGCCGAGGGCCCGGAGTATGACGCCGCCCAGGCAAAGGTCGATGCTGCCCAAAGCGCACTCGACCAGGCGAAGCAGCAGCAGGCGGCTGCCGAAGCAGGCCTTTCTCAGGCAAATAGCGACGTTGCATCCAAGCAGGACGCCCTCACCGGTGCCGAAAGCGAGCTCGAAGCCAAGAAGCAGACAGTCGCAGCAGCCGAAAATGATGTAACGGCAGCCCAGACGAAAGCCGATGCGGCGCAATCGGAGTTGACCTCGGCAAAGCAGGCACATGCTACCGAACTGGAGAAAGCAAAGGCCGCTCAGAAACAAGTCGATCAGGCAAAAGCCGAGAAGGAGCAGGCAGACAAGGCGCTCAAAACTGCCAAGGCAAACCAGGCGGCCGCCGATCAAGCCGTTATCGATGCACAGAAAGCATACGATACGTGCAAGGCGGCAACCGATAAGGCAACGACGGCGGAGGCGCAGAGCGTCATCGGCTTCTACCAGTTCATCGGTGCCAACGACGCTGCAAACATCATCTATAGGCAGAGCGATAAAAACCCGACGACCATTGGCGATAAAAAAGACGGCACGTCACTCGACAACGCCAAGCTTTCGTTTGGCAAGCTGCGCGAAATTAATGAATATCGCAAAAGCGTCGGCCTTAGCGAGCTTAAGGTAACGGCAGAGCAAATGGCAATCGCTCAGTCTGATTCCAATTACTCCGACGCAACGAAGGGGCACTCAGACTATGCCGGATTTGAAAATGCCGCTTGGAACTTCAGCACGAAAGAAAACATCGCGCACCAATGGGTTGATGGCGAAAAGAAAATATTTGACGATGCTGCAGCGAAAGCCGGCCTTGGCAACGTTGCCCCCAAAGATGCTTGGAAGACTTTCTGGAGTCACGGTACCGAATTCGGAGCCCAAGGCGTGGGTTTTGGCACCGTCGGCCATTATTTGAATATCGTACAACCTAACGCCAAAACCATGGGATACGGCATCAACTCGCGCGGAACCCTTTGGCCGTATGTGTTCGTCTTGGAGATCGACAATAATTACGGTTTGTACGAGAAAGAATACTCGATCGATGAACTCGAGAATCTCTTTGATCAGTATCAGCTGAGCCTCTCCAAAGCCAGCGAAAAGCTCGCCGCCGCAAAGACGGACCTTGAACAAAAGCGCAGCACAGCAGCATCGAAAGCCAATGCCGTAAAGGTAGCTGAGACCCTCGTCGCTCAAAAGCAGGAAGGCGTTGATACCGCGAACAGCAACCTTGCCGCCAAGAACGACAGCGTAGCAAGTGCCGCCGCCGCTGTTGCCCTAGCAGAGCAGAATCTCGCCAAGGCAAACGGAAAAGTTACCGAAGCCGAAGACCAGGTCAAAGCCGCCCAAAGTAACGTGGCGACCGCAGAGCAGGTCGTCAACCAGAAGCGCGCCGAGCTTAAGGCATCGCAAGAGCAAGCCGCTCAGAGTCAGAAGAAGGTTGATGACGCCAAGGCAGAAACTCTCGTAAAGCAGCAGGCTCTGCAAGATGCAAAGAAGGAACTTGCCAAGTATTCTGCCGATGTTGCTGCGGCTCAGGAAAAGGCTGACAAGGCCCATCAAACGCTTGATGAAGCCACGGCAGCCCAGACGTCTGCCCAGAGTGCTCTCGAAAAGGCGGAGCGCGACGCGGCTGCCAAGAAGCAGGCCCTCGACACCGCGAAGGACAACGCCGAGGCCAAGGCGGCGACCGCGGAGCACGCTGCGAGCGATCTGACCACGGCGAAAAACGACTTTGCTTCAAAGAAGGCCCATGCCGACGCCCTGAGCAACGCGGCCAACAATCTTACCGCGGCCAAGGCGGCCAAGAAGGACGCCGACGCAGCAGTGACTGAGGCCGGAGTCGCCCTTGGTGCGGCAAATGATGCCATCGCGAACGCCGAACAGGCGATCGAGAATTCTCAGGCCGCATCGGATGCCGCTGTCGCTACCCTCGGAAAGCTAAAGTCCATCAACGTCGAAAACGGCATTGCTACTGGCTCTGATGCAAACGCGAATGATACGCTCAATGCCCTCTTTGCCAAGTGCGTCGCCGCCAAGCAGGCAGAACATAACGCAAAGGCCGCACTTGATGCCGCTCAGGCAGACCTTGATGCTGCGACGCCCGCCTACACCGCAGCGCTCAATGCCTACAACGAGGCGAAGGCAAAACGCGTAGCCGCCGAGCAAGCCCTGAAGGACGAGATCGCCCGCCAGGAGCAAGAGGCAGCGAAGGCCGAGCAGGCCAAGATCACGCAGGCTGCCGCTAAGCCGGCTGCTGGAAAGCCGTCTACCGGCAACGCCAAGACGGCCGCCAACTCGGCACTTCCCACCACAGGCGACAATGCTGCGCTCACCGGTGAGACGTTTGTCATCGGAGGTGTCGTGCTCGTAGCCGCTGGCGTCTTCCTGACCGACAAGAAGCGTCGTCAGGAGTAAGGATTTCAGGAGGACGGCTTCTCCTCCCTCCCACCGCTTCGCAAACCCTGCCCAGCATGCGCCGGGGCGCCCATCACGCGGGCGCCCCGGCGTTTTACGTTGTATGCCCGGGGCATCTGCTCCGAGATTGTCTCGATCTGTAACAAATACTCGGTAAAACGGGGTCTAGTTGTTACAGATCGAGACGTTAGTTTTCGGCTGAAATGTTTGTCTAAATCTGTAACAGCTATGGTTCAAAAACCGGTCCAGACGTTACAGATTGAGATGTTTGGCAAAGACGACCGCCGATTGGGCAGCCACCCTCATCTGTAATGAAAAGTCATACATTCCAACTACTACTAGACACCCCCAGGGGGTATGGGTGTATAGTATCATCAGGTTAACAATTCCAACAGCGAACCACAGAAAGGAGAAGCCATGGCTCAAGATAAGTTCGATGTGGGCGGCATGACATGCGCCGCCTGCCAGGCGCACGTGGACCGTGCCGTGAGCAAGCTCGACGGCGTCCAAAGCGTCGCGGTCAATCTGCTCGCCGGCTCTATGCTGGTGGACTACGACCCTGCGCAGGTCTCCCCCGACGACATCTGCACCGCTGTCGACCGCGCGGGCTACTCGGCCTCGCCCATCAGCACGGGCACCGACGCTGTCCAAAGCGGAAGTGCGCAAGCCAGGTCCGACGCCGCCCATATGGAGTCGCCCACCAAAAAGCTGGAGGCCGCCGCCTCCGCCATGCGCACCCGCCTCATCATCTCGATTATCTTCCTCATCCCGCTGTTTTACATAGGCATGGGGCACATGCTCGGCTGGCCGCTGCCCGGCATCTTCACCGACCACACCCACAGCATGACGCTCGCGCTCACCGAGCTCGTCCTGCTCATCCCCATCGTCTACGTCAACGACGCCTACTTTATCAACGGGTTTAAATCGCTCGCGCACGGCGCACCCACCATGGACGCTCTCATCGCCGTCGGCGCCACCGCGTCCATCGCCTGGTCGCTCTACGCCATGTTCATCATGGCCGACCAGCTAGCCGCGGGTCAGGTCCACGAGGCCATGATGACGAGCATGGACAACCTGTATTTTGAGAGCGCCGGCACGATCTTGTCGCTCGTCACCGTAGGCAAATATCTCGAGACACGCAGCAAATCCAAGACTGGCGGCGCCATCGAGGCGCTCATTGACCTGGCGCCCAAGACCGCGACCGTCGTGGCCGTCGACGGTACCGAGACCACCGTCGATGTCGATGCCATTCTGCCCGGCCAGGTGCTGCGTGTGCGCCCCGGCGAGTCCATCCCTGTCGACGGCGTGGTACTCGAGGGCGCTTCGGCCGTGGACGAAAGCGCACTGACCGGCGAGTCCATCCCCGTGGAGAAGACCGCCGGCGCCACCGTCAACGCCGCCACCGTCAACCGCACCGGATCGTTTACCTTCCGCGCTACGCGTGTGGGCGCTGACACGTCGCTCGCCAAGATTATCCAGCTCGTCGAGGACGCCAACGCCACCAAGGCACCCATTGCTCGACTGGCCGACAAGGTCGCCGGCGTGTTCGTGCCTGTGGTATTCGTGATCTCGGCCGTGACCTTTGTGGTGTGGATGGCACTGACCAGCGACGTGAATGAGGCGCTCACCTCCGCCGTCGCTGTGCTGGTGATCAGCTGCCCGTGCGCGCTGGGCCTGGCCACGCCCGTCGCCATTATGGTCGGCACCGGCAAGGGCGCCGAGATGGGCATTCTGTTTAAGAGCGCCGAGGCGCTGGAGAACCTGCGCAGCGTGGGCACCGTGGTGCTCGATAAGACGGGCACGGTCACCCGCGGCAAGCCTGCCGTGACCGATATCGTGGTAGCCACGCGCGCTGACGGCTCGCCCGCCATGAGCGAAAAGGCGCTGCTCAAGTTGGCCGCCGCGTTGGAGCGCTCGAGCGAGCACCCGCTGGCCGAGGCGATTATGGCCGAGTGTGAGACACGCGGGATCGTCGCGCGCATGGTCGAGGACTTTACTGCCGTGCCCGGGCGAGGCGTTACGGCGCGCGAGGGGCAAAACGCCATTGCAGCCGGCAACGTACGCCTGATGGACGAGCTGGGCGTTACCGTGCCCGCGGGTCTTGCCGAACAATTTGCCGCCGAGGGCAAGACGCCGCTGTTCTTTGCCAAGAACGGCGAGCTTGCCGGCACCATTGCCGTGGCTGACGAGGTCAAGGAGACGAGCGCCGGGGCCATCGCCGCACTGCGCTCGCTTGGCGTCGACGTGCGCATGCTCACCGGCGACAACCACGTGACGGCCGAGGCCATCGCCCGCCGCGTGGGACTGACCAGCAAGCAGGTCATCGCCGACGTGCTTCCCGCCGACAAGGAGCGCCACGTGCGCGAGCTGCAGGATGCGGGCAGTAAGGTCGCCATGGTGGGCGACGGCATCAACGACTCCCCCGCCCTGGCGCGCGCCGACGTGGGCCTTGCTATCGGCACCGGCGCCGACATCGCCAAGGAGGGCGCCGACGTGGTACTCATGCGCAGCGACCTCATGGACGTCGCCCGCGCCATCGAGCTTTCGCGCGCCACGATCCGCAACATCAAGCAGGACCTGTTCTGGGCGTTGTTCTACAACGGCATCGGCATTCCACTGGCGGCGGGCGTGTTCTTCCCGCTCACCGGGTGGCAGCTCTCGCCGATGTTTGGCGCCGCGGCCATGAGCCTGTCGAGCGTATGTGTCGTAAGCAACGCTCTGCGCCTAAAATCCTTTAAGCCCAAAGTGGCAAAATAGGATCACCATTAAGTCCATTTAGAACGGGTTTTCCAGGTGCCCGAGATTGACCTGAAAGAGGAGCGACGCGTACTTTGGTACGCGAGCGACGGCTTGAAGGTCAAGGTCGGGTGCCTGGGAAAGCCGACACAACAGAGAGGAATACCCATGCGTTTCACAATCAAGACTTCCGGCCTCATGTGCGGCCACTGCGACGCCACCGTCGAGACGGCGCTGCTCAACGTAGCCGGCGTGACCGACGCCGACGCCGATCACGAGACCCAGACCGTCCAGGTGGAGTGCGCCGACACCGTGACCGCCGAGCAGCTCGCCGCCGCTGTCGAGGCCGCGGGCGAGAAGTTCCACGCCCTGTCCGTGGCCGCCGCGTAGCAGCTACCAGAAGCATTCGACCCCATCGACCAGAAACGAGGACCCGCTATGATGGCAGACCATAAATCGGTGACCCGCATGCTCAAGACGGCACGCGGTCAGATCGACGGCATCCTGCGGATGGTCGATGAGGACCGCTACTGCGTCGATATTTCCACGCAGCTCATGGCCACACAGGCGCTCCTCGCGCGCATTAACGCCGACGTGCTCAAGGCGCATATCGAGGGCTGCGTGACTTCGGCAATCGAATCGGGCGACGAAGACCTCAAAGCCGCCAAGCTCGCCGAAATCGAACGCGTCGTCGACAAACTCTCCAAGTAATTGGGGCATTGGGGACAGACTTCTTTGCACCGTCTTGGTATTCCGGGGACAGGTACGTTTGCACCACATTGGTGCAGATTAACCTGTCCCCCTTGCTCTAAATCGGGTATAAAGGCGTGCGGCATATCGAATGAAAGGCAATTTGCATGAATGACTTTATGAAGGGCCGCAATGGCGCTGACGAACTCACCATCGTGATGGGCTTCGCAGGCATTATCATCGCCATGATCGGTTCGATGGCTCGTATCCAGTGGCTCAGCTGGATTGCCATCGCCGTAATCGTGATTGGCGTGCTGCGCGGCCTGTCCAAAAATATCGATGCACGTCGCAAGGAGAACGAGGCCTTTGTCGCCGCGACTGCAAACGTACCCGGCTTGGGCAAGTTTGTAGCTAGCTTGGGCGGCGGAGCTGCAGCGGCCAACGCCTCGCGCGCAGCCGGTACTAGCAAGGAAGACTTTGAACGTGCCAAGCGCACAGCCAAGAAGATGTGGAAGGGCCGCAAGACCACGGCCTATCTCAAGTGCCCCAACTGCGGCCAGATGCTCTCCGTTCCCAAGGGCAAAGGCAAGATCCGCGTCACCTGCCCCAAGTGCCATGCCAAGATGGAGACGCGCTCATAGCCGCCATACCATGGGACAAATAAAAGCCGAGGCCTCGCACTGGGACCTCGGCTTTTTCTGATTATGACAAAAGGATTGTCCCTTTGTCGCATCGCCATATCGCGCGCTTACGCCACGCCATCGCGGGCAAGCTCCTCGGCCAACGCCTCGGCAGGCATGGCCATAATCGCGTCGAGCTCGGCGTCCACCTCGGGAATACGCTTCACCTTGAGCTTGCGCACCAGATCACCGCGACACATCACGTGCGTCGGCTCACACAGTGCGCGCAGGTCATCGAGCGGATTCTTGCGCGTCACCAGGATATCGGCGGCCTTGCCGCACTCGATTGTGCCGGTCTCGCCGCCCAACCCCAGTAGCTCGGCATTGACCTGCGTGGCCGTATGCAGCGCGAAGGCGTTGCCCACGCCGACATACTTGGCAAAATAGGCCACCTCACGCCACATGTCGTACTGCGTCACGAACGGGCAGCTCGAGTCCGTGCCAAGGCCCACCTTAACGCCAGCTTCCAGTGCGGCACGGGCGCTCTCGATGATGCCCGAGCACACGATGTCGCCGTTCTTCTTTTGCGTATCGGTAGAATGGGTCTTTTCCGGGTCGAGCAATACAAACGGCAGCGCCGGGCTGATAGTGCAGGTCACACTCGGCGCACGCCCCTCGAGCTGTGTGCCCGCGGCGCCACGATACAGCTCCAAGATTTCGGGCGTCAACGGAGCGCCGTGCTCAATCGTGTCAACGCCGGCCTCAAGCGCGGCCTTCACGCCCTCGGTACTCTCGACATGGGCCATAACCGGAAGGCCCATATCGTGCGCCGCCTTGCATGCCGCCGCGGCAACCTCCACCGGCATACGCAGCACGCCCGGCTCGCCCACCTCGGTCGCATCGAACACGCCGCCCGTCACGAACAGCTTAATGACGTCGGCACCGCGCGCATACAGGTCGCGCACCTGTTCGGCTGCCTCGGCGGGACTGTTGGCCACCTGGGCGAACAGGCCCGCGCCATGGCCGCCCGGCACCGTGACGCCCGTTCCCGGCGCCACCAGGCGAGGACCTTGATACTTGCCGGCATCGATAGCATCGCGCACGGCCAGATCGGCAAACAGCGGGTCGCCCGCGCCGCGCACCGTGGTCACGCCGCTTGCCAGCTGCTGCTGAGCGCTGCCCTTGAGGATATGGCGCACGATGGCGCGCCCCACGGGATTATCGAGCTTCTTCATCAGCGCGCCCGCATCGCCCGCCGAAACCGGTTTGCCCGAACCGCACAGATGCACATGCATATTGATGAGACCCGGCATGAGATACGCCCCTGCCAGGTCGATGACCTCGGCGCCCGCCGGCGCCTGCGCCACGGCGCTCGGACCAATCCAGGTGATGATGCCACGCTCGACGGCCACGGCCATATCGGGCTGCGGCTCCATATGCTCCGAGCCATCCAAGACGGTCGCATTGATAAACAACGTGGGACGATCGGCAGACGCCATATCGAGCTCCTCCCTCACGATTAACATGAACATTTGTCCATTATCACCTAATGCAGCGACCTAAAGTCGAGCATATCGGTTAACGGAGGGAAGAGGGGATGTGGGGGACGGAATACGTTGCAGTCCCACCCCAGCGAAACCAGGGAAATGTCTCAATCTGTAACAGGTACTGGGTTATTGGGCCCCCTGATGTTACAGATCGAGACAAAACCTCTCAGCGCCCATACCACTGACGTCTCCACTCCTCAGCCAAATCGGGCCGTCGCGGAATACCCGCCAACCTCATCTTCTCAACCAGCTTCCCCGGATTCTTGAGCTCATCAAACGTAAACCGAAGCACCTTGTGCCCGAGCATTGTCAGATGGGACTCCCGTTGACGTTCTGCCACGAATGGGTCGACCGACCCCCGATCCCCACCATCCTGCAGGGTATACTTTCCCTTCCCGTCGAGCTCGCCGATGACACATGTCCCGTTCTCGAGCCGCCAAAAATAGTCGACGCGAAACACCTGGCTCGAATCGAGCGGGTCGCGAAACTCCACCTGCAGCTCCGGAACTGGAAAGCCGTACGCAATAAAGAACGCTCGGAACCGAGACTTGCCGCCGTTTTCGGACAGCCCGTCCGCATACGACGCAATCACCTGTGCCCTGCGATACCCTCGCCTGCCCTCGCAATCGGCGCGGAGGCGCTCGCACAAATCCCAACGTGATACGCCTTTCGCCCGCAGTGCAGAATCGGCAATCGCCAACCCGTAGGAGAACGGCGCACGCAGTAAGCAATCCTCCACCGTGCGCCAAAACGACGTCACCCGCACGCCATCAACACGCTCGAGCGCGCCCGCCATCTGCGGACGCAACAACCTGCACCCGCCGCTCAACGTCACCGAGCAACCCGTCTTAACAAGATATCGTGGCCCAAGCAGATCATTCGGCACCTCCAAACCCCACAAAAGCGCCGCGTCATAGCCCCAAAACGCCCAATCGGGATGAAATTCCGCAAGCCCTTTGATAGTCCTCAGTGCTCGCTCCGTCAGCGTCAATGCATCCCAATCATGCTTAAAACAGAACAGGTACGGCTCGGGCTCCGCGATATCGTCGGTTCCAACATGGCGTCGCAACCACATGAGCTCGGTATTGTCATGCGTTGCGAGCAGCGCACCTTGCTCGGTCGCCTCCGTGAGCCGCGCGAGCATCCTGTTCCGCGCCAACGTGTTGCGAGTCGTATGCTTGTGTTTGAGAACGGTATTAGACACTTCCATCACCACCACATCGGACAAATGGACCATCGTCACCGTTGCCTCCGCTGACAAATGTCTTGATCTGTAACAGGAAGACAGTCTTTGAACCTCTAGTTGTTACAGATTGAGATCTTTCGGCAGCCGCCAACCCTCCGTCTCAATCTGTAACAGGTAGGTCGAATTTGGGCCTGTAGATGTTACAGATTGAGACATTCCCCCAACCAGGTGCCAAACGTCTCGGTCTGTAACAGTTAGACGTTCTCCAGGCCCCCAAACGTTACAGATTTAGACAAACCAGCGGCACCCAAGCGTTCGTCTCGATCTGTAACAGGTAGACCGGTTTTTTGTCCCTAAACGTTACAGATCGAGACAAATAGACACGCGGCGGCGCTGCGACAGCCCATCCCCTACTCCCATTCCTGCTCGTAAATATTGAGCGACTTCACGTACCGCCCCTGGGCGCCCATGATGTCGCGGACCAGGCGTAAAAAGAAGCTGATGCACGAGGTGTCGAAACCGTCCTCTAGGTCCTCGGGATGCACCGCGCCCGGCCCGTCAACCGCCGTGTCGCTCAGGCGCGCGATGTCATACAGGTAGAGCTGTCCCGCCGTCAGCCATACATCGTCGACGCACGCGAGTCGCACCGCAATCGCGCCATCGTTCCAGTGCTCCTTTTGCACGATATGTGGGTCGTAGACGTCAAAGCGACGGTCGGTGCGCGTATCCTTCAGCACGACCATGCCAGTCGCGGGATCCTTGTCCAAAATGCCAAAGCGCGAGAAATACTGCGTGTCACGCACCCGCTTAAGTCGCCCGAGCGAAGCTGGAGAAATTGACGCTGGCGGCTCGTCCACATACAGTTCCAACAGCGTCTTGCCGTGGTAATAGGGGCGCTCAAACAGCAGCCAATCGGTAAACGCCATGTTGTAGGCCATGATTTCGTTTTGAGAAGGTTCCTCGCAATAGCTGAGCCACGGATCGACGATAATCTCGAACTGCTCGCGCGCCGGCTCCAGGAATTGAAACTTCCGCAGCATCCAAAAGTGAGCCATGTCGGCAATATCGTTGCCGACGGCTTCGGCCAGCTGTGCTCGGTCAAAAACTTGGTCAGTCATGGCATCCTCCTCAAACTGATGGACCTCAATTTGAGCTTACGAGGAGGGCGAGCAACCGAGGCAAGCGCGGGCAAAATAGACCTCCGACTGCAAACCAGATGCTAACCAAACACTTGACGGGACACTTGACCGAATGAGCGCACCGCAAAGAAACCGCAGGTAGACATAGACAGCCGACCCGCCATTTTGAGCCAGATGCCCGCAGCCACCACAGAAACAACAGGTGACCACAGCCCAAGAAGTCGACAAATGAACACCCGTACGTCGACAAACGAACAAATCGGTCGCAAAGAGTGTCCCCAACGACTAGACAAAAAATGACTAGTCATTGGGGACGTTCTTAAATGACTACTTTACAGCTCCAGCGCGTCGGCGACTTCGGCAGCGCAGGCCAGGGCGTCGGCCATGGCGTTCACCACGAGCGAGCTGCCGTTGCGAGCGTCACCGGCAACATACACCGGCGCGGCATCCGCGGCGACGCCGTCGACACGCGCCGCAAGGTGCGAGCCCTCGGCAGCCATCACCGGCAGCGGACGACCAGCGGTGTCAACAGGCACGCCAACGGCGTCGAACACGCCATGCTCGGGACCTGTAAAACCGCAGGCGATGAGCACCAGCTGGGCCGGCACCTCGTGCTCGGAACCCGCGATGCGCTCGGGCTTGCCAGCCGACCAATCCAGATCGACCACGCGCAGGCCCGCGGCCGCGCCCTTCTTGTCCAACAGCACCTCGAGCGTATCCACACCCCAGGCGCGCATCTCGCCGCCCATGGTAGCGATGGCCTCCTGCTGGCCGTAATCGGTCTTCTTCACGTTGGGCCACTGCGGCCAGGGGTTGCTCGCCGCGCGCGCATCAGGCGCCGCCGGCAAGAACTCAAACTGGCGCACGCTGCGCGCACCCTGACGTACCGCGGTGCCCACGCAGTCGTTACCGGTATCGCCGCCGCCAATGACCACAACGTCCAGGCCGCGCGCGTTCACCGCGGGCTCGCCGCCATCGAGCACCGAGACGATCGAAGCCGCCAGGTAGTCCACGGCATACACCACGCCCGGGGCATCAATGTTCGCAGCCGAAAGCCCACGCGGAGCACGGGCGCCGGCAGCCACCACGACGGCGTCAAAGTCGTCGAGCTTGGCGGTAACCTTGGAATCGCTCACGTCGGCACTCAGCTCGAACACAATGCCCAGCTCGCGCATGAGCGCCACGCGACGCTCGACCACGGACTTCTCGAGCTTCATGTTGGGAATGCCGTACATGAGCAGACCGCCCGGGCGGTCGTCGCGCTCAAACACCGTCACGCGGGCGCCACGACGCGCAAGCTCCCATGCTGCCACCAGACCAGCGGGACCGGAACCCACCACGGCAACCGTGGGTGCACCCTCCCCTGCCGGCTCAAAGCGGTGCGGACCGCCGTTGGCCCACTCATGGTCGCTGATCGCGCGCTCGTTGTCATGAATCGTCGTGGGCTGGCCATCGACCGAGCCCAGGTTGCATGCGGCCTCGCACAGCGCCGGGCACACGCGGCTCGTGAACTCGGGCATGGGCGAGGTGAGTGACAGGCGCTCGGCAGCCTCGTCCCAACGGCCGCGGTACACCAGCTCGTTCAACTCGGGAATCAGGTTGTGCAGCGGACAGCCGCTCGGACGTGCCTTGCCAAAGCTCGCGCCCATCTGACAAAACGCCACACCGCACATCATGCAGCGGCTCGCCTGGGCACGGCGCGCATCGTCGTCGAGCTCCACGTACAGCGGATCGAAATCGCGGCTGCGCTCCTCCACGGGGCGCAGCTCGTGGGTCACGCGATCGATATCAAGAAAAGCACCGGGCTTACCCATGGCACTTACGCCTCCTTCTTGGTCGAAGCAACAGAGCTGGCGGCGGCGGGCACAGCGCCAGCGACACCACCCGCCACATCAAAGCGAGCGACATCGGCGGCGTCGGCGCGACCGGTCACAATGTCAAACGCCAGCTCCTCGGCCTGCTCATGCGTCTTGCCGACGGCCTCGGCGGCGGCGACAATCGCCAGCACGCGCTCGTACTCGGTCGGAATGACCTTCACAAAGTGCTTGCTCATCGTCTCAAAGCTGTAGAGCAACTTAATGCCGCGCGGGCTCTGCGTCGCGTCCACGTGCTCCTGGACGAGCGCACGAATCTGCGCCAGCTCACCGGCCGTCGGGGCTTTAAGCTCAACGCTCTCGTGGTTCACACGGGCATCGAGCGTGCCGTACTGGTCAAAGACGTAAGCCACGCCGCCCGTCATGCCGGCGGCGAAGTTCTGCCCGACCTCGCCCAGGATGAGCGCCAGACCTCCCGTCATGTACTCGCAGCCATGGTTGCCGCAGCCCTCGACCACCACCGTGGCACCGGAGTTGCGTACGCCAAAGCGCTGGCCGGCCAGGCCGTTAATGAAGCCGCGGCCACTCGTAGCGCCAAAGAACGCAACGTTGCCCACGATGATGTTCTCGTCGAACTTGTAGGTCGCATGCGGGTTGGGGCGCACCGACACCTCGCCGCCCGAAAGGCCCTTGCCAAAGTAGTCGTTGGCGTCGCCGCACACGTTGAGCGTAATGCCGCGCGGCAGGAAGGCGCCAAAGCTCTGACCGGCCGAACCATCGCAATCGATGGTGATGGAGCCGGCGGGCAGGCCCTCGGGATGCGCCTTGGTCACCGCGTTGCCCAAGATGGTGCCCACGCAGCGGTTGACGTTGGCGATATCGGCGCGGAAGCGAATCGGACGCAGGTGCGCACGGGCATCGGCCGTATAGGGCACAAACAACGTGGAGTCGAGCGTCTTTTCGAGCTCGCTGTCCGCAGCCATCTGCGGCAGGAAGTGACGACCGTCGGCACCCGGGATGTGGGCACCGAACTCGCAGGTCGCGCTCGCCAGCACGGGCGACAGATCGAGCAGGTTGGCCTTGCGGTTGCCCGGGACCTCAATCTGGCGCAAGCACTCGGGATGGCCGACCATCTCGTCGACGGTGCGGAAGCCCAGGCTCGCCATGACCTCGCGCAGCTGCTCGGCAACAAAGAGCATAAAGTGCTCGACGTGCTCGGGCTTGCCGCGGAAGCCGCGACGCAGGCGACAGTTTTGCGTGGCGATGCCGGCCGGGCAGGTATCCTGCTGGCAGTCGCGCTGCATAAGGCAGCCCATGGAGATGAGCGGCATGGTCGCAAAGCCAAACTCCTCGGCACCCAGCAGGCAGGCGACGGCGACATCGGTGCCGTCCATGAGCTTGCCATCGGCTTCGAGCACCACGCGTGAGCGCAGGCCGTTTTGCAGCAGCGTCTGCTGGGCCTCGGCAAGGCCAAGCTCCAGCGGCAGACCGGCGTGCCAGATCGAATCGCGCGCCGCAGCACCGGAGCCGCCGTTGTGGCCGCTGATCAAGATCTTGTCGGCGGCACCCTTGGCCACACCGGTGGCGATGGTGCCGACGCCGGCCTCGCTGACCAGCTTGACCGACACGCGTGCGCCGGGGTTGGCGTTCTTAAGATCGAAGATAAGCTCCGCCAGGTCCTCGATGGAGTAGATGTCGTGGTGCGGCGGAGGCGAGATCAGGCCGATGCCGGGCGTGGACTGACGGACCTCGGCGATCCAGGGGTAGACCTTCTTGCCGGGCAGGTGGCCGCCCTCGCCGGGCTTGGCGCCCTGGGCCATCTTGATCTGAATCTCAAAGGCGCTGCACAGGTAGCGGCTCGTCACGCCAAAGCGCGCGCTTGCCACCTGCTTGATGGCGGAATTCTTGGAGTCACCGTTAGCCAGCGGGGTCTCACGGCGCGGATCCTCGCCGCCCTCGCCCGAGTTGGAACGGCCGTGCAGGCGGTTCATGGCGATGGCCATGCACTCGTGTGCTTCCTTGCTGATGGAACCGTACGACATGGCGCCGGTGTTAAAGCGGCGAACGATGTTGAGCGCGGGCTCGACCTCGTCGAGTGCCACCGGGGTGCGGCCGCCGGCATCAAAGTCCAGCAGGTCGCGCAGGCGCACGGCACGGCCGGTGCGGTGCAGGCGGGCGCTGTACTCCTTAAAGGTGTCGTAGCTGTCCTCACGGCAGGCGGTCCGCAGCAAGTAGACAGTCTGCGGATCGATGAGGTGATCCTCGCCGCCGAGCGGGCGCCACTTGGTCAGACCCAACGTGGGCAGCTGATCGGGAGCCGGGCTCTTAAGGATAGCGAGCGCGGCGTCGTAGCGCTCATTCTGCTCGCGCTCGACGTCCTCGACACCCATACCGCCCACACGGCTCACCGTGCCGGCGAAGTACGCGTTGACAAACTCCGGCGTAAAGCCCACGGCCTCGAAGATCTGCGCGGAGTGGTAGCTCTGCACCGTGGAGATGCCCATCTTGGACATGATGGAGACGATGCCGGCGGTCGCAGCCTTGTTGTAGTTGGCGATGCCCTGCTCGGCCGTCACGCCCAGGTCGCTGCGTGCCGCCAGATCGCGGATGCACGCATGTGCGTTGTACGGATAGATGCCGCTCGCGGAGTAGCCCACCAGTGCCGCAAAGTCGTGCGGAGACACGGCGTCGCCGCACTCCACCACGATGTCGGCAAAGGTACGCACGCCGGCGCGGATCAGGTGGTTGTGCACGCAGCCCACGGCGAGCAGCGACGGCACGGGCACCTCACCCGCAGCGGCGCGATCGCTCAACACCACGATGTTCACGCCGTCGCGGACCGCAGCCTCAACATCCTCTGCAAGCTGCTTGAGCGCAGCCTGCAGCGCGCCCTCGCCGGCGTCGCGGCGGTAGACGGCACGGAAACGGCGGGTCTTAAAGCCCACGCGGTCGATGGCGCAGATACGCTCGAACTCCTCCTCGCTCAGCAGCGGACGCTCCAAGCGCACCAGCTGGCAGGCCGTGCGGGAATCCTCGAGCAGGTTGCCGTGGTTGCCCAGGTAGAGCGTGGTCGAAGTCACCATGTGCTCGCGCAGGGCATCGATCGGCGGGTTCGTGACCTGGGCGAACAGCTGATAGAAGTAGTCGAAGAACGAACGCGTCTTCTTGGACAGGCAGGCCAGCGGCGCATCGATACCCATCGAGGCGAGCGGCGCCTTGCCCTGCTGGGCCATGGGACGCACGACTTCGTCAACATCATCCCAGTGATACCCGAGCTTGGCCATGCGCACGGCGGCGGGCACCTCGGCGTCCTCGGCGGGCGTGGGCGCGACGGGCTTGTCGAGCGCGTCGACGGTCAGCGTCTCTTCGGCGATCCAGTCGCGATAGGGCTTTTCCTTGGCGTAACGGGCACGCAGCTCATCGTTGTAGATGACGCGCCCGCGGGCAAAGTCGACCTCGAGCATCTGGCCCGGTCCTAGGCAGCCGCTCGTCAGGATGTTCTCGGGGCTCACCTCGATGGTGCCCACCTCGCTTGCCAGCATAAAGCGACCGTCGCGCGTCACATAGTAGCGGGCGGGACGCAGGCCGTTACGGTCGAGGGCGGCACCCAGCGTGCGACCGTCGGTAAAGGCGATGGCGGCCGGGCCGTCCCAGGGCTCCATGAGCATGGACTGGTAGGCGTCGTAGGCGCGGCGTTCCTCGCTCAGATTGTCGTTGTGGTCCCACGGCTCGGGCAGCAGCATGGACGCGGCACGTGTAAGCGGGCGACCGTTCATAACCAAAAACTCGAGCACATTGTCCAGAATCGCGGAGTCGGAGCCCTCGCGGTTGATGATGGGCATCACGCGCTCAAGATCGTGCTGCAGCACGGGGCTGTACAGGTTGGGCTCGCGGGCGCGGATCCAGTTGACGTTGCCCTTGAGGGTGTTGATCTCGCCGTTGTGGATGATAAAGCGGTTGGGGTGCGCGCGCTCCCAGCTGGGCGTGGTGTTGGTGGAGTAGCGCGAGTGGACGAGCGCCACGGCCGTCTTGACGGCGGCGTC
The DNA here is from genome assembly GCF_039758815.1 of Collinsella aerofaciens. Classification (GTDB taxonomy): domain Bacteria; phylum Actinomycetota; class Coriobacteriia; order Coriobacteriales; family Coriobacteriaceae; genus Collinsella; species Collinsella aerofaciens_BP. The sequence goes on along the minus strand of NZ_JBDMSK010000008.1, from coordinate 37,983 downwards.
GTTGAGGTCGATGAAGAAGCGACGCATCTGCGTGGCGACCAGCATGCCCTTGTACACGATAGTGCGCGAGCTCATGGAGCACACATAGAAGATCTTGTCGCGCAGGGCAAACTCGGCGTCGGCCTTCTTCTCGATGGCGCGGCGGCACACATACAGACGGCGCTCGAAGGCGTCGCCCGCCGGCGTGTCGTCGGGGCGACCCAGAAAGGCCTGCAGGATGGTAGGCATGCAGGCGCGGGCCGTCTCGCCCAGGTCGTGCGGGTCGACCGGCACCTCGCGCCAAAAGAGCAGCGGCACGCCGGCCTCGGCGCAGCCCTCCTCAAACACGCGGCGGGCATCCTCTACGCCCTTGTCGTCCTGCGGGAAGAACAGCATGGCCACGCCATAGTCGCCCTCTGCCGGCAGAATCTGACCGCACTTTTGAGCCTCTTTACGGAAAAAGTGATGCGGAACCTGGAACAGGATGCCAGCGCCGTCGCCGGTGTTCTTCTCGAGTCCCGTGCCGCCGCGGTGCTCCAAGTTGACCAGAATGGACAGCGCATCGTCCAGGATCTGGTGATGGCGCTCACCGTTGATATCGGCAAGCGCGCCGATGCCACATGCATCGTGGTCGAATTCGGGGCGATAAAGGCCCTGCTGCTGAGCGGAATCTGCCTGCATCGCGATCCTCCCCTAGATATTAGACAGTCAGTTGAATAGGCATACTAGGAGCATCGCCGGCCCGTTGTGTTTCCCGCCCGTTTCGAAACAATCGCGTAACGCACGCCCCACGAGTGGACACCGCCGACCTCAAGGGCGACAACATAGGCCCCAAGTTCGGCCTGTTAGCTCACCACTTCAAACATCTCAATCTGTAACAGGAAGGCCCAATTACGACGACTAACTGTTACAGATTGAGATGTTTTCGAGAGACATTCCATAGGACCATTTCTTCCTGTCTCGATCTGTAACACCTAGGCCCAATTTCCATCCCTCGTTGTTACAGATCGAGACATTTCGGCAGCCCCCCTTCACCATCCCATTCAAATAGAACAATTTTGTTAGTCTTGGTTAACTTTTAAGCTTAAAACGGGTATCCTTTGCGGCGTCAAGCAAACGGCACGCACACCGTGCCAGATCAAGGAGGCCCCTATGGCGCACCGAGCAGACCGACAGACAATGCAACTTGTCCTTATCCGTCACGGAGAATCCGAGTGGAACAAACTCAACCTGTTCACCGGCTGGACCGACGTAGAACTCACCGACACGGGCCGCGAAGAAGCCGCAGCAGGCGGTCGAGCCCTCAAAGAAGCCGGTTTCGACTTTGACGTCTGCTACACCTCGCGTCTCAAGCGCGCAATTCACACCCTCGACATCGCGCTCGGCCAAATGGATCGCGAGTGGTTGCCCGTCATCAAATCCTGGAAGCTCAACGAGCGCCACTACGGTGCGTTGCAGGGTCTCAACAAGGACGATGCCGCGGCGGAGCACGGCGACGAGCAGGTGCTCATCTGGCGCCGTTCCTTCGATGTCTGCCCGCCGGCGCTCGAGCCGGGCGACAGTCGCGACCCCCACACCCAGGAGCAATACCGTGACGTCGCGCCCGATCATCTGCCCTATACCGAGTGCCTCAAGGACACGATAGCCCGCGCCTGGCCTTATTTCGAAGACGAGATTCGCCCCCAGATGCTCGCCGGCAAGCGCGTGTTCATCGCCGCACACGGCAACTCCCTACGCTCACTCGTCATGAAGTTCGAGCACCTCACGCCCGAGGAAATCCTCAAGGTCAACATCCCTACCGGCGTGCCGCTCGTTTACACCTTCGACACCGATTTCAATGTCCTCGACAAGCGCTACATCGGCGACCCGGCAACCATCGCCGCTAAGATCGATGCCGTTGCCAATCAGGGCAAGGCGCACAAGTAGCCCAAACCTAAACTCAGGGCGTGGCGCCGCGCAACCCAAGTGCAGCGCCACGCCACCCCAACGTAGGAACCAGCCATGCTCAACCATCTCAAACAACACTTTGGCTGCCGACGCACCGGTGGTCACGGAGGCCTAGACATTGCGCGGCACATCGGCCCCGGGCTGCTCGTGACCGTCGGCTTTATCGACCCGGGCAACTGGGCCTCCAATATGGCCGCGGGCTCGCAGTTTGGCTACGCGCTGCTGTGGATCGTCACACTGTCCACGATTATGCTCATTGTGCTGCAGCACAATGCGGCGCACCTGGGTATCGCCACGGGCGCCTGTCTTGCCGAGGCCACGACACGTTACCTCCCCCGCTTCGTTGGACGCACGGTGCTCGCCAGTGCCTATCTCGCGACCATCGCCACCGCCATGGCCGAGGTTCTGGGCGGCGCGATTGCCCTTCAAATGCTCTTTGGGCTGCCCGTGCGCGCGGGCTGCGTCATCGTGGCGGCAGTATCGATGGCGATGCTCATGACGAACTCCTACAAGCGTGCCGAACGCTGGATCATCGCCTTCGTAGGCGTGGTAGGACTCTCGTTTTTGGCCGAGCTTGCACTAGTCAAGGTCGACTGGCCGCAAGCCGCCGCAAGCTGGATCACGCCCAGTATGTCCACTGGCTCTGCCGCGATTATCGTGAGTGTCCTGGGTGCGGTCGTTATGCCCCACAACCTCTTTCTACACTCCGAGGTCATCCAATCCATGCACTTCGAAGGCCAAGGCGAGCAGGTTATCGAAGAGCGCCTGCGCTATGAGCTCTTCGACACGCTCTTTTCGATGGGCGTGGGCTGGGCAATCAACTCGGCCATGGTCATCCTGGCCGCAACGACCTTCTTTGCGCACGGCATTGTCGTAGACGACCTCGCCGTCGCAGCGGACACGCTCTCCCCCATTCTGGGCCCAGCAAGCTCGACAATCTTTGCGGTGGCGCTGCTGTTTGCGGGCCTCTCGAGTAGTGTGACGGCAGGCATGGCGGCAGGCACCATCACCGCGGGCATGTTCGACGAGGAATACGACATCCGCGACCGACATTCCTCGATTGGGGTGGCGGCATGTTTCGCCGGCGCAGTGGCGGCGTGCCTGGTCGTCCCAAATCCTTTTGAGGGTCTCATTTGGAGTCAGGCGCTGCTGTCGCTTCAGTTGCCGATTACGGTCTTTGTGCTCATACGACTCACCAGTTCGCCCCGCGTCATGGGCAAATACGCCAACTCGCGCCCGCTCAACGCGTTGCTCGTAGGAATCGGCGTCATCGTAACGGTTCTCGACATCGTGCTGCTAACGGGGATGTAATTGGGATGGTGTGACTGTCCAGATATAACGTCTTAATCTGTAACACGTGAGACCGTTTTAAACCGTCAGATAAATCAAAAGGGTCCCGGCCGAGAATTCGACCGGGACCCTTGGACAGAGCTATGTTCGGCTTTCGCCGTGTGTCTACGAGTTACTCCTCGACGAGCTCAAACTCATCGGGGCCGACGCCGCAGACCGGGCATACGTAATCCTCGGGCAGCTCGGGCGTGTCGACCTCAACCTCGTAACCGCAAACGGTGCACACGAACTTATACGTCTTCTTTTCCTCAGCCATGATGTTCTCCTCTCGAACGTGACTGCTGGTGTACTTGCTTATTAGTATATATTCTCAATAATATAATGCAAGTATTTTTAGAACATTTCTAGCCTTGATACGACGAAGCCTTGGGCGGCGTCTTGCCCTTTAACACCTTGTGGTAGTAGTCATAGGTCAGCGGGGCCTCGCCGCTCAAGCGCTCGGCATCCTCCACCTCGCCGATAAAGAGCAGGTGCGTGCCCACATCCACGGTATCAATCAGACGGCAGCTAAACAGCGCCGCCGCGTGCTCGGGCACATAGGGCATGCCCAGCGCGGTCTCGTGGGTCTCGTACTTGGCAAACTTGTCGTAGCCACTGCTGGTGCGGAAGCCAAAGTTGCCGATATAGAGCATATCGGCCGTCTGATCGATCACGGTCAGCGCAAAGGCCTTAGCCGATGCGATTACGCCGGACGTGACATTTTCCTTGTTCACGGCAACCGAGATGCGTGGCGGGGCGGATGTCACCTGCACCGCTGTGTTGATAACGCAGCCGGCACGCAGCCCGTCGGCCGCGGCACTCACCACATACAGGCCGCTCGGCATCGTAAAGAACGCAGTTTTGTCCATAACGATCACTCCCCTAGCTCGGGTTGGAACCTCATGAATGTATGTACCCACAAAAAAGGCGGCACCCATAACGGACGCCGCCTTTGAGACATATGTGTCAGAACAGTAAGAAAGATGAGACGCCCGCAGTTGCGGTGAAATAGGGACTGAATAGTCCCTCAAACAGGCAAAACTGTCCGTATTCCACCGCAACTTATACAGAGTGCCTAGCGGTTGCGTTCCTTAAGGGCGCGGTCGATCTCGCGTTGGACATCACGCTTGGCCATGTCCTCGCGCTTGTCGTAGAGCTTCTTGCCGCGACCCAGACCCAGCAGCAGCTTTACGCGGCCGTCGGTATTAAAGTAGAGCTCCAACGGAACCAGCGCATAACCACGGTTGCGAAGTTTGCCGTCAAGAAAGTCGATCTCCTTGCGGTGCAGCAGCAGACGACGCCGACGGTCGGGATCGCGATTCCACACGCCACCATGGCTATAAGGGTGGATATGCAGTCCGACGAGCCAGCACTCGCCGCCACGAATCAGCGCAAAAGTGTCAGTGATCTGACAGGCGCGCTCGCGAATCGACTTGACCTCGGTGCCGCTCAGCTCAATACCGCATTCAAACGTCTCATCGATAAAGTACTCGTGATGCGCCGAGCGATTCTTAGAAATGAGCTTGCGTTCACGCTTACTGGGCATCGCCGGCCTCCTTGGCTCCATCGGCGTTTGAGCCCGCAGTCTCGCGCTTTGCCTTGCGCTCGGCATTGAGCTCGGCGTCGCTCTCGCGCACCAGTTTGATAATCGCCGCGCAGGCTTCCTCGCCCACCAAGTCGCGAGCACGCACCGTCAGGCGCGTCGCCTCCTGCTTGTCGCCGTCGCTTGCAGCATCGGTCGCGCACATAATCAGGCAGATGGCAATCTCGGCCGAAGGTGAGGTCGGAACGCCCTGCAACGCCAGCTCGCCCATCACGTGCTCGTCGCTCTCCTCGGCGGCATCCGGATAGGTGGTATGGATCTTGTTGAGCAGGCGCGTCGTATGCGCATCGTTGGGCGCCAGGCGCAGCGCCAGACGCGCGCAGCCCACGGCAGCCGAAACGTTCTCGGTCTCGGGCTCCAAGAAGTACTGACCTAGATTGGCGTAAGCGCGGGCGGCGCACTTGCCATCGCTTGCACGCTCCAGCACCGAGAACGAGAGCGATGCCCATTCCTGCTTGTCCTCGAGTGCGCGGAACAGCTCGGCCAAATCCAAGCGATAGTTGCAGTTCATGGGGTCCCAACGCACAGCCTGCATCAGGGCATTACGAGCGCTCACATAATCCTGCTGGCGAATGTAGGCAAACGCCATATCAGAGTACAGGCGGTCAAACGGCACCTCGACCTGCACGAGCTCGCGCGGATCCTTCTCCACGCGGCGATAGGCCAAGCGCTCAAACTTGCTATCGAAGCTAAAGTATTGGCGCTTCTCCTCCGTCTTGCACTCAGCGTCGATATACTCCTCGGCGAGCTCCACCAGACGCTCCAGCAGCGGCGTCGCCGTAGCCAGGTCGCCCTGCGCCAGATAGTTCTCGGCATACGTGATGTCTTGCAAGCTGATGGGCAGATCCATGGCTACTCCTCGATCTGAGCGAAACACGGCAGGCGCCGTATATACGGTCAATACACAAAACCCGGGTCTCTTACGAGGCCCGGGCGTTCAATTTTGGTAGCCCGTACCAGATTCGAACTGGTGATCTCCGCCTTGAGAGGGCGGCGTCCTAAACCGCTAGACGAACGGGCCATATGTAGCAAATGCAATGGCTGGGATGGAGGGAGTCGAACCCCCATTGACGGAACCAGAATCCGCTGTCCTGCCATTAGACGACATCCCAATGACTGCATCGCTGCGCTCGGCTGTGCCTTTGCGCAAGAAAGAAATATACGGGAAGTCCCGCCGTGACGCAAGCCCTAATTTTGACTTTTTTGAAATTCAGTCAAATACGGCCAACACGTGAAGGACCTGTGAAGCACCAGCGACACGTACGGCGCCAAAGCCCGTAAAACATCCCACATCTACCGCTGGTAGATTACAACAATGCAGCACTCACGGCTGATGGCACAATCGAACCGTCATCATTGCACGGATATCGAGGCACCATGGACGAAGAGCTTGATTACCTATGGGAGACCCTGGGCCTCGAGATCACTGCTGACCTTTGGCCCGAACGGGACAAAATCCATCCCACACTGCGCCCCGCCATCACGGTGATGCAGGCAAAATACCGCCGTGCATCCTTTTTGATCATGCGGGTGTCATGGCACGCGGGACTCCCCGACCTTAAGCGAATCCAGGCAAGCCTCGTCGAGCTGTCCGGTATGCCGACCGTCATATCCGAGGCGCACCTGGAGCAGCGCCAGCGCGAGCGACTGCAACAGCAGCGGATTCCCTTTATCTGCCCCGGCGTTCAGGCATATCTGCCCTTTATGGACGAGGAGTACTGGAGCGGCAAGCCCAACAAGCACGTAAAGGTCTACGATCCGCACGAATGGGCACAGCTTGAGGATTAGCGCATATGCCCGCCAGCCGGGATAGTGCGCATGCCCGCCAACCGGAAAGCTCATCCCGGAATTTACGTCCAGAACGGGACGCGCTTTCCCCTAGAGGCCCCAAACGGAAACCGTATCCCAGATTTCGCGCTCAAACTGGGATACGGTTTCCGCTAGCCCCTTCAACCGGAAACTGCGTCCCGGAATCCGAGCTCAAAACGGGTCGCACTTTCCGCAGCCGCTACAGCAACGCCTCGGCCCAAGCCGCTTCCCTAAAGCCGGGAATCGCAAAGTCGTCGCCCACCAGCAGCGGACGCTTGACCAGCATGCCGTCGGTCGCCAGCAGCTCGTAGCACTCCTGATCCGTCATGCCCGCATCCAGACGCGCCTTCAGGCCCAGCTCTCGATATTTCATGCCCGACGAATTAAAGAAGCGCCGCACCGGCAGTCCCGAACGAGCAATCCAGGTCGCAAGCTCATCAGCCGTGGGATTGTCCAAAACGATATCGCGGTCGATATACTCTACCCCGTGTTCGTCCAGCCATGCCTTGGCCTTCTTACAGGTCGAGCACTTGGGATATTCAACAAACAGTACGGTCATGGGAATCCTCCGAATATAGATCGGCCAACGCAGGCACACGCCACACGAGGCGCCTTCGTATGATGGGCCAATTGTAGCCCACGGGTCACACGCTAAACGAACCGTACCCCGAATCCGCGTTTGATGAACGGCAGCAGCTCCATTGCCTCGGGCGTGATATGGCCCGCAACGTTCATGCGCTCGTCACCGGGAAGATCGACCCGCGCAATCTCAAGCTCGCCTTCGTAGCGCCCATATCCGCTATTGCTCACAGCGATCGACCCCGCCTTTCGCGGCAGGCCGGCTCCGGCATCCGTCGGCACGGAATCCGGCTTATGCGTCGTACGTGACTCCTGAGACCTAAAGATGAGGACACTCGAGTCGGGCCGGTCGTGATGAATCTGCCCGCGCACATAGGCATAACCGGGCTCAAGCTCGCATTGCAGGTCCACGTATCCGGCGGAAACTTGAGCAAACTGCGCCCAGCCCGCATCGGAAAGATCGGGGTCGCCGACCAACACAATGTCGCAATCAGCGCCATGTGCAAGCTCAAGCATATTGAGAGCAACCTTTGACGCGCGACCGCGCTGCGCCTCGACCGTCGGCAGTCCCTCGAATACCGGCCCGCGAACGTTGGCATCACCCGGCACAAAAGCCATGATTTCGAATCCAAGCGCCGCAAGACGAAGATTCACCCGAGCAATGTCCTCCAGAGCTAAACCGGTATAAGGCTTGGGGTAAAAATTGTGGCAGGCGGCAAAACGAGTCACATCGGCACCGGCCTCACGCCACGATGCGATTTCATCAGAACTCACCGTCGATGCATTGACCACAATGCGAAATACACCAGACAGCTCCGCGACCCGCTGGGCGCTAAAGCCATAGTCCAAACGAAGGTATTCCAACCCCAGATCGCGCAGGTCCTCGATGCGCTCAAGCCCGAGCAAATCGCACGTGCGCGGCCCCACATCGGCGATGAGCGCAATGCCGCGGGCGGAAAGCAGCGACAGCACATGACGGACCTTATCGGCATACGCCGCTCCCCCATCCTCGGGAATATGCAGTGAGGTAAACGCATAGCGCGCACCCGCCGCGGCACCGTGCTCAATCGTCCGCTCAATATCCTGCAGAGGGCTGGAAAGATAAATCGAAATACCCGTTTTCACGTTTCAACGCTCCTTTAAAAAAGGCCGGCGGAGCAGTTAGCCCCGCCGGCACAACCATAGCATCAAGAAATCTGCCGCGCGCTGCGAGCCCTGAGCAACACGGCTCGCGATATCAAACTATTCGCCAAAGAACTCGTTGATCTTCTGCTCGTCGACGCCAAAGAACCACGTCAGGACAAAGCCGGCGGCATAGGCAAGCAGCATAGCGGCAACGTAGCCGAGCTGCTGGCCAGGAACGACGATCAGCAGGCCAAACAGACCGGAAACGCCCTGAGAAACCGTGCCGATGTGAAGCAGCGCCGCGAGCGCGCCGCCAAATCCGGCACCCAGGCAGGCCGTCACAAACGGACGAACGAGCGGCAGCGTAACGGCATACATCAGAGGCTCGCCCACACCGAGGATTCCAACGGGAATGGACTCTGCGACGTACTTCTTGAGCTTGGCGTTCTTGGTCTTAAAGTACAGCGCCAGACCGGCACCGACCTGGCCGCCGCCAGCCATCATAAGGATGGGAAGCAGGTAATTGATGCCCTTGGTAGCACCGTCGGGATCGTTGAGCATAGCGTGGATCGGCGTGAGCGCCTGATGCAGGCCGACGGAAACCAGCGGCAAGAAGCCTGCCGACAGGATATAGCCGCCCAGGACGCCCATCTTCTCGAAGATAAAGGTAAGGACGCTAAAGATCGCCGTCGTCAGCCATGCGCCAACCGGCTGGATGACGAGCATCAGAGCAAAGGCGCCGATGATGAGCACCAGCAGCGGGGACAAGAACGTGTCGAGTGCGTTGGGCATAACCTTGCGAATCTGACGCTCCATCCAGGCAAAAAATGCGCCAGCGATAAGAGCCGCGATCATGCCGCCCGCTGCGGGGTTGTACTGCGCATTGGTGAGCGGCAGCAGAATGGCAGTGGCAGGATCGGCCGCGCCAGGCGCAAGCAGGGGCATGGCACTGTTGGCGATGCACATCATGCCGGCGATACCACCCAGTGCAGCGGAGCCACCAAACTCGCGCGCCGCGTTATAGCCCACCAAGATGGGCAGATAGGCAAACAGGGCCCAGCCCATGGAACGAATGCCCTGGTACCACCACTCGCCTGCAAGCGCGCCTGCCGTCGAGACGTTAATGACGTTGCAGATACCGTTGATGAGGCCAGCCGCAATGATGCCGGGAAGCAGGGCGACGAAGACATTGGAAATCTTCTTGAGGAAGGCCTGAACCGGCTTGGACTCGTACTTGGCCTTCTGCGCGGCCTTGTTTGTGGCCGCAGCGTCGACCACGCTCTCGTCAGCAACGCCTTTCGCAAGGCCGGTGAGCTTGGAGAACTCCTCGAGCACCTTATTCACCTTGCCCGGCCCCAGCACGATCTGCATCGTGTCGTCCTCGACCAAGCCCATCACGCCGTCGAGTGCCTTAATACCCTCCGTGTCGACGCTGCCCGTGTCTTTGACGGTCACGCGCAGGCGCGTCATGCACGCCGCGTTTGCGAGCACGTTGTCTTTACCGCCCAAAAGGTCCAGCAGCTTTTGAGCCAGCTCTTTGTTCGTCATAACTCCTCCTTGTATTGGGTATCTCGTTTGGATGTCATATCAGCTCACGCCGCGCACCTATTGGGCATCGGCATTGCTCTTCTCATGGCCACTCACCGCAGCGCGGACATGGCCTCGCGCTCGCTCAAGAGCTACCGCAGCCTGCTCGACATCGCAGTCCAGCAGTACCGAGACAATAGCGGTTTTTACGTGGCCGCCGGCATCTGCAAGCGCCTGAATAGCGCGCTCGCGCGTGCAGCCGGTCGCCTCCATCACGATGTTCTGGCCGCGCACCACCAACTTCTCGTTCGTCTGCTGCACATCGACCATCAGGTTTTGGTATACCTTGCCGATCTTGACCATGGCACCGGTCGAAATCATGTTGAGAATGAGCTTTTGAACCGTTCCCGCCTTGAGCCTCGTTGAGCCGGTCAGCACCTCGGGACCGGGCACGGGTTCAATGGCAAGATCTGCGCTCTCCCCGATCTTCGACCCTTGGTTGCAGGCAATTGCAATGGTCTTGCACCCAGTTGCCTTGGCGTACACAAGGCCGCCCACCACATAGGGAGTACGGCCGCTTGCCGCCAGGCCAACGACAAGATCCTTGTCCGAGAGTCCACGCTCCCGCAGGTCGCTCGCGCCAAGTTCCTCGCTGTCTTCGGCACCTTCGACAGCCTTGATAAACGCCGTCTCGCCTCCGGCAATGAGCCCGACAATCAGATCGGGTGACACGCCAAACGTGGGCGGACACTCCGAAGCGTCGAGTACGCCCAGACGACCGCTGGTGCCTGCGCCCATGTAAAAGACGCGCCCGCCGCGCTCGAGTGCCTCAGCAGCCCAGTCGATTGCTGTGGCAACCTGGGGCAACACCTTCGTGACCGACTGGACGGCACGAAGATCCTCATCATTCATCGTCGTGACGATCTGCAGCGATGTCATCGTATCGAGGTCCATTGAACTTTGATTACGCTGTTCGGTCGTGAATTTTGTTAAATCGAGCATTTCATTCACCTCATCTTTCCTGTTTCTCGATGTAGTTTTGCTTAATGACATGCGTCGCCCGTTCGTAGTCGCTGGCAACGTAAGCAGCGTACAGGGCATCGACAACCATAAGCTGGGCCATACGCGAAGCCATGGCACCGCTGGGGACCAAGGGTTCACTCGCAGCGACGCCGAGCACGGCATCGGCCACGGTGGCAAGCTTGGATGATCCATCTACTTTGGTAACGGCCACAACGGGACAGTTGTGACGTTGAGCCTCGGCGGTGCAGTCCAGCACCTCTTGCGTCAAGCCCGAGTAGCTAAAGGCGATTGCCATATCGCCCTCATGCATGTTCTTGGCACACAAGAGCTGATCATGCCAGTCGTCGTACAGATGGCACTCCTTGTCGACACGCATGAGCTTTTGCGCCAGATCGTGCGCGACCAAACGAGAGGCACCGATACCGAACAGATTGACCGCACGTGCCCGCTTAAGATAGGCCGCACATCGCTCCAAGACGGTGTAATCGAGCGTTCGCGCCGTCGCCTCGATCGTGCGCACGTTGCTTTTCATCACCTTCCCCACGATACGTTCGACGCTGTCATCCATGGAGATGTCCTCGAGGGCAACGTCTTTCTTGTCACCCAAGAGCGCCAGCTCGGCAATCAGTTCGCGCTGGAACTCCTTGTAGCCCGCAAAACCCAAGCGCTTGCAAAAGCGCAAAATGCTCGAGGGCGAGGAGAACGTGGCATCGGCAAGACCGCGGACGGACAGCCCGACCACCTCGTGCGGATGAGCGCTTACATATGCGATGACATTGCGTTCCGCCGGGCTCGCGCTGAGCTCACGCTCGCGAAGCCGCAAAAGCAATCCGTTTGCCATCTCAAACACCTCCGTTGAGAAGAATTAAAGACCAACGAACGATTCGTACCGGATACAAACAGCTTTTACGGTACATTGTGCCGCATTGTGGCGCACAAAGGGCGAGCGTTCTACCGCTCGCCCCTCAAATCCGACCGCTCGGAAATACGCGCGACACAAAATAATTCAACAAGGTCGCATTATCAGAAACGGGTTTGTTACCGGCTAGCGCCTCGCATGGGCGCCGATCGGCCGAGTCGCATAGCGCACCAACGCCGCTGCCAGCAATACCAACAGCATGGCGGTGACATAGCCCGCAGCATCGAATCCTAAATCGATAACGTCGAAATGCCTGCCGGGAACAAAGATCTTATGTACCTGATCGCCAACGGAGCAGACGGCGCAAAAGAGCAACACGGGCACGCAACGGGAGCATACGCTCCACGGACGCCTGGAAAAGCAAACCACGACCACCGAGGCGAACAATCCGACGAAGAAAAACTCTACGGTATGGGCAACGCGACGGACGTTCGTGCCCACCCACATGCGAATGGAAGCAAGTCGGCCAGACCGGACATTCGAAGCAGCCGAATCGGTGCCCCCGGTCATCCCGTTCTCGGTCTGAGCTTCACCCGCGACATCGGCAGCCTGTACGCCCGTAGCCTGACCCTCCACCACACGCGCGGTGGACTCGCTCAGCAACGACGTCTCCACCGCATTTTGCTCCGTCAGCACCCAGATGCCCGCCAGCGTTGCAGCGAACAGAACGATCGCGGTCCATCCGATTATTTGTTTTACGCGCGCCAAGGGCCTACCTCCTTTTTTGAATATCAGCGAGTGTAGCCCCAAATGACATCGTCACCGTATCAAAATTTGAATCGCAACAGGAAGCGCCAAAGCGGCGCAAACCCCTACCCCGCCTCGCGCATCCAGCGATCGAACGTCCCCACGCACACGCCCAGGCACTTTGCTGCCTGGCTGCGGGTAATATCGCCTGCCTCATAGCTATCGCGTACCAGCTCAAACTGAGGAGGGCACGGCTTGCGAGGTCGACCGAAACGGACCCCTCGCGCCCGCGCCGCTGCAATCCCCTCCGCTTGGCGCCGATGAATATTCTCGCGCTCCACCTGCGCCACGTAGCTCAGCAGTTGTAGCACAATATCGGCAATCAGGGTATTGGTCACATCCGGCGCGCCGCTGGCCCTGGCGCGCGTGTCAAGCAATGGCATGTCCAACACCACAATGGCAACCCCGAGCTCCTTGGTAATGCGTCGCCATTCCTCAAGAATCTCGGAGTAATTACGGCCAAGTCGGTCGATAGAAAGCACCACCAGCACGTCCCCGTCTCCCAGGATGTGCAGCAGCTCGCGATACCGCGGGCGATCGAAGTCCTTGCCGCTCGCATGGTCGGCATAAATATTCGCCGAGCCCACGCCATAGGCGCCCAGCGCATCCAGCTGCCGATTTAGATTCTGATCGCGCGAACTCACCCGCGCATAACCATACACCGTCGCCATCTCATCCCCGCTTTCTTGTAAACCTGCCAAAAAGGGACAGGTTTATTTTGGTAGGTTTTACCTCTCGAATAGCAGGTAAGCGGGCGGCCGAGCAGACGGCAAGGTAGCCATGATCCAAATGCGGAGGGCGGCCCCGAAAGACCGCCCTCCGCTCTCCCGCCATGAGTCGAGATTTGGCTAATGGATAAGCTTAAAGTCCAAGTGCCCACGCGTGGTATTGACGCGCGAGACCTCGATAATCACGCGCTGGCCCAGTTCATAGCGAGTCCCCGTGTCGGCGCCCGTCAGCGTAAGCGCATCCTCGTCGAACTCGAACCACTCGTTGCCCAGACTCTTGATCGAAACCAAGCCTTCGACCTGCGTCAGGTCCAAGCGCACAAAGAGGCCTATGCTGCTGACCCATGAGACCGTTCCGGCATAGCGCTCGCCCAGGCGATCCTCATAGTACTGGGCAATCTTGATCTTTTGCGTCGCATGGCTGGCGGCATCGGCCGCACGCTCCGCATCGCTGCACGCACGGCAAATCTGCGGCAGAATGCGCGGCAGCGACTCGCGCCCCTTGCCGATCAGCCGCGGCGTACGGACCAAGGCGTCCTTGCCGCCGAGCTGCTCATAGGCCAACTGCAGTTTGAGCACGCGGTGCACCACCAGATCGGGGTAGCGACGGATGGGGCTCGTAAAGTGGCAGTAGCACGGCGCGGCGAGCGCAAAGTGGCCCTCGTTGCGCGGCTTGTACAGCGCGCGCTGCATGCTGCGCAGAAGCAGCGTGTTGACGAGCGGTGCGTTGGCCGTACCGGCGGCAGCATCAACTGCAGCCTGCAGCTCATCGGGACTCCCCAGGGCAATACCGGCAGCACGGCGATCGTCGATGATGCCCAGCTGCGCCAGCGCAACGGCGGCACCGTGCAGGCTATCGGGGCTCGGATCCTCATGCACGCGATAGCAGGCCTCGATATCACGGTCTGCCAGCCACTCTGCAACGCACTCGTTGGCGAGCAGCATGGCTTCCTCGATAAGCGACGTGGCACACGAACGCTCGCGCGCCACAATCTGCACGGGTACTCCGTCCTCATCCAATAGAGCGCGAATCTCGGCCGTGTCAAAATCGACTGAGCCGCGGACGCGACGAATACGACGGCGAAGTTCGGCGAGTTCGTTGGCGGCGACAAGGAAATTGCCGAGGTCGACGTTGCAGCCGCGGGCGGCCTTCTCGTACGCAAGACCGCGCTCAAGCGCCTCCTCGCGCGAGGCCTCAGCAGCCGCAACATCCTCGGCCGCACCCTCCAGCACCCCATACTCCACCGCGCCGGCACGCACCAGCAGCGCCTCGGCGCCGTCATAGTCCATACGCACACGCGAGCGAATCACGCTGGGGTACGGATCGTAATGCCGCACGCGACCCTGCGCATCGAGTTCAATGTCAACGGTAAACGCAAGACGGTCCTCGTCAGGGCGAAGCGAACACAGGTCACAGGACAGGCGTTCGGGCAGCATGGGAAGCACGCGATCGGCCAGATACACCGATGTCGTACGATGGCGAGCCTCAAGATCGATATGCCCGTCCCAAGCCACATAGTGAGAAACGTCAGCGATATGCACACCCAGCTTGTAGCCACCCTCGGGCGTGCGCTCAAGCGAAATGGCATCGTCAAAGTCGCGCGCGTCGACCGGGTCGATCGTGATGACAAAGCGGTCGCGCAGATCGCGGCGGAGCGGGTCCTTAAGCGCCGCGGACACATCGAGCGAAAGTCCCTCGGCCTCGTCCAGCGCGGCCTCGGGATAGCTATCGGTATAGCCGTAACGCGCCATCACGTATTGAACGCCCAAATCGGGCGCGTCATCTCCGCCAATGCGGCGTTCGATCGTCACGGTGCCCGATTCCAGGCGCGTCGGGTAGGTCAAAATGCGCGCGACGACGGCATCACCCGGGTGGACGCCCAGACGATCCGCCGAGGTATCCTCGGGCAGAATGAAGAAGTCGGCCTTCAGGCACGAATCGAGCGGCTCGATCACACCGAGCGGACCAGCGGTCTGGTACGTACCCACCACGCTTATGGCTGCGCGCTCAACCACGCCTTCGATCACGGCGCGCCGCTCACCGTGCGGGCTGTTCTTAATGCTCACGGCAACGGTATCGCCATCCATGATCTCGCGCTTACCGCGGCCCATAACCTTGTAGTCGCCGCTCTCGGTTATGACATAGGCGCCATGCTCATGGAGCTGCACGCGCCCGGTCAGGCTCGGACGGCGTTCGCTGCGCACCGGCCCGCGCTTATTGCGAGCTCCACGCTTATGCTTGTTATTGCGCCCCATGGCGCCTCCTTGCTATCGATGACGAACTCCAAAGAGTCTACCCAAATGATTCGCTTTCCTGCCGTCCCCTAGGGATCAAAAAACGGGCCGCCCCATAAGAGACGACCCGTTGGAAGGGATGAATTCCAGGCATGCCTACACGCGCAGGTAGCGGCGCATGGCTATGGCAGAACCAAAGAGACCGATAATCACACCGACCAGAATCAGCGCAGCATAGGTCACCAGGTAGTACTGCATCGGCAGGGCAAACGACATCCAGACGATGCTCTCCTGCAAACGCGGAATCATCAGATTGCGCAGCAGCTCCAGAACGCCGATGGAAAGCAGCGAGCCCAAAATAGCCTGCAGTACGCCCTCGGTGATAAACGGGCCGCGAATGAAGCCGTTGCTGGCGCCGACCAGACGCATAATCGCAATCTCACGACGACGCGCCGTGATGGACAGGCGAATCGTGTTGTTGATGAAGATGAATGCGATAAAGGTCAGAAGGCCAACGAGCACCACGGCGGCGATGCGGATGTAGTTGGTCACCTGGAACAGGCGGCTCACTCCCTCCTGGCCGTACAGCACGCTCGCGTTGACGTCGCCGTCATCCGCGATCTTCTGGAAATCGGCGTTCTTCTTGAGCTTCTCTGCCGTGCTCTCGACCTTGGACGGATCGTCCATCTCAATTGCAAACGAAGCCGGCAGCGGGTTCTGGCCATCGAGCGCGCTCATGGTGGCGTCGGCGTTGCCCGACATCTTGCTCGTATACTCGGCCAGCGCGTCGTCCTTGTCCTTATAGGTCACGGACTTGACGTTATTCCGCGTCTTAAGCTCGGCCTCAAAAGCCTGAACATCGGCCTGATCGGCGTCATCGCTAATGAACGCGTTGATGACAACCTGATCCTCGACGGTGCCGATCACGGAGTTCAGCATCGCGGAGCCCATGATGAACAGGCCGATGATAAACAGCGAAAGGAAGATCGTGATGACGGCGCCGAGCGAGGTAGTCCAGTTACGGAAGAAGTGACTGATTGCCTCTTTGAAGGAGTAGCCCACGTTAGTTGGTGCCATAGTTGCCGTAACCTCCCCTCTCCTGGTCGCGAATAACGTGGCCGCCCTCGAGGGCGATCACGCGACGGTGCATGCTATCGACCATCTCGCGGTCGTGCGTGGCGACGATCACGGTGGTGCCGGTGCGGTTAATACGCTCGAGCAGCTTCATGATGCCCAGCGAGATCGCCGGGTCGAGGTTACCCGTGGGCTCGTCGCAAATCAGCAGCGGCGGACGGTTGACCATAGCGCGGGCGACGGCAACGCGCTGCTGCTCGCCACCGGAAAGCTGGTCGGGCAGCGAGTCCATCTGATCGGCCAGACCGACCAGACGCAGCACCTCGGGCACCTGGCTGCGAATGACGCCCTTGGGCTTGCCGATGCACTGCAGGGCAAACGCCACGTTTTCGTAGGCGGTCTTTTGCGGCAGAAGCTTAAAGTCCTGGAACACGGCGCCAATCTGGCGGCGCAGGAACGGAACCTTGCGGTTCTTGATCTTCATGAGGTCCTGACCGGCAACCAAGATGCGGCCGCTCGTCGGCTTGACGTCGCGGTTGAGCGTCGACAGCAGCGTGGTCTTACCCGAGCCGGAATGACCGACCAGGAAGACGAACTCGCCCGGATAGATCTCAATGTTGATGTCGTCAAGTGCAGGCTTGTTGGGCTGTGCCGGATAGATCTTGGTGACATGCTCCATAAGGATGACGGGCTCGACACCGGCCTGCTTGGCCATCTTCTTGCGGCTGGCCTGCGGATCGATGGGCGCAAACACCGACGTAAAATCGGGGTTGTTGAGCGCGTTATCGAGGCTTGCGACCTCGGCGGCCTGATCGCTCTCGACCACCGGGGCAGCAGGCTGCGTGGGGTCGGGAATGGCGGCAAAGAGACCGGACTGCGCAGGCTGAGGAACCGGCGTCGCAGGAGCCATGGGGTCGGGAATGCCGGCCATGGTAGGCTGCGGCGTGGCGGCGCCAGCCTGAGGCTGCTCCACGCGAGCGGTCACGGCCTGAACGGGCTCAAAACCCGCCGTGCCGGAAAGCGCGACATCGCTGGTGGGATTGTAGGCAAAGGGATCGGATGCCGGCTGTGCCTGATCTGCCGGCTGAGTGGGGGCCTGAGCAACAGGCTGGCCCTCTGAATCCGGAGTGGCGAAACGACTGCCCTGGACGCCTGTCTGCGTCTTGGGGGCATCATCGCCCGCACCGGAGGTACGGAAGTGGTTACCCACTGGTGCTCCTTATCGTCGTGCGTTTAAACTACATGAGCGCTTTGTATTTTAGCAGCATTGCCTTTGCTGCACATAAGAAGCATGGCGCACCTTGGATTCCCGTCGGCCGCCATGAATATCAACTTCATCCGAACTCCTCTGATGGATGGTCCGCGCTTTCCAAGCGCTTCCCCCGTCCGCCTCAATCGGGCATACTTCAATCATTGTGAAAAGCCCTAGGGCTTTTAGCGGCTGCGGGTACCTGTACCTTCAGCCGCATTTTTCTTATCTTGTGGAGCCGATATGGGAGATTCCGGCATCGCGACAACAAGGGAACGGCCATGAATCGTCTGCGCCGGGCAGCTCCGAGCCCTGCGCAGACGATTCATGGCGCACAGGGACTACTTCTCCAAGCAGAGCGAGCTGAAGAACGGTCTGGCCATGCTCAGCGAGGTCATAGACAGGGCGGCCGATCGGCTCTCACGGCCATACGGCCATAGCGGACACGTCTCGTAGCACCAGAAGTCAGCTCTCCGTATCCATCACCGCCCAGCTCACAGGCGCAATACCCGGAATAGGCATTAGACAAGAGGGACAGGTGGCCTGATAGTCCCCCAACTTTGTCCTGCGTTGCATCGAGGCGGAGGCATATACCGCCTTTCGAGCGCGAGTGACGCCGACGTATAGCAGGCCGGTTTCCTCGATAAGCCCGTCTGGCATTCTCCTCATATCGACAATCCGGCAACTTTGCGCGGAACGTGAGCACATATCAGCTCTGTCGCACTGAACCTGCGCCCCCGACTCCCAAGAAGCTCAAAGAGATCGCGCCTCGTTCAAATGACCAGAGCGGTTTGGGAAAGTGAATAAGCTCCCTTTCCGCCTGCCACCCCCTCGCATATCCGCCACACACCAAGCATCGCTGGCTGCGGTTTCCCCCATTACATGGGACGCACGCGCCTTACGACCCGCGCCGAGCCGTATGAACCCGTCCTCCAACGGCACCCGCACGCTCATCGCGTCCGGCAGAAGCGACCGCCGCATCGGCGCCGCCCCGGCATCACGCCACCTCGCAGAATGCGATCCCCGCGCCGCTAAGCTCCGCCAGCACGGCGCGGGCCGCCTGCGTTGGCCCGCTCTCCACGCCGTCGCCCACATGGCGCGACACCTTGAGCGCCACCACGTCGCCGCCGTGATCCGCGAGCAGAGCCTTGGCCGCCGTTACGCTGCGAGCGCCCACGAGGCGCAGCTCGTACTCCACGCGCTCGTCCGTAGCGGCGGTCTTCACCGCCTCGATCTCACCGCGAAGCGCCTCGGCAGCCTCCTTGGAAGCGGAGGCATCGGCCACCTGTGCCTCAAACTCCGCGATCCGCTCGTCCCGCTTCGCAAGCATCGCCTGGTAGTCGTCGCCGGCTCCGCCCAGGGCCGTCACTTCCCCTTGCTCCTGCGCGTCTTCCGAGCCCGCCTCTTGCTGCTGCGCCTCGTCCGCTTGCCCGCCATTCGATCCCTCCTTCACGAGAACCGCCTTTCCGCTCGTACGGCAAGCACAACAAGATGCCCGCCTGGTTACTCATCAAGAGCAGCCTAGGCGGGCGTCAAAAAGTCAACCGCGCATCGGAGCCGCAAGGCGGCAGTGCCCGAAGAAATACGTCCCACTGGGTTACACACACCGAACTTAAGAAGCGTTTTTGGGCCATCATGGTAAAATTCCCATCGGAGGTAACGATGGAGACCATGCTACTTGATGACATAGAGTTGAGGGAGACTGCAAAGCGGCTCTACGATTCATACTCGACTGTTCTCTCCGAATCCAAGCTCATCTCCATCATCCAAGACGTCCTCGGCGACTTCGCCCCCGCGCTCGACTCCAAATACGCGGCCCGAAGGACCGTCAACGACTTGGTGATGGGTTATTACCCGAACGAAGCCACCATCAAGGCCAATTTCATCGATAGGGTCCTCTTTCCGCTGAGCCCCGCGAACATCTCCATCTTCGAGCTTCCCATCGGCAACAGCCGCGTGGACATGTGTAAGGTCAACGGCCACAGCGCCGCCTACGAGATCAAGACCGACCTCGACACGTTCGATCGTCTCGAGGGCCAGTTGAGCGACTACTTCGACGTGTTCGAGACCGTCTACGTCGTGACGTCCGACAAGCGTTGGCAAGAACTGCCAAGCTACGTCCCCGAGGCCTGTGGGATTTACTCCTACAGCCAGGACGCAAGGGACGGCTCCTATCACTTCAAGGCACAGCGCAAAGCCATCAAAAGCACCAACCTGGACTCCGAAAAGCAGCTCGCGGTCATGCCCAAGCGCGCCCTCTGCGAGACCTTCGGCATCGACGGCGGGGGCACGTCAAAGCCCGCCATCATTCAAGAGTGTCTTGCCGAGAACAGCCAAGCCAAAATCAATCGGCTGTTTAAGGCCTATCTCAAGCAACGCTACGGTGCCTACTGGGAGCACTTCTGCAAAGTAAAGCCGCAGGTCTTCGGTATTGACTACGAATGGTTCTACCGCAACAGACTAGAGCCGGAGATTGTGTACTAGAGGTTGTAGCTGTTACCGTGGGCGAGGTAGAGCTGCTGCACGTAGCGAACAACGGTGTACACAATCCAAGTCTGCCAACCGCCATAGTTTCCGGCTGCGGCATGATCAGCTATTTCAGACAGTACGGCGCATTCGCCAGCACGTCTTTCCAGCTCGCCCCTGTCTGCAAGTATCTGTTTTACGACATCGTCGTAGCCGGATTGGCCTTTCTTCACGTCTGGATTGATATACCTTTTGAAGGCATTTGATGAACCGTCATAAAAAAGGGCAAGAGCACGTCCAGTGGCCCCCGCGCCCGGACGGGGCGGTAAGGAATCACGAAGCCCGGCATAGTCGCCGACGCCTTCGAAACCATATTCGGAAAAGTCACGAATGTGGCTATTGTCGATGAAACAGCCATCTTCGTACACCTTGTTCCCGTCATCGCGTTTGCGCGGCGAACACAGTAGGACAGAGTGCGCCGCAATATGAAGGTCAGCCAACTCGTCAAACTCTTCGATACGAGAAGCGGGCGGGGTCTCGTTGATGTCGTAAATCAAGTAGTCATCCGGCCCCAAAAGGTCAGACAAGATGTGCTCGTACCCCTCATATGTCGATATCCGGATGGCGACTGGTTTATTTGAAGAAGTCTTCCTTAGCTCCAAAATCAAAGCTTCCAAGGATTTTGGTGAGAGGTTGGACAGCTCGTCAATCACCGAGATGACCGGGATGAGATCTCGATAGTCGGCAAGCCGCTTAACCGCCTCCTCGTAAAACGCCAAGTCGTTGCTCATTTTAAGAACAAGCTTGCATTTTGAGGGGTCGGCGCCTTTGTATTTGGGCATATAGCAGCGGAAGAAGTCGACCAACACCTTTTTACCGGCAAAGGCATCACTAATGTTATCCAAGGTGACATCGCGCTCAGTCTCAAGATCATCTACCGTGCACATACGGGGCTGACCTTTGCGCTTTCCACTTTTATATGGCTTGTTGACCTTGACGTACTCACCCGTTGAGGGATCGACCAGCTTATCAAAGGCAACGTCCTTCTTAACCACCTCGACCAAAGGCAGAAGCCCTTCGTCTAAAAGTCCGAGCTCCCGCAGCCTTTGTACGGCCCTGAACTCATTTAGGCGATTCTTTAGTGTGAGGACATACATGGGGCGTCACCTACTAACAAGCGGACTTAAGATTAGAGAAAGCGTCAAACCCGATGCATCCATCATGCTGAAGAAAGCCGACCGTAATACCCGGATCCACCCTCTGGCTGGACGAGAATTCCCTGATTCTTCCCTCAGTAAAATGACCGGCTGCAACAAAGCTCTCATACTCGTCCAGGTCTACGAAGAAACGCCTTGCGAACGCATTGGCCTCTTCGTCCTTATGCTCTTCGCTTGCAAGTTCTTCCATCGACACGATTTGCTGCTTGGGGTCGTAATGAAACAAGAGGTGTGCAAGCTCATGCACGACCGTAAACCAGACATGATCATGAGTCTTGTATCGCTTGCTGATGAAAATAGCAGGATGACCCAAGTAGGTTGTCAACACGCCACGTACTTTAGCGTTCGAGATAGCTTCATGCTCAACTAGGTAAACTCCACACCTGTTCAGAAGCTTGCGTGCGCTCTTGATAGAACCGTTTACATCTGGATTCAGGGCAATCTTCTTCAAACGACCAAGCGACGACTCAAGCAGCTCTCTAGAGTATTGAGTATCGCTTAAATCCTTATTCTGAGTCTCAATCTCCTCTTTGCAGAGCCCGAGCCAAACGGCAACAGCCTCCGAATTGCCACCATCCTGCATGAACTCCATCCCGCCGGGAATTGCAGTCATGTAGCGGTCAAAATCCGAAACGCCCAGAATCTTCAGCATAGCCGCAGCTTGCTCAACCAAAGACATGCTCGTTCGCGGAAAGACCTCCTTGAAATGAAACCTCTTGGCGATCTCCTTAAGGTCAAGCTCCTCCAGATGCGCCTCCTCGCGTTCGCGGGCAAGGTACTCCTGATACTTGACCTCATAGTTAAGCCAAAAACTCGCGGGAACGTCGGGCATGACCTTCTCAAGCTTCAGCGCCATGTCCTCGGTAAGCCTGGTCTTCCCGTTCAGAAGCTGGGAGAGGTGGCGCTCGCTCACGCCGGTACGCTTCGAAACTTCCTTTTGGGTCAAACCGCGCGCATCAAGGTATTCCTTGATGATCTCGCCGGGCGCGACGATGAAATCACTCATAGCTATCTTCTCCTCTCCTAGCTCAGTGGTAGTCCTGAATATCCACGATGCAGACGCTGGTGATCGTCGTAAGGTCATCCGGGTCAAACTCCCCGACGGGACGGATGACCAGTCTCATGTTCTTGCTGAGGTCGATTCCCCAACAGCCCTCAAAGTTGCCGGTCAGCTTGTGCCTGCGCGGCGGCGGCAGATGGGTAATCTGCGAAAGGTCATTCGCAACCCGCAGATCGGAAAGACGATGAATGAGGTTCTTGGCTATCTTGCCGTAGTTCCTCGTTATCGCCCTCTGATCCTTGAGGCTCTTCTCCAGCGACTTGCTTGCATATTCGATATCCATCGCCACCTCCTTTGATAGAAGGATATTGCAATTGATCTCTGAGGTCAATATTGACTTTTGAGATCAATTTAATTCTGTACCTAGACCACTCAGACTGATACTCGTCTGACGTTAGGGTTTTCTAATGAGCGGTGCCACCTCTTAAATACTCTCGCATAAACCGCCCAATCTCTTCTCCGAAAACGCTCAAGCCGCCCGATGCAATAAGCTCTGGATGCACCCTAACCCCATTAATATCCCAGCCATCATCCCTGACATGCTGGAATTCAGTGAAATGCCCGCCACTCACAGGGCTGCCGCATGGATACAAAATGGGATGTAAATTTCAAAATTCCGCGCACATCCCGGCGCCAAACCACGTTATGCCCTATAGGAGGTGAGGGAAGAGAATGCATAGCTTTCCATACGGCAGCAACGGCAGGGCGGACGCGCCAGGCCGCGAGAACGACTCTTTGGTAGGGCGCTTCGCAGAGGAGCACTACGACAAGGTATACCGCTACTGCGCGCGAAGGCTCCCCTCGAAAGAGGATGCCCAAGACGTGACGCAGGAGGTGTTCCTTCGGCTCGTGCGGAGCGATGCGCTATACGCCGAGCATGGAAAGCCCCTTGCGTATCTCTACGCCTGCGCGCGCAATGTCTGTGCCGACTTCTACCGAGGTCAGAGACCGGTTGGTGCCTTGGACGAGGACGATGTGCAGACAATTCCTGACGTGCGGCATGCAGACATGGACGGACGGCTGACCATGGCGGGTGCCCTCGCCCGCCTTACGGAAGAGGAGCGCGAGGTCATCGAGCTTCGCTACGACCAGGACCTGCCTATGTCCGATATCTCCGCCGTGACGGGGAAGTCGAGGTTCGCTCTCTATCGAATCGAGCGGCGCGCGCTCAGCAGGCTCAAGGAACTGATGGGAGAAGGCAATGGATGACTCGAAGCTAAAGGATGCGCTGAGGAGCTACTACGCCGCCGACGCGGCATCCCCCGATGCCTCGGCGCGCAAGCGCACCTTGCTGCTCGTGGAAGCAGAGGCGGCTCGCGCCTGCGGAGGCGCGAGGGAGGCGGATTACATCCCGCTCTGGCGGTTCGTCGTGAGCCAGGTCCGGTTCGTGCGTCCCTGGGCATGGATGCTCCAGATCGCGCTTCTGGCATGCATGCTCGTTCTCGTCGGCGTGATCGGCCCGCGCTCGGGAAGTCCCGTCGTCGTCATGGCGGCATCGGCCCTCTCGGTTGCCATAGCGGCACCATCGGTATTCAAGAGCTTCGAGACCCGCGTCTGCGAGATGGAGTACTCGTGCCGGTTCAGCTGCGTGCAAGTGTTGGCGAGCAGGCTTTTGCTTTTCGGCCTTGCCGACGTGCTTTGGATTACGCTCTCCGTTGCGGCAGTGCCAACGCTCGCGGGGATCGACGCGCTTCGCGTACTGCTGTACGCATGCACGCCGTTCTTCTGCTCGTGTGCCGCCTGCTTCTATGCGGCGCGCCGTCTGCCGGGCAACTCGCTCGTCGCCAGCGTCGCCCCTGCGATGTCCGTACTCGTAGCGCTCTGGCTGCTGAGCACGGCGTTCCCCCTCTGGTACGAGGGCGCGTCTCTCGCCGTATGGGTCACGGCGCTCATGGCCTCCATGGCGCTCGCCGCCCTGGAGGCGTCAAGGCTCATACGCTGCGTCTCAGGCGGCCTCTCGCCACGCCCGTCAAAGGCGGCGCTCTAGCTCCCCTCCTGCATGCCTGCAACATCGAACGAAGGACAAGGAACGAACATGGAACTCAGGCTTGACAGGCTCACCAAGCAGTTCGGCAGCCATATCGCCGTCGACCGCGTGAGCTTCAGCTTCACGCCCGGCGTCTACGGCCTACTCGGGGCCAACGGCGCAGGCAAGACCACGCTCATGCGCATGATATGCGACGTCATGAGGCCGACATCGGGAAGCGTGTTGTTCGGGGGCACCCCCATAGACCAGCTTGGCGACGGCTATCGGGCGCGCCTCGGGTACCTGCCCCAGGACTTCGGCTACTACCCGGACTTCACGGCCTGCGATTTCATGATGTACCTGGCATCGCTCAAGGGGCTCACCGCGCAGCAGGCGAAAGTGCGTACGCGCGAACTCCTGGGAGTTGTCGGTCTCGCAGAGGCCGCAAAGCGGAAGGTCAAGACCTTCTCCGGCGGCATGAAGCAGCGGCTCGGCATCGCCCAGGCGGTGCTCAACGACCCGTCTGTCCTCGTGCTCGACGAGCCCACCGCAGGGCTCGACCCCAAGGAGCGCGTCCGCTTCCGCAACCTCATATCCTCTCTCGCCCAAGACAAGATCGTCATCCTTTCCACGCACATCGTCTCTGATGTGGAGTACATCGCCGACGAGATCCTCGTGATGCGCGCTGGCGGCATCATCACGACGGGCACGGTCGACGAGATCACAGGGGACATCAGGGGATGCGTCTGGGAGTGCACTGTCGCCCCGAGGGAGGCAGACGCCATGTCGGCATCGCTCACGGTGGGCAACATCCACTACGCCCAGGACGGCTCTGCCATTGTTCGCGTGGTGGCGCAGCAGCGCCCGCATCCGAGCGCGCGCGCCGTGGAGCCGACGCTGGAGGACGTCTACCTCTACCTCTTCCAGGAGCAGTCCGGGGGCCTGCCGGTTTCGCGGACGAAAGCGGAAGCGGGACGGGACGCAATCGCACGCAGGAAAGGAGCGCGCCGTGAGTAGCCTCATCAGATACGAGCTCAAGAAGATGCTCTCAAGGCGCGTCTCGCAGGTTTCCATAGCGGCCGTCCTGGCGCTGGTCGCGGTCATAGCCTTCTTCAACATAACGTCCCAGTACGCCCTCGACCCCAAGGAGATGGGCACCGAATTCGAAGGCACTGCCGCCATCGCCCAGATAAAGGCAAACACGGAAGCGCTCGCAGGCCCCATCACCGACGAGGAGGCCACCGAGGCGCTCCGCGAGTTCAAGGAGTTCGTCGGTCCGGACGGCGAGGTCAAGGAAGAGTACAGGACGGACAGGAAGCCCTACGGGGAGAAGGCGAACGAGTACTGGGAGTTCAGCGCGAAGAACGGCGCCCTCATGGCGCTGCTGACAAGCCCTTGGATGCAAGGCTACCAGATGCCCGTGTCCGCGGCAGCCGCTATCGACACGACTGGCACCGTCGACCTCTACGGGCGAGTCCGCTCGAAGATAGCCTCCGGGCTCGACGCGAACGGGGCCCTCTCGTACAACGACGATGAGAGGGCGTTCTGGAGCGAGAGGGCGCAAGGCATGCAAACGCCCATCGAGTACGGATACGCAGGAGGATGGGAGGACTTCCTCAACCTCGCCCAGTTCCTCATATTCGCGATGCTCGCAGTCGTGATAACGTGCGCATCGGTGTTCAACGGGGAGTACCGGGCCAAAACCGACGCCATCCTGCTGTCCACCAAGTTCGGCAAATCAAGGCTCGGGCGCGCGAAGGCGGCGGCCTCTATGATCGCGGCAAGCGCCATATACTGGGTCTTCACACTCGTCTTCCTGGCAATAACGCTCGTCTTCTACGGAGCCGACGGCGCAGGTCTACCCATCCAGATCTACAACATCACATGCACCTACGGCATAAGCCTGTCAGCCGCCGCCCTCATATGCTGCCTCGTCGGGTATCTCGCAACCCTCGCCCTCCTTGGGATAGTGCTCGCACTGTCAGCCAAGATAGACAGCCCCATGGGAATCCTCGCAGTCGGCGTCGCTCTCATCTTGATTCCGATCTTCGTGCCGACGATGACGAGCAGCATCGCGAACCGCATCATCTACCTGTTCCCCTACGACGCACTGAACCCCCTCAACCTCTTCGGCATGGTCTCGTATGCCATAGGCCCTGTCGTGGTCGAGCTGCCCGTGTTCCTCGCCGCTTTCTACCTCCTGCTTTTCGCGACGGGCATTGCTCTCGCGATAAGGACGTTCAAACGCCATCAGGTTGCCTGATGATGTCAAGGAGGGCCGTTGCCGCCAAGGATGCGTGAATCAGCGAGCCTTCGAGTGGATGCATGCCATCGCATTTCAGGGCGAAATCCTCTCCGATTCGCCTCTGGCTGTTAGGGTTTAGGGCTGAATGTTGCGCAACTGCGCCCTGGCCCCGACCGTAAAACCTCTCTAGCTTCTTTCCCTGCCGTCTCCAAACACAAAGCCGGAGTGCCCTCCATATGGAAGGCGCCCCGGCTTGTTCATTGCCCAATGCGGAAGCGGCTCTCAAGTTAAGGCCAAAGCAGACCGCCTTACGCCAAGAACTCCTTGGTGGTCGCCACGATGTTGGCGGCGTCCAGGCCGTACTTGTGCAGGAGCTCGGCACCAGGGCCGGACTCGCCGAAGGTGTCATTGACGCCGATCTTCTTTAACGGCGTCGGGCACTGCTCGCACAGGACGTCAGCGACGGCACTGCCCAGGCCGCCGATCACGGAGTGTTCCTCGACGGTCACGACGTGGCCGGTCTTGGTGGCGCTCTTGACGATCAGGTCGGCATCGATGGGCTTGATGGTGTGCATGTTGATGACCTCGGCATCGATACCCTCGGCAGCGAGCTGCTCGGCGGCCTCGAGAGCCTCGCCGACCATCAGGCCGCAGGCGATGATGGTGACGTCGGCACCCTCGCGCATGACGATGCCCTTGCCAACCTCGAACTTGTAGGTCTCGGGGTCGTTGATGACCGGCGAGGCCAGGCGGGCAAAGCGCATGTAGACGGGGCCGTCGCACTCGTAGGCGGCACGCGTCACGGCACGAGCCTCGACGTCGTCGGCGGGAACGATCACGGTCATGCCGGGGATGACACGCATCAGGGCGATATCCTCGCAGCACTGGTGCGTAGCGCCGTCCTCGCCCACCGAGATACCGGCATGCGTGGCGCCGATCTTAACGTTGAGGTGCGGGTAGCCGATAGAGTTGCGGACCTGCTCAAAGGCGCGGCCGGCGGCAAACATGGCAAAGGTGCTCGCGAAGGCGACGCGGCCGGTGGTTGCGATACCGGCGGCGACACCCATCAGGTTGCTCTCGGCAATGCCCACATCAAAGAAACGATCGGGGCAGGCGGCCTTAAACTTGCCGGTCTGCGTGGCGGCGGCCAGGTCGGCGTCGAGGACCACAAAGTCGTCGTGCTCGTTGGCGAGCTCGACGAGGGCCTCGCCGTAGCTTACGCGCGTGGCGATTTTCTTGACGTCTGTCATCCTAGAGCTCCTCTCCGGCGGCCGTGAGCTCTGCCATGGCCTGCTCAAACTGTTCATCGTTGGGGGCCTTGCCGTGCCAGCCCACCTGGTTCTCCATGAAAGACACGCCCTTGCCCTTCGTGGTCTCGGCGATAATCGCGGTCGGCTGGCCCTTGGTTGCACGAGCCTCGGCGAAGGCGGCGCGGATCTGGTCGAAATCGTTGCCGTCAGCCAGCTCCACCACGTGGAACTTGAAGGCGCGGAACTTGTCGGCGAGCGGCATGGGGTCGTTGACCTCCTCGACGGGGCCATCGATCTGCAGGCCGTTGTGGTCGACGATTACGCAGAGGTTGTCGAGCTGCTGGTTGCCGGCAAACATGGCTGCCTCCCAGACCTGGCCCTCCTCGCTCTCGCCGTCGCCCAGCAGGGCGTAGGTACGATAGTCGTCGCCCCAGTGCTTGGCGGCGAGCGCCATCCCGACGGCGGCGGAGATGCCCTGGCCGAGCGAACCGGTGGACATGTCGACACCCGGGGTGTCGTTCATGTTGGGATGACCCTGCAGATGGCTGCCGATGTGGCGCAACGTCTCGAGATCCTCCTTGGGGAAGAACCCGCGCTCGGCGAGCACGGCGTACAGACCAGGTGCGCAGTGGCCCTTGGAAAGCACAAAGCGATCGCGGTCGGCCTTGCGGGGATCGGCCGGGTCGACGTTCATTTCCTCAAAGTACAGATAGGTCATGATGTCGGCAGCGCCGAGCGAACCGCCCGGATGGCCGGACTTGGCAGCGTGCACGCCGGTGACGATGCCCTTCCTTACCTCGTTGGCAACCTTTTTGAGCTCTTCGTCGCTCATTGTGCCTTCCTTTCATCCTCATTAGACAAAATGCGCACGGCACAGAAGGTCGTCCCAACCCAGCCGCGATGCACGTACGTCATTCATTATGCTGGAAACTGGAAGCTTTACCAGAGTATTTATCATTATTTGAACACTTGAGCAGGCAGAATCGCTGATGAAACGGTTTACCAATGTGAACGTCTTTTGGATGGAACGCAGTCGACCCTACGCGTTAATGTCCTTGAAACCCTCGCCGAAGGTTTCCGTAACGTCGGCCACGGTCACGATGGCGCGCGGGTCGCGCTCGCGCACAATGGTCTTGAGCGTGTTGAGCTCGCGACGACTCACGATTACCATGATCACCGGCTTCTCGGCACCCGAGTACATGCCGGTCGCCTTAAACTTGGTGCAGCCGCGACCCAGGCCATACATGATGTCGGCCGCAATATCGGGAAACTTGTCCGAGATGATGAGCACCATACGGCGCCTGTTGCCGCCGTCGACCACGGCATCAATCACGTAGCCGCTAATGACCATCGAAAGGCCCGCATACAGCGCGTTTTCGACCGAGAAGACCGGGGCCGACAGCGCGCACACGGCAACGTCGATCGCCATGACGGTGGAGCCCACCGGTAGTGACGTATTGCGCGAGATGATCTGGCCGATCGTGTCGGAGCCGCCAGTGTTGGCACCGGCGCGCAGCACCATGCCATAGCCGATGCCCGTGATAATGCCGCCCCACATAGCGGGCAGCATCAGATCGGCATGTGCCAGCGGCGCCACAAACGGAGCAAACAGGTCGGTGAAGAAGCCCAGCAGCACAAAGCCCGTCGCCGTCTGGACCACGTAGAACATGCCGCCCTCGCGCATAACGACCAGCAGCAGCAAGGCATTCATCACGATGGTCTGGATACCAACGGGAAGCGATATGCCATGCGAGGCGCCGACCGCCTGGATAATCGTGGCGAGACCCGTAACGCCGCCGGCAGCAAGACCGTTGGGGATCAAAAACAGGTCCGTCGCGATAGCGGCCAGAGCGCAGCCCAGCATAATCTTGGGCAGATCGTGAAAGAAGTTCAGCGAAAGAATGCGCTTGATGTCCAGACGATATGCCATGCTGCCTCCCTCAAAAAAGCGCACCCAAACGAGTGCGCTTTGAACTTCTTGCTGTATTCGATTCTACCGATTCATCGAGCAAATACCACCCCTGCGAAGTGTTTGCATCGACCCGGAGCCAACCATGTGCCTAGGCGTCCGAGCCTTCCGCATCGGCGTTGCCGGTTGCCCAGCGATGGTAGCCGATCACAAACGGATCAAGATCGCCATCGTCGAGAACGGCCTCGACGTTGCTGGTCTCCACGCCCGTACGCAGGTCCTTGACCATCTGATACGGGTAGAGCACGTAGCTGCGAATCTGGTTACCAAAACCGATCGTGGTCTTGGGTCCGCGAATCTCGTCAAGCGCCTCGGCACGCTTCTCGAGCTCGATCTCGTACAGACGGGCCTTGAGAATCTGCATGCACGCGGCCTTGTTTTGAATCTGGCTGCGCTCGTTTTGGCACGTGACAACGATGCCGCTGGGAAAATGCGTCACGCGTACGGCGGAGTCGGTGGTGTTGACGCCCTGGCCGCCCGGGCCGCTCGCGTGATACACGTCCACGCGGATATCGTCGGGATTGATCTCGATGTCGATATCGTCAGGCAGCACGGGGATGACCTCGACGCCGGCAAACGTGGTCTGGCGGCGCTTCTTGTCGTCGGTGGGGCTAATGCGCACCAAGCGGTGCACACCGGCCTCGGCACGCAGCATGCCAAACGCGTCCTTGCCCTCGACGGTAAAGGTCGCGCGATCAATGCCGATGACCTCGGCAGCGGGGCAGTCGTTAATCGTGACCTTCCAGCCGCGACGCTGGCAGTACTTCATGTACATCTTAAAGAGCATGAAGGTCCAGTCCTGTGCCTCCAGGCCGCCCTGTCCGGGCTTGATGGTCACAATCGCGTCGCCGTGATCGAACTTACCGGTAAACCAGCTCGAAAGCTCGAGCTCGTCGATAGCGCGGGCCAGGCGTTCTGCCGTCGTGGCAGCCTCCTCGCGCAATGCGGCGGCATCGGGGTCGTCGCCCATCTCCTCGGCAAGCTCCAGCGCCGCGCGGGCGTCAGATAACTCGCCGCGCGCGGTATCCACGGCAGCGATATCTTCCTTGGCGCGAGCGATCTCCTCCATGGTGGTGCGAGCGGCGTCGGCGTCATCCCAAAAGCCGGGGGCAGCGCTTTTGGCCTCGAGCTCGGTCACACGCGTGCGCTTCTCGTCCAAATGAAGATACGACTCGACCTCGCCGAGCCGGTCCGCAAACGCGTCCAGCTCGGCGGGCGTTACCTCTAAAGCCTCGGCCATTAACGATTCCTGCCGTGGCAGTACTTGAACTTCTTGCCGCTGCCGCAGGGGCAAAGGTCATTGCGGCCAACGTTGACGTACGGGTCGTCGCTCTCGTCCTTGCGGTAGGTGGTCACCTTGCCGCCGTTGTTGACAGCAGCCGGGCCTCCCTGGACAGCCGTACGAGCCTGAACCTGTGCCTGCTTGCGCAGCACCGAGTTGCCGTTGTCGCCATCGACATCGGCGGGGCCGGAGAAGCGCGCACCCTCGAGCGCGGGGTCCTCCTTGTGCTCCACGGCCTGCGGGGCGGCCTTGATCTCGATGCGCAGGACGGTGCGCAGGTAATCCTCGTACATGGTGTCGACGAGCATCTGGAAGGCACCATAAGCCTCAGTCTTGTACTCGACCAGCGGGTCGCGCTGACCAAAGCCGCGCAGTCCGATACCGGTCTTGAGGTAGTCCATCTCCTGCAGGTAGTTCATCCAGCGGGTATCGATGACGCGCAGCATGACCTGGGTGTTGAGCTCGCGCATGAGGTCCTCACCCAGGCGCTCGGCCTTCATGTTGTAGCACTTCTCGACGTAGGCCAGGACATCGGCGGCCAGGGCCTCGTAATCCTCGTCGGGGAACTTGGGCGTATCGATATGGCCGGTCAGCTCCACGACCCACTTGCGCAAGCCCTCAAGATCGCGCTCACCATCGTGGCTGTCCTTGGTGCAGAACTCCTGCACGCAGCGGTACACGGTGTCGTGCATGACCTCGGTGATGTGGTCGGTCAGATCCTTGCCGTCCAGAATCTTGTTGCGCTCGGCGTAGATGACCTGGCGCTGCTTGTTCATAACGTCATCGTACTCAAGGACGCTCTTACGCATGGAGAAGTTGATGCTCTCGACCTTATGCTGGGCGCTCTCGACGGCCTTGGAGATGATCTTGTGCTGGATGGGCATGTCGTCGCCCATGTCGGCCGTGACCATCATCTTGGAGACGCGGTCCATCTTGTCGCCGCCGAACAGGCGCATGAGGTCGTCCTCGAGCGACAGGTAGAACTGAGTCTCGCCCGGATCGCCCTGACGACCGGAGCGGCCGCGCAGCTGGTTGTCGATACGACGGGACTCATGGCGCTCGGTGCCGATGACGGTCAGGCCGCCGGCGGCAAGCACGCGCTCGCGCTCGGCCTTGCAGGTCTCCTTGGCCTCGGCGTTAAACTGCTCGAGCTGCTCGGGCGTCACGTCCTCCATGGTCAGGCCCTCGTACTCAAGGCGCTCGCGCACCAGCTCGTCGGGGTTGCCACCCAGCAGAATGTCGGTACCACGACCGGCCATGTTAGTAGCGATGGTCACGGCGCCGTAGCGTCCGGCCTGGGCAACGATATGAGCCTCGCGCTCGTGATGCTTAGCGTTGAGGACCTCGTGCGCGATGCCGCGCTTGGTAAGGGCGGCCGACAGCTTCTCGGAGCTTTCGATGGAGACGGTGCCCACCAGGACCGGCTGGCCCTTGGCGTGACGTCGCTCGACGTCGTCGGCAACGGCGTTGTACTTGGCCTGGATGGTGCGGTACACCAGATCCTCGTGGTCAACACGCTGAACGGGCTTGTTGGAGGGGATGACCTCGACGGGCAGCTTGTAGATCTCGCGGAACTCGGCGTCCTCGGTGAGTGCCGTACCGGTCATGCCGGAGAGCTTGTCATACAGGCGGAAGTAGTTCTGCAGGGTGATGGTGGCAAGGGTCTGGTTCTCCTCGCGCACGAGCACGCCCTCTTTGGCCTCGATGGCCTGATGCAGGCCCTCGGAGTAGCGGCGGCCTTCCATGATGCGACCGGTAAACTCGTCGACGATCTTGACCTCACCGTTGGTGACCACGTACTGCTTGTCGCGGTGGAACATG
The DNA here is from genome assembly GCF_039758815.1 of Collinsella aerofaciens. Taxonomy (GTDB): domain Bacteria; phylum Actinomycetota; class Coriobacteriia; order Coriobacteriales; family Coriobacteriaceae; genus Collinsella; species Collinsella aerofaciens_BP. The sequence goes on along the minus strand of NZ_JBDMSK010000008.1, from coordinate 4,834 downwards.
TACTGGGCCTTCAGCGCCTGCTGCAGGTGGTTGACCAGCTGGCCGGAGAGATCGGCATAGATGTCATCGATACCCAGGCGGCGCTCGATCTTCTTAAGGCCGCGCTCGGTGGCGGCGATGGTGTGCTTGGCCTCGTCCATGACGTAGTCGCCCGTGGGCTCGACGTCCTCGGTGGCGGTGAGCATGTCGTGCGAGACGTCCTCACCGCGCTCCAGGCCGCGCACGGCACGCGCAAAGTCCTTGTAGGTGCTGGCGGACTTGGTGCCGGCGCCCGAGATGATGAGCGGGGTACGCGCCTCGTCAATCAAGATGGAGTCGACCTCGTCGACGATGGCGTAATGGTGGCCGCGCTGCACGCGCTGCTCGGGGCGGGTGACCATGTTGTCGCGCAGGTAGTCGAAACCGAACTCGGAGTTGGTGCCGTAGGTGACGTCTGCCTGGTAGGCCGGACGCTTGAGTTCGAGCGGCATGTTGTTCTGGAGCAGACCGACGGTCATTCCCAGGTACTTGTAGATGCGGCCCATCCACTCGGAGTCGCGCTTTGCCAGATAATCGTTGACGGTAACGACATGCACGCCCTTGCCGGCGATAGCGTTGAGGTAGCCGGCCAAAGTGGAGACAAGGGTCTTGCCTTCGCCGGTCTTCATCTCGGCGATATGCCCCTCGTGCAGCGCCATGGCGCCGATGAGCTGTACGTCAAAGTGACGCATGCCCGTGATGCGCTTGGAAGCCTCACGCACGGTGGCAAAGGCCTCGGGGAGCATGTCGTCGAGCGACTCGCCGTTGGCGTAACGCTCGCGGAACTTATCGGTCTGGGCGCGGAGCTCTTCCTCGGTCATCTTCTCAAACTGGGGCTCAAGACCGTTGATCTGGTCGACGATCTTGTAGTAGCGCTTAAGGTCCTTATCGGATCCAAAGGACAGCAGCTTTGACATGAATCCCATGTGGTTTTCCTTTTTGGCCATCGCCCACGCCATGCAGCCTTGGGCGAGTTAAACACAGATAAATGTACTTTAGCCAAACGAGGCGCGGCCTATACGGTCGACCTCGACCGCCACGTAATAACTACGACCAACCTGCCAAAAAGGGACTGGTTTATTTTGGCAGGTTTTATCTGGGCAAACGCTGTCTCTCTGCCATTTGGTGCAAGCCAACCTGCCCCCTTCGCACCAATCTGGTGCAATGGGGACAGGTTGGCTTGCACCAATAAAAAGAAAAGGGCCGCGCACCCAAACGGATGCACGGCCCTTATGCCATGAATGCGAGCGATTCCGCGGCGAGTTATTTACTCAGCAGCCTCGGTGGTCTCGGCCTCAGCAGCGGCCTCCTCGACGGGAGCCTCTGCGGGAGCCTCGGCGGCCTGCTTGGCAGCCTCCTCGGCGAACTTAGCGGCACGCTTAGCCTTCTCGGCAGCCTTAGCCTCAGCGGCGGCCTTGCGAGCAGCCTCGGCCTCAGCAGCCTTGGCGGCCTTGGCAGCCTTGGCCTCCTCGGCCTTCTTGAGCTGGGCGGCAGCGGCGCCACCGAACTTGTCGGCGAAGCGCTGGACGCGTCCACCGGTGTCGACGAACTTCTGCTGGCCGGTGTAGAACGGGTGGCACTCGTTGCAAAGCTCGACCTTCATCTCGGACACGGTAGCGTGCGTCTTGAAGGTGTTGCCGCAGGAGCACGTCACCGTGCACTCGACATACTGGGGATGGATACCCTGCTTCATGGTAGGACTCCTTATTAGTCAGGCGCTGGTTACCGATCAGCGCATAAGGCGTCTTGGTTTCCGACCAAGACAACAAACTCGGCTATGGTACCACGGCGCCGCGCGTCCCACAAAAGGTTCACGGTCTTTGTGCAATGCGACATGCCCAACCGCAGCGAGCACGCACCCCATCGAACCTTCACCCATGTTGCAGACGTGTAACGCCGCAGTAAGCACACCCCTTTTGGCGCCAGACAGGTACAATGATGAACACTGTACCGTAGCGGAGCGCCCCGCGCGCGCCGCAATCACGCGAAAGGGTTTCCCATGGCCGAGATCTCGTCCTCCCGTATCGTCATCACCGTCCTTGGCAAGAACCGCCCCGGCATCGTCGCCGGCGTCACCCGCGTTCTGGGCGAGGCCAACGTCGACATCCGCGACATCACGCAGTCCATTATCGAGGACATCTTCACCATGACCATGCTGGCCGATACCGCCGAGTCCAAGCTCGACTTCGCCGAGCTGCAGAAGGCCCTGGCCGAGGCCGGCGAGCTTTCGGGCGTCAACGTGTCCATCCAGCGCGAGGACGTCTTCAACTTTATGTACCGCCTGTAGCGAACAAGCCGCTCGGGGCAGCTTGACGTCATATCGTCCAAGCGCGCGGCCCCCAAGCGGACCGGAGAGGAGCGCGCATGGCCTACGACGCCAAGAAAATCTATTACCGCTTCGATGACCACTTGAGCCGACTGGTTCTGGATTACGAAGCAAGCCGCCAGATTTCGTCTGAGAGCGAAAGCCTCTACCACGGCCTACCGACCGACCCTTATGACGAGGGCCTGTTTGTCGAGCACAATGTCAAGCGCGGCCTGCGCAATGCCGACGGCTCGGGCGTGGTCGCGGGCCTCACTCGTATCTCGGATGTGCATGGCTACAACAAGGTCGACGGAAAGGTAGTCCCCGATCAGGGCAAGCTCACACTTCGCGGCTACAGCATCGAGGATCTGGTCAACAATGCCCAGGCCGAGAATCGCTACGGCTACGAAGAAGTCGCCTATCTGCTTATCACGGGTTCGCTGCCCAACAAGGAAGAGCTCGACGGCTTCTGCGAGCGCCTAGGTGCCTTTAGACATCTGAGCGACGAGTACGTCAAAGAGTTCCCCATGACCACGGTGTCGTCGAGCATCATGAACGTGCTCCAGCGCGCCGTACTGCTGCTCTACGCCTTCGATGCCGAACCAGACGTGATCACGCCCGAGCACGAAATCGACGTCGCCATTTCCATGCTCGCACGTCTCCCGCGCATTGCCGCCTTCGCACACATGGCCTCGGTCGCCAAGCTTCGCGGCTCCGAGGTTCACGTGCCGCACCCCACGCCCGGTCTCTCCACCGCCGAGACCATCCTACAGGTCCTGCGCGGCGGCATGGCGTTCACCCGCGATGAGGCGATGCTGCTCGACGTTATGCTCATGCTGCATGCCGAGCACGGCGGCGGCAACAACTCCACCTTCGCTTGCCGCGTGCTGTCGTCTTCGGCCACCGACCCGTATTCCGCCTACGCCGCGGCCATCGGCTCGCTCAAGGGCCCGCGCCACGGCGGCGCCAACGCCAAGGTCGTGTCCATGCACGAGGACATCCGTGCGCATGTTTCCAATTGGGAGGACGAGGACGAGGTCGCAGCCTACCTGGGCAAGATCCTCGACAAGCAGGCCTTCGACGGCACGGGCCTCATCTACGGTATGGGCCACGCCGTCTACACGCTGAGCGACCCGCGCGCCGAGGTGTGCCGCCGTTACGCGCGCACGCTTGCCGCCAAGAAGGACCTGGGCGAGGAGTTCGCGCTCATCGAGCGCATCGAGCGTCTGGCCCCGCAGGTGATGCGCGATCACGGCATGACCAAGCCCATCTGCGCCAACATCGACCTGTACACGGGCTTTATCTACAAGATGCTCGGCGTGCCCGAGACGCTCTTTACGCCGCTGTTCGCCGTCGCCCGCATGGCCGGCTGGTCGGCGCACCGCATGGAAGAGCTCTTCTGCGCGCATCGCATCATCCGCCCGGCATACCGTCCGGTGATCGATCCGCTGGAGTACAAGCCGCTCGCCAATCGCTAAGACGCGGACCGTTATAGAACCCGAACGTGGCCAGGGCATCACCGCCCTCGGCCACGCTTTTTATGCCAGTAGAAAGGATCGCAACGAATGATTGTGTTTTCCGATATGGATGGAACACTGCTGACGAGTGATAAGCAGATGAGCGACGCCACCTGGGCGATGCTCGACGAGCTTGCGCGCCGCGGTATTGAGTTTGTGCCCTGCACGGGACGTCCGCTGTCGGGCGTCTTTGAGCCCATCCTCGCCCACCCCGCCGTGCACTATGCCGTCTGCGCCAACGGTGCCAGCGTCTGGCAGCCCGACGACGGTACGCCCACCGATACTTCACGTGCTACGTGCATTTTGAGCCGACCGCTCGACCGCGCCATCGCCCACCGCGTCCATAGCATTGCCGCCGGCCATGACGTCACCTTCGATATCTTCGCCGACGGCCAGTGCTTCCTCCCCCGCTCGCTCTACACGCGCCTGGACGAATTCTGCGGCGGCGACCCCCACATCGCGGCTTCGCTCAAGCGCACACGAACACCGATCGACATGGATATCGACAGCAAGATCGACGAGGTCGAGACACTCGAACGCATCGCCATGTACTGGCACGACCCGGCCGATCGCGACGCCATCGCGGCCGAGCTCGACACGCTCGGAGGCATTGAGGTCACGCGTTCGTACGCCATGAATATCGAGATCATGGGCGAGGGTGCCACCAAGGGAACGGCCCTCACGTGGCTATGCGAGCACCTGGGCGAGCGTCTCGCCGACGCCTGGGCCTTCGGCGACAACATCAACGACATCCCCATGCTGCAGGCAGCGGGCCATGGCATGGCCATGATCAACGCCGAGCCCGAGGACCGCGAGGCAGCCGCCGCCATCACCGAGTTCGACAACGACCACGACGGCGTAGCCCGCGCCATCATGGCCGCCCTCGCCTAGCAGCAGCAACCCGACAGGGTAGCTAATTTGGGACGTGTCTCTATAGTTTTGTCAACCGCGTGCTTCGCGCCATTTCGGCATGACGCATCCGGGCGCCTGGCGC
>NZ_JBDMSK010000007.1:0-93023 GCF_039758815.1 Collinsella aerofaciens | reverse complement strand
GCCTCAAGAAGGAGTAACATCGGGACTTGCAGCGACGGACCTCAGGACACTCTTACACCACGTCTGCGCGCGCGACCCCATGTAGTCCGTATTTCACCGCAACTATTTGTAAGGTTGGATTTTGATGCCGTTGGGAGGGTCGTAGCGACCGTCTACCGAGAGTGGAAATATTTTTTGAAGCTCTGACCTGCGGCGTCAAGCTTTTGGTCAGCTTTTGGCAAGGCCTGCGGACGGAAGCATGCGATAGCGTAATGGTATTCTCTCCGCCGTGATGGTTATGGGGTTGGCCATGCTCGATAAAGGCAAACATTTTCCGCAATCATATGCAAGGATGCTATTCTCGGCCCTCGGAATTCATCAAGATAGTCAGCTGCTTATAACAATTGATCCTTGGGATGAACGCCGTGCGCGCGAGCTTATGCAGGAAGAGCTCATGCTTCGTCTTTACAACCATGTGTATGCGGATCCGGTCTATTGGAATAATCTTGGGATTGAAAATCGCATTTTTCAGCTGGCATCCGCTATTGCGGTCGTTGAACCGGATGTTGTGTTTTGCGGATCGACGGCAGCGCTGCTCTACGGCATCGGCTCGGCGTATACGCTTCTGGATAAAGTGCAAGTGCTGCTGCCACGGTCTACAAGGCGTGATACGTATGAGTTCGTTGAATACAAGCGCTGGCGGGCGGGCGAGGTGTGGCGGCTCGGTCTGTTTACACTGACGGATCCGTATCGAACGGTTGTTGATATCGCCCGAACGAGCGCCTTTCGCTATGCGCTGGGCTATGTCGATGGCTTGGCCCGTGAGTACGATGTCGATCGCGAAGAGCTGTGTGCGTATGCACAGGCCAATTGCCGCGGTTTGCATGGCATCGCCCGTGCGTTTGGCGTGTTCGAGTTTATGGACGGCAGGTCAGATAATGGCGGCGAGTCCGAGGCGAGAGCAGCGATGATTCTTGCTGGGGTTGCCGCGCCTGAGCTTCAAGTTGAGATAACACGACCGGGAAACGCTGGCTATTATCTAGCAGATTATGGTTGGCAGATGCCAGACGGCTCATGGACGCTGGCAGAGCTGCATGGGCTAGGCAAGTTTGAAGACGAGGCTCAAAATGATCCCGAGCAGGCGGCGGCAAAAACGTATCGAGCGGCCCTCATGCGCGACGCGAACCTTCGCGCCATGGGCCACAACATCATTCATTTCAAACTCTCGGACACCTACGACGTAGAATCGTTCGGTGCCATGATGCGCGGTTACGGCATTCCGACAACAAAACCCTACGCCGAATCCCGATAGCGAAATCGTTCGCGGTCCACCTTCAATAAGTTGCGGTGAAATGCGGACTGTTGAGGCCTTTAAAGGCATAAATCAGTCTGTATTTCACCGCAACTTAGGTTGGGATGGGGTTAGCTGCGGGGGCGGTGGCGGAGCTTGTCGATGGTGGAGTCGGTGCTTCGGCTGCGGGCGTCGGCGGCGGTTTGGCGTTTACGGCGGTAATCGATCATGCCTTGGATGATGGGCTTGCCAAAGCTCACGACATCATCGTTGTAGATGGCGGTTCGGGCTGCGAGGAGGCAGTCGGTAAAGTCCATATGGGTCTTGCCGAAGAGTTTGACGGCAAGGGCGACAACGGTGGGCTCGTCGACCATGACGTCATCGAGCAGCCTTTTCATGGCCGCAGCAATTTCAACGCGGGGAACCTTATAGACGTCGCGCAGCGTGACCACGACGCGCGTGATGATTTCGGGGTAGACACGTGCGGTGCGCGTGGCGATGACCTTGGCGGCGCGCGGTGACAGGACCTCGTCGTCGTTAAGCAGGTAGCGAAGGATGACGGTCTCGTCGATGATGGTGCTACTCATGGATATCTACTTCCTCGGGACCCAAAACCGACTCGTCGCTTTCTGTGGCTAGGTATTCAATCCAGGCATTGCGCTCCTCGGAGCGGCGATTGGGGTCCCCGTATGCTTTGAGCAGTCCATAGGCGGCCGTGCCGTCCTTGGAGCGCACGGCGACCGGTTGAAATGGGAGCTTGCGCATCAAAATACTCTGCGCGACAAATAGACGGACAGCCTCGGCGAGCGATGTGCCCATGGCGTCGTAGAGACGCTCGGCATGCTGCTTGTCTTCCTCGCGAATGCGCACCTGCAGGATGGCTCGTTTTTGAGTCGATGACATCACTGGCCTCCCTTAATGAGCGTGCAATTTGAATAGTCAAATACAACATCGGCTAATAATAGCCAATCTTACAACCACTACTTTATTGCACTAGAGTAATTGAGTGTAAACGATATTACAAACGTACTACATCTTTCAGAAACGAGCGTGAAATCTCCCTTGGATGTACGCATGTAATACACTCACCTTTATAGCTTCTAGAGAATAATTCCAACCTGCCAAAACCCCTGCAATACACCCGTATTGCAGGGGTTATGCTCAAGTTTGCCCCCTGCAACTGCGTATATTCAACCTGTATACCGTTGGAGAAATTCTACCGAGTGTCTGTTTCGCCGCATGCATTCGATATGCCGACGCCAGGCCACGGGCGGCTTGGGGCAACGTCGACAGGGTCTCTCCGGCATGGGATTCAGGAGGGAGTGAACAACATGGGCAATAAACGAGTCGTGGCTGATTCTTCACGCTGCATTGGATGCCAAACCTGTATGGCGGCGTGCATCGAGGCACACGATATTCCCGGCAACATCGCCGCGCCGCGCCTGCGCGTGACGCGTACGTACGAGATCTCCGCACCGGTGGCTTGCCATCACTGCGAGGATGCCCCGTGCGCCAAGGCTTGTCCTACGGGCGCCTTGTTCTTTGATCCAAAGAACCATCGCATCGGCGTCAACGAGGACAACTGCATTGGCTGCAAGAGCTGCGTCATGGCATGCCCCTTTGGCGCCGTGAGCGTGGCGACCACGCAGGTCCCCGTCTTGATGGGTGACGTTCGCGTCGGTTCGCAGACTAAGAGCTTCGTGCTCAAGTGCGACCTGTGCGTGGACCGTCCCGGCGGTCCGGCGTGTGCCGAGGCATGCCCGACCAAGGGCCTCACCCTGGTAGACGAGGAGCGTCTGGCAGAACTGACTGCCGAGCGTGCCCGCGCCACCATCGAAAACGAGGCGTAAGCGTCGGGCGACAGGCCCAATGATTGTCAAATAAGTACCGAGCATTCGGTAGCAGAAAAAGGAAGGAGGGTGTCATGGAGAAGCATAAAGTGATCTGCCCGTACTGCGGCGCCGGTTGCCAGTTTAACCTCCTGGTCCAAAACGGCCAGGTCGTGGGCACCGAACCGCTCAACGGCATCACCAACCAGAGCGAGCTGTGCCTTAAGGGCATGAGCGGCTACGACTTCATCAACGACACCAAGATCTTGACTCCTCGCGTACTGCACCCGATGATCCGCCGCACTAAGGGCGCGGATCTTGAGCGCGTAAGCTGGGACGAGGCACTGGATTTCACCGCATCTAAGATGCAGGCCATAATTGACGAATATGGTCCTAACGCTGTCATGACCACCGGCTCTTCGCGAGGCGGCGGCAATGAGGCGAACTACGTCATGCAGAAGTTTACGCGTGCGTGCATCGGCACCCACAGCGTGGACAACTGCGCCCGTACTTGACACGGCCCTACTGTCCTCGGTCTGATGGACACGGTTGGTTCAGGTTGCATGTCATGCTCCATCCCCGGTATGGAGGATGCGGGCTGCATTTTCCTCTTCGGCTATAACCCTGCCGATTCGCACCCCATCGTCGCAAGGCGTATCGTGCGAGCCAAAGAAAAGGGTTGCAAGATCATCGTCGCCGATCCGCGCCATATCGAAACCGCGCGTATCGCCGATCTCTACCTTCCGATCAAGAACGGTTGCAACGTTGCGTTCCTCAACGCCTTTGCAAACTGCTTGGTCAACGATGGCCTCTACGACAAGGATTTCGTCGCCGAGCACACGAACGGCTTTGACGAATGGTGGGAGACCATCAAGAACTACACTCCCGAATCCGTACAGGACATCACGGGTGTCGAGCCCGCGTTGATCCACCAAGCTGCCGAGATGTACGCCACGGCGAAGCCCTCTGCCATCATTGGCTGGGGTATGGGCGTATGCCAGCAGAAGCAGAACCTGAAGACGGTGCACACCATCGCCTCCATCGCCTGCGTTGCCGGCCAGATCGGCAAACCCAATTCCGGCCTCGCGCCCGTGCGTGGCCAGAACAACGTCCAGGGCTCCTGCGATATGGGCATGCTGCCCAACCTGTACCCTGGCTACCAGAAGGTCACCGACCCGGCGGTGCGTGCCAAGTTTGCCAAGGCTTGGGGCGTGCCCGAGGAAAAGCTCCCGCTCGAGGAGGGCTACAAGCTCACCGACCTGGGCCACCTGGTCGACGAGGGCAAGGTGCACTGCTTCTACAACTACGGCGAGGACCCGGTGCAGACCGAGCCCGATTCGGCCGGTATGCGCAAGACGCTCTCCGAGCTGGATCTGTTCATTTGCCAGGACATCTTTATGACGCAGACGACCATGCTCGCCGACGTCATCCTGCCCGCTACCTCTTGGGGCGAGCACGAGGGTGTCTTTACTGCATCCGACCGTAGCTTCCAGCACTTTGACGCGGCCGTTCCGCCCAAGGGCGAGTGCCGTCACGACTGGGAGATCTTCGCGGACCTGTCCACGCGCATGGGCTATCCCATGCACTACGACAACACCGAGCAGATCTGGAACGAGTGCATTAGCCTGTGCCCCAACTTTGTGGGCGCGACCTACGAGAAGATGGCTCCCGAGGGCGGCTACGCCCAGTGGCCCGTCAAGAGCACCGATGTGAACGACCACGGTACGCCCGACATGTTCGCTGGTGGCAAGTTCACCACCAAGGACGGCCGCGCCAACCTGATGGCGCACGACTGGGAGGCGCCCTCCGAGCTTCCCGACGATGAGTACCCGCTCATCCTGTGCACCGTCCGCGAGGTCGGCCACTACAGCTGCCGTTCGATGACCGGCAACTGCAAGACGCTGGCGCTGCTTGCCGACGAGCCCGGTTTTGTCCGCATGAATCCCGCGGACGCCCAGGCGCGCGGCATCAAGAACGGCGACATCGTCTCGATTCACAGCCGCCGCGGCCAGGTATACAGCCGCGCCGACGTGAGCGACCGTATCAACAAGGGCACGGTCTATATGACCTACCAGTGGTGGATCGGCAAGTGCAACGAGCTGACCATGCACAAGGTCGACCCGGTCTCGCACACGCCCGAGGACAAGTTCTCCGCCTGCCAGGTCGACGCCATTGCCGACCAGGTCTGGGCCGAGGGCGAGGTCGAGCGTCAGTACACCGAGCTCAAGCAGGCTCTGGTGGACGCCGCCGCTCCTCAGGACGTTGAGCCCGGCGCCGCCAAGTTCGACGACGAGGCGCACGTGAACCAAATCGTGTAGTCCCGTTCTCGTTGGCTTTTTGGGCCGGGCGTCCCGTACGTTCGGGAGCCCGGCCCGTTATTTTGAAAGGAAGTGGGGATGAACCGCTTCATCGACATCAACCCGGAGAGGTGCATCGGCTGCGGAACATGCCAGTCCGCCTGTGCCGACGCCCACCGGATGCAGGGTCTTCAGGATACGCCGCGCCTGGCGCTCGTGAAGACCGGCGGTATTTCGGCCGCCCTTGCCTGCCACCATTGCGAGGGTGCTCCCTGCGCCGAGGTTTGCCCGGTGAATGCCATCGAGCACGATGGCGATCGCATCCACGTCAAGGAGCAGGAGTGCATCGGGTGCAGGCTGTGCGCCATCGCGTGCCCCTTCGGAGCCATTCATCCCGATGGCACGTCTATCGCCGGTGTCGCAGGCATGTGCGACCCGACGCCTTCGTATCCTAAGTCCCTGAGCAGCCTGCTTACGTGGGCTCCTGGCCAGTACACCTGCGCCGTCAAGTGCGACCTGTGTGCCTTCGATCCGGACGGCCCGCATTGTGTGGCGGCGTGCCCCACCAAGGCGCTGACCGTCATGGGCGGCGCGGCCGATCGCGAGCTCGACGAGGCCAAGCGCCTGCGCTCGATCGAAAACGGTCCAGTCGTCGACGTTACCGCTGTGGCCCAGGGCCTGTCCGAGAAAGCAGAAGGGAGCGTAAACAATGGATAGCATGACGCTGTTTATCGCATCGCTTGCCGTCTCGTGCATCGGTGCGCTCGCCTCGGTTCTGCTGATCAAGGCCGATAACGCCGCCAAAACCGCCGGCTGCCTTATCGGCGCCGTCGCCGCGGTGCTTTCGTTTGTGGCCGGTATCCAGGCCGTGCTGGGCGATGTCACGTCGGTCGACACCATCGTGTTCTTCCCGTTTGCCCATTTCCAGCTGCTGCTCAATCAGCTGTCCGGCCTGTTCGTGGCGCTCATCTCGGTGCTCGCGTTTGCCGGTTCGATCTACGGTCTCAACTACTTTGATGAGTACCCGGGCAAAAAGGGCCGCGCTGGCTTCTTCTTTAACACCTTCGTGGCGTCCATGATGCTCGTCATCACCGCCGACAACGTGTTTTGGTTCCTGGTCGCCTTTGAGCTCATGTCGCTGACCTCGTACTTCCTGGTCGTGATCGAGGAGAACGAGAATTCCATCCACGGCGGTTGGCTCTACTTTGTGATCGCACACGTGGGCTTTGTGCTCATCATGGCGAGCTTCCTCACCATGACCAACTTCGCCGGTGGCTCGTTTGCCTTTGCGGATTTCCGCGCTACGCAGTTTAGCCCCGCGGTCGCATCCGTGTGCTTCGTGCTCGCCTTCTTTGGCTTTGGCGCCAAGGCCGGTATCATCCCGCTGCACGGCTGGCTGCCCAAGGCACATCCCGAGGCGCCGTCCAACGTGTCGGCCCTCATGTCCGGCGGCATGATCAAGATCGGTATCTTCGGCATCCTCAAGGTTGGTCTCGACCTGCTCTCCGCCTCGGGCGTTCAGGTTTGGTGGGGCCTTATGGTCATGGTCTTCGGTGCGATCTCGTCGGTTCTCGGCGTGGCCTTCGCCCTGCAGGAGCATGACATCAAGCGCCTGCTGGCCTATCACTCCGTCGAGAACATCGGCATCATTCTGCTCGGCGTCGGTGCCTCCATGGCCGCCATGGCGCTCAACTCGGTCGGTATCGCCGTCCTGGCTCTGATGGCCGCCCTCTACCACACGTTTAACCACGCGATGTTTAAGGGCGAGCTGTTCTTGGGCGCCGGTGCGCTGCTGTACTCCACGGGTACGCGCAATATGGAGAAGATGGGCGGCCTGTTCCGTCGTATGCCGGCAACGGCCATCTGCTTCCTCGTTGGCGCGCTTGCCATCTCGGCCATCCCGCCCTTTAACGGCTTTGTTTCCGAGTGGTTTACCTACCAGTCGCTGTTTAATGCCGCCATGCAGGGCGACAAGGCCGTCATGATCGTGGCCGTGTTCGCTGCCGTCGCGCTTGCCATTACCGGCGCGCTGGCTGTCACGTGCTTCGTCAAGGCCTATGGCGTCTCCTTTGCCTCCGCGCCCCGTTCCGAGGCTGCGGCCAATGCCAAGGAGGTTCCCGCCCCCATGGTGTTCGCGCAGGGCCTGCTCGCGGCCATCTGCGTCGTGCTGGGCATTGGCGCTCCCGTGATCGCGCCCGTGCTGGTCGATGTCGCCGCGTCCGTGCTGCATCCGTACGGCGGCGTGTTTGCCGCCGAGGGCATGGAGCTCATGAACCAGTACTCCGGCGCTGCCACCTCCACGCCCGCGATCGCTATTGCGCTCGTGGTGCTCGTCGGTCTTGCCTGCGGTTATCGCAAGCTCAAGACCGTCGGCAAGGTGCAGAAGTCCCAGCCGTGGGCATGCGGCTATGCTCCCAACGAGCATATGCCCGTCGTGGCCACGACCTTTGCCTCCGAGGTGTCCTGGTTTATGCAGCCGCTCTACACGCTGCGCGACCGCTGCACGGCTGTCTGCTGGTCCATCGCGCACTTCTTCCAGAAGCTCACCGGTGTGGCCGAGGCTGTGGAGCCCGTACCCGACAAGGTTCTCGTCGATGCCCCGCATAAGGGTGTCGAGAAGCTCGCCGACCTCGCGACTAAGCTCGAGGGTGGCAACTACAGCATCTATATCTGCTACATCGTCGCGGCACTCGTGGTGTTCCTCGTGCTCGCCGTGCAAATGGGTTAAGGAGGGGAGAGCATGAACAACATCGTACTTGCCGTTCTGCAGGGCGTGGTCGTCATGGCCGTCGCGCCGTTCTTCTCCGGTCTCGGCCGCGTGATCCGCGCCAAGATGCACAACCGTCGCGGCCCCAGCATCATGCAGGACTATCGCGACCTGGCCAAGCTCTTTGCGCGCCCCGAGTCCCAGAGCGAGGACGCGAGCTTTGCGCTGCGCATTATGCCGCCGCTGTTCTTCGCCGTCGCCTTTATGCTCGCGATGGGCCTGCCGCTCTTTACGGCGCAAAGCCCCATCCCGGTCTTTGGTGACGCCATCACCATCATGTACAGCCTGGCGCTCGCCCGCTTCTTCTTCGCCCTCTGCGGCGTGGATTCGTCCAACGCCTACGCCGGTATCGGCGGCGTCCGCGAGCTGCTCATGAGCGTGCTCATCGAGCCGTCCATGCTGCTGGCGCTGTTTGCCGCCGCCCTGGTGTGCGGTTCCACCGACATCGCCACCATGGGTCAGCACATCATGACGGGCGCCATCGACGCGCCGGTCGCCGTAATCCTCGCCGGCATCGCCTTTGCGATTGCCTGCTACATGGAACTCGGCAAGCTGCCGTTTGATCAGGCCGAAGCCGAGCAGGAGCTTCAGGAGGGCCCGCTCGCCGAGCTTTCCGGCCCGTCGCTTGCGATTGCCAAGCTCGCCATGTCCATGAAGCAGGTCCTGGTCGTCGCCTGGTTCTGCGCGATCTTCGTCCCCTGGGGCGAGCCTGCGACCGTGGGCGCCGCCGCTGTTCTGGGTGCAGTCATCTTCCTGGTGAAGTGCCTGATCGATTTTGTCGTATGCGGCGTGATCGAGAACTCCTGCTCGCGCTCGCGTTTTAAGGTGCTTGGCAATCAGACCTGGGCCGTCGTGGGCATCGCCGTTCTGGCGTTTGTCTTCGTGGTCGTCGGCGTGTAGGAGAAGGGAGAAACAATGTCATTTGCAGTCAGTCTGTCCCTTCTCGGCTTGGTCGCTATCGCGGCCCCGATGGTGGCCTCGGTGCTCGTCGCCCTGTTCCCCCGTCCGTACGCCAAGTGGTTCAGCGTTTTGGGTGCCGCCGTCTCGACGGTCTGCACCATCGCCCTCGCCGCGAATTTCGCTGGCGCCGGCATGCCCGACACGCAGGTCCCCCTGATCTCGTTTGGGCAGACCCTCGTCATGGGATTCACCTTCGATCGCATGAGCACGCTGCTCGCGCCCGCCTTTGTGGGTATCGGCCTGCTTGTCGTGATCTATTCGATTCCCTATATGAGCGAGAATAACCGTGAGCATCCCGACGCACCGCGTCGTCGCTTCTACGCGTACCTCGCGACCTTCATCGGCGCCATGGCCGGTCTCGTGTACAGCTCGACCCTTTTGGGCCAGCTCGTGTTCTTTGAGATCACGGGTGCGTGCTCTTGGGGCCTCATTAGCTACTACATGACGCCTACGGCCAAGAAGGCCGGCATGAAGGCCCTGATCATTACGCATATCGGTGCGCTCGGCCTGTATCTGGGCGCCGCCATCGTGTTTGCCCACACCGGCACCTTCGCCATTACCGCGATTGCCGGCCTCGACGCCAAGCTCAAGGCTATCGTCCTTTTGCTCGTGCTGTTTGCGGCCTGGGCCAAGTCCGCACAGGTTCCCATGTACATGTGGCTGCCTTCGGCCATGGAGGCGCCGACGCCTGTTTCGGCTTACCTGCATGGCGCCTCGATGGTTAAGGTCGGCGTGTGCGTGTTCGCGCGTGCACTCGTCTCTGCCGGCGAGATTCCCGAGATCGTTGGCTGGGTCGCCATTATCGACGCCATGGTCACCATGCTCTTTGGTTTCCTTATGTACCTGCCGCAAAAGGACATGAAGCGCCTGCTGGCCTTCTCCACGATCGCCCAGCTCTCCTACGTGTTCTTTGGTCTGGGCCTTTCGGTCTTTGGCAGCCAGCTGGCCTTTGACGGTGCCGTGTGCCACATCTTTAACCACGCTTTCGCCAAGACGCTGTTCTTCCTGATCGCCGGTTCGTTCTCCTTTACGCTCGGTACGCGTATGCTGCCCAAGCTTCGCGGCATCGTAAAGAAGTACCCGATCTCGGGCGTGGGCTTTGGTGTCGCCGCGCTCGCCATTGCCGGCGTGCCGCCCATGAACACGTTCTTCTCGAAGTTCCAGATCATCGCCGGCGGCTTTTCTGTGGGTGCCGGCAACGTGGCGATCCTGGTGCTCGTGTGCATCATGGTCGCCGAGACCGTCGCCACCTTTGCCTGGTTCCTCAAGTGGATGGGCTATTGCCTGCCCGGCGAGCCGAGCGAAGAGGTCGCTGCGGGAGCCCCGCTTCCCCGCGCGATGGCGTTCGTGTTCATCGTGCTCATCATCATGGTCATCGTCAGTGGCCCGCTTTCGGCCAGCTGGATCGGTTAGGAGGTAGAACGACATGGGTTATTCGATCGTCAACATCCTTGGCGGCCTTCTGATCGTCACGTCCACCATGGTGGTCGTCTCCAAGAACATCAAACATGCCATCAACTGGTATGCGGTGCAGTCGCTGGTGCTCGTGGGGCTGCTCGCCACGCTCGGTGCCACCACCGGTGCGCAGGAGCTGCTCATGTGGGCCGGATCTGCCTTTATCACCAAGGTCGTCCTGGTCCCTTATATCCTCAACCGCGCATACAAGAAGATGGGCGAGCCGAGCGACGCATCGCTCAAGGCCGGCCTTAAGCCCGCGTGGGCCATTTGCATCATCGCCGTCGAGGTCGCGATCTGCTTTGCCGTCGTGACGCAGATCAGCCTGCCCACGGCCGAGGTCGCAACTCCTGCGCTCGCCATTAGCTTCGCTCACTTCTTTGTGGGCCTCACCTGCATCATCTCGCAGCGCAACATCATGAAGCAGATCTTTGGATACTGCCTTATGGAAAACGGCAGCCACGTGACGCTCGCGCTTTTGGCCCCCACCGCTCCCGAGATCATCGAGATCGGTATCGCCACCGACGCCATCTTTGCCGTCATCATCATGTCCATCGTCGTGCGTCGCATTTGGGACGACTCCCACTCGCTCGATGCGCGCGACCTGTCCGAGCTGAGGGGGTAGTCCATGGAAACGTTGATTCTCGCCCTGCTCGCGACTCCTTTGGTGTTCTCGCTGGTCATGGCGTTTTTGCCCAAGAACACGTCCTATAACGTGTTTGCCGGTCTCAACCTGGTCTCCGTCGCAGCCGTCCTGGTGCTGTCGATTATGACGGCCGGTGACGTCCTTATGAGCGGCGACACCGCGAGCGCTCTTGGCCTGTGGTTCCACCTCGATTCGCTGGGCGCCATCTTTGTGCTGCTCATCGGCTTTATCGGTTTTCTTACCGGGCTGTTCTCGCTGTCCTATGTAAAGGCCGATATCGAGGAGGGCTCCATGCCCGCCGAGCGCGCCAAGCAGTATTTCGCGCTGTTTAGCCTGTTTGTGTTCACCATGCTGCTCGCGTGCCTGTCCAACAACATGATCCTCACGTGGGCCGCCGTGGAGGCAACCACGCTTTCCACCGTGTTCCTCGTGGGTATCTACAAGAACAAGACGGCCCTCGAGGCTTCTTGGAAGTATGCGATGGTCTGCACCGCCGGCGTGGCCTTTGGCCTGTTCGGTACGCTGCTCATCTACGCCAACGCCGCCGACGTGATTCCCAACGCCCACGAGGCCGCGTTCCTGTCGTGCGTGCTGCCGTATGCCGACCAGTTCGACCCGACGCTCATGCGCCTCGCCTTTGCGTTTATCGTGATCGGCTTTGGCACCAAGGCCGGCCTGTTCCCCATGCACACTTGGCTGCCCGATGCCCACTCCCAGGCCCCGAGCCCCGTCTCGGCCCTGCTCTCGGGCGTGCTGCTTAAGTGCGCCATGCTTGTGATCATGCGCTTCTACGGCTTTACTATCCAGGCCGTGGGCGCCGAGTATCCGCAACTTTTGCTGCTGATCGTCGGCACGCTGTCCATTTTGGTGGCGGCACTTTCGATGTTTCGCCAGGACGACCTCAAGCGCCGCTTTGCGTACTCGTCTGTGGAGAACGTGGGCGTTATCGCCCTGTGCCTGGGTATCGGTGGCCCGCTGGGTATCGCCGCGGCCCTGCTGCACTGCGTGTTCCACGGCTTCACCAAGACGCTTGCCTTCTGCGTGTCCGGCAACATCCAGCACGCCTTTGGCACGCGTAGCCTGGCTAAGATCCAGGGCGTCGTCGAGGTTGCGCCCGCAACCGCCGCGCTCGCCGTCCTGGCGCTGCTCGGTCTTGGTGCCTTCCCGCCCTTTGGCATGTTTATCTCCGAGTTCCTGACTTTTGTCGCCGGTGTTACCGCCGGTCCCATGTGGCTGGTCGTCGTGGTCGCCCTCGGTCTTACCGTGGCCATCTCCGCGCTCACCCGCATCGCACTCAAGTCGGTGTTCGGCCATGCGCCCCAGGGCATGGGCAAGCATGAGGCCCCGGCGCTCATGCTTATCCCCGAAGTCATCCTGGCCGTCATGATCTTGTGGTTTGGCATCGCCACCCCGCTGCCTCTCGTGCACGGTGTGGAGACCGCGACCGGCATCGTGCTCGAGCAGAGCACCGAGGAACTTCACGCGACGCCGATGTACCGCGCTGTGTTCGGTACCGAGACCGCTCAGAGCGAGGTGGAGTAACGAATGATTGAAACTGAGAACAAGGTGTATGCCCGTCGCTGCGAGAGCCATGTCGAGGCCCTGCGCCGCGCCGTTCCGGGCTGCATCGAGAAGGTCGAGTGGCAGTGCGAGGACCAGCTGACGATTACCGTCAAGCAGGACAAGCTGCCCGAGGCCGTCCACTACCTGTACTACGAGCGCTACGGCTGGATTCCCGTGATCATCGGCAACGATGAGCGCAGCCTGTGCGGCCGTTACGCCGTGTACTACGTCATCTCCATGGAGGGGGAGGATCCCGGCTGGGTGACCGTGCGCACCGAGGTCGATCCCGCCAAGATGACGTTCCCGTCCGTGACGCCGTTCGTCCCCGCCTGCGTGTGGGGCGAGCGCGAGCTGCGCGACATGTTCGGCCTGATCCCCGAGGGCCTGCCCGATCGTCGCCGCCTGGTGCTGCCCGACGATTGGCCCAGCGGCCTGTACCCGCTGCGCAAGGACTCCATGGACTACCGTTTCCGTCCCGCTCCCGCGAGCGACATGGAAAACTACGAGTTCTTGGCCGATACCAAGGGCAAGGAGACCACGCTTGTCCCCATGGGCCCGTTGCACATTACCTCCGACGAGCCCGGCCACTTCCGCCTGTTCGTTGAGGGCGAGACGATCGTCGACGCCGACTACCGTCTGTTCTACGTGCACCGCGGTATGGAGAAGGTCGCCGAGATGCGCCTGAACTATGACGCCGTGACGTTCCTCGCCGACCGCATCTGCGGCATCTGCGGCTGCGCCCACTCGGTGGCCTACGCCGAGGCCGTCGAGCGCGCCCAGGGCATTCATGTCCCGCCGCGCGCCCAGTACATCCGCGCCATCATGCTCGAGGTCGAGCGTCTGCACTCGCACCTGCTCAATATTGGCCTCGCATCGCACTACACGGGCTTCGACTCCGGCTTCCAGCAGTTCTTCCGCGTCCGCGAGAAGTCCATGGACCTGGCCGAGAAGCTCTCCGGTCACCGCAAGACCTACGGTCTCAACGTGATCGGCGGCGTGCGTCGCGACATTTTGGCCGAGCAGAAGCTCTCCACGCTCACGACCATCCACCAGCTGCGCTCCGAGGTTCAGGAGCTCGTCGACGTCTTGCTCTCCACGCCCAACTTTATTGAGCGTACGAGCGGTATCGGCATTCTGGACCGCAAGATTGCACGTGACTTCTCGCCGGTCGGCCCGCTCATGCGTGGCTCGGGCTATGCCCGCGACGTGCGCTTTGATCATCCCTTCGACGGCTATGCCGATCCGGATGTCCAAAAGATGCACGCCGCTACGGCCGACACCTGCGATGCCTTCGGCCGTACCGCCGTGCGCATCCAGGAGGTCTACGATTCGATCGACATGATCGAGACCATGCTCGAGAACTGCCCGTCGGGCCCCATCCTCACCACGGATTGGGAGTACACCCCGCACAAGTACGCCATCGGTGCCACCGAGGCGCCGCGTGGCGAGGACGTGCACTGGGCGATGCTCGGCAATAACCAGAAGTGCTACCGCTGGCGCGCCAAGGCCGCTACGTACAGCAACTGGCCGGTCCTGCGCTACATGTTCCGCGGCAACACCGTGGGCGACGCGGCGCTGATCGTCGGCTCGCTCGACCCGTGCTACTCCTGCACCGACCGCGTGACGGTGACCGATGTCGCCGCCAAGCGCGACCACGTGCTCGACAAGGAGCAGTTCGAGAATGTCTGGCGCGACAAGTCGCCGCTTGCGGGCGAGGGCACCATGGCCGCTCCGCTCGATGAGGAGGCGCTCTAATATGCTGAAGCTTTGGAAGGTCAACGCCAAGGCCGGCGACGCGACGGTCAAGTACCCGTTTGCGCCGTTTCCCACCAACAAGGACATGCGCGGCAAGCCCGAGCACAACGCCGAGCTCTGCATCGCCTGCGGAGCCTGCGGCGTGGCGTGCCCGGCCGATGCCATTCGCATGGACACCGACCTTGCGGCCGATACCATCACCTGGTCGATCGACTACGGTCGCTGCATCTTCTGCGGCCGCTGCGAGGAGGCCTGCCCCATGGAGGCCATCAAGCTCACCGAGGAGTTTGAGCTGGCCGTCATGAGCAAGGACGACCTCACCAGCAAGAGCGTCTATACGCTCGAGCACTGCTCGCGTTGCGGCAAGCCGTTTGCCCCGCACAAGGAGATCGACTACGCCAAGCGCCTGTTGCAAAAGGCCGGCGGCATGGAGGCCGAGCAGGCCGCCCGTACCGTCGGTATGTGCCAGGAGTGCAAGCGCGAGCTCGACGCCCTGCGTGCCGCCTCGGCCGTAAAGACCGGCAACGCTGCCGGCATGGCTGCCAACGAGACGCTTGCGTCCGGCGAGCCCCAGGGCCCCGGCATGGAGTATCTGGGCGGCCACGGCGTGAACCCGGAGTATATCGACCGCGAGCTCAACCCCGATGCGCCCGAGATTCCCGCCGGTCCGGCGCCGGTCGAGGGCATCATCATGGATTTTGATACGAAGGAGGAGTAACCATGGCCGAACCCACGCTTTTGCCCGAGCGGCTTCAGTACCGCCCGACCAAGATCGAGCTCGACGAGAGCATCGAGAAGGCCAAGGCGACCCTTCTTAAGAAGATCAAGCGCTCGGTGTACGTCTACCGCGTTGACTGTGGCGGCTGCAACGGCTGCGAGATCGAGATCTTCGGTTCCATCACGCCCGTTTTCGACGTCGAGCGCTTTGGCATCAAGGTCGTGCCCTCGCCCCGTCACGCCGATGTGCTCCTGTACACCGGCGCTGTGACGCGTGCCATGCGCATGCCGGCCCTGCGTGCCTTTGAGGCCGCGCCCGATCCCAAGATCGTGGTGTCCTATGGCGCGTGCGGCTGCACCGGTGGCATCTTCTACGACAACTACTGCGTCTGGGGCGGCACGGACAAGATTCTGCCGGTCGACGTCTACATCCCCGGCTGCCCGCCCAGCCCCGCGCAGACCGTCTACGGCTTTGCCATGGCGCTCGGTCTGCTGGACCAAAAGCTCCATGCCGAGACCACGGTGGAGGCCGCCGGCGAGCAGGCCGATATCCTGCACCCCGGCGTGCCGTACAAGCTGCGCGTTGCCATCGAGCGCGAGGCTCGCGCCATGAGCGGCTACCGTTACGGCCGCGACCTGGCCAACGAGTTTATGGATGCGCTCGAGGACGCGCCCAAGGGTGATATCCGAGGTGCCATGGCGCTGCTCATCGACAAGCAGGACGATCCGCGCCGCGTTGAGGTCTACTCGGCGCTGCAGGATCTGGTGCTGGCCGGAGGTCACTAGATGGAGCTCACGGACCGCTCTGGTTACTTTGCGGGCCCCGGTATGCTCGGCGGCTCCTTTGGCGATGCCTCGCGCGCAAGCGACGAGGCCGCCGAGGGCGTCGCCGACCCCTGCCTGGGCCATGCGCCCGACCAGGTGGTCTTCTATGAGCTCACGCGTAAGTTTGTGGAGACCGAGGAAGACGTTCCCCAGGAGGCCTGCGACGTGCTGTACTACACGCTCGCCGTGGGCCACCACACCGGCGTGCTCGATTGCTTTGAGCCGCGCCTGTCGGTGCCGGTGGATGTCTTCTATTCGCTCGTCGACGCGCTGCCGGAGGGGGAGGCCAAGACCAAGTTCGAGGCCATCCGCTCCTTTGGCGAGTGCCAGCTTGACAAGGCGGCGGTGCCGTCGCTGCTCGAGGCCTGCGACACGCTGCTCGACGAGCGCGGTTTTCGCGGGTCGGCCAAGGCCGGCATCTCGGTGTTCGACGACGACTTTGGCCTGCATGCCCAGCAGGTCGCGTTTCTGATGAAGTTCCGCGATTTGGTTGAGCGCGTGCGCGATGTGTCGGGCGTGTATCTGACGGGAAGGTTGCAGTAATGGGTCACGTTGTGGATGGACGTGTGAACGGCGCCCCGTTTGCGGGTATCGTGCTCACGGCGGGAAGCGTGCTGCGTGCCGACGATGCCGCCGGCCCCGTGCTCTCCAAAAAGATGGAAGACGCACCCATTGCCGGTTGGTACACCATCGACGGCGGCCAAACGCCCGAGGACGACATCATCGAGGTCAAGCGCGAGCGTCCGCCTCGCCTGGTCTTGGTCGATGCCGCCGACATGGCACTGCCCGTCGGGTCCATCCGCTTGCTCGACAAGCGCGATGTGGCCCGCAAGTCGATGTTCACCACGCATTCGCTTCCTTTGTCGATTCTGATCGAAGAGATTGAGCAATCGTGTGATGATATCGTCTTCGTTGGGATTCAGCCGGGCGACACGGAGTTCTACAACCCCATGTCCCCGGAAGTCTTTGACGCCGTCGACGCCGTGTACGACGCCGTGGCCGCCAATGACTTTTCCCACTTTGTCCGCTTGGGGCAAGAGCAATAGGAGCGCTTGTCCCTGCTGATTAGGAAAGAAGTGATTGACATGGCAGATTCCAAGGTGGAGTACCCCGCTCCCGATTGCCTGGCGCCCGCCGCGATCGAGGCCAAGACCGAGGCCGCCGGCGTGACCAAGGCCAACCTGCCGGTCGCAAAGGCCTTTCTGTTGGCAATGTTCGCCGGCGCGTTCATTGCCTTCGGCGGCCTGTTCTTTACCGTGTTCTTGAGCGATAGCACGCTGGGCTGGGGCGCTCAGCGTGTCGTGGGCGGCCTGTGCTTTTGCCTGGGCCTGGTGCTCGTGCTGGTGTGCGGCGCCGAGCTGTTCACCGGCAACTCGCTTATGGTCTGCGCGCTCAAGAGCAAAAAGATCACCCTGGCTCAGATGCTCAAGGCATGGCTCGTCGTGTGGCTTGGTAACTTTGCCGGTGCCCTGTTCATCGTCTTTTTGGTGTACATGGCCGGCATTTACAAGCTCAACGGCGAGGCGGTCGCCAATTCCATGGTGAGCGTCGCCGCCGGCAAGGTGACGGTCGACTGGGTGACGATCTTCTTCCGCGGCATCCTGTGCAACATCTTTGTGTGCCTGGCCGTGTGGATCGGTACCGCCGGCAAGACCGTGGTCGATAAGGTTGTGGGCATTCTGCTGCCCATCGCCGCCTTTGTGGCCTGCGGTTTTGAGCACTGCGTTGCCAACATGTACTTTTTGCCCATGGGTGCCGTGATGCACGCGTGCGGCTATGGCGCCGACGTCGCCGGCGCCGATGCGCTCAACGCTGCGGGCATTGCGTTTAACCTGTCCGCCGCCACGCTGGGCAACATCGTGGGCGGCGCGGTTCTGGTCGCGCTCGGCTACTGGTTTATCTATGCCAAGAAGTCCGAGGCGTAAAGTACCGTCTGTTTGACGTTGGGCCTCCCGCGGGGCGTTGCCGTGCGGGAGGCTTTTTGGGTCTGGGGCTCGTTGGCGGGCTGTTGGCCTGTTGTGTTTGGCTGATGAAAGGGGTAATCGAGATGGCATCTGCTGTGAAGCGTGACGGTCGCGCCGTGGTGACCACATGCGGGGGATGCTATGCCGATTGCGCCTTTACGGCACGCGTTGAGGATGGGCGTGTGGTGGCCGAGCTGCCGGTGCCGGGGCATCCGTGCGCGGCGCGTGCCCTGTGCGCCCGCGGTCGGCATCGCCTGTCTATGCCGTTTGACGAGCGCGACCGGATTTTGCACCCCATGCGACGCCGCCAGGATGGCTCGGGGTTCGATGCGATTTCGTGGGACGAGGCGTTCACGCAGATTGCGGCGCGCCTTGGGGGGATTGTTGACGGGCATGGTCCGCGCGCGTTGGGCATGACGCTCGGCGTGCCCTCGTTCGACCGCTACTGGGCGTATCGTTTTATGCATGCCCTGGGCTCGCCCAACGTATACGGTGCCGATGGCGCCTGCGAGGTAAGCCGACTGACCGGTTGGGAGCACAGCCTGGGCTACAGCCCCGCCTCCGACCTGGCGCATACCGACTGCATCATGTACCTGGGGCGTTCCATTGTCGATTCGTCGACGATGGGGGCCGTTGATGCGCTCAACGATGCCCGTCGACGTGGGGCGAAGATTATCGTGGTCGACCCCCGGCGCAGTGGCTCGGCTGCGCTTGCCGACCGCTGGCTGCGCGTGCGCCCGGGCTGCGACCTGGCCTTGCTGCTGGGCATTGCGCATGTGCTCATTGCCGAGGGCTTATACGACCACGAGTTTGTTGCCCGCTATACCACGGGCTTTGACGAGCTGGCGCAGACAGCTGCTGTCTGGACGCCTGAGTGGGCCGAGTCGATGTGCGACGTGCCGGCCGCAGAGATTGCCGCCACGGCGCGCGATCTCGCATCCGCCGCGCCTGCCGCCGTGGTGGATGCGGGCTTTCATGGTGGCATCGGTATCGCGTATGCCAATAGTACCCAGACCGCGCGCGCTATCTGCTTGGTCGATGTGCTGCTGGGCTGTATTGGACATGCGGGCGGTGCGCTCAATCCGCCCACACCGCTTGTACTGGGCGACTTGGACCCTGTGCGTTTCGCGACGCCGTCGGTGCCGCGTGGGCCCAAGTTGGGGTCCGAGCGCTATCCACTGGTCGATCCGGTGCGCGGTCTGTGCACGACCATCGGTCAGTCGATTCTTACCGGGGACCTGCGAGGGCTGATCGTTTACGCCAGCAATCCCGGCGCGGGCTATGGCAATGCGCAGGCTTGGTTGGGTATTTTGCAGCAGCTCGACTTGCTCGTGACGATTGATATTCGCTGGTCCGAGACAGCGCGTGCTTCTGACTTCGTGCTGCCCGACGTGACGTATCTGGAGGCCGACCGCGGTGCGGGCACAGTTGTGGGTACCAACGATTCGCGGGTGTTCTACCGCAACGCCGTGCTGCCTGTGCAGCATGACGACACACGTCCCGGTCGGGAGATATTTGCCGGTCTGGCGCAGGCGTGTGGCGTGGGTGAGTACTTTCGGTTTACGTCCGACGATCTGGCGGCTGCCCAGGTGGCGCCTTTTGGGATCAATCTGGACGAGCTCAAGGAGCGCGGCTGGGCCGACACGGGTGTTGCGTTGCCGTCGCGTACGGGCGAGCCTGTGATCCCCTTGAACGGCGGCAGGATCGCGCTGGCAAGCGACGTATGGGAGCGAGCCGGCATGGGTCGTGTGGCCAACTGGATCGCGCCGATGGTGGAGCCTGGCCCGGGGATGTTTCGCCTCATTAGCGGCAACCGTCCCTTTGAGTCGCATACTTCGCGCAGGCTCGCTGCCCAAGGTGCCGCCGAGGCTGGATCGGACCTGGACGCCGTGCAGATGAATGCCGATGCTGCTGCGCACATGGGCATCGCCGACGGCGAGGTCGTCGATCTCGTGAGCGATATGGGCCGCGACCGCGTGCGCGTGGAGACGACGCCGTATCTGCATCCGGCGTGCATCTTCACCTCGGCCGCTCCCGGCGGGCGTTCGTTTGGCGCCGATGCCGGTGGCGTTCAAGCCTTGGGCGTGGGTCCGCTCGACCATACGCCGTTGCGTTGGGACCCGTTGACGGGCGCTGCGCTCACCCAGGAAAACGCCGTTCGCGTGGAAAAGATCGCGGCACGCGAGGATAATAGCGATTGATTGACTCAGCCGATCGAATTGGCTGATAGTTTGACGTTCGAACGATTGATTCACCTTTGGTTTTGAAAGGTCGCACATGAGCGATAGCCAGAACATGTCCGATGAGGTACGCGCCTGCCTTCGCGCTATTCCTTCCGTCAACGAGCTGCTCGCAGAGTGGCCGGTTGTGAAGGCGGCGGGGGAGACCTGCGACGCGGTGGTGCATGCCGCCGTCACGGCTGAGCTCGACGAGGAGCGCGCCGCCATTCGCGCCGGTGCCGCTCCGCGCTCTAAGCGCGAGCTGGCCTCGGCCATCGAGTGGCGTGCGCATCGCTCCGCGCTGCCGAGCCTGCGTCCCGCCGTCAACGCCACGGGTGTGGTTATCCATACCAATCTGGGTCGAGCCCCGCTCGCGGAGTCGGCCGCTAAGGCCGTGGCCGAGGTCGCGCGCGGCTACAGCACACTCGAGTACAGCGTGGGCACCTGTTCGCGCGGGTCGCGCAAGGAGCATGCCGCGCAGCTCATCCGCTCGCTTACCGGTGCCGAGGACGCGCTGGTCGTTAACAATAACGCCGCCGCCGTGCTGTTGGTGTTGGCAACCCATGCCGCGGGCAAGGAGGCCATCGTCAGCCGCGGCGAGCTTGTCGAGATTGGCGGCAGCTTCCGCATCCCCGATGTAATGGAGGCTTCGGGCGCCAAGCTCGTCGAGGTCGGAGCCACCAACCGCACGCACCTGGCAGATTATGAGCAAGCCATTACGCCCGATACGGCCATGATCCTCAAGGTCCATCCTTCCAACTATCGCATCGAGGGCTTTCACGAGGAAGTGGGCTCTCGGGAGCTTGCCGCCCTGGCCCACAAGCATGGTCTGTTGTTCTACGAGGACCAGGGTTCGGGCGCGCTTTTGCCCGATGACATCCTGGTGCGCGGCGGTGAGGAACCCACGTCGGCTTCGGTCGCGGCAGGGCTCGATCTGGTGTCGTGCTCGGGCGATAAGCTGCTCGGTGCCGCGCAGGCAGGCATTATCATGGGCCGTCGCGATCTGGTCCAGGCCTGCGGGTCACATCCGCTTATGCGTGCCCTGCGCCCGGGCAAACTGGCTCTGTCGGCGCTCGAGGCCACGCTGCGTATCTACATGGATGGCGCCGATGTTGCCCATCGCGATATTCCGGTGCTCAACATGCTCACGCTTCCGCAGGCTCATCTGGAGCGTCGCGCACGCAAGCTGCGCGAGTTGATGGTGGCGGGCCTCGATAAGGCTGGCTGCCCGTGTGCCGTGCAGGTGGAAATCGTCGAGGAGTCGTCGACTCCCGGCGGCGGCTCGCTGCCCACCGTCGAGCTGCCCACCATGTGCGTGGCCGTCTGCCCGGTCGACGGGCGCCTGTCTGTCGACGCGCTCAAGCGCTCGCTCGTTCAAGACTTCGATACGCCGGTCGTCACGCGAACCTCGCACGATCGCATTTTGTTTGACGTCCGTACGCTTGTGGGCGACCGCGATATCGAGACGGCGGCGTCGACGCTCGTCGCGTGCGTTGAGAAGGCGATTGCTCGATGAGTGAGTTTCAGTCGCTGGTGGAGTGTCCCGTTATCGTTGGTACGGCGGGCCACGTTGACCACGGTAAGTCGGCACTGATCGAGGCACTGACCGGCAAGAATCCCGACCGTCTGGAGGTTGAGCGTCGCCGCGGCATGACCGTTGAGCTGGGCTTTGGCGAGCTGGCGCTGCCGAGTGGCAAGATCGTTGGCCTGGTCGACGTGCCGGGCCACGCGCATTACCTGCGCGCCATGGTGCAGGGTGCCACGGGCATTGACGTTGCCGTGCTGGTGGTCTCTGCCGTTGAGGGCGTGATGCCGCAGACCCGCGAGCACGTGCATGTGCTGGAGCTGCTGGGCGTCACACACATGGTGGTGGCGCTGACTATGTGCGACCTGGCCGATGCCGAGATGACCGAGCTTGCCGAGCTTGATGTCGATGACTTTTTGTCGGGTACCGTGTTTGCGGGCGCGCCGATCGTGCCTGTGTCGTCCAAGACAGGCGAGGGGATTGACGGGCTGCTTGCGGTGCTCGACGAGCAGGTAAGTGCCTGCTGGGATGCTTGCCGCGACCGTTCCGAGTTCACCGATGCCGCGCCGCGTCTGCCCATCGACCGCTGCTTTACGATCAAGGGCGTCGGCACCGTCGTGACGGGAACGCTGCACGATGCGCCGGTTGCGGTGGGCGACGAGCTGATGGCTTTGCCGTCGCGTACAGTCTGTCGCGTGCGCGGGATTCAGGTGCATGGCGATACGCCGCGAGCACTGCCGGGACAGCGCGTGGCACTCAACTTGGTGGGCGATGATGTCGCCGCGCTCGATCGCGGTGAGATGCTCGGCGTGGCGGGCCGCTTTGGGCAGACGATGCGCTTTATGATGACGTTTACGTATTTGGGTCGCGAGGGAGCCAAGCCGCGTGTGCTCGAGTCGGGTGCGCGTGTGCACGTGATGGCGGGTACGGCCGAGGTGGTCGGTCGCATCATGTTCATGGAGGGCGAGGCCCCCATGGCGGTGGGCGAGACCCGTACCGTGCAGGTGCGCGTGGAGGAGCCGCTGCCGCTGCGAGCCGGAGACCATGCCGTGGTGCTGTCCTATTCGCCCGTGATGCTTATTGGCGGTGGGCGCGTGCTGCTTTCGCGCTGCCGTCGATCGCGCGAGCTTGTCGAAGGAGAGCGTGCACTGTATGCGGCGCTCGAGTCCGGCGATATCGCGGGCGGTGTGGGCGCATGGCTGGCGCTGCAGACGCTGCCGGTTACGGCGGTTGATGTTGCCGAGGCTTTGGATCTTGGTATCGGCGAGGTCGATGCCGCACTGCGCGGGTTGGTGGCGCAGGGCGCTGCTTGCGCGCTTGCAGGCTCGGATGGCTCGCTGTATGCAGATTCTTCCGCGCTCGACGCCGCGATGGATGCACTGGCGGCGACCCTGTCAGCCATGCACGCGGCGGCTCCCAAGGAGACGGGCTTTACGCCCGGCGCCGTTGCCCATGCTGCGTGGCCTGCCGCTGATGAAGGCGTTGCCGCGGCTCTGATTGCCGAGGGCTGCTCGCGTGGCGTGTGCGCCGCCGAGGGCGCCGAGGTATTCGATCCGCATTCGGCCGCCGCGGCGGCACGCGTGGTGCGAGAGGCTTGCGAACGTATCGTTGCCTTGCTGGACGAAGCTGGCCTCGATGCACCGACGTTGCCCGAGGTGGGCGAGCAGCTGCAGCTCGATCGCGACACCATGACGCGTGCCCTGCGCGAGCTTTCGCTCAACCGCTCGATCGTGAAGGTCGAGCGCGACGTTGCCCTGTCCGCTGCCGCCGAGGCCCATGCGCGCGAACTCGTCGCCGCCGCCATTGAGGCAGCCGGCGGCGCTGCCACCACGAGCGTGCTGCGCGAGGCCCTGGGCGTGTCGCGCAAACGCGCCATCAGCATCTTGGAGCACCTGGATGCCGTGCGCTTTACGGTGCTCGACAAGGAAGCCGGCGGCCTGCGCTCCCTGCGCTAGATTGGCTGCTCGGTTTGGTAAAATACCTCCGCACTTGGGAACGGATGGGCTCCGGTGGGCTCCGCGGTCCTCAAAACCGTTGCGAGGCGTGCAAAACGTCTTGGATGTGTTCGATTCACATACGTTCCCGCCATACGCTACCAGCGCTTTTGTGCTCGCGGTCTTGCTGCGTGCCGCAAAGGCGCTGTTTTGTTTTTACATGGGTTTGCCGTGCCGCCTCTCATGCCGCCTACGGTATTTGCCCCGTGTGCTGGATTATGAACGTGCCGATGGAGGTGTTTTGCCGTATGACTACCGTAAGACGTGCCGATCTTTCTTGTGTCGTCCAGGCGGGCGGGTTGTCCTCGCGCATGGGCTGCGATAAGGCGCGCATGGCGTTTTGCGGCGAGCCGCTCATCGAGCGCGTGCTGGGTCGGTTGGCGCCAGTTGCCGGTGAGTTGGTCGTGACGACTTCGCGTCCCAGCGAGCTTGCCTACCTTGAGGAGCGCACGTTTGGCGGCCTGGTGCCGCGAATAGTGTCGGACCTTGAGGGGTCGGCGGGCGCCATGCGCGGCATCGCGAGCTCGTTGGCCGCGGCCCGATTGCCGCTTGTGGCGATCGTAGCCTGCGATATGCCGTTTGTCTCGCCGGAACTCATCGGCGCGCTTGCCGATCATGTTGAGGCCGAGGTGCTCGATGTGTGCGTGCCGCGCGAGGAGCGGGGGATTGAGCCGCTTTGCGCCGTCTGGCGCCGTGATGCGTGTGCTCCGGTTGCCCAAGAGCTGCTCTCCTGCGACCGACAGCGCATTCGCTGCCTGATCAATCGCGTTCAGGCCGGTTATATGGATGAGCCGCAGATCGTTAAGGCCGCGGGCTCGACGCTCTGCTTCGAAAACGTCAATACACCCGAGGAGTTTGCGGCAGCCGAGCTGCTCGCCTAGACGATGGGAGTTGCCATGTCTCACGATATTTGTCCCGACACGGGAGAACCTTGCACTTGCGACGGGTCCGAACCCTGTACCTGCGGTTGCGGTGGCTGTGGACATACTGCGGAAGAGGAAGCGGCCGCCGCGGCGTATCGTGAGGCACACCGCGAAGGCCCGTCCGGTGATGCCCTCGACCACGAGCGCAAGATTATCGTTTCGTTCGATAGCACCTTCGATGTGATGGAATGCGAGCAGCTGTGCCTTGCCGCCGGTGTTCCCGGGCGCATCATGCCATTGCCGGGCTCCATTACCGCGGGTTGCGGCCTGTGCTGGGCCATGCCGTTCTCCGGCGATGCCCTCGCCGCCTTTCGCGCCGCCACCGAGGGCCGCGTAACCCCCGCCGACTACCACCAACTCGTCCTCTAACCACCAAAACCACCACATTGGGGACAGGCACCTTTGTGGTGGTTTCGCTGCTTGAATGGCCTTCTTGTGGCATTACGAGTCAAAACCACCACAAAGGTGCCTGTCCCCAATGTGGTGGATTGGAACACGTGGACGAAACAGCTTCGAAACACGCGATTTGTACGTTGGGTGCTCAAAAACGCCTCTACCTGCATCGTAATCAAAACGAAACATCTGCTCGTCGGCTTATGCGTAACTTTGCTGCAACAGTGCGATATTATCCATACTCGATAAAGCTCGCGGCGCATGGGGCGCCTCGAACGATACTTTTCTTTTCCATCAATTGGAGGAAGCATGAGCTACACGCAGAAAGTTCTCGACGAGCTCAAGGCCCGCTATCCCGAGCAGCCTGAGTTCATCCAGGCCGCGACAGAGATCCTCGGCACCATCCAGCCGGCGCTCGACGCCCATCCCGAGTACGAGGAGGCCGCCCTGCTTGAGCGCCTCGTCGAGCCCGAGCGCATCGTCATGTTCCGTGTCCCCTGGGTCGACGACCAGGGCAAGGTCCAGGTCAACCGCGGCTACCGCGTCGAGTTCAACTCTGCCATTGGACCCTACAAGGGCGGCCTGCGCTTTAACCCGACGGTCACCCTGGGCATGCTCAAGTTCTTGGGCCTGGAGCAGATCCTCAAGAACAGCCTGACCACCCTTCCCATGGGCGGCGGCAAGGGCGGCTCCGACTTTGACCCCAAGGGCAAGTCCAACAACGAGATCATGCACTTCTGCCAGTCCTTCATGACCGAGCTCTATCGCCACATTGGCCCCAACACCGACGTTCCCGCCGGCGACCTGGGCGTTGGCGGCCGCGAGGTTGCCTACCTGTTCGGTCAGTACAAGCGCCTGACCAACGAGTGGACCGGCGTCCTTACCGGCAAGGGCCTTTCCTTTGGCGGCTCGCTCGCCCGTACCGAGGCCACCGGTTACGGTCTGGTTTACTTTGTGGACGAGTACCTCAAGAGCCGCGGCGACTCCTTCGAGGGCAAGAACGTCGTCGTTCATGGCTCCGGCAACGTCGCCATCTACGCCGTCCAGAAGGTCTCCCAGCTCGGCGGCAAGGTGCTCGCCTGCTCTGACACCCACGGCTGGGTCGAGGATTCCGACGGCATCGACTACACCGTGCTCGAGCACATCTACAACAAGAAGCGCTCCGGCCACGACAAGGGCGTTACGCTCGCTATGTACGTTGACGAGAAGCCCAACGCCGTGTGGCACGAGGGCGACGGCCGTGGCGTGTGGCAGCTGCCCTGCGACATCGCGCTGCCCTGCGCTCGCGAGAACACGCTGCTGCTCGAGGACGCCCAGGCGCTCGTCGCCAACGGCTGCAAGGTGGTCGGCGAGGGCGCGAACATGCCCACGACCATCGAGGCTACGAACTACTTCCAGGAGAACGGCGTTGCCTTTATGCCCGGTAAGGCTGCCAACGCCGGCGGCGTGCTCGTGTCCGGCCTGGAGATGAGCCAGAATGCCGAGCACCTGTCCTGGACCTTCGAGGAGGTCGACGGCAAGCTCGAGCAGCTCATGCGCGGCATGTTCCACAACGTGGACGACACCGCCAAGGAGTATGGCCAGGAGGGCAACTTCGTCATGGGCGCCAACATCGCCGGCTTCCTGAAGGTCGCCGACGCCATGCTCGCTCAGGGCGTCTGCTAAATCTTCGCTCGACATAGCATGTGATGAGGCTCCCAGCTATCCGGCTGGGAGCCTTTTCTATCCCGGAGGACTCCTCATAACTTGCGGTGAAATACGGACTGTTTAGCGTCCCAGAACGGCTAATCAGTCCGTATATCACCGCAAGTTATGGATGGGTGGGTGGATTTTGTCCTAAAACGGTGTGCGGCCCCTCGTTTGGTACACTTAAAAGTACTGGACAAGTGAAGGGATGGGGGAGAACGTGCTCAATTTCGGTACCTACGTCCGTGTTGGAAACGCGGCCGAAGCCTATGAGCTCTTACAGAAGAACCGCAACAACAAGATTGTGGGCGGCGGCATCTGGATGCGCCTGGGTTCGCGTCGCGTGGCGACGGCGATTGACCTTTCGGCCTGCGGACTCGATCAGATCGAGGAGACCGAGACCGAGTTTCGCATCGGTGCCATGTGCACCCTGCGCCAGCTCGAGCGTCATGCCGGGCTCAACGCGCTTGTCAACAATGTCTTTGAGTTCGCCGTCCACGACATCGTGGGCGTGCAGCTGCGCAATACCGCCACGGTGGGCGGCAGCATCTACGGCCGCTTTGGCTTCTCGGACGTTCTCTCCGCCTTTCTCGCGCTCGATTCCTATGTTGAGTTGACGGGCGCCGGCCGCGTGCCGCTCGCGGAGTTCGTTGACATGGGCTACGTGCGCGACGTTATCGAGCATGTCGTGGTCGTCAAGCACGATTACCGTGCGAGCTACGAGGCCGTGCGCAAGGCCGCGACCGACTTTCCCTCGCTGAACGTTACCGCCGCCTGTTGGGACGGCTCCTGGCATGTCACCGTGGGTGCCCGCCCGCTGCGCGCGACCCTGCTGCAGGGCGAGGCGTGCGGCCTTACCAACGAGCATCCTTCCGAGGACGAGCTTCGCGCCCTCGCCGCATCCGTGCGTGCCCTGAGCTATGGCACCAACCTGTGGGGCTCGGCCGACTACCGCCGCCGCATCTCGGCCCCGCTGGCGATTCAGGCCGTGCGTCGCGCCGCCGGCATCGAGCTTTCGGCCGCGCTTGCCCGCGAGCTCGAGACCGTGCAGATCCCTAAGTTCGCCACGGACGAGTATTCCTGCCGCCGCGTGCCCGGCGTCGATTCTAGCGAGGTGCGCTAATGGCTGCCAAACTCATCGATCTTTCCTTTACGCTCAACGGCCGTAAGGTCAAGGTTCAGATTGCCCCCGACACCATGCTTTTTGCACTGTTGCGCGAGCAGGGTTGTTCGTCGGTGCGCTGCGCCTGTGAGACCACCAACTGCGGCCTGTGCACGGTGTGGCTCGACGGCGACCCGGTGCTGAGCTGCTCGGTTCCCGCCGCTCGCGTCGAGGGCCACACCATCACCACGCTCGAGGGCCTCAAAGCCGAGTCTGAGGCGCTGGCCCGTGCGATGGCTGCCGAAGGCGCCGAGCAGTGCGGTTTTTGCGCCCCCGGCCTCATCATGAACGTGCTGGCGCTTGCCCGCGCCGCCAAGGAGGACCCGAGCCTCGTCGCCACGCGCGAGGAGCTCTCGCGCCAGCTCGCCGGCAACCTCTGCCGTTGCAGCGGCTACGAGAGCCAGCTGCGCGCCATTGTCCGCTTCCTCAACGAGTTCGGCGTTCAGGTGGGCTTTGAGATGCCCGAGCTGCCCGTCAACGATACGAGCTGCGACGGTGTCGCGTACAAGCAGATCACCCACAAGCAGCCCAAGAAGGATTCGAAGGCGCTGCTCGAGGGTCGTCCCGTCTACACGGGCGACCTGGTGCCCGTCGGCGCGCTCATTGTCAAACTCAAGCGCAGCCCGTATGCCCGCGCCAAGATCCGCTCCATCGATACGTCGCGCGCCCTGAAGGTGCCCGGCGTCGTGGGTGTCTACACCTACGAGGACGTGCCCAAGCGGCGCTTTACCATTGCCGGCCAGAGCTATCCGCAGCCGAGTCCCTACGACCGCCTGATTCTCGAGAACCTCGTCCGTTACCAAAACGAGGAGGTGGCGATCGTCGCCGCCGAGACTGAGGAGGCTGCCGACAAGGCGCTCAAACTCATCAAGGTCGACTATGAGGTGCTCGAGCCGCTGCTCGACTTTACCCAGGCACTCGATAACGACATCGTGGTCCACCCCGAGGGCGACGTGACCTTTATGTTCCCGCAGGGCGGCGACGTTGCTCGCAACCTGGTGTGCAGCGGTACCAGCGATTTTGGCGACCTTGATGAGGCGTTCGCCCAGAGCGACATCGTCTTTGAGCGCACCTACACCAGCCAGGCCACGCAGACCGCGCCCATGGAAACCTTCCGCGCCTTCGCAACGACCGACACGTTCGGGCGTATCTCGGTGACCACCTCGACGCAGGTGCCCTTCCATGTGC
Source organism: Collinsella aerofaciens (assembly GCF_039758815.1). Classification (GTDB taxonomy): domain Bacteria; phylum Actinomycetota; class Coriobacteriia; order Coriobacteriales; family Coriobacteriaceae; genus Collinsella; species Collinsella aerofaciens_BP. Next base: position 63,885 of record NZ_JBDMSK010000007.1, on the reverse strand, counting down.
GCCGCATGGTCGCGCAGTCGCTCGACATTCCGCAGTCGCAGGTGCAGGTTATTAAGCCACGCATCGGCGGCGGCTTTGGCTCCAAGCAGACGGGCTGCTGCGAGATCTTCGTGGCGTTTGTCACCCAGCAGACCGGCCGTCCGAGCTACTGCTGCTACACCCGCGAGGAGACCATCACCGCGGGCAACTCGCGCCACCAGATGCAGATGACCGTTAAGCTGGGCGCCATGAACGACGGCACCATCACGGCCATCGACCTGCATACGCTGTCCAACGCCGGTGCGTATGGCGAGCACGCCACCACGACGATCGGCCTTTCGGGTCACAAGAGCCTGCCCATCTACAACCATGTGAAGGCGAGCCGCTTTAGCTGGGACGCCGTCTACACCAACACCAACCGCGGCGGCGCGTATCGCGGCTACGGTGCCACCCAGGGCCAGTTTGCCGTGGAGAGCGCCGTCAACGAGCTCGCCGACATGCTGCACATGGACCCCGCCGACCTGCGCCTTAAGAACATTGTGCGCGAGGGCGAGACCATGCCGCAGTACTACAACGAGAAGCTCAACGCCTGTGCGCTCGACCGCTGCCTGCTGCGCGCGATGGACATGATCGGTTGGCGCGACAAGCCGCTAGCCGTAGACCTGGGCGACCGCGTGCGCGCCCTGGGCTGCGCGCTCACCATGCAGGGCTCAGGCATTTCCAACGTGGACATCGCCGGCATCGACATGCGCCTGGAAGAGGACGGCTTCATTACCATCGGCACCGGAGCCACCGATAACGGCATGGGCGTCGACACGATCCTGGCGCAGATTGCCGCCGAGGAACTGGGCGTGGAGAGTTCGATGATCGTGGTGCGCGGCGTGGACACTGATGTGTCGCCGTTCGACGCCGGCTCGTACGCGAGCTCGGGTACGTACGTGACGGGCCTTGCCGCCAAGAACGCCGCGACCGAGCTGCGTGAGAAGATTTGCTCCAAAGCCGCCCAGATGTGGGACGTGGACGCCGCCGATGTGGTCTTCGATGGTCAGTACGTGCGTCTGTCCGACGAGCGTGCCGCGCGCGAGCAGAACCGCTACCTCACGCTGCGCGACTTTGCCAACCTGTGCGTCAAGAACATCGCGGGCGGCGACGCGCTCACCTCGCATGCCTCTGCCTGCCTGCCCGTTTCGCCCCCGCCGTTTATGGCCGGCATTGCCGAGGTCGAGGTCGACAAGGCCACCGGCAAGGTGACTGTTGTGGACTACGCGGCGGCTGTGGACTGCGGCACCGTGATCAACGAGGCGCTTGCGCGCGTCCAGGCCGAGGGCGGCATTGCCCAGGGTATCGGCCACGCGCTCTACGAGATTGTCGAGCACGATGACCGCGGCCGTCTGCGCACCGGCAACTTTATGAGCTACAAGCTACCCACGCGCCTGGATATCGGCAGCATACGCGTGGCCTTTGAGCCGAGCTACGAGCCGACGGGTCCGTTTGGTGCCAAGTCGATCGGCGAGGTCGTCATCAACACGCCGCTCGCCGCCGTGGCCTCGGCCGTGGCACACGCCACCGGCCACCAGGTGCGCTCACTGCCGATCACGCCCGAGAAGGCCCTGCTGGGGGAGTAGCGGGTCTGCGAACAAGTCGTAATTTGCGGGGCGGGGCAACTCGCCCCGCCTTTTGCACTCGTGGTGAGGTCGTGAGCCTGTAAAAGGTGTGCGTGCGCTTGCCGCTCGTATCTGCTATCATTCCTAGTCTGTGCGCTCATGCGGGCGTGGCGGAATTGGTAGACGCGCCAGATTTAGGTTCTGGTGGGATTCCCGTGAAGGTTCGAGTCCTTTCGCCCGCACCAACGCACCCGCGTCGGCTTATGCCCTCGCGACGCTTGTTGCATAAAGGTACCAGCACCTCAGATAAGCTGGGCAGTATGAGGAGGAACGTGTTGAACATCACCGCTTCTGACGTCAAGGACGCCAAGCTCACCGCTACGGTCACCATCCCGGCCGCCGACGTCGACGCCGCGATCAAGAAGGCCTACAAGGACACCGCCAAGAAGTACCGCTTCCCGGGTTTCCGCGCCGGTAAGGCCCCCCGTCCGGTCATCGACTCTGCTCTTGGCGCCGAGGCTACCCTCGCCCAGGCCACCAATGACCTGATCGCCGCCAACGAGCCCGCCGTCCTCAACGAGCTGGACATCGTCCCCACCAAGAACGGTGACTACAAGGACCTCGACCTCGCCAAGGATCACGAGGACTACACCTACACCGTCGAGTTCTCCCTGCGTCCTGCCGCTGAGCTCTCCTCCTTCGACGCTGTCGAGATCGAGATGCCCCCTGCGGAGGTCACCGAGTCCGAGATCAACAACCAGGTCGAGATGCTCCTCAACTACCGTGCCACTTTCGAGGACGTCGAGGGTCGCGCCGTCGAGGCCGAGGACTACGTCACCGTCGACCTCAAGGCCGTCGAGAACGCCGACAACTTTGCCGCCGAGGGCCGCATGCTCATCGCCGGTAGCGACAGCAACCCCAAGGAGTTCAACGAGGCCCTGATCGGCGCCAACGTTGACGACGTCAAGACCGTCACCTGGACCGACGAGGTCGAGGAGGGCGAGGAGGCCGAGACCCACACCGTCGAGGTCACCGTCAAGGGCATCAAGGTTCGCAACACCCCCGAGCTCACCGACGAGCTCGTCAAGTCCGACTTTGGCTTCGACAGCATCGACGCCATGCGCGACGCCATCAAGATCGAGATCGAGCAGGACAAGGCTTCCCGCCTCCCGGCCGAGAAGGAGAACCGTTGCGTCTCCGCTCTCGCCGAGCGCCTGCAGCTCGATGAGATGGACGCCGACTACGAGCAGTCCGTCTTTGAGGAGCTTGGCCAGAACTTCCTGTCCAACCTCGCTGCCCGCGGCATGACGCTCGACACCTGGCTGCCCGCTTCCGGTCTGACCATGGAGCAGTTCATCGGCGACCTGCACAAGCAGGCCAACGACGTTGCCCGTGAGTCCCTTGCTCTCGACGCCCTCGCCCGTGAGCTCAAGATCGAGGTCACCGAGGACGACGTCAACGCCGAGTTCGAGAAGGCCGGCGTCAAGGACGTCGAGGCTTCCAAGGCTGAGTTCATCGCCGATGGCCGTATGCCTGCCGTCCGCGAGTCCATCCGTCGCTCCAAGGCCGTCGACCACCTGGTCGAGAACGCCAAGGTGACCGAGGTCGACGAGACCGCCAAGGACGCCGAGTAATTCTCGCCACCTTGCCCGCGAGCGCATGCGTGCGCCCGTGATGGGGTAAAGTTATACACCGGTTATCCGGTAGCTTCGTACGGTGCCAGCCAATGCATAGCATGCGGGCACCGTACGTTTATCTAGAACCAATTTGGTCCGCAAGAGAGAAATGGAGATGCGTATGATCGCTAAGTTCGATTCCGCCCTCGTGCCATACGTTATCGAGCAGACGCCGCGCGGCGAGCGCAGCTACGATATCTATTCGCGCCTGCTCAACGACCGCATCATCTTCTTGGGCGAGGAGATCAACTCCGTCAGCGCCAACCTGGTCGTTGCCCAGCTGCTGCATCTTGAGAGCCAGGATGCCGAGAAGGATATCTCGCTCTATATCAATTCGCCCGGTGGCGAGGTCTACTCCGGCCTGGCAATTCTGGACACCATGAACTTCATTAAGCCGCAGGTCTCCACCATCTGCGTCGGTATGGCCGCGTCTATGGCCGCTGTGCTGCTTTCGGCCGGAGCCAAGGGCAAGCGCTTCTGCCTGCCTCACTCCAAGGTTATGATTCACCAGCCCAGCGGCGGTGCCCAGGGCCAGCAGACCGAGATCGAGATCGTGGCCGAGGAGATCAAGAAGACCCGCCGCGAGCTCAACCAGATCCTGTCCGACGCCTCTGGCCAGCCCATCGAGAAGGTCCAGGCCGACACCGAGCGCGACAACTACCTGACCGCTGCCGAGGCCCTCGACTACGGCCTGATCGACCGTATCGTCACCTCGCGCGACCTTGCCGCGAAGGACGCCTAGGATGGCCGGTAACATGCAGGACAACTTTGACGAGAACGGCAACCCCATCCGCTGCTCCTTCTGCGGAAAAGAGCAAGGGCAGGTTCGCCGCCTTGTAAAGGGTCCGACCAACATCTTTATCTGCGACGAGTGCGTCGCCGCCTGCTCCGAGATCTTGGAGGAGTCGCTGGCTTCGGACTTTATGGACGCTGCCCGCAACGGCAAGCTGCCGGGCTTTCTCAACGATCACGGGCAGGCTGCATCTCAGCCCGCCGTGGACCCCGAGGCCGAGGGCTTTGAGCTCGAGGACGACGCCCGTCAGGTCATTACGCATGTGCCGACGCCGCACGAGATTTATGACGAGCTTTCGGCCTATGTCATGGGCCAGGAGGACGCCAAGCGCGCCATGTCGGTTGCCGTGTACAACCATTACCGCCGCGTGATCGAGGGCGGTGCTGCGCTTTCGGCCTTTGACGACGGTTTGGACTCGCAGCTCGACGATGATATGGATGAGGTGGAGCTCGCCAAGTCCAACATTCTGCTGCTCGGCCCCACCGGTACCGGTAAGACGCTTCTGGCGCAGACGCTCGCGCGCATCCTCGAGGTGCCATTTGCCATCGCCGACGCCACCGCGCTCACCGAGGCCGGTTACGTGGGCGAGGACGTGGAGAACATCCTGCTCAAGCTCATCAATGCCGCCGATGGCGATATTGAGCGCGCGCAGGTTGGCATTATCTACGTGGACGAGATCGACAAGATCGCCCGCAAGGCCGAGAACCTCTCCATCACCCGCGATGTTTCGGGCGAGGGCGTTCAGCAGGCGCTGCTTAAGATTCTTGAGGGCACGGTGGCAAGCGTTCCGCCCACCGGCGGCCGCAAGCATCCCCAGCAGGAGCTGCTGCAGATCGACACGACCAACATCCTGTTCATCTGCGGCGGTGCCTTTGTTGGTCTGGACAAGATCATCGCCGACCGCGTGGGCAACAAGGGCGTGGGCTTTAACTCCGAGATTGCCGGCCCCACCTCGGTCGATGAGAACGACCTGCTGCGCCAGGTGCTCCCGCAGGATCTCAACGCCTTTGGTATGATCCCCGAGTTTGTGGGACGTACGCCTGTCGTCACCCAGACGCAGGCGCTCGACGAGGACGACCTGGTGTCGATCCTGACTGAGCCCAAGAACGCCGTGGTGCGTCAGTACCGCAAGATGTTCCAGCTCGAGGACGTTGAGCTTGAGTTTGAGGACGCCGCCCTGCACGAGATCGCCCGCATGGCGCTTGCCCGCAAGACCGGCGCCCGCGGTCTGCGCTCCATCTGCGAGGACGTGCTGCAGCAGACGATGTTCGACCTCCCCAGCGAGGAGGGCGTTTCCAAGGTCGTCGTGACCGAAGCCTCCGTAAAGGGCGATGAACAGCCCCAACGCATCTACGGGTAAAACCTGTCAAAACGTTTTTGTCGATAGCCTCCGACCATCCACGGTCGGAGGCTATTTTATATATACGCAATAACCCCAACTACCTGTGTTATTCTGTGTGTTTGTTTAAGCCTCGGCAAAGTCATTACAGACTGAAGTAATCGATACCTAAGGGGAGGAATGTAGGCCCGATTTTCGTAGATTCCGCACGAGCCGAAGACCACGTAATGTGGTCTTCGAGCGAGCCCAGGACCTGACCGAGCGAAAATCGGGCCTACATTCCTCCCCGGCGGGACAGGGAGAGATATATGGAAGAGATGCCCAAGAACTACGATCCGTCGACCAACGAGCCGGCGATCCTGCAGAAGTGGCTCGACGGCGGCTACTACAAGCGCCGCGAGGGCGTGGGCGACTGCACCGTAACCATTCCGCCTCCCAACGTGACCGGCAAGCTCCACATGGGTCACGCCACCGACGACTCCATCCAGGACGCCATCATCCGTATGGCCCGCATGCGCGGCAAGTCCACGCGCTGGGTGCTCGGCACCGACCACGCCGGTATCGCCACGCAGACCAAGGTCGACAAGAAGCTCAAGAGCGAGGGCATCAGCCGCCTGGAGATCGGTCGCGACAAGTTTGTAGACGCCTGCTGGGATTGGACCCACGAGTACGGCGGCATCATCGTCGAGCAGATCAAGCGTATGGGCTGCTCCGTCGACTTTGATAACGAGCGCTTCACCATGGACGAGGACTACGCCCAGGCCGTGCGCAAGGTGTTCTGCGACTGGTACCACGATGGTCTGATCTACCGCGGCAAGCGCATCGTCAACTGGTGCCCTAACTGCACCACTGCTATCTCGGACGACGAGGCCGAGTACAAGGACGAGAAGGGCCACCTGTGGCACCTGCGCTACCCGCTGACCGAGCCGGTCAACGGCCAGGATTACATCGTCGTCGCCACTACGCGCCCCGAGACCATGCTCGGCGACACGGGCGTCGCCGTCTCCCCGAAGGACCCCGAGAAGGCTGCCTTTGTGGGCAAGACCGTCAAGCTCCCCATCGTCGACCGTGAGATCCCCATCTTTGAGGATTGGCATGTCGACGCCAACTTTGGTTCCGGCTTCGTCAAGGTCACCCCGGCCCACGACCCCAACGATTACGCCATGGGTCAGGCTCACGACCTGCCGCAGATCAACATCTTTGACGAGCACGCGGTGGTCGTCGAGGGCTACGGCGAGTTCACCGGCATGAACCGCGACGAGTGCCGCGAGGCCGTAATCAAGTGGTTTGAGGAGCACGACCTGCTCGATCACGCCGACGAACTCGATCACTCCGTCATGCACTGCTACCGTTGCGACTCCGCGCTGGAGCCGTGGCTGTCCGAGCAGTGGTTCGTGGCCGTCGACAAGCTCAAGGGACCGGCGCTCGACGCCGTCAACTCCGGCAAGGTCACCTTCCACCCCGCGCGCTGGACGCAGACCTACACCACCTGGATGGAGAACCTCAAGGACTGGTGCATCAGCCGCCAGCTGTGGTGGGGCCACCGCATCCCCGTGTTCTACTGCGAGGACTGCGGCTGGGAGGACGCCCTTACCGAGGACACCGACGTGTGCCCCAAGTGCGGCGGCCATCACGTGCACCAGGACGAGAACGTGCTGGACACCTGGTTCAGCTCGCAGCTGTGGACCTTTGCCACGCAGGGCTGGCCGCAAAAGCCGGAGCTGCTCGAGGGGCATCACCCCACGACGGCGCTCGTCACCGCACGCGACATCATCGCGCTGTGGGTTGCCCGCATGGTCATGAGCTCGCTGTACTTCCTGGACGAGGTGCCGTTTAAGGATGTCGTCATCTACCCGACGATTCTTGCCAAGGACGGCAGCCGCATGTCCAAGTCCAAGGGCAACGGCGTTGACCCCATGGACCTCATCGGCATGTACGGCGCCGACGCCATGCGCTTCAACCTGCTGACGCTCTGCACCAACAACCAGGACGTCAAGTTCGACGCGAACATCGACAAGAAGACCAAGAAGCTCATCGACAGCCCGCGCACCGAGCAGGCCAAGTCGTTTGTGACCAAGATCTGGAACGCCAGCCGCTTCCTGCTCATGAACATGGAGGGCTACACGCCCGGCGAGCCCGTCGTGGAGACGCCGGCCGACGCCTGGATGTTCAGCCGCCTTGCCAAGGCCGTCAAGATGGTTACCGAGGGTATCGAGAACTACACCTTTGGCGACATGGCCCGCGGCGTGCAGCAGTTCTTCTGGAACGAGGTCTGCGACTGGTACGTCGAGGTCACCAAGGCCCGCCTGAAGGGCGAGGGCCGTCTGCAGGCCCAGCGCAACCTGATCTTTGTGCTCGACACCTCCATTCGCCTGATGCACCCGCTCATGCCGTTTGTCACCGAGGAGATCTGGGACAACATGCCGGCGAGCGTGCTCGACCTGGACGCCGAGGGCAACGTGGACCGCGCCGAGGCGCTCATGATCGCCAAGTGGCCCGAGCCCACCGACTACGCCAAGTATGTTGATGAGGATGCCGAGCGCGCGTTTGAGCTGTGCCGTACCGTCGTGTCTGCCGCTCGCGCCACGCGTTCGCGTTATCGCTTGAGCCCCAAGGCCGAGCTCGACGTGGTCGTGCGCGCCGGCGCCGAGGACATCGAGAAGCTCGAGAGCCTGCGCTCGACCATCGAGCCGCTGGCGAACACCGCTTCGCTGGTCATGGGTACCGACGTCGAGAAGCCGGCCGCGAGCATCGCCGTGGTCGACAGCGGCGTCGAGGTCTTTGTGGTGCTCGAGGGCAAGGTCGACCTTTCGGCCGAGAAGGCACGCCTGGAGAAGGAGATCGCCGCGGCGCAGAAGGAGCTTGCTGGCTGCGAGAAGACCCTTGCCAACGAGGGCTTTGTGGCTAAGGCCGCGCCTGCGGTGGTCCAGAAGAAGAGGGACCGTGCAGCTGAGCTCAAGGAGATCCTGGTGGCGCTGACTGCTCAGGTCGCTGACTTCTCGTAAGGTTTACTCGGGGACGCGTCCCGATGCTTTGCTCTCCGCTGCGGACACCTATTCCGCCGTTCTAACGAACGGCGGCTGACTCGACGCTGCAAACGCCTCTGATGGCCAATCTGCCGTTCAACTTCGGGCGCATGGGCATAAGCCCTATGCGCCCTTGTTTCACGGCACCTTGGCTCATCAGAGGCGTTTTCGCTGACTATCCTCAACCTATACTGTTTTATTTTTCTATGAATGGCGGTTCTAAAAATGCCTAAGCGTTCTGGCTTGTATACCGTTCCTTTTGAGTTTGATTTGCTTTCGTTTGGTGAGGCTGTTGCTTTGGCTGCTGATACGGGGCGGATTTCTGGGGATGCTGGTCCTCTGCTCGAGACGGTTGTCGATATGCTCGATGAGCTGGGACGTCCGGACGAGTATTTCGATTGCATTCAGGTTGCCGGTACCAATGGCAAGACTTCGACCACGCGTTTTTCGGCTGCTATCCTTCGCGGCGAGGGACTCAAGACCGCGCTGTATACGTCGCCGCAGCTTGTGCGCTATCCCGAGCGCATGGAGGTCGATGGCCGCGTCGTGAGCGATGAGGCCTTTGCCCGCGGTGTCTCTGCCGCTGTCGAGGCGGGGCGTCGTGTGAATGTGCGCCGTGTGGCAGCGGGCGAGCGTGCCTATGCCATCACGCCGTTTGACCTGCTGACGGTCGCCGCGCTTGTGGTGTTTGCCGAGGCCGCGGTGGATGTTGCCGTGCTCGAGGTTGGCATGGGCGGACGTTGGGACGCCACGAGTGCGACCGATCCCGTGGCCGTCGCCATTACGGGCATTGGGCTCGATCACACACGTATTTTAGGCGACACGCTCGAGGCCATTGCGGGGGAGAAGGCTGCGGTCATTAAACCCGGGCGCCTGGTTGTACTGGGTGAGGGCACGCATGAGGCGAGTGTTCAGCGCGTGATGGATGCACGTTGTCGCGAGTGCGGCACTGTGCCGCTGGTGGTGAGCCATGCCACGACCAAGGTGCCGGCGCATGTGGGCGATACGGTTGAGTTTAGCTGCACTACGCCGCGTGCGATTTATACGTCGAGCATGGTCAAGCCGGCGTATCAGCCGCAGAATGCCGCGTGCGCGATTATGCTGTGCGAGGGGTATCTGGGTCGCGAGCTCGATCATGACAAGCTCGTTGCGTCGCTTATGGGCTGCCCCACGCCGGGCCGATTTGATGTGCTGGGAACTGATCCGCTCAAGCTGATCGACGCCTGCCATAACCCACAGAGCTGCGAGAACTTTGTGAGCGCACTGGACGAGATCGATTCGTGCGTAGAGAATCGCCCCACGCTGCTGTGCGCCGCGCTGGCCGATAAGGACGTGGCGGGTATCGTTGACGTTCTGGTTCCGGCGTTCCCCCGCGTGGTCGTAACCCAGACCGATTCCGATCGCGCCTTGCCCGCACAGGAGCTTGCCTCCCTGGTGGACGCCGACAAGCTCGCGGGCGTGTACCCCAGCGTATCCGAGGCCCTCGCGGCTTTCGATGCCGCGGGCGAGTCCTTCGTAGCCGCCGGCACCATCACCCTAGCCGGCGAAGTAGCGGGCTTGCTCCGTTAACCCATCCCCTCATCAGTTGCGGTGAAATACGGACTGTTTTACAAGCCAGAAGCCTCAAACAGTCCGTATATCACCGCAACTTAAAAGTAGTCAATTTGGGACGGGGCTATTTTGACTACCCTGCTCCTCGAGTTGACTTGCTTGCCACGAAATGGGCTTATCTACTACGTTTTGGCGACTACTCTCGACCACACGGAAAATCGTGAAATAAAAATCGCAGGTAGACGGCTTGCTGATTTTTAAAAAAGACCCGCATGGTCGACCTATGCGGGTTAAACGTAGTAGATAGCCCGCTTTCGTGGCGCGACGTTAGCGGAATGTGTCAACGGGGCTGTCCCTTTGGCGCATTGGCTAGTCGAGGCGGACCGGATCGTGGGGGTAGGCGTTGAGAATCTCGACGCCGTTCTCGGTCACCAGGGCCAGGTCCTCGATGCGGACACCGGTGCGGCCGGGGAGGTAGATGCCCGGTTCGATGGAGAACGTCATGCCTGGCTCTACAACCTGCTCGTTGACCAGCGAGACGTCGCCCGGCTCGTGGTCCTGCAGACCAATCGAGTGGCCCAGGCGATGCGTAAAGTATTTGCCGTAGCCCGCACCCTCAATCACGTCGCGTGCGGCGCGGTCCAGGTCGCACATGCGCACGCCCGGGGCGATGAGCCCCTCGGCGGCTTCGTTGGCGCGGCGCACGATGTCGTAGATGCGTGTCGTCTCCTCGTCCGGCTCGCCCCAAAAGAATGTGCGTGTCATGTCCGAGCAGTAGTTGCGGCGGCGTCCGCCAATGTCGAACAGCACCACGTCGCCGCGCTTGAGCGCGGTGCCGTCGGGTTCGTGATGTGGGTCGCCGGCGTTGGCGCCAAAGCTCACTATGGGAGGAAAGCTAAAGCCCTCGCAGCCGTGCTTGCGATACAGGCTGAGCATCTGGTCGGCGATCTCGCACTCCGTTACGCCCTCGTGGACGAGCTTGATCGCGTCGGCCATCACGGCGTCGTTGGCTGCCGAGGACACGCGCATAAGCTCCTGCTCGGCGGCATCCTTGTGGGTGCGCGCGGCGGTGACGGCAAAGTCGCCTAGGAAGAACTCGCTGGCGGCGTGGCGCTCCATGAGCGGCATCAAAAAGCCGGAGCGCATGACGGTGTCGATGCCAAGCGGCTTGGCTGGGTCGATCTCACTCGCGATGGCGTCGGTCACGACGTCGGTATCGTTGTGGTAGGCAACGCGCGCATTATCATACTCGGGCAGCTGATGCAGCGCGTTGACCAGGATCACGGGCTCGCAATCGCGCGCGAGCAGCACGCCGCAAAAACGCTCGAACATATCGGCATAAAAGCCGGTCAGATAGTAAATCGACCACGGGTCGTTTACGAGCAGCTGTGCGCCGGGGTGCTGAGCCTCGAGCGCATCGAGCACGCGTGCCACACGCTGGTCATCGACATGTGCCATGAAACATCCTTTCACTATGGTGCCACCATGGTATCCCAAGCTCGGCACATAGGGACGTTCCTTTTATGCCGGCACCTGGGGACACTCCTTGCCAAGCAGCTAAAAGAGCCCTGTCCTAAATTAGCTGCTTAGGCGGGGGTCGATGTCCATGCTGGCGATTAGGTTGATGTTGGTGTCTAGGAGGTTCTCTAGCACGACGTCGCCCATGCGGATGGGGGCCTCGACGACAACGCCGCGGATGAGGTCCATGGCTTGGGCGTGGAGTGCCAGCGGGATGGCTTCGGCCGTGCGCACGGGGAGCAGGGCTTCGTCGCCGCCGGAGACGGCCACGGTCGTCGTGAGCACGCGCATGGGGCAGGTGAGCTCCTGATGTGCGAACTTGTCGCCGCGTGGGCAGTTGTTACCGGTTACGGAGCGAACCTCTGCCACGGCGCCGTTGGCATCGCGCTCCACCTCTACGGTCAGGAGGCATTCGGATGGGCAAGTGGTGCAGTTGAACTGCAGCGTCTCGGTCGCATTCGTGCTCATGGCCTTATGCCTCCTCAATGGGATCGACGGACAGAATAAGCTCGCTGGCACCCATGTCGAGTGCCTGCTTGATGACCTTTGCCTGCAGTGGAAAGCTTTCCATAACGCTCGGTTTAAACGCGCGGACCTTGCCCGCAAACAGCTCCTCGCCGCCTGCCAGAATGCGCACGCGGGCGGTGTCGACCGGTCGGCGCACGCGGAAGTTCAGCTTGGTGAGCGCCACAGCCGTAATGCGTCCCGGCAGCGCGTAGCCCGCAATGCCGGCAGGGGAGACCGTGAGCTCGCAGCCCGTGCCCGCAGCGCACGCCTCGGCGCCGCCCAACGCCCACGCCGCCGCTGCCGCACCGGCGCGCTCGGACTCGGTCGTCACGTTGTCGGCCAGGTCGTGCACGTGCAGCACGTTACCGCAGGCAAAGATGCCCGGCACGCCCGTCTGCAGGCTCTGGTCCACCACTGCGCCGCGCGTGCGCGGGTCAAGCTCCACGCCTGCTGCAACCGAAAGCTCATTCTCGGGAATCAATCCCACCGAAAGCAGCAGTGTGTCACACGGAATAATGCGCTCGGTCCCGGCAATGGGAGCCAGACGCTCGTCGACTTGGCTCACCTCGACGGCCTCCACACGGTCGTGCCCGATCACGCGCGTGACGGTGGTGGACAGGTGCAGCGGAATGCCAAAGTCGTCTAGGCAGTTCTTGACGTTGCGGCGCAGTCCGTTGGCGTACGGCATGAGCTCGTACACGCCCTCGACCGAAATCCCCTCGAGCGTGCAGCGGCGCGCCATGATAAGCCCGATGTCGCCCGAGCCCAAAATGACGGCGCGCGAGCCGGGTTTAAGGTTTTCGATATTGATGTATCGCTGCGCCAAGCCGGCCGTAAACACGCCGGCGGGACGGCTACCGGGAATCTTGATCTCGCTGCGGGTGCGCTCGCGGCATCCCATAGCAAGGACGACCGCGCGTCCGGTGAGCTGTAGCATGCCGGCGGGGCTCATGAGCGTGACGGTATGGACCGCGGTCTCTTCCGTAGGCTCGTCCGAATCGATCCCAAGCACCATGCTGTCCAAGAACAGCGCAATGTCGGTCGCGCGCACCTGGTCGATAAAGCGCTGCGCGTATTCGGGACCGGTGAGCTCCTGTTTAAAGTGCGACAGGCCAAAGCCGGGGTGGATGCACTGGCGGAGGATGCCGCCCGGATGCTGCTCGCGCTCCACGATGGCCACGCGTGCGCCTGCCTTATACGCGGCCAGCGCGGCCGCCATGCCGGCAGGTCCGCCGCCGATAACGACCACGTCGAAGGCTTGCGTATGTACGGCTTCTACGACGCCGCAATCAATCGCACTCGATTTGAATTCCGCCATCCTAGCGCACCCCCTTCAAAGGTCCCTCAACCAGCCAGGAGTCGGCGTCCTCCAGTAATACCTCGCTGGGGTCGCAGTCCAGCTCTCGGGCAAGAATCGCCACCACACGGCTCTGGCAAAAGCCACTTTGGCACCGACCCATGCCGGCGCGGCAGCGGCGCTTGACGCCCTCCACCGAAACCGCGCCCGGCTGGCGTCGGATCGCGGCCACGATCTCGGCTTCGGGCACCGTCTCGCAGCGGCAGACAATCTGTCCCCACGCGGGATCGGACTCAATGAGCTCCTCCTTACGCGCAAGCGGCGCGCGGTCAAAGTCGTCCGGCGCGCGGCGAATTGGGTTCCAGTCCGCCCGCTCATGCAGCTCCACGCCCGCCTCACGCATCACAAGCTCCATGCGCTCGGCAATGGCCGGCGCGCTTGCCACGCCCGGCGACTGAATGCCCGCCGCCTGGAACAGCCCCGGCACCACGGCCGACTGTCCAATAATGAAATCGTTCGTTCCCTGAATGACCGGACGCCCGCCGGCAAACGCGCGCACCACGCGGCGTGTGTCCAGGTCGGGCACCAGCTTGCGCGCGCCGGTTAGCAGCGCGTTGACGTCGCACGCATAGGTCTGCGTGTCGCCTGGCTCGCGCACGGCGGCCGTGGCGGTGATCACGGTGTTACCGTGCACGGTGCCCGTGACGATAACGCCCTTCGACACCGGCGTCGGCACGGGGTAGAGCGGCATGAGCGTGCGCGGCTCCTTGTCCAGCACCACGATGTTGCCCTGACGCCAGACCATCTGGAATTCCTCGGCGCCGGCCATATGCGAGATGTCGGCGGCGCCGTTGCCCGCGGCATTGATCAGATAGCGACAGCGCACGTTGCCAGCGGGGCACACCAGTGTAAAGCGCGCGCCGTCGTTCGAGCCCGCGACTTCAATCACCTCCACTGGCGCAGACCGCATAAACGTCACCCCGTTGGCCACGGCGTTCTCCAGCGCGGCGATGGCAACCTCAAACGGATCGACAAAACCGGTCGAAGGGCACCACAACGCGTACGTTGCATCGGCACTGGCGCGCGGCTCTAATTCGTGGATGCGGTCGGGTCCGACGATCGACAGCTCGGGCACACCGTTGGCCAGGCCATTCTGGCGCAGCTGCTCCAGATGTGCGCGGTCCTCGTCGTTAAACCCCAATACCATCGACCCGGTGCGGCAGAACAGAAAGCCCAGCTCCTGCGCCCACGTACCGTACAACTCGCAGCCATGGGCATTGACCTGTGCCTTTACGGTGCCCGGCGCCGGATCGTAGCCGGCGTGCACCAGGCCGCCGTTGGCTTTCGATGCGCCCAGCGCGATATCGTTTGCTGCATCGACCACGCAAATGGACAGGTCAAACCGCGCGAGCTGCCGCGCGATGGCGCACCCCGTAATGCCCGCGCCCACAATTGCGATATCAAACGTTTCTGTCACAGTGCCTCCCAGACGAGTTGACAGGCTGTCAATAAGACTATCCTACGGTCTGCACACCCCCAGCGCGGCGGCAATGCGGCGAACAGCCCCGCAACATCCGCCAACGGCAGGAGAGGGGAGACTCAGTAACGTCGATAACCTCGTCTGCTACCTTCGATGCCGGAGATTTGTCTCGATCTGTAACATCTGGGACTGTTTTTGCTGAGCAACTGTTACAGATTGAGACATTCGGTCTGGAGTTTTTTCTTTGTCTCGATCTGTAACAGTTAGCTGATGATTTGGGTTCTAGATGTTACAGATCGAGACAAACCTTCCGGCGGATTTTGAATGTCTCGATCTGTAACAGTAAGAGGGGTTTTGGGACCCAAGATGTTACAGGTCGAGATTGAAGTCGGGGAGGGACCCCTGTGTCTCGATCTGTAACATCTAGACCCGGATTCCGGTCCTAACTGTTACAGATTGAGATGTTTGTGTCCGCGCCAGCCCCGTACCCGGCCGTGGTCCCATATAAACAAACCCCGTGGTAAACTTGACCGGACTGTTAATATTCCGAAAGGTTCCCGTAATGTCCAAGTACATCTCCGAGCTCATGTCGCCGCAGCTTATGGGCGTCGTCTATGCCTTCGTTGGCTTTATCATCGCCCTGTATGTGCTGTCGGTCGTCTATGTGTTCATCGACGCTCGCCGCCGCGGCGCCAGCGCCTACGTGGCATGGGGCATCATCGCCCTCATCCCGTTTGTGGGCCTCATTGCCTACCTGGTCCTGCGCCCGCACTCCTACGCGTCCGATCGCGAGGAGCAGGAGCTGGACATGGCCCTGCGCGAGCGCCAGCTTGCCCAGTACGGCACCTGCCCGCAGTGCGGTGCACCCATCGAGAAGGACTTCGTCGTCTGTCCGGTGTGCGATACTCAGGTTCGCAACGTATGCCCCAGCTGCCATCGCCCGCTCGATGCGCACTGGAAGGTCTGCCCCTACTGCCGAACTCGCATCCAGTAACGCATCCATCGCCGGGCCGGCCGCAAACCACGGGCACGCCGCAAGCCGCACGCGCGCCCCACACCCCGCCCTCACACGATGAAGCATGCGTAGAAAATCGCCCGCCGTGCCATTAAGGTGCGGCGGGCGCTTGTATACCAAGGCAACCTGCCTATAATGATGCAAGTTAAAACGCCGAGCGCATCGCACGCACTTGCATCAGGCATCCGAGAGGAGAAAACATAACCATGAAGGCACTCTACAATGACGGTTCGGTGGCCGAGCTCCCGCAGGACGAGGTCACGCACGTCATCCGCCACTCTGCCGCGCACATCATGGCGCAGGCCATCAAGCGCCTGTACCCTCAGGCCGACTTTGCCTACGGCCCCGCGACCGACAACGGTTTTTACTATGAC
This sequence comes from Collinsella aerofaciens, assembly GCF_039758815.1. Taxonomy (GTDB): domain Bacteria; phylum Actinomycetota; class Coriobacteriia; order Coriobacteriales; family Coriobacteriaceae; genus Collinsella; species Collinsella aerofaciens_BP. The sequence goes on along the minus strand of NZ_JBDMSK010000007.1, from coordinate 47,726 downwards.
GTCGACCTGCCCGAGGGCGTCAAGATCAGCGAGGACGACTTCCCCGCGATCGAGGCCGAGATGAAAAAGATCGTCAAGGAGAACCTTAAGTTCTCCGTGTACGAGAAGCCCCGCGCCGAGGCCATCGCCCTTATGGAGGAGCGCGGCGAGAAGTACAAGGTCGAGCACATCGGCGACCTGGAAGACGACGCCCGTATCACCTTCTACCAGCAGGGCGACTACATCGACATGTGCGTCGGCCCCCACATCTGCTACACCAAGGCGCTGAAGGCCTTTAAGCTCACTGGTGTTTCGGGCGCTTACTGGAAGGGCGACAAGGACAACAAGATGCTCACCCGCATCAACGGCGTCGCCTTTGCCACCAAGGAGGAGCTCGACGAGCACATGCACATGCTGGAGGAGGCCAAGAAACGCGACCACCGCAAGATCGGCCGCGAGATGGACCTCTTTATGATGCGCGACGAGGCCCCCGGCTTCCCGTTCTTCCTGCCCAACGGCATGATCCTTAAGAACACGCTGCTGGACTACTGGCGCGAGATCCACCACAAGGCCGGCTACGTGGAGATCTCCACGCCGCTCATCATGAACAAGCAGCTTTGGAAGACCTCGGGCCACTGGGACCACTACAAGGACAACATGTACTCCACCGTCATCGATGATGAAGAGTACTGCATTAAGCCCATGAACTGCCCGGGCGGCGTGCTGGTGTACGCTTCCAAGCCGCACTCCTACCGCGAGCTGCCCATCCGCGCCGGCGAGATTGGCCTGGTGCACCGTCACGAGCTGCGCGGCGCCCTGCACGGACTGTTCCGCGTGCGCTGCTTTAACCAGGACGACGCCCACCTGTTTGTGCGTCCCGACCAGCTGACCGACGAGATCGTGGGCGTGGTCAACCTCATCGACTCCGTGTACCAAAAGTTTGGCTTTAAGTACCACGTTGAGCTTTCCACCCGCCCCGAGGACTCCATGGGTTCCGACGAGGACTGGGCTCGCGCCGAGGAGGGCCTGCGCACCGCTCTGGAGAAGCTGGGCATGGACTACGAGGTCAACGAGGGCGACGGTGCCTTCTACGGCCCCAAGATCGACTTCCACCTGGAGGACTCGCTCGGCCGTACCTGGCAGTGCGGTACCGTCCAGCTCGATTTCCAGATGCCGCTCAACTTTGACTTGGAGTACGTGGACGCCGACGGCACCAAGAAGCGCCCCATCATGCTGCATCGCGTGTGCTTTGGCTCTATCGAGCGCTTCATCGGTATTCTGATTGAGCACTTTGCGGGCAAGTTCCCCACCTGGCTGGCTCCCGTGCAGGTCAAGGCACTTCCGGTTTCCGAGAAGAGCCGCGACTACGCCCATGAGGTGTGCGCCAAGCTGGAGGAGGCCGGCATTCGCGTGGTCTGCGACGACCGCGACGAGAAGATCGGCTACAAGATCCGCGAGGCCCGCAGCATCGACCGCGTGCCCTACATGCTCATCCTGGGCGAGAAGGAGGTCGAGGCCGGCAACATCTCCGTCCGCGATCGCTCCAACGAGACCGTTCAGATGAGCGTTGATGAGTTTGTTGCCAAGGTGCTCGAGGAGATCAAGACTCGCGCCTAAGGTGACGCCAAAGGTTTATAAACCGCATGTATACGCGGCTGTCCCATGCACGGGGCAGCCGCGTTTTTTATGCCGAGCAAGGGGCGGAGGAGCGTAGGCCGTAGGTGTTCCGCGCCCACAAGATGCCGACAGCCCCCGTAACCGTTTGGTAAAGCACGGATGCCCCCCATAAATGAGCAATATTGCTCCGATACAGGAAAAGCCGCTGGTAGAGCGGCTTTTTTGTTGCGCAAAAATGTACAGGTTTTTGTAGTGGGGTATGGAGATGTGTCCGTTCGCGCTGAAATTTGCGCAATCTGGGAAAACGGTCTGGATTTACTCGTATAATGAGCTTCGTCGAAAGATGCGAAAACCTGTACTTTTGCGACTGCGCCTAGCTGCGAGCGAGAAGCCTGTTCTTAACGCCCCTGCATCCGCGTGTGTCGCGGAGACAAGTTAAGGGGGCGAGAGATGGAACAGACAATGCGGCGCCAAGAGCAGCTGCCCGGTGCCTTTAGTGGCGCTATTACCAACAGCCAGCGTGGCCGCGTCCGCTGGTATCTGGTCCACACCCCCAATGGTAAAGAGCGCGAGACCTGTGAAAAGGTCCGCCGCATTATCCCGCACGAGCTGATGCAGGACGCTTTTGTGATGCAAAAGGAGTTCTGGTTTAAGCGGGACGGCGCCTGGTCGCTCCAAACCAAACCTATGTACAAGGAATACTTCTTCGTCGCCACGCGCGATGCCACCCTTCTCGACAAGGCTTTGGCCCAGTTGAGCTTTGGCTGCCGCATTGCTGGCAGCAGGGAGCGGGCCTATGCGCCCATGCCGGACGATGCGCAGGACTGGTACCGCAGCGTACTCGACGACGACGGCGTGGTACGCAACAGCGTTGCGCGCATAGAAGACGGCGTGCTGCACATAGAGCAGGGGCCCTTGGTGGGGCAGGAGGCCCGTGTAAAGAAGATCGACCGTCATAAGCGCTGGTGCCTGGTTGACGTAGGCGAAGGCGACTCCGCTTTTAGGGAGCTGCTTCCGCTGGACGTGCCCAGTAAGACGTAAGGGACGTTGCACCGGCAATTCGTTCGCATTTTGAATTCATCGATTGGGGGATCCCTGAGGACAGGTACGTGGATTTGAACTTGACTAGTAAAGAAGCAACAGAGCACAACGCGCCGGTGGGGGCCGCGCTTGTTGCCCAGGCAATGAGCGGCAGCGATGCGAGCATGCGCTACAAGGCCATGCAGACCGTGAAGGACTGGGACCGCACGCGCCTGGCCTACCGCGCAGTAAAGCGCGCGTTCGACATCGTGTTCAGCGGCTGCGTGCTCGTCTTCATCGCCGTGCCGGGCCTTGTGCTCGCCGCGGCCATCCGCCTGGAGAGCGAGGGCAACCCGTTCTACAGCCAGATCCGCGTGGGGCAGACCCACCGCGACGGCAGCCTGTCCACCTTCCGCATGTGGAAGTTCCGCAGCATGTACAAAGACGCCGACGAGCGCCTCGCCGAGCTTAAGGGGCAGAACGAGATTGCCGGCGCCATGTTCAAGATGAGGGACGACCCGCGCGTAACGAAGATCGGCAAGTTCATCCGCAAGCACTCCATCGACGAGTTCCCGCAGTTCCTCAACGTGTTCCTGGGCCAGATGTCCGTCGTCGGCCCGCGCCCGCCGCTGCCCAACGAGGTCGCGGAGTACACCGAGTACGACCTGCAGCGCCTGGCCGTCAAGCCCGGCATCACCGGCTGGTGGCAGGTGACGGATCGCAATTCAACGGGCTTTGACGGAATGGTCCAGCGCGACCTGGAGTACATCGCCAAGCGCGGAGTCATCACGGATCTCAAGATCGTTCTACTCACTGTCGTCGAGGTAATCACGGGAAGCGGGGCGTGCTAGTGTCAGCCGGCAATCGTTATCCAATTCTGAACACGTACGTAAACGCCATCTCGCTAGACGAGACGGTGGATGAAATCGAGAAGATCATCGCGAGGGGAGTGCCGACCCAGCATGTCGTAATCAACGCCTCCAAGGTCAACCTGATGGAGGCCGATCCCGAGCTCGCGTCCATCGTCAACGAGTGCCCCTTGATCAACGCCGACGGCGCCTCGATCGTCTGGGCGGCGAAGAAGCTGGGCGTTCCTCTCGGGGAGCGCGTCACGGGCATCGACCTGTTCCAGAGGCTTGTCGGGCTGGCGTCCGAGAAGGGCTACCGCATCTACCTCTTCGGGGCGAAGGAAGAGGTGGTCACCAAGGTCAAAGCGATTTTCGAGGACAGGTACCCGGGCATCCAGATCGCAGGGTATCGCAACGGCTACTTCACCGAGGCGGACGAGCCCCAGATCGTATCAGATATGGCCGCCTCGGGAGCCGACATGATGTTCGTCGCTTTCTCCTCTCCCAAGAAAGAGTACTGGGTCCACAAGTACATCGACCAGATCGGAATCCCATTCGTCATGGGCGTCGGCGGCAGCTTCGATGTTGTTGCCGGCGTTACCGACCGAGCTCCGACGTGGATGCAGGAGCACGGCCTGGAGTGGTTCTACCGCTTCATCCAGGAGCCGGGAAGGCTGTGGAAGCGCTACATCATCGGCAACCTCAAATTCGTCGCCCTCACATATAGATACAAGTTCGCAAAGAAAGGTGAATAATAATGGTTAACGTTATCGGTCTCGGCTACATCGGCCTCCCTACTGCCCTCATGATGGCCTCCCACGGCGTGGAGGTCGTTGGCACCGACTACAACGAGGGACTCGTCGCCACGCTCAACGCCGGCAAGACCACCTTCAAGGAGGAGGGCCTGGACGAGTTGTTCGCCGACGCCCTGAAGTCCGGCATCAAGTTCTCCACCGACTACCAGGTCTGCGACACCTACATCGTCTCGGTACCCACGCCCTACGACAAGCTCGACAAGAAGATCGACCCGTGCTACGTCGTGGCGGCCTGCAAGACCGTGCTCGAGGTCGCGCCCGAGGGCGCCGTGCTCGTAGTCGAGTCCACCGTCTCGCCCAACACCATCGACCGCTTCGTGCGCCCGCTGCTCGCCGAGGCCGGCCGCGGGGACGTCAGGCTCGTCCATGCCCCCGAGCGCATCATCCCGGGCAACATGGTCTACGAGCTGCTGCACAACAACCGCACCATCGGCGCCGACGACCCCGAGGTGGGCGAGGCCGTGGCGAAGGTCTACGCTAGCTTCTGCCAGGGCGAGATCTCCGTCACCGACATCCGTACCGCCGAGATGACCAAGGTCGTCGAGAACACCTTCCGCGCGGTGAACATCGCCTTCTCCAACGAGCTCGCCAAGATCTGCCGAATCGGCGGCATGGACGTCGCCGAGGTCATCCGCATCGCCAACAAGCACCCGCGCGTGAACATCCTCAACCCCGGCCCGGGCGTCGGCGGCCACTGCATCCCGGTCGACCCGTGGTTCCTGGTCGGCGACTACCCCGAGACGGCCAACTTCATCCGCCTCGCCCTTCAGACCAACGCCTCCATGCCCGAGTACGTCATGCACCGCGCCCACGAGGTCATGGCGGAGCGCGGCATCTCCGACGCTTCCAAGGTCGGCATCTACGGCCTCACCTACAAGGAGAACGTCGACGACATCCGCGAGTCCCCGACGCTGCAGATGCTCGAGTCCATGTCCGAGCACCTCTGCGCCGGCTCCGTCAAGGTCTACGACCCGTGGGTCGAGCGCGACGAGGTCCCCGGCCAGGTGCATTCCATGGAGGAGTTCCTGGACGGCCTGGAGATGGTGATCGTGATGGTCGGCCACTCCCAGGTCAAGGACAACCCCGGCATCTTCGGTGACCGCGTCCTCATCGACCCGCGCAACGTCTGCGGCGACGGCGAGAACGTCTACAAGCTGTAAGACCATGTGACTCTTCAGGGGGAATCCGTTTTGAAGAAGGTAATGCTCGTCTTCGGCACCCGCCCGGAGGCCATCAAGATGTGCCCGCTCGTCAATGAGCTGAAGTCGCAAAAGGATGAGTTCGAGACCGTCGTGACCGTGACGGGCCAGCACCGCGAGATGCTCGACCAGGTGCTGCGCGTCTTCGACGTGACTCCCGACCACGATCTGGCGATCATGAAGCCGGGCCAGACGCTGTTCGACGTGACGTGCGACGTACTTGTCAAGCTCAAGGCCGTCCTCGAGTACGAGAAGCCCGACGTCGTCCTGGTCCACGGCGACACCACGACCAGCTTCGCCGCGGCGCTCGCCTGCTTCTACCTCCAGATCCCCGTGGGGCACGTCGAGGCCGGCCTGCGCACGCACGACATCTACAGCCCCTGGCCGGAGGAGTTCAACCGCCAGGCCGTGGACATCGTGAGTGAGTACTACTTCGCCCCGACGGAGGCCAGCAAGAAGAACCTGCTCGCCGAGGGCAAGCCCGAGCCCAAGATCTGGGTTACCGGCAACACGGGCATCGATGCCCTGCGCACTACCGTGCGCGAGGGATATTCGCACCCCGAGCTCGAGTGGGCCGAGGGCTCCCGCCTCATCCTCATCACGGCGCACCGCCGCGAGAACCTGGGCGAGCCTATGCACCGCATGTTCCGCGCCATCCGCCGCGTGATGGAGGAGCATCCCGACACCAAGGCCATCTACCCCATCCACATGAACCCGCTCGTCCGGAAGGCCGCCCACGAGGAGCTCGACGGCTTCGACCGCCTGCACATCATCGACCCGCTCGAGGTTCTCGACTTCCACAACTTCATGGCGGCGAGCCACCTCATCCTCACCGACTCCGGCGGCATCCAGGAGGAGGCCCCGAGCCTGGGCAAGCCGGTGCTCGTCATGCGCGATACCACCGAGCGTCCCGAGGGCATTGCAGCCGGCACGCTGAAGCTCGTCGGCACCGAGGAGGACTTCATCTACCGCGAGTTCAGCCGCCTGCTCAGCGATCAGGCCGAGTACGAGGCCATGAGCCATGCATCGAATCCTTACGGCGACGGACATGCGAGTGAGCGAATTGCGGACGTTATTGGAGGTAAATAGTGAAGCTAAAAAAGAGGTTTACTCTTTCTCTTAAAAACAACTTGCGCTTCATTCCTGATGAGGCATATATGCGTCTCTACTTCAAAGCTAAACTTCATTACGAGCCTGACTTCGAGTGTCCTAAGACATTCAATGAGAAGCTGCAGTGGTACAAGCTTAACTACCATAATCCAGTTTTGACTCAGCTTGCAGATAAATATGGCGTGCGCTCTTTCGTCGAACAACGTATTGGGTCCGAGTATCTTGTGCCGCTTTTCGGTGTTTTCAATGCAGTTGAGGAGATCGATCTCGATAAATTGCCGGAAAAGTTTGTGCTTAAATGTACTCACGACTCGCAGAGCACATTTGTTTGCACGGATAAGTCGAATTTTGATTTTGTTGAGGCCAAGAAACGTCTGAATGTTGCCTTGCATAGAAACTGGTATTGGCAGGGCAGGGAGTGGGCTTATCTCGGTATCACGCCTCGCATTGTGGCGGAAGCATTTCTTGATGAACCTGGAAGAGCGACTCCGACTGATTATAAGTTCTATTGTTTTGACGGTAAGGCAGCTCTTGTTCAGACGGACGCCGATCGTTTCACTAATCATGAAATGCAGTACTTTTCTACTGAATGGGAGCAGCGCGGCGATATCGACCATGAGGTATCTGAGCATAAGCCTACTGTAAAGCCCGAGAACTACGAACTTATGCTTGAGCTTTCCGAGAAACTCTCTGATGGTTTCCCTCACGTGCGGGTTGACTGGTACAACATTAGCGGTAAACCTTACTTTGGCGAGATGACTTTCTATACCGGAGGCGGATACGATCCCTTCTATGCACTAGAGGAGCAACCCGATAGACTTGACCGAGAGCTTGGCGATTTGTTTGTTTTGCCAACTGTTTCCCATTTAGAAAAGTACTGCGATTGGTCTTGCGCTTCTTCTAAAAGATCTTTAGGTGCTGATAATGCCTAAAGTGTTGATGATTGGCCCGAGTCTTGATGCTATGGGTGGCATCTCCACGGTTGAAAACAACATTATGAAGTGGTCGAATCGTAACGAAGGTTCAATAGAATTCATTTCGACAACTGCTGAGGGCGGGAAGTTCAAGAAGCTCTCCATTGCCCTTGTGGCTTATATGAAATATCTCAGTAGGCTCAACGCGTGCGATCTCGTACATGTGCATATGGCGTCTCGTGGCAGCTATCGCCGAAAAAAGATCTTCATGAGGGCGGCCTTCTTTCGAAACAAACCCGTTCTTCTCCATCTGCATGGTAGCGAGTTCGGTGTTTGGTTTGACGAAGAATGTGGCGAGGCTGAGAGACGCGATATCTCACATTCCTTTGAATGTTGCTCAAAGGTGGTCGTTCTGTCGGAGGAGTGGAAGGAATTCCTTCTAAAAAGGCACATCTGTTCCTTGGATCGTATCGTGGTGGTGCATAACGCCGTTGACGTTCCTGAGGTTAACGCTATTGATTATTCGTGCAATACGGTTTTGTTCATGGGGCGTCTTGATGCGCGCAAGAGTCCGGATTTACTTTTGCGTGCTGCTAAGCGCGTTCTTAAGACTCATCCCGATGCGCGTTTTGTCTTTGGCGGAGACGGGGATGTGCCAGCATATGAACAACTGGCGGATGAACTTGGAATTGGTGACAGGTGCAGCTTTATAGGCTGGGCTAAAGGTGAGAAGAAAGATGAAGCCTTTCGCAACAGCAGCATGTTCTGCCTTCCTTCGAAGAATGAGGGCATGCCTATGAGTGTGCTTGAGGCAATGTCGTACGGACTTGCTACCATTGCGACTCCTGTCGGGGGTATTCCACAGGTCATTACCGACGGCGTGGACGGAATTATGTTTCCAGTTGATGATGTTGATGCGTTGGCCACTAAGCTCGAGAATCTCATGAGCGATACCTCTTACAAGGAAATGATTGGAATTCAGGGACGAGCTCGCATAAAAGATGCCTTTTCCCTTACGGCGTTTATGAACCGGCTTGGCATGGTTTACGAAGATATTTGCCGGTGAGACTCGCTTTCTTGGGTGATATTGGAGACCCGCCAGACTCCGTTTCTTATTTCCAAGTTGCACATTTAGGAGCGTGACGATGGATAAGACTATTCATTACTGCTGGTTCGGAGGCAATCCGCTCTCTGAGACTGCTGTGAGGTCCTTGGCTTCGTGGGAGAAGTTTGCGCCTGGGTTTGAGGTCAAACAGTGGAATGAGGATAACTTCGACTTCGCATTGTGCTCTTGGTCAAGGGATGCGTATGCGGCGGGCCTCTGGGCATTTGTGTCGGACTACGCTCGCTTTAAAGTCTTGTACGAGTACGGCGGCATCTATATGGATATTGGTAGCGAGCTCATACGAGACATATCGCCTCTCATGGAAAGCATTCCTTTCACTGCAATCGAAGAATCATCGTTGACTGCCACTACTGGATTGATTGTTGCTGTTGAGCCTCATGACCCTGTAATTCGCGCATGTATAGAGCGATATGAGTCGATGAAGTTCTCTAGCGACCCTGATTTTCTCGATAAGACCACTGTGAATGAAGTGTTTACCGCTGAGCTCCAGAAAATTGGCTTTGAACGCGTGAACAAAGAGCAGCATTTTAGTGGCTGGCTTGCCTTGGACTCCAAAGCGTTCAACCCCGTTTACGGTTTCGGCGGTTATCACATCAAGCGTGAAACCTACAGCATTCATCGCTCTTCGGGAAGCTGGGTTGAGCCGAAATATCTCATCAAGAGGAAGGTCGTGCGTAAGTGTTCCCCGTTCATTGGGCGAAGGCTTTCGCAGATTTTGGGTCGAATTCTCATGGAGCTTAGTGACGGCGGCTTGGTTGTAGGAACTAAGAGAATCTTTGGCTTTGTTCGCGAAAAGATTGCTAAAGGAGAGAGAAGTTAGAGTGGGCATATTCGCTAAAGATACTTTTCACTATTTTGGTTCGGAAGGCGTAAAGCTCGGCCGGCTATTGGGTGATTTTGGCTACCGCTATGTTTTCTATCTAAGGATGTGTCAAGCAGGGGGATTGCGAAAACTCCTCTTCACGCTTCCGAGGAAACATCTTTCCAGGAAGTGTGGACTCGAGATTTCGCCATCAACTCAAATTGGTGAAGGCTTCTACATTGGTCACCCTTACGGCATTACTGTTAACGTCGGCGCGAAGTTGGGCCGCAACGTGAACATCCATAAGGGGTGCACCATCGGCCAAGAAAACCGTGGCCATAGAAAGGGCGTCCCTACGATTGGTGACCGCGTATATCTCGGTATTAACTCGACGGTTGCAGGTAATGTGGCCATTGGAAACGATGTCTTTATTGCCTCCAATACCTTTGTTAACCAGGATATTCCCAATCATTCGATAGTCATTGGCAACCCGTGCAAGGTTATCGAAACCGATAACGCTACTGAAGGTTACATCATCAATTTGGTTTAACAAGCTTGCGAATAGTTAGGCGGTAAGATATTGAAACGAATAGGCATCCTCACATTTTCGAATACCGTAAATTATGGTGCTTCGCTACAAGCATGTGCTCTGCGCAGGACCGTGATGTCGTTGGGCTGCGACTGCGAAGTGCTCAATTACAGCAATAAGGAACTCGATGATCGAGAGTTGGGTACGCGCTTCTCGTTCGCTCCTTCGGATGCCGTTCGTTATTTCCTTCGCAGGGGTTTTGAGCGCCAGAGGCTTAATTCGTTCAGTCGATTTGCTAAGCGCAATCTAAGCCCTACGGGAAAGCTGGATAAGCAAGCTCTTATTGATAGAGCCAAGAGCCTCGACTGCGTTCTCATTGGCAGCGATCAGGTTTTCAATCCTCGGGTTAATGGCCATGACCCCGTCTTTTTGGGTGAAGGTATCGCTGAAGTTACAAAGGTCGCGTCTTATGCTGCCAGTCTGGGAGATGCGACGGCGGAATCCATTTTGGCTTGCGATGAAGGCGCGGCCGACAGGCTGGCAAAGTTCACTGGTCTTTCCGTTAGGGAACCGAGCTCTATGGAGGTCCTTAGCGAGATGGGGCTCGAATCTGTATTTATGCCCGATCCGACCCTGCTTCTTACGGGCGATGACTGGTCGGCGTTAGCCTCAGATGACGGCTTGGATACGATACCTCAATCCTATGTTCTGCTTTATACGCTTAACTCTGAGCAAAAACTTGTGGATCGAGCTAGGAAGATCGCCAGCGAGCTCGGCGTTCCTGTCGTCTGCATTCATTACAACACGAAGAATTTCCCCGGCATGATTAACGTGAGGGGTATCGGTCCGGCTGCTTTCTTGAAGCTTGTTAGTGAGGCGTCGTTTGTTTGCACGGACTCCTTCCACGGCGCCTGCTTCTCCATGAATTTCAATAAGTCGTTTGTCGTTAAAACGTCGGACTCCGCCGTTCAGAGTAACGTCAGGATTACAGACCTGCTCGCACGTTATGGAATTGAGGGTTGTCTGTATCGAGACGAAGTCGTTGCTTCGGCTGTTGACTATGGTCATGCAAACCAGACCCTCTCACATGACCGTGATACAGCGCGTGCCTTTATCGCTCGCTGCATTGGATTGTAGGTGTCGTTTCTGGCTTATGTTTGCAAAGAACACTTTTTGGAACTTGGTCTACCAGTTGACCGCTATCGTTGCCGGCTTCCTCGTCCCAAGGGCGATTATTGGCGTATATGGATCCGAGGTTAACGGTCTGGTGACCTCTCTAACTCAGTTTATTGGTTATTTCGCACTTGTCGAAGCTGGTATTTCTGGTGCGGCGACCTTCGCTCTATATAAGCCTATTGCTAAGGGCGACTGGGATGGGATTAACGTCGTGGCTTCGGCCTCGAAGGTCTTTTATCAGAAGTCGGGCATGTTGTTTCTTGTCTTGCTGGTTGGCCTTTCGGTCGTTTATCCCATATTTGTCTCGGTAGGTTCGCTTGCGCCTTGGGAGATCATGGTGCTTACCTTCCTGTTGGGTGCCAAGATCGTCGTGGATTTCTTTTCCCTCGCCAAGTACCAAGTTTTCCTTACCGCCGATCAAAAGAACTGGCTCATTCAACTCGCATCGACGGTCTTCACGCTGGTTAACACGGCCGTCATTTTCTTGTTTGCCTATCTCCATGCTCCTGTTGTCGCTGTCTATGCGTTGGCTCTCTCTGCGGTTTTTGCACGCAGTCTGATTCTCGCTCTGTATACACGCCGTCATTACCCGAAACTCAATTGCAAAGTTGATTACGGTGACTATCAGCTGCCCCAGAGGTGGGATGCGCTGTTTCTTCAGATCTTGGGAGCCGTTCAGTCGGGCGCTCCTGTTATTTTGGCGACCTTCCTCTGTGGGAGCATGAGTGAAGTCAGCGTTCTTGCTGTTTACATGCTGGTATCTACGGGTCTGCAGATGATTCCGAATGTCCTCGGCACAGGACTTCAGGCACTCTTTGGCCGGCAAATTGCTGAGGGAGATTATGAGGGTCTTCGGTCTTCGTATAAGCCATATCGAGCACTTGTGTACGCAGTCTCCGCCGTGGCATGCGGGTGTGCCTTTTCATTGATTTTGCCTTTTGTGGATTTGTATGCAGGCGGGTTTCACGATGCAAACTATCACAATGGTCTGCTCGGTTTTCTCGTCGTCCTTAATGTTTTTCTCTATCACGGCAAGTCGTCCCAGGGCTTACTTGTAATTGCTGCTGGTATGTACCGTGAGACTAGGGCGCAGACCTGCTTGCAGGCTGCAATCATTATTGTCTTGGGTATCCCGCTTACGATGCGTTTTGGGGTCGTCGGCACAATTGCTGCGTCCTGCGTATCCAATCTATACCGCGTGATTGACCTTTTGCTCTACGAGCCTCTTAAAATCTCGAAGGACTCTCTTTCGAGTTCGTTTTGGTCGTTTGGCGTGTATGTATTACAGACCGTTCTCGTGGCCATGCCTGGCTATCTACTGTCTTGCTTCGTTGGAAGTTGGACAGGATGGATTGCGGTCGCCATCGGCCTTGTCATTTGGGGCGCAGTCGCCGCATGCGCGACGCTCTATTTCTTCGACAGGCCTAGCTATAGTTCGATTATTGGTCGTTTTATGAGGATTAAATAGGATGAATTATTTCAGCGCGTCTAGGCCCGGTGTTGAGTCTTGCTCTGAGTTAGAGCGACGATTTTCCCTAAATGATGGGTCCATGGTGTTCATTCCACTGCTCTTTTACGCCTTTTTCTGCCAATCGCTCGCTGCTTCTGCGCTTGCGCTTGATGTCTGTCTCCTGCTATCTGCTACGGCGCTTCTTCTACATTTTGTGACTAACAGAAGATTTGCTTGCAAGAGATTTGGCCTTGAACTGGCTTGGGCGCCTTTCTTTGTGCTGTTCTTTATCCATAGTTTGATATACGGTGTGGCTAATTTGACCCTGCTCGTAGTTTATACGCTTCTATTTCTGTGCATGTATGTTGCGGCAGGCGAGCGATCCTGGGTCACTTCATGCCTTAGGGTTCTTGTCGCCTTTGCAGCATTTCATGCGTTCTGCACCATCGTCTTCTGGCTAGTCCCTGCACTTTATCTGCCAGTTAAATCTGCCTTCTTTTCAGGTAGCTATATGGCTAGGGACTATCGCTCTGGCTTCACGGCGCACTACAGCACTAATTCGATTTATTTGAGTTTGGGTCTCGTCTCTTGGGCCTGTGGTCTTGCTGGTAGCAGGGAAAAGGTTCGGATTAAAGATTTGATGCTGAGCCTGATGCTCTTGCTTGCGCTTTTTCTGACTACTAAGCGGGGTCCTTTGGTTGCATCCGTTGCTGCTATCGTCATCTCGTATCTGTTCGTAAATAGAAAGAAGCTTACCGGGACGATGCTCAGGACCTTGGTTGTTGCTGCAATCGCTGTAATAGCTGTCGGCGTTCTTGCTACGTTTGTTCCCGCTGTTCAGGCGACTCTTGAGAGGTTTATTGAGCTTTCAGATGATGAAACGGGCAATGGCAGAAGCTATTTGTACGATTGCGCTTGGAGTATGTTTTATGCAAAACCCTTACTTGGTTGTGGTTGGGGGACTTATTCCAAGTATGTTGCCACTACCTCCCTTGGTGCAATGTACAGCAATCTTGGCTTTTCGTCGATGAGTGCTCACAACGTATACCTTCAGTTGCTTGCCGAGACGGGTGTGATTGGCCTTGCGGCTTTTGTTGTGCCTGCGTTTCTCTCCATCCTTGCAGCCATGCATCGATCTGAATCTCTTTTAGAGGAAGGTCCTTATGGGGACTCCTTTTGCTTGTGGGCCTGTTTGGGTGTGCAGATTTTCTTTCTAATTTATTGCTTTTCAGGCAACCCTTTATACGATCCGCAGTGCTACATACCGTATTTCATTTCATGTGTGGCGGCGTTTGCTATTTGCGGCTCAGACAAGATGATTCTTAACGATAGGGAGGGATTCCGTGGATATCTGCAAAGATAGTCAACGCTGTACCGGGTGCTCTGCGTGTCTGTCTGTGTGTCCTCGATCGGCGATTCAGATTGTAGAAGACTCTCATGGTTTTTACCGTCCGAAGATTGACGAATCAAAATGTGTTGAGTGCGGTTTGTGCCAGAGGGTATGTCCGGCTAATGGTTTGACGAGCGACGATCTGAAGATGAACTCTCGTCGGGTATTGGCTTATCAGGCTGACGACGTCGAACGCGCAAAAAGTTCTTCGGGTGCCGCGTTTTGGACCTTGACTTCTCATGTTCTAAATAATGGCGGCGTCGTTTACGGCGCTTGCTTCGATGAGGATTTCCGTGTCGTTCAGAGGCGTTGTGCTTCTGTGGAGGACGCGCAAGCTTGTCGAGGCTCTAAATACTCACAGGGTTTCGTTGGCTCTTCATTAGGTGAAGCATATAACGACTTAAAACAAGGCCTTGACGTGCTCTACAGCGGAACCCCATGTCAGATTGCGGGTCTTAGGAGTTTTCTGTCTAAGAAAAACTATTCCGGACAGTTGGTTACCTGCGATTTAATCTGCCATGGCACACCTAGTAATCGTATGTTCCGCGATTACATTTCCTTTTTGGAAAAAAAATCCGGAAAGAAGGTCATCAAATATTTTCATCGCCCCAAGGACAGAGGTTGGGGAGTTCATGTCGAGAAGGCTCTCTTGGACGACGGCACTGCTCTCTATGACACGATTGAATCTAATACTTGGCGAGATGTGTTCTATAGCAATAACGCTTTAAATTCCAGCTGTTATAACTGCGCCTATACCGACGTCAACAGAGTCTCCGACTTCACTCTTGCTGATTTTCTTGGCGTCGATCGAGTTCGCAAAGGCCTTAATGATCATAAGGGACTTTCTGTTGTTATGGTTAATAGCGAGCTTGCCGAGCGCATTGTTGCATCTGGCGTATTTGAGCCCGGCGTAACAGAAATATCTCTTGAAGAGGTGTTGCCCGGTAATCCGATGCTGGAGAGGTCGTCCTCTCCGCAGGGTAACGTGGATGGTTTCTGGAAGGCTTATGAGCATAGGGGGTTCGAAGGTGCGGCTCGGTTTGTTGGCGCCTACGGCTTCGTGAAGTCTCTCAAAACTCTTATGAAACGGCTTTTTAAAAGGAAATAGTAACCTGGGGTGTTTCTCTTGAATCTAATGGAGTTTGTAGAGCATGTGGTGACCTGGATTTATGTCCGGGGTAAGTTGGCGTTTCTTGCAGGGAGATTCCCTGGCCAGATAACCGTGACGAAGGCTTTCAGGAGACCGTTTTATTGTCGCGTATCGGATAAAGGCGTTATTAACGTTGGTGAGCGAACGTCTTTCAATTATGGTTGTGTGTTGATCGCTCACGATCGAATTGAGATTGGCAAGGGCTGCCTATTTGGTCCAAACGTTCATGTGTATGATTTCGACCACGGTATGTCGCAGGATGGGATCATGTATCGGGACCAACCGACTACGACAGCGCCCGTGCATATTGGCGACAACGTTTGGCTTGGCGCGAATGTGGTAGTGCTTAAAGGTGTAACCATTGGCGATAATGCGGTCATCGCTGCGAATAGTGTCGTTTCTAAAGATGTACCTGCGAATACGCTATTTCACGAAAAACGGGATCTAGTTTACAGAGAGCTTCGATAGGATGCTGGATTGGCTTTCAATTCACGATGTACGCTGATCCGATAAGGCAGTATTGATAATGGCTTAATTAGATTAAAGCGTGCTTACGGTCCGAGATCGCCCGAATGCTCCACGTGAGCCGGAACACCGTGGCGAAGTACGCCGACATGGAGGCTCCTGCAGGCGGCAGGGGCGGACTGGCCGCCCCTGTGGAACTCCCAGAGAATCCTCTCGCGCTCCTCCTTCGTATACATCGGACTTCCTCCTGGACCCAGATTGGGTCCGAGGTCCCAGCTTTCTCGAATTACCAATGGGAAACAAAGTCTCTGGCCATATCGTAGACTGCATCGTTCAGGTCGGGATATTCCTGGAGGACATCGTTGACCCAAGATGGACCGTGGGAATCAATAGAGGGAATGAAGCATTCTAATTCGCCAACAGGAACGATTTGAACGTTATGATGCGAAAGCGTATTGACTATTCGTTTACACGCTTTGTTCGCACCACCACTCAACGCATTAATGCCATGTCTTTTCATTTCGTCCCAGCGCGATTTGCTCTCGAGCAATTTTCGAATCTTCCCACAATTAGTCTTTGATAAAGTTGGGCCTTTGCATTGTTTGAAAACTTCATCTATTTCAGCCTTTAAGGAAGCCACGCTTAATCCCTCATCGCTTCCAAGCTCTTGGTTAATTGTTTCCCAATCCGATTTGATAGACTCCCAAACTACATTGTCCTGCAGAAGGACACTTTTAATATCGGTGGGATTTCGCAAGATGTCTGCATCGGCCACGACCGAATAATCGATATGTAATTTCGAAAGAAGGTCGACGTAAGTTTTAAACCGCCCCTTTCCACCTACGGGTAGGAACAGTGGAGTTGGTTCGCTAGCCCTTACGGTATCCCAAATAAGTTGATAGAACATACAATCGCTATCGCTTTCGCAGAGCACGGTTCTTTCATGGAACAGGGAGTAAATTAAGTCAGAATACTTTAACAGCGTATTCGACGTGATCTTTGAAATGTCATCCACATCCAGCAGGGCGAAATCATTCACATCATTGGCTCTTGTAATTCGTACTACTTGAATGCGGTCGGGACCAGACTCAAGCATTCCATTAAGCAGCTCTTTACTGTGAGTGCTAATAAACAGCTGGCGTCCCGAAGTTTCATTTGAAGCAATTAGAGATCCCATAAGCTTGGCTTGTGGCGGATGAAGAAACGATTCTGGCTCGTCAATAAACATTGAGGTGTATTGATTTGCGTATATAAATAACACGATACCGAGAAAGCTTCGCATGCCATCTCCCTGATGATGCGCAAGGGGATAGCTACTTAATGTTTCATACATGAAATCATTTATTTGAGGAACGGGCATATCTTTTGGCGCGACGGGCGTGCTTCCTAAACACAGGGGTATTTCACCACCATTAAAATAATTCGGTATCACTTCCAATGAAAAGGCGGAATGGAAAGCTGAAGACACTTTTTCCAAATAGGATGAGTCGCGGGCCAGCAGGGCGATGGGGCCTGTGGCTGGGTCTTTACGCGGGACGCTTTTTTGGGGAAAGCAGGCAGAAAGTCGTGTCTCCGTCGTTAAGAAGTGAAATAGCATTTCTTTAATAGACTTTGGGTAATAGCTGAATTTGCTGTAATTTCCCATGTCGTAATCTGAGATTCTAAACCCCATGCCTTCATAGCTTAAAAGGGGGTCATGTTTTTCGATCGCAATCTCATTCAGAAGCGATTTCACATCCTCGATACTGGGCTTTGTGAAATCAATTGAGGAAACTAAGTTGCAGTTGCTGTCGCCTGATAGATGGCAGTAGATATCGCGCAAGCAGGTTGTCTTTCCTGCATTATTTGGTCCAACGAACACAACGATCGAATCGTTGCGTAGCTTAAAGGTTTGACCATCAGCAAACGTCAGTTCTTTTATCGGGGCATCAAGTCGCATATAGCCTCACTCGCAACAGTTTCAACGCGGTGCCAATGTTGTCTGGAGAGATTCACGGTAAAGACTCCAACTAACATTCTATCTAATTAAAAATGATCGCCACCAGAGTACAGACGTTTCTGATCTAATGAGTTCATTATGGTCGTCTCCACTTCTTTCACCTGCCGGGCGCTCTACTTAGGTAGACTACGAGTTGTGCTCTGACAGTATGCTTTTCAGACTGCCGTTTGGCGAATAGTAATAGACCGCTGCACTTCTCAGAAGTGTCAGGGAGTACTATTACCTCAGGCGTTCACTGCCTGGTGCATGACGTTAACATCCGCTTGTTGACCTTTCAATTTGGTCGACTGTTTATTGGGGGTTATCATGCCCCTGCGGCGTTTCTCCGATTACCTTGATGTAGACATCTCGATGATGACCGTTCACTCCGCTAAGGGGCTCGAGTGGAATACCGTTTTCATTCCGGGCGTTACGCGCTTCGATTGGCTTGGAGTGATTTGCTCTCGGTGCGAAAGTGCTGGTATGTGCTCGCGTTCTGCGTATGGATGCCGGATCGTGGATGCGAAGAAAATACCAGACGGGCTTATTGAGGAAATGGGCCTGCTGTACGTCGGTGTCACTCGCGCCCGCAAAGCGGTATATGCCTCCGCTTCTATGCAGCGCAGGACAAATAACGGAAACTATCAGGTTGCCTGTCCCTCTTGCCCAACGTCTCTTCCGGGCATCGAACCCGTGAGCTGGACGGTCATGGACGGGGAGGGGTGATTAAATGTGCGGCGTAAGAGGTGGAGGTCGACGTTTAATCATGATGAGTTTTGTGGCGTAACTCGTACCCGGTTTGATAATGACGGGCAGTGGGGCAATAGGGGATCGCCCAACATGTTGGTCAAGCAAAATCTTTTGTTAATTTCGAACAGGTATTCGATATCTATGGGTTTTCGCCGTGTGCAAATACGTGGGACCTAGTTTGAATTTATGCTGGTCAGCGAAGCTGCCTCTAGGGTGGATTAGACGGCTCACTTATTGCTGTTGATTTATACTGCAAAAACTTTAATCGTATCTACCTGCTAAAACACAACATATTGTGTTCAGCTTCAAAAAACAATACAGGATATAGATTGCGTTTGCGGCTACAATTAATTTAACGTGAAACGTCGTTTCCCCACTACAACTTAATTGTTCGAAAGGAGCTGGATGGGATAGCTGTCAAAATCGAGGCCATGTTGATGGTCCACTAAGATTCTTTGGGGGCGCGTGCGCTTATAGATC
The DNA here is from genome assembly GCF_039758815.1 of Collinsella aerofaciens. GTDB lineage: Bacteria > Actinomycetota > Coriobacteriia > Coriobacteriales > Coriobacteriaceae > Collinsella > Collinsella aerofaciens_BP. The sequence goes on along the minus strand of NZ_JBDMSK010000007.1, from coordinate 28,928 downwards.
AACAGCAGTATGCGCCCCCGTATGCTCAAATCATTTCCAAATAGCTTTTCTTCAAGAACCTGTCACTTGTGTGGCAGGGCGGGTTGGTCCGTAAAAAATTCGAGGGATGGCTCTTGGATTCTTGGAGGTGCGTAATTTTTGGCCAATAACTATCTAGATAATCTTCTTGGGAAAATCTCTGCGTACGATCTGTTCAATGTGCTCATTCCGGGCGCACTTGTAACATATTCCGTCAGCCAGATGCCGTTGGGCAGTTGTATTGACAGCTCCAACTGGCTGGCATTATTTGTACTGAGTTATGTCCTCGGTCTCATTGCGTCGCGGATTGGCTCTCTCTGTATTGAGCCGTTGGCCCGCAAGCTGAAACCGACCGAAAAGCGGGACTATTCTGCCTTTGCATATGCTCAGAAACGCGATCCAAAGGTCGAGCAGCTCGTAATGATTTCAAACATGTATCGCAGCCTGTCGGGGGCTGGTGTTCTGCTCGTCATTATCCTGCTTGCGTCATTGTTGCCGGAATCACATCGGCTTCCAGCGGCGCTGTGCTCTTTTATCGCCTTATTTGTCGCTTCCTGGGTCAAGCAAGAGCGGTATGTGGAAAAACGAATCAACTTCAATCTTGAGGAACGTGATAACCATGAGCGAGATTAAGTCTCTGTCCGTTGGTAACGGCGACATGTTTTATATCAATCACAACTCCGATAACTTCAGCATGATCGACTGCAATATCGCCGATGATCGTAAGTCGGAAATCCTTGATGAGGTCAAAAACCTCGCAGGGAAAAAGGATATCGTTCGTTTTATTAGTACGCATCCGGACCAAGATCATATTCAGGGCATTGAGTATCTTGATGAACTGGGGCTTATCCCGAATTTTTATTGTGTTGACAATAATGTCTCCAAGTCCACGGAGACCAAGAGCTTTAAAAAGTATAAAGAGCTAAAGAGCTCGTCGCGCGCTTACAAGATTAGCAAGGGGTGTAGGCGCAAATGGATGAACGTATCTGATGCGGAGAGCGGCTCTGCTGGGATTAGCGTCCTCTGGCCCGATGTGACAAACGAGACCTTCCAGAATGCTTTGCAGGATGCCGAAAGCTCGGATAATCCCAATAATATTAGCCCCGCGATTGTCTACTCGCTAGAGGAAGGGGTCCGTGCGCTTTGGCTTGGTGACATGGAGAATGACTACATGGTGGCGATCGAAGATGACATTGCGCTTTCGCCTGTGGACATTCTATTTGCGCCGCATCATGGACGGAAGTCCGGTCGCGTTCCTAAGACATGGCTAGATAAGTTGGAGCCTCGGTTGATCGTTGTGGGAGAGGCCCCGTCAGACGAGCTTGAGTATTACTCGAACTACAACACTCTGACGCAAAACAGCGCTGGCGACATTCTGTTCTGTTGCGAGACCGGCAAGACTCATGTTTACGTTGGATCTCCTTCTTACAGCGTCAATTTCTTGGGTGAAGACCTTAATGTTCCGCGAGCGAAGGGTGTGCTGCATTATTTGGGCTCTTTTGATTGCGGTGACCGTTAGTCCTGCTGTCGTCTCGTTCATTCGTGGCCTGCCCACGCTTTTACCCGACAGGCCTAGATGTGTCCTTTCATCTCATTGAGATGGTGTAGGATATTGTCCTGTGATACAAAAGCTCTACGGGAGCTTTAAGGGTGACGCTTTCGACAAGAGAGTGTTGCCCTTTTTTCATGAGTGTAATGATGTGTATTTAGGCGTTTTGTTAATAGGGTTACGCGGGATGCCCTGGAATGCCTCGGCGGTTGAGCTTAGATTTGAGGCACCGTAAAAGACGTTACCGTGCGGGGAATGTTATGTGCTGTCAACGATGTCGCTCTCTCGCACCGTGAACATGCGGAAAACGGCAAGAGCCAGCTGGCGTAGATACCCGTCCCGTACGCTAAAGACGCTTCCAATGAATCACCCTGCTCGCCGGGTAGATCATGGTGGGTCAACGGTCCTGCTGTGTGCGCTTCGTTTTTTGTCCGCGCCAGTGCTTACACTTTTGAAAAAACGGCACGAGGGCTTCTGTCACATATCTCATGCTGTAGACACATCGGCAAGTTCAGAGTTGAAGGCGAGGTGATTATGAAAGGTAGAAATCAGCACATTACGAAGCGTTCGGATGGCAATTGGCAGGTTAAGGGCGAAGGGGCATGTCGCGCTTCTTTCGTTACGACAACGCAGAGCGAGGCAATAAAGCTCGGTCGACGCATCTGCTCCAATCAAGAGTCGGAGTTGATCATCCATCGTCGTGACGGCAGAATCCGCGCAAGGGATTCCCATGGCCACGACCCCTTCCCACCGAGGGGATAAGGGGTCGGCTCCATGCCGACAACGGCCCGTTATATCGCGTCCGTTGTCGCTAAATGACTTCTTCATTGTGGCGAAATACGAGCTTGGGGCTATTTTACCTGAATTGGTTGTTTGGTCTCTTCAAAGGGTTGATTTGGGGGATTCGTGGTATTGGATTGACGGACCCCGAGTTCTCCCTTAAAGTAATCGTTGTGATGAGGCCTTGCGACGGTACGTCCGGCTTGGTCCGTGGGAACCGCCGAAAGGCGGTTTTCGCGTTTAAGGGGTCCTAATGGATAAACCATTTAAATCTATTGATGAGCAGATTGCTATTCTTGAAAGCCGTGGACTCGAATGCGATAACAATACTCGTTTAGTTTTGGAGCGCGAGGGATACTATCCGGTTATTAACGGTTACAAGGATTTATTTCTCGACCAGCGCGGAGATTCTTGCCACGAGCTATTCGTAAAAGGTACGAAGTTTTCTGATATATATCGTTTATTCGAATTTGACCGTTCATTGCGTCTGCTCATGTTTGAGTACTTTAACAAGGCGGAAGCGATTCTTAAAACTGTCTGTTCTTATCGTTTCGCAATGGCCCATAAAGATAGCCCGGAAGCATACCTGGATAGAAGATCTTACCGTGCTGATGCTGGTTATCGAAAAAAGATCGACACGCTCATTTGTGATTTCGAGAAGGTGCTATGTAGGTCTCAAAAATGGAAAAGCGATTATAAAAGGGACTATATTCGGCATTATGAGAATAATCACGATAATACGCCGGTATGGATTCTTATGAATTATTTGATGCTTGGTCAGGCATTCAAGTTCTACGAGTTTCAGCCAGAAAGCATGAGAAATTCCATTGCCAAGTCGTTTTCCGATCTCTATTCTGAGACCCATGAAGTCGATAAGCGCATCAGCCCACGTAGGCTAAGACTTGCATATGATCACATTAAAGATTTTCGAAATATCTGTGCGCATGACGAGCGTCTATTCTGCGCCAGGGTATCTCCGTCTCACGATGTCAATCTAGTAGGGGTTTTAAGCGATCTTGAGCTAGTGCTGACTGAGGATGACTATAAGATTTTACGCCGAAATATACTGCTTGATGCGCTTAAGTTGAGCGACGAGCTCAGCAACGATGCCAGCGCAAAAGTGCTTTTCGCTATGGGCGTTAACGATTTGCCGAGCGTGTTTCCTAAGGAAATATTGGGGTCGTAATCGACGCGAGCGATGAATTTACCCTACAAGTTGGATGCGCATGAGATCGCGCAGAGCAGGTAGTAAAGGGGTCGTTTCATAGCGGAGCCTCTCGGTGAGCAGCCAATAGGGTCCGAAGGCAGCTCCAGGCCAGCACTCCGCACATATTTTGTTGAGGTTTATTTTACGGGAACACCAGTCAACATCAGCGAGCTTTCTGGGGAATGTTGGGGAGGGGACGGATGGTGGGCCCGTTTTGGTCCCCGGCGGCGCTCTGACCCGTGCTGGGTTGACTATACGCGATGCGGCAGCTTCAACATGAGGCCGTCTTGCGCCTCTTCGAGACTTGTTACCGAGACCTTCCAGGAAAAGCCAGTGAGGCTGCTGCTCAGGTCAAGCTCTGCATGGGCGTATTCTTCGATTTTGTAGTCTTGGTTTTTCGCCGGGTTTCTTAATTGAAGGCATTTGATCCGGGGAGCGTAAAACAACAGTTTCAAATATTGTCGCTTCCTGTTCAATTTTGTCTATCTACAATTAATCGCAAGCGTATGACTTGAGGAGATTGTTTACAGGTGGAATCGGTCACTATTCTTTGGATTGTCTTTTATGTCTTTACCGGTTTGGTGAGCGTTCAGCTTGTCCGCTTTGCTGGGCCCTTGGCGATTGGAGGGCAATACACCGTCGAAGAACTGTACCCCTCCGATGAGTCGGGCAGGTTGAACGTTGCCTACCGAATTCTCGCTCCAACAATTTGTTGCCAGCTCCCCGTGTTTATTGTGGCTGCGATTTGCGATGCGTTTTCAGTTCCAGGTCCTTCGCTGCGATACATGCCCACCCTTTTCTATTGGTTGTTTCTTGGGGTAATCAAGCATGCAAGGGGTAAATTGCGGTACCGGACCCTTCCTTTCTCATTCGAGGCGTTCATGTCTCTTTTGCTGTCCGTCGCATTCGATCACTTTGTTATCGATGGCTATCTCGGAGGACAGGGGCTAGATGTGCTTGATACTTCGAGTATTGCCTTTGAGTTTGAGCTGGCATTATTTGGTGTTGTGACCTTTTGGATTTCCACCTTTTTTAAGCGTTATCAAATTAAGCGTAGCCGTGTGCGCTCATATGTCATTCCGTCATATGTTGTTCCGTCGTACTCCGTATTTAATTACTCTTCAATTGATACGGGCGAAGCCAGGCTATTCGCATACGAGCGTGAATATGGTGATCTTTTACCTCAGCGTTTTTCGAATGATCTCCTGTTGAGAAGTGTTTTCTTCGCAATTATGGCTATAGAGGATGGGAATCGTCCTGAGTTCATCCGAACGATCGAGCGTATGGCCGCTCATTTCCATTTGGCAAATACTACGGGGATAATGCAGCAGAAGAGCGAGACTCCTCTGTCTGATAGGGATAGCGTTAAACTCGCAATTCCCTATATTGAGAGCATGTGGGACCAGTTCCTTGTTGAATTCGGTCGTTCTGCTGAGGGATCCGGGGGAGACGGTCTGCGAATTTTCATGGGCTATTACACCTACGACTACTGGATGTTGTCGCGGACTATCCGCAATCACTTTGCGCCATTTTATGGGGACTATTGTGGAACGAGATTACTTAATGCTAATCACGTATTTTGCGATGTTCTGGAATTTGAGGAAAGGCAACGTTACGGATTGCTTCCAAAGACGGTTTCTGCGACTGGATCGATATGCGCCACTGAGCTTGGATGGCTTTCTGGAGAGTACTGTTATTGGTCCGATTACAATACGGTTGAATCCTGCCTGAATGAAAATGATGCCAATGGCGTTAAGCTGGTCAGCAAAAATGACGTGAATAAAACTCAGATAACCGAGATGACCTCAAGGCTTAAGGAGCAAGGTGTTTCCGTTCTTGAGGTCAAGTATGTGGCCGGCGCTTCGGTGACCATCGTGTGCATCGGCGATTCGTCTAAGATTCCGAGTACTGCCGGTAGTGACTGGATGTTTGTTGGCTAGTTGAATCATCTTTGCCTTTCACAAGCATAGGTTAACGACTAGAATACACTTAATTGCGGTGGAAGCCTTCGGGCGACACCTGAAGAGGGTTGATGCGTCGGCCCTCTTTTTTATTTAGATGTAAGATTCGGCTTGGCAAAACAAGGATCCCATTTGGGGAAAAGCAAATATCGGGCGGTTTTATGCTTCGGGACGCGCGGTTTAAGCGTGTTTTTCGGAAGTGCGAGGAAAAACCGAAAACCGCCGAGCACACCCCAATTTTTGGCAACAAAACCGCAGATCGCCGGACCTCGAAACCGGGGCCTGGTCGACAGATCTCGGATTTCCATCGCACTTCCGGAATCATTCACCGGAAGTATGCGGCTAATTTCGGAACCTTCGAGCACACCGCCCTTTTCATGAACAGAAGCCGCAGGTAGAAGCGTTGTCGCAATGCGGCGTGGTCGGCATGTCAAGAATTTGCCGCATACTTCTGGATTGAGTGCTCATTTAGCACTCTCGATGTCCCCACATCCTCTAAAAAAGTTCTTAAAACAGCCTTAAAGGCGTTCCAACTCGCGTTGACAGCGTAAAATACGCATGTTTGACTATGACTAAAGTGGATTTTAGGGGAGGGGTGCGCCATGGAGGTGCTGGTTGTTGGCAACACCGCATATGTTGACGATGACTTTTGTGCCAAGGCGTTCCCCGGCGACCATGTGCAGGTCGTAGCCGCGCAGGACGCGCGCCGCGACGAGTCGTCGCCCCAGGCCTCGTGGAAAGAGCTCCTCCAGCACTTGGAGCAGGCCTACGAGTTCGACCGCGTGGTCTACCTGTCTAATTACCTAACCCCGCATACCGATACCGTGGGCGATATCGAGCTGCTGCGCTCGGTCTTTCGTACGTGCGCGGGTCGCCGGATCCAGCTGTTGTATATAGCAGGTCCCGCGGGTGCCGAGGGTGCCGTCGATGCCGCGGGGCGAACGGGCAAGGGCATTATCGCGCACGCAGCCAACGACCTGTGCCGCTACTACGCTGCTCGCGAGGGCGTTCAGACTAAGATCCTGCGCGTGCCGTTCCTGTATACCGCGTCTGCCGCGCTGGAGGACCCGTTTTTGGTGCCGTTGTTCGACGCGTGCTCAACCGGATCGGCCGCTCTGCAGGGCGCGCAGGATGCGGCGTTTCCCCTGCTGTGTGCCGAGGAGCTTTCGGTGCTGGTACGCCGTATCTTCGACAGCTGGGATGGCAACTTTGAGACGCTTGACGTAGCCGATACCTTCCATCACACGGTGAGTGAGGTGGGCGAAGCCCTTCAGGCGCTGTTCCCAGGGCTCTCAGTTGCCTATGGCGAATCTGCCGGCTACGCCCTACCCGCCAGCGACGTCGCTCGCGCGCGCTATGGCTGGTTTCAGCGCTACGACTTGCTGCGCGATCTTTCGACCATTCAGGCGCGTTGGGATGCCGGTCGCGCGAAGAAGGTCAACCCCTTGCGTGCCGCCATCGACCGCATCCAGATGCGCTCGCTGCCCATCAAATGCCTGGAGACGGGCGTCTCCTGGGTTCTGTTCGAGGTGCTGGAGCATCTGTTCTCCCAATCGACCCAGCTCAACGTGCTCGATTATCGCCTGCTCTACGTTGTGTTGATCGGCACGCTGTATGGCTTGGACTTTGGCCTGGTTGCGGCGCTGCTGGCGTCGGTGGGTTTGGCCGCGAGTCACTTTACTCTGTACGGCTATACCTTCCAGGGCCTGTTCTACGAGCCGTCCAACTGGCTGCCGTTTATTGCGTACTTTGTTGTGGGTGCCGTGTGCGGCTATGTGCAGCTGCGCAACAGCGAAGCCATTAGGGCGGAGCGCGATCAAAACGAGCTCGTGCGCAACCGCAATACGTTCCTTACGCAGCTCTACCACGACGCGATCGAGGACAAGCGTGCGTACAGGCGCCAGATCGTGGGTCGCCACGACAGCTTTGGCAAGATCTTTGCCGTGACGCAGGAGCTCGACGTGCTCAACCCACGCGACATCTATCGCAAGTGCTGCGAGCTTCTGGGCGAGATCCTCGAGAACGATTCGGTGGCGATCTACCATGTTTCGGGCGGGGCATTTGCACGCCTGGTGGCGGCAAGTCCCGCGATTGCCGAAGATGCCGCACGTTCGCTCACGCTTGAGCAGCTTGCACCTCTTTTGAGCGACGGGGGTCGTTCGAACCTGTGGGTGAACCGCGAACTGATGCCGGGGCTTCCCATGTTTGGATATACGATCGAGCGCGATGGGGCACCCGCCGTGTTGATCTTTGTGCGTCGCGCGGCCGAAAACCAAATGACCCTCTATTACCAAAACCTGTTCCGCATCTTGTGTGGCCTGGTCGAAAGCGCGCTGGGCCGTGCCTTTGACTATGAGGCGGTGGCACAGGATAAACGCTGCGTTGACGGCACTTGCGTGCTCAAGCAGGCTGCCTTTGGCCAAGAGCTCGCGGCCGAGCAGGCGCTGGCAGATGGCAAGATGGGCAGCTTTTTGCTCCTGCGCGTGGTACCGGGCATGGAGTCTGTCGGCGAGCTGGCGGCCGCAATTGGGCCGGCAATCCGCGAGAGCGATGCGGCGGGCCTGGTCGATGGTGACATGCTCTACCTGCTTATGCGCCAGGCAAAGGCGTGCGATCTGCCCATTATCCGCGAGCGCCTGAGCGAAAAGCAGATTGCGGTGGAGCCCGTTGACGGCGAGGACATCGTGGCGCTGCTGCAGCACATCTCTTACACCGGTGACGGTGAGGGGGGTGCCGCTTGATCTCGCTTGTCGTTGCTGCCGTCTTGCTGCTGATTCATGCGCTGGTTTGCCTGATGCTGTGGACGCTCATGAAGTTGGGCCTGCTGCCGGTTCGCGGTCACATGCTGGCTGTGATTGTGCTGGTGCCGCTATGGGGCCCGTTGCTGGTGGTTCTGCTATCGGTCCGCGGTGCGTTGTTTGGCGAGGGGCTGAAAGAGTCTGCGCTGGAGTCGCTGCGCTTCAACGACGACCTGCATCGCAGCATCCTGGTGCACGAACGTGATGCCGATGCATGCGTAGTGCCGCTCGAGGAGGCGCTCATCGTCAACGACCCGGCAGACCGGCGCCGACTAATGCTCTCCATGCTCACCGAGGAGCCCGACGCGTACCTGGCGCAGCTGCAGGCGGCTAAGCTTAACGACGACGTTGAGGTGGCGCACTATGCCGCGACGGCGGTGGCGCAGATTTCTAAGGAGTCCGATCTTAAACTGCAGCAGCTGGAACGTGCTTTTAAGACCGACCCGAGCGCGCAAAACCTCAATGAATACTGCGATTTTCTTGGCGAGTACTTGGGCTCGGGCTTGGCCGAGGGGCGCGTGGCGCAGATTCAGCGCCAACAGTACGCGCGCCTGCTTGCGCGTCGCTGCGAGTGCGAGGACACCCTTGAGTTGCGCATTCGATACGCGACGGCGCTGGCCGATGTCGGACAGATCGACGAGGCGCAGGCCGTGACCGACCAGCTGGTGCTCGACGTGCCCGAGGAGCAGGAGGTTTGGATGCTTTGCCTGCGCCTGGCGGTGATGCGCCGCGACGGTGACGAGGTCCACCGCGTGATCGATGCGATTGACAAACAGCATGTATACTTGAGCGCCGCCAACCGCGAGGAACTGGCGTTTTGGCGCAACGGAGAGGAGGCCCGATGAGCGTGGTGCAGCATATCCGCGACCGTGCGGGCCATTTTCGCTGGATGGGGCTGCTTGTGGTGTGGGCGGTCTTTATTGCCATGGCGGCCGTGCTGCTGGTGGAGCGCGCCGGCGTACAGTACAGTGCGGGCCAGCATAAGCTGGGGATGCTGGCCGCCAACGATGCGGTGCCGGCTTCCTCGGCAATATTTGGCCAAAAGCCCACGTGCCTGGTCATTACCGATTCCGATCAAGCTGGCGTCGAGGACGTAAAGGAGCAGTTCGACCAGATTCTGCTCGACATGAAGATCGCGCACCGCGACGTGGACCTTGCCCTGGACGGCGCGGATGCCATTCCCTCGCTGACCTCCTACGATCGCGTGATTTTGCTCATGCCGTCGCTCGATGGGCTCGGTACGCACCTGAGCGACATTATAAGTTGGGTGAGTGCCGGCGGTTCGCTTATGCTCGCCATGCCGCCGGATAACTCGGGCTATCTGCAAGTGATTGCTTCCAAGCTTGGCATTGAATCTGCCGGATATGACTATGTAAAAGCCGAGAGCATTGTGCCGAGCGAGGACTTTATGCTGGGCGGGGGAGAGCGCTACGAGCTCTCGGACCCCTTTGATTCGTCGCTTTCGGTTTCGCTGCGCGAGACGGCTCGTGTGTGGGCTAAGACCGGCGATGCGGGCGCCCCGCTCATTTGGTCGAATGACTGCGGTGGCGGTCGCACCGTGGTGTGCAATATCGGTATCTATGACAAGGTCATGCGCGGTTTTTACGCCGCGGCGATCAGCCTGCTGGGCGATGCCACGGCCTACCCCGTCATCAACAGCGCCGTCTTCTATCTGGACGACTTTCCCAGCCCCGTGCCCTCGGGCGACGGCACCTATATCAAGCGCGACTACGGGCTTTCTATCGCCGACTTTTATGCCAAGGTCTGGTGGCCCGATCTTCAAAAGCTCGCGCAAAAATATGGCGTTCGCTTTACCGGCGTGATGATCGAAAACTACGAGGACGCGGTCAACCAGACCGAGCCCGCGCGCCAGGCCGATACCACGCAGTTCCGCTACTTTGGCGGCATGCTGCTGCAGATGGGCGGAGAGCTGGGTTTCCACGGCTACAACCATCAGCCGCTGGCGCTCTGGGATACCGACTATGGCACACTGTACGACTACAAGACGTGGAAGAACAAGGAGGCGCTCGTCGCATCGCTCAACGAGCTTATAGCCTTCCAGGACGAGGTACTGCCCAACGCGCACGGCTCGGTCTATGTGCCACCGTCGAATATCCTTTCGGCCCGTGCGCGCAAGCTTATCGGCACCGACGTTCCGCGCATTAAGACCATCGCCAGTACGTATTTTGAGGATGGCACCGACCTGCCGTACGTACAGGAGTTTGGCGTGGCGAGCGATGGCATTGTGGAGCAGCCACGTATTGTCTCGGGCGGCATGGTCGACGATTCCTATATGCGCCTGGCAGCCGTGTCCGAGCTAAACATGCACTATGTGAGCACGCATTTTATGCACCCGGACGACCTGCTCGATCCCGATCGCGGCGCCAAGGAGGGCTGGGAGGTCTACAAGGGCGGCCTGACCGACTACCTGGACTGGCTTAGCAAGTCTGCGCCCGACCTGCGGCGTCAGACCGGCTCGGAATGCTCGGGCGCCATCCAGCGCTTTTCGTCCGTGACGGTGAGCGTGGATACAAGTGCGGATGCCTGGACGCTCAGCCTGGGCAATTTCCACGACGAGGCGTGGCTCATGTTCCGCGCCAACAACGGTGAGCCAGGTGCAGTCACGGGTGGCGAGATTACGCATCTGATGGGCGACCTGTACCTGGTCAAAGCCACGGACAAGACGGTGACCATTGCACGCAAGGAGGGTGGCGACAAATGAGAATCTGCTTGGTACTCGAGGGTTGCTACCCCTATGTGCACGGCGGCGTGTCCACCTGGATGCACGGCTACATACAGGCCATGCCCGAGTACGAGTTTGTGCTGTGGGTGATTGGCGCGCATGCTGTTGACCGCGGCAAGTTTGTCTACGAGCTGCCCGGCAACGTGGTCGAGGTGCACGAGGTGTTTCTAGACGATGCCCTGCGCCTATCGGGCGAGCAAGAAGAGGCCGACTTTAACGCCCGCGAGCGCGAGGCGCTGCGCCGCCTGGTGTCGCTCTCCAATCCGGACTGGGACGTGCTATTCGATATCTTCCAGCGCCGTCGCGTGCATCCGCTCTCGTTTTTGCAGAGTCGCGCCTTTATGGATATCTTTCGCGACGTGTGCCTGGCCGAGTACCCATACACGCCCTTTGCCGATGCATTCCACACCATGCGCTCCATGCTGCTGCCCGTGCTCTACCTTCTGGGCAGCGAGGTGCCGGTGGCCGATGTGTACCACGCCATCTCGACCGGCTACGGTGGCCTGCTCGCCTGCCTGGGCTCAAGCGTTCACCATGCGCCGGTGCTGCTGACCGAGCATGGCATCTATACTCGCGAACGCGAGGAAGAGATCATTCGCGCTGACTGGGTGGTGCCGTCGTTTAAGGACCGCTGGATCCGCTTTTTCTACCTGCTTTCGGAGGAGATCTACCGTCGCGCCTTCCGCGTGACCAGTTTGTTCCATAACGCCCGTAAGACGCAGATCGACATGGGCTGCGATGCGGACAAGTGCCTGGTCATCCCCAACGGCATCCAGTTCGATCGCTTTAAGGACATTCCCTTAAAGCCCGATGACGGCTGGGTGGACATTGGCGCGGTGGTGCGCCTGGCGCCCATCAAGGACGTCAAGACCATGATCTATGCCTTCTTTGAGCTGCACGAGCGCCTGCCCCGCGTGCGCCTGCACATCATGGGTGGCGTGGATGACGAGGAGTACGGCGCCGAGTGTCACGCGCTGGTCGATACCCTGGGCGTGCGCGATCTGATCTTTACCGGGCGCGTCAACGTGGTTGAGTACATGGAAAAGCTTGAGTTTACCATTTTGACGAGCATCTCCGAGGGCCAGCCGCTCAGCGTGCTGGAGTCGCTTGCAGCGCGCCGTCCCTGCGTGACGACCGAGGTGGGCTGCTGCCGCGAGCTGCTCGAAGGCGCCCCGGGCGACGACTTTGGCGTGGCGGGTTTTGTGACGCCGCCTATGTATCGCAAGGGCTTGGCTGATGCCATGGAGCGCATGTGCGTGAGCCGGGCCCGTCGTATTGAGATGGGGGAGCGTGGCCAGCGTCGCGTTGCCACGTACTTTTTGCACGAGCAGATGCTCGCCAACTATCGCGCGCTGTACGACGAGACGGCGCAAGCGTTTGACCTGCCCAGAGAGGGGGAGTAGCCGGTGGCCGGAATCGGTTTTGAGCTCAAGCGCCTGTTTAAGCGCAAGGGTCTGTTTGCCACGATGCGCGCCTATGGCTACGCCGGCATTGTGTGTACGGGCCCCATGCTGCTGGGTGTGCTGCTGCAGGTGGGTATCTTGGTGCTGTGCGGTCTGTGGGGCGTGGGCCGCGCCAACCAGGACTTGCTGGTGTGCATGGTGACCTATACGCTGCTGGCGTCGCTTACGCTCACGAGCTTTTTCTCCATGCCGGTCACGCGCTTTTTGGCCGACATGCTCTTTGCCGAGCGCGACACAGAGATCCTGCCTTCGTTTTGGGGCTCCAATGCCATCATGCTCATTGCGGGCACGGTGCTCTACGGCATCTTTTTGCTGTTTTCGGGCGCCACGCTGCTGCAGGGGCTGCTGTGCCTGTGGCTGTTCAACATTATGATCGTCAACTGGAACGGCATGAGCTACCTCACGGCCATTAAGGACTACCGGGGTATTCTGTGCAGCTTTGCCGCGGCCATTGGCGTGGCGTGCCTGTGCGCCTTGGCCGCGCTGGCGCTGGGGCTGCCGCCCGTCTTGGGCCTGCTGGCCTCGATCGCCCTGGGCTACGGTGTGATGCTCGCCTGGGACGTGGTGCTGCTGTACCGGTATTTTCCTCAGAGCGATCGCAGCCCCTGGCTCTTTTTGCGCTGGCTCGACCAATTTATGCCGCTGGCGCTCACGGGCCTATTTACCAACCTGGGACTCTTTGCGCATCTGGTGATTATTTGGGCGGGGCCCATTGGCGTACAAGTCAAGGGCTTGTTTTATGGCGCGCCCTACCATGATGTGCCGGCGCTCATCGCGTTTTTGAGCATTCTGGTCACGACCGTCAACTTTGTGGTGTCGGTCGAGGTCAACTTCTATCCGCGCTACCGCGACTACTACAGCCTGTTTAACGACGGCGGCGTGGTGGGCGACATCGTGGTGGCCGAGGAGGAAATGCTTGCCACGCTCAACCGGGAGCTGCGGTTTTGCGCGCTCAAGCAGCTGTTTGTGACGGCAGCAGTCATCTCGCTCGAGACCACGGTGCTCTCGGCCCTGCCACTGGGCTTCAACAACCTGATGCACGGGTATTTTCGCACGCTGTGCGTGGGCTATGGCCTGTATGCTGTGGGCAACACGATTCTGCTGATCTTGCTGTACTTTACCGACTACAGGGGCGCCGTGCTTGCCTCCGGGCTGTTCGCGGGCGTGGCGGGGCTGGCGACCATCGTTTCGCTGTTCTTTCCGCAGCAGTTTTATGGCTTTGGCTTTTTGCTCGGCGCGGCGGTGTTTTTTGTTGTGGCGCTCGTGCGGCTCGATACCTATACCGCCAACTTGCCGTATCGTATTCTGAGCCAGCAGCCCATTGTGGCGACCGACAAAACGGGTCGTTTTACACAGCTGGGTCGCTTGCTCGACCGTGCCGAGCAGCGCTATGAGGAGCTGCGTCAAGAGGGCGAGCCGCATGGTGCGTTTGAGCGCACGGTGGTCCGTGTGTATCGCAATCGTTGGGGAGGTCCTGATGACCGATAGGATGATGTCTCGCCGTCGCCTTTTTGAGGCGGCTGCCGGTGCGCTGTTGCTTTCGGGCTGTTCGTCTCAGGACGAATCCTCGACAAAAAAGACTAAGAAGCAGGGCAAGATTAAAAAGGCCGATGCAGCTAGCGAGACCAAGCATCTTCGCGACAAGGATGAGCTGTACGAGGTCCACGACGACTCGGGTATCGTATGCATGTACCTGACGGTCTCTCGCGGCAACAGCTCCGAGAATACCGATCATAGCTGGGCCGAGATCAATACCTACTCGGTCTACGACTATGCCGACATGGGCGTGACGCGCTATCAGGTTATGGGCCTGCTGCAGCCTGGCGATGATAAGGGCCCCGTTGCCGGTGAGGTCGGTTATGGTGAAGAGGCTCCCAACGCTACCGTGCAAGTGCGCGGTCAGACGTCGAGTACCTATACGCAAAAGAACTACAAGGTGGAGCTCAAAAAGGGCAAGGGCACATGGCGTCAGCAGCGCGCGATTGCGCTTAACAAGCATATGGGCGAGGGCATGCGCTTTCGTAACAAGATGGCCTACGATCTGATTCGTGGCATTCCCCAGATGATGGGCCTGCGCACGCAGTTTGTGCACTTATGGGTGTGCGACCAGACCGAAAAATCTAACGACACCTTTGAGGACTACGGACTGTTTACGCAGGTCGAGCAGCTCAACAAGACGGCACTTAAGGCCCACGGTCTGGATAAGAGCGGGCATCTGTATAAGGTGAACAGCTTCGATTTCCATCGCTTCGAAGACACCATTAAGCTCGCCGATGACCCCGACTATAACCAGACGGCGTTTGAGGGCATGCTCGAGATTAAGGGCGACTCGGACCATACCAAGTTAATCGAGATGCTCGATGCGCTCAACGACGATACGCAAAAGATCGACGATGTGCTCGACACCTACTTCGATACCGAGAACCTGGTCTATTGGATGGCGTTTCAGATCTTGACGGGCAATTGCGACACGCAGAACCGTAACTGCTATCTGTACAGCCCGCTTAACTCCAAGGTCTGGTACATCCTGGATTGGGATAACGACGGCATGCTGCGCAAGCTCGAGTTGAGCCTGACGGGATTCTCGGATTATGCGAGCTGGGAGCGCGGCGTGAGCAACTACTGGGGCAACGTGCTGTTTAACCGCGCGTTGCGCAGCAAGTCGTTCCGCAGCGAACTCGATAGCGCCGTCAAGGACCTGCGCTCGTATTTGACCGAAGAGCGTCTGAGCAAGATGGTCGAGCATTATCGCGAGGTCACGGAGCCGCTCGTCTTTGCTGCGCCCGACCTGGAGAATCTGCCCGTGACGAAGGACGAATACGAGCAGATTGCCGCGGCGATTCCTTCCGAGATCGAGGAGAACTATAAGAGCTTTCGCGAGAGCTATAAAAAGCCCATGCCGTTCTACATTGGCGTGCCGCAGATCGATAACGGTAAGTTGCGCATCAACTGGGATGCTTCCTACGACTTTAAGGCGCGCGACATTCGCTATACCGTGGAGCTTGCGCGCGACTATGCCATAAGCGACGTGGTCTTTAAGGCCGAGGACGTGCTGCTGCCGGAGGTGACGTGCGATGCGCCCGATGCCGGCCAGTACTTTGCGCGCGTGCGCGCCACCAACTCCGACGGCTATACGCAAGATGCGTTTGACTACTATGTGACCGACGGCGGCAAACAGTACGGCATGAAGTGTTTTTACGTGCAAGACGGCGGTAGGGTCGTGGAGGACACGTATGAGGAGGGCTAGCGCGCTTCTCGAGCGCCTGGCGGCACCTCCCGTGCGCACCACGCAGGAGCGTTATCGCCATGAGCTCAAGTACCTCATCAACGTGGGCGAGCACGCTGCGCTGGCCTGCCGCATGGCGCCGGTGTTTAAGCTGGACAAGCATGCGCGGGCGGGCGGTTACACCATTCGCAGCCTGTACTTTGACGACTACTGCAACTCGGCCTACGAGGAAAAAGACGCCGGCATTCTCATGCGCAAAAAGTATCGCGTGCGCATCTATAACGGCAGCGACAAGGTGATTAAGCTCGAGCGCAAAAAGAAGTACGGCAGCTGGATCTATAAGGAGGACGCGCCGCTCACGCGCGGTGAGTTTGAGCAGATCCTGGCCGGCGATTACGACTTTTTGCTGAGGAGTCCCTATCCGCTCTGTCGCGAGTTCTACATCGAGTGCATCTGCAATATGATGCGCCCGCGTACCATCGTGGACTACGAGCGCGAGCCATGGGTGATGGACGAAGGCACCGTGCGCATCACGTTTGACATGAACGTGCGCGCGGCTGTGGGAAGTTTCGATATCTTTGACGCGACCCTGCCCGCGCTGCCCGTGCTGGAGCCCGGCAAGCTGGTGATGGAGGTTAAGTTTACCGAGTTTTGCCCGCAGCTGGTGCGCGATATGGTACCGCCGGGCGCGGCGGAGCTCACGGCTGTCTCCAAGTACTGCCTGTGCTACGAAAAGACCGCCTACTTGCGCGGCTTTAACTACTGGGAATCGGATTATGAGAACCGAGGGGATATTTAGACCATGAGCACCAGGGACTTTTTTAAGAACTCCGTCTTGGAGGCGTTTGGCCAGGTCGACCCTGCCAAGATTGGTCTGTCGCTGCTCGTGGCGCTCGCCATGGGCATCCTGATCTATTGCGTGTACAAGCGCTTTTTTACCGGCGTGGTGTACTCGCGCAGCTTTGCCGTGACGCTCGTGGGCATGTGCGTGCTCACGTGCATGGTGACGCTCGCGATTTCGACGAACGTGGTCATCTCGCTCGGTATGGTCGGTGCTCTGTCCATCGTTCGTTATCGTACGGCGGTCAAGGACCCGCTCGACCTGCTGTATCTGTTTTGGGCCATTACCACGGGCATTACGGCGGGCGCCGGCATGTATGCGCTCGTGGGGCTCACGGCGGTGGTCATCGTGGCGATGATCGCCGGCTTCGCGAGCCACCAGGACAAGGCGCGCGTGTACATGATGGTCATTCACTACACGGGCCAGACCACCGGTGACGATATCGTGCGCGCCTTTGGGCGCACCAAGTTCACCGTCAAGTCCAAGACTATGCGCGGCGACAAAGTCGAGATGGCCGTCGAGGTGTTCTCTGACGGTGTGGATATGCCCTATGCCGACGCTATCCGCGCGCTCGACGGCGTGGAGGACCTCACGCTCATCCAGTACAACGGCGAGTATCACGGCTAACTTTGTTCCGGCGTTCTGACGAACGCCGGACCGCTCGACGCTGCGCACGCATCTGCCGGGCGATCTGCCGCTCAAACCGTCGCTCGCGTACATGAAGTACGCGTCGCTACTCTTTCGCGGCACCTCGCCACGGCAGCTGCGCGCTCGCTGACGTTTGCTTGACCTGGGCTGTTGAAATGATCCATGTGGCTCGTCCCATTTGCTAAATTTGCCGGTATGGGTTGGGTATCATTGTGTAAGCGATTTCAATGACAGGGGTGCTCGTGGTAAAGATGAAAGATGTGGCCGAGCTGGCCGGCGTTTCGAGCGCCGCCGTCTCGCGCTACCTCAACGGTGGATATATCTCGGCGGATAAGGCCGAGCGCATTAAGCAAGCGATTGAGCTGACCGGATACGTGCGGTCCAGCCAGGCTCGCGCGCTGCGCACCGGCTCTACCAAGCTCATCGGCGTCATCGTGCCCAAGATCAACTCGGAATCCGTGAGCCGCATTACCGCCGGCATCGGCCAGGTGCTCGGTCGTCGTGGCTACCAGATGTTGCTTGCCAATACCGACAATGCCCCCGATCGCGAGCTCGAATACCTTGATTTATTCCAAAACCACCCGGTCGATGGCATTGTACTGGTAGCAACCATGATTACCGACGAGCACCGTCGGGCGATTGAATCGTGCCGTGTGCCCATCGTGCTGATCGGTCAGAATGTTGAGGGCGCGGCGTGCGTCTATCACGACGATTACGAGGCCGCCTTTGAGCTGGGCCATGCGCTTGCGGGTCGCGTGGACGGCAAGATTGCCTATATTGGAGTTACCGAAGAGGACCGCGCGGCCGGTTATGACCGCCGTCGCGGTTTTGAGGCCGGCTTGCGCGCCGCGGGCAACCCGCTCGATGCCGCCTTGATTCGCCTGGGCTCGTTTACGCTCGACTCGGGCTATGGTGCGGCGCGTGAACTGCTTTCCGTCGACCCCGATGTTTCGTTTATCGCTTGCGCGACCGACACCATGGCGGCGGGCGCGCTGCGTGCCATAGATGAGGTTCGCGGCATGGGCGAGGGTATACACCGCGTGAGCGGTTTTGGCGACAACGCGTTTTTGCGCGCGCTGACGGGCGGCATTCCCACCGTGCATTATGGCTACCTGACCAGTGGCGTCGAGGCGACCAATATGTTGCTCAACACGCTCGATGGCGTGGAGGGGGAGCGCGGTCTCAAGACGCTCAAGCTCGGCCATCAGCTTATGAATGTTTAGACTCTGGGCACGTCTGCCTGCCTCTGAGCCGCCTGTTTTTGCCGTAAAACTACCATTCGCCGGCATATTCCTACCGTTCATCCTACTATGAAAACGATTACAGACATATGAAACTGAAAACGATTACAGTGTGAGTGTCAAAGGTGGCCGGGTGCACATGCACCCGTTGGAGGAAAGGGAAGTCATGGACTACCGCAGATCAGCCCAAGAGGTGCTCGACAACATCGGTGGCGCCGGCAACGTCGTCTCTGCCGCGCATTGCGCCACGCGTCTGCGCCTGGTGATTGCCGATAACGCGAAGGTTGACAAGGAGGCCCTCGAGAATATCGACGGCGCTAAGGGCGTCTTTGAAGCCCAGGGCCAGCTCCAGATTATTTTTGGCACTGGCACCGTCAATAAGGTCTACGAGGAGTTCATCGCGCTCAGTGGCGTCGAGGCCGCCACCAAGGCCGAGGTCAAGGAGGCCGCGGCGCAGCAGCAGAACATCTTTATGCGCGCCATTAAGGTGCTCGGCGACGTCTTTGTCCCCATCATCCCTGCCATCGTGGCCTCGGGTCTGCTGCTGGGCATTATGAGTGCCCTCAACTTTATGGCCTCCAACGGCTTTATCGCGCTCGACACCAATAACTTTATCTACAAGATTGCCGACCTGGTCTCGGGCACGTCCTTTGGCATTCTGCAGATCCTGATCGGTTACTCCGCCGCTAAGGCCTTTGGCGCCAACCCGTATCTGGGCGCCGTTGTCGGTGGTGCGTTCATCAACTCCTCGCTACAGAGTGCCTACACGGTTGCCTCCGAGGGCGTGCAGACCATGGTCAACGTCATCCCCGGTGTGTACAGCTTTGAGTGGGTCGGTTATCAAGGCCACGTTATCCCCATCGTCATCGCCTGCGCTATTCTGGCCTTCCTCGAGAAGCGTCTGCACAAGATCGTTCCCGAGATGTTCGACCTCTTTGTGACCCCGCTCGTCTCGGTGTACGTGACCGTGTTCGTGACCCTCGTTGCCGTCGGCCCCATCTTCGTGTGGGCCGAGAACGCCATTCTCGGTCTGATTCAGGCCCTGCTCACCCTGCCCTTTGGCATCGGTTCCTTTATCGTCGGCCTGTTCTATGCCCCCACGGTCGTTACCGGTATCCACCAGATGTACACCGCCATCGATCTGGGCCAGCTCGCTCAGTACGGCGTGACCTATTGGCTGCCCATCGCCAGCGCTGCCAACATCGCCCAGGGTGGTGCCGCGCTCGCCGTTGCCTTTAAGACCCGCGATGCCAGGATCAAGGGTCTGGCGCTTCCTTCGGCCCTGTCCGCCTTCATGGGCATTACCGAGCCTGCCATCTTTGGTGTGAACCTGCGCTTCTTTAAGCCCTTCATCGCCGGCTGCATCGGCGGCGGTTGCGGTGCCCTGGTCTGCGCGCTCACTTCGCTGGCTGCCTCCGGCACGGGTGTTACGGGTATCTTCGGTATCCTGCTGTGCCTGGCCCAGCCCGTGCAGTACGCGATCATGTTTGCGGTTGCCGCGCTGGTCTCCTTTGCCGTCTCGTTTGTCCTGTACAAGGACGAGCCTAAGGCTTCCGAGCAGGCCTGAGAGTTTTTGATTGAAGGGTGCCCGCGGGTTGTATGCTCGCGGGCGTTTCCCGTATCTGGTGTCGATCTCTGGCGCCTTGTTACTTTCGATCCGTTAGGACTTTGATATGTCTAATGCACTTGGCCGCGACCTTGCAAAACTGGTTGCCGCTGTTGACGCTGCCGCCTCTGAGTGCGGTCATGGCGCGTATGGCCAGCGCTTCCATATTATGCCGCCGGTGGGCTGGCTCAACGACCCCAACGGTCTTTGCCAGGCAGGCGGCGTGTTCCATGCGTATTTTCAGTATGCGCCGTTTGATGTCGAGGGCGGCGTTAAGGCCTGGGGCCATGCGACGAGTCGCGATCTTATGACGTGGGATTACGTTGGCGCCCCACTGCTGCCCGACGAGCCGTTCGATTGCCATGGTGTGTATTCGGGCTCCGCGCTTGCCGAAGACGGTCGCATTCGCGTGCTCTATACGGGCAACGTTAAGCTTTCCGATCCTGACGGTACGTACGACTACGTCAATACCGGCCGCCGCGCCGATACCGTCTATGTGGAGAGCGTTGATGGCCTTGCCGGTCGGGAGTTCAGCCAAAAGCGCGTGGTGCTGGCGTCCGAGGATTATCCCGAGGATTTGACCTGCCACGTGCGCGATCCCAAGGTGTGGCGTGACGCGGACGGGCGTTATCACATGGTGCTGGGCGCCCGTCGTCGCGTGGATGGTCCGCATGTCGATAGTCGATTTTGTGCTATGCACGGCGAGGGCGCCGGTCGCGATGTGGGCGAGATCTTGGTGTATGGCTCGGCCGATATGCTGAGCTGGGAGCTCGAGAGCCGTGTGTCTACGCCCGAGCGTTTTGGCTTTATGTGGGAATGCCCTGGCTATATTGAGCTCGATGCGAATGGCGATACCGCTGCATTTTTGTCGTTCTCGCCCCAGGGCCTCGAGGGCGGCCGTTGGGACCGCGGCAACGTATACGTCGCTGGCTACATGCCTGTAACGGGCGACATTACGGGTGGCAAGGACGCTTATGAGCTGGGCGAGTTCCGCCTGTGGGACGCCGGTTTTGACTTCTATGCGCCGCAGGAGTTCACGGCCGAGGATGGTCGTCATATTCTAATCGGCTGGATGGGCATGCCCGATGAGCCGACCTATGGCAACGCACCGACCGTGGTGTGCGGCTGGCAGCACTGCATGACGGTGCCGCGCGAGCTTACAGCTGGTGCTGGCGGCGTGGTGCTGCAGCAGCCGGCGCGCGAGATTGAGTATCATTATGCCTCGGTGCGTGTAGGGGGGGGCTCGTTGGAGGTTGCCGGCGAAACCTGCTTTGACGTTGTTGTCGACGGTGTCGACGGCGCATTTACCGCGACCGTTGATGGCGAGCTGAAGCTGGCGTTTGTGCCCGCCAACGGCGAGCTACCCGCGCGCTTTGAGATGCGATTTGCCGATGAGGATCGCGCTTCTGCCGGCTGCGGTCGTACCGTGCGCTGGGAGCCCGTCGACGAGGTTCGTAACGTGCGCATTGTCGGCGATGTTTCGTCGGTCGAGGTGTTTGTGAATGATGGCGCGCTCGTGTTTTCGACGCGCATCTATCCCGAGGCCTATGGCGTGACCGTTGACGCCCCGGGTGCGAGCGTGACCTATCACGCGCTCAACATCTAGGCGATTGGTCGCCTATCGGCGCTATACTGCAGCCGTTGCCCACGATGCGGGGAACACCCGCATCGTGGGTTTTTGCTTATGAAGGGACGGTGCCGCGTGGATGTACAGCAGCTAGAAGAGGCCTGGGCTTTGAGGTCCAGTGCGCGCGAGGCGCGACTGGTTGCTGCCTCTCATGTGCCGGCGGCGCTGTCGCAGCTGGGGATTGTGCGACCGGGTGACCGCTTGGTTGCGTTTGCCGACGACTTTGAGGATGCTTTCTCGAGTGGCTTTGAGGGCTGCGATGTTGTGATGGTGGGGGAGCCGTCTGTCGAGGCGTTTGGCGTTGCGTCCGAGGGCTATGACGCTTCGTTTGATGCTGAGGGCCCGCGCCTGTGGTGGTTCGTCAACTCCATCGGCGGCTTTGGCCTGCGCGTACCCGACCTTCGCGCGCTGGGACGCGTGGCTCGTGAGGCTCACGCGCTGCTCGTGGTAGATAACACTGTGGCTGGCATCTTTGGTTGCGATCCGTTGCGCTTGGGTACCGTGTTATCGCTCGAGGCCCTCGATCGCGTGGGCGCCGGCGAGGCTCCGCGCAAGCTCGTGGCAGCGTCGATCGCGCGCTCACAGCTTAAGCGCCATCGCGTGGATGCTGCGGCTGAGTGTGCGCATGCACTGCTCGAGGGGTGCGGTTTGGCCGCGCTCGATTTATCCGCTGATGAGGCCGGGGTGCTGGAACGCGGACTGTCCTCGCTCGATGCCCGCATGCAGGCGCACTTCGATCGCGCCCGCGCGCTGGCTGAATATTTGGCCGCGAACGAGATGGTGTGCAACGTGCGCTATCCCGGGCTGACCTCGCATCCCGATCACGCCGTCGCGACGGGCATCCTCGAGCACGGTTTTGGTCCAGCTGTGGAGTTCGACCTGATGGGACGTACCGCGGGCGAATTCTTCAGCATGCTTCCGGATGAGTTCCGCACATCGCCCGCCGGCGGCGCAACAACACGTCTCTCGGCCCCGCGAGGCAAGCAGGGGAGTACCATCCGCCTCTTCGCCGGCACCGACGACCCCCTTCAGGTGGCGACCGCTCTCGACAACGCCCTCCGAAAATAGCTCATCGGGGCCTGTGCCACGAAAACGGCCTATCTACTACGTTTAACCCCTAGGGGTCGACCATACCGGCTATTTTTAAAAACAAGCAAGCCGTCTACCAGCGGTTTTATTATCACGATTTTCGGTATGGTCGAGGGTATTCAGCTAAACGTAGTAGATGGGCCCATTTTGTGGCGCGCACCTTAATTCGAGTGTGCGGTGCACCTGCAGCTAGTCCCAAAAAGACTACTTTGCGTTGATGCTGGAGATCAAGTCGTTGGCCTTCACGGCGATGACTTCGTTGATTTCGGCCTGCAGCGTTTCATAGACCTCGATGGCGCGCTCGCCGGCCGGCGTGAGCGTGGACCCTCGGGCGCCGTCGCGCTCGATGAGCTTGCAGCCCAACTGCCCCTCGGCCTCATTCACGATGCGCCACGCCTTGGAATACGCCATGCCCATGCTCTTGGCCGCGCGGTTGAGCGAGTGCTCGCGGGCTATGCCCTGCAGCAACAAAACGCAACCGTGACCGAACACGCCCGGCAGGTCTTTGTCGCACGCTTGAATGACCAATTTTGCCGTCGTCTTGTACTCCATGCGCTCCACGTCTCCCCGCTAAAGTGTTTGCTGGGCAAACGCAAAGCCTGCGTCAAACCCTCGTGTGCTCTTCTTAAATCATGCATTGTAGCAGTCAAAGTGCGATAAGATACTTCCCCAGTATTGGGCGCCCAAGGTTGGGCTGGGTCCTACGAGGCCTGCAGCCGACCGGTCGCATGGAAAAAGGAGAAACATGGCTACGTTCTTTCCCGGTGAGTCCCACACGTTTTCGGAGTATCTGCTGGTCCCTGGTTACTCGTCCTCGCAGTGCATCCCCAACAACGTCTCTCTTAAGACGCCGCTGACCCGCTTTAAGCGCGGTGAGAAGCCGGCAATCACCCTGAACATCCCCATGGTTTCCGCCATCATGCAGTCCGTCTCGGGCGTCGACATGGGTGTCGCGCTCGCTACCGAGGGTGGCCTGTCCTTCATTTACGGTTCCCAGAGCGCCGAGTCCGAGGCCGCTATGGTCAAGGCCGTCAAGGATCACAAGGCCGGCTTCGTTCAGTCCGATTCCACGCTGACCCCCGACATGACCATGGAGCAGGTCATTGAGCTCAAGGAGAAGACCGGTCACTCCACCATGCCGGTTACCGACGACGGCACTCCCAAGGGTAAGCTGCTGGGCATCGTCACCAGCCGTGACTATCGCCCCAGCCGCGATGATCACCATACGAAGGTCTCCGAGTTCATGACCCCGCGTGAGCAGCTCATCGTGGGCGACAAGAACATCAGCCTCAAGGTTGCCAACGACGTCATCTGGGACAACAAGCTCAACGCTCTGCCTATCGTCGACGACAACGATCACCTCATGGGCATCGTCTTCCGCAAGGACTACGACAGCCACAAGACCAACCCCAACGAGCTGCTCGATGGCGACAAGCGCTACATGGTCGGCGCCGGTATCAACACCCGCGACTATGCCGAGCGCGTGCCGCTGCTCATCGAGGCCGGCGCCGATGTCCTGTGCATCGACTCGTCCGAGGGCTTCAGCGAGTGGCAGAAGCGCACCATCGAGTGGATTCGCGCCAACTACGGCGAGGACGTCAAGGTCGGTGCCGGCAACGTCGTCGACGCCGAGGGCTTCCGCTTCCTGGCCGACTGCGGTGCCGACTTCATCAAGGTCGGTATCGGCGGCGGTTCCATCTGCATTACCCGTGAGACCAAGGGTATCGGCCGTGGCCAGGCCACCGCGCTGATCGACGTCTGCCGCGCTCGCGACGAGTACTACGAGGAGACCGGTGTCTACGTGCCCGTGTGCTCCGACGGCGGCATCGTCTACGACTACCACATGACGCTCGCCCTTGCCATGGGTGCCGACTTTATGATGCTGGGCCGCTACTTCGCCCGCTTCGACGAGAGCCCGACCGAGCGCGTCAACGTCAACGGCCAGTACATGAAGGAGTACTGGGGCGAGGGTTCTGCGCGTGCCCGCAACTGGCAGCGCTACGACCTGGGTGGTGCCGCGAAGCTCAGCTTCGTCGAGGGCGTCGACTCCTACGTTCCCTATGCCGGCTCCCTCAAGGACGGCGTGGGCGGCACGCTCTACAAGGTCAAGTCCACGATGTGCAACTGCGGTGCTCTCTCGATCCCCGAGCTCCAGGAAAAGGCACGCCTAACGCTGGTCAGCTCTACCTCCATCGTCGAAGGCGGCGCCCACGACGTAGTCGTGAAGGACTCCCAGCAAAGCGTCAGCTACCGCTAAGCGGCTTTCCCAAGCACCGTACCTTGCCGTTCAAACCGTCGCTCGCGTACCAAAGTACGCGTCGCTCCTCTTTCACGGCAATCTGCGGCACTTGGAAAACCCGACCATGCTTGGGCGGGTAACAATTAGCGGTTGATTCACAACCACGTTATTTAGATAAAGCGAGATGCCTGCAAGTCGCAGGCATCTCGCTTGTCGTATTTGCTATTATCAGTCGAGTCAACCTTAGGGTCGGGCGGCTTAGCTTTGTTCGCTACAAGTTCCGCACGCAAAGAAGAGCACTAAATGTGCTCTTCGTCTTGCGCAGGACTGTCCGCAGTAGCGAATAAAGCTAAGCCGACCGACCCCAGCTAAGATTAAAGGAGCTGATATGTGCGATTGCACAGACCATAAGGACGAGATCCCTGCCTACGACGCGCAGGCCATTGAGTCCAAGTGGATGAAGGCCTGGGAGGACTCCAACCTCTTTGCCGTCGACACCGACGACAGCAAGCCTAAAAAGTATGTGCTCGAGATGTTCCCGTATCCGTCGGGCGACCTGCACATGGGCCACGCGCGCAACTATACCATCGGCGATGCCATGGCCCGTCAGGCCCGCATGCGCGGCTACGACGTGCTGCACCCCATCGGCTTTGACGCCTTTGGCCTGCCTGCCGAGAACGCCGCCATCAAACACAATACGCAGGCTGCCGCCTGGACGTATAAGAACATGGACCAGGCGCTCGCCACGATGAAGCGCATGGGCTTCTCCTACGATCTGGATCGCATGGTCAAGACCTGCAGCCCCGACTACTACCGCTGGGGTCAGTGGATCTTTGAGAAGCTGTGGGAAAAGGGCCTGGTCTACCGCAAGAAGAACCCGGTCAACTGGTGTCCTAACTGCAAGACCGTTCTGGCCAACGAGCAGGTCACCGAGGGTAAGTGCTGGCGCTGCGGCACCGAGCCCGAGAAGCGCGACCTGGAGCAGTGGTACTTCAAGATCACCGAGTACTCCCAAGAGCTGCTCGACGACCTGGAGAAGCTCCCCGGCTGGCCCGAGCGCGTCAAGCAGATGCAGGCCAACTGGATCGGTCGCTCCGAGGGCGCCGAGGTCGACTTTACCCTTTGCGACCAGGATGGCGAGCCCATCGAGGGCGACGAGGGCAAGATCACCGTCTTCACCACGCGTGCCGATACCCTTTTTGGCGTCTCCTTCTTTGTCCTGGCTCCCGAGTACGCCCGTCTGCACGAGCTCGTCGAGGGCACGGAGTACGAGGAAGCCGTGACCAAGATCGTCGAGGACTCCAAGCATATCTCTGCCGTCGAGCGTGCCCAGGGCACCATCGAGAAGCACGGCGCTTTTACCGGCCGCTACGTGGTGAACCCCGTGAACGGCGAGAAGGTCCCCGTGTGGGTTGCCGATTATGTCGTTGCCGACTACGGTACCGGTGCCGTCATGGCCGTTCCCTGTGGCGACCAGCGCGACTTTGAGTTTGCCCGTAAGTACGACCTGCCGATCGTGCCGATCATCCTGGACGATGACGATCGCGCTGCCGTCGAGGCCAGCGGTGAGACCATCGATACCTTCCATGCCGATACCGTCGACTGGGATTGCGCTCACGCTGCCGAGGGCACGCTCGTCCAGTCCGGCAAGTACACCGGCATGCGCGGCGGCAAGCACTCCGAGGGCGAGGCTGCGATCGTGGCCGACCTCGAGGCCATGGGCTGCGGTCGTCGCAAGGTCGAGTTCCGTCTGCGCGACTGGCTCATTTCCCGTCAGCGCTATTGGGGCAACCCCATCCCGGCCATCCACTGCGAGCACTGCGGTATCGTGCCCGTGCCCGAGGATCAGCTGCCGGTGACGCTGCCCGAGAACCTGGACCTGGGCGCCGGCGAAACCCTTGCCGAGTGCAAGGACTTCTACGAGACCACCTGCCCGGTCTGCGGTCGCCCGGCCAAGCGCGAGACCGATACCATGGATACCTTTACCTGCTCCAGCTGGTATTACCTGCGCTATACCGACCCGCACAACACCGAGCTGCCCTTCTCCCGCGAGGCGGCAGACCGTTGGATGCCCGTCGATAACTACATCGGCGGCATCGAGCACGCTATTTTGCACCTGCTCTACAGCCGCTTCTTTACCAAGGCACTGCGCGACCTGGGCCTGCTGAGCGTCGACGAGCCCTTCACCAACCTGCTGTGCCAGGGCATGGTCAAGGACGAGAACGGCGACACCATGTCCAAGTCCAAGGGCAATGTGGTGCCCCCGAGCTCGGTCATCGAACCTTACGGCGCCGACACCATGCGTCTGGCGATCTTGTTTATCGCCCCGCCCGAGAAGGACTTCGACTGGGATCCCAAGGCCGTTGAGGGCGCCAACCGCTTCATCAAGCGCGCCTGGCGTATCGTTTGGCAGCTCGTCCAGTCCGGCGACGCCAACGTGGCCTTCGACAAGTCCGCGCTCGACGAGGTTGCGATGAAGCTCTATCGCGAGCGTCACCGCACCATCGCCAAGTGCACCGAGGACTTCGACCGCGGCCAGTTCAACACCGCCATCTCGGCCGTCATGGAGCTCGTCAACGCGGCGAGCGCCTACCTCAACGCCACCGAGGGTACCGCCCGCGACAAGGCGCTGTGCTACGGCGTGGCTAAGGATATCGTGAGCGTCCTTGCCCCCATCTGCCCGTTCTGGGCCGACGAGCTGTGGCACGAGGCCCTCGGCTGCGATGGCAACGCCTACACCGCTGCCTGGCCCGAGTTCGACCTGGCCGAGTCCGTTGAGGACACGGTGCAGATTGTGGTTCAGGTGCTCGGTAAGGTCCGCGGTCGTGTTGACGTTGCCCGCGATGCCTCCAATGAGGACATGCAGGCTGCCGCCGAGAAGGCCGTTGCCAAGTGGCTTGAGGGCAAGACGGTCGTCAAGGCCATCTGCGTGCCCGGCAAGCTGGTCAACCTGGTGGTCAAGTAAGCGCTGCGCGTAAAGCTGACATGCAATAAACGAGGGACGGTCCGGTTGGGTCGTCCCTCGTTTTGTGTTGTATGCCCTGCTTAGTCAATGCGTCGCACCGTCTTCTACGGGATGTGCACCAGGTCCCTAAAGTAAACGTTGCCCGTTGCCTCTTCGAACATCCTAATGTTGAGGTAGATGTCGTTGAGGTCGTTGTTCACATCAAAGTCCGGATCGTCGAAGGTGCCCACAAAGGTGAGCATGGCGCGCGTTTCCTCGCCCGCTGCGACTGGCTGACGCATTCGCACGTCGCGGACCACGCCGTTGACGTAGGCATAGGAGTCCACGTCGCCAAACATCATGTCGACACCGGTATTGTTGGCCACCGTAAAGACCAACACGGCGTCGCCGTAGCCATCCGTGTCCTTACCCACGCAGGTAACATGGACGTTCTCGTCTGCCTCGAGGTCGAGGGGGAGCTGTGCTTGGGGATCAGGACCCAAGCCCTGGGGATCGACGATGTCTTCGTTTATTTTGTCGAAGCTACCCTGTGGCGTCGTTTCCTCGGCAGCTTCGGTGCTTCCGGGATTCGGCTCAGATGGCCCGGTTTTGCCGTCGATTTTGCTGCATCCCATCAGGGCGAACGAGCAGACTGCGATGGCGAGCGCGGTCGTGCAGAGGGTGCCGTGACGTTTCATGGGTGCCTCCTTGCCGTAGAGTTTTGGAAGGTTGTGCGGCCAATGCGCGCGGCCGGCCTTTTGCTGCAGAATGTCCCTAGCTGTAGTCTGGCCGATGTGCACCCAAGAGCGGAATGCCCATAGGGCCCGATTCGCTTGGCGGGTTGGGACGTTTGGCCCGTTTTGGGCCTTTTGGGGGGTGTTCCTATAGTTTTGTCAACTGGGAAATGCTGCCCGCGCGACTGAATCGCGGCATGCTGACGCCAGGCCA